>CAIRGJ010000034.1 GCA_903878085.1 uncultured Hyphomicrobiales bacterium | reverse complement strand
TTGCGCATCGCGCAGCGCCGTCACCGACACCACCGCGGGAAAACGGCTGCCGTCCTTGCGGATGTAAGTCAGTTCGTAGATGTCCTCGATGCCGCGCGACGCCTTGAACACCAGCGCTTCGAAGCCCTGCGTGATCGGGGTTGCGAGTTCGGCGCTGAGCGCCTTAGCCCGCGCGGTGAGTTCGTGCGGATCGGAAATGTCGGCCGGCGTGATCTTGTTCACCACTTCGGCGGCGGTGTAGCCGAGCATGCGTTCGGCACCGACATTGAAGATCTAGATGACGCCTTTGGCGTCGGTCGCGATGCTGGAGAAATTGGCGCTGTTGAAAATTGCGTTTTGCAGCGCGCCCGCTTTGAGCAGCGTCTCTTCAGCCTGGCGGCGCGCCATGGCTACCTCGGACACGCCCATCATAGCCGCGTCGTCCCGATTCTTCACTGCGTTGCCCCTGGAATATAATTTCATCGCACGCAGCCGGTCGATTGCGCGCCAGCATCGTCACGCGAACATGGTCTTCACGGATTGCTCGAGCTCGTTTTCCGTGTAGGGCTTACGCAGGAAGTGCGTGCCCTCGACCAACAGCGATTTCATCTTGTCGGTAATGGTGTTGCCGGTCGTGTACAGCACGCGCAATCCCGGCCGCAGCGCGATGGCCTGAAGGGCCAGATCGCAGCCGCCATGGACCAAGGTCTTTAAATAGATGTCGGTGAACAGCGCGTCGATGGGTTGCGGCGACCGCAAGATCACCAGCGCCTCGTCGACGTCGCTGGCGCTGAGCGTCTGATAGCCCCAATCTTCGATCATCATCTCCGCGACTTCGCGGATGAACACATCGTCTTCAACGATCAGGATAACGGCCATTGCAACACCTTCGGCCGTGACGACGTCCAGTGCATTTATAGAGGCTCTCTACGCCGAAAGTCCGGCCATACGAGCCCATTCAAGCACTATCAGGGCGTGGGTATAATCGGCTCGAGGCCTAAAGGTTCCGTGAGGATCGCGATCTTTTTGCCAATGCCGCGATGGGAAATGGCCGCATCGGCCCTACCCCTTAATAAGCCCGATACCGTCCTGCTGCCGAGGCGGGCTTCCCGCTCAAGCGGCAAAGGGCTGGTAGGCGATGACGGACTCGAACCGCCGACATCCTCCGTGTAAAGGAGGCGCTCTACCAACTGAGCTAATCGCCCGATCTCTAAAGACCAGAATTCCAGCCCCGTTTATCGCCTGAACACGGGACGACGCAAGCGGATGGTCTTATTTGCGCATAATCTTATCCGAAAACCGGTTCCCACCCTCGGATCAAGTCCGAGGGCAGGCTTTTCGGGATCATGCGCCAAACATGAAAACGGCGCCTTTCGGGCGCCGTTTCTGTTTCGTGTCGGCCAGCCGGCGCTTAATGCGCGGTCAGCCCGCCTTCGTCCTCGATCACGGGTTCGGCGGTGGTGGCGGCCGTGGCCGCCAACTTCGCGCTTTCCTCGTCCCAGACGATCGCTTCCGGCTTGCGCACCAGCGCGCGGGCGATGACTTCGTCCATGCGGCTGACCGGAACGATTTCCAGGTGCTTTTTGATGTTCTCGGAGATGTCCACCAGATCCTTGGCGTTCTCCTCCGGGATCAGCACGGTCTTCATGCCGCCGCGCGCAGCCGCCAGCAGCTTCTCTTTCAACCCGCCGATCGGCAGCACGCGGCCGCGCAGCGTGATCTCGCCGGTCATGGCGACATCCCGACGCACCGGAATGCCGGTCATGATCGAGACAATGGCCGTGACCATGGCGACGCCCGCCGACGGTCCATCCTTGGGCGTCGCGCCTTCCGGCACGTGCACGTGGATGTCGCGCTTGTCGAACAGCGGCGGCTCGATGCCGAAGGCAACCGCGCGCGAGCGGACATAAGACGCCGCCGCCGAGATCGACTCCTTCATCACGTCACGCAGGTTACCGGTGACGGTCATCTTGCCCTTGCCGGGCATCATGACGCCTTCGATGGTGAGCAGCTCGCCGCCCACATCGGTCCAGGCGAGGCCCGTGACCATGCCGATCAGATCCTCGGCTTCGATCTCGCCGTAGCGGTACTTCGCCACGCCGAGGTAGTCGCCGACATTGGCCGCCGTGACGGCAATGGTCTTCTTCTTCGAGGTCATCAACTCCTTGACCGCCTTGCGGATCAAGGTCGACAACTCGCGTTCAAGGCTACGGACGCCGGCCTCCCGCGTATAGCGGCGAACCAGCAACAGCAGGGCCTCGTCGTCGATCGACCATTCCTTCATCTCGAGGCCGTGCTTGGCGACCGCGTGCGGGATCAGATGCTTGCGCGCGATCTCGACCTTCTCATCTTCCGTGTAACCGGCGATGCGAATGATCTCCATGCGGTCCATCAAGGGACCGGGGATATTCAGCGTATTGGCCGTGGTGATGAACATCACGTTGGACAGATCGTAGTCGACCTCGAGATAGTGGTCGGCGAACGTCGAGTTCTGTTCCGGATCGAGCACCTCGAGCAAAGCCGAGGACGGATCGCCGCGGAAATCGGCGCCCATCTTGTCGACTTCGTCCAAGAGGAACAGCGGGTTCGAGGTCTTGGCCTTCCGCATCGACTGGATGATCTTGCCGGGCATCGAACCGATGTAAGTCCGCCGGTGACCGCGAATCTCGGCCTCGTCGCGCACGCCACCGAGCGACACGCGCACGAACTCACGGCCGGTCGCCTTGGCGATCGACTTGCCGAGCGAAGTCTTGCCGACGCCCGGAGGCCCGACCAGGCACAGGATCGGCCCGGTCAGCTTGTTGGCGCGCTGCTGCACGGCAAGATACTCGACGATACGTTCCTTGACCTTCTCCAAGCCATAGTGATCGGCATCGAGAATGGTCTCGGCGGCGCTGAGGTCCTTCTTGACCTTGCTCTTCTTGTTCCACGGAATCGACAACAGCCAGTCGAGATAGTTGCGCACGACCGTCGCCTCGGCAGACATCGGCGACATCTGACGCAGCTTCTTGAGTTCGTGCG
>CAIRGJ010000033.1 GCA_903878085.1 uncultured Hyphomicrobiales bacterium | reverse complement strand
CGCCTTCACGCCGATCCGCGAATGGTTCGCCGGCCTGCCCGAAGCCAAAGCGCGCGGCTACGAGCCCGGCCGCTTCTCATTCAACGTCAAGGGCGGCCGCTGCGAGGCCTGCCAGGGCGACGGCGTCATCAAGATCGAGATGCACTTTTTGCCCGACGTCTACGTCACCTGCGATGTCTGCAAAGGTAAGAGGTACAATCGAGAAACTCTCGAGGTGCTGTTCCGGGCTAAGTCGATCGCCGACGTGCTCGACATGACGGTCGAGGAGGCGCTGGAATTCTTCAAGGCGGTGCCGCGCGTGCGTGACGTGCTGGCGCTGCTGCACCGCGTCGGCCTCGACTACATCCATGTCGGCCAGCAGGCCACGACTTTGTCCGGCGGCGAGGCGCAGCGCGTCAAGCTCGCCAAGGAGCTGTCGAAACGCGCCACCGGCCGCACGCTCTATATTCTCGACGAGCCGACCACGGGGCTGCATTTCCACGACGTCGCCAAGCTCCTGGAAGTGCTGCACGAGCTGGTCGAGACCGGCAACACCGTCGTCGTCATCGAGCACAATCTCGAAGTCATCAAGACCGCCGACTGGGTGATCGACCTCGGCCCCGAAGGCGGCGACGGCGGCGGCGAGATCGTCGCGCAAGGCACGCCGGAAGACATCGTCAAGGTCGCGCGTTCTTATACCGGCCAATTTTTGAAGCCGGTGTTGGGACGGCGGGAGAATAAGCGGAAGAAGGGTGTCCAGGCGGCGGAGTGAAACGACTCACTGCCTTAGCTGGTCTTTTTATTTTTCTGGCCAAGCGCGGACTTAGCTACGTCACCCAGCAAGCTCAAAATTTGCGGATCAATTTGCGCCGCATCTAACGACGAAAACGTGGACGTCCGATCAATATTCCAGTGCTGGAATACTTCCTTTAATTCAGCCCACGTGGCTTTATCTCCGTAAGCCTGAAGATAAAATTTTCCGAACGCAATAGCGTGGATTCGATCGGAGCATTTCAACGATTCACTAATGTACGACTTCCCCAGTGCAAAAGCATATTTAGAACATGCGGCTAAAAGGCCAATAACAACAATGCTTTTCAGCGCTGCTACACCAACATCAGCCCACTCAACCGACTTCGCCGTATTGGGATGCGACAGAGCAAACGCCGCGAAACCGATTCCACCCAAAAGGGATAGAAAGCCAGATACATACCAAACTATTCCAATTATCCGGTTTTGAGATTCTGCGTTTTTTTGCGTTTGCACAGCTTCGTCAATGTACGTGGCTGCATTTGTTTCAATTCTTTTTGCGACTTCTGCGGCCTTCTCATCCTTGGCAACGCGACGACCAATAAACACTGATATCGCGCTGCTTATTTTTGTTACGATCTCATCTAGATTCCTATCCGCACCTCTTATGGCAAGTATATCTTGGATAGCAGACGGCATTTAAATGTCATCGATAAGAACCGGGACAACAAGCATGCGGTCAGACTCAGCCGCGTACGCTCTGGCCGCACCCAGCTCTTGTTGTACGAAGGGAGATCTAATCGATGATTGCGAGACTAGAACAATAAACACTTCCGCATTTCTCAGACCTTCTGACAGTCGTCCTCGCCAATCCTGCCCTGCAGAGGTTGACTCGACGTCGATCGTTATTTCGTTGCCGACAAGCTTCAACCGTTCCGCCATTTGATATGCGAACTCGTGATCAGATTGAGAATATGACAAGAATATTTTGGCCATTTAATCGTCCATTGAATCGCAGAGGTTGACTAAGTCTCTCGTAGCAACGCTGCTCTGGTGTTACCTCAAATAAATCGGCGTGCCAGCTTTGCGAATTTTGTTCAAACGCACCCAATTCTTGCGACCGCGTTCAATTCGCCAAAACCACCAGCCGTTCGTTGGATGTTTAGTTGCGGCACGCGCAGCAAGCGAAAGGGACTCATAGAATTTTCCGGCAAACCATATTTTTCCGTTTTGCCGAACCCGAGCCCGGAACGTTTTACCCCTGAGCGTACCTCTACGTCTCGCGCCCTGTGGAAGAAGCCGTAGAAGATCGTTATCACGCCCGTCAGACTGCTTTTGGTTTCTGACCGGTGTTGTCTCTCGTCCGAATAAAGCCGACGCTTCATTGGATTGCTTTTCGCGTATCGCCCGCGCAATACCGCGGCGCATGTCTTTCGATTGAGCGAGCTTACCTCGCTGCTTTGCACCTGGTGGATTGGCGATACGAAGTAGTAACGCCTCAATTTCACGTAGGTGTTGGTCTCTGATCGTTAGATAGATTGAAAATCTGTCCCAAGACTCCCTGTGTCGATTCTTTACGTGCGCTTTTAGCCGGCCACGAAGCCCGGTCGCGAGGCCTACGTAATACAATTTGTCTTTTCGATACAGTGCGTAGATGCCGGCGTTGCGGCCAATAAATTGGCGAACTATATCGGGATGCTGCTCAAGCAGATCACGAGATACGTTTTCCAAATGCTGATGGACCAAGGCTTCGCGCTTTCGGCGGCGCTGCCGCTTCACTTTTTTTACCATTCCCGGTCCCCTGACCTAGGATGATATTATGGCGGTACCATCTACCGAAACAACCAATAATTGTACGTAGGTCGCCCCAGCAAAACCCGGGATGGGCCCGCATTCCGCTTCGCTTCATGCGGACACCGAACTACACTCCCTCCATGCTCACCCGCCGCACTCTCCTCACCCTCACCTTCGCAACAGCCACCGTTGCCGCCCTTCCCGCCTTCGCCGCCAACGGGCCGGACGCGGTCATCACCGCGATCTACCAGCGCGTCGCCACCGGCGCGGGCGACTCCGGCGGCGCGTTTGTCTGGGTCGAGGAGAAAGACCGCCGCCGCTATTTCTCCGCGCGCATCGTCAAGCTCTGGCTTGAGGCCTCCGCCAAGACGCCGCAAGGCGATCAGGGGCCGATCGACTTCGATCTGGTCACCAATTCGCAGGACCCGCTGGTCAAAGCTTTCGACGTCGCCATCGAAAAGCAGGACGCGCGCACGGCGATCGTCGTCGTTCACATCTCGGACAAAGCCGGCCCGATGACGCCCACACCGCGCGGCACCATCCGCTACGACATGGTGCTGGAAAACGACCGCTGGCGCATCGACGACATCCGCGGTGCCATCGACACGCCCTGGTCGCTGCGCAAGATGCTCGCCGACTTCAAAGGCTGATGCTGGCCTGAGCCCATCCCTGCTGCATCGCACAACACCCTTCCGGTAAACGCCCGCGAATATCGTTGCGTCCGCAGTTGCTTTTGCACATCATACGCAAATCGGAACATCGGGCGCCGCCTCGACGCGGTAGTCCGGATCAGCGCGGGGCAAACCCGCCAACGGGGAAACGAAAGGCTTTGCCAATGACGACCGGAATCCGGGCGCAAATTGCCCTGCTGTTCTACGTGACGCTCAATGTCATTGCGTTCACCGCCGCCGTCTATGCGGCGACCATTTTCCCGCCGCTGACGCCGAATGCCGGTTTCTGGATCGTCGCGATCATGGCGGTCAGCCTGCTGGCAACCGCGCCCATCGCCTGGTGCGTCGGCGCCTGCCTGCCGCGCGAATGGCACGACAAGCTACTCGCCAAACGGTCGCCGCTGACCGACGCGCCGACGCGCGAATTCTGATTGCAAACTGCGGCGGCCGGGTTGGACGCGATGCAAGCCCTCGCCGATTTTCGCCAAGGCCGCGCTCGCAATCACTGATGCGTCATGCCCGGGCTTGACCCGGGCATCTATGATGATAATTCCGCAAACGATAATCTTACGTAAGCGCGTCTTTGCCGGACGTCGTCATGGATTGCCGGGTCAAGCCCGGCAATGACAGCGGTTAAATAAAATCTATCCCCGCCAATTCCCTCAAGAATTCCGCACCTTGTAAAAATTTCAAAAAACTTATCCCCGCGCGCCAAACCGGCCTTATATTCCTAGTCGCCCGATCCCCATGAGGGGCGCGAACCGGTTGCTCCGGCTCGTGAGGATCGGGCCGGCGCCCGCGGGCGTGGGCTCAGCAGGCTCACGCGCTCGGGCGGCGCCGGACTCCGCCCGGGCACACTAGGGTGCCCCGCGAGGAGCTCGCTGACGGCGTGTCCTTCGGGAGACTGGCCGAAAGCGCGGACCAGACGCCGTAAGACGCCGGATGGCGCGCCGAGAGGCGCCACACCTTCGAGAAGAAGGTGTGACAGACGGACTGGTTAGCGTCTCTTGGCGCGCCGTCCCCCTCCCTTTTCGGGAGGGCGAATACTGCCCCCGCTGCGGCGGGGATGACAAAACCCGGGCGCAATTCCGCGCCGCGAGAACGATGGAGCTTGCCCGCAATGAACCAAACATCCGGCAACGATCTAGCGAACACCGAGCTGCGCGATCGGATCAAACAGGCGCAGCATAAAATCATCGATGTGGCGGAAGCCATCCTCGACACCCTGACGCGCCAGCATGTGTCGGTCCCTGCGGCGGTCGCGGTGCAACGGCGTCTGATCGCCAACATTGTCGGCGCCTGGCAGTTCTGCGACCGCAGCCAATGCCGGCGCAGCCGCTGCTGCCGCGGCGAACCGCTCGACTGTTTGCGCGTCTGTATTCCGCTGTTGCCGCCGGAGGCGCTTGCCGTCCTGACCCAGCACGGCAAAGGCGCCGCCCGCCCGCGAACGGTAAAAGCGCGCCGCTAGCGCCGCCCCATGAACTGACCCGCCGCCAGCAGCACGACGCCAATCACCGCGCTAACGATGCCGTGCTTGTAGCGCATGCGCGCCAGGCCGGTTTCGTGCCCGGGGAAAAAGCTCGGCAGCGCGTCGGCCGGCATCAGGAAATAGACGGCAGCGATAACGAACAGAGCGAGGCCGAGCACCGTGCAGAGGAGCTTCATCGGGATTCCTTACCGTTGCCTATGCGGGACCGATTCACCGGGCCCGTCATCCTAGCAAGCGCCGCCGCGTTGCGAAGCCGCGATTGGGGAGTTAGTCACAAGCCCGCAGGGCGGGCCAACGCGCTAGGCCGCGGCGAAGGCCTTGTCCTTGGCGTCGGCGCGCTGCAAGGCGGGCCGCTCCAGCAGCCGGGCCACGTAATCGACGAATTCCTTGCGCTCCGGAATGATCTTGAACGACATGCCCCAGCGGATATTGGCGCCGATCACCACGTCGGCGGCGGTGAACTGGTCGCCCATCAGATAGGTCGCCTTGCTCACCGCATCGGCGATCACATTCATGGTGGTGTCGAAGTCGCCATAGCCGAGCATGCCGCGGCGGGCCGGCTCCGCGCGCGGCGCGGCCCGGTCGATGATCGCCGGCTCGAGGCAGCCCGGCCCGAAGAACAGCCATTTCAGGTAGACGCCGCGGCGCGGCGTGCCGATCGGCACGCTCAGTTTGGTGTCGGGAAATTCGTCGGCGAGATAGCTGCAGATCGCGGCGAGTTCGGTGATGGCGACGCCGTGGTGCAGCAGCGCCGGCACCTTTCCCATCGGATTGACCGCCAGATAGCCGGCCTTCATGTTGTCGCCCTTGCTCAGGCTGAGGAGCTCGACGTCATAGGGCTCGCCCACCTCCTCCAGCATCCACAGCACGACCGACGAGCGCGACGGCGAGGCGTGATAGAGCGTGAGGTTGGCGGCCATAAAAGGTCTCCCGGCAGGACGTTGCAGCGCGGCGCGGTGAGCTTTTCGAACCGCCGCAGCGGACTATGCCAGAAAACGGGCGCCCCTGTCGCCCCTGCAACCTTGCCTTGTGTTTCGGGCGGAGGCAAACTGCGTGCTTCAGCTTGGCGTCTGGCAAGGGGGCACCATGAAATTCATCACTGTCATTGTCACAGCCGTCGTCGCGCTATTCGCGCCGGGCGATGCGCGCGCCGCCACGTTAAAGGTCGTCAACGTCAACGCGCCGGCGGTCAATTGCGTGTTCGACCCCGGTTGCAAGATCGTCGTCAGCGACACGGTCGGCAATCTGACCTTTATGCCGCTCGGCGCCGGCGCGCGGCTGCAGTCGCGCACTTTCGCGGCCAAGGCCGGCACCCCCGCCGCCGGCAAGACCGGCTATCTCTATCGCGTCGACCTCACCAACGGCGCCGGTTTCACCGAATGCACCGCCGGACTGGTGATCAATTTCGGGCCGGTCGCTTCGCTGCCTTATGTGCAGAACAGCCAGGCCGACGTCTTCGTCATCACCACCGGCGGGCTCGGCAGCATCGGCCTGAAATCGGCGGAACAGGATGGCGACGTCATCACCTTCACCTTCAGCGATTATCTGTGCGCGGGAAAGACCAGCTTCTTCTTCGGCCTCGCCGCGACCAAGCCTCCCGTGGCGACGACGGCGACCTTGTTCGGCATGGGCGAGCCGGCCTTCGTCCAGGTCAATGCGAGGGCGCCGCAGCACTAGCTTGTCGTTCCCGGCCGCGCGCACTACATTTTGGCGTATGGCCAATGCGGTTCGCGACAATCCCGAACGCCGCCGCTTCGAGCTCGATGCCGGCGGGCAAATTGCCTTTGCCAATTACCGCCGCAACGGCGATGTCGTCACCATCATGCACACCGAAGTGCCGCGGCACATTAACGGCCAGGGCATCGGCACAGCGCTGGTGCGCGGCGCGCTCGATCTGCTGCGCGCCGAAGGCGCCAAAGTGGTGCCGCTGTGCCCTTTCGTCGGCGCTTTCATCGCCCGGCACGCGGAATATGCGGATTTGCTGGCCTAAGGCGCAACTCTGCGTCGATTGCCTAACGCAATATTTACCGATTGGTAAGACATTGGACGCTCCGCGTGGATCAGGAGCATCCGTTGGATTTTTCAGCCGGCATCGGATTTTTCTTCGGCCAACTCGGCAAGCTGTTCTTCTCGCTCGGCTCGCACTTCTCGCTGACCTCGCTCGGCGCGGCGCTGTTTTTCGCGGCGGCATTTTTCGTCTGGCAGCGCCTCAAGCGCGGCCGCAAAATCCGCTGGCGCACCATCCTGCGCGCACTGTTTCCCAAGCACATCGTCACCAGCAAATCGAACCAGGCCGACATCGGCTATCTGTTCTTCAACGTGTTCGTGTTCGGCGTGGTGTTCGGCTGGGCGGTGCTGTCCTATCAGTTCATCAGCAACGGCATCATCGCGGGATTGATCGCGGTCATAGGCCCGGTGACGCCGTCGGCTTTGCCGACTTATGTCTCGCGCTCGATCATCACCGCGATGCTGTTTTTATCCTACGAGCTCGGCTACTGGTTCAACCACTGGCTCAGCCACAAGGTGCCGGTGCTGTGGGAATTCCACAAAGTGCACCACACCGCGCAGGTCCTCACACCGCTGACCAATTTCCGCGTTCATCCGGTCTACACCTGGATCTTCGCCAACATTCTCGCGGTCTCGGCGGCGATCGCCAACGGCCTCGGCAATTACCTATTCGGCGATACGACGTACCAATACGCACTAAGCGATACCAACATTATTCTGGTGCTGTTCATCCACACTTACGTACATCTGCAGCATTCGCATATGTGGATCTCGTTCCGCGGCTTAATCGGCCGCGTCTTTGTCTCGCCGGCGCACCATCAGGTGCATCACTCCGACAACCCGAAACACTTCAACAAGAACTTCGGCAGTTGCCTGGCGCTGTGGGACTGGATGTTCGGCACGCTCTATGTGCCCGCCAAGGAGCGCGAGCCGCTCACTTTCGGTTTTGCCGACAATCCCGACGCGCATACGGTGAAGGGCGAACTGGTGGCACCGTTGATCAAGGCCGCCGGCCATTTCAGACAGTTGATGCCGAAGCGCGCCGAGGCGCTGCCGGTTGCCGAGCGCAAGCAGGCTTAAGCGGCGGCGCGGCCAAGCGCCGCGACCTCGCGCAGCCACTGCTTGCGCTTCTCTTCGCCGACCGCTTCGATCCTGCCGTAGATGGCGGTGCGCACCGGCTTGATGCCAACACCGTGCAGGATGTTGCGCTTAAGCAGCTTCAACGCGTGCGCGCCGAAGAACCAGCGATAAAACCATCCCGGCATGCCCATGGTCATGATGATGCGCGCCGACTTACCCTTGAACACCTTCCATCTCGTGTTGCCGTGGCCGGCTTGGATCGCAAGCAAGTCGGGCTGCACCAGACGCTCGAGAAAGCCCTTCAGCAGCGCCGGCATGTCGCCAAGCCAAAGCGGGAACACGAAGACCACGTGGTCGCTCGCCAGGAATGCCTCACGCGCGACGGCAAGATCGGGTTCCAATGGCTGTGCCCGGCGATAGCCTTCGCGCAAAATAGGGTCGAACTTCATGTCGGCAAGGACGAACAGCCTCGCCTCGTGCCCGCCGCTTTGGGCACCGCGCAGATAAGCCTGCCCGAGCGCCTCGCTATAGCTGCCGGTCTGCGAATTGCCGACGATGATGATAATCTTTTTAGCCACGGCCCCTCGCAAGGATTTGAATGGACGCTAATGGCTAACGTCTCATTGCACTTTGACTTGGCGCAATTTGCCGGGCATGCCAGCGCCATGCGTAAACGCACCGTCATCGTGCATGACAAGATGCAGCAGGGTTATCGCTACACCCTGACAGCGGGCGTCGGCCGCGGTTTCGATCCCGCGTTCAAGCCGCAATTGACGCCGGCGCAGATGCTCAAGCTCGGCGTGTTCGCCGGCAAATACATGACCGATTGCCGCAAGGAATTTCCCAAGAGCTGGTTCGCCAACGCCAAACTCGCGCCGAAAAAGCGCGCCCCCTCGCTCAACTTTTTCGGCGTCGATGCCAGTCAGCCGCTGTCGGTGTGGCGGGCCAAAGGCTGGCTGCACGCCGACGATCCGCGCGGCTGGTTCCAGTGGTATTGCCGCTATTATAGGGGCCGCCGGATGCCCGACGAAGATCGACGCCAGATCGGGCGCTGGAAAGCGATCCGCCGTCACGTCCGCCAAATCCAGATGAATTGCGAACCGGGCGACGTGTTCTGCCGGCCGCGGCAGCGTCAGGCCCTGCTGCACTGGGCCTATGACAGCCGGAAGATTTAGCCGTGCCCTATTCCGCCGCGACGGTGCGCAGATTCCTGTTATTCCGGCGTGCGCGAACGAAGTCGATGATGACGACGCAGAGCCCGGCCGCAAGCACCTGCCAGCCCGGCCTGATGCCGGCGTCGAAATCGAACACCGTATCGAGCACGCGCAGCGGCGAGACATGAAACGCGATGCCGATGCCGATGGCCTCGCCCGCAAAGGTCAGCAGCGACACCACGACGCCGAGCGCCAGCAGGCTAAGCGTCGATAACTCGCCACTGTCCTGCCACCACGCCACCATGCGATAGCCGATCAGCCACACGAACAGACTGGCGACGAAGGTCGGCACCGTGACGTCCGCCTTGGTCTGCTGGAAATAATGGATCAGCGCTAGTAACGCGATGACATAGATCGCCTGATGCAGCCGGCGCCAGCGCAGGCCGCCAAGGCGCTTCACCATCGCGTCGGTCGAGGTTATGGCCAGCGCCGCAAGTCCAAGCCAGGCGACCGCACCGACAATCAGATAGACGCGATGGCTGATCTCGTGCGCCACTTTGCCGAGATCGTAGCCCTGGTCGGCGATGAACAGTGTGAGATGTGTGGCGATATAGAAGAACGTGCCGACGCCGAGCATGCGCCGCACATCGATCAGATTGCCGTAGCGCGCGATGCGCCGGAACGGCGTCACCGCCAACGTCACGCCCAGGAACATCAGCGTCCAGAAGCCGGCGCGATGGATCAGGTCGTTGAGCGGCCGCGCGCCGTGGGCGATGTCGCCGGCCTCGAACAGCGCCTTGGCCAGCGGGAACAACAACAGCGCCAGCGCCGCGATCCGCAGCGGCGATAGTTGTCCGCGCCGGTCGCGCCAGATCTGCCAGCGACGCTTCGCTTTGGCTGGTTTCATCGTCCGCTGCTACCACGGCCCCGCGCGGCGAATAAGCCCCGCAACCACTGCATAACCGTCATGCCGCACCGCACAATTTCACCTTCCCAATCTGTGGGACCGTGCTAGCATTTTCCAGTTGGTTCGATTCGTCACAACCGATCACAAAGTTGGGCGCAATGACGCTGCCGAGCCGGGCAACGACATGCGGCAGCCCCATAGGGAGCAAGGAAGGCAGAGAAGAAACCGTTGAGACGCCACGCCGGGCCAATACGAGGAGGCCATCGATGTCGCGAACTCTGGTACGCTCACTGCTCGTGCTTGTTCTGTCGCAGTTCAGTTACACGGCTTTGGCCCACGATGTGTGGATCAGCCGCGGCACGTACAAAAATCCCGCCGGCGAGTGGTGCTGCGGCGCCGAGGATTGCGGCGTCGTGTCGCCGAATGCCGTAAAGGCAGGGACTGGTGGATATTCGCTGCGCGGGCCCGTCACCTACGGCGTCGGCGTCACCGGCAATGCAGCCGACGGCCCGACACGGCAGGAAAATCTCAACGAGGCGATTCCTTACAGCCAATCGCTGCCCTCGCCCGATGGCGCCTACTGGCGCTGCAAGCGGCCGGACGGAACGCCACGCTGTTTTTTCGCGCCGCCGTCCGGAAGCTGAATGGTATTTATTGTAAGTCGTCTGGCGCTTTGGTGACGCCAAGCGCGAGCGCCATGATGATTGCGGTGCCGATCAGAACGGCGGCCGCACCTTTGACGTCGCCTTCACCGAAAAATGAACAGCTCGCGATAAAAAGGGCACTGACGGCAAGCGACAACGCCCACAGCGCCAGCCAATCAATGGTGTCGATTGAGTGTTTGGCACTTCCCTGGCCCATACGATCCCGGCGCATACGATTCTCGTGCCGGCGGAAATCGTCTTCGCTCCGAATCGCTTTCGCGCGCGGGCGCTTGGGAACGTAGGTTGACATGCCGAGGACTCCAGTCGATTTGCCTTTTGTCAGGCAAAATCTGTGCCCACGTTGGTGTAACGCAAGGTCCCGGCGCAAAGTTCCGGCGGATTCATTCGCAATGCTGTTATGAGGATTTGTTTAGACGCGCGGTAGCGGCCGGCCGCCGCTCAGCTTTGACGGCACTTTAACCCAGGCTTCACCATCGAGAACGATTTCGCCAGCGACCGAGCAGGTGCAGGTCAGCCGTGCGCGAAATCGCTTCGGCACCAATTCGGCGACGGACACTGCTACCTCAACGGTATCGCCGATCCTGACCGGCGCGCGGAAATTCAACGTCTGCGAGATATAGACGGCGCCCGGCCCCGGCAGCCGCGTGCCGAGCACCGCGGAAATCAAACTGGCGGTGTAGAGACCGTGCGCAATCCGCGTGCCGAACGGCGTCTTGGCGGCAAAATGCTCGGACAAATGAATCGGATTGCGGTCGCCCGTGACCTCGGCGAAACCGACCACGTCGGATGACGCAACCTTCTTGGAGAGCCGCTCAGTCATGCCGACCGAAAGGTCCTCGAACGATAATGTTTGCAGCGTCAGCATGCTCATGCGTCCGTCGATATTCGCGCGCGGCAGGTCGTCCATAATACGCCGATCAGCACCACATTGACCAACGCCAGCACGGTCAACATGCCGATCGTGACGTTGGCGCCGCTGGCCACGATCAGCCAGGCGCCGGCCGATGGCGCGGCAGCCTGCACGATTAGACTTGGAAAGGCGAGCTTGCCCATTAGCCGCGGAAACCGCAGCGGGCCGAACAGCGCCAGCGGCAAGGTGCCGCGTCCGATCCAGGAAATACCGTAGCCGGCGCCGTACAAGAGAATGATCAGCAGCAGGATCGGAAAGTAGCCCAGCAGCAACATCAGACCGATCGCCATCAGGCTGCATGAGGCGATCATGGTCCAGATCGGGTGATAGCGATTGCCGAACAGCCGTTCGACCACGCGGGCGCCGACCTGGGCCGGGCCGAATAGCGTGCCGAGGCTGACGGCGACGGCGTAGTCCACGCCCCTCGCCTGCAAGAAGATCATGAAATTTACGATTACGATCGAGCCGATACCGGCCGAGATCGACAGCACCACGGCCAGCAGCGTGAAGATCAGCGTCTCGTTTTCAATCCGCGCGGGTTCGGCAGGTCGATCGACATACTCGGTAGCAGGCGTTACACGCGCGGGCGTTCGCCGTATCACCAGCATCTGCAACGGCAGCGCGATCGCCAGATGCAGGCCGGCATAGATCAGACAGGCGATGCGCCAGCCGACGTGATCGATCATGAAGGCGCTGAGTGGCCAGCATATGGTGCTGGCGAAGCCGCCGAACAATGTCAGGTTGGTGATCGGGCCGCGCGCCTCGCTGCCGTAGAGCCGGCCGAGCGCCGCAAACACGGCGTCGTAAAGGCCTGTTCCCATGCCGATGCCGATCAGCATCCAGGCCAATAAAAACAACGGCAGATTCGGCGCGAATCCGGCGCCGGCCAGACCGGCGGCATAGAACAGCGAGCTCGCCAGCAACACCGGACGGCCGCCATGCCTGTCGATGATGCGGCCGACCTGCGGCGAGATCAGACCGGCGACGAGCAATCCGATCGAGGTGCCGCTGACGACCCACGCCAGCGACCAGCCGGTATCCGCAACGATCGCGGTCGCGAATACCGCCGGGAAATAGAACGACGTGCCCCAAGCCAGGATCTGGGCAAAGCCGAGTGCGGTGATGACGGCGCGGCGATCGAACTGGCCGGTCTTGTCCTTGAATTGCAAACGCGTCGCCTAGCTGACCTGATCCATGCCTTTGGACTTGAGCACCCGGGCAGCGTCGGGACCCGATAGATATTTAACCAGCTCTTGCGCCGCCTCTTTGTCCTTCGCCGAGGCGCTCACGCCGGCGGCGTAGACGGTGGTGTTCTGGATTTCCTTCGGCAACGGACCGACCAGCGTCACGCCTTTCACCGGCACGATCTCGCTGATCTGGTGCACGCCGAGCTCAGCCTCGCCGCTGGCGATGAGATCGGCGACGTGGCCGCCCTTTTTCAATTTGGCCTTCGGCCTGATCTGATCGGCGATGCCCATCTTTTCCAGCAACTGGTCAAAATAAATGCCGCTTGAGCCGCCGCTCGCCGGATCGATATAGGCAACAGACTTCGCCGTCAGCAGCGCGCGCTTGAAGGCCTCGACGGTGCTGATATCCGGCTTCGCTGCGCCCTCCTTCACGACGACGCCGACGCCAACGCTGGCGAGCGTCACTTTGCTGCCAGGAGCGACCTTACCCGCCGTGGCAAACGCGTCGACTTGCTCGGGCGTGACTACCACGATGTCGAAGGCCTCGCCGCCATCGATCCGCTTCTTCAATTCGCCGACGGTACCATTATCGATGGTCACCTTGTGTCCGGTCTGCTTCTCGAAGTCAGGGGCTAACGCCACCACCACCTGCTTGAAGGCGCCGGCGCTGAGCACTTTGATGTCGGCGGCGGACGCCGGCAGCAGGCCGCCGAACCCGAAAGCGGCCGCGACGACGGCGGCACGGTACATATGCGATTTCATGGGTCTAATTCCTCCCTGACCGATATCCAATCTACACGACAACCGGCTGTTTCGGCGTGTTAAGAGCTTCTTTCGCGCTGCGGTAATTTTTCCCACTAAAAGACGCACGAAAACCCTTCGAATTTTGACTTTCTTCTTAATAATCAGTTCGTTGAGCTATGCGTTTTGGGATTAGCTGCAGCGCAACATAATTACTTTTCAAACGCTAGAAACGGCCTATTTTCCTCTCAACAGACGACCGGCCCAGACTGAACCTCCGGACCGGATTAGAGAGAAAGAGAAATATCATGTTTACCGCCCTCGTCCGCTTCATCCAGTCCTGGAAGAACTACAATCGCAGCCTGAGCGAACTGAACCGCCTCGGCGATCGCGAATTGGCCGATATCGGCGTCAGCCGCTCGGACATTCCGCGCCTTGCCTGGAGCGCCGCGCAACAGCGCTAAGCTATAGTCCAAAGAACCACGTCATAAGCGCCCGCAGTCTTGCGGGCCTTTTCGTTTTGGCGCGGTTAGTCGAGGGTCTGCCACACCGCCAGCGGCATGATTTCCGGCGGCTGGCCGTAGGCCCGGGTCCAGGAGTCGACCTACCAGCGCACACCGCTGGCATTCTCGGTCAACACGGCGGTGGCATGGGGCGGCCGACCGTCGAACAGATGGCCGCGCGCTTCCGGACTATCGACGCTGTGGAACCGCAGCAGATGAAGCTCTTCGAGCACCAGCAACAGGCTGGTGGTGTTGCGGCTGGAGTCGATGCAATCGAATTGCGCCACCTCATTCATGTGAGCGACGCCGGCCCGTGCAACGTGGCCCTTCGTTCCCGCCGCCGCAGCAATCCGCCGGTCGAACCAGGCCCCTGCCGCAGCCACCGCGCGCCGCTCCGCTGCGGCGGAGCTATGGCTCCCAGCCAGAAAATGCCCCAGCGGCGCGCGATCGGACGCGGTAAAATCCACCTCATCGCGATACTTGCAGCCATAGCCGTGACAGACGAACACTGTCGTCGGGGTTGGCGCCGACACGGAAAAATCGCTGTAGGCCGCGTGCTCGACGGCCGCCATATCGGCAATAGCGGGTGCCGAAATTACCCAAACCAAAGCCACAGCGGCGAAACAGCGAAACAAGACCGGCACGGGCATGACTGATCCTTACGCATCAGAACCATTGCCGCCTGCCCCTTGGCGGCCTAGTTATCATCCGATGACAACAGCCTCATTACAAGCGGTTCACATCATTGGCGGCGGGCTCGCCGGTTCCGAGGCCGCCTGGCAGCTGGCCGAGCACGGCGTTCCCGTCACGCTGCATGAAATGCGACCGTTGCGCGCGACCGCCGCGCACAAAACCGACGGCTACGCCGAACTGGTCTGTTCCAATTCCTTCCGCTCCGACGACAAGGACCACAACGCAGTCGGTCTGCTACACGAGGAAATGCGCCGGCTCGGCTCGCTGGTGATGCGCGCGGCCGACGCCAATCAAGTGCCCGCCGGCGGCGCGCTAGCGGTCGACCGCGACGGTTTTTCCGCGGCGGTGACGGCTGCTCTGGCCGGTCATCCGCTCATTACGCTGGAGCGTGGCGAAATCTCCATTCCGCCGGACGAATGGGACAGCGTCATCATCGCGACCGGTCCGCTCACCTCGCCCGACCTCGCCGCCACCATCCGCTCTCTGACGGGCGAAGACGCGCTGGCGTTTTTCGACGCCATCGCCCCGATCGTGCATCGCGACAGCATCGATCTTGATCAGGCTTGGTTTCAGTCGCGCTACGACAAGGTCGGACCCGGCGGCTCGGGCGCCGATTACATCAATTGTCCGATGTCGCGCGACCAATACGACGCCTTCATCAACGCGCTGATTGCCGGCGACAAGACGACGTTTCACGAATGGGAAGCCTCGACGCCTTATTTCGACGGTTGCCTGCCGATCGAGGTGATGGCCGAGCGTGGCCGCGAAACGCTGCGCCATGGCCCGATGAAGCCGTTCGGCCTGACCAATCCGCGCACGCCCGATGAGAAACCTTATGCCGTCGTGCAATTGCGGCAGGACAACAAGCTCGGCACCTTGTTCAATATGGTCGGCTTCCAGACCAAGCTGAAGCACGGCGAACAGGTCCGAGTCTTCCGCACCATTCCCGGGCTGCAGAACGCGGAATTCGCCCGGCTCGGCGGACTGCATCGCAATACATTTCTCAATTCGCCGAAGCTGCTCGACGACACCTTGCGCCTGAAGGCCAATCCGCGCTGGCGCTTCGCCGGCCAGATTACCGGCTGCGAGGGTTATGTGGAATCCGCATCCATCGGCCTGCTCACCGGCCGGTTCGCCGCCGCCGAACGCCGCGGCGATGCGATCGTCACCCCACCGCCCACGACGGCACATGGCGCCCTGCTCGCGCATATTACCGGCGGCCATATCGAAACCATCGACGCCGGGCCGTCCTCGTTCCAACCGATGAACGTCAATTTCGGGCTGTTTCCGCCGCTGACCGAGAAGGTCGCCTACGACAAAGACGGCCGCAAATTCGGCCGCGGCTCGGCCAAGAACCTCGCCCGCAAGACCGCCATGAGCGAGCGCGCGCTCGAGGATCTGGCGCGCTGGATCGGCGGGCAAGCGGCCGCCGCCGCAGCAGAATAGCTCTAGACCCCGAAAATTCGGGCCGGATTGCGCGCCGCGCGCCAGATCAGCCATTGCCGCCGCCACGCCGGCAACGGCTGGAACTTGAACGGTTCATAATCGGCGCGATCCATCAAGCTCAGCGTCGGCTCGATGAGCGCGATCGACAGAAACGCCGGCAGAACTTGTGGCGGCGCGGAGCGCAATGTCTCGCGCGCTTTTGCCAAGTGCCCGCGCGCCAGCCCGCGCATCTCGGCGAGGGCGGCCCGTAGCGCATCGGTCGCCTGCCCGGCAAAAATGGCCTCGCGCTCGACGCGGTGGCGATCGACGACATCGAGCGGGATATAAAGCTGCCGCCGCGACGCGTGCCGGGGAAGATCGGTCAGGATTTTGCCAAGCGCCATTGCAACGCTGGCATCCAACGTGAATGTCTCCGGCAGCGGACTGCCTTGCACGAGAATGCCAGCGGCTATTGCGAGCAATGGCGACTGGGTTTGGATGCCGTACAGCTCCAGATCGCCGACATTTGCCATCGGCTCGCCATACAGATCGAATCCGTGCGCATCGATAAATTCGAGCAATGGCGCCGCAACAAACCCATAGTTTTTGAGCGCCGCCAGCAAAGCCGCTGCGACCGGATTGGCATCCGCTTCGCCTGTCCGCTCGCCCGACAAGACCTCGCGCCACCATTGCAGCCGGATTTCGCCCGGCAGAGGCTCGCGCGCCTTGTCGCGCACCCGCGCGATTTCGACGTTGAAAGCGTAAAGCGCAAACAAAGCGTCGCGATGCTGCGCCGGCGCAAACAATGTCGCGAGATAGCGGTCCCGGTCGGCATCCCGCACCAGCTCGGCGCAATAATCGGAATTGTTCGGCATGGTCTCGCTACTCGACGGCAATGAACCCGGCGCCGACGCGGCGGTTTTCCGCCAGCAGAACATTATACGTGCGCACCGCGGCGCCGGTCGCCATGGTGTCGACCGATACGCCCAAGTCACGAAAGCGCGTCCGCAACCGTTCCGGCAAGGGCCAGGGATCGCGGCCAACGCCGATCAGAAACACGTCCAACACGTTGCCGCGCGCCAAAGCCGGCTGGAGCGCGGTCGTCGTGATTTCGCTGACGTCTTTTACCGGCCAGGCCCAGACGCCGTCCGGCAGGCACAACAGCGAGCCGCGGTGCGACATGCCGCCGAAGCGGAAGCCGCCATTGCCATAGGCTTCGATCTGCGCCGGTGTCGGCAGATGCGGGCTATCGGCTGTCAGCCCGCCCGCCATCGCTATTTGCCGGATTTGGTCATCGCATCGCGGCCGGTGCCGACGCCGAGATAGATCAGGATCGGCGACGCGATGAAGACCGAGGTATAGGTGCCGACCAGCACCACACCGAACATCATGGTGGCGGTGAAGCTGTGGATAGCCTGGCCGCCGAACAGCAACAGCGCCAACAGCGCCAGACTGACGGTGACGTGGGTGATGACCGAGCGCGACAGCGTCTGGTTAACCGAGGCGTTGAGCAAATCCGGCATCGGCATCTTCTTGTAGCGGCGCAGCATCTCGCGAATTCGGTCATAGATGACGACCGTGTCGTTGAGCGAATAGCCAAGGATGGTCAGCAAGGCCGCGATGCTGGTCAGATCGAAGTCCACTTGCGTGACCGACATGAAGCCGATCGTCAGCACGATGTCGTGCACGTTGGCGATCATGGCGCCGAGCGCGAACTGCCATTCAAACCGGAACCAGAGATAAACCAGAATACAGAGGATCGCGAGGCCGAGGCCGACGACGCCATAGGACAGCAACTCGCCGGACACGCGCGGGCCGACCACTTCGACGCGGCGGTAATCGACGCCGTCGCCGAGCGCGGTGCGCACCTTGCCGACGGCATCCTGTTGCGCGGCTTCGCCGCCGGGCTGTTCGGCAATGCGGATCAACACATCGCTCGGTCCGCCGAATTGTTGCAACTGCACTTCGCCGAGCCCCAGCGCGCCGAGCGACGAGCGCATCTTGGAAAGATCGGCGTCACCCGATTTCGCCTGGACTTCAATGAGCGTGCCGCCCTTGAAGTCGATGCCGAAATTCAAGCCGTGGAAGAAATACAGTGAGATCGCCAGAATCGACATCAGCGCCGAAATCGGAAAGCTGATGCGCCGAAAGCGCATGAAGTCGAATTTGGTATCGTCGGGGACGATGCGAAGCAGGCGCACGATAATGTCTCCCTGCCCCTAGATCGGAACGCGTTGCGGACGCCGCCACCAGACCCAATAGGCGACGATGAGCCGCGTCAGGGTGAAGGCGGTGAAGACCGTGGTGATGATGCCGATGCCGAGCGTCACGGCGAAACCGCGCACCGGACCGGTGCCGATATAAAACAGCACCGCGGCGGCGATGAAGGTGGTGATGTTGGAATCGAGAATGGTGGCGAGCGCCCGGCTAAAGCCCGCATCGATCGCGTTGATCGGAGTGCGGCCGCCACGCACTTCCTCGCGGATGCGCTCATAGATCAGCACGTTCGAATCCACCGCGATGCCGACGGTGAGCACAATGCCGGCAATGCCCGGCAGCGTCAGCGTGGCGTTAAGCAGCGACAGCACGCCGAAGATCATCGCGACGTTGATCGCGACCGCAATGTTAGCGAACACACCAAATAGCCCGTAGGTCATGATCATGAAGATGATCACCATGGCCGCGCCGACATAAGACGAAATCTTGCCCTTGGCGATCGAGTCGGCGCCGAGGCCGGGACCGACGGTACGCTCTTCGATGATGGTCAACGGCGCCGGCAGCGCACCGGCACGCAGCAGGATCGACAGATCGTTGGCGCTCTGCACCGTGAAGCTGCCGGAAATCTGGCCCGAGCCGGCGAGGATCGGCTCGCGGATCACCGGCGCTGAGATCACTTCGTTGTCGAGCACGATGGCGAAGGGCTTACCGACGTTTTCCTGCGTCACCTGCGCGAACTTGCGCGCGCCGCTGGTGTTGAAGCGGAACGACACGATTGGCTCGCTGGTGCGCTGGTCGAAGCCGGGTTGCGCGTCGGTGAGTTCGCCGCCGGAGACCAGGACGCGTCGCTCGACCAGATAGGGAGTCTTGGGCTGGCTGGTGCTGTAGAGGATCTCGTCTTCCGGGGGGGCGCGGCCCTGCAGCGCCGCTTCGACCGAAGTTCCGGTATCGACCATGCGGAAATCAAGCTTGGCGGTCTTGCCGAGCAATTGCTTGAGACGGGTCGGGTCCTGCAGGCCGGGGACCTGCACCAGAATGCGGTCGGTGCCTTGGCGCTGGATCAGCGGTTCGACGGTGCCGAGTTCGTTGACCCGGCGTTCGATGATCTGGATCGACTGTTCGAGCGACTGACGCACCCGTTCAATGACGGCCGGATCGGTCTGCGTCAGCCGGATCAGGCCGTCCGCTTCATTACTGACATCCAGGCTTCGCTGGCCGCTGCCGCCGAGAATGCCGCCCAGCGGCAGCGACAGTTCGCGCAGCTTGGTGAGCGCGGTGTCGTAACTTGCCGCCTCGCGGATGCGGACCTCGACCGTGGTGCCGCGCACCGCCAGCCCGGTATAGCCGACGCGGGCGTCGCGCAGCACGCGGCGGACATCATCGCGCAGCGTCTCGATCATGTCCTTGCGTACGGTCTTGGTATCGACCTCGAGCAGAATGTGCGAACCGCCCTGCAGATCGAGGCCGAGCACGACGTGGCGCTGCGCCCATTTTGGCCAGCTCGCCACCATCTTGTCGGGCAGGAAATTGGGCACAGCGAACAGGCAGACGAACAATGCCGTCAGCACAATCGCCGCCGCCTTCCACCGCGTGAAATAAAGCATGAAGTCCCGACTCGGTTCGGTAAGGAAACTTAGTTAGGTAAGAAGACTTGGATCGAAAAACGACAGCCGCTCAGCTGGCGGCGTCGTCCTTCACCGGCTCACCCTTGGCGCGCACGTCGCTGACCATCTGCCGCATCTGGCGAATGCGAACGCCTTCGGCGACTTCGATTTCGATCTGATCGTCGTCAACCACCTTGGTGACCTTGCCGATCAGCCCGCCATTGGTGACGACGGTGTCGCCGCGGCGCACGTTCTTGACCATTTCAGCATGCGACTTCACCCGCTTCTGCTGCGGCCGCAGGATCAGGAAATACATGATGACGAAGATGAGGACGAAGGGCAAAAGCGACATCAGCATGCCGCCGTCGCCGCCTGCCCCGCCGCCAAACAGCGATCCCAGCGACCCTTGCGCATGTGCGGGCGAAATGAACATCGAAGCTTCCTTGGTTGGATTTAACGCGCGCCAGCCGGCGTCCCCGGCCGCCTTACGCGCTCGAATTTCGCGCGGACTATAGCGGCCGTAGCCCCAATTGCAACGCCGCTAGGCCCCTCAAATCCCGCCACTTTTGGCCTTTTCCCGGCCTTCCGGCTTGCAGGGCCTGCCCCACCCCGCTAAGAGCAGCGCAATCGCCGAAAGTACCCATCCATGGCCAAATCGAAGTCCAAATCCAAGCTAAAGACCAAGCCCAAGTCGACGCTGAAGTCGAAGCCGCAAAGCGGTTCCGCGGCGGGGCCAAACGACGTCCTCTCCCGCATCGCCGCCGCGCTCGAGCGCCTGGCGCCGCAGCGTGGTCTGCAACCAGATTTGACCGCGGCCGACGCCTTCGTCTGGCATCCCGATGGCCGGCTCGCGCCGGTGCCGCGCGTCAACCGCGTCGGAATGTCGCTGCTCAAAGGCATCGACCGGGTCCGCGACATGCTGGTCGAGAACACCGAACGCTTCGCCAATGGGCTGCCGGCCAATAATGCGCTGCTCTGGGGCGCGCGCGGCATGGGCAAATCGTCGCTGGTCAAAGCCTCGCATGCCGCCATCAACGCCACGCTCGGCAACAGCAAACGTGGGCCGCTCAAGCTGATCGAAATTCATCGCGAGGATATCGAGAGCCTGCCTGAGCTGATGGCGATCACCCGCGGCTCGAAGTTTCGCTTCATCGTGTTCTGCGACGACCTGTCGTTCGATAACGACGACACCAGCTACAAGTCGCTTAAGGCGGTGCTGGAAGGCGGCATCGAAGGCCGCCCGGAGAACGTGATCTTCTACGCCACCTCGAACCGCCGCCATCTGATGTCGCGCGACATGATGGAGAATGAGCGCTCGACCGCGATCAATCCGGGCGAGACCGTCGAGGAGAAAGTGTCGCTGTCCGACCGCTTCGGTCTGTGGCTGGGCTTCCATCGCTGCAGCCAGGACGAATTCCTGGCGATGATCGACAGTTATATCGCGCACTACAACATCAAGATCGATGCGGACGAATTGCGCCGCGATGCTCTGGAGTGGTCGACCACGCGCGGCTCGCGTTCCGGCCGCGTCGCCTGGCAGTTCGTGCAGGATCTCGCCGGACGTCTCGGCGTCGCGCTGAAAGACTAAGCTTCGATCAGCCGCCGCTGAGATACTTGGTCGGATCGACCGGGGTCGACCCCTTGCGGATTTCGAAGTGCAGCTGCGGCGACGTCACGTTGCCGGTCTGCCCCGCATTGGCGATCACCTGGCCGCGCTTGATGGTGTCGCCGCGCTTGACCATCAACTCGCTGGCGTGGGCGTAGGCCGACACAAAGCCATTCGAGTGGCGGATCAGCACCAGATTGCCGTAGCCTTTGAGTTCGTTGCCGGCATAAGCGACGACGCCGTCGTCGGCGGCTTTGACCGGCGTGCCTTCCGGCACCGCAAGATTGATGCCGTCGTTCTGCCCGCCGCTCGCCTTCGCACCGAAGCCGGCGATGACGCGGCCTTTCACCGGCCAGCGGAACGTCTGCATGGCGCCGGCAGGCTCCGCGGCCTTGACGGTGTCTTCGGCTTTCGCGACAGGCTCAGGCGTCGCCATGCGCGCGCTTTGCACCGGCACGGTCGCGACCTGATCGGACGGCACCGAGCGCGGCTGCGCGATCTGCGGCGCCGGTGCTTGCGGCGCGCGCGCGACAACCGCGGGACGTCCGCCGGGAACCGTCAAACGATCGCCGATGCTGATCCGCGCCGAGGGCTGAAGGTTGTTGGCCTGCGCCAAAGCGGTGAGCGACACGCCATGCTGGCGCGAAATGCTCATCAGGCTTTCGCCGGCCGCGACGACGTGGACGTTTTCATTGGCCGGCATGCGGGCCGGGACGGCCGCCGCTTGCGGCGCCGAATGCGAGATGTAGCGCGGAATGACCAGACGCTGACCGGGCCGAATGGCAGCGGCATTGGTGATGCCGTTGGTCTGCAGCAGCGCGGCCAAAGGCACGCCATGCTTGCGCGCGATCTGCTCGGCCGTCTCGCCGTAACCGACGGTGACCGGCGAGCCGCCGTCCCAGGTCCACTCACCCGAAGGCTTCGGCGGCGGCGGCGCGATCGGGCGCACCGAACCGGTGACGTCGCCGTATGCCGGCGCGGCAGGCTGCGCGGAATAAGTCGGAGCGCTCGGGCGATAGGCGCCAAGGCCCTGGGCGCCGCTGGAGGAACCGGTACCGCTCGTGTAACCCTGATTGCTGGCGACGGTCGCGGGCGCGCTCGGCGCCGGCAAAGGCTGCGCGACGACGCGGGTGCTGGGCGCCGACCGCGGCGCGATCGAACCGGTCACCTCTTGCGGGGGCGCCTGACGGCTGGAGGTATTGGTGTAACCGAAACGTCCGCTATCCGAGCAGCTTGCGACCGCGACGCCGGCCAGCGCCAGAACCGCAACGCGCGGCCAACCCTGCAAGAGTGCACGTGGATATTGCGGCACGTTGGAGCGCGGCATGTGGTTACTCACTCATACACAAAATAGATTGCGTTCGAAATAAACCATTGGTGAGTAAATAAGACTTTAAGAATAACGGATTCGTAAATGCGAACTTCACCTTGCACGCTTAACGAAACGTTACAGTTCCTGCGCCTGCCCGGGCGATAAAGGAACGAAGCGAACCGCGATTAGATTGTCGCGCGTGACGCCGGCCGCCGATTTAACAATTCTGACGATGTGCTGCGGCCCGTCGTGGGGGCCGAGCGGCAGCAGCATGATACCGTCATCGGCAAGCTGATCGAGCAGAGCTTGCGGCACGGTTTCGGCCGCGGCGGTGACGATGATGCGATCGAACGGCGCCCTGCCCGGCGCGCCTAGCATGCCATCGCCGACCACGACCTCGACATTGCTGCAACCGACCGCGCGCAAACGTTCGCGGGCGTGCTCAGCGAGCGTGCGGTAGCGTTCGACGCTGACGACTTCGCGCGCCAGGCGCGACAGCACCGCGGCCTGATAGCCCGAGCCGGTGCCGATCTCGAGCACGCGATGATGCGGCCGCAGCTGCAGCTGTTCGCTCATATAGGCGACGACGTAAGGCTGGCTGATGGTCTGCCCGCAGCAAATCGGCAACGCCCGGTCGTCATAGGCGTTGTCGGTGAATTCCAACTCGACGAAGCGCTCGCGCGGAATCTCGTCCATCGCCCGCAGCACCGCCTGATCGCCAATGCCGCGACGGCGCAACGTCAGCAGGAATTCCATATGCCTGTCGTCTTGTCCGCCGCGCGATGACATGGACGCCGCTCCCCGCCTATCGCGCTTTTAGCATGTTTGCCGCGCATTCTGGCAAACTTGCACAGCGGCGCGGAACCGGACATTCTTGGACGGAGTAATGAGGACGGAACGAGAGCATGGCTGAAGCCACTATCACGCCGCGTATTCTCCTGGTCGAAGACGAATACCTCATTCGCATGTTGCTGGAAGATATGCTGGCCGATCTCGGTTATGAGATCGCAGGCGCCGTCGGCACCATCGCCGAAGCTTCCGAACTTGCGGCGACGGCCGATTTGCATTGCGCCATCCTCGACGTCAACGTCGCCGGACAACAAATTTATCCGGTGGCGGATATCCTGGCCAAGCGCGGCGTGCCGTTTGTTTTCGTCAGCGGCTACGGCGAAGGCAGTTTGGCCGAACCCTATCGCGACCGCCCCGCTTTGCAGAAGCCGTTCCAGGCCGAGCAGATCGAGCGCACGCTGGCTGAGTTGCTGGCGAAGGCTTAGCTTCCTTCCCCGGACGCGTCGCAGCAGGCAGCGTAGCGAAGTGATGCGACGCAGATCCGGGGCCGTTCCAAGCTCCGAATTCGATACGGTCCCGGTTCTGCAGCGCACCGCAAGCGCGCTGCGCTGCGCCCGGGACAAGGGCATCTACCCCAACACCTCCGCCAATTTCGTCAGGAACGGCTCGTCGGTCAGGTCGAGCCGCAGCGGCGTCACCGAAATCCGGTTTTCGTTCAACGCCGCGAGGTCCGAACCGGGCGCGGCGCCGGTAATCCCGCCGCGGCCGAACGCGATCCAGAAATACGCATTGCCGCGGCCGTCGCGGCGCGGTTCGATGCGCAGCAATTCCTGATCGCGCTTGCCCTGCACCGCGACCGCGATGCCGGCAACGTCCGCCGGCGGGCAATCGGGGAAATTGATGTTGACCAGCACGTCGCGCGGAATGCCGGCGTCGAGCACGCGGCGGATCAGATCGGGCGCGTGCGCAATCGCGGTGTCCCAATAAGGCTTATGGCCGCTCGCGGCGGCGTAAGCCTGCGACAGCGCGATCGACTTGATGCCGAGCACGGTGCCTTCCAGCGCCGCGGCGACCGTGCCGGAATAGGTCACGTCCTCGGCGCAGTTGCGGCCGCGATTAACGCCGGACAGCACCAGGTCCGGCATCTCTTTCATGATGTGGCGCGCACCCATGATGACGCAGTCGGTCGGCGTGCCTTTGACGGCAAAGTGTTTGTCGCCGACTTCGCGCAGGCGCAGCGGATCGTTGAGCGACAGCGAATGCGACACGCCGGACTGATCGGTCTCGGGCGCGACGATCCAGACGTCGTCGGACAAAGCGCGCGCGATTTTCTCGCAGACTTCCAGGCCCGGCGCGTGAATGCCGTCATCATTGGTGACGAGGATGCGCATTACAAATCCTTGCTTGTCATGGCCGGGCTTGTCCCGGCCATCTCGCTTAGGGACGCACCGTGCCCTCCTAAGCGGGATCGCCGGGCCAAGCCCGGCGATGACAACCGAAATAGATACGCGCGCATCACTTCGCCTTCTCGATCTTCGTCACGCCGCCCATATAGGGCTTGAGGACGTCGGGCACGAGGATCGAGCCGTCGTCCTGCTGATAGGTTTCCATCACCGCAATCAGCGCGCGGCCGACGGCGACGCCGGAACCGTTGAGCGTGTGGACGAAAGCCGGTTTGCCGTCCTTGCCGCGATAGCGCGCGTTCATGCGGCGCGCCTGGAAGTCGCCGCACACCGAGCATGACGAAATCTCGCGATACATGTTCTGGCCCGGCAGCCAGACCTCGATGTCGTAGGTCTTCTGCGAGGCGAATCCCATGTCGCCGGTGCACAGCGTAATGACGCGATAGTGCAGATCGAGCTTTTTCAGCACCTCCTCGGCGCAGGCCAGCATGCGCTCATGCTCGGCTTTGGACTCTTCCGGCGTCGTGATCGAGACCAGTTCCACTTTCGTGAACTGATGCTGGCGGATCATGCCGCGCGTATCGCGGCCCGCCGCACCCGCTTCGGCGCGGAAGCACGGCGTGCAGGCGGTGTAACGCCGCGGCAGCGTGTTTTCGTCGACGATGGATTCGCGGACGAGATTGGTCAGCGGCACTTCGGCGGTGGGGATGAGCCAGAGGTTAGATGTCTGATTAATTCCTGGAAACCGCGCGACTATCTCAGGGCCGATATTAGCAGCAGCCAGTTGCTGCTTTTCTTCGGCATTGCGTTCTCTGCTCACACGGAATTGGTCATCCGCGAATTTAGGTAACTGAGCCGTCCCGTACATTACGTCGTTGAGTACCATCAACGGCGGATTGACCTCGGTGTAGCCGCCCTGCTCGCTCGTATGTGTGTCGAGGAAAAATTGTCCGAGCGCGCGTTCCATGCGCGCGAGCCCCTTCTGCAACACGACGAAACGCGCGCCGGAGAGTTTGGCGGCGAGTTCGAAATCCATCATGCCGAGCGCTGCGCCGAGATCGAAATGCTCTTTCGGCTTGAACGAATATTCGCGCTTCTTGCCGTAGACGCTCTTTTCGACATTGCCGTGCTCGTCGGCGCCATCCGGCACTTCGTCGAGCGGCATGTTCGGAATCTGCGCCAGCTCCTTGTCGAGCGCCGCGCCGAATTCGGCCTGCTCCTTGTCGAGCGCGGGCATTGTCTCCTTTAAGGTCGCGACTTCGGCCATCAATGCGGCGGCCGTGGTCTCATCCTTCTTCGCTTTAGCTTGGCCGATTTCCTTCGACACGGCGTTGCGGCGGGCCTGCGCAACCTCGGACTTGGTGATCGCTAAGCGGCGCTGCTCGTCGAGCGCGATCAGCTTGGCCGACAGCGGCTCCAGACCGCGGCGCTTGAGGCCGCGGTCGAAGGTGTCGGGATGGTCTCGAATCCATTTGATGTCGTACATGGGCGGGTTCTAGTCGGATTTCGGGGGGTGGGAAAGTAAGGGTTCGATACGCAAAGCTTTTGCTTTCTTCACCCTCCCCTGGAGGGGGAGGGTCGCCGCGAAGCGGCGGGGTGGGGTGAGCCTCGGCGCGAAGAAAGATCACCCCCTCCCGACGCGCTACCGCGCGTCGACCTCCCCCCTCCAGGGGGAGGTGAAGTAAGATAGGCGCGCGTCAGCGCCCGTGTTCTTTGCGGCCCCGGGTAGGCCGTCGTCCCTGCCCCATTTGCGGGGCCTTTCTCGTCTGCCCCTCGGACAAGCCGAGGGGATGGAGCGCCGATCGGCGCATCCTTTTAGCAAGTGCGCACACCGAATACGGTGTGCGGCGCCTCTCGGCGCTCCATCGCGGCGTCTTACGGCGTCCGGTCCGCGCTTTCGGCCAGTCTCCCGAAGGACACGCCGTCAGCGAGCTCCTCGCAGGGCACCCTAGTGTGCCCGGGCGGGGTCCGGCGCCGCCCGGGAGTCTGGAGTGCGTTTCTCCAAACCCGCGGGCGCCGTGCCCTGCTCCACCATCCCAACGCCTCATGACAGCGCCCTCGATGAGCAGGACGGCTCCAACATATAGTGGCGATTATCCCGGACTTGACTTATTGAATTTGGCACGCTATCTTCATTCCACGCTCAGGGAGCGACCGATGGCCCGCCGTCCTAAACCAGTCCACCAAATGACCGCCGCTCAATTCGAGGCTGCTTTCCCCGATGAGGAAGCCTGCGGGCGCTACTTGATCGCCCGGCGCTGGCCCAATGGCGTCCATTGCCCCCGCTGCGGCTCTACGGAGGTCACTGAGCTTAAGGATGGCTGGCATTGGCACTGCTACGCTTGCGCGCCGCAGACCTCCTATCGCTTCTCCCATATCGCCGGTACGATCTTCGAGAACACCAACAAGCCACTCCGGGACTGGTTCAAGGTCACTCACTTGATGCTGACGAGCAAAAAGGGAATGTCCGCGCTACAGATCATGCGCTTCATGGGCTTTGGCTCTTACAAAACCGCTTGGGGCATGTGCCATAAAATCCGCGCCGCGCTCGTTGAGCCGGAAACCAAGCTTGGTGGCATTGTCGAGGTCGATGAGACTTTCATCGGAGGCAAGGACAAGAACAAGCATTGGGACAAGCGCGGGCGCGGTGGCAAACACGCTCCGACTACCAAAGTCCCCGTCATCGGCGCCATGCAGCGTAAGGGCAACGTCATCGCTCGCGTCCTGCAATCGGTGAACAAGACCGACGCCGAAGCATTCGTGCGTGAATGCGTCTCCAACAAGGTTAGCCTGCTGGCGACCGACGAAAGCCGCATCTACGGCGGCTTGTCTGACTATCCGCATGAGCGGGTTCACCACGCCGCCAAACAATACGTTGTCGGTGCGGTTCACACGAATACGATTGAAGGGTTTTGGAGCATCTTCAAGCGCGGCGTTGTTGGTAGCTTCCACAAAGTCAGCCGCAAGTATCTGCCGCTCTACGTTGCTGAGTTTCAATTCCGCTACAATAACCGCTTCAACGACGATATTTTCGGAGCGGCTATTTCGGGGGCGTAATTGGAGTAGATGGCTTTTGCGCCTCATGCACAGCAATGCCAGCAGTAAATGAGGCAAGCATATTGCTTTGCGTCACCCAGAGCGCCGCAAGACCTGCAATTACCAGCCCGATAATCGTATATCGAGTTAATGTGCCCTCGTCTTTAACGGCTGCTCTTGTTGCAACTTCCTCATCTTTCATCGCGGAAATATTATCGGATAGGCGGTCAATTTTTCCAATCAACTGAGCAAACTTCGCATCTGTCTCTGCGCTCACCTTGCCCAATTTGGCATCAAATAGTTCTTGGTCGGTCGGCATTTGAGAACTCTCCGCTTTAGGCATCGCGCCAACATCAGAGCCAAGCCCGCTGTAGCTCGCAACGTCCCAATCAGTATCGACGGCATATCGCAGCGAGGCCTGTTTTTGGCCTGCCGCAAGCCCGCGAGGCTTGTTCGACCCTTGCCGATAGTCTGCGAGTCGGCTTACCGGCATCATTTAGGACCCGCAGAGGCCTTTTGAACTTCAGCCATCAATTCTGCCGGGATAGTCCCGTCCTTGACCATGCCTTCTACTGTTCTCTGAAAGAACAAGGAAGTCCGCAAAAACCCCGCGATCGGCATGACCACCTGCGCAACTGGCTGTGCCTGGTTATCAAACTTCGCGTTCATATCGGGGTCGTAGCGATGAAAATAGAACTTAACGACGCCAAGACCCCAACTAATGCTCTTAACCCCGTCCGCAAAGGCCACAGGCAAATGCTGCGGCGGATATTCGGGAGCGATTGCCGCCGGAGCCGCCTCACTCTTGTCGTTCTCGCCCATTTTCTCCCCCAGATTGTGGGGGCCATTTAAGCACGCAAAGCTGCCCTGTCCTAGCCGGGGTAGGCGGTCATTCTCCTAAAGTCAAGTACGGGATAATCGCCCATATAGTCCTAGGATTTAATGTCAAGAGGTATCGCGTCGTCCTGGGCGACCGAGCAAAGCGAGGGAGGCCCGGGACCCATACGCCGTGCGCTATCGATGGGCTGCGGCGTATGGGTCCCCGCTTTCGCGGGGACGACACATTGCTACTCCGCCGGCTTCGCGGCGGTGTCGTCGGGCGGCCGCGTGCCGTCGGCAGCGGCTTTCGCGGCCGCCTCCTTCGCCTCGGCTTCGGCCTTGGCGGTCTTCTCGACGACGCGCACCGAGATGATCGAGCCCTCGTATAAAATCAGCAGCGGTATGGCGAGCGACATCTGGCTGATGACGTCGGGCGGCGTGAGCACCGCAGCGAGAATGAAGGCGGCGACGATGAAGTAGCGGCGTTTCTCTTTGAGCTGCTGCGACGTGATGACGCCAATACGTCCGAGCAGCGTCAGGATCACCGGCAATTGAAACGCGACGCCGAAGGCCAGCACCAGCGTCATCATCAGCGACAGATATTCGCCGACCTTGGGCAAGAGCGCGATCGAGGCTTCGCTCGCGGTGCCGGGCTGCTGCATGCCGAGCGAGAACCGCACCAGCATCGGCAGCACCAGGAAATAAACGACCGTGGCGCCGAGCGCGAAGAAGAACGGCGTCGCCACCAGATACGGCAGGAAAGCCTTGCGCTCGTGGCGATAGAGGCCGGGCGCGACGAACATATAGATCTGCGACGCCACCACCGGGAACGACAGGAAGGCCGCGCCGAACATCGCCAGCTTCAACTGCGTGATGAAATATTCCAACAGCGCGGTGTAGATGAATTTCGAATTCTCCGGCCCCGCGATCCACACGAAAGGCCAGACCAGGATGTTGTAGATATCCTTGGCGAAAAAGAAGCAGATCGCGAACATCACGCCGAAGGCAAGCAGCGCCTTGATCAGCCGCGAGCGCAGCTCGATCAGGTGCTCCATCAAGGGCGCCTTGGTCGACTCGATGTCTTCCTGGCTCACGTTCCGGTCCCGCTCTTAACGTGGGGCTCGGTCACGACCTCATGCGCGTGATCTTGCGTTGCCGGCGGCGGCAGCGGCTCGACGGACGCGAAATCTTTGTCGGTCAACGGCGGCAGCGCGTCGGGCAGCGGCACGTCGATCGCCGGCAGCGCGGCATCGGCCACGGCGGGCGTTGCCGTGGCGGCCGGCGCGTCGAGCGAGGTGTTGATGTCTTTGAGCGGATCGTCGAAGGCAAAGGCCTGCTCCATTTCCTTCTGCGTATCCTTCATCGGATCGAAGTTGGAAATGTCGGAGGCGATGTCGTCGGCGTGTTTCTTGAGGTCGGTGAGTTCGGCCTCGCGCAACGCTTCCTGGAACTGGCCCTGGAATTCGTTGGCCATGCGGCGGACCTTGCCCATCCACATGCCGATGGTGCGCAGGACCGTCGGCAGTTCTTTCGGCCCAATCGCGATCAGCGCGACGATGCCGATGACCACCATCTCGCCCCAGCCTAGACCGAACATGAGCTTATTTAACTCCAACGCATCCGGGCAAAGCCTGCGGCCCAGGGCCTGCAGGCGCGAAACGCCGGCGCACGATATTTAAGAGCGGACGCTCTCGGCGCGGCTTTCGGTCTTGGCCGCAGCTGCCGGCTCGATGGTCTTGACCGGCTCGGGCTTGGCGTCGGCGGTCTTGTCGTCCTCCGCCATGCCCTTCTTGAAGGCCTTGATGCCCTGGGCGAAGTCGCCCATCAGCGAGGAAATCTTGCCGCGGCCGCCGAACATGACCATGACCACCAGCAGCACGATCATCCAGTGCCAAATGCTAAACGAACCCATCGGCTTACCCTCCACGGGTCCCGGCGCCCTTAAAGCGCCGTCCCATCCATGTTTCACCCCGAAACTAGGCCCCAAAGCTGTCAAAAACAAGGACTTAACCGCGCCCTGGCCGGACGCGGTTAAGCGCTAAGGGGCGGAAAAAGCGCGGAGTTCGGCTTTTCAATTGTCATGGCCGGGCTTGTCCCGGCCATCCCGCTTAGTAACCTCGACTCGTGGGCCGAGATCACCGGGTCTCGGCGCGGAGCCTGTCATCGGGCCGCGCCTTGCGCGGACCCGTTGGCGCCGGCCCGGTGATGACCAAAGGTGGTCACTTCTCCGTCTGGCCTTCCGGCGGCGCCAGGCCGAGGTCGAGCTCGAGATCGCCAGGTTCCAGCGGCTCCTCGTCGTCGCGCAGCGTGGAGTCGTCGGACGGCATCGGCACGCCGAAGCCGGACGGCATGTTGCCTTCCAACAACCCCGCACCCTTGAGCTCGTCGAGCCCCGGCAGATCGCCGACCTCCTCCAGCCCGAAATGCGACAGGAACACCTCGGTGGTGCCGTAGGTGATCGGCCGGCCCGGCGCCTTGCGGCGGCCGCGCGGGCGGATCCAGGTGGTCTTGAGCAGCACGTCGAGCGTGCCGGTCGCGGTCTGCACGCCGCGGATGTCCTCGATCTCGGCGCGCGTCACCGGCTGGTGATAGGCGATGATGGCCAGCGTCTCGATGGCGGCGCGCGACAGCTTGCGCGTCTCGATGGTCTGCTTGGTCAGGAGCCACGACAGATCGCCGGCGGTGCGGAAGGTCCACTTCTTGCCGATGCGCACCAGATTGACGCCGCGCGTGGCGTATTCGGCCTGCAGCATCGACAGCGCGGCCTTGAGATCGACGCCGTCCGGCAGCGGACGCTTGAGCGTCGCCTCGTCGAGCGGCCCTTCGGCGGCAAATAGCAGCGCCTCGAGCAGGCGCAGTTCTTCCGGCCGCGCGACCGGACCGTCTTGCAGCGACTCTTGCAAGGTCTCTTGCAGCGACTCTTGCACGTCCTGCAGCACCTCTTGCAGCGTCTCCTGCAGCGTTTCCTGCATCACCTCTTGCAAGGCTTCTTGCAGCGCATCTTGCTGCACGTCGTTGGTCGGCTCGTCGTTGTGAACGATCGACAGCTTTTTGGCCGCGCTCGGCATGGACCCGGTCTCCTTATGCGTTTTCTTGTGCGTCATGCAGGCTAGCGTTGGCGATCCCGCCGACACGCTTGCGCATGTAGATCGGCGAGAAGGCGTCTTTCTGATGAATCTCGGCGTGGCCTTCGCGCACCAGTTCGAGCGCCGAGGCAAACGACGACGCGAACACGGTCGCGGCCAGCGCCGGTTCGACCACGTAGCTGATCAAATAAGAGTCGATGCGCGACCAGTCCGACGATTGGCCGATCAGGCGCTCCAGGCAGGCGCGCGCTTCGGCGAGCGACCACACCGTGCGTTTCTTGAAACTGACGCGCGACAGCACGGTGCGCTGGCGCTGGCTGGAATAGGCCGACAGCAAATCGTACAGCGTCGCCGAGAATTCCGACCGCTTGATTTCGGCGATCGGCTCCGGCGCGCCGCGTCCGAATATATCGCGGTTGAGCTGCGGGCGGTTCATCAGCCGCGTCGCGACTTCGCGGAACGCCTCGAGACGGCGCAGCCGATAGGCCAAAGCCAGCGCCATATCCTCGGCGGAAGGCCCCTCGCCGGGAGCTGCTTCCGGCAGCAGCAGCCGCGATTTGAGATAAGCGAGCCAGGCCGCCATCACCAGATAATCGGCGGCGAGTTCGAGCCGCAGCTTGCGCGCCTCTTCGACGAAAACGAGATACTGGTCGGCCAGCGCCAGAATGGAAATCTTGGCGAGGTCGACCTTCTGCTGGCGCGCTAAAGCGAGCAACAGATCGAGCGGGCCTTCGAAACCCTCGACGTCGACCATCATCGCCGGTTCGCTGTCGGCGCGGTCGGCGGCGAGCGAGCCGGCCAGTGCAGTGTCGAATTGTTCGGCGTTCATGCGTTGCCTACGTGTTGCGTTCCGCCGGCGATCATCCGGTTGAAAATATTGCGTGCGGCCTCAACGTCGAATTGTTCCGGCCCCGACCGCAAGGCCAGCGCCGCATCGGCGCGCCGCGCAGCGTCGCCGGACAGTTCCGGACAACACCCTGCGACCGCTGCCATCTCGTCGAGCTTGCCGTTGCAATGAAGCACGACGTCGCAGCCGGCTGCGAGCGCCGAGCGGCTGCGCTCGGCAATTGTCCCCGACAAAGCGTTCATCGAGACGTCATCGCTCATCAGTAAGCCTTGGAACCCGATAAAGCCGCGAATCACTTGCTCCACCATTGTGACCGAAGTGGTGGCGGGTGCGACCGCGTCGATAGCGCTAAACACAACATGTGCGGTCATGCCGAGTGGCAGATCGGCCAGCGGCTTGAAGGCGGCAAAATCGGTTCGTTCCAGCGTGGTGCGGTCGGTATCGACCACCGGCAGGCGGTGATGGCTGTCGGCGGTGGCGCGGCCATGTCCCGGAAGGTGCTTCAGTACCGGCAAGACCCCGCCGGCCAGCAGGCCCTTGGCCACGGCGCCGGCAATCGCGGCCACTTTGCCCGGCTCGGTGCCATAGGCGCGGTCGCCAATCACCGGGTCGCCGCCTACGACCGGAACGTCGGCGATCGGCAGGCAATCGACGTCGATGCCGAGCGCGATCAGGTCGGCGGCGATCAAATGGCCGGCCAGGGTGGCGGCGGCCAGGCCCATCGACGGTTCCCGGTCGTATAGCTCGCTGTAGCGCGCGCCGGGCGGATAGACCGGCCAATGCGGCGGGCCGAGGCGCTGCACCCGGCCGCCTTCCTGGTCGATCAAAACCGGCGCTTCGCTGCCGACGGCATCGCGAAATGATCGCACGAGTTCAGTGAGTTGCGACGGGGAACTTATGTTTCGCTTGAAAACGATGAGACCCCACGGCTGGGCCTCGCGCACGAAGGCACGTTCATTGGCGGCGAGTTCGAGACCCGCCAGACCGGTGATAAATGCGCGTGCCGCCATCGGCGCGGATTAGCCCGCGCGTCCGCTGGGGGCAAGTTTGCCTGTTAATTCTTCTGCACCAGGCAGCTGCCGCCAGCGGCCTTCATGCCGCTGCACAGTTCGGCCGCTTCGCCGGAGCTGCCGGCGGGCACCAAGGCGCGGTAAAAAGTGCCCTTCTCGCCGAGGTCGACCTTGCGGATGACCGGCTGCTTGCCGCCGAGCTGGCCCGGGAATTTGCCCTGCAGGGCTTGGAATGCGGCCTGGGCTTCGGCCTCGCTGCGTTGCGACGACACCTGCACCAGATAGCTGCCGCCGCCGGAAGCGGCCGGGGCGGCTACAGGGGCCGCAGCAGGCACGGCGGCGCGGGCCGGCGCACGCGCAGGAGACGCATCGGGATTAAGCGACAGCGGGGCATTGGCCGATCGCGGCGCGGCGGCCTCCGCCGATTGAGCCGGTGCGCGTGGGCTCGCCTGCCGCGGCGTCGGTTCGGCAGTGGCTTCGGCCGCGGGCAGCGGATTGCTGGCGGCGCGCGCCGGCTGGGCGGGCTTGGCCGTCGCGATCACGCGCACCGGCGCGGGCGCGGCGGTTGGCGGCGGCGGCTGCGCCGCCGCTGGATCGGAGGTGCCCTGGTCGGGGCGAATGGCGATGGTGCGAACTTTTTTCGGCTCGCTGCCGACGACGCCGCTGCCTTGGGCCGGCGGCATCGACGATGACGGCATAGCCGATTGCGGCGCCTGGTCGTTCGGCTGCGGCGTGATCGCGACCGGCTGCTCTTCGCGCGACACCAGCTTCTCGCCGAGACCCTTGTCGTTGATGCGGTCGGTGATCTGCTTGCTCGACTGCGAATCCTTGGCCGCAGCCGGGACCACCTTGCTCGGCGCGGATTCCGCCTTGATCACCGGCGGCGGGCCGCCCACCGACGACGAACCGAACAGCGCGCGATAGCCGAAAGCACCGGCGGTGCCGATCACGGCCAGCGCGAAAATGCCGGCGATGACCAGGATGCCCATGCGGCGGCGCGACGGTTGTTCGTCCTCGTAATAGTCGTCTTCCACGGGGTCGAACTGCGGCGCGTTCTGATTATACGGCTCGTGCTGTTCGTAGCCGGGCGCCGGTTGCGGCGCAAAACCCGGCACCGTGGTCTCGACCTGATACATATCGGCGTCGTTGCCGAGCGGAGCGCCGCCAAACGGCTGACGGCCAAAATTCGGCGGCAGCACCGACGGCGTCGGCGCCGCGAAATAATTGTCGCTTGCGGAAACTTGCGGTGCGGGCGCGGCAGCGGGTGCCGGCGGTTTCGGCGGAGTGAAGCTCGCCGGCTCGTCGGCCCAGGACGGCGGCGGCTCATGCGCCGGCGGCGCGCTCGCACGCCGTGTATTGTCGCGGCCGAACTCGCCAAACGGGTCGCTCTGACCGATCAGCCGCGCCAATTCGGCGAGCGGATCGCTGCCGCTCGGCTTTGCGGCCTGCCCGCGCGCGGCAGGCTCATTCGAGCCGAAGGGTCGTTGGGTTCGGTCGTCCACCATTTAGTCCCCGGTTTTCAGGCCCCCCGGCCCAGCCGTCCGGCCTGCCCAGCTTGGCCCGATCTTGCACCGCATTATAAATGCGTTTGGCTCAAAAATTAACGCATTTCGTCAGGCGCTTCGACCCCGAGCAGAGCCAGGCCCGAAGCCAAAATCGTCGCGACCCCCTGAACCAAGGCGAGCCGCGCCATGGTCATTTCTGGATCATTCTGGATAATGAAGCGTAAATGAGGCAAGTCTTTTCCGCGGCTCCATTGCGCGTGAAATTCACTAGCTAATTCATAGAGATAGAATGCCACCCGGTGCGGCTCATGGGCCGCGGCGGCGGCTTCGACGAGCCGCGGGTACAGCGCCAGCTTGCGCATGATCGACAGTTCGCCCTCGTCGGTAAGCTTGGCGAGCGGCGCCTTTTTCATGGCCGCCAGCCGCCGGTCGAGCGGCTCGAGCGGCAGATCCGGCATCTCAACCTTGACGGTGCGGAAGATCGAAGCGCCGCGGGCATGGCCGTACTGGACGTAGAACACCGGATTTTCGCGGGATGCCTCGATGACTTTCGCGAGATCAAAATCTAGCACCGCGTCGTTCTTGCGATACAGCATGTCGAACCGCACGGCATCCTTGCCGACCTCGTCGACAACTTCGCGCAACGTCACGTAATCGCCGGCCCGCTTCGACATCTTCACCGGCTCGCCGGCGCGGAGAAGACGCACGAGTTGAACGAGTTTCACGTCCAGCTCGGCCTTGCCGCCGCTGAGCGCTTTTACCGCCGCCTTCATGCGCTTGACGTAGCCGCCATGGTCGGCGCCCCACACGTCGATCAATTGGCGAAAGCCGCGGTCCACTTTCGATTTGTGATAGGCGATGTCGGTGGCGAAATAAGTGTAGCTGCCGTCCGACTTCAGCAGCGGCCGGTCGACGTCGTCGCCGAAATCGGTCGAGCGAAACAACGTCTGTTCGCGATCTTCCCAGTCCTCGACCGCGCCGCTCTTGGGCGGCGGCAAGCGGCCTTCATAGACATGGCCGAGGGCGCGCAGCTCTGCGATCGCCGTGGCGACGATGTCGTTCGGCCGCTCGACCGGCGGCTTGTTGGAAAACGGGTCCGGCTGTTCGCCCTCGATCAGCGACAGCTCGGAGAAATACACATCCGGCACGATTCGAAGCCGCATCAGATCGTTGCGGATTTCCGCCATCATCATGTCGGTGGCGCGCAGGCGGACGATGGGCAGCCATTCGGCCTCCGGCATGTCCTTGAGCTTGGCGCCGTAGTCCGCGGCCAATTCGGCGCCGCATTCCTTGAGATAATCGCCGGGGTAAAGACCTTCCGGGATGTCGCCGATGGCCTCGCCCAAGGCCTCGCGGTACCGCAGGAAGGCTGAGCGCGCGAGCACATCGACCTGCGCGCCGGCGTCGTTGATGTAATATTCGCGCGTCACGTCATAGCCGGCATAAGCCAGCAGATTGGCCAGCGCGTCGCCGAACACCGCGCCGCGGCCATGACCGACATGCAAGGGGCCGGTCGGATTGGCCGAGACGTATTCGACGTTGACCTTTTCGTTCGCGCCCATGGTGGAGCGGCCGTAATCCTTGCCGGCGGCAAGGATGACGCCAAGCTCCTCGCCCCAGACGTGCGGCTTCAAAGTGAGATTGATGAAGCCCGGCCCGGCGACGTCGACTTTCGCGACCAGCGGATCGCTGCGCAACGCCGCAGCAATCGCATCGGCGAGTTCGCGCGGCGGCTTGCCGGCATCCTTGGCCAGCGCCATCGCGGCGTTGGTCGCCATGTCGCCATGCGACGGATCGCGCGGCGGCTCGACCACGACGCGCGACAGATCCGCGTTGCCGGCAAGCGGCGCCGCAGCGGCGCGTACCTGCGCGAGCATGGTGGTGAACAGGTGTTGGGGTGCGGTGGCGGCCTTGAGCGTCACCTTGGCTCTGGGCTTAGCCTTAGAGGTACGCTTAGCCTTGGATTTGAGCTTGGTTTTAGCCTTGGTTTTAGCCTTGGCTTTCGAATTGGCCTTTGGCTTCGCCTTGGCCTTAGGCCGCGCCTTGGCTTTCGGCTTGGCTTTCGGCTTGGTTTTGCGTTTTCGCTTAGTCGCGGATGCCATTGTGGCGCTGCGGGTAATGGATTTTCGGGGGGGAGTCAAAGGGATGGAGGCATAGCGGTCGCCTTCGGTAACGACTTTCGATTCGGGCCCACTATGCCATCGATCGCGTTCACGATCTCGATGATGAACGTGGCTACGCCAGATACGTTCGCACCGCTGATCGGCCGCGGCGAGCGGGCGCAATCTTTCGGTGTCGAAATACCGGGGTGGCCAAGACCCCGGCGCTTTGCCGACGAACTCGCGGCTACGGTTAAGGTTCGGTGTCGACATTCGGCCAAGTTTGACGTGAGCCTCCGCGAGAAAGCCCGTCATTATTGGCTTATTGATCTGCCGGAGCCGCTATGGTTGACGGCGCGTAAACGGCCGAACGTCGTTGCATAACCTTATCTTCGTACGTGCCGGCTAATGTCGCCACACGCACGAAGCGAGGATTTCATGCAAGCGGTCCCATTGGCGTGGAACGTTGTTTCCGGCTGGCAGGCCCAAGGCGAGATTCCGGACCAAGCCGGCCTGGTGCTGTATTTCGGCACGCGCGAGGCGCTCGCTAACGGCAAGCGCTTTGCCGAATTGCGCGACATGTTTCCCGGCGCCCACGTCGTCGGCTGCTCGACCGGCGGACAGATTCGCAACAACGATATCAGCGACGACGACATCGCGGCGATCGCGCTGCGCTTCGATCGGACGCGGTTACGGCTCGCGACCGCGCCGGCGAGCGACGCCGCAAACTCGCGCAGCTGCGGCGAGAGCATCGGCCGCGCGCTCGCCGCCGACGATCTGGCTGGAATTTTCGTTTTGTCCGACGGGCTCAACGTCAACGGCAGCGCGCTGGTCGCAGGCATCACCGCGATGGCGGGCGAGCGCGTGCCGGTCACCGGCGGGCTCGCCGGCGACGGCGCGCAGTTCCAGGAAACGCTGGTCGGCGCCGATTTCGCGCCACGCCCGCACGTCGTGGCGGCGATCGGATTTTACGGCAAGGCCGTGCGCATCGGCCACGGCAATGCCGGCGGCTGGGATGAATTCGGGCCGCGCCGCAACATCACCCGTTCCAGCGGCAACGTGCTGTTCGAACTCGACGGTAAATCGGCGCTCGATCTCTACAAGCGCTATCTCGGCGACGAAGCGGCCGGCCTGCCCGGCACCGCGCTGCTGTTCCCGTTGCGCATTTACGATCCCAAACAGCCGGAGCGCGCCTTGGTGCGCACGGTGCTGGCGGTCGATCACGACAAAGGTTCGATGACGTTTGCCGGCGATATGCCGCAAGGCTGGGTGTCGCAACTGATGCGCGGCAACTTCAACCGGCTCGCCGCCGGCGCCGCCGACGCCGCGCGCCAATCGGTCGCGGCCTTTGCCGAACCGGGCGGCAGCGACAGCGTTGCGATCCTGGTGAGCTGCATCGGCCGCCGTCTGCTGATGGGACAGCGCACCGTCGACGAAGTCGAGGCCGCGGCCGGCGAGCTCGGCGCGACGATGCCGACGCTCGGCTTCTACTCATACGGCGAGATTTCACCGCACGGCCCGTCCGGCATCTGCCAGCTCCATAATCAAACCATGACGGTCACGACCATCACCGAAGCAGCCAGGTAACCTAACGTGCATCGACTCTTTGCCCGCCAACGAGCGCAGGCGACCACGCCCGATGGCGGGGTCGATCTCGATATGCTCGGCCGGCTGGTGACGGAGGCCTACGAACAGACCGAGCGCGACCACCGCCGCGCCGACCGTTCGATCACGCTGATGGTCGATGAACTCGATCAACTCAACCGCACGCTGGAGCGCCAGGTGGCGGAACGCACCGTCGCGCTGGCCAATCGCGAAACGGAATTGCGCGAGCAAAACCTGCGCTTCGACGCCGCCCTCAGCAACATGTCGCAAGCCTTGCTGATGTTCGACGCCAATTCGCGGCTGGTTATCTTCAACAAGCGCTATTGCGAGATGTACGGACTGTCGCCGGACGACATCAAGCCGGGAATGCTATTGGCGGACCTGTTGCACCGGCGGCAGGCCGTGGGCACCTATTCCGGCAATCCGGACGAATACGCTGTGGCCCTCAAGGCCATGATCGCGCGCGGCGAAACATTCAACACCAGCATCGAACTGCCCAATGGCCGCACCATCGAAATCTGCAACTCGCCGATGCCGGATGGCGGCTGGGTGGCGACCCACGAGGACATCACCGAACGGCGGCGCGCGGAAAAGGTCATCGCGCACATGGCGCACCATGACTCCTTGACGGACTTGCCGAACCGCGTGCTGTTCCAGGAGCGGCTGGCGGACACGCTGCTGCACACCAAAAACGGCAATCGCCTCGCGGTGTTCTATCTCGATCTCGATAATTTCAAGGCCGTCAACGACACGCTCGGCCACCAGTTCGGCGACGAACTGCTCAAGCGGGTCGCCGAACGGCTGCGCGGCTGCGTCGACGACAACATCACCGTGGCCCGCGTCGGCGGCGACGAATTCGCCGTCATTCTGCCGGACCTCGCCAGCCTCGACGACGCCGCCGCGCTGGCGGAGCGCATCTGCGAGGCGATCCGCGAACCTTACGATCTGTTCGGCCACGGCGTGGTCACCGAGACCAGCATCGGCATCGCGATTGCGCCCGACGACGGCACCCTGCCCAACCATCTGCTCAAGAACGCCGACATGGCGCTGTATCGCGCCAAGGCCGACGGCCGCGGCGTCTTCCGCTTTTTCGAAGCGGAAATGGACGCCACCATCAAGGCGCGCCGCGCCCTGGAAAATTCGCTGCGCGAGGCTTTGGTTGAGGGCCAGTTCACGCTGCACTACCAGCCGATCCTCAATCTCGACGACAACCGCATTCCATGCTGCGAGGCGCTGATCCGCTGGAAACATCCGGAACGCGGCATGGTGGCGCCGGGCGAATTCATTCCAGTCGCCGAGGAAATGGGCTTGATCGTGGCGATCGGCGAATGGGTTTTGCGGCAGGCTTGCGCCGACGCGGCGACCTGGCCGAACAACACCAAGGTGGCGGTCAATTTGTCGCCGATCCAGATGCTCAACGCCAAGCTGGTGCCGGTGGTCGTCGGCGCACTGGCGGCAGCCGGTCTGCCGGCGTCGCGGCTGGAGCTGGAGATCACGGAATCCGTGCTGATGCAGAATACAGAAGCCACGGTGGCGGCGCTGCACCAGTTGCGTAGCCTTGGCGTGAGAATCTCCATGGACGATTTTGGCACCGGCTTCTCGTCGCTCAGCTATCTGCGGCGGTTCCCGTTCGACAAACTCAAGATCGACCGCTGCTTCATCAGCGACCTGTCGAAGGACGACGAAAGCGGGCTGGCGATCGTGCGCTCGGTCACCGCGCTGGCCAACAGCCTCGGCATGGTCACCACTGCCGAGGGCGTCGAGACCGCCGAACAGCTCGACCTGGTGCGCATGGTCGGCTGCACCGAGGTACAAGGCTATTACATCGGCCGGCCGCAGCCGTTGAAAGAGGTGTCGCGTCTGCTCGCCGACAATCTGCCGCGGCAGGCGAAGTCGGCGTAACTTTTTTCGCGCGCTAAGTCAGTTGCGGCGTCGTGGCGAAATGCCGGGCGTGTTCGATCAGCGCGTAGCGGTCGGTCATGCCGGCGATGTAATCGCCGATGCGCCGCGCCCGCGCGACCTCATCGGCTGCGCCTGCGCCCCACTCCGCCGGCAGATCGCCGGGCGCCTTGACGTAATGGGCAAACAAATCCTCCACCACCCGCTCGGCGTCGCCCATCACGCGCATCACTCGCTCGTGGTGGTACATGCGCGGATAGAGGAAGCCCTTGATGGCGGCGTCGGCCTTCTGCATGTCCGGCGAGAACGCGATCAACGGCCCGGCGGCGGCGCGGATTTCCGCGGCGGACGGCTTGTGCCGCGCCACGCGGCGGCCGGTTTCGGCAATGACGTCCTCGATCATACGAGTGATCAGCCGGCGGATCACTTCGTGGACGCGGCGGCCGTCTTCGAGCTTGGGATATTGCTCGTCGATGCCGCGCACGATGTCGCCGACGATCGGCACCGAAGCAATGTCGTCGAGCGTGAACAGATCGGCGCGCAGGCCGTCGTCGATGTCGTGCGCGTCATAGGCGATGTCGTCGGCGAGTGCTGCGACCTGGGCCTCGGCGCCGGGCTGCGTCCATAGTTCCAGATCCTGGATCTTGTTGTAGGCGAGGATGGCTTCCGGCACGCCGTGCTCGGCATAGCGTGCGGTCGGTGCGCCGGCGCGGTCGGTGAGCGGGCCGTTGTGCTTGACCAGGCCCTCCAGCGTCTCCCAAGTGAGATTGAGGCCATCGAAACCGGCATAGCGGCGCTCCAGGTCGGTGACGAGGCGCAGCGCCTGGGCGTTGTGATCGAAGCCGCCGAAACCATGCAGCGCCCGGTCGAGCGCGCGCTCGCCGGCGTGGCCGAACGGCGTGTGGCCGAGGTCGTGGGCGAGCCCCAGCGCCTCGGCGAGGTCCTCGTCGAGGCCGAGCGCGCGCGCCAGCGATCGCGCGATCTGCACGACCTCGAGCGTATGCGTCAGCCTCGTGCGGTAGTGATCGCCCTCGTGATAGACGAAGACCTGGGTCTTATGCGCCAGCCGCCGGAACGCGGCGGAATGGATAATGCGGTCACAATCGCGCCGGAACGGGTTGCGGGTCGGGCTTGGCGCCTCAAGATGCCGCCGGCCCCGGCTGCCGCCTGGATCGGCGGCAAAAATAGCGCGCTTGGTGCCGGTTTCGATCGCCATAGGGTGTTCCTGGCCCCGCATTGACCTCTGGGGTCGGCGCACTTAACTATCAGCGAAGCGGCCACACAAGGACGTTCAATGAACGCCAACGTCACAGTCAGCGACCGCGCCGTCCAGCGGATCGGCGAGATTCTCAAGAACGAGCCGGCCGGCACCATGCTGCGTGTCAGCGTGGAAGGCGGCGGCTGCTCGGGCTTCCAGTACAAATTCGACATGGAACGCGCCAAGGCCAGCGACGACCTGGTGATCGACCGCGACGGCGCCGTGGTGCTGATCGATCCGGTATCGGTCGATTATATGGCCGGGTCGGAGATCGACTTTGTCGACGACCTGATCGGCGCCTCGTTCAAGGTGAATAACCCGAAGGCCAGCGCGTCCTGCGGCTGCGGCACCAGCTTTTCGCTGTAATTATTTTATGGCGTCCCCGCGAAAGCGGGAACCCATAATCCCTGCACGATCGATAAGACACGGCGTATGGGTCCCGGCCCTCGCGCAACCGCGCTCGGCCGGGACGACGGCCGATTACTCCGCCGCGACCGCGGGCGGCTTGCCGTGCAGCTCTTCGACTTCCGCCAGTTGCGGCTCGAGACGGCGCTTGAGGATGCGATCGACGCGGTCGAGGTAGAGATAGACGACCGGCGTGATGTAGAGCGTCAGCAGTTGCGACAGGCACAGCCCGCCGACCACGGCGATGCCGAGCGGCTGGCGCAGCTCGGCGCCGGCGCCGGTGCCGAGTGCGATCGGCAGCGCGCCGAAGATTGCCGCGAAGGTCGTCATCATGATCGGACGGAAGCGCAGTAGGCAGGCTTCGCGGATCGCCGCTTCGGCCGACAAGCCGACGTGACGGCGCTCCAGCGCGAAGTCGATCATCATGATGGCGTTCTTCTTGACGATGCCGACCAGCATGACGATGCCGATCATGGCGATGACCGACAGTTCCATGCGGAACAGGATCAGCGTCAACAGCGCACCGATGCCGGCCGAGGGCAGACCGGAAATGATCGTGATCGGGTGAATGAAGCTTTCATACAGAATGCCGAGTACCACGAAGGCCGCAAACACCGCGGCGATCACCAGAATGCCCTGGCCCTTCAGGGATTCCTGGAACACCTGGGCGTTGCCCTGGAAGCCGGTGATGATCGAGGCCGGCAGGTTCGATTGGCGCTCGAGGCCCTGGATGGCGTCGACCGCCTGACCGAGCGAAGCGCCCAGTCCGAGGTTGAACGAGATGGTGACCGAAGGCTGCTGGCCCTGGTGGTTGACCTGCAACGGGCCGACGCCCGGCACCAGCTTGGTGACGGCGCTGAGGGGGATCGCCAGACCGTTCGGCGTGTTGCCGCCGTTGATGCCCGCGCCGACCGCAGTGCCGCCGACCAGATTGGCGACCGCGGTCTTGACGAAGATCTTGGACAGGCCGGTCGGGTCGATCTGGAACTCCGGGCTGACCTCGAGGATGATCTGGTAGTCGTTGATCGGCGTGTAGATCGTCGCGACCTGGCGGGTGCCGAAGGCGTCGTACAGTTCCTGACGGATCTGATCGACCGAGATGCCGTAGACCGCGGCTTTCTCGCGATCGATCTCGATCGTGACCTGCGGATTCTTGATGTAGAGGTCGCTGTTGACGTCGCGCAGGAACGGCAATTGCGCGATCTTCTGGCGCATGTCCTCGGCGCCAGCATAGAGCGCCTCGGTGTCGCTCGACTGCAAGGTGTACTGGAACTCGCCCTTGGAGATGCGGCCGCCGAGATTGATATTCTGCACTTCGCGGAAATAGGTCTGCATGCCGATGACGGAGCCGACCGACTTGCGCAACCGGTCGACCACCGCCGACGACGGTTCGCCGCGGGTTTTCTTGGGCTTGAGGCCGACGAAAATGCGGCCGGTATTATTGGTCGAGTTCGGGCCGCCGACGCCGACGGTCGAATTGATGTAGTCCACCGCCTTGTCGGCGCGGATGATGTTGGCGATTTCGAGCTGGCGCTGGGTCATGGCGCGGAACGAAATATCGGCCGGGCCTTCGACGGTCGCCGAGATGAAGCCGGTGTCCTCGACGGGGAAGAAGCCCTTCGGAATGACGACGTAGAGCCAGACCGTGCCGACCATGGTGGCCAGCGTCACCATCAAGGTGACGGACTTGTAGCGCAACACCAGATCGAGCGAGCGCTCATAGGCGCGATGCCATGAATTGAACATCGCCTCGAAGACGCGCAGCACCGCGTTCTGCTTTTCGCCTTCATGATGCGAACGCAGCACGCGGGCGCACAGCATCGGGGTCAAGGTCAGCGACACAAACCCGGAAATGATGATCGCCATCGCGATGGTGACGGCGAATTCGCGGAACACGCGGCCGACCATGCCGCCCATCAGCAGCACCGGGATGAACACGGCGATCAGCGAGAACGTGATCGAAACGATGGTGAAGCCGATTTCGCGCGAGCCCTTCAGCGCCGCCTCGAACGGCCGCATGCCGCCCTCGATATGGCGCACGATGTTCTCGAGCATGACGATGGCGTCGTCGACGACGAAGCCGACCGACAGCGTCAGCGCCAGCAGCGTCATGTTGTTGATCGAGAAGTTGAACGCGTACATGAAGGCGCAGGTCGCGATCAGCGAGATCGGCACCGCCAGCGACGGAATAATGGTGGCGGAAGCCGAGCGCAGGAACAGGAAGATCACCAGCACGACCAGGCCGATGGCGATCAGCAAGGTCTCTTGAACGTCGGAGACCGATTCACGCACCGAGGTCGAGCGGTCGATGATGACCTGCATGTTGATGGCGGCCGGCACCTGGGCGCGATAGCCGTCGAGCCGTTCCTTGATGCTGTCGACCACGGCGACGGTGTTGGCGTCGGGCTGGCGCTGGATCGCCAGCACCACCGAGCGGTTATTGTTGAAATAGCTGGCGATGCGGTTGTTTTCGACGCTGTCGATGACCCGCGCCACCTCTTCCAGCCGCACCGGCGCGCCGTTGCGGTAGGCGATGGTGATCTTGCGATAGTCGGCGGCGCGGCTGATGGCGCCGGACGCGGTCAAGGTGACGTTCTGGGTCTCGCCGGTGATGGTGCCGACCGGGGTGTTGGAATTGGTCTTGGCGAGCACGTTACGGATGTCGTCGAGCGAGATATTGCGGGCGGCGGCGGCGACCGGATCGGCCTGCACGCGCACGGCAAATTTCTGCCCGCCATAGACCAGCACCTGGGCGACGCCGGGCAGCTGCGAGATCTGCTGGGCCAGCACGATCTGGCCGGCCTCGTCGACTTTAGACATCGGCAAGGTCGCCGAGTTCAGACTGATGAACATCACCGGGAAGTCGCCCGGATTGACCTTGCGGAAGAACGGCGGCGTCGTCATTTCAACCGGCAGACGCCGCGCGGCGACCGTCAGCGCGGTCTGCACGTCGAGCGCCGCGCCGTCGATGCTGCGGTTGAGTTCGAACTGGATGGTGATGGTGGTGGTGCCGAGCGCGGAAGTCGAGGTCAACGCGCTGATGCCGGCGATGGTCGACAACTGGCGCTCGATCGGCGCCGCGACCGAAGCCGCCATGGTCTCGGGACTGGCGCCCGGCAGCGTCGCGGTGATGGCGATGGTCGGAAAATCGACCGCGGGCAGCGCGGACACCGCCAGCAGCCGGTAGCCGAAGATGCCAAAGACGATCAGCGAGGCCGTGATCAGCGTAGTCATCACCGGCCGACGGATACAAGCCTCGGAGATGTTCATGTCAGGTGCCTGTTTCTCAGGTGCCGGTCTTGGGCGCGCGAATATTGACGCGCGAGCCATTGCGCAATTGCAGATGCCCGTCGGTGACGACGCTCTCCCCGCCTTGCAGACCCGATTTCAAAACCGTGGTGGTGCCGGCGGTGCGCTCAACCTCGACCTTTTGTATCTCGGCCTTGCCGTCCTTGATGACGAAAACGAAGGTACCGGCCTGGCTGACCTGGATGGCCGCCGACGGCACGGTCACGGCTTCGTCATCTCGGATATTCAACTTCGTGGTCACCAGCGTGCCGGGCCACAACAGTTCGTCCGTATTGGCCATGGTGGCGCGGATCATGACCATGCCGGTCGAGGCGTCGACCGAATTCTCGATCATGGTCACCTGCCCGGTGGCGTGTTTGGTGTCGCCCGGCACTGTGGCATCGACGGTCGCGCTTTCGGCGGCGATCGCCTGCCGGATATTGGGCAGCGCGTCCTGTGACACCGTGAACGAGACATAGACCGGCGCGATCTGGTTGATGGTGGCCAGTGACGCGGTGTCGGCGGGCCGCACAAAGTTGCCGACCTTGACCGACGCGGCGCTGACGCGGCCGTCGATCGGCGCTCGGATGGTGCAGTAGCTGAGCTGGATCTTCAGGTTATCCAGCAGCGCGGTGTCGGCCTTGATAGCGGCGCGAAAGATGTCGGCCTGGGTCTTGGCGTTATCGAGATTGATGACCGGCGTCGCGTTCTTGGCGACCAGATCGGTGTAGCGGGCGATGTCACGCTCCGCGCCTTCGAGCTGGGCGCGGTCGCGGGCGACGACACCTTCGGCCTGCGCGATCTGCGCCAGCACCGAGCGGCTGTCGAGCGTGAACAGCAGGTCGCCCTTCTTGACCCGGGCGCCGTCGGCAAAATGCACGCCGACGATTTCGGTGTCCAGCCGCGCCTTGATGGCCACGCTGGTGATCGGCGTCACGGTGCCGAGCGCATCGACCGTCAGCGGCACCTTTTTCTTGACCGCCGGGGCTACTTCGACCGCGATAACGCGCTCGGTCGGCGCTTGCGCCACAGCTCCGCCACCCCAGATTCCACGGGCGAGCACGACGATGCCTATGAGGGCGACTGCCGCCGCTCCAAGGAGCCACTTTCGCTTGATCATCGATTGCATTAAATCCGCACCGTTTCAGCAACGGCCGGACGCTCCCTCTCTGTCGCGGTCTTGCCGTTTCCCACCCGCGTTGTCGGCATTACTAGCATATAAACGTTGCTAAGTGCACTTCCCTGCGGACCTCTGGTAAACACGGCCAAACCCTGTTTATTCAGCCCCGACCGCGGCCGCCGGACCCTCCACCCATGCGAATCGCCACCTGGAACGTCAACTCAATCCGCCAGCGCATGGACAGCCTGGTGGCTTGGCTGGCCGAGCGAAAACCCGACATCGTCTGCCTGCAGGAGATCAAGTGCGTCGACGACGCCTTTCCGCGGGAGCCGATCGAGGCTCTCGGCTATAATGTTGCGGTGCACGGGCAGAAGACTTTCAACGGCGTGGCTCTGCTGTCCAAGCTGCCGTTCGACGAGGTGGCGCCCGGGCTGATTGGCGACAGCAGCGACGTGCAGGCCCGTTTCCTGGAGGCGATCGTGTCGACCAAGACCGGTGCGGTGCGCGTGGTTAGCCTGTATCTGCCCAATGGCAACCCGACGCCCGGCGACAAATATGACTACAAACTCAAATGGATGGATCGGCTTATTAAATTTTCGCACGAACGGCTTAAACTGGAAGAACCGTTCGTGCTGGCGGGCGATTACAATGTCATCCCGGCGGCGGCCGACGCCAAACGGCCGGAGGCCTGGGTCAAGGACGCGCTGTTCCTGCCGCAGACCCGGGAGCGGTTCCGCGCCCTGCTCAATCTCGGTCTCACCGACGCCATTCGCGCCACCAGCGACGCCGACGACCTCTACAGCTTCTGGGATTACCAGGCCGGCTCCTGGCAAAAGAACGACGGCATCCGCATCGACCACCTGCTGCTGTCGCCGCAGGCCGCCGACCGCCTCACCGCCGCCGGCATCGACCGCCACGTGCGGTCCTGGGACAAGCCGTCCGACCACGTGCCGGTCTGGATCGATCTCTATATCGAGGGGCGATGAGACGCGCTTTTTGTTTGTGCGCTCTGCCGCCACTCGCAAAGTCCTAGCGTCTAGAATTCCGCCCAATCCGGATCGCTCTTAACGGCGGTGGCGAGCACCGGCCGCAACTTCCTGGCCGCTCCGCCGCCATTGCTGCCGGCGGCTGGCTTGGGCATGGCAACCGGTTTCAACGCGGGCCGCGAACCGGCCGCGACGACATTCAGCTTGGCGGCGGGTCCGCGCGACGGCGGCGCGGCCACAGGCCGACCTTCGCTGGCGTATTCCGAGGCGGCGCCCTGCGCGCCATCGCCGAGCTGGAAGAAGGCGACCTGATCGTCCATCGCCTTGGCTTGATGCTCCAGGGTCTTGGCAGTGGCGGCATTTTCTTCGACCAGCGCCGAGTTCTGCTGGGTCACCTCGTCCATCTGCGTCAGGGCTTTGTTGATCTCGCGAATTCCGGTCGATTGCTCCATGCTCGCGGTCGCGATATCGGCGACAATCGCGGCGACGCTCTTGATCGACTCGACGATCTCGCTGAGCGAGGCGCCGGCGCGGTTGACCAGATCGACGCCTTCCTTGACCTGGCCGTTGCTGTTGGTGATCAGGTCCTTGATGTCCTTGGCGGCTTGCGACGAACGCTGCGCCAGGCTGCGGACTTCGGACGCCACCACGGCAAAGCCGCGGCCGGCTTCGCCGGCGCGCGCCGCTTCAACCGCCGCATTGAGCGCCAGCAGGTTGGTCTGGCGGGCGATTTCGTCGATGACGCCGATGATGTCGGAGATCTTGCGCGAGGAGTCCTCGATCTTGGCCATTGCCTCGACCGCTTTGGCGACCACCTGGCCGCCGCGATCGGCGACGTCCTGGGTGGCGTTGGCCGACTGGCTGGCGTGCTGGGCATTCTCCGAGTTCTTCTGCACGGTCGCCGACAGCTCTTCCATCGCCGCCGAAGTTTCTTCCAGGCTGGCGGCCTGTTCCTCGGTGCGCTGCGACAGATCGGTGGTGCTGGTCGAGATTTCGGCCGAGGCGTTGGTGACTTCGCGGCCGGACGCCTTGATCTCGCCGATCGTGGCGCTGACCTTCTGCGCCATCATGGCGACGGCGCCGGCGATCTGCCCGACTTCGTCTTTGCGGCCGAGACCGGGCACCGTGACGTTGAAATTGCCGTGCGCGAGGCTCTCCAGTTCGGGAACCAAGGCCACGATCGGCTTGGAGATGACGCGCCCAATGAGCCAGGCGAGCACGGCGCCGAGTCCAAGGCCGCCGATGGCCAGAGCCAAAATGAAGGAACTGGTGGCCGCGATGATGTCGCGGGTATCTTGTTCGATGGCCTTGCCGTAATTCAGGATGCCTTCTTTGAGTGCCACGAGTTTCGCATTGATTGTGCCGGCCATTTTTGTCATCTCGGCCTCGACCCGCACCATCTCTTCGGCGGCCGCGCCGGTCTTGATATAGCCCTGGCGATATTGGGCAATGCTCGTCTTGATGTCTTCATAGACGCTGCGGGTCTCGTCCTTGATGGCCGGACCGAGCCCGCCAATGAGCTTGGTCAACTGGCCATAATACTTCTCAACGTTATCGCCGGATTCCTTGTCGCGCCGGGCGTTGAACTTGACCGAATTGATGCGGACCTGCATCAGCAGGTCATTGCCCTCATTGGCGAGAGCGAGCAATGGCGCGTCGCCGGCCGCAGCCGCGACGTCGCGAAGTTTCTGGAAATCGGCGCGCAATTTATCGCCGCTCGGCGTCAACACTTGCGCGGTGAGCGCGGCCTGCTCTTGCCGCAGTTGAACGACTCTTTCGAAAGGCTTGCTGTAGGCGGCAAACTGTTGCCCCAGATCATCCGCCTGCTTCTTACGCACGGGATTTCTGACGTTCTCCACCAGATCGCGACTCATTTCCATCAGCGTCACAATCGACTTCATCGCCTGATCGCGGGCGGAAGGATTGCTGTTCAGAGCGTATTCTCGAATCGAAGCCTGCAGCACGACGAAATGCAATTCCAGATCGTCGGCCCGGCGTGAATTTCCCGACCCGCTGACCACGTTCGCAAGACCCGCATCCGCTTTATCGAAGGCGCTGTAAGCGCCGATCGCAATCGTCGCGGTGATCGCAAGCACGCAGGCGAAGCCGATGGTGATTTTGGTGCTGATCTTGCGGTCGTTGAAAAGCCGGAATCCCCCAGAGGCTTGAGTTCCGGCCGTCCGAATATTCATTGCCATATTCCAATTCCAAGTTTTAGGGAGGTCTACAAAACCCGCCGGACTTCATCGAAAGCAGCGGCGTCGCTGGCATGGTCCGATAACAGCTGAGGAAGGTCGATTAGGGCGATCATGGCGTCGTCATGATTCACCAGACCCGACAGAAAATCCGCGGACGAGCCTTGCGCGGTGCGCGGCACCGGATGAACCTCGGCGGCTTCGGCGGAGACGATATCGATGACGCGGTCGCCGATCAGGCCGACCTGACGCCCTTCAATCTGCACGATGATCACGATGTGCAACGGCGTCGGCTCGGTCAGGCCCTGACTGAAGCGGCAGCGCAGATCGATGATCGGGACGATCACGCCGCGCAGGTTGAGCACACCCCGCACATATTCGGGCTGGTTCGGCAGATGGGTGATGTCCGACCAGCCTTTGATCTCGCGCACCGCCATGATGTCGACGCCGTATTGATTGCTGCCGATGGCGAAGCTGATGAACTTGATCGACCCGTCTGCGCCGGCGGCGGCAGCAGCAGCGATTTGATTTGAAGTGGCTACCAGAGACTCGGAATTTTGTTGCATACGCCAACAACTCGCGACTTGCGGCCAGATTTGAAGGTGCGCCCTTCAAAGAGCCCACCCAACTCACCTCTTTTCATTACACGCCGAGGCCTAAGCAAACGCTTTAAGTGGGCCTCGATTCAAAATAACAAAATGGAACGCCAATCTAGATTGAGATTGCACGAGGCCGTGGAACGTCGCGCATTTCGGCGGTAACGCACCGCGCCACCGCACAGTGGCTAAAAACAGGCTCGTCAAAATAGAAATGCGCGCGGCGGACGGGACCGATCTGAGATCGTTCCGTCCGCCGTGTTTCAGTTCAGCGATAAGCTAGAGCCGTGTCCGCGGGATCAAGCCGCGCGATGGCGCAGCTTGGCGGCGGGTCCGCGCGACGGCGCGGCGGCAACTGCGCGCTGTTCGCTGACCTGCTGCGGCTGTTCGCCGTGTCCGGCGCCGTCGGCAATCTGGAAGAAGGCGACCTGATCGTCCATCGCCTTGGCTTGATGCTCCAGGGTCTTGGCAGTGGCGGCATTCTCTTCGACCAGCGCCGAGTTCTGCTGGGTCACCTCGTCCATCTGCGTCAGGGCTTTGTTGATCTCTTGGATGCCGATCGACTGCTCGAGGCTCGCGTTGGCGATCTCGGCAACGATTGCGGCCACGCCCTTGATCGACTCGACTATTTCGCCGAGCGAGGCGCCGGCGCGGTTGACGAGTTCAACGCCATCCTTAACCTGACCGTTACTGTTGGTGATAAGGTCCTTGATGTCCTTGGCGGCTTGCGACGAACGCTGTGCCAGGCTGCGGACTTCCGAGGCCACCACCGCAAAACCGCGCCCGGCTTCGCCGGCGCGCGCGGCTTCGACCGCCGCATTGAGCGCCAGCAAATTGGTCTGGCGCGCGATCTCGTCGATGACGCCGATGATGTCGGAGATCTTGCGCGAGGAGTCCTCGATCTTGGCCATGGCTTCCACCGCCTTGGCAACCACCTGGCCGCCGTGATCGGCGATGTCTCGGGTGGTGCGAGCAGATTGACTCGCCTGTTGGGCGTTTTCCGAGTTCTTTTTCACGGTCGCGGACAGTTGCTCCATTGCGGCCGACGTTTCTTCCAGGCTGGCGGCCTGCTCTTCGGTGCGCTGCGACAGATCGGTGGTGCTGGTCGATATTTCGGCCGAGGCGTTGGTGACTTCGCGCCCGGACGCCTTGATCTCGGCAATGGTGCCACTGACCTTTTCGGCCATCTGACTTACCGCGTTAGCGATCTGCCCGACTTCGTCCTTGCGGCCGAGGCCCGGCACCTCAGTGGCGAAGTTGCCGTCGGCCAGATCCTCAAACGGGCGGATAAGCGCATGCAGCGGCCGGGCAATCATGCGGCCGAATATCGACCAGACGGCCAATGTCAGCGCCAATATTGCCAGCAACGCGCCGCCCGCCATGAACAGAGCGCGTTGGCGCAACGCGGCAAAATCGGCGGTCGCCGGCACGCTATTCGAAAACACGGCAATCACATCGCCGTTCTTTGCCCCCATGCCCGGACCGTGGCACCCGATGCAGACTTCCTGCTTGGTCACCGCGCTGTCACCCATCACGATTGGCAAGCTATATCGATACGTATCATTGACGAAGCGCCCGACCGGCAGACCGGTGCGCAAAGCCTCCTCGTCGATGGCGTCGCGCGCGACCATTGCTGGCCGGCCCGTAGCGTTCTGCGCCATGTAGGTCACAATGCTTGGTCCCCAGACACTCCAAAGCTTGCCGGCGCTTTCCTTGTTGCGGCTCTCGAACCACCCGTTGAAGACTTTGATGGCGACGTTTTCCGGGTCCTCGACCCGCATTTTCATCGCACTATCGACCAACCAGTTCAGCGAGTTCACCTCGTTCTCCGACGAGGTTCGCAGTTTATGTTCGAGGCTTGAAAACTCAAGGTAGGCGACGACCGCTACGGTTGAGATCGCAAGCGCCAACACGCCGGCGCCGACAACCAGCGTGAACTTGCCTTGCAGGTTAAGAGACTTCCGAAAACTGGCCATTGGCTATTCTCCAAAGCTATGTCTCTTCCCCTTGGGCGGAGGAAGATTTGGAACGGCGATATTGGGACCGCGTCTAAGAGCGCGGGCGGATTGATCATGATGTGCAGCGGAGGCGCTGCGCAGACTGAAAGCGCTGCGCGCATCTTCCTCCGGCTGCTTCGGAAGATCGGTGATGTTGGCCGAGCCGCCGATCTCGGGCGCCGCCACGATGCCGGTGTCGTATTGATCGTCGCCGCTGATTATTTTTATGATTTGGATCGACGCCGCCGCACGTTCAGCGGCGTCGGCATTTCCAAAATGGCTTGGAGCAGACGCGCTCGCTGAGGTGGATGGCGAATTGAGATGTCGATTCATGCGTCTGCGACGCGCTTCCTACAAACAAACTCAAAGGCGCGTTTTTCAAAACGATTCTTCGGATGTCTGTATTGGGACACCTACGACAATATCGTAACGAAATGCCTTATTTATATTGCGATCCAAAACAACAAGACGGATCGATAAAATAGATTGCGGCCGCTCGTTGTGGTCAAACCTCGGCCGCATGTGGCGTGCCGCTAGATAAATACACATTCAGGGCGCGTAGAAATTATCGAGGTGTGCGCCTCTCGCGCATAACGAGAGGAGCCTATTCGCGCCGCGTCTCGTTTCAGTAATTAAACGAGAATTACATCCGCGGGATCATGCCGCGCGATTCTTCAGCTTGGCAGCAGGCCCGCGCGACGGCGCGGCGGCAACCGGGCGCTGTTCGCTGAACTCCTGCGCTTCCTCGCCGTGCCCGGCGCCTTCGGCGATCTGGAAGAACGCGACCTGGTCGTCCATCGACTTGGCCTGACCTTCAAGCGTCTTGGCGGTCGCGGCATTTTCCTCGACCAGCGCCGAGTTCTGCTGCGTGACCTCGTCCATCTGGTTCAGCGCCTTGTTTATCTCTTCGAGCCCGGTCGATTGCTCGGCACTGGCATTGGCGATCTCACCTATAACGGCTGTGACCCTTTTGATCGACTCGACGATCTCTGTGAGCGATTGACCGGCCTTATTGACCAGATCGACGCCGTCCTTGACCTGGCCATTGCTGTTGGTGATCAGCTCCTTGATGTCCTTGGCGGCCTGCGACGAACGCTGGGCCAGGCTGCGCACTTCCGTTGCAACCACCGCGAAGCCGCGACCAGCTTCGCCGGCGCGGGCCGCTTCGACCGCCGCGTTGAGCGCCAGCAAATTGGTCTGACGGGCGATCTCGTCGATCACCCCGATGATGTCGGAAATCTTGCGCGACGAGTCCTCGATCTTCGCCATGGCCTCGACGGTCTTGGCGACAACTTGACCGCCGCGATCGGCGACATCTTGCGTATTGGCGGCAAGATTGCTGGCTTCCCTGGCGTTCTCGGCGTTCTTTTTGACTGTCGCGGTCATCTCTTCCATCGACGCCGAGGTTTGCTCCAGGCTGGCGGCCTGCTCCTCGGTGCGCTGCGACAGATCGGTGGTGCTGGTCGAGATCTCGGCCGAGGCGTTGGTGACCTCGTTCGCCGACACTTTGATGTTGCTGATGATGGCGCGTACCCGCCGCGTCATCTCAGCGACAGCCGCCGCCATCTGCCCGATCTCGTCGTTGCGGCGAAAATCCGGCAGCACGCTATTAAAGTCTCCGTCGGCGAGCTTCTTAATTTGTCCGACAAGCGTAACGATGGGGTTGGCGATAGCGCGGCCAATAATCCAGGCCATCGCGAGGCCCAAGAACACCGAGAATGCGGCAATGACCTGCTGGGCCAGTTCCGAACTCGCAATCGTTTCGTCAACAGAGACTCCAGAATTTTGGAAGCCCTGCGTTGATCTCGCTTGCGATACCGCCATGGTCTCCTGCATTTTCACGATTTGCGGAGCGACATCTTTAATGTAGATGTCTTTGATCTTGAGCGTACTCTCAATCGCCGTTGAGCCTATCGTGGCGTATTCGCCGAAGGCTGTTTTAAAGGACGCGATATCTGCGCGGGCATCTGGCGAGAGCTCGGCCTTCTCCAGCGCCGCAATGGCGGCAAGCACCTTGCCAGCGGCAGCCTTGACGGCCGTCAGACCGTTCGGGTCAAGCAGCGCCAGCGTACGCCAACTGGCAATGCGCATTTTCTGCAACGCCGAATCGATTTCGTGCGCCAAGGCCAAAAACGATGGCTCGGCACCCTTGAGCGAATCGTCAAGCTTTTCGCTGGCAGCGACCAATGTATTGCCCTTTTTGAAGGCGGTGGCATTTTCCGCTTCTGCGCGCTTCACCACATCGACCAACAAAGCGCTTTTTTGCTGCGCGATGGCGACCTCGCCCTGGAGCGACTTGAATGTATTGCGCTGGTCCTCACGTATGGCCGTTCTTTCGGACACTTGCAGGGCGGCAATGGCCTTCGCGGCGACTTCGCCATTTTCCTTCAATGAAGGCGCATCATGGTCGTAGGCGTAACGAAGCAGGCTTCGACGCATTTTCTCAAGATAATCGACGACTTCCGCAGAGCGTATGGCGTTGCCCGCCTGAACTTGCATGACATGAGTGGTCGACTTGATCGCACCAAACTGCACCAAGCCGAAGAGGGCCAGCCCCAGGCATATGGCGATGAGTAGGCCAAAACCGCTGTAGAGTTTGGTTTTAATGCTCAGGTTGTTCAACACATTGGAAGTCATAATGAGGTCTCCATGCAATATTTTATTGCGATTTTTGGCGGACAGCGTCGCCGCCGGGATGGTCCGACAGCAGTTGAGAAAGGTCGATCAGTGCGATCATGGAGTCGTCGTGGTTCACCAGACCGGACAGAAAATCGGCGGAAGAACCTTGCGCGGTGCGCGGCACCGAATGAATCTCGGCGGCTTCGGCGGAGACGATATCGAGCACGCGGTCGCCGATCAGACCGACCTGACGCCCTTCGATCTGCACGATGATTACGATATGCAACGGCGTCGGCTCGGTCAGGCCCTGGCCGAAGCGGCAGCGCAGATCGATGATCGGGACGATGACGCCGCGCAGGTTGAGCACACCCCGCACATATTCGGGCTGCTTCGGGAGGTGGGCGATATCCGACCAGCCTTTAATCTCACGCACCGCCATGATGTCGACGCCGTATTGATTGTCGCCGATGGCAAAACTGATGAACTGGATCGACGCCGACGCGCGGGCGATGGCGCCGGCGGATGCCAAACCGTTTGGAATCGTCTGGTTAGAAGCGGCCTCTAGCGAAACGGAATTTTGATCCATGCTCGAACGACCCGCGACCGGCGATGATTTTTCAATGGCGTATTCCTTAAATGGAACTCGCCATATTCCACGTCATATTTATGCGCGATGACTCATAAGCAAACACTTTAATTAAACAATGATCTCAAGCGATATCGCTGATTGGTAAAGTAGATTGCGACTGTATCGGCAATCGCTGAAAGATTTGGCGTGACGCGCCGGGCCAAAAAGCCGCGCAGCGAAAATGATTTGAGATTTAAAAATGCGCGCCGATAATCGCGCGCAAAAAACGCGACGGCTATTCGCGGCGCGTCTCGAGCCAGCGCTTGAGATAGACCAGCGCCAAGGCGCGCTCGTCCTCGGTCGCCTGCTGGAAGGCGCTGTCGTAAAGCTTGGCGACCCAGACCTGATCGGTGGTGCGGGCCGAGTCCTTGGCCAGCGTCAGCCACATCAGGCCGCGCGCGGCCTGGCGCGGCACGTGATCGCCGGCAAACAGCATGGCACCGAGCATGGCCTGGGCCTGGCACTGGCCCTTCTGCGCCGACAGGCCGAACCAGCGCGCCGCCTGGCGCGGATCGGGCGGCACGCCGGTGCCGTCGAGATAAACCCGCGCCAGAGAATACTGCGCGTCGGGATCGCGGAAATACGACGCCGCGTAATTGAACATCTCGCGGGCGCGTTCCGCATCGGCCTTGACCCAGGTCTTCGGTATGCCCTCGAGATAATAGTGGCCGAGCGCGACGAAGGCGTTGGCGACAAAACGCGCCTGCGGCGTATCCGGATTGTCCTCGGCATGGCCGTCGGCGATGCGGCGGAAATATTCGAAGGCCTTGAGGTCGTTCTGCGCGACGCCCTCGCCTTCGGCATACATACGGCCGAGCTTCCACTGCGCGATGGCGTGGCCTTTTTCGGCGGCGTATTCGAGCGAGTGCACGGCCTTGACGGTTTCGCCGGCCTTGAGCCAGTTCGCGCCCGAGCGGAACGCCTCGGTCGGCGATACCGCCGCGGGCGCGGCCGCCATCACGTCGTCGGACTTGGTGCCGTCGAGCGCATAGGCCGGCGCGGCCATAAGGCCGACGCCGAGCACAATGACGCGCAACAGGGTATCAGCTGTCCGCATAACACTCTTTCTCAGCCGCCCCGCCCGGATGGGTCACCGCGCCATTGACGGCGGGCCCGACCTGCTGGGCGTATTTCCACAAATAGCCGGACGTGAAATCGGTCTCGCGCGGCTTCCATTGCGCCTTGCGCTTGGCCAACTCGTCGTCCGAAAGCTTGACGCTGATCGTGCCGTTGACGGCATCGATCTCGATGATGTCGCCGTCCTGGATCAGTGCGATCGGGCCGCCGACCGCCGCTTCGGGGCCGACATGACCGACGCAGAAGCCGCGGGTGGCGCCGGAGAAACGGCCGTCGGTGATCAACGCAACTTTGTCGCCCTGGCCCTGACCGTATAGCGCGGCCGTGGTCGACAGCATTTCGCGCATGCCGGGACCGCCGCGCGGACCCTCGTAACGGATGACGAACACGTCGCCGGCCCGGTATTTCTTGTCCTTGACTGCCTGGAAGCAGGCCTCTTCGCCGTCAAAGCAAAGCGCTGGACCGCTGAAGGTCAGCTTCTTCATGCCGGCGACCTTCACGATCGCGCCATCGGGCGCGAGATTGCCGCGCAGGCCGACGACGCCGCCGGTGACGGTGATCGGCTTATCGGCCGGACGCACGACGTCCTGGTCCGGGTTCCATTTCACCGACTTGAGATTTTCCGCGATGGTGCGGCCGGTGACCGTCATACAGTCGCCGTGCAGGAAGCCGTGATCGAGGAGGGTTTTCATCAGCAGTGGCACGCCGCCAACTTCGAACCAATCCTTGGCGACATAACGGCCGCCCGGTTTCAAATCCGCGATATAAGGTGTCTTTTTGAAGATTTCGGCGACGTCGAACAGCGTGAACTCGATGCCGCATTCGTGCGCGATCGCCGGCAGATGCAGCGCCGCATTGGTGGAACCGCCGGACGCGGCGACCGTCGCCGCGGCGTTCTCGAGCGCCTTGCGGGTGACGATGTCGCGCGGGCGAAGGCCGGAGAGAACGAGGTCCATGATCTGCTCGCCGGCGGTCATGCAGAACTTGTCGCGCATTTCGTAAGGCGCCGGTGCGCCAGCCGAATAGGGCAGCGCCAGGCCGATGGCCTCGGACACCGTCGCCATCGTGTTGGCGGTGAACTGCGCGCCGCAGGCGCCGGCCGACGGACAGGCGACCTGCTCCAGGCCCTCGAGGTCCTCGTCGGACATCTGGCCGACCGAATGCTTACCGACCGCCTCGAACACGTCTTGCACGGTGACCGGCTGGCCCTTGAAGGTGCCGGGCAGAATCGAGCCGCCATAGATGAAGATCGACGGCACGTTGAGCCGCACCATCGCCATCATCATGCCGGGCAGCGACTTGTCGCAGCCGGCGATACCGACCAGCGCGTCATAACCGTGGCCGCGCATGGTGAGTTCGACCGAGTCGGCGATCACTTCGCGCGACGGCAGCGACGCGTGCATGCCGGAGTGGCCCATGGCGATGCCGTCGGTCACGGTGATGGTGCAGAACTCGCGCGGCGTGCCGCCGGCGGAGGCGACGCCCTTTTTGACGGCCTGGGCCTGGCGCATCAGCGCGATATTGCAGGGTGCGGCTTCGTTCCAGCAGGAGGCGACGCCGACGAAGGGCTGGTGAATCTGCTGGGTCGTCAGACCCATGGCGTAATAATACGAGCGGTGCGGCGCACGTTCCGGGCCTTCCGTGACGTGGCGGCTCGGCAGCTTGGCTTTCAAATTGGTCTTTACGTCCATCGTCCTGGTCGTCCCCGCCCCTTGTTACACCGCCGAATACCGGCTGGCCTTAAACGAGGGGTCCTTAACCGGCCTTAAAACCGGTGACCGCCCAACGGTTTGTCCGTTGTCCGGCCGCCCTCGATGTCGCCGGAGGGTATGGCCAAATCGCGGCATGGCGGGGATGATCGCGCGGCAAACTTTAAATGTTCCTAAGGTGTGGCAAGCAGGACACAGCATGGCGCTTCCCCCGAAACTCCGGCGCGGCTTCTTCGACCGCTCGGTCCACAAGGTGGCGCCAGAGCTGATCGGGGCGACGCTCTTGGTCGGCGGCGCCGGCGGGGTGATCGTCGAGGTCGAGGCCTATCACCACACCGACCCGGCCGCGCACAGTTATGGCGGGCAGACCGAGCGCAACGCCGTGATGTTCGGGCCGCCGGGATTTGCTTACGTTTACCGCTCTTATGGCATCCACTGGTGCCTGAACTTCGTCTGCGAGGCGGAAGGCTCGGCCAGCGCCGTGCTGATCCGGGCGATCGAGCCTGTGGCCGGACTTGCCGCTATGCGGCGGCGGCGCGGGCTGGTCGACGCGCGGGCGCTGTGCTCGGGGCCGGGCAAATTGTGCGAGGCGCTGGACGTCACCATCAAGCACAACGGCCTGCCGCTGGATCGCCCGCCATTCGAACTGCGGGCGCGGACGGCAAAGCCGGAGATTGTCGCCGGGGCCCGCATCGGCATCAGCAAGGCGGTCGATGCGCCGTGGCGTTATGGGCTGAAGGGGTCGAAGTTTCTCAGCAAGCCGTTCAAGGTTTGATGCGGAACGAGGCGTCGAAGCCGAGTTCGCGCTTGGCCTTGTCGCTCGCGGCGTAGCCGTCGTCTTCGGCGATGTTGTAGATGCCGGGCGCGCCCTTGGTGACGGCGAGCAAGGCGGCCTGCGCCGCGGCATCGACGTGCACCGACGGCGGTTTGGCGGGCGCGTCGTACCAGGTGGCCGGTCCGTACAAATAGCCGTAGCGGAGCACGACGCCTTCCGGCATTGCCAGCGTCGCCTCCTCCAGCGCTTTGACGCCGGTCACCGTCGCGGCCATGGCCGGATCGCCGTTGAGCGGATCGCTCTCGATGCGTAGGCCCGGCGCGGACGCATAGATGAAGGCGATGCTCTGCGCGATGAGGCGTTTGACGCCGGCAGCGCGCGCCGCAGCCGCCAGATTGCGGGAACCTTCGACGCGAAGGCGCGAATTGCGGGCAAGGCCTTCGGCGTATTGCGGCGTGCCCGGCGCAAACGGCAGATCGGTGAGTTGATGGATGACGACGTCGGGCGCCGCCGCAATCATCGCGCGCGTCAACGCCGCGGCATCGAACACATCGACCACCACCGGCTCGGCGCCGAGCGCGGCGATGGCCGTGGCTTTATCCGACGAACGCGTGGTGCCAATGACGACGTGGCCAGCGGCGCGCAGCAGCGGCGTCAGCCGCCGCCCTATCACACCGCCCGCGCCTGCAAGAAATATCCTCATGCGCCCTTGAGCGCTTCAAGCGCCTGGGCGATCTTGACCTTGCGGCCGGCCGCCTCGTCGCGTTTGGCCTTTTCCTCTTCGACCACCTCTTCCGGCGCGCGAGCGACGAAATTGGCGTTGTTGAGCTTGGCGTCGACGCGGGCGATGTCGGCTTCGGCCTTGGCGATTTCCTTGGCGAGCCGCGCGCGCTCGGCATCGAGATCGATGATGCCGATGAGCGGCAGCGCCGCGACCTCGCCGCGCACGACCAGTTGCACCGAGCCTTGCGGCGCGGTGGTGGCGGACGAGATGTCGGAGACGCGCGCCAGCCGCTTGATGAAGTCGGCCCAGCGTTGCGCACGGCCTTGCGTCTCGGCGGACGCGCCGGCCAGCACCAGCGGCACCGGAACGGTGATGTTCATTTCCGCGCGAATGGATCGAATAGCGGTGATGAGTTCGATCAGCCAGCCGATCTCGGCTTCGGCCTTCTCGTCGGTGAGACCTTCGAGTTTCGGCCAATCGCTCAGCGCCAGCAGCGCGGCGCGCTTTGGCCCCTGCTCCGCCGTCACCATCCACAGTTCCTCGGTGATGAACGGCATGAACGGATGCAGCAGCTTGAGGATCTCATCGAGCGCCCAGGCGGCCATGGCGCGCGTTTCGTCCTTGGCCGCGCCGTCGGGGCCGGTCAAAAGCGGCTTCGACAGTTCGACGTACCAGTCGCAATAGACGTTCCAGACAAAGCGATAGGCAGCACCCGCGGCCTCGCTGAAGCCGTAAGTTTCGATCGCCTGCGTGATTTCGGCCGCGGCCTTGGCGGTTTCGTGCGCGATCCAGCGGTTGAGCGGCTCCTTCGCCGATTTCGGATCGAAGCCCTCGACGCGCTTGGCGCCGTTGAATTCGACGAAGCGCGCCGCGTTCCACAGCTTGGTCGCGAAATTGCGGTTGTTCTCGACGTCCTGCGGCCCGAGACGAATGTCGTGGCTCGGCGCCACATTGCGCATCAAGGTGAAGCGCAGCGCGTCGGCGCCAAACTCGTCGATGACGCCGAGCGGATCGACGACGTTGCCCTTCGACTTCGACATCTTGGCGCCGGAGGCGTCGCGCACCAGACGGTGGATATAAATATCGGCGAACGGCACCTCGGGCATGAAATGCAGGCCCATCATCATCATGCGGGCGACCCAGAAGAAGATGATGTCGAAGCCGGTGACCAGCGCCGAGGTCGGATAGAACCGCGACAACTCCGGCGTCTTGTCCGGCCAGCCCAAAGTCGAGAATGGCCACAGCGCCGAGGAGAACCAGGTGTCGAGGACGTCCTCGTCGCGCTTGAGCTTATAACGGCCGGTGCGAAGGCCCTCAGCATACTCTATGCCATCAAGAGGCATGAATCCTGTGTCGTAGTTACTTCCTTTGCTTTCATAAAATGCAATTGCCTCCGCCGTGGCTTCTGATTCAGATAATGCGGAAAAAATCTGGCCTTCCGGGCCATACCATGCCGGAATTTGATGGCCCCACCAGAGCTGGCGCGAGATGCACCACGGCTGGATGTTTTCCATCCAATTGAAGTAGGTCGCTTCCCAATTCTTCGGGATGAAATTGGTCTTGCCCTCGCGCACCGCCGCGATGGCGGGCTTGGCCAATTCTTTGGCATTGACGTACCACTGGTCGGTGAGAAACGGCTCTATCACGACGTTAGAGCGATCACCGTGCGGCACCACGTGCGAATGGGGTTCGATCTTTTCAACCAGTCCCTTCTCTTCCAACCTTGCGACGATAACCTTGCGCGCGGCGAAACGGTCGAGGCCGCGAAACTCCTCTGGAATTAGTTGGAAATCTGCAAAGGAAGCTAACGCCCTGTCCGTGACGCTCTTGTTCGGGCCAGTCTCAGCCTTGTACCGCCGGATGTACTCCGGCATTGGCCACTCCGCTCTTTTCACGCCTTCCAAGTCGTCCTCAGGTGACGACTTAAGTTTTCCATCCGGTGTAAAAATGCTTATGAGGTCGTTAAGATCTCGATAGTTGACCTCATCTTCGAAACGACGCCGTTCCTCATCCGAAATTTTTACTACATACCGCTTCCAGACTTCGAAATCGTTGAAGTCATGTGCTGGGGTTATCTTCACAGCACCTGTCCCTTTTTCAGGGTCAGAATATTCATCGGCGATTATTGGAATCGGACGATCAACAAAAGGTAGCAGCGCTTCTTTGCCTACTAGATCGCGGTATCGGTCATCATTCGGATGCACAGCGACGGCCATATCACCGAGCATCGTTTCAGGTCGCGTCGTCGCGACCGTGATGAAGCGGCCAGGCTGACCTAAAATTGGATATTTGATGTGCCAGAGGTGGCCCTTGGTCTCAACCTGCACCACTTCGAGATCGGAGATCGCGGTCAAGAGCTTGGGGTCCCAATTGACCAGCCGCTTGTCTTTGTAGATGAGCTTTTCGTTGTAAAGCTGCACGAAGACTTTCGCGACCGCCTTGGACAGGCCCTCGTCCATCGTAAAACGCTCGCGCGACCAGTCGCACGACGCGCCGAGGCGCTTGAGCTGGTTGACGATGGTGCCGCCCGACTCGGCCTTCCATTCCCAGACGCGCTTGAGGAAGGCTTCGCGCCCCATCTCGCGGCGGGAGGGCAACTGGCGCTCCATCAGCTGGCGCTCGACCACCATCTGCGTCGCGATGCCGGCATGATCGGTGCCGGGCTGCCACAGCACGTCCTGCAACGTGTTGTTGAGCGCATGGCCCATATGCAGCGAGCCGGTGACGTTGGGCGGCGGGATGACGATAGAATACGCTGGCGCACCGGCGCGGTCGGGCCGGCCGGCCTTGAAGGCGCCCGCCTGTTCCCAGGTCTGGT
>CAIRGJ010000032.1 GCA_903878085.1 uncultured Hyphomicrobiales bacterium | reverse complement strand
CCCCCCCCCCCCCCCCCGACGCCGGGTCGCGAGCATGAATAGATTGTAGGGCGTATAATCCGGCCGGGAGATGGACCGCTATGATCAAAGACCTCGTCGTCAATCTGAGTTTGGGCGCGCACGATCCGGCCGGCGATTTCGCCATCTCGATCGCCGACGCCTTTAGGGCCCATGTGCTGGGCGTCGCCTTTTCCTACGAGCCGATCATCCCCGGCACGGTGATGGGCGGCATTCCGCCCGAGGTCATCGAATCCCAGCGCCGCGAGTCGGACGCGAAAGCGCGCGCCGCCATCGCCCGCTTCGAGGAAAACGCCCGGCGTGTCGGCGTTGCCGCGGAAAGCCGCATCGTCTCCGCCAGCGTTTCCGGCGCCGCCGACCGGCTCGGCCACATGGCCCGCCGTTTCGATCTGGCCGTGGTCGGTCAGGCGGAAACCGACAAGGCGACGGCGGCCGAAGTGGTGGACGAAGGCGTGCTGTTCGAATCCGGACGCCCGGTGATTTTCGTGCCCTATATCCAGAAGGCCGCGCTCAAGCTCGACCGCGTCATGGTGTGCTGGGACGGCAGCCGCACCGCCACGCGCGCCATCGCCGACGCCATGCCGTTCCTGCAAAAGGCCAAGCAGGTCGAAATCGTGATGATCGCCAGCAAAGGCTTCAAGACCGACGAGGCGCCGGGCGCCGATCTTGCCAAGCATCTTGCCCGCCACGGGCTCGACATCACGCTCAAGCGCATCACCTCGCCGGAGATCGATGTTGCCTCGACGATGCTGTCATACGCGGCCGATAGCAGCGCCGACTTCATCGTGATGGGCGGCTATGGCCATTCGCGCCTGCGCGAATTCATCCTGGGCGGCGCCACCCGCGGCATTCTCGAGTCGATGACGGTGCCGGTGCTGATGTCACACTAAGCTCGTCGTCCCGGGCGAGCGTCAGCGAGGCCCGGGACCCATATTCCGAACACCATCGATAAGGCAGGGGCTATGGGTCCCCGCCTTCGCGGGGACGACAGCCGTAATGCTCGAACGCCACGTCATCTTGCGCGACGCAGAACGCGTGCTGATCCGCCCGCTCAGGCATGCGGACGCAGCGCTGTATCCGGATTTTCTCGCCGACGTGACGCAGAACGACCTGCGGCTTCGGTTCTTCTCGTCGATGCGTCAACTCAGCCCCGAGATGATCGACAAGCTGGTGCATTACGATCCCGCCAGCGCCATGGCTTTCATCGCCATCGATGAAGACGACGGCCGCATGCTCGGCGTGGTGCGGCTGCACGACGACGCCAAAGGCGAGCACGGCGAGTTCGCGATTTTGCTGCGCACGCATCTCAAAGGCCACGGGCTCGGCTGGCTGATGATGAAGCACATGATCGCCAACGCTAAAGCCAAGGGGCTCAAATCGGTGCGCGGCCAGGTGCTGGCGGAGAACCGCACCATGCTGCAGATGTGCGGCGAACTCGGCTTCCACGCCGCGGAAGATCCGCTGGAGCGCGGCGTCAAGGAAGTGACGCTGCCGCTGGACGAAGTGCCGGTCGAGGCGACGCACTAAGGCAACACGCACTGCGCGACGAGGCCGCGCGCCCGCGCGTCGACCACGCCGAGCGCGCGCAGCGCCAACAGCGTCGCGCCCTGCACCGCGTCGCGCGAGCCACCGGCATCGCCGTCATGCGACGGCGCCAAAGGCCCGAGCAGCCCCTCCATCAGCGCGCCGACAATGGCCGGTGCCGCGACGCGGGCGTCCTGTTCGGGCAGCAGCTTGGCGTCGATCGCGGCGCGGATGCGCAGTTCGAACTCGGAAGCAAGCGACTGGCGGAAATCGAGCCGCATGGCATCGACCGCGGCATCGACCGGCTCGGCGATCACCGCCCAGGCCAGCCGCCGTTCGGCGAGAGAACGCGCGGCGAAGGTGGCGATCGAGGCGGCCAGCGCCGACAGCGGCCCGGGCGCCGCGATGGCCGCAGCCTTCATGGCGTCGAGCTCGCGGCCGGCCACCGCCGCGACCAGTTCGGCGACCAGATCGGTCTTGGACGGGAAGTAGCGGTAGACCGTGCCGGCGGCGATGCCGGCGCGCTTGGCGACGTCGGCGATCTGCACCGCGGCCATGCCGCCTTGCGCCGCCATCTCGGTCGCCGCCGCGAGGATGGTCTGCTCGCGTTCGGCAAGGCGGCGGACGACATTCTCGGTGCGGCGATAGGGCATGAAATGAGTGAATGACGATTCACGAGGAAGAAGCAAGCCCCGGCATCATCGTCCGCGAATGCCGACGATCCAATAAGCTAGGGGCAAATCAAACTGCCACTGGTGCTAACGACTTCGGTCACCATCTGACCTCTGCGCCACAACGGCATTTAAGCCGTCAACGGCGTAGAAAAGGTAGGTGCTGACATGAGGCTTCGCCTCAAGTTTCGCATGATGAGGGCGCAGTAGCTTAGTGGGAAAGCACGACGGTTAAACCGCCGAGATTGAGGGTTCGATTCCCTCCTGCCACCCTCTGTGAGAATACCTTTACGACTGGACCGCCCTAGAAGGGCGGTCCTTTTATTGGACAGGCACCACTTTTAAGACCTCACAGCTCGCACTTTTTCCAGAATGCGGCCATTTCTTCGTCAGTCGCAAACACCGCCGAGCCATCACACACGTTTTGTTGAATGCGCTCGACCTCTTTGATCTGCTCAGGCGTCAATCGAATGTTTTTCATCGACGCGCCCTACTTCTTCCCGTGCCCTGCCGCCAGCGACTTCTCGCGGATGCCGGTGAGCGTCGCCGACGGCGAGATGCCTTCGGGATCGATCTTGAGATGAATGATCGACGGCAGGCCCGACTTCTGCGCGGCGGCAAAGGCCGCCGGGAAATCGGCGGTCTTGTCGACGCGCACACCGAAGCCGCCGAAGGCCTTGGCGTAGGCGACGAAATCCGGGTTGCGCAGCGCGGTGGCGACCTGGCGGCCGGGATAATCGCGCTCCTGATGCATGCGGATGGTGCCGTAGAGGCCGTTGTCCGCGATCACCACGATGACCGGCAACTCGTATTGCACGGCGGTGGCGAAATCCTGCGCCGTCATCATGAAGTCGCCGTCGCCGGCGATGCAGACCACCGCGCGATCAGGATACAGCGTCTTGACGCCGAGCGCGGCCGGAAAGCCATAGCCCATCGAGCCCGAGGTCGGGCCGACATGGGTGGCGAATTTGCGGAAGCGATAGTAGCGGTGAATCCAACCGGCAAAATTGCCCGCGCCGTTGGTGAGAAACGAGTCGGCCGACAGGTTGTCGCGCAGCCACACCAAGACTTCGCCGAGATTGACGTTGCCCGGCACCTGGGTCGCCTTGCCGGTCCAGGCGAGGAAGTCGGCGTGCGCGATATCGGCCGCGCCCTGCCACGGGATCTCGTTCGGCGGCTGCAGGCCTTCCAGCGCCGAGCAGAACGCGGTCGGCGCGGCGTTGATCGCCAGCGCCGGATGATAGACGCGGCCGAGTTCTTCCGAACCCGGATGCACGTGCACCAGCTTCATCTGCGGCTCGGGAATATCGAACAGCGTATAGCTCTGCGACGCCATCTCGCTCATGCGGCTGCCGATCATCAAGACGAGATCGGCGCCTTTGACGCGCGCCAGCAGTTTCGGATTGGGGCCGATGCCCATGTCGCCGGCATAATTGACATGCTCATGGTCGAACAGATGGCCGCGGCGGAACGTGGTGGCGACCGGAAGCTGGAAGCGTTCGGCAAAGCGATGCAGCGCATTCCAGGCCGCTTCCGACCAGCGGCTGCCGCCGGCCAGCACGATGGGACGCTTCGCCGCCCATAGCATCTTTTGCAGCCGGCTCATGTCGGTGAGGCCCGGCCAGATTTCCACCGGCTCGTAGGCCAGGGCGTCCGGCGTAATGACGCGCTCGGTCAGCATGTCTTCCGGCAGCGCGATCACCACTGGGCCGGGACGACCGTTGCAGGCAGTGTGGAAGGCACGCGACACGATCTCGGGGATGCGCGCCGGATCGTCGATCTCGGTCGCCCATTTCGCCATGGTGCCGAACACCGCGCGGTAATCGAGTTCCTGGAACGCCTCGCGCTCGCGCATGTGGCGGCCGATCTGGCCGACGAACAGGATCATCGGCGATGAATCCTGTTTGGCAATGTGAACGCCGGCCGAGGCGTTGGTGGCGCCGGGCCCGCGCGTGACGAAACAGATGCCGGGCCTGCCGGTGACCTTGCCGACCGCTTCCGCCATCATCGCCGCGGTGCTCTCATGGCGGCAGACGGTGAGCTTGATGGTGCTGTCGTGAAAGGCGTCGAGCGCGGCGAGATAGCTTTCGCCCGGCACGCAGAACGCGTGCTTGACGCCGTGGATCGCCAACTGGTCGATCAGGATCTGGCCGCCGGTGCGGGTGCCGTCATTGCTGCGCATGATTATCGGTTTCCGATTGACGATCGTCTCAAAGCTTTGCCGTCATGCCCGGCATGATGCCGGGCATGACGGCGGCAATTAAGCCTTCGGATGAATCTTCGGCATCGGGATCGGCGGCGACCAGGATGTCGGGATCATCTGGCAGTTTTCCTGCGCGATGATGTGGCCGGCCTTGGCGTTCTCGGCGAGGTAGACCGCCCAGTCCGGATCTTTCGCCATCGCGGCGCGCTTCTGCTCGCGGTCGGCGGCGCTCGCATAGACCCAGATGTGGGTGAAGGTGTTGAGTTCGCCGGTCTCGGCAACGGCGTAGCACAGAGGCTCGCCCATGTAACGAAGCTGAACCGGATAGCCATATTTCTTGTACAGCTCAAGCTGCGCATTCACGCGGCCCGGCAGCGTCTTATAGGTGCGGACGTCGAGTAGCACGGAAAGCCTCCCAAGGATTGGCCGCTTGGCGCGGCGATGCGGCGCACTCTTTCGAGCCGCCGCGCGCCGGTCAATAGACTTGGTCCTAGTAGACTTGGTCCTGGTGCTTCGAGATCGTGAAAACGCCGCCGCTCAGCTGGCCTGCTCGACCGAGACCACCATGAAGGTGTGCATCTCGCCGGCGCCGCGGATCGAGACATATTCGCCAGGTTGGAAGGCGTGGGCGCCGAAGCGGTAACCGCTTTCGTCGTCGTCCACGGCAGTCTGGTCGTAATCGAACACCCAGCGCGCGTGCTCGGGGCCGCCCGGCTTGTGCACGACCATGCCGGTTTCCTCGTCGCCGCCCCAGAAGCGGCGCACGCGGCAATGCGCGCGGTCCTTCTCCCAGAGCTTGGCGTCGATGTGGCCCTTATCGTCGAGCGGCACCACGAATTCATAGCCGTGCCGGTCCGAGCCCTGCGGGAAATCCTTGGAGCGGGCGAGATTTAATCTGATGCGTTTAAAGGCGTGCGGTAGTGTGGTCACGATAGGTCCTCCAAGCTCGATGGCACATCATGGCCGCATCCGGCCGGGCCGCTATTGATCTGGATCAGGACGACGCCAGGATAGCAGGCCAAAGAAAGGCCAAGGATAATAAATGGTGAGCCCGGCCGAGCCATCGCAACAGGCGGTCGTCGATTTCCTGACCAACCCGCAGACGCATGGCGGCGCGGCGGTCACGCGCATCGATACCCATGCCGCGATGGTGTTTCTGGCAGGCCCCCGCGCACTCAAGATCAAGCGCGCGGTGCGCTTTCCGTTCCTCGATTATTCCACCTTGGCTAAACGCAAGGCGGCCTGCGACGCCGAGATCGAGGTCAACCGCGCTTACGCGCCGGCGATCTATCGCGGCGTGGTCGCAATCACGCGGCAGCCCGGCGGCGGTCTCGCCATCGGCGGGCAAGGTGAGCCGGTGGAATGGGCGGTCGAGATGGTGCGTTTCGACGAAACGCAGACGCTCGATCATCTGGCCGAGGCGGGGCAGATCGACGTCGCGCTCGCCGATGCGCTCGGCCGCGTGGTGGCGCACGCGCACGAGACCGCGGCGGTGGTAAAGGATACGCGCTTCGCCGACGCGATCCGCACCATCGCCGCGCAGAACGAAGAGGATCTGGTGGCGGACCGCGGCTTGTTTGCGCCGCCGGCGGCGAACGCGCTGATCGAAGCGACGCGCCTGGCGGTCAACAAGACACGCGCACTGCTGATTGCGCGCGAAAGCGAAGGCTATGTGCGGCGCTGTCATGGCGATCTGCATCTCGGCAACATCGTCCTGCGTGACGGCGCGCCGATGCTGTTCGACGCCATTGAGTTCAACCCCGTCTTCGCCACCATCGACGTGCTCTATGACTTCGCCTTCCTCTTGATGGACCTGATCGAGCGCAAGCTGCCGCTGCAGGCCAACATCGTGTTCAACCGCTATCTGAGCGAGACGCGGCGCGAGCGCGACCTCGACGCGCTGGCGGCGCTGCCGCTGTTTTTATCGCTGCGCGCGGCGATCCGCGCCAAGGTCACTGCGGCGCGCCACGATGCGAGCGTCGCGCAAAGCGCGCGGGATTATTTCGCGCTGGCCGGAAAGCTTTTATTGCCTCACGCCCCGGCGCTGATCGCGGTCGGCGGCCTGTCAGGCACCGGCAAGTCGCTGCTGGCGCGTTCGCTTAGCCCCGAGATCCTGCCCGCGCCCGGCGCGGTGTGGCTGCGCAGCGATGTCGAGCGCAAGGCGCTGTTTGGCGTGGCGGAGACCGACAAATTGCCGGAAGCGGCTTATGCGCGCGACGTCACCGCGCGCGTCTATGCCACGCTCGCCGCTAAGGCGCGCCGCGTGCTGGCCGCCGGGCACTCGCCGATCGTCGATGCGGTGTTCGCCGACGCGCAGGAGCGCGCCGCGATCGAACAGGCCGCCGCCGGCGCAAAGTTCCACGGCCTGTTCCTGACCGCCGAACTTGGCGTGCGCGTCGCCCGCGTCGGCACGCGCAGCGGCGATGCCTCCGACGCCGATGCCGCCGTGGCGCGGGCCCAGGAACACTACGACCTCGCAGGCGTCGCGTGGCACAAGGTCGATGCTTCCGGCACACCGGATGAGACGCTGGGGCGGGCAAGGGCGGCGCTCGCTTAATCCCCTGACCTCTCCCCGCCACGCGCAAGCGCGCGTGGGAGGAGGGGAAAAGCGAAAGCTATGCATCGGTGGCGCGCTGCTCCGCCACCCTCAGGCTTTGCCGAAGCGGAGAAATCAGGGCATAGATTCGCAGCCACTATGCCGGAATCACGATGACCGCCGCTAAAAGCCAATTGCTGTCCACGCGGCAATTCGCCGTGTTCCTCACCGGCTTTTGCTGCTTCATCAATCTGTACTCGATGCAGGCGATCCTGCCGCTGCTGTCGGCCGAATTCGTCGCCAGCGCGGCCGACGCCGCCACCGTCGTCACCGCTGGCACGCTGGCGGTGGCGATGATCGCGCCGTTTACCGGCGCCGCCGCCGACGTCATCGGCCGCAAGCGCGTCATCATCGCCGCGATGTTCATCGTCACGATTCCGACCTTCATGGCGGCGCTGGCGCCGACGCTGGCGCAATTGGTGTTCTGGCGCTTCGTGCAGGGCCTGGTGCTGCCGCCGATATTCGTCGTCATTATCGCCTATATCGGCGAGGAATGGCCGCGCCACGAAGCCGCCACCGCCGCCGGCGTCTATACCTCGGGTGCCAGCATCGGCGGCTTTAGCGGCCGCTTCATCACCGGCATGTTCTCCGACATCATCGGCTGGCGCGGCGCGGTGATGCTGCTGGCGGCGATCACCCTGGCCGGCGCCATCGCGATGACGCTGCTGCTGCCGCGCGAGAAGAAATTCGTGCGCTCGGAAGGCCTGCTCGTCTCGATCAAGCAGATGCTGCGGCATTTCCGCAATCCGCAACTGGTCGCCACTTATGCGGTCGGCTTCGGCGTGCTGTTCAACTTCATCGCCACCTTCACCTTCATCAGCTTCCGTCTTGCAGCAGCACCCTACAATCTGTCGTCGACCGCGCTCGGCACCATCTTCGTGGTCTATCTGACCGGCTCGGTGCTGACGCCGTTGGCCGGCTGGGTGGTCGGGCGTTTCGGCCGCCGCCATTTCATGATCGCCAATATTGTAATGTGGGGCTTGGGCATCGCGCTGACGCTTGCCGAGCCGCTGTGGCTCATCATCCTCGGCCTGGCGCTGTGCGCGGCCTGCGGGCTGATCTGTCAGGCGATCTCGACCGGCTACGTCACCATCACCGCGCAATTCGGCCGCTCCTCGGCGGTGGGCTTGTACGTCACCAGCTTCTACCTCGGCGGCAGCGTCGGCGGCACGCTGGGCGGCGTCGCCTGGACCCATGGCGGCTGGGCGGCTTGCGCTGCGATGACAGCCGCGATGCTGGTCATCATGGCCTCGGTGGTGTTCTTTGCCTGGGCGCGCCGCGTGCCGGCAGCGCCGGCGACGACGCCGATCGAGCCGCCGTGAACCTAGCGCATGATTAATTCGCGGCTTGTTGCCATAGCGGCGCGTAGCCCGCCTTGAGCACGGCGACGATCGACGGCGGCGTCAGCACGCCGACTTGGCCGCCGCGCGGCCGCGGTTGCGACGCGGTGTAGCCCTGCGGCGTCCAGCGCAGCAGATGCGTGCCGCGCACGGCGAAGGCGTCGTCCTTCATCACAATCATCGCGCCGTCGGGCAGGCTATCGAGCGTGCGGCGATGCAGGCGCTTGGCTTTGCCGTCGAGCCGCTCGGCGTGCAGGACTTCGTCCATCACCCCTGCCCGCGCCCGCGTCCTCGTTCCGGAGAACAGCGCCGCGAATTGCTCGGCGTCCTTGCGGCGGCATTCGAAGCACGGCCGATGACCGGCGGCGAGCGCCGTCACTTCGTCGAGGAAAAACAATTCGGTGTAGCTGTCGCCCCAGACCTTGCGCTGCCGGTTGTTGAAGTCGAGCACGCAGCAGATCCATTGCCGCGACGCCCAGCGCCGCGATCCGAGCTTCTTGTGCGCGTCGTGAATGCGCCCGCCGCGATTGCCCATCAACGTCCCGCGCGCGGAGTTCGCGAACAAGTCGCCGAACGGTGAGACGCGGTTTTGCAGCGGCATCGTCCGCCCCGTCGTTACAGCCCTGCCGCCCGCGCCGCGGCGGCGACCGCGACGCCTGCGACCACCGCGGCGAAATCGTTGCGCACCGCCAGCATCGCCAAGCTCGCCGCGAACACCGCCAAGAGCGCGCTCAAACCGCCATGCAGCAAAATCGGCGCGATGGTGGCCGCGATCACCGCGCCGGGCATTGCCTGCAATATTTTCTGCAGCCGCCGGCCGATGGTGACGCGGCCAATCAGCCAGAAGCCGCCGGCGCGCGTCGCGTAGACGGCCAGCGTCATGCCGAAGAGCAGCACGAGAAAGCCTGCGGGATCACTCGCTATCATCGATGAAGCCTCCGGCCACCGAACCCGCCAGCGCACCCACGATCAGGTACCACATGCCGCCGAACAGATAATCGGTGGCGACCGCGACCGCGCCGCCGATCATCCAGCCCAGCGAGGCGCGTGGACCGCGCCACATCGAGATCAGCATCGCGGTGAAGAAGGCCGGCATCACCAGATCGAGCCCGAAGCTGTGCGGATCGCCGATCGAGGCGCCGAGCCAGTAGCCGGCCGCGGTCGCGCCGACCCAGACGATATAGATCACGACGCCGCCGCCGACGAGATAGGCCGGATCGCTGCCGCCGTTGGCGCGGTAGCGCATCGACATCAGCCAGTTCGGCTCGACCAGCAGAAACAGCGCCGGATAAATCTTGGCCGCCGGTTGCGAGCCGAGCCACGGCCGCAAGGACGCGCCGATCAACAGGAAACGGCTGCAGATCAGCGCGGTGACCAGGACGATGCCGCCGATCGCGGGCAGCGTGAGCTTCTCCGGCCAGGATTCCAGCACCACCAATTGGGCGACGCCGGCATAGACGGTGCCGCTCATGGCCAGCGCGTCGGCGAGGCTGAAGCCCTTGCGCGCGGCTACCGTGCCGAAGGCCATGGCGAAGGCGGCAAGGCCCGGCATCAGCGGCAGGATGGTCCAGGCGCCGAGGCGGAAACCTTCCAGGGTCCAGCGCGGCGGCAAATCTTCCAATGTGGAATTGTCGGGTTGCGATGTCATGCCTAGCCACCGCTAGCGCAGGCGCGCGCGCAGGGAAACCCGTAAAAACAAAACGCCCGCCATGCGGCGGGCGTCCGTTCGCATTTGGAAGGAAATCAGCGCTGCTGCGGCTGCAGCACGGCCTCGCTCGCAGAAACGCTCCGCCGCAGCGTTTCCGCAACAGCGACGCCGAACAGCAGCTTCGACGTCAGGCTCACCGCATACGGAACCAGATGCACGAAGTCCGGGCTGAGCGCCGGCAGCACGATGAAGAAATTGACCGCCCACACCGCGGCCAGCATCGAGATAGCCATGACATATTTGCCGCCGGTGCCGAGGCCGCGCGCGCTTTGCCAGACCATGGCAACCGCCACGCCCAGCACCACCGCCAACGCCATGTGAACGGCGATGCCGAGGGTCACCGGCGCCTCAGGCAGCAAGGCGCTGATGCCGGCCGCCGTGGTGACGCCGCGCGCCAACACCGCGGCATCGCCGCCGGTCAGCGCCGCATAGACCGATACCCAGGCGATTTCGGCCAAGCCGCCAGCCGCTCCCGCCAGGATGCCGTATTTGATGATGTCGCTGAATTCACGCCGAGCCTTCGTCATTTGAATCGCTCCGCTAAAGTTCCCGCACAGCAAGGAGAACCGATCCAGCGTAGAACTATATTGATTGAGATCAAGCGGCGCGGATATATCCGCGAAACGCGCGCCCAAATGAAAACGCCCGCCATGCGGCGGGCGTCTTTAATGCGTGGCAGCGCGGCCTCAGCCCTGCGGCTGCGGGGCGACGTCCCCGGTCGGCGCGTCGGGCCGCGGCCGCTGCTTGCCGGCCGGCGGCACGGCGGAGCCGCGCGGCGTGGTCGGCTCGATGACGGTTTCGCGGTTCGGGCGCTTGCCGATCAGCAGGTCCTTGATCTCGTCGCCGGACAGCGTCTCGAACTCGAGCAGGCCCTTGGCCAGCGTCTCGAGATCGGCGCGCTTTTCGGTGAGGATCTGCTTGGCTTCCTCGAGACCGGTTTCGACCAGCTTGCGCACCTCGTTATCGATCTTGCGATTGGTTTCCTCGGAGACGTTCTGCTGGCGCGACACCTGGTAGCCGAGGAACACCTCATCGCCATTGTCGCCATAGGCGACGGGCCCGAGCGCGTCCGACAGACCCCAGCGCGTCACCATCATGCGGGCGAGCTTGGTGCCCTGCTCGATGTCCGACGCCGCACCCGAGGTCACCTTCTCGCGACCGAACACCATTTCCTCGGCGACGCGGCCGGCCATGATGATGGCGAGACGCGAGGTCATCTGCTCGAGCGACATCGACAGCTTGTCGCGCTCGGGCAGCTGCATGACCATGCCGAGCGCACGGCCGCGCGGAATGATGGTGGCCTTGTGCACCGGATCGGTGGCCTTGACGTTGAGCGCAACGAGCGCGTGGCCGCCTTCGTGATAGGCGGTGAGCATCTTCTCCTCGTCGGTCATGACCAAGGATTTGCGCTCGGCGCCCATCATCACTTTGTCTTTGGCGTCCTCGAACTCGGACTGCGTGACCATGCGCTTGTTGCGGCGCGCGGCCATCAGCGCGGCTTCGTTGACGAGATTCGCCAAATCGGCGCCGGAGAAGCCCGGCGTTCCGCGCGCGGTGGTCTTGAGGTTCACGTCCGGCGCCAGCGGCACCTTCTTGACGTGGACCTTGAGGATGTTCTCGCGGCCGACGACATCCGGGTTCGGCACGACCACTTGGCGGTCGAAGCGGCCCGGGCGCAGCAGCGCCGGATCGAGCACGTCGGGGCGGTTGGTGGCGGCGATCAGGATGATGCCTTCGTTAGCCTCGAAGCCGTCCATCTCGACCAGCAACTGGTTGAGCGTCTGCTCGCGTTCATCGTTGCCGCCGCCGAGACCGGCGCCACGATGGCGGCCGACCGCGTCGATTTCATCGATGAAGATGATGCAAGGCGCGTTCTTCTTGGCCTGCTCGAACATGTCGCGCACGCGCGAGGCGCCGACGCCGACGAACATTTCGACGAAGTCGGAGCCCGAGATGGTGAAGAACGGCACGTTGGCTTCGCCGGCGACCGCACGCGCGATCAAGGTCTTGCCGGTGCCCGGAGGGCCGACCAGCAACACGCCGCGCGGAATTCGTCCGCCGAGGCGCTGGAATTTTCCCGGATCGCGCAGGAATTCGACGATCTCCTGCAGATCCTGCTTGGCCTCGTCGACACCGGCGACATCGTCAAAGGTGATGCGGCCATGCGACTCGGCCAAGAGCTTGGCGCGCGACTTGCCGAAGCCCATCGCCTTGCCGGCGCCGCCCTGCATCTGCCGCGACAGGAATATCCAGACGCCGATCAGCGCGATGAAGGGCAGCCACGACACCAACAGCGACACGAACCACGGCACATTGTCCGTGAGCGGCCGCGCGGTGATTGAGACGCCCTTGGCGTAGAGCTTCTGCACCAAGCCCGGATCGTTCGGCGCGTAAGTCTGGAAGCTGGTGCCGTTGGCGAAGGTGCCGTGAATTTCCGGACCCTGGATCACCACGTCGCGGACGCGGCCCTGGTCAACCTCGGTCAGCAGTTGCGAGAATGAAATGTCCTGCGACGTCGTCCGCGTTCCCGGATTCTGGAACAGCGTGAACAGCGCGAGCAGCAGGAGGACAATGATCACCCAGAGGGCGAAATTGCGCAGATTGGCGTTCATCAGGCGTCCTTACCCGCCGCGCGTATCGCCGCGGCCATGTGTTCTGTTTTTATGCCAAACCGTCGTGAAGGCTTCACGTCTCGTTAGTCCGCAATGTAGGCACGGCTGGCCCTCATGGAAAGGCCTCGATTCTCTATAATCTAGCGCGATTTCGTCGGCTTTGCCTGGGTCTTGGCAGGGCCCTGTCGGCGCTTGGTTAAGGACGCCGCCCGCCGCGGTGGCGCCCGTTCCACGGTGATTTTGCCCTTGGCCAGCGTTACCAGGGCACCGGCCAGGCTGCGGCGGTACCAGCGGGTGCCCGACTTTTGGGCAACTGTGAGGGCCTGCCAGAGGGCCTCCAGCTTGCCGAGCTCGACCGGACCCTCGTCGCCCAGGCTGGAAACGGCGCGCCCGATCAAGCGCAAGGCGATTTCGGCCGGCAGGCGGGCGAAGCCTTCGGCATGATAGGCGCCCGGCGCACCCAAATCGGCGGTCAGTTCGGTATGCGCCCGGTCGACCGCGGCCTCGATGGCCGCATCAGCCCGCTTGAGCCGCCGTGCCAGCAGCGCCAGCCGCCTCGCATCGAGGCCCTCTTCTGCGAGCTGCGGCATCAGGCCGCGCAGCCGCGCCCGCGTGAAGCGCGGATCGCGGTTCGACGGATCGTCGGCGAAGGCGACGCCTTCGGCGCGCAGCGTCGCGATCAGCCGCGCCTTGGCGATGTCGAGCAGCGGGCGGACCAGCTTGATGTCGCCCGTTGCGCTTCCCGGCACGCGCGTCTCGCGCGCCATCGCCGCCAGCCCGGTGATGCCGCTACCGCGCGACATGCGAATCAAAACCGTCTCGGCCTGATCGTCGAGCGTATGCGCGGTGAGAATGCGCGACGCGCCCGCTTTGCGCGCGGCATCCGCGAGCAAGCCATAGCGCGCCTGCCGCGCCGCCTGTTGTAAACCGGTCTTCGGCTTGGCGCCGGTCCAGCGCAGCGTGCGGTGCGTCAGCCCAAGCTGGCGCGCCAGCTTGGCGACATTGGCGGCTTCGCGTTTGGATTCAGGCCGCAGGCCGTGATCGACGGTGGCGACAATCAAGTCGGGCTTGCGCAAATCTGATTTGGGTTTGAGCGATTTACGCCAGCGCGCCGCCAGCACCATCAGCGCGATCGAGTCAGGACCGCCGGACACCGCCAGCAGCAAGGCCGGAACTCGTTCGAGACCGGAAAAAAGCGATTTGGCTTCCGTGGCCGAGATGGCGTCAGCTTCCAAGGGCGGCATGATCGTATCCGAAACTCCGGCGCAAAGCCGTGCGCTCCGGATCGCACCCTAGCAGTGAACGCGTTTCTGTTCCTGCGTGACGCCGCGTTTCACGCTCGCCGAGGCGCGCGGAAACTTGCGTTCGACTTCGGCCAGCGTGGCGCAGGCCGCTTCCTTCTGATTGAGCGCGGCCAGCGACTGGCCAAGACGCAGCAATGAGTCCGGCGCCTTGCCGGCCTTCTCGTATTTGGTCGAAACCGCAAGGAATGATTCCGCGGCGTCGCGATAGCGCTGGCGCTGGAACATGCTTTCGCCGAGCCAGTATTGCGCGTCCGGCACCAGGCGTTCGTTGGGATATTTGCGCAGGAAATCGCGGAACGCCTGCTCGGCCAGCGCATAGTCTTTGTGCAGCATATAGCCATAGGCCATATCGTATTCGTCCTGCGGCGAGGCGGTCGGCGGCAGCGTCGCGATCTGCGGCGACGGCGCATTGGGCGCACGCGGCGAAGTTTGCTGCGACATCACCGGCGGCAAATTCAGGCCTGGCGCGGCGCTGGCCATCGGACCCGGCGGCGGCGCGACGTTGCCGGACATCGTCGACAGATCGAGCGGCGCACCGGCATCGCGGCCGCCGGGGGCGCCAATCGGCGGTCCGTTATCGGCGGCCGGCTCGGGCGCGACGATCGAGGCATTGCCGAGCGTGCGCGGCGCGCCCGCCGCATTCGGCTGCTGCGCCGGATCGAATACATCGCCGCGCCGGCCCGGATTCGTAATCGGCGGCAAGGTGCCGGGAGCGGTCGGCCGCACCGGCTGTTGCGGCTGCGGCACGGCCGCGGCGCCACCCTGTTGCAGCGCGCGGACCTGCTGCTCGAGCTGCTGGTTGCGGTATTGCAACTGCTCGATGGTGCCGGTGAGCTGGCGGATGGCGTTTTCCATGCTGTCGAGCCGCACCGCCATGTCGCCGGGGTCGGCCTGCGCCGCGTCGCCACTGCGCTTCACCACGACCTCGGACTGGCCTCGCGGCTGGCTTTGCGTGGCCTCGCCGCGGCTGAACAGATTGTCGATGAAATTGCCGTTGCGGTCCTGCGCCGAGGCGGGGCCGGCCAGCAGCAGACAGGCGGCGAAAGCCGCGCTGCGGAGTGAGGCGTTTGAAAGCGTCATGGGACCTGAGACTAAGAAAGCCGTTAATCGGCCGATCCGCCTAGCATAAGACGGGCTGCGTCGAAATTGTGACTAAAACGCCATCATTCCGGGCCCGCCGCTTCGCGGCGTCCCGGAATGACGGATTTTGAGGTCGCCGTTCGCTCACGAACTCGCGTTGAGCACCGTGACCGCGCGGCGGTTCTGCGACCAGCACGAGATGTCGTTACACACCGCGACCGGGCGTTCCTTGCCGTAGGAGATGGTGCGCATGCGGCTCGCCTGCACGCCACGCGAGGCCAGATAGTCACGCGCCGTCTGCGCCCGGCGGGCGCCGAGCGCGATGTTGTATTCACGGGTGCCGCGCTCGTCGGCGTGGCCTTCGACGGTGAACTGGCCGTATTGCGAATAGGTCGTCAGCCACTGCGCCTGCTTGTCGAGCGTGGCGCGCGCCTGCGGCGTCAACTCGGTCGAGTCGGTTTCGAAGAACACGCGGTCGCCGACATTGACCACAAAATCCTGCTGGCTGCCCGGCGTCGCCTGGCCTGCGGCATTGGCCTGCGCGCCGTCTTCCGGCTTGTTGGCGCAAGCCGAAATCGCCAAGGCTGCGGCGAACAACGCCGCGAACTTGAAGCCGCGCACCATCTGTTTCGTTTCGATCATTCCGGTTACTCCATTGTCACGCACTGACCGGACTTAAATTGCCTGGCGGACGATCGACCCGATCGCGCGCTTGCGTTCGGGCTAGTGATAACAGGACGTTCGTTAAGCGAACCTTCCATCAACCTTGATGGAACCTTGCGAGAGACCGGTAAAACCGTCTCGACCGGCGAAACCAATTGTCATGGTTAAGAGCCGGTGAATATGGCGGGGATGAGACGACGCGCGAACGCCTCAGAAAAACGCCTAGGAAAGCAGCGGCGACCAGGCCGGATCGGACGCCAGGCTCGGCGTCGGGACTTTGAGTTCGTTGCGGCCGGTGATGTCGATCGTATAGAGCGACGGCCCCTGCCCCGGATCGCGGAAGAACATCAGCACCCGCCCGTTCGGCGCGAAGGTCGGGCCTTCGTTGTGGAAACCTTCGGTCAGCACGCGCTCGCCCGAACCGTCCGGCTTGAGAATGCCGATGGCGAAGCCGCCGCGCGCCTGGCCGGTGAAGGCGATGTAGTCGCCGCGCGGCGACCACACCGGCGTCGAGTGATGGCCTTCGCCGAAGCTGATGCGCTGCGCAGGCCCCCCGGTCGCCGGCATCACATAGATCTGTTGCGAGCCGCCGCGGTCGCTCTCGAAGCAGATGCTTTTGCCGTCCGGCGAGTAGCACGGCCCGGTGTCGATCGCCGGCGTGTCGGTGAGCCGCGTGGTCTGCTTCGAGCGCAAATCCATCACGAACAGATTGGCGTTTGAGCCCTGCTGCAGGCTGAGGATGACGCGCTGGCCGTCCGGCGAAAACCGCGGTGCAAAGGTCATGCCGGGGAAATTGCCGACGATCTCGCGCTGGCCGGTTTCGATGTTGAGCAGATAGACCCGCGGGCCACCCTGCCCGTACGACATATAAGTAATTTCCTGCGTCGACGGATTGAAGCGCGGCGTCAGCACCAGATCGTCGCCGCGGGTGAGATAGCGCACGCCGGCGCCGTCCTGATCCATGATCGCCAGCCGCTTGACGCGGCGGTCCTTCGGACCGGTCTCGTCGATGAACACGATGCGGCTGTCGAAGTAGCCCTTCTCGCCGGTGAGGCGCTCGTAGATCGCGTCGGAGATGATGTGCGCGATACGCCGCCAGTTGTCGGGCGTGGTGAAATATTGTTTGCCGTCGAGCTGCTGGCCGGCGAACACGTCCCACAGCCGGAATTCCGCTTTCAGCCGGCCGTCGCCCTGCTTGGTGACGCGGCCGGTGACCAGCGCCTGCGCATTGATCACGCGCCAGTCGGGAAAGCGCGGCACGGCGTCGGAATTGACGATCTTTTCGGTATAGGCCTGCGGGTTGATCGGCGCGAACAGACCGCTGCGCGCCAGATTATTGGCGATCACCGCGGTGACGTTGCGCGCGACGTCGTTCTCGCCCGGCGCACCGCCGACGAAGTCCGGCAGCGCGATCGGCATCGGCTGCGGATTGCCCTGGTTGATGTCGAGCCGCAGCACCGCGCCAGCGCGCCGCGGCGCCAGCGCCACCAGCGTTCCGGCGCCCGCGCCTGCCAGCAGGCCGCGGCGGTTCAGCATGAAAAAATTGTCGGTCATAACGGGCGTCTCACAGGAATGTCGTGGAACATTTCTTTGGTGTCGAAGGTGAAGTCGATTTCTTTCCAGCTATCGTAATGGTCGGGCCGCAGCATCGTATAGGGCTGGCCGACCAGCACCGCCCGCACCGCGCTGTCGCGCATGGCGTTGAACTGCACGCCGCTGCCGCTGGTCAGAACCTGCGGGCCGATTTCCAGCGTGCCGTCGCGCTTGAACCTGATGCGGATGGTGATCTGCACGCTGTTGGCGTCCTGCGCGCCGACCGGCGGATTCCACAACGCCATCAACCGCGCGCGCAGCGCGTCGATCTCCGATTGCGACAGTTGCGCGGCGAGCCCTGAGGCGGTGCCAAGCGAGGGCGACGAGCTTAACTCGCTGCCGGTCGCGGCGTTGCGGGTCGGGTCGCGCTTGTCGAGCAGCGCCGCGATCTTGCTGGCGTCGAATTTCGGCGGCTTCTTTTCCGGCTTGTCTGGCTTTTTCGGCTGCTCGGTCTTGGTTTCCTGCTTCGGTTTATCCGGCTGCTTGAGCTTCTCGGCGATCGGATCGGGCTTCGGCGTTTCCTGCGCGGGCTTTTCCGGCTCGGCCTTGGCTTCTTTCTTCGGCTCCGGCGGCTTTGGCTCCGGCGGCTTTTCCGCGGTCGGCGCAATTTCCTTTTTCGTGTCGATCTTGGGCGCCTGCTGCTCGACCGGCTTCGGCGTATCGATCTTCTCGACCAGAGGCTTGGGCTTATCCGGCTTCGGCGCGTCTTTGACGCCTTTGGTCATCTCGGAGAATTCTTTTTCGCTCAGCAGATCGACCGGCAACGCTTCCACCGGCGTCGCTTCCAGCGATTTGCCCGTGAACGTCACCACCGCGAACAGCAGCACCGCCGCGTGCAGGCCGGTCGAGATCATTGAGGCGGTACGCATCTGCATCGTTATTTTTTCGAGCCCTGCTCGAACTCTGTCACCAGCGCGACGCGATGGAAGCCGGCCGACGACAGCCGCCCCATCACCTGCATCATAGTGCCGTAGTCGACCTTTTTGTCGCCGCGCACATAGACGCGGGCCTCGGTGCCGCCGCGCGCATCGGCCACGGCCTGGAGCTTGGGCACCAGATCTTCGGTTTTGATTTCGGCGTTCTGCAGGAACACCTGACCCTTGTCGTTGACCGAGATCGTCAGCGGCTCCTTGTCCTGGTCGAGGCTCTTGGCCTGGCTCTGCGGCAGATCGATCGGCACGCCGACCGTCAGCAGCGGCGCCGACACCATGAAAATGATCAGCAGCACGAGCATCACGTCCACCATCGGGGTGACGTTGATCTCGCTCATCACCCTTTGGCGATGATGCTTTCTGCGTCCGATAACCGGCGTGCCGGCATTGGCGGCCATGATTAGCGATCCCTGCGCATGATCTTATCCGAAAACCGGTGCCCACTTTTCGGGATCATGCGCTTAACCCCTATTCGCGATCGTCGATTTGCCGCGACAAAATGGCGGAAAACTCGTCGGCGAAGCCCTCCAGACGTTGGGCCTGCTTGTTCACCTCACCGGCGAACTTATTGTAGAAAATGGTCGCCGGTATGGCAGCGACAAGGCCGATTGCGGTCGCAAACAGCGCCTCGGCGATGCCCGGCGCCACCACGGCCAGCGAGGTGTTTTTCGACGCCGCGATCGACTGGAAGCTGGTCATGATGCCCCAGACCGTGCCGAACAGGCCGACAAAAGGCCCGGCCGAGCCGATGGTGGCCAGCACCAGCAGGCGGCGTTCCAGCCGCTCGATCTCGCGCGCGATGGTGACCTGCATCACCTTCTCGATGCGCATCTGCAGCCCGGCGATAGAGCGTTGCGGACCCTCGAAGCTGCGTTTCCACTCGCGCATCGCGGCGACGAACAGCGCCTCCATCGAATGGCTGGGCTTGGCCGACAGCGAACGATACAGCTCGTCCAGCGACTGGCCGGACCAGAACGCCTGCTCGAAGCGGTCCATGGCGCGGCGCGTGCGGTTGAAGAGCACGGTCTTGTCGATCGCGATCGCCCAGACCCACACCGAACAGACCAAGAGGCCGATCATGACCAGCTTGACGATCCAGTGCGCGTGCCAGAACAGCGTGAACAGCGAGAGGTCGGACGACGTGAGCGGGAGCACCGACTGTGCCACATCGGCAGGATTCATGTGGACATCCTTTGGGCACGTCCTTTGCGCTCGAACCGGCTTTACGTCGGCCGGCCGGCGGCGAATGTGAAAATACGCGCGGCCGGGGATTTCCGTCTACGCGCTCAAAAACCGATTGTCCTGCAAAGACCCGTCTGAAGTCCCGCCATCGGCAGACCGCAACGAAATCCCCGCAAAACTTGACCAAACTAGGGCCGCAGCCGCCGTTTGGCCCTCTAAACAGCGCTGATTATGGTTAAAGAAGCGTTACTTCTTTCCCTCCCCCGCGAAGCGTGGGGAGGGGCGGCACGCGGCGCGCAAGCGATGCGTGCCGGGGTGGGGGCCTTCGATGCAAGGCAAGGTTATGCCCCCCACCCCTGCCCCCTCCCCGCCACTCGCAATCGCTCGCGTGGGGAGGGGAAAATAAAAAAGCCACGGCCGCTCGCTTCGGGGAAAGCGAACGGCCGCAGCTGGGCATAACTCTTAAAGGGGCAAGCGATCTGACCCTAGCTTTGGGCCGGCGGAGCCTCCGGCCGGTTGCGCCGATCGTTCATGAAGGCGTCGAACTCGGTCTTGTCCTTGGCGAAGCGCAGGCGCTCGAGGAATTCGCGGAATTCGCGCTGCTCGTCTTCCAGCCGCTTCAAGGTGTCGTTGCGATACTCATCGAAGGCGTGATTGCCGCTCGACGGCGCCTGGCCCCAGAAGCCGCCGGTCGGCGCCGGGCCGCCGCTCATGCGCGAGCGCATCCAGTCCATCTTGCGCTGCATGCGCTCCATCTTGTGCTGCCAGCGATCGTGACCGCCGTGAAATCCGCATCCCATTCGTCCGCTCCCTATGGTGAAGGCGAGGATGACCAAGCCCAATGGCCAGAAGGCCATGAATCCCAGAACGATCAGAGCAATCCAGGCAGGCTTGCCGAATTCGTCGAGCTTCGCGGTGATAGGCATTGTCGGCCTCGTGTGAATGTAAATAACATTTACATTAGTAGGGTCAGGCGGGATCGATGTCAAGACCCTTCACATAGGCAAGGTGGATAGGTTTGCGAGGGGCCTTCTCCCTCTCCCCGCCTAAGGGGGAAGCAAAGAAAACTCAGCGCGCGGCGCTGTCGAGCCCCAGCCCGCGCAGATAGATCAGCACCGCCGCCTCCAGCAGTTCCTCCGGCGGCATCGGCAGCGCGCGCCGCGCCGCGTCGCCGCGTGCAAACAGCGACGCGATGCCGTGGGTCATCGACCAGACATGCAGCGCCACCATCAGTGCTGGCGGCCGGCCCTTGGCCGGCATCAGCGCCACCAGTTTTTCCGCCGCCGCGCGCAGCACCGCAAAAGCGGCCTCGCTCGCCGTACGCAGCTGAGGGTCTGTATCAAGTGAGACCCCAGCCTCGAACATCGCCGAATAATAAGACGGCTCGCGCTTGGCAAAATCGAGATAGCTTCTGCCGAGCCGGTCGAACGCCGCCATCACATCAGGGCGGCCGTCGTCCCAGGCCTTGGCCAGCGCCAGCGTGAATTGCTCGAAGCCGCGCCGCGCCACGTCGGCCAGCAACTCGTCGCGGCCGCGAAAATGGCGATAGGGCGCCGCCGGGCTGACGCCGGCCCAGCGCGCGGCATCGGCGAAGGTGAAGCCGGCCGGGCCTTTCTGCGCGATCAGCTCCAGCGCGGCACGCACCAAAGCTTCCTTGAGATCGCCGTGGTGATAGCCGCGCGGCCCCTGGTCGCTGCCTGGGCCGCTTGGACCAGTTGGACCGCCGCCCGTTCCCGCACCTTTGCCCCATTTCATGTGACGGGCATTAACATGAGTCCCCGGGTGCGTCGAATGCGCGGCGCCGGCTTTGACAAAAGCGGGAATTTTATTATTATACAATCATGACGATTGCCGCCCTCGCCCGCTCCCGGCCGGCTGCTCCGGTGCTGGCCACTCCAACTGAGACCGGCACGCTCGGCGTGTTTCAGCTCAAGCGCTATTGGTCGTCGGCGATCGCCGCCCAGCGCGGTGTGCCGCTGCCGCTGTCGATGCACGACCGCCATCTCAATTATCTCGTCATCCACGCCATCGGGCTCGGGCTGGAGCAGGCCGCGGAATATCTCGCCGCCGCGGAACCGCCGTTCGAGGCCTTCGAGCGATGGATCATCGAGACCACCGGCGGCATTGCACCGGCGCAGGTCGCGCGCATCAATGCGGCGGTCACTGGCAGCCCGTGTCCAGAAGCGACGGCGCGCCGGCTCGCCGCGGTCGAGGCGAGCGAACCTGTCCTCAGCGCTGACGATCTCGCGCATTGGGAGGAGCACGGCTATGTCGTGCTGCACGACTGCCGCGAAGCGGCGACGCAGGCGCTGTGGGATCATCTCGGCGCCAGCGACAGCGATCCCGGCAGTTGGTATTGCCGCAACGACCACGGCATCATGGTGCAGTATTTCCAGCACCAGGCCTTTGCCGCCAACCGCCATGCGCCGCGCATCCATAAAGCCTTCGCGCAACTGTGGGGCACCGCCGATCTCTGGGTCACCACCGACCGCGTCGGCTTCAACGCACCGGAGCGGCCGGGCTGGATGTTCCGCGGCCCCGATCTGCACTGGGATGTCAGCGTGAAAACGCCGATCCCGTTCGGCACGCAAGGCATTCTTTACCTGACCGACACGCCGCCCGAGCAAGGCGCCTTCACGCTGGTGCCCGGCTTCCATCGCCGCGTTGAAGCATGGCTCGCAACCCTGCCGCCCGGGGCCGACCCGCGCCGAGAGGACATGCACGCGCTCGGCGCCAAGCCCATCGGCGGACGCGCCGGCGACCTGATCGTCTGGCATCAGGCGCTGCCGCACGGCGCCAGCCCCAACCGCGGCACACAGCCGCGCATGGTGCAGTACATCAACATGTTTCCGACGCTGTTCGACGAGCAGGAAGAGTGGATCTAGCCGCGATGGCGCTGCCTGGTCTCCAGCGGCAGACGATCGAACAGCGTCGGGCCGCCGGGCTGCGCGCCTTCGATCGACAGTAGCCTCAGCTTGGTGACCACGCCGCCCACGGCCGAGAAACCGCCGCTTTTGCCGCCAGCGGCGAGCACACGATGACACGGCATCACGATCGGACAAGGATTTTGCCCGAGCGCGGTGCCTACCTCGCGCGCCAACAACTTGTCGCCGAGTTGCGTCGCGATCTCGCCATAGGTCAGGGTCTGCCCCGGCGGGATTTTGCGCGCGATGGCGTAGACGCGGGCGTTGAACGCCGACGTTTCGCTATCGTCGACTTTGATGTCGTTGAGGTCGCGCGGCTCGCCGCGCAAGAGCGCCGCGATGCCGTCGATGGCCGCCTGCACCGCGGGCGAAGGCGCGCTTTCACACGCCGCCGGAAAACGCTGGCGCATACGCCGGCGCGTCGCGGCTTCATCGGCGTGCGGCAACTGCACGCCGATCAGGCCGCGCGCATTCCAGGCAATGCCGACGACGCCGATGGCAGTTTCAAACAAGGCGTAGCTTTGTTCCGGCATGATGCAGCGACTATAGCACTCAGCCCGGCGGCACGCCGCCCGATTCCTGATCCGCCTTCATGGCAATGCGCAAAGGCTTGGGGATCGGCCTGGCGCGGCCGCCGCCAACGAAGGCGACCTGGACATGCGCCTCGACCAAGAGGTCGTCGCCGCGCATGACGCGCTGGTGCAGCGTGATCGATGCGCCTTTGACGTCCTCGGGCGCGGTGACAACCGTCAGCACGTCATCCATATGCGCCGGCTTGCGGAAGGCGATGTCCATGTGCCGCACCACGAAGGCAAAACCCGGCGCCTCGGCCGCGGCCTGCTCGAACAGCGCGCGGTGATCGGCGCCGATCAAGCGCAAGTAGTTGGTGCGGCCGCGCTCCATGAAGCGCAGGTAGCTGGCGTGATAGACCACGCCGGAAAAATCGGTGTCCTCGTAATAGACGCGGACCTGCTGGCTGTGCTTGCCGTCGACGACGGCGCCGTCGAGCGCGTTGGCATTGTGCGAGGGCGATACGCTAGAGTTCATGCGGCCAATCCCGGCTTCATCATAATGATTGCACAAGCATGAAAGCCATCCAAATTTCCCGCACCGGCGGACCCGACGTGCTCGAGGCCGTCGAGGTGCCGATGCCGAAGCCCGGTCCAGGCGAAGTGCTGGTGAAGGCCCATACGATCGGCGTTGCCTATTTCGACATGCTCATCCGCTCCGGCCGCTATCCCTGGATGCCGGCGCTTCCTTACGTGCCGGGCAACGAGATGAGCGGACATATCGCCGACGCCAACGGCTCCACGCTGACGAACGGCCAGCCGGTCTATGTCGCCAATTGGGACAATGATTACAAGGGCGGCTTCTATGCCGACTATCTGGTTGCGCAGGCTTCGGCGGTGCGGCCTTTGGCGGCGGACGCGGATCTCGACCGCGCCGCCGCACTGACGAACTATGTCGTCGCGTCATGCCTCTTGGATTACGGCGCGCGCGGCGCCGAACGCGGCACGATGGTCATCCACGGCGCGGCCGGCGGCATGGGTCTGGCGCTCTCCGAACTCGGCCGCCTCGAAGGCTTCAGCGTAATCGGCATCGCCAGCACGGACGAAAAATGCGCGCTGCTGCGCAAGCTCGGCGCGCAAGCGGTCAACGGCGCGGTGGAAGCGGTCGCCGACCGCGTGCTGGAACTCACCAATGGGCGCGGCGCCGACCTGATCTGCAATCACATTGCCGGCAATTCGTTCAAGTCCGACCTGACAATGATCGCGCCGTTCGGGCTGATCGTTTCCTACGGCGCGCTCGGCGGCCTGCCGGAGCAGGATTTGTTTCGCGACATGCGGGCGAACATCGATCGCAGCCCGGCCGTGCGGTGTTTCACCATGCATTCGTTCGACGCCTTGCCGGAGTGGCGGGAGCGCTGCACCGAAAAAGTGCTGCGCCTGTTCGCGGAGGGCAAGATCGCGCCAACGCTCGGCCCGATCCTGCCGCTATCCGAGGCCGCCAAGGCGCACAAGCTGCTCGAGCAGCGCGGTGTGGTTGGAAAAATCCTGCTGAAGCCGGAGCTGCGCTAACTTTTCGCGTACGGCTACAGCGCACTTGCCAGCGGCAGCACGTGATCGCGCGTCAGCGGCGCGAGGTGCAGGTCGGGCAGCGCGCGCGGATCGACCCAGACCATCTCATCGATCTCGGCCTGCGGTTTGATCGCGCCCTCGACCTCCACCGCGTAGACGGCGGCCTGCACGCGAAAGCCCGGCTCGTTCGCAGCCTGGCAATCGAACACGCCGAGCGCCCGCGCGCTATTGGCGGTGACGCGGCAGCCGAGTTCCTCGACGATCTCGCGCGACAGCGCCGCGACATCGCTCTCGCCGGCGTCACGCTTGCCGCCGGGCTGCATGAAGGTCTGCGTGCCGCGCTTGCGCACCAGCAGCACACAGCCGGCGTCGTCGCGGATCAACGCGGCCACCACACTGATGATCCGCTCGCTCATTCCTCGTCTCCGGAAAACAACCCGAACTGGCTGGCGTCGCGCGCCGGCTCGGTAAGACCGAGATGCTTGAACGCCGCCGAGGTCAGCAGCCGCCCACGCGGCGTGCGCTGCAGGAAGCCTTTCTGAATGAGATAAGGCTCGATGATGTCCTCGATGGCGTCGCGCGGCTCCGACAGGCCGGCAGCGATGGTCTCAACGCCAACAGGCCCGCCGCCGTAATTGATGGCGATGGTCGACAGGTAACGCCGGTCCATGGCGTCGAGGCCCGCGGCATCGACTTCTAGTTCGCGCAACGCCTTGTCGGCAACGGCGCGGTCGATCGCCTTGTTGCCGTCGACATGGGCGAAGTCGCGCACGCGGCGCAGCAGGCGGCCGGCGATGCGCGGCGTGCCGCGGGCGCGGCGCGCGATCTCGTTGGCGCCGTCTTGCGTCATGCCGATGCCGAGCACGCGGGCGCCGCGGTTGACGATCTGTTCGAGTTCCTCGACCGAATAGAAATTCAGCCGCACCGGAATGCCGAAGCGATCGCGCAGCGGATTGGTCAGCAGCCCGGCGCGTGTCGTCGCGCCGACCAGCGTGAACGGCGACAGATCGATCTTGACCGACCGCGCCGCCGGGCCTTCGCCGATAATGAGATCGAGCTGGAAGTCCTCCATCGCCGGATAGAGGATTTCCTCGACCGCCGGATTGAGCCGGTGGATTTCGTCGATGAACAGAACGTCGCGCGGCTCGAGATTGGTCAACAGCGCGGCCAAGTCGCCGGCCTTGGCGATCACCGGTCCCGAGGTGGCGCGGAAGTTGACGCCGAGTTCGCGCGCCACGATCTGCGCTAGCGTGGTCTTGCCCAGGCCCGGGGGGCCTACGAACAGCACATGGTCGAGCGCTTCCTGGCGCGCGCGCGCCGCCTCGATGAAGACGCTCAAGTTAGCGCGCGCCTTTTCCTGGCCGATGAATTCGCTCAGGCGTTGCGGCCGCAGCGAGGCATCGACGTCGTCATCGCGCTTCTCGGCGGCAATCAGACGGCGCGGCGTTGTGCTCACGTCATCCCCCGCCGGTATTTGTTCGGCAGCAACTCGCCGATGGTCGTCACCGTCGGCGTCTTGCCGTTCGGCACGATGACGCGCGCCTTGGCGTCGTAATCGTGGATCAGTTCGCGGCAGGCGCCGCAGGGCGACACCACGGCGATGTCGCCGGGCTCGCCCGGCTTGGGGTGACGCACCGCGACGATGGTGTCGATGCCCTGGTCGCCTTTTTCGGTGAGCGCCCGGCCGATGGCGACGGCTTCGGCGCAGACCGCGCCGCGCCCAACATAGGCGTCCAGATTGACGCCGGTGATCAGCCGTCCGTCGCGCGTACGCATGGCGGCGCCGACCTCCTGCCAGTCGTTGCGGTAACGCGCCTTGATCGCCGCGGTGGCGGCGTCGATCAATTCTTGGTCCTTGTCGGTCAGCTTTGTCATGCCGTCACACTTTTCACTTCGCTAACTCTTTCAGTCCCTGCCGGATGAGCGTCTGCACGTCCGCGCCCTCGCCGGCATGACGCGACGCGGCGGCAATCGCGGCGGCGGCCTGCGGCTGGCCATAGCCGAGATTGACCAGCGCCGACACCGCATCCATCACCGGCCGCGGCGCGCGCTTGTCGTCGAGCGCGCCCGCCAGATGCACCGCGCCCGGATCGATGTCGGCGAAGGCCGGCACTTTGTCTTTCAGTTCAGTAACGATGCGCTCGGCGACTTTAGCGCCGACGCCGGGCGAGCGCGACACCGACGCCTTGTCGCGCATTGCAATCGCCGTGCCGAGTTCGGCCACCGTCAGCGTGCTCAGCACCGACAGCGCCACCTTGGCGCCGACGCCCTGCACCGTCTGCAACAGCTTGAACCATTCGCGCTCGGCGTCGCTGGCGAAACCGAACAGCTTGATCTGGTCTTCGCGCACATAAGTCTCGATCGACAGTGTCGCGGCCTCGCCCGGCGACGGCAGCGCTCCAAGCGTGCGCGCCGAGCAATGCACCTGGTAGCCGACGCCGTTGACGTCGAGGATGATGAAATCCGTGCCGAACGAGTCGACGATGCCTTTGAGTTTGCCGATCATCGCCCAACGGCCTTCATTTGCGCTTTCAATTGCAGGATGACGCTGCCGCGATGATGCGCGTGGCAGATCGCAATCGCCAGCGCGTCGGCGGCGTCTTCGCTTTGCGGATCGGCCTTCGGCAACAACACGCCGATCATCATGCGAATTTGCGCCTTCTCGCCGTGGCCGGCGCCGACCACGGTCTTCTTCACCTGGTTGGGCGCGTATTCGGCGACCGTGAGCCCTGCGCGCGCCGGCACCAGCATGGCGATGCCGCGCGCCTGGCCGAGCTTCAAGGTCGAAGCGGCGTTGCCGTTGACGAAGGTGTGCTCGACCGCCGCCTCGTGCGGCGAATACTGTTCGATCACGGCGACGAGCCCGTCGTGAATCGCCACCAGCCGCTCACCCAGCGTGGCCCGCTCGCTGGTTTCCACCGAGCCGCAGGCGACATGGATCAGCCGGTTGCCGTCGGACTCGATCAGGCCCCAGCCGGTGCGGCGGAGGCCCGGGTCGATGCCGAGGATGCGAATCGGTTGCCGGACCATGGCCCGTTGATAGCCCCAAGGCGGCATTCGGGCCAGAAGCCTGCTAATAAGCCCGGCCAACCGGCCGGAGCTTCAAGATGACGTCGCAGATTTGGGCTCTTTTCACCGCGGCGGTTGCCGACCCACGCTTCCCGATCGCGCTCGGCATTGCGGCGTTATCGGGCCTGGTGCGCGGCTTTTCCGGCTTCGGCTCAGCTTTGATCTACGTGCCCCTGATCTCGGCGGTTTACAGCCCGCGCCTGGCGGTGCCGACTTTGCTCTTGATCGATACCGTGTGCGGCCTGCCGTTTTTGTTCAGCGTGCTGCACCACGTCAACAAGCGCGAAGTATCGACCGCCGCCGCTGCCGGCGCCGTGACCTTGCCGATTGGCATGCTGGCGCTGCTGTGGGTCGATCCGCTCTGGCTACGCTGGTTTATTTCGGTGCTGGTTTTGCTGGCGCTGGCGAGCCTGGTTTCGGGCTGGCGCTATCACGGCAAACCGACCTTGCTTGCTTCGCTCGGCGCCGGCGCAATGGCCGGCTTCGGCGGCGGCGCAGCGCAGATCGCCGTGCCGCCTTTGCTGATCTTCTGGCTCGGCGGCAATAACAGCGCAGCCACGGTGCGCGCCAACATCATGGCCTATTTCGCCATCCAGGGGACGCTGTCGATTGTGCTCTACGCGTTCAACGGCCTGCTGAACGCGCAGGCGCTGATGATCGCGGTCTTGATGGGCATCCCCTTCATCGTCGCGCTGGCGGCGGGGGCGTTCTTTTTTCACGGCACCAGCGATCTGCTCTACCGCCGCGCCGCCTACGTCATTATTGCGATTGCCGGACTGATCAGCCTGCCGCTGTTCGACGCGTTACGCTGACATCTTCTGCATCAGCGCGTCCGACACCTCGAAATTGGCGTAGACGTTCTGCACGTCGTCGTTGTCGTCGAGCGACTCGATCAGCTTGAGCATCTTCTCGCCGGCGGCGTCGTCGAGGGCGACGGTGTTCTGCGGCTTCCACAGCAGCGCCGATTTGCGCGGCTCGCCGAACTTGGCTTCCAGCGCCTTGGCGACGTCGCGCAGGTTCTCCGGCGTGGCGAAGATTTGGTGGCCGTCGTCGTTCGAGGTGACGTCGTCGCCGCCGGCGTCGATCGCGGCTTCCAGCATGGCGTCAGCGCTCGCGACCTTGGCATCGAATTCGACGACGCCAAGATGATCGAACATGAACGCCACCGATCCGGTGGTACCGAGATTGCCGCCGCTCTTAGTGAAGATCGAGCGCACTTCGCCGGCGGTGCGGTTGTGGTTGTCGGTCAGCGCCTCGACGATCACGGCGACGCCGCCGGGGCCATAGCCCTCATAGCGGATGTCGTCGAAGTTCTCGGAATCTGCGCCGGTCGCCTTCTTCACGGCGCGCTCGATGTTGTCCTTCGGCATGTTCTCGGCGCGGGCGGCGATGATCGCGGCGCGCAGGCGCGGATTGAACGCCGGGTCGGGCTGGCCAAGCTTGGCGGCCACCGTGATTTCGCGTGCCAGCTTGCCGAACACCTTGGAGCGGACTTTGTCCTGCTTGCCCTTGCGGTGCATGATGTTTTTGAATTGGGAATGACCGGCCATGTCCGCTTCGTCTCGCAAATGAGTGAATGCCGGCGAGGTTATAGGCTGGGCGGCAGGGAAAATAAATCCCGCAGTTGGCCGCCCATACTCCGCTCATTCCCGCGCAAGCGGGAATCCAGGGTCGAAACAAACGTCTTTGATTCAGGACTGGGTCCCCGCTTTCCGCCTTCGCACTCCGTGCTTCGGCGGACTTCAAGCGCGCCGAAGCTCGCAAAGCGAGCGTAGGCGGGTCGCGAGGACGAGCGGCTCGCTAGGCCGCCGCCACCGCGACGTTGCGCAGCAGGCTGTCGATGCGTTCGCCGAGTTGGGCGACGTTGCGGTGCACGCGCGCCTTGTAGCGCCGCACCGCCTCGCGATCGACCATGAAGAACTCGTTGGCCGGGTAGCTACGCCCGAAAATATCGATCAGCAGGCTGCGGAAGCAGCGGGACGCGATATCCCCCTGCTGCGTCGACGAAGCCTCGTCATAGGCGGCAAGCTCGGCCGAGGTGAGCGCGCACAGCAGCGGCGCGAGCCGCGCCGAGCGGACCTGACGGTGGCTTTGAATGACCTTGATGATGCGGTCGAGCGGCAGCTCGACGCCGGTCTCGGGCCCGATCTGCAACGGCTCGTCTTCGCTCGGCTGGCTCAGCGGAAACTGATCGATCAGCCAGTCGCCGAGATGCACGACGTTCTTGCGGCCGCGGCCGTACATCAGCACGTCGTCCTCGGAGCGCGCGTACCAGGTGTCGAGCCGCTCGATGACGCGGTCGAGCGCCGGCCGCGGGATCAGCTCGCGATGTTGCGTGCCGAAAATGCCGATCGACGCCTTGCCGCGCTTAAGGATGTCGAGCACGTCGCCGCTCAGCAGCGGCTGGAACAGGCTGTTGCCGGCGCCGAGCACCACCAGATCGTATTGCTCGCGCGCCTCGTGCAGCGTGCGGAAGTTCAGATGATGCACCTCCGCCTCGCCCGGCAGCAGACCGTTGATCATGTGGACGCCGAGCCGGTTGCCGAAGGTGTCGTCCTCGCCGCACGATACCACCGCGACGCTGCACGACGTCACCGGCGCGAGCCGGTCGGTCGGCGTCAGCCGCATCAGCATCTCGGTGGCGCCGATCGGTGCCGTGCATTGGATGCGGAAGCCGTAATGGTCGAACAGCCGCGCCAGTTCGTAGAAGCTCAGATGATTGGCACAGCCGATGCGGTCGCCGCCGAGGTCGGTCGCGCGATAGCTCAGCACCACGTCCTGCTTGCTGAAGCGCAGGTGGGTGAAAAGATTTTCGACGTCGGCGACCTGCTCCAGCGCACCGAGCATGACGACGACATCGGATTGCGAGGCCGCCTTGGTCGGGAAGTCGCCGCCGGCGATATCGCAGGCATGGCCGCCGTCGCAGGTGACGCGGTCGCGCGACTGATAGCTGCAGCCATGCGGCAGCGCGCGCTCCAGCGCGGTGTCAACGGAGAGATCGAGAACGCGGGATCCCGCGGGGATGAATTGTGCGGCGAGTTGCGCGCGCGGGTCGCTCGCCGGCGCCTGGCGCAAGGCCGGAAGCGGTGAATCGATGATGAGTTTGCGATTGACCCGAATGTTCATGTGCGCCCTGCCTGGTCGTGGAAAGCCGTACCCAGAACAAAGCGGCGAATCGCCGTGGCCTAAGCCGCATCGTGGCCAGCCATGGTCAACAAATGGTTAATATCCATTAACTCCAGAAAACCGGCCGCACCTGTTCGAGCACGCCGCCGAGCCGCACCGCGCCGACTTTGGTCGCAAGGCCGCTTGTGTCGTCGGTCTCGACGGCAAGCCCGCACAACGTCGCAGGTCCGCTCGCCGCCTCGAATTTCGAGCCCGGCAATTTGCGCAGGAAGCGGTTGAGCGGCTCGTCTTTGTTCATGCCGATGACCGATTCAAAATCGCCGGTCATGCCGGCGTCGGTCATGAAGGCGGTGCCGCCCGGCATGATGCGGTGATCGGCGGTCGGCACATGCGTGTGCGTGCCGATCACCAGGCTGGCGCGGCCGTCGCAGAAATAACCCATCGACTGCTTTTCGCTGCTGGCCTCGCAATGCATGTCGACGACGATGGCGTCGGCGCCGCTGCGCAGCGGACAGGCAGAGATCTCGCGCTCGACCCCGGCGAAGGGATCGTCCATCGCGTCCATGAAGACGCGGCCCATGGCGTTGATGACCAGCGCGTGCTTGCCGTTCTTGGTCTCGACCAAGGCTGCGCCGCGCCCCGGCGTGCCTTTGGGATAATTGACGGGACGGATCAGCCGCGGCGCGCGCTCGATGAACACCAGCGCCTCGCGCTGGTCCCAGGCGTGATTGCCGAGCGTGATGGCGTCGGCGCCGGCGTCGATCAACTCGTTATAGATGACTTCGGTGATGCCGAAACCGCCGGCGGCGTTCTCGCCGTTGATCACCACCAGATCGAGCTGCCACTCGCTCACCAGTCCCGGCAGGCGGTCGATGACGATGGTGCGCCCGGAGCGGCCGAGGATGTCGCCGATGAAAAGAATACGCATGCGCGCAGAACTCTAATTGGAGCGGAAATCGATGATCTCGCGTTCCGTTAGCACGAGATCGAGCCGCTCGTCGCGCTCGGTCGCGGGAACCTTGGCGGTTTCTTGGGCGGCGAAAGCGATGCCGATGGCGACGACGGTCTTCTTGGCCCGCAGCGCGGCGAGCGTCATGTCGTAATACCCGGCGCCGTAGCCGATGCGGTGGCCGGCGCGGTCGAACGCGGCCAGGGGCACGATGAGGATATCGGGCGCGACCTTGGCGGCCTCCGCCACCGGTTCGCGGATGCCCCACTGCCCGGACGCCAGCGGCGCGCCGAAGTCCCAGGCCCGCATGATCAGCGGATGGCCGCGGCCGGCGATGCACGGCAGCGCCAGACTGGCGCCTGCTTGCGCGAACTTGCGCAGCAGCGGGATCGGATTGATCTCGGTCTTCATCGGCGAGAAGCCGGAAACAATCGTGCCGGGCGTCACCGCGACGGGCAGCGCGCGCTTAGCGATCGCCTCGGCCGCGGCCTGGCGCACCGTCGGCGGCAGCGCATCGCGCAGCGTCAGGGCAACGCTGCGGAGTTCGGCTTTGCGGTTTTGGCTGTCGGAGGCGTCAGGCATTTCGCCGTCAAATTAAGTGCGGAGCCGCGATGGCCGTCAGAGCGTGATCCCGGGAACCTACATAAGTAGGTGGGCGCCATATGACCGAGCCCACGAGCCCGGCCAGGGACAGCTCCCGATGAGATCGTAAGGCCCCGGGGAATGTTGCCCTGTCGCACCTCACAGCCCCGCGTCGCTAATGTAGTGAGTCGGAAGGGCAAGCGCCAGCAATCGTCCTAATGGCCAAATCGCTTGCAGAGGCAGCGGACGGCACAAGTCGCTCCGCGGGCGTCTTTGACGACAATGCGGACCGATTCGCCGCATTTGCGAACTTCCAGGGCATCGGCAACGGCGACTTGCATCGCCAAATCGCGCGACCAATAAGGCCCCAAATCCTGGCCTTTGACCTGCGCCGTCCAGCCGCCCGACAGCGAGGGTTGAACCAAATTTGTTATACAATTCAATGCGGTGCCCCTTAACACATGCGGGCGTATCTATATGTGTGCAAACACTAACCGATTCTTTCCGCCAGCCGCTTCGAAACGCCGCGGCCAAACGCCGCCTCACCCCATACCCACGCCGGAGCCGAGGCTCTGGTTGAGCTTGCGGGTGATGCCTTCGAGCCGCTCGGCGGCCGAGTTGAAGGCGCCGACCACCGCGTCCGAGGCAGCCTTCGCGCGGTCGGAGGCGACCACGCGGGCGTCGCGCAGCGCGTTCAGTTCCTCTTCCATGCGGCGCATGTTGTGGGCCGCTTCCGAGAGTTCGTCGGCCACCATCAAGGCCGCCATCACGGTCAGCCGCGTATCGCCGATCTCGCCGAACTGCTTGCGCAGACCCTCGATGCGCGTGTCGATGTCGCGGGCGAGCGTCTGCAAATGCTCTTCCTGCCCGTCCTCGCAGGCGAGGCGGAACTGGCGGCCGGCAATGGTGGCGTTGACCGTGGCCATGATTTCACTCGTTGCTGTCGAGCACGGACTGGATTGATGCGATTGCGGTGTCGAGCCGGCCGCCTATCTCGCGGTTGGCGGCCTCTAACTTGCGGGCTCGCGCGGTTTCGCCATCGAGCGTGTCGGCGAGCCGGGCGCGGTCGAGGCCGAGCGCCTGAACTTGGGCTGCCAGCGCCTCTTCGCTGCGGTCGGCCTCGCGGCGGCGCTCGACGGCGGCATCGAGTGCGTCCAGCGCATGCGCCAGACGTTTGACCGCGTTATCGATCGCGCTTTGCTCTGTCATCGGGACGCCGGGGCCGCCTCCATGCCGAAAACTCCTGCGGCGGCAAATGTTTAGGCCAGGAACCTTACGTGGCGCGCGACCTGCGCGTCAACGCCGGAGCCCGATTTTACCCCGATGTTTTCGCGAGACTGTGCATGGGCGCAACTCCGCGCCGCCGTCACATTGACTCAAGGGCCTCACATGCTATCCAGCCCACGCAAAAAGGCCTTTTCCATGAATGTAAAAGCGTCCTCGACGGCAGCCGTGGCCCCCGCAGCGGGACACGCGCAACCGAACTCTGCCGTCTCGCAAGCGACGATGGCTAACGCCATCCGCGCCCTGGCGATGGACGCGGTCGAACAGGCCAAATCCGGCCACCCCGGCCTGCCGATGGGCGCCGCCGACGTGGCGACCGTGCTGTTCACGCAATTCCTGAAATTCGATCCGGCCAAGCCCGACTGGGCCGACCGCGACCGCTTCGTGCTGTCGGCCGGCCACGGCTCGATGCTGATCTATGCGCTGCTCTATCTCACCGGCTACGACGCCATGACGATCGATCAGATCAAGCGCTTCCGCCAACTCGGCTCGATCACCGCCGGCCACCCCGAATACGGTCACGTGCCCGGCATCGAGACCACCACCGGTCCGCTCGGCCAGGGCATCGCCAACGCCGTCGGCATGGCGATCGCCGAACGCCATATGGCCGCGGTGTTCGGCAGCGAAGCCGTCGATCATAAGACTTACGTGCTGTGCTCCGACGGCGACCTGATGGAAGGCATCAGCCACGAAGCCATCGCGCTGGCCGGACATCTCAAACTGTCGAAGCTGATCGTGCTGTTCGACGACAACGGCATCTCGATCGACGGCGCGCTGTCGCTGTCGGACTCGACCGATCAGGTGAAGCGTTTCGAGGCCTGCGGCTGGAATGCCAGCCGCGTCGACGGCCACGCCCCCCAAGCGATTGCGCAAGCAATCGCAAACGCACAAAAGTCCGATCGCCCGACCATGATCGCCTGCAAGACCACCATCGGTTTCGGCGCGCCGACCAAGGCCGGCAAGTCATCGTCGCATGGCTCGCCGCTCGGCGCCGACGAGATCAAGGGCGCACGCGAGAAACTCGGCTGGCCCTATGCGCCGTTCGAAATTCCCGCCGACATTCTCAACGCCTGGCGCGCCGCCGGCGCTCGCTCCAAGGACGCGCATGCCGCCTGGGACAAGCGCATCGCCGCGCTCGACCCGGCCAAGCGCGCCGAGTTCGAACGCCGCATGAAAGGCGAGTTGCCCGCCAAGGCGCTGGCCGATGCGGTGCGTTCGTTGAAGGAAACGCTCGCCGCCACGCCGAAGGAAATCGCCACCCGCATCGCCTCGGAATTCGCGCTCGAAACTCTGGTGGCCGCGGTGCCGGAAATGGTCGGCGGCTCGGCCGACCTGACCGGCTCCAACAATACCCGCGCCAAGTCGATGAAGACTTTGTCGGCCGCCGATTACTCCGGCCGCTTCATCCATTACGGCATCCGCGAGCACGGCATGGCCGCCGCGATGAACGGCATGGCGCTGCACGGCGGCATCATCCCCTATTCCGGCGGCTTCCTGATCTTCTCGGATTACTGCCGGCCGTCGATCCGCCTCGCCGCGCTGATGGGCGAACGCGTCATCCACGTGCTGACGCATGACTCCATCGGCCTGGGCGAAGACGGCCCGACGCATCAGCCGGTCGAGCATCTCGCCGCCTTGCGCGCGATTCCTAATCTCCTCGTGTTCCGTCCCTGCGACGTGGTCGAAACCGTCGAGTGCTGGCAGTTGGCGCTGGAGGCCAAGGATCGCCCGAGCGTGCTGGCGCTGACCCGCCAGAACCTGCCGCAGCTCTCGCACAACTTCCTCGATAGCAACCGCTGCGCCGCCGGCGCCTATGAGATCGCGGCCGCGAACGGCAAAGCACAGGTCTCGATCTTCGCCACCGGCTCGGAAGTCGCCATCGCGATCGAGGCCAAGAAGCTGCTCGACGCCAAGGGCATCGCCGCCCGCGTCGTCTCGATCCCCTGTTTCGAACTGCTGCAGGAAGCGCCGGAAGCCGCGCGCCGCGTCCTCATCGGCGATGCGCCGGTCAGGATCGGCGTCGAAGCCGCCGTACGCCTGGGCTGGGACGCCATCATCGGCGCCGACGGCATTTTTGTCGGCATGAATTCGTTCGGCGCCAGCGCGCCTTACAAGGATCTGTACAAGAATTTCGGCATTACCGCCGAAGCCGTCGCCGCCGCGGCGATGAAGAAGCTTGGGAAGTAACTGTCATCGCCCGCGCAAGCGGGCGATCCAGCGCATACCGGACCGGACTTTTCGGCATGACGGGCTGGACACCCCGCACGCGCGGAGTATGACACGCGAAACATAGACCGGGAGCGACTGCAATGACTGTACGTGTTGCCATCAATGGGTTCGGCCGCATCGGCCGCAACATTCTTCGCGCCATCGCCGAGTCGGGGCGCACCGACATCGAAGTGGTCGGCATCAACGACCTCGGCCCGGTCGAGACCAACGCCCATCTGCTGCGCTTCGACTCGGTGCACGGCCGCTTCCCCGGCACCGTCACGGTCAAGGGCGACACCATCTCAATCGGCAACGGCGCCATCAAGGTCACCGCCATCAAGGACCCGACCACGCTGCCGTGGAAGGATCTCGGCGTCGATATCGCGATGGAATGCACCGGCATCTTCACCGCCAAAGACAAGGCCTCGATGCATCTGACCGCGGGCGCCAAACGCGTGCTGGTCTCGGCGCCGGCCGATGGCGCCGACATGACGATCGTCTACGGCGTCAACCACGACAAGCTGACCAAAGATCATCTGGTCGTCTCGAACGCCTCCTGCACCACCAATTGCCTGGCGCCGGTCGCCAAGGTGCTCAACGACGCGGTCGGCATCCAACACGGCTTTATGACCACGATCCACGCTTATACCGGCGACCAGCCGACGCTCGACACCATGCATAAGGATCTCTACCGCGGCCGCGCCGCGGCGCTGTCGATGATCCCGACCTCAACGGGTGCGGCCAAGGCCGTCGGCCTGGTGCTGCCCGAGTTGAACGGCAAGCTCGACGGCGTCTCGATCCGCGTGCCGACGCCGAACGTCTCGGTGATCGATTTCAAGTTCGTCGCCAAGAAGGCGACTAGCAAGGACGAGATCAACACCGCGATCAAGCGCGCCGCCGAGCAACAGCTCAAGGGCATCCTCGGCTTTACCGACGCGCCGAATGTCTCGATCGATTTCAACCACGATTCGCACTCCTCGATCTTCCACATGGATCAGACCAAGGTGATGGACGGCACGCTGGTGCGCGTGATGTCCTGGTACGACAACGAGTGGGGCTTCTCCAACCGCATGTCGGACACCGCCGTCGCGATGGGCAAGCTGCTTTAGCGAACGAGCGCGCGGGGGCCGCTCATGAGCAATACGTTTCGCACACTCGATCACGTCGACGTCAAAGGCAAACGCGTGCTGATGCGCGTCGACCTCAACGTGCCGGTCGAAAACGGCGTCGTCTCCGACGCCACCCGCATTGAGCGCACCGCGCCGTCGATCACCGAACTCGCCGACAAGGGCGCCAAGGTGATCCTGCTGTCGCATTTCGGCCGGCCGAAGGGGCGCGATAACAAAGACTCGCTGAAACCGGTCGCAGCCGAACTTGCCCACACCATCAAGCGGCCGATCGCGTTCGTCGACGACTGCATCGGCGAAAAGGCCGAGCGTGCGGTGGCGGCGATGCATAACGGCGACATCCTCTGCCTGGAGAACACGCGGTTTTATCCGGGCGAGGAAAAGAACGATCCGGCTTTCGTCGCGCAACTCGCCAAGCTCGGCGACCTCTTCGTCAACGACGCCTTCTCCGTCTCGCACCGCGCTCACGCCTCGACCGAGGGCCTCTCCCATCTGCTGCCGGCCTTCGCCGGGCGCACGCTGCAGGCCGAACTTGAAGCCTTCGAGAAGGTGCTCGACAAGCCGGCGCGGCCGCTGGTGGCCATCGTCGGCGGCGCCAAGATTTCCACCAAGCTCGATCTCTTGGGCAACCTGCTGGAGCGCGTCGATGTGCTGATCATCGGCGGCGCCATGGCCAACACCTTCCTGATGGCGCAGGGCAAGCAGGTCGGCCGTTCGCTGGTTGAACGCGATTTGCTCGACACCGCGCAGAAGATCATGGACCAGGCCAAGGCCGCCAAGCGCGAGATCGTGCTGCCGGTCGATGCCGTGGTGGCGGAAAAATTCGAAGCCAACGCGCCGTCGCGCGTGGTCGACGTCGACCACATCGGCGGCGCCGACATGATGCTGGATATCGGACCGAAAAGCGTCGAGCAGGTGGTCTCGGTGCTGGCGCGGGCCAAGACTTTGGTCTGGAATGGCCCGTTCGGCGCCTTCGAGATGGAGCCGTTCGACAACGGCACCGTTTCGGTCGCCGAAGCGGCGGCGGAACTCACTCAGGCCGGCCACTTGGTCACGGTCGCCGGCGGCGGCGACACCGTGGCGGCACTTAATGTCGCTGGGGTCGCGGACCGCCTGACTTACGTATCGACGGCAGGCGGCGCTTTCCTGGAGTGGCTTGAGGGCAAGCCCTTGCCCGGCGTCGAGGTGTTGAGGATAAAGTAGCTTAACCGATCATCCCGGGGGCGGGATCATTTTAGATGCGATGGAGGGAATGATGAATCTCGATGAATTGAATAAAGTCGCGCAGGCGATGGCGGCACCCGGCAAAGGCATTCTTGCCGCCGACGAATCCACCGGCACGATCGGCAAACGCTTCGACGCCATCAAGACCGAAAACACCGAGGACAATCGCCGCGACTATCGCGAGCTGATGTTCCGCACCAGCGAGGCGATGAAGAACCACATCTCCGGCGTCATCCTCTACGACGAGACCATCTGGCAGAAGGCCAAAGATGGCACGCCGCTGGTCGATATCATCAAGAAGTCGGGCGCGCTGCCCGGCATCAAGGTCGACGAAGGCATCAAGCCGCTGCCGAACTGCCCGGGCGAAGTCATCACCATCGGCCTCGACAAGCTCGCCGACCGGCTGCCGAAATATTACGACCAGGGCGCGCGCTTCGCGAAATGGCGGGCGGTGATCGACGTCGGCGCCGGCATTCCGAGCTATGATTGCATCCACGCCAACGCCCATGCGCTGGCGCGTTACGCCGCGCTGTGCCAGGCGGCGCAGATTGTTCCCATTGTTGAACCCGAAGTGCTGATGGACGGCGGCCACGACATGGACGCCTGCGAGAAGGTCACGACCTGGATTCTCAAGGAAACCTTCCAGGAATTGTTCTACGCCAAGGTCGCGCTCGAAGGCATCGTGCTCAAGCCGAACATGATCGTGCCGGGCAAGAAGAGCGGCAAGAAGGCCTCGGTCGACGAAGTCGCGGCGCGCACCGTGAAGGTGCTGAAGAACTGCGTGCCGGGCGCGGTGCCGGGCATTGCCTTCCTCTCCGGCGGCCAGAGCGACGAGGACGCCACCGCGCATCTCGACGCCATGAACCGCATCGGCAATCTGCCCTGGGCGTTGACCTTCTCCTACGGCCGCGCGCTGCAAGCCGCGCCGCAGAAGGCCTGGGCCGGCAAGTCGGAAAACGTTGCCGCCGCGCAGCGCGCCTTCATGCATCGCGCCCAGATGAACGGGCTGGCCGCGCTCGGCCAGTGGAAGGCCGATCTGGAAAAGAAGGCGGCGTAAGTCCGCTTCTCACGCGCAATATAAAAGGCCGCCCTCGCAGGCGGCCTTTTTCTTTTCACATCGCGCAACCGAAACAGCCGCCGGGCGGGAGGCAATGCCGCAAGCGCATGCGCCGCCTCTCGCAATCGTGATTGTGCGTAAGCCTTCAACATCCTAGTTTGCGCGCAGGTTGCCTCCCGCCATCGCCATCCAAGGACATAACCGTGATCGACCTGTACACCTGGACCACGCCGAACGGCCGCAAGGCCAACATCATGCTGGAAGAGATCGGCCTGCCCTACACCGTGCACGCCATCGACATTTCCAAGGATGAACAATTCGCGCCGGAATTCTTGAAAATTTCGCCGAACAACCGCATCCCGGCCATTGTGGACCGTGACAATGGAATGTCGCTGATGGAGTCGGGCGCGATCCTGATTTATCTCGCCGACAAGACCGGCATGCTGCTGCCGAAGTCCGGCGAAGGCCGCTACAAAGTAATCGAGTGGCTGATGTGGCAGATGGGCGGCGCCGGCCCGATGCTCGGCCAGGTGCATCACTTCGTGAAATATAATCCCGGCAAGGCGCCTTACGCCGAGGAGCGCTTCTTGAAGGAAGCCAACCGCCTCTACAAGGTGCTCAACACCCAGCTCGGGCTCCACAAATACGTCGCCGGCGAATACTCCATCGCCGACATCGCGATCTGGCCGTGGATCTCGCGCTTCGAGTGGCAGACCATCGACTTGAACGCGTACCCCAACGTCAAGCGCTGGTATCTCGAGATCGCCAAGCGTCCGGCCGTGCAGCGCGGCTACAAGGTGCCCAAGGACATGGGCCCGATCCCGATGCCGAAGTAAGGCGAACGTCAGTATCGTTCGGTCCTTGAGCGCGCGGCAGACTTGCTTCCCTCTCCCCTGTGGGGAGAGGGTGGCTCGCGCGAAGCGGTAGCGAGCGCGAGCCGGGTGAGGGGTCGGAGAGACCCGATTACAGCGGGCGTACGAGGTCACAATGACTTGGGACCCGATAGACAAGCAGATGGCGGTCTGGTCAGAGCGGCTGAAGTCCGAACTGAAAATAGATGAAGAACATAGCCGAAAGCTTGCCACTGCAATTGCTGCTGACGTTAGGTTCTTGCCTGCCGAAGTGAAGGCAGAAATAAGAGCCGCATCTCCAGTTCCGTTGAACGATCGTTTGCAGGAGTTGCAAGCATTTCAAGGATGGATGGACGCGGTTAGAAACTCTACCCCTTCTCCGTACGTTGTTCGCGCGCAAGTCGTAACTCAAAATTACATCTGCTTTGTCTACTTGCCAGAGTCCTGCTTTAGGATTCTCGCCAAAACAGCCCCGACTGGTTCGACCCTGCGAAAATGCGCGCAGTTCCTGAACAACAATCCGGTGCGCGCATTTCGTAATTCGGTTGCGCACGCTAATTGGGCCTACCGTTCGGACTTTCGTGCAATTGTTTACTGGGCGCGTAAGGGCAGTGACCCGTCCGAACGGCTCGAACAATTCGAAGTAACACAGGACGAATTGGTTTTCTGGCAGTCATTAAGCCGCTGCGTAGCTTACGCTGCGTTTACAAATCTTTAGTCACGCCGCGTCGGCGGGCCGCACCCGCCGCGCGATATCGGCGCCGTGCTTACGCTCCACCGCAGCAATATCGTACTGGCTCTGCAGATCGAGCCAGAACTGCGCGCTGTTGCCAAAATAGCGGCCAAGCCGCACTGCCGTGTCTGCGGTGATTGAGCGCCTGCCGTTGACGATGTCGGTGATGCGACCAACTGAGACGCCAAGGTCATTAGCAACGCGGCTCGCACTGAGCGCGCGCACAGCTAGCTCGCGTTTCAGCAAACGGCCAGGATGCGCCTCGACTTTCATGTTCACTTCCCCACCGCGCCGGGAATCGTAATGCCCTGCTCCTTCACCAGCGCCGCCCATTTCGCCACGTCGGCATTGATGTAGCGGCCGAATTGCTCGGGCGTCTGCGGTTCCGGCTCGGCGCCAAGCTTGGCCATATGCTCGACGACGTCCGGCATCGCCATGATCGCGACCACCGCACTGTTGAGCTTGTCGACGATCTCCTTCGGCGTGTGCGCCGGCGCCAGCAAGCCGAACCAGCCGACCGACGAATAGCCGGGCAAGCCGCTCTCGGCGACGGTCGGCACGTTCGGCGAAAATTTCGAGCGCTTGGCGCCGGTGGTGGCGATGGCTTTGAGTTTGCCGGCCTCGATAAACGCTTGGACCGTGGTCGAGGGCGAGAACATCATGTCGATGCGGCCGCCCAACAGATCGGTCACCGCCGGGCCGGTACCCTTGTAAGGCACGTGCAGCATTTCGACCTTCGCCTCCTTCTCGAACAGCGCGCCTGACAGATGCGACGCCGCGCCGATGCCGGACGAACCGAACGACAGCGCCTTGGGCTTGGTGCGCGCCAGCGCGATCAATTCGGCGACGTTGTTGGCCTCCAACTGCGGGTTCGCCACCAGCAGATAAGGCGGCGCCGCCACCACGGTGCTCGGCGCGAAGAATTTATTGACGTCGAACTCGCCTTCGGGCGAAAGCGCCGCGGAGGCCGCCATCAGCGCGCCGGTCGAGGCCATCAGCAGCGTGTAGCCGTCGGGCTCGGCCTTGGCCGCGGCGCGCGTGCCGATGCCGCCGGAAGCGCCGGGCTGATTTTCGACGATCACCGGCTGGCCCCATTGCTCCGACAGCCGCTGACCGATAATGCGGCCGAGCACGTCGGTGCCACCACCCGGCGCGAACGGCACCACCATTCTGATGGCGCGGCTCGGATAGTCGGCGGCGGCGGCAGGCCAAACGCCGCCGCACAGCAGCAGCAGCACGCCCAGGCGCAATGACCGGCTCTTGAACATTTCCTGATCCCTCCAAGTCTTCTTATTGACGGCGATGCTAGCGAGGCCGCCCGCCCTCGTCCACGCGGCTGGTTTCTTGGACGGCGGCGCGCCGGCGGCATAATCTCGCCCCATGATTCGCCGGCCGCATCCCCGCGCCGGATCGGCCCGTAAAGGCGCATGACTAAACCCAAAGCAATAGCAAACGCGCCCGTGGTCACCGACACGCTGCGGCGCGCAACGGCGTTCCATCAGCGCGGCCAATTCGAGGAAGCCGAAGCGCTGTACCGGCAGGCGCTACAACGCCAGCCGCGGAATTTCGAGGCGATGCATCTGTTCGGCGTGATGATGCACCAGCGCGGCATGCACCTCGAGGCGCTGGCCTTGATCCGCGAGGCGCTCAAGATCGATGCGCTCTCCGCCGCCGCCTATTTCAACCAGGCCGTCGTGCTGGCCGCGCTCAAACGGCCCGACGAAGCGCTTGCAAGCTACGATCGCGCCATTGCGCTCAAGCCCGATTATGCCGAGGCGCTCAACGGCCGCGGCAATCTCCAGCTCAAGCTCGGCCGGTCTACCGAGGCGCTGGAGAGCTACCAGCAGGCGTTGGCGATCAAGCCGGGCTTTATCGACGCGACGATCAATTGCGTGAAGGTGCTGCGTCTGCTCGGCCGCGAGGCCGATGCCGCCGACGTCTATGCCCGCGCGCTGGCGATCGATCCGAACCGTGTCGAGATTTGGATCGCACTCGGCAATACCCTCGGCCGGCTGCAACGGCATGATGACGCGCTCAGATGTTTCGATCGCGCGCTGGCGCTCGATCCGGCTTTGGCCGAGGCCCATTGCGACAAAGGTCTCGCACAGCTTCGGCACGGCGACTTCGTGCATGGCTTCGCCAATTATGAATGGCGCTGGCGGTGCGCTGGCGCCGCGAAGCGCGACTTCGGCGTGCCGCAATGGCGCGGCGAAGACTTGAGCGGCAAAACCATTCTGGTTCATGCCGAACAAGACGTCGGCGACATGATCCAGTTCGTGCGCTACGTGCCGATGCTGGACGCGCGCGGCGCCACCATCGTCCTCGAAGTGCCCCGCAGCCTGATGCCTTTGCTCGGCGACATCGACGGCGTAACCGCAATGATCGGCCGCGGCGAGCCGCATCCGCCCATCGATCTGCACTGCCCGCTCATGAGCCTGCCGTTTGCTTTCGGCACCACGCTCGCGGCCATCCCCGCGGCGCTGCCCTATCTGCATGCGCCCGCCGAGCGGGTCGCAGCCTGGCGCGCGCGGCTGCCGGCCAGGGGAAAATTACGCGTCGGGCTGGTGTGGTCGGGCAAGCCGCCGCATCGCAAGGACCGTAGTCGCGAGCTGGATTTCGAGCGCCTCGCGCCTGTGCTGGCGCAGAGCAACGTCGAATTCGTCAGCCTGCAACGCGAGGTGCGGGCGGCGGATAAAATGGCGCTGCATAAGGCCGCCGTCTTGCGTCCGGATCTCCGCCATGCCGATTTCGCCGATATTGCCGCCCTGATCGAGACGCTCGACCTGGTGATCGCGGTCGATAGCGCGGTGGCGCACCTGACCGGCGCCCTGGCCAAGCCGGTCTGGCTGCTGCTGCCGTTCGGCCCGGATTGGCGCTGGATGCTCGATCGCGACGACAGCCCGTGGTATCCGGGCGCCCGGCTGTTCCGGCAGCCGGGTATCGGCGACTGGGGCAGCGTCGTCCAGCGCTTGGGCGAGGCCCTTGCCTCCTTGGCCGCGACGCGCCAAACCCCCGACAGCTATATCTACCTCTAGCCGCGCCAATCTTTCGCCCGATTGGGCTACCATTGCGGGGACCATGACGTCGCGCCCGAACAAAGTCGAACCGCGGCCGAAGCCGCGCTTTTATCTCGTCACCCCGCTTGTTGACGACGCCGATACGTTTGCGCCAACGCTCGCGGCGGCGCTCGAGGCCGGCGACGTCGCGGCGGTGCTGTTGCGGCTTAAAGCCGCCGACGAGCGCAGCATGATCAATACCGCCAAGACGCTCGGCCGGGTCGTGCAGGACAGGCAAGTGGCGCTGCTGCTCGACGGCCATGCCGATCTGGTGGCGCGCGCCGGCGCGGACGGCGCACATCTCGCCGGCCTTGCCGAATTCACCGCGGCGCTCGAACAGCTCAAGCCCGACCGCATCGCCGGCGCGGGCCGCATGGAGACGCGCCACGACGCCATGACCGCCGCCGAGTTGGGCTGCGACTACGTGATGTTCGGCGAGCCCGACGATCATGGCGAACGCCCGGCCTTCGACGCCATCGAAGATCGCGTGTCATGGTGGGCCGAAGTCTTCGAGGCGCCCTGCGTCGGCTTTGCCGGCGGCGCCGCCGAAGTCGAGCCGCTGGTGAAAGCCGGCGCCGATTTCATCGCGCTCGGCGACTGGATCTGGGCCGATGCGCAGACCGTCTCGGCGACAATCGCCGACGCCGCGCGCCACATGGTCGTGCCGGAGATCGCGGCATGAATCGCGGCATGAATCGCGGTATGACCGGCTTGCGGCTTGGCAGTTTCGTTGCGTTGCTCGCGGTCGGAATGGCCGCGCCGGTTCACGCACAGACCAAGCCGCCGCAACCGGCGCCGAAAGCCGCGCCGGCGGCCGACGCTGATGTCGATGTCATGTTCGGCGCCTTTCAGCGCGGCGCCTATCTGACGGCGCTGGCCGAGGCCACCAAGCGCGCGCAGCAGAACGATGCCAAAGCCATGACCATGCTCGGCGAACTCTACTCGCAGGGCCTCGGCGTCGGCCGCGACGACAGCAAGGCGGCGCAATGGTACAAACTCGCCGCCGCGCAAGGCGACCGCGACGCCATCTTCGCGCTGGCGATGTTCAATTTCGAAGGCCGCGCCGGGCAGCGCAACACGGCGGACGGCGCGCGGCTGTTGGACGCCGCCGCCAAGCTCGGCCACCCCGCCGCAGCTTACGATCTCGGGCTGTTGTATCTGCAGGGCACGCAGGTGCCGCAGGACTTCAAGCACGCCGCCGAGCTTTTCGCGCAGGCCGCCGAGGCCGGCAATCCGGAAGCGCAATACGCGCTCGCCACCATGTACAAAGAAGGCAGCGGCGTGGCCAAAGACGCGGCCAAGGCGATGCAGATGATGGGGCTCGCCTCGGTCGCCGGCAATCTGGATTCGATGGTCGAATACGCCATCGCGCAATTCAACGGCGACGGCGTCGCCAAGGACGAGGCGGCGGCGGCCAGATTGTTCCTGATCGCGGCGCGGCGCGGCAGTGCGATCGCGCAGAACCGGCTGGCGCGCATCCTGATGGCCGGGCGCGGCGCGCCCGCGAATGCCACCGAAGCCGTCAAATGGCACCTGATCGCCAAGGCCGGCGGCGCCGGCGATCCCGATCTCGACGCCTTCGCCGGCAAGCAGACACCGGCAGTGCAGGAAGCCGCCAAGACCGCCGCCAACAAGTGGCTGTCGACCCAGACCATGCAGCAGCCCCAGTAACCCACTTCGACGAGCGGGGTGGGGTCGCCGTCGCAAATGTGTTAAGCGCGCCCAGCCGGCCGGCTTTCGGCCGCCCACCCTTCCCCTCGCGGGGAGGGATAAAAGAGACCAGACATGCACCACTCTGCCCTGCTCAATGTCATGATCGCCGCCGCGCGCAAGGCGGCGCGCGCGCTCAAGCGCGACTTCGGCGAACTTGAAAAGCTCCAGGTCTCGCTTAAAGGACCCGCCAATTTCGTCACCGCCGCCGACAAGCGCGCCGAAGAGACGCTTTTCGCCGAACTGTCCAAGGCCCGCCCCGGCTATTGCTTTCTCGGCGAGGAAGGCGGCCGCCGCGATGGCGCCGACAAGTCGCACACCTGGATCGTCGATCCGCTCGACGGCACCACCAATTTCCTGCACGGCATTCCGCAATTCGCCATTTCGATCGCGCTGGAGCGCGAAGGCGCCATCGTTGCCGGCCTCGTCTACAATCCGGCGATCGAGGAACTGTTCATTGCCGAAAAGGGCAAGGGCGCGTTCCTCAACGACCAGCGCATCCGCGTCGCCGGCCGCAAGCGGCTGGCGGATTCGGTGATCGCCTGCGGGCTGCCGCATATCGGCCGCGGCGACCTGGTGCTGGCGCGCAAGGAAATCGGCGCCATGCAGGAGCAAGTCGCAGGCTTGCGCCGCTTCGGCGCCGCCGCCCTCGATCTGGCCTGGGTCGCGGCCGGCCGGCTCGATGGCTACTGGGAGCGCGACCTCAAGCCGTGGGACATGGCGGCGGGCATGATCCTGGTGCGCGAGGCCGGCGGCTTCGTCTCCGACATCGCCGGCGGCGAGGAGGTGTTCGCCACCGGGCACGTCGTGGCCGGCAACGACGTGATCCACAAGGAACTGCTGCAGGTTCTCAAACAGGCGGACAAGGCCTGACGCTTCTCCCCTCCCCCGCGAGCACTCGCGAGTGTGGGGAGGGGTCGGGGGTGGGGGGGGGG
>CAIRGJ010000031.1 GCA_903878085.1 uncultured Hyphomicrobiales bacterium | reverse complement strand
CCGGCGCGCACCTCGGCGCCGATATAGACGATGCCGGCCTCGTCGAGATTCTTCAGCGTCTCTTCCGAGACGTTGGGAATGTCGCGAGTGATCTCCTCGGGGCCGAGCTTGGTGTCGCGCGCCATCACCTCGAATTCCTCGATGTGGATGGACGTGAACACGTCGTCTTTCACGATCCGCTCGGAGAGCAGGATCGAGTCCTCGAAGTTGTAGCCATTCCACGGCATGAACGCGACCAGCACGTTGCGGCCGAGCGCGAGTTCGCCGAGGTCGGTCGAGGGACCGTCGGCGATGATGTCGGCCTTCTCGACCTTGTCGCCCACCTTCACCAGCGGACGCTGGTTGATGCAGGTGTTCTGGTTCGAGCGCTGGTACTTCATCAGCCGGTAGATATCGACGCCCGGCTTGGTCGGATCGGTTTCGCCGGTGGCGCGCACGACGATACGCGTGGCGTCGACCTGATCGACGATGCCGGTACGGCGCGCGGAAATCGAGGCGCCCGAGTCGCGGGCGACCACGCCTTCCATGCCGGTGCCGACGAACGGCGCTTCGGCGCGAACCAGCGGCACCGCCTGGCGCTGCATGTTCGAGCCCATCAGCGCGCGGTTGGCGTCGTCGTTCTCAAGGAACGGGATCAAGGCCGCGGCCACCGAAACCAGCTGCTTCGGCGACACGTCCATGAAGTCAACTTTGTCCCGGGGGACCAAGTGAACGTCGCCGGCCTGGCGGCAGATGATCAGGTCTTCGATGAAGCGGCCCTTGGCGTCCATCTGCGCGTTGGCTTGTGCCACCGCGTGACGGCTCTCTTCCATCGCCGAGAGATAGATGACCTCGTCGGTGACGCGGCCGTCCTTCACCTTGCGATAGGGCGTTTCAACGAAGCCGTATTTGTTGACGCGCGCGAAGGTCGCGAGCGAATTGATCAGACCGATGTTCGGGCCTTCCGGCGTTTCGATCGGGCAGATACGGCCGTAATGGGTCGGATGCACGTCGCGCACTTCGAAGCCGGCGCGCTCGCGGGTCAGGCCCCCCGGTCCAAGCGCCGAGAGACGGCGCTTGTGGGTGATCTCCGACAGCGGAATGGTCTGATCCATGAACTGCGACAGCAGCGACGAGCCGAAGAACTAGCGCACCGCTGCGGCGGCCGGTTTCGCGTTGATCAGATCCTGCGGCATGACGGTGTCGATATCGACCGACGACATGCGCTCCTTGATCGCGCGCTCCATGCGCAACAGACCGATGCGGTACTGGTTCTCCATGAGTTCGCCGACCGAACGCACCCGGCGATTGCCGAGGTTGTCGATGTCGTCGATCTCACCGCGGCCATCGCGCAGATCGACCAGAGTTTTGATGACCGACAGGATGTCGTCCTTGCGCAGCACGCGCATGGTGTCGGGCGCGTCGAGTTCGAGACGCATGTTCATCTTGACGCGGCCGACGGCCGAGAGGTCGTAGCGCTCCGAGTCGAAGAACAGCGAACGGAACATCGCTTCCGCCGTGTCCACGGTCGGCGGCTCGCCCGGGCGCATGACGCGATAGATGTCGAACAGCGCGTCTTCACGCGTCATGTTCTTGTCGGCGGCCAGCGTGTTACGGATGTAGGCGCCGACATTGACGTGATCGATGTCGAGCAGCGGCAGCTCTTTGTAGCCGGCCTCGATCAGAACCTTGAGGTTCTTCTCGGTGATCTCTTCGCCGGCTTCGACGTAGATCTCGCCGGTCTTGGCATAGACCAAGTCCTCGGCGATGTAGTGGCCGATCAGCTCTTCGTCGGCCATGCGCAGGTGCTTGAGGCCCTTTTCCTGCAACTGGCGAGCCTGGCGAACGCTGAGCTTCTTGCCAGCTTCGACGACAACCTTGCCGGTGTCGGCGTCAACGAGATCGTTGATCGCCTTGTAGCCCTTGAGGCGGTTGGCATCGAACGGCACGCGCCAGCCTTCTTTGGCGCGCTTGTAGGTGACGTGCTTGTAGAAGGTGCGAAGGATTTCCTCGCCGTCGAGGCCGAGCGCATAGAGCAGCGACGTCACCGGAATCTTGCGGCGGCGGTCGATGCGCGCGAACACGATGTCCTTGGCGTCGAATTCGATGTCGAGCCAGGAACCGCGATACGGGATGATTCGGGCGGCGAACAAGAGCTTGCCCGAGGAATGCGTCTTACCCTTGTCGTGATCGAAGAATACACCGGGCGAACGATGCATCTGCGAGACGATGACGCGCTCGGTGCCGTTGACCACGAAGGTGCCGTTCATCGTCATGAGCGGAATGTCGCCCATGTAGACGTCTTGTTCTTTGATGTCCTTGACCGAACGCGCGCCCGTCTCTTCATCGATATCGAACACGATGAGGCGCAGCGTCACCTTGAGCGGCGCGGCGTAGGTCATGCCGCGCTGGCGGCACTCGTCGACGTCATACTTCGGCGGTTCGAATTCGTATTTGACGAACTCAAGCATCGACGAGTTTGAAAAATCGGCGATCGGGAATACCGACCGGAACACCGCCTGCAGGCCCTCATCGGGGCGGCCGCCGGCGGGCTCTTTGACCATCAAGAATTGATCGTAGGATGCCTTCTGAACCTCGATGAGGTTCGGCATCTCCGCGACTTCTTTGATTGATCCGAAAAATTTTCTTACGCGCTTGCGACCGGTAAACGTCTGCGCCATCGTTTCTCTCTCGATTCGATTTTAGCGGCAGCGCGGGCGCCTCTCCTAACAGCCGCAATCCATCGCGACCATCGGGACAAGCGTCGGGGCTAACCGACTTCTATGTGATTCGGACCGCGCCCGAACCGCCGCACTCTTCACAATCTCGTCCGCCAGCGGGCCAAAAACCCGTCTCGCGGCACCTCCACCGTGCCCGGTATGTCCGCGCACTTAATTCTTCTTGGTTTGAAATCCCCGGGGGCTGACCCCCGGGGACCTCATATAGCTAAGTATTCGACTACTTAAGCTCAACCTTGGCGCCGACCTTCTCCAAGGTGGCCTTGATCTTGTCGGCCTCTTCCTTGTTGACGCCTTCCTTGACCGGCTTCGGCGCGCCTTCGACCAGGTCCTTGGCTTCTTTCAGCCCGAGACCGGTGAGCGCACGCACTTCCTTGATCACCTCGATCTTCTTGTCGCCGGCGGCGACAAGGATCACGGAGAACTCGGTCTTCTCTTCGGCGGCGGCAGCGCCGGCGCCGGCGGGACCGGCAGCCACGGCAACAGCCGCGGCGGCGGAAACGCCCCACTTTTCTTCCAACATCTTCGCCAGATCCGCCGCTTCGAGGACGGTCAGGGTCGACAGTTCATCAACGATCTTCTGCAAGTCAGCCATTGTTCAGTTCCTATTTAGGTTCGAACCAGTTTGTGAGTTTGCTTTGAGCCGTCAGGCCGCAGCGCTCTTGGATGCATAGGCTTGGATCACGCGCGCGACCTTGGCCGCGGGAGCGTTGGTGAGCTGTGCGATCTTGGTCGCCGGCGACACGAGGAGGCCGACGATCTTGGCACGCAGCTCATCCAGAGACGGCAGCGAGGCGAGTGCCTTGACGCCGTTCAAATCCAGAGCGGTTTTGCCCATCGATCCGCCGAGAATGACGAACGCTTCGTTCGCCTTGGCGAAATCGACGGCAACCTTCGGTGCCGCCACCGGGTCGCCTGAGTAGGCGAGCACGGTCGGTCCCTTGAGCAGGGACGCAATGGAGGCAACGTCGGTGTCCTTGAGTGCGATCTTGGCGAGACGGTTTTTTGCGACCTTCACGTGACCGCCAGCCTGCTTCATCTGCGAACGCAGAATCTGCATCTGGGCGACCGTGAGGCCCGCATAATGAGCCACCACCACGACGTTCGAGGTCTTGAAGACCCCGCTCAGCTCGGTGATGGACTCTGCTTTTGCCGCTCGATCCACTGCAAAGCTCTTTCCGGTTGACGGTTTGTCCGCATGTCGCGGGAACCGCCGGGTTGCTACCAGCCGTCCCGCTTTAAGATTCACGCGAAGCGAACCGGGCAGGACGACGCTTGAGTTAGCCTGCCCCCCAGAAACATGACCTGCGGTCATGAACCCGGGTATCCGAGGTTCGAACCGACTTGGCGCGAGGCGTGAGCCTGCGCAAATTCGGGTCTGTTCCCCATCTATGCTGGCCCCGCCTTCTTAAGGCCCCCGCCTGCTCACGCAGGACGGGATGGGATTAAGCGTCAGCCTTGCGGCATCGGCACCTGCAGTCTTGGACAGGTCGCCCGTTTCTGTTGCCAGAAACGGTCTTGCGCGCCTTAAATAACGAACGGCTGCGGCCTCTTCCCTTTCAGATATCCCGCCGGGAGCTCCAAAAGGAATGCGATCCGATCACCATTTGTTTGTTTTTAGGGACGCGCAAAGGCGTGCCGACAAACAGGGCCGGCACGCCCGATGCAGCTCATTTAGAGGGTCCAAGCCCCTTTGCCAAGCCCTTTTTTAACGGAAATCCCCGTCAAAAATGGCCGCAAAAGGCAATGGCCGGCACCCGCTAAGGTACCGGCCACTTTAATATACTCGTGAAAGTCGTGTCTTATTGCACCGTAAACAGCGTGCTCGGCTCGACTTTAACGCCGGGACCCATGGTCGAGGAGATCGCGACCCGGTTGATGTAGTGACCCTTGGCCCCCGGGGGCTTGGCCTTCTGCACCGCGTCGGCGAACGCCATGATGTTCTGGACCAGCTTTTCCTCGCTGAACGAGGCCTTGCCGACGCCAGCCTGGACGATGCCGGCCTTCTCGACCCGGAACTCGACCGAACCGCCCTTGGACGCCTTCACCGCAGTGGCGATGTCCATGGTGACGGTGCCGACCTTGGGGTTCGGCATCATGCCGCGCGGACCGAGCACCTTACCCAGGCGTCCGACCAGCGGCATCATGTCCGGCGTGGCAATACAGCGATCGAAGTCGATCTTGCCGCTATTGACGATTTCGACCAGGTCTTCCGCGCCGACCACGTCGGCACCGGCAGCCTTGGCCTCTTCCGCTTTGGCGCCGCGCGCGAAGACGCCGACCCGCATCGTGCGGCCGGAGCCGTTCGGCAACAACACCACGCCGCGGACCATCTGGTCGGCATGCTTGGGATCGACGCCGAGATTCATCGAGATTTCGATGGTCTCGTCGAACTTCGCCTTGGCGCGTTCCTTCACCAGCTTGACCGCGTCCGCGATCGTGTAGGCCTTTTCGCGATCGACGCCTTCGCGGATGGCTTTGGTACGTTTTCCGATTGTCATGATCGTTACTCCGCCACCGCGAGGCCCATCGAGCGGGCTGAGCCTTCGATCATCTTCATCGCGGCTTCGATCGTATCGCAGTTGAGATCTTTCATCTTCTGCTCGGCTATTTCCTTGACCTGAGCCTTGGTCACCTTGCCGACCAGATCGCGGCCCGGCGTCTTCGAGCCGCTTTCGAGCTTGGCCGCCTTCTTCAGGAAGAAGGATACCGGCGGGGTCTTGAGCTCGAAGGTGAAGGAGCGATCCTGGTAGGTGGTGATGATCACCGGGATCGGTGTGTTCTTTTCCATCTTCTGAGTCTGCGCGTTGAAGGCTTTGCAGAACTCCATGATGTTCAGGCCGCGCTGACCCAACGCCGGCCCAATCGGGGGCGACGGGTTGGCAGCGCCAGCCGGCACTTGCAGTTTGAGGAATCCAGTAACTTTTTTAGCCATGTCTTACTCCTGTTAGTGGTGCGGATTTTGACGGTTGGCGGCCGCCTCACCTCCCACGTCTCTGATGTCACAAAGGCCTTATAGCCCTTGTGTTTACACGGTCAAAGCTTCTCCACCTGACCGAATTCCAGTTCCACCGGCGTGGCGCGGCCGAAGATCGAGACCGCGACCTTGACGCGCGAACGCGCTTCGTCGACTTCCTCGACGGTGCCGTTGAACGAGGCGAACGGCCCGTCCGACACGCGCACCTGCTCGCCGACTTCGAACGACACCGACGGCTTGGGCCGCTCGATGCCTTCCTGCACCTGGTGCAGGATGCGATTGGCTTCGGCTTCCGAGATCGGCATCGGCTTGTTGTCGGCGCCGAGGAAGCCGGTGACCTTCGGCGTGTTCTTGATGAGATGATAGACCTCGTCGGTCAGGCTCATCTTCACCAGCACGTAGCCGGGAAAAAACTTGCGCTCGGCGTTGACCTTGCGTCCGCGGCGCACTTCGACCACCGTTTCGACGGGGACGAGAACTTCATCGAAGTGGTCTTCAAGACCGCGCTGCTTGGCCTGCTCGCGGATCGATTCGGCGACCTTCTTCTCGAAGTTCGAATAAGCATGGACGATGTACCAGCGCTTGGGCCGGGTCGTCGTGGCGGTTCCGATATCGCTCATTATCTTAGCCCTAACTTCCGATGCCGAGCACGAAGGTGACGGCAATGCGGATCACCTGATCCGCGACCAGGAAGAAAATCGATGCGATCGTCACCATGACGAACACCATCGCGGTGGTGATCATCGTTTCCTTGCGCGACGGCCACGTCACCTTCCGTGTCTCTTCGCGGACCTCCTGAATAAATTTGAACGGAGACGTTGCCATATATCCAAGTCCTGATCTCAAGTCGTCTTAGTCACACGCTACCATCTAATCACCGCCGGCGGGTTTTGCCCGGAATTCCGCCTGGCAGGAGTGGCAGGACTCGAACCTGCAACCCCCGGTTTTGGAGACCGGTGCTCTACCAATTGAGCTACACTCCTCCGGAAGCGAATGCGGCGGACCATAAAGGCCCGCCGCGGCGATGTCATGCATTATACAAGCGGCTATTGCAAGGCCGCCGGGGCCGCCTATTGGCCGGTTTTGCCCAATTAACGGCCTTAACCAAGCCCGATAGCGGCCATAGGGGGCAGAAAGCCACAGCGCCGGCGAAAGCTGGCGCGGGTGAAGGGAATCGAACCCTCGTCATCGGCTTGGCAGGCTATGGCGAAAGACAGGCGGTTAAAGGCGCGTTGATGCTTTTTGAGTGCCTAAAACTGTCCCAAACGACCCATTTGTTGACACCGCTGGAGCGTCCAAATCGCCGCACCCATTTCGTCATGCCAATAGCGCCCCGAAGCAACAAGCCGATCGCGGACAGCGGTTGACGAATGTCCGCGTCGAGGCTGAAAGCGGAAGATAGCCAGCGCGCCGGTAATGACCGCTTTGGGCCATGAGCGGACATTAAACAAATAAAAAGGCCGCCAAATGAGGCGGCCTCTCGTCGTCCATTAGGAACGAAATCAATTGATTTCGTTAGCCACAGTCTCGGGAAGGTCCTTGATGTTGATGGTCCGCATCAATTCGGATGGATCAATGGACGCTGTCTGAACCAGAGCAACGTTGCCGACCGTAACACCATTTTGCGGCCACATCACCAGTGCGCTGACGACAAGTGCAATCGCAAGAGTACCGCACGCCAACTTACGCATTATGAAGCCCCCCCCCTATTATGCGTTGACTAATGACAATCCTAAGGGGCAATCCTCTAATTTCGCGTATTAAACCATGGCTAATGGAAATTAGGACAGACCGACCAGCTAACCAGGGCACGCGGAGATAAATACGGACGTCTCTCCATTTCCTCTGAGAACGGTTCAAGAGCCGAGAACATTTCAAGACATTAAGCTGTGATTGAGAATGCCCGCTTTGGGCCACAAGCGGCCATGCGGCCCCGCCTTGGGCTTGAGTATGGCTTCCCTCAATCACGCCTTCTGAAACGGTGCCGCCAACCGCGGCGCCCGGATGCCCGCTTGCTTGATCAGGGCGTAGATCGCCGGAATGACGACCAGTGTGAGAACGGTCGATGACACCATGCCGCCGATCATCGGCACGGCGATCCGCTGCATCACCTCGGCGCCGGTGCCGTGACTCCACATAATCGGCAGCAATCCCGCCATGATGGCGGCAACCGTCATCATCTTCGGCCGCACCCGTTCGACCGCGCCGGCCATGATGGCGGCATAGAGATCGTCGCGGGTGAATTCGGCGCCTTCGGCAGCGCGCTTGGCGTGCAATTCGGTCAACGCGTTGTCGAGATAGATCAACATGACGACGCCGGTTTCCGCGGCGACGCCCGCGAGCGCGATGAACCCGACCGCCACCGCGACCGAGAGGTTGAAACCGAGCCACCACATCAGCCACAAGCCACCGGCGAGCGCGAAGGGCACCGACAACATCACGATCAAAGTCTCGGTCACCCGCCGGAAATTGAGATAGAGCAGCAGAAAGATGATCAGCAACGTGATCGGGACCACGATCTTGAGGCGCGCCTTGGCGCGTTCCATATATTCGAATTGACCGCTCCAGGTGACGTAATAGCCGGGCGGAAACTTGACCTGCTCGGCCACGGCCTTTTGCGCATCCGCTACGTAGCCGCCGATGTCGCGGTCGCGCAGGTCGATGTAGATGTAGGCGGCGAGTTGCGCATTCTCGGTGCGGATCGTGGAAGGCCCCTTGGCAAGCTCCACCTTGGCCACTTGGCCCAGCGGCACCGTGCCGCCGTTCGCCAAGGGGATCAGCACCTGGGTCGCAATCGACTGCGGATCGCTGCGCAAGTCGCGCGGGTAACGGATGCTCACGGTATAGCGCTCGCGGCCCTCGACCGTGGTGGTCACCGTTTCGCCACCGAGCGCCGTGGCGATCACGTCCTGCATGTCCGTGATCATCAGGCCGTAGCGAGCCAGCTGCGCGCGATCCGGATCGATGTTGAGGTAGTAGCCGCCGAGAATACGTTCGGCGAAAGCGCTGGTCGTTCCCGGCACGGTGCGCACCGCCGCCTCGACCTGGCGCGCGACCTTTTCCATCTCGGTGAGATCGGTGCCGTAGACCTTGACGCCGACCGGCGTACGAATTCCGGTCGCGAGCATGTCGATGCGCGCCTTGATCGGCATGGTCCAGGCGTTGGAGACGCCGGGAAACTGCAACGCCTTGTCCATTTCGACGATCAGTTTGTCGATGGTCATGCCAGCGCGCCATTCGCTTTCCGGCTTGAGATTGATGATGGTCTCGAACATTTCCGTCGGCGCCGGGTCGGTCGCGGTGGAGGCGCGGCCGGCCTTGCCCCATACCAAGGCCACCTCCGGGAAAGTCTTGATGATCTTGTTCTGGGTCTGCAGCAATTCGGCGGCTTTGGTCACCGAGAGGCCCGGCAGCGTCGTCGGCATGTAGAACAGCGTGCCCTCGTTAAGCGTTGGCATGAATTCGGAGCCGAGCCGCAGCGCCGGCCACAGACTGCCGGCGAGGATGGCGAGCGCAATCAGAATCGTCGCCGCTTTGTAGCGAAGCGCGGTGCGGATCACCGGCCGGTACATCCAGATCAACGCGCGGTTGATTGGATTCTTGTGTTCAGGGACGATGCGGCCGCGCACGAACAGCAACATCAAAGCCGGCACCAGCGTGACCGACAACAGCGCCGCCGCCGCCATGGCAAAGGTCTTGGTGTAGGCCAGCGGCTTGAACATCCGGCCTTCCTGCGCTTCGAGCGCAAAGATCGGCAGGAACGAGACGGTGATGATCAGCAGGCTGAAGAACAGCGCCGGTCCGACCTCGATGGCCGCTTCGATCAGCACCTCGCTTCTCGGCTTGCCGGGCGGCGCACGTTCCAGATGCTTGTGGGCGTTCTCGATCATCACGATCGCAGCGTCCACCATCGCTCCCATGGCGATGGCGATGCCGCCGAGACTCATGATGTTGGAGCTCAGGTCCAGAGCGTGCATGAGCAGATAGGCGATCAGGACGCCGAGCGGCAGTGTGATGATCGCCACCAGCGCGCTGCGCACGTGCAGCAGGAAGATCACGCAAACGAAGGCAACGATGAGGCTTTCCTCGGCGAGTGTCCGCTTCAGTGTTTCGATGGCGCGATAGATCAGGTCCGAGCGGTCGTAGACCGCGTCGATGGTGACGCCTTTCGGCAGGCTCGGCAGGATTTCGGCAAGCCTTTCCTTGACGTGCTCGATCACCGACAGCGCATTGGCGCCGGACCGTTGCAAGGCGATGCCGGTGACGGCTTCGCCCTCGCCGTCCACCTCGGTAATGCCCCTGCGTTCGTCGCCCGTCAGTTCGACGCGGGCGACATCGCGCAATTGGACCGGTACGCCGCGGTCGCTCTTGACGACGATTTGCTCCAGGTCGGCGAGGTTCTTGATATAGCCGCGGCCGCGCACCGCGAACTCGGTTTCCGCCAGCTCGATGGTGCGGCCGCCGACGTCGATGTTGCTCGATCGCAACGAGTCGCGCACCTTCGACAGCGGGATGCCGAGCGACTGCAGCCGGCGCGGGTCGATGACGATGCTGTACTGTTTGACGAAGCCGCCGACGCTGGCGACTTCGGCCACGCCTTCTGCTTTGGCCAGCGCGTAGCGAATGTACCAGTCCTGGATCGTGCGCAGTTCGGCCAGGTTCTTCTGCGCGCCGCGCACGACATATTGGTAGACCCAGCCGACGCCGGTGGCGTCAGGCCCCAGCGTCGGCGCCACGCCGGTGGGAAGCCTGCGCGCCGCCGAATTGAGATATTCCAGCACCCGCGATCGCGCCCAATACAGGTCGGTGCCGTCTTCGAAAATGACGTAGACGAAGGAAACGCCGAAGAACGAGAACCCGCGCACCACCCGCGATTTCGGCACGCTCAGCATCGCGGTCGTCAACGGATAGGTGACCTGATCTTCAACGACTTGCGGGGCCTGTCCCGGAAATTCCGTGTAGACGATGACCTGGACGTCGGAGAGATCGGGAATCGCATCGAGCGGCACGCGCGAAACCGCGTAGATGCCGGCGAGCGTGATGAAGAGCGTGGCAAGCCCCACCAGGAAGATGTTGCGGGCCGACCAGCGGATGATCGCGGCAATCATCGCGCCGTCTCCTTGGGTGCATCACTGCCGAAGGTCTTGAGCGCCGACCGCAGATTGCTTTCGGCGTCGATCAGGAACGTCGCGGTCGTGACCACCTCTTCGCCGGCGTTGAGGCCCAGCCGCACCTCGACATAGCCTTCGCCGCGCCGCCCGAGTTTGATCGGCCGTGGTTGGAACCGCCCATCGCCCTTGGCGACCAGCACGAGTTGCTCGCCGCCGCTGTCGATCACGGCGCTGTCGGGCACGGCGACGACGGGCGGACGGTTTACGCCCGGCCGGAACACGACGTCGGCGTACATTTCGGTCTTCAACCGGCCGTCCGGGTTCGGCAGTTCGATGCGGACGCGCGCGGTGCGGGTCTCGGGCCTGATATCCGGATAGATGAAGGTCACCTTGCCCTCGACCGGATCGTTCGGATAAGCGCGCACCGTGACGAGCGCAGGCGTGCCCTGCTCAATGTCGGCGAGATCGGCTTCGGCAATCTCGGCGATCACCCACAGTTGGGACAGGTCTACAATGCGGTAGAGTTCGTCGCCGGCCTTGGCCTGCTGGCCGTTGATGATGCGCTTGTTGATGACAGTCCCCGTTGACGGGGCCGGCCAATCGACGGTGCGCGGATTGACGCCGCGCTCGCGTACTTCACGGATGACGCTGTCCGGTGTGCCCAGATTGCGCAACCGCCGCATGGTGCCCTCAAGGCCGGACTGTCCGCCGTTCGATGCCGATTGGCCCCGGCCAGCGACGACCAAAAGGTCGGCCAGCGCTTGCTGGATGTCCGGGCTGTAGACACGAAACAAAGGCTCGCCTGCTTTTACGGTCTGGCCGGTCGTGTTGACGAACAAATCCTCGACGTAACCGTCCGACCGCATGGTTACGGTGGTCTGCCGGCTCTCATCGATTGCGATCGAACCGACACCGCGCACCGGGCGGACCAAGATGCGCCGCTCGACAGTTTCGGTTCGCACGCCGCTGCGCTGGATGCGGTCGAGGCTTACTTTGATGGTGTTGCCGTCTTCGGGCTCATCGCCTTCATAGACGGGGATGTAGTCCATCCCCATGGAGTCCTTCTTCGGCACTGGCGACGTGTCGGGCAGCCCCATCGGATTGCGGTAATAGAGAAGCTTGCGGTTGGCCGTCGCCACCTTCGGCTTTTCCGTCTTCAAGTCGAACGAGACCTCTTCGTCGCCGTAAACGGCGACATAAGGACGGCCCGCGGCGTCGCTCTTCGGCGTGGCCGACCAGCGCGGCGCTCCGGCCGGATCGCGGTAATAAAGGATCGGCCGGTCGGCTGTTGCAGCCGGCTGCGTCTGGATCGCGGGCGCTGGCGCGGGTTCCGGTTTACTCGCGTACCAGTATTGACCGATGGCGCCGAGGCCAAGGCCGAAACCGAGGCCGATGGCAAGAACGGAAACAATTCGAATCGTGCTCATGATGTCACCGCGATGGATTGACCCGCGCCGTTGCGGGCCGGTCGCGGTGGCTGCTGCGACAGCCACCGCTTGCTGACGGGACTTAGCGATGGCGTGATGGCACGCCATCGCCCTAGCCAAGTCATCACTTGGTGGCCTTGATGATGACCTTGCCGATGACGGTTTCCGGCTCGCCTTGCACCTTGGCGGCCACGCTCAGCAGATACCGCCCTGCCATCGGCAGATCGGTCTTGAAGGCGTAGACGCCCGGGTCGCTGCTCGGAGCGGCTGCGACCGGCGACACCATGTCCGCCATGTTGTCGGGCGCCATGTCGACGCGGGTGCGCACGATGACGGCGTCGGACACCGGCTTGCCGGTCGGCTTGTGCACGAGACGCACGGCGACGATGACATCGTCACCCTTCTTCATTTCCGGTGCGACCGGTTCGAAAGCGTAGTCGTTGGCGCCCGCAAATGCGGCGACATTGGTAAGACTGATGCCGGCGACAAGCATCGCCACAGCCAAAAGCTTGGGATTCATATCGATCTCTCCTCGTAGGTTCTGGTCGGCTGGGATTCGACGATGCGAATCCGTGCAGCCGAACGTCACGCCCGCGAACGCAAGGCTCGCGTGTCGAATGGAAAATTCGGCGGGACGTCAGACCCGAGGAGGCCGGAAAGGCAGATCCCCAATGCGCGCAACGACGGGGTCGTCTCTGCGCAGCGGCTGAAACACAGCCACAGGGGTACGAAACACCACGTGAGAGGTAGCGCCGACTGCATAGCTGAAGCAGTTGGCCGCGCACGCCGCCATGCAGGCCCCATCGTCCGGGACCTTGTTGTTATTGTCGGACTGATTGCCGTGGTGGTGGCAGTCCGATGATGGCGCAGAAATAGCGGTATCGGTCGACATCGTCATTCTTGCAAACGCAGCCGCGCCCGGCAGCACCGCTACCGAGAGGGTGATAAGCAAGACGAGGATGGTTCGACCAAGACGCATCGTTTTCGCCGTTTGTGCCCCGATATATCGCGATGCTGCAAATTCCGAGGCGCCTTACAGTCTCGCGAGTCGTAATCTTAAGTGGTTCGCTGGCATTTCTTGCTCGAAAACCGCCTTAAAACCTGAATTATTGTGCCACGGGACGCGCCTAGCGATCATTGATTAAGATCAATCGTTTAGATCGACAGCATTGCATAAGCTATTAAAAAAGCTGGAGCGGTGAAGGCATACGAGCCCTCGTCACCAGGACGATTCGACCAAAATTGGACGATTTCAACTGAGCTTTGAGCCAAATCGCGGTCTTTAAGCGCCGTAACGCCGGTATTTGGCAAACGTCAGAGAGCGCCAATGGACGCATGGGGATGGCCGTGGCCATTCAAATTGCGGCGCTCATCTAAAGTGAAAAAGTCCGGCTCAAGCCGCCGCGGGCCTCTTGGACGACGCGCTAGACCGCGGCGAGCCGGACCGATGCGTTGCGACGTCAGACCCTTCGTCCGAGTCCCCTTGTAGCGCACCTTCTGCGCGCGCGGTGCCGCGGGGCTGGAAGAAGGCAATCCGCTTATCCGTTGCCATCGCCTTTGCCTGTTGTTCCAGCGTCTTGGCAGTCGCGGCATTTTCCTCGACCAGCGCCGAGTTCTGCTGCGTGACCTCGTCCATCTGGGTCAGCGCCTTGCTAATCTCTTCGAGACCGGTCGACTGTTCCGCGCTGGCATTGGCGATTTCGCCAACAACGGCGGTGACCTTCTTGATCGATTCGACGATCTCGGTGAGCGACTGGCCGGCTTTGTTGACCAACTCGACGCCGTCTTTGACCTGGCCGTTGCTGTTGGTGATGAGCTCCTTGATATCTTTCGCCGCCTGTGACGAACGCTGGGCCAGGCTGCGCACTTCCGTTGCAACGACAGCGAAACCACGGCCGGCTTCGCCCGCGCGCGCGGCTTCCACGGCGGCGTTAAGCGCGAGCAAGTTGGTCTGGCGCGCGATTTCGTCGATCACGCCGATGATGTCGGAGATCTTGCGCGATGAGTCTTCAATCTTCGCCATGGCTTCGACGGTCTTGGCGACGACGGCGCCACCGCGATCGGCGACATTTTGAGTGGCCGTCGCCAGATCGTTGGCTTCCTTGGCGTTCTCGGCGTTCTTCCTGACCGTCGCGGTCATCTCTTCCATCGCTGCCGAAGTTTCTTCCAGGCTGGCGGCCTGCTCCTCGGTGCGCTGCGACAGATCGGTGGTGCTGGTCGATATCTCGGCGGAAGCGTTGGTGATCTCGTTCGTGGACGCCTTGACAAGGGTAATGGTTGCGCCGAACCGCTCCACGATCAACTCGGCCGCATTGGATATCTGTCCGATCTCGTCCTTACGGCTGAGCCCCGGCAGCGAGACGTTGAAATCGCCGTCCGCAAGCTTTTTCAGCTCACGGACCAGCGAAATAATGGGCAGCGAAATGTTGCGCCCGATGATCCAGGCCAAGCCCAGGCCCACAGTGAGCGCGATGACCGCCAATGCCAGGCTCAACGTAACAGTCGACGCGATACCGGCGTCGGCCGATGCTTTCATGGCAGCGAGGCCGTTGACCTGCGCGGTCTTCATTTCCGACACGATCTTGGCGATATCGGCAGCGAGCTTGGCGTTGACGCCATCCACGAGGCGCGCGCTCGGCGACAACCTTCACCGCGGCGCGGAACGCGGCGACGTAATTTGGAATTTCCTTGATGACCTTGATGACTTTCGCTTGGCGGGCGTCGTCGTTCGTCACGCCGCTCAGCTCCTTGAGCGCCGCGGACAGCGCGGTGAAACGCTTTTCGGTCGATTGGGCGACTTTGGTGTCGTTGGTCAAAAGATATTCATAGGCATCGAGACGAGCCTGCATGAGTTGCTCTTGCGCGGCGCCCGCGCTGGCCGCGCCCGCCATGTCGCCGTCGTCCATCGCGTCCTTTACGATCTCGGCGATGTTCGCGCTGAGCTTGACACCCAGCGGATTCATCACGCCGTCAACGGCGTGGTTGCCTTCGACTTGAACCTTCTTGATGGCCTCGAAATTCGCCATGAATTGATCGAGCAAGACGAGAATGCTCTTGGCCTGCTCCCGTTGTTCGGCAGTCGTGGCTGTTGCCGCCACTTTGTCGAGGATCTCACGGGCTTCCTTGCTCCCTTGGCCCACGCCATCGAGCGACTCTTTATTGCCGGTCCGGATAAATTCGCGAAGATTGCGGCGAACGCTGACGATATCGCGATCCGCTTCCGCCATTCGCAAGGTGGTGCCGGAAACAAAGGCATATTGTTCGAAGGTCGTGCGGGTACCGGTAAGGCTTAAATATCCCAATGTGGCCATAGCCAACAACAGTGCGAGGACGACGCCAAATCCGCCGTTGATGCGGGCCCCGATGTTGAGGCGAGAGGTCAGCTTGCCGAGCAAAGACATGTATCGGGTCTCCAGAACACTGGCAGCACGTTTTAAATCAGGTCTTGCAAATCGGACTCTGCGGCTTTCGGATTCGTTCGCTTGCAGGGACCACCAGTCGCCGCAAACGAACGAATCCTTGAGACCGCGATTTCAGCGATCGCGCCGGGCTACTTCGGATAGCCGACGTAATAGATGCCGATGACATTCTTCGCCGCGTCGTGGATCGGCTCGTAGCCGGTGACATACGGCTTATCGAGAATGGTGACCTCTCCGTAGAAGGCTTCATTCTTCTTGATCGATGCAATCGCCTTGCCGGCGGGATCGAGAATGGTTCCGACAGCACGCGAACCGTCGTCCTTCTTCACGTTCGTTGTCACGCGAACATACTCATCGCCGCTTTTGACGAACATCGTCGCAGTGCCGCCGACTTTCTTCACGACGCCATCGACGAGGGGCGAGTTGTTGTTAATTTTGGTCGTGCCGAAAAATAATGCCGGAACGGTCTTGTCGCCAGCGACATCGGTCCCTTCGACCTTAGCCGCGCCTAGCCCATCGGCGCTCGACTTCAGCAACTCCATGGCCTTTGCGACCTTGGAATCGGCTTGAGCGCTTGCGGAAGTCGGCAGCAAAATCGACGCCACAAGAATGGATGTGGTCGCAAGAACGCCGATGACGGTCTTCTTCAAACTCATGACTTCGTCTCCATCTGGGTAAATTGGGCTGGCTCGTCACATTGCCAAGTCGATTTCAAGTACGCCTGGCTTGCTCACAATTGGGTCGTGCTAATTGCAGGGGACAAAAGTCGACGTCGGTGCCGCCGAAATTTGCGCCGGCAATCCCTTGATAGGACTGACGCCGTAAAACCTACATTCAATCTGTTAAATATGCAGTGCGCAGGACAGCCTCTGTGATTGCCGGCCTACAATAATAATGGAGATTGGCAATCCGGATTAAGCGCAGCGATCGCCGTTATACGAATCGAAAAGCGCACATATCATTTCATTCGGAACGATCACGCGAATGGAGCGGTATCCACGTACTGGCAACCAGTCCGGCTGGAGCGGGTGAGCGGAATCGAACCGCCGTCATCAGCTTGGAAGGCTGTTGCTCTACCATTGAGCTACACCCGCAAATGCCGAACAGGTCAGCAGAATTCGCGGTCCCCGTCCTGCTCCCCTGCCCGGCTGGCAGACGGCAGGACGCTTTTTGCAGTACATCCACCGTTTACTTTGCGCCTCGGCGGCGGGTCCTGCTACAGTAGCCGGCCAGCGGGCGCAAGCGCGTCCAACACTAGCTCCAAGGGCTGGGCGAGGTTTTCGGGGATACCCTGCCCCGAGCCAGACCCGTCGCGTTGTGAACCGGCCTCTTCTGTGCGGCACACCCCGCTTGGAACTATTTTTGTCGCAGCCAATCTACAATTTCACCAACTTTATGTGTACGTCGCAACGATCTTTTCATATGGCACATCGCCTGAAAGAATGCCGACATCGTGCGCGAATTGGTTCATACCAGCGACAAACTCTCGCGAAATCGTCGTATCGTAATAAGGCAGATCACGCCGGATCAGTTCGGCTATCAATTCTGCTTCCGACGGCGGAAATAGCTTGCGCCCGATACCGGTCGCCAGAGCGACGTCTTTTTTCAGTGCGGCATGAGTCTTGGCGATGGCGCGAACCGTCGCCGCGGCCGTTTCCGGCGAACGCTCAATCAAGCGGTCAGTCGTGGCGATCGATGCCATCGTGTAGTTGAAGCACGGCTTCGGGCCGTCCCCACGGCGTACGTCGAGCACTATCGTGCCAATGCCGCGCCGGACCGCGACCTCGGCGCCCATACCGTTGGCCCAGAAGCCGTCGATCTTGCCCTCTTCCAGCGCCTTCGCCGCGGTCAGGCCGAAATTGACGGTGGTGCCGACGGCGCCAGGCACCGGTGCAATCGCCACATCGTCGCGCTGCGGGTCGATGCCTGCCTCAATGAGAAGTCGGCGAAGTCCCATCTCGACCCAGGGCGCAGCTCCGATGCGACGGCCCTTTACGACGTCGAGTTTGCCGCGTTGCGCGCCGAGATCCTTGTGCATGACCAGAAACCAATACATGCCCTGCGCCTGCGCACAGAGCAGCTTGACGCCTGCCCATTGCGGAAATGCCGCCAACGCCGAATGCGCCGAGCCGGCGACGAAATCGACGACGCCGTCACACAAAGCGGCATAGGCCTTGTCGACCGGAAAGATCAGCTCAAGCGAGACGTCGAGCCCCTCCTCCTTGAAGAACCCAAGCTCGATTGCGGCAATCGCCGGGAAATACGAGTTCGAAATCATGTCAGGCACGGCAAGCTTCATAGTTATAGTCCCGCGTTGTTATCGATCCAATGTCACCGCGCCGGCACTAATTGCGCGCGGCAATCTCATACTGCCAGGGTGCCACCCAGCGTTCGATGAGTCCGACCAGCGCGTTGAGCAGGGTCGCAAGCACCATGAGCACGACGATCGGAACGAACATTCTCGCGGTGTCGAAATTGTTCGCCGAGTTAATGATGATCCCACCGAGCCCGGAAATCGCGGTGAAGAATTCCGCGATGACCATAGCAACCACGCCGCGACCGACCGCAAGCTTGAGACCGGCCATGATGTAGGGCAGCGTCGCCGGCAGAACGATCCGGCGAACAATGACCACATCCGAGGCGACGAAGGCGCGGCCAACCTCAACCAGCGTATTCGACACCACTTTTACACCCAGCCACGTGTTGATCGCGATAGGAAATACGCACATCAGGAAGATGACCGAAACCTTCACCCAGAATCCTAGCCCCAGCCAAAGGATTAGCAGCGGAACCAGCGCAATCAGCGGCATGGCATAGCCACCGGTGACGAAAATGCCAAAGGCCGCCTCCATGATGCGGAACCGTCCAAGGATAAGCCCAAGCGGCACGCCAAGCAGGATTGCTAGCCCATAGCCGGCCACAAACGGCTTGAGACTCTCCATCAATGCAGCGCCAAGCACACCGCTCACGGCCAGTTCCCAACCGGCAACGGCGATCGCCGAAGGATAGGACCCAAACACAGGATTGACGTGACTGCCGAGTAATTCCCACAACAGCAGGAACAGGGCGACCGTCCCAATGGTAATGAGCCACGACGGAATCTGCCTGCTGCGCGTGCGACGGGCCCCGACGGGCTCCATGCTGTTCATTGACATGTCCTGGCTGGTCAAATCGACCATAATGAAGTCCTCGCAATTTGGCTGTTAGTGGACCGCTTCGGGCGGCTGATGCAAAGCCTGCCAGATGCGATAACGGGTCGCAGCGAATTCCGGCGAGCCGCGAAGCGCGCCGAGATCGCCGCGCGGACGCGGCAGCGGAACGTCGATGATCTCCTGCAGCGCGCCCTCACGAATGACCAGCACGCGATCGGCGAGCAACACCGCTTCGTCGAGGTCGTGCGTGACGAACAGGATCGTCTTTTTGGTGCGCGCATGAATGTCGAGCAATTCAGCCTGTAGCGACTCGCGCGTTTGCGCGTCGAGCGCGCCGAACGGCTCATCCATCAACAGCACCTTGGGATCGATCGCCAGGGCACGCGCAATACCGACACGCTGCTTCATGCCGCCGGACAACTGATGCGGCCTGCGGTTCCACGATTCCTTTAACCCAACCAGATCGAGATAACGCATCGCGGTTTCGCGCAATTGCGCGCCGCGCATACCCTTCATCTCCAACCCGAACATGACGTTCTGCACCGCGTTAAGCCACGGCAGCAGTTCGGCATGCTGGAACACCATGCCGCGATCGTGGCCGCAACCGTGCACATCGCGCCCGTCAACCTGGACGCGGCCATGCGAGGCGGGTTCCAGCCCCATGGCGATGCGCAGCGCCGTGGTCTTGCCGCATCCACTCGGGCCAATCAGAACGGCAATCTCGCCGTCGCGAATGGTGAAGCTGACGCGGCGCAGCGCGTGCACCGTGTGCACATTGGAGTCGATGCGCAGCGTGAATTGCTTTGACACATCGACGAGGCTGACTTGTCCCATACTTTACTCCTCAAAACCCCGCCCCAGGCGCGGTTCGCTACACGCGAATGTTGACTACTTGCCGATCAGCTTGAGCGCCCGCTCGCGCGGGCCGCTGTCAACGAGCGAATTGATCTCGACCGGCTTGGTGAGATTTCCGGTTTTGATCAGCAGGTCACGCATCCAGGTCAACTTATCGGTCGGGATCGGCATGAGCGGATCGATCGCCGAATAACGTTTGACCTCATCGAAGATATAGGCCGGACGCGGATCATCGACCTTGCTGTTGGTCACTTCGTGAGTCAGTGCGATGACCTTGTCGCGATTGCTCAATGCAAACTGCCAAGCGGTCATTTCCGCCGCCAGGAACTTGGCGGTGTCGTCGCCGCGCTCGGCTATCGTCTTACCGCTGACATACGTGCAGAAACGCAAGTATTCCGGCACGACGTCATGCGCGTGAACCAGCAGCTTAATGCCGGACTGCTCGGCGATCGGCACGAACTCGGTCGATGCCGCCGCCGCATCCACGATCCCGGCCGACACCGCCTTGAAGCGGTCGCTGTCGCTGCCCATGATGCTGAAGCGGACGTCGGACGACGGAATGTTGTATTTCTCGAGCACGGCGCGGGCCATGAGATCGGGCAAGGCGCCCGGCGAGGAGATCGCCATCGCCTTGCCCTTGAGGTCGTCCGGTCCGGCAACGCTGGACTTGGCGTAAATCCCGTAAGTGAGGCCCGGCCAGTAACAACCGGTGATCTTGATGTCGGCGCCGCGCGAGCCTGCGAGGATCGGCGCTCCCGGGCTGCCTTCGTAGCTGTCGAGCTCGCCGGCGAGCAGCGCGCGAAGTGCGAGCGCGTCGCCCTTGAACTGGATCATCTCGATCTTCAGGCCTTGCTTCTCGGCGAAGCCGCCTTTGCTCGCCATGAAGACGAAGCCGGCATCGCTCTTGGCCTCCACTACACCGTGGCGCCAGGGCTTCAGCTCCTGAGCTTTGGATGCAGACGCGGCGAGCACCGCTGCCAGAAATGCGAGCAGCAGACCCAACCGCCAACCGCTTTTGCCCGTGTCTGAATTCATGACGCACTCCGCTTTGTTGTCGCACAAGTTTTCATTGTTGCTGAGGATCGATCTTTTTTGTCGCCGCCTCGTCGCGCACGACCGGCGCATTCATGGCAACGTCCCCGCGCCGTTGTTTTGCAAGCTCCGTGCCAAGCGTGAAATATTCGCTCTGCACCGCGAGCCGCGCTTGACGCTCCAGCTCAGCGGGCCAGTGACCGAGATCGTAACCATGCCATGGCGATTCCGGCTTAAGCGGCGGCAGGCCGAGACGTTCCCAAATCGCCTTCGCCTGTTCCATGAACTCGCGCGTGGGCAACGCAACTGGCGCGAAAGTACCCTTGAGCAATGCATTAATGAGCACTGCCGCACTTTCGCCGTTGTCGTGCGGACCGCGCGGACCGTGACCGGGATCCTTGTGCTCCAGAACTTTAAGATCGTGTTGCGGCTGGCAGCGATATGACATCGCCCAGAACAGCGCATCGGCATTTTCCGGATCGATATCCTCGTCGATGGCGATGATCCATTTGCCGGCGAAGCGGTGCAGCGTCGAAGCGCCATAGAGCGCGCGCCACACTTCGGTCTCCGACACACCGCGTTCGAATTGGATCGCGATCACCGCATAGAGGCTGGTAAGCGGTTCGTGCATCGAGACGCGCTTGATGCCGCGAATGCCGAGTGCATACTGAAGATGATTGAGGAACACGGGCTCCATGGCGACGCGGCGAATGACGCTCGATTCGCTCGGCGTCACCTGGCTGATGAACGAGGTCAGGATTGGGTGACGCCGGTGGGTGATCGCCGTCACATCCATGAAGGCGTTATATTCCTGCAGGTTCACGTATCCGTGCGACTCACCGAACGGCGCTTCCGGCTCCAGCAGCTCCGTATTGATGAAGCCTTCGATGACGATCTCGGACTCGGCCGGCACCAAAAGATCGACCGTCTTGGCGCGCACCACGTTGATTGGGCTGCCGACCAGCCCACCGGCAACTGCGACTTCGTCGAGATGCTCCGGCATTTTCTGCACAGCGGCGTATGAGACCGCCGGCGGACATCCGATGACGACGGCACACGACATCGGTTCGCCCCGCGCCTTGTATTTCAGCCAGTGCGCATAGATGCCGGCTCGCAGTTCCACCGACGGGTTCATACCGAGCCGACGTGGCGCTTTCAGCTGCCCGCGATAATTGCCAACGTTCTGGATACCCGTGTCGGGATCCTTGGTGATGTAATGACCGGCGGAGAGATAAGGCGCGTTGTCCCAGCCTGGCGTCGAAATCGGTACAGGAAGACCATCAAGCGCAAAACCGTCACGGTCGAGCTCGTCGCCGCTGACCACGACGTCGTGACAGGGCGCATTCTCGACCAGGCGCGGCTCGATCGGATTGGCGAGTGCCTTGACCCAGATCCGGCCGATATCCTCCAGCGGTTTGCCGAATCCGACGCGATAGACATCGCGGCTGGCGGCAAGGCCTGCGACCAGCACGGAGCAATCGAAGCGCCTGCCCTTGGAATCGGTCGGCTGCGTGAACAGGAACGCTTTGCGTTCCGGTTCGGGGATGCCGCCGCGATATTGCCAGCGCACCAACGGGTGCATCTCGGTGTCTTTGTTGATCGGCTCGTCGACCACGACCAGCAGGTTCTCGCGCGCCAGCGCCAGGACATGGTCGTGCAGATCGGGATAACTGCGCGGGTTCGACGGCGCGCCATCGCGATAGCGCGCCAGCGCCGGATGAAGCGTGCTGGATTCAGCCATCGACGCCTCCGAGCTCTTGCATCAGCCACGCCGCAATTGCGAACGTGTCCGCGTCGCTTTCAGAAAAGCCGGTCACTTGCAGGCCAAGCGGCAGGCTCTGGTCCTGCAACAGCGGTAACGAGATAGCGGGCACACCCAGCAGAGAGAATGGCACGGCGAAGATCGGGTTGCCGGTCGATTCGATGCCGAGAGGCGCGGCGCCTGGCGCCGTGAGCGTCACGCAGCCGTCGCAAATCGAGGACAGTCCGGCATAGACCGCGCGAATGCGGGCGCGTTCGGCCAGCGCCTCACGATAATCGGCGGGGCGCATTGCTTGCCCCCGAGCAATCCGCTCAAGCATAGCGCGGCTAAGCTTGCCGGCGTCTCGCTCGTGGCAGCTGTTGAGCGGCCAGCGCCATTCCCAATCGTTGATCCGCGTCGACAGCGGGAACGCTCCTGCGATCGCCTCTTCCACAGCATCGATCGCCGGATGCGACCTGCGAGTGATAATTTCGATGCCGGCACTGGCTAGCCGTGCCACCGCCACTTGCAATCCCTCTTTCGCGGCGTTTGAAGCGACGTTCCAGCCGACCGTCTCAAGCAGCGCGAGGCGGCGCGGTTTTGCCGCCGCGGGCGACTGCATGGGTCCGGAAAGCCCTGCAAACCCGGGGTCGCCGCCGACACGCGCCGCGATTTCGATAGCGACCTGCCAGGCGTCGCCCAAGGTCGCGGCCAGTACACCGGTGCAACTTTGACTGAGATAATCGTGGCTACCGCCGCGGTTGATCGCGCCGACACTCGGTTTGAAGCCGACGCAGCCGCAATAGCTGGCGGGCCGCACGACCGAGCCAATGACCTGGGTTCCGAGCCCGGCACTGATGAGCCCGGCGCCGACGGCCGCGGCCGAGCCACTGCTGGAGCCTCCCGGCGTGCGCGCTAGATCCCACGGATTGCGCGTGCCGCGCGGTTCGGTCGCCGCGAATTCGGTCGTCACTGTCTTTGCGACGATCACCGCGCCGGCTTCACGCAACGCGGCGACCGCGGCGGCATCCCACCCCGAGCGCCAATCTTTGAACAGAGGCGACCCCATCTCAGTCGGCATGTCGGCCGTTTCAATGATGTCCTTGATGCCGACCGGCATGCCGTCGATCGCCGACAGCGGCTTTCCGCCTTTCCAGCGGACGCTGGCGGCATCGGCGGCCACGCGCGCCGCGTCGAAACTGGTGTGAACGAAAGCGCCGATTTTCGGCTCCCAGGCCGCGCTGGCCGTGAGACAACGTTCAAGAAATGCCCGGGGCGTATCGGCACCCGAGCGAAAGCGAGCGGCTGCGGCGAGGAATGGCCTTGTCTGCGGCATTTGTTCGATGTCGCGGGCCGACATAATCAAGCCTCGGCCAGTGTCATGGCGGCAACGCGACGCTGGCTTGAAATCATCGACGTGCCCAGCAGGAAGCGGCGGGCGCGTGCCGGATCGGCTGCCATCGCGCGCAACTCGTCGAGATTGCGTTTGCGCGTCTCGGCGTCGCGTGCCTCCAGGCGCTTCTTGTTGGCGATCGATTGTTCCTGCACGTATTCGGTCGCGACCGTGCGGCGCTGAAGACTGTAGAGATCGAGCAAAGCATTGGGCACGCGATCGAGCAGCACTGCCGCGAGCTTCTCCGCGAGATTAGCAGCGTCCTGAATACCGCCGTTCAACCCCATGCCGCCGATCGGATTGTTGAGGTGCGCGGAATCGCCAGCTAGCAGCACGCGCCCTTTGCGGAAAGTCGCAGCCACGCGCTGGTGGGTGACATAGAGGTTGCGGTGGACGATCTCGTAAGGCTGCGACGCCGGGAAGAATTTCTGCATGCGCGCCTGTACGGCGGCATCGCTCATCAACTCGGCCTCCGACAAATCCGGATTGGCCGGGTAGACCGTACGCCACAGCCCGGGCGGGCCGTCGGCCGACACCTTGAAGCAATTGCACCACTCGTCGGGGTCGGCGAAATAATTGCGGTAGCACAGGCCGCGCGACGCTTCGAAATCGAACGGCGTCGTGAGTACGATAAATCTCTCCGGCCAGGTGAACCCGTCGAACGCAATGTCGATCTGCTTGCGCACGATACTGCGGCCACCATCGGCGCCGATCAGATAAGCGCCCGAATGCGACTTGACGCCATCGGGACCGCGCACGTCAACGCTGACCGCGTCGCCGGATTGCGTCACGTCTATAACTTCGTGGCTGAATAGCACTTCGACGTTGGGCAGCTTGCGCACGCGTTCAAGTATGAGTTTGGCGGTCTTGAACTGTTCGCATTGAACGACGAACGGGTGACGCGTGTCGTCCTTGAGCACGGCGTGATCGAATTCGGCAATCTTCTCGCCGCTTGGCCGGTCCCAAAACTGGAAGATCGGCGAAACCAGGCCGACGCGCGCCATATCGTCGGCAAGGCCGTCGTCGGCGAGCAGATCCAACGTGGCGGGATGGGTAGTGGCCGCGCGCGGGTCGGCCTGCGGGCTTTCGTTGACGTCGAATAGCCGAACCGGCACCCCCCGGCGTCCCAACAACCATGCACACAACAGCCCGACCGGACCACCGCCGGCAATCAGCACGCGTCGATCGTCAGCACGCATATCCAGATCCCATCTTGCTCAACAACAACATCAGAACCCGCGCGTCAGGGCGTTACTTCTTGCTCTCGTCGTAATAGTGCATCTCGTACAGAACGCAGCCCGTCTCCGACTTGAACGGACCGTGATAGACGCCGCCGGGACGGCAGGCATATGTGGGCGCCGTGAATGCCTCGCCGCCCTTGCCTTCAGCATCGTTGCCGACGATGAGATCGCCAGACATCAGATAGACTTCTTCCCAGTGGTCATGAACGAATGGCGCGGTGGTGTAGACGCCGGGATCGAACCGCAACAATCGGGTACGACTGCCCATCTTGCGCGTCTCGTCGAGATCGCTGGCGAGCACCTTCTGCTTGATGCCGGTCGGATAGCCCGGCGGCGTCACCCATCCCTCGTTCATGTTGAGACGATGGAATTCGAGATGCGGCTTATTCATCGGCATTGTTTCTATCCTCATATGGCTCGGCGCAGTGGATTCACAAATACCGCGCGACGTTCTTGCGGAACGATTCAATATGGTTGCGCATAGCCGCTTCCGCCTCGTCGGGATTACGATCGCGTATCGCCCGCAGGATCGCCCGGTGCTCTTCCTGGACCTCGCCGTGGTGACCAATGTCGGTGAGCGAGATGAACCAGAACCGCAACGATCGCTCGTGCAGCTTGCTCAGGATGTCGGCGAACACATCGTTGCGAGCCGCTCGCACCAGCACCAGATGAAACTCGCGATCCAGCAGCATCATCTGTTCGACGTTACGCACTGCCGTCCATTGCTGCGCACGGGCAAGAATATCGCTGAGCCCGGCGATATCGTTCTCGTCGGCCCGCTCGGCGGTAAGGCGAACGCCTTGCGGCTCAACAATGAAACGCGCCTCGATGATCTGCATGACCTCGTCGAGGCTGACTGGCTTGACGATAACGCCTTTGCGCGGAATGACCTGGACCATGCCCTCAAGCATCAATCGATCGATTGCTTGGTGGACCGGTGTCCGTCCCAAGCCGAGAGCGGTCGAGACGCGGGCCTCGTTGACGTATTCACCTGGCTTGAAGGCACAAGTGATGATGCGGTACTTGATCGCCTCGTAGGCGACATCGCGCAACGATTGTGGCGTTGTGTGTCGTGCGGCCGTCGTCAAAGACTGCCGCGGCCGCTGTACGGGCATTCGTCGTGGCGTGGCTGGTGCGGGCATTTTCGCACTCATCCTAACACCGGGAGTGATGTCACCTGATATTCGTGCTCGATCTTGCGTCCGAGCACCGGATCTTCGATTTCAAAGGCAAAATTTTCGGTCGCGCGCACCCCACCATGGGCTGCAAGCGTACCGCAAAACATCAGCGTCTCATCTGCCAGTACGCCGTCGGCGGTGTAGCGGGAAACCAGGTCCATCGGATGCAGCATCGCCGCCACGGGCCCCTCCTGGTACACCGCACGCTTGCCGTCCTCGACCACGAACGAACGCAGGATCAATTGGTCCCAATGCGGCGCCACGTCGTCGTAGGCCCAGAATTGCGCGGCGATCGGCTTGTCGCACATCTGCTTGGAGACGGTGATGCCGTATTTCTCGACCTCACGATCGGTATGGTCCGAACCGAGGCCGACCCAATACCGCCCTTCATGACGGAGCAGCAGGTATTCGACCTCGCCGCCAGAACTCGTGCCGCACGCCTCGATCGCCCCGTCGGTTGTCAGCCTGGCGGCAGCGACCCGATAGAAGATTGGCGTCGATGCGGGGCGCCGAATCCCAAGCGCCTCAAGTTCGACAATGTGCTTCTCGACTACTGCCGCATCACGCCCGGTCCAGCCGGCGACCACCGCCTGGGCGATGGACACCTGTTGCGACTGAGCACCGGATCCGTTCTGCAACAAAAGCATCAGCTGACGAGGCGGCATCGTAACCCCACACGCGATTTGCAGGCGCAGAGGGCAAGATGACCTCTCTATTTTGTGATATTTCACAACTTCTACAGCTGTGTCAAGCCAATGTTATATAAGCATTTTAGTTGATAGTTTTGTGATATTTCACTAATTAATGTAGCGGCCGCTGACCTACGGAGACATTGAATGCCGACGCTCGCCACTCTCGCTAGAACTCTCGCCACGGGCAGAAGCAGTCGCGACCTGGTGGAAGAATGCCTGGCGCGGATCGCCGATCCGAACGGCGAAGGCAGCCGCGCCTTTCTCAAGGTGCACACCGACCAGGCCCGCACAGCGGCCGACTTTCATGACCGAACGCGGCGGAACGGTGCGGCAGGTTCGCCATTCGCCGGCATCCCGGTGTCGGTCAAGGACCTGTTCGACATCGCCGGCGACGTCACCACGGCAGGCTCGATCGCCCTGCGCGACGCAGCACCGGCAACGCACGATGCAGTTGCCGTCGCTCGCCTGAAGGCCGCCGGGTTCGTCCCGATCGGACGAACCAACATGACCGAGTTTGCCTTTTCCGGCCTCGGCATCAACCCGCACTACGGCACGCCGCTTAATGCTTATGATCGCAAGGCCGGCCGTATTCCGGGCGGGTCGTCGTCGGGCGCGGCGGTGTCGCTGACCGACGGAATGGCGTTCGCGGCGCTCGGCACCGACACCGGCGGATCGTGCCGTATTCCAGCCGCGTTATGCGGTCTGGTCGGCTTCAAGCCGACCGCCGCGCGCGTACCCCTGGATGGCGCGGTACCGCTCTCCTCCTCGCTCGATTCGATCGGCCCCATCGCCGCCAGCGTCACGTGCTGTGCCGTCCTCGACGCGATTCTCTCTGGCGACGATTCATTCGATCTGCCGACCTTCCCGCTGGACGGGCTTCGCCTCGCCGTGCCGCAAACTGTGGTGCTCGACAGCATCGACTCCGAAGTGAGCAGCGCCTTCGTCCAGGCGCAAAGCACGTTGAGCAGCGCCGGCGTGCGGATCGTCGACGTCCCCCTGCGCGAGCTCTCGGAGTTACCGCAGATCAACGCCAAAGGAGGTTTCGGTGCCGCCGAATCCTATGCGTTTCATCGGCCGCTGATCGCCGCCAAGCGCGACCTATACGATCCGCGCGTACTCAGCCGCATCCTACGTGGCAGCGAACAGAACGCGGTGGATTACATCGATCTTGTCCGGGCGCGGGCCGATTTCTGTCGACGCGTGCGTAAGATCATCGCGCCCTATGACGCACTGCTAATGCCGACAGTCCCGGTCGTGGCGCCGCGCCTGCTCGATCTCGAATCCGAGGAGGCCTACCGTGACGTCAATCTTCTCATGCTGCGCAATCCAACCGTGGCAAACTTCCTCGATGGCTGTTCGATTTCGCTTCCCTGCCAAGGTCCTGGCGATGCGCCGGTGGGACTTATGCTGATCGGCCAGCCTGACGACGATGCGCGCCTCTTGGCGATCGCCGCCGCTATCGAAGGCTTGGTGACGCCTAAATAAATGGCTCCATAGAGCTTTGCGGTTGGCGCATCTCGATCGGCCTATTTTGGCGGATCAAAACAGCGGCCGGCCATCGATTTTGCCACGCCACCAAGGCCCAAACTCTAAATAATGCCCAGTCGGTGGACGCGAGCGGTGGCTGCCATCGCGGGCGATCTGAGCTGCCTTCACGATACATTTCTTTTTAGGAGGAAGCCCACATCGTTCGTTCTGATCGCAATCGCCACAATTAAAGTTGTCGTCGCGTTGCGATGCCGCAAAGCGGCTTGCAAACCAAGCGGCCGCCTTTGCCATATCGTCGAGTAAGCGCATGTGCCACTTTCTTAAACGGCAGCGAGCCTATGTTGGCTAGATTTCATCGCCACTCAGAAACTAGCAACCGGCACACGTCAGCGGTTGATATAGATCAATTCTCGCCATAGCCGATTTCATCTGTACCGAAGGCTATTCGACCGCGGCCCAGTCGGTCGGATGTTGTTTCAATCGAGCGCGTAGTCTTACAGAGCAACGAAATTCCCTCATTGTATTTTCAACCCAATTTGCGAAATGACCTCGGCCCACATCGGCAGTTCCCGATCCATGCGCGCGCGGAGCGCCTTCGGGCCGCTGGCGACAACGTGAAGACCGGTCTGTTCGATCCCGTTTTTGACGTCAGGGATCGCCAGAATCTCGACAACCTCCTTTGACAAGCGCTCGGTGATCGCAGCATCGGTGCCTGCCGGCGCGTACATGGCCATGAAGGTTTCCGCAACGAAGCCGGGAAAGCCGGATTCGATCAAAGTGGGAACGTTAGGCATTTCCGGCAGTCTGGCGGGGCCGGCATGGAACAGCGCGCGCACCGAGCCGCCGTCGATCTGGCCTTTTACCGAGCTATAGCTACCGGCGTTCATATCCGTCGTGCGCGACAGAAGCCCTTGCAGCGCAGGGCCCGCGCCCGGAAACGGGACATGCACCATCTTGAAATCGCCGAGCCGCATCAGGCGCTCGATCGTCAGATGCGGCGAAGCGCCCAATGCACCGCTGCCGAAATTGAACCGGCCCGGCTGCGCCTTGGATTTTGCAATCAGATCCGCCAGATCCTTGATCGGTGAATCGGCCGGCACCACGAGCAGGTCCGGCGTGGTGCCGAGTTCGGTGATGGGCACCAGGTCCTTGATCGGATCGAACGGAACCGGGCGATAGAGCGCAGGATTGGTGACGATGGCGTCGGATGTGATGAGCAGCGTGTAACCATCCGGCTTCGCCCGCGCGACGGCGGTTATCCCGATGTTGCCGCCGGCGCCGCCCCGATTCTCCACGATAAAGGTCTGCCCGAGACGGCGCTGCAACTGCGCGGCAACCGTGCGGGCAATGACGTCGACGCCGCCTCCGGCGCCGAACGGCACGATGATGTGAACCGGGCGATCCGGGTATTCCGCCCTCGCCTGATGACTACCGGCGGCAATAGCAATGCCGACGCAGGCAGCGAGGATGCGGCTTAGCGGACGAAGTTTTCGGGACGACTGGACGATACCCATTTTCTCACCTTTGTGCTTCACTCTTTCTGCAAACGTTTCTCGAGATCATGCCGCCTGATTTTGCCGATCGTGCTGCGCGGCAATTCATCCGCACGCACGAACACGACGGCCTTCGGAATTTTGTACGAAGCGATCCGGCCGCGGCACAGATCGAGCACCTGTTCGGCGTTCAGCTCGGCATTGCGCGGGACGACGAAGGCGACCGGCACCTCGCCCCATTTGGCGTCGACCTGACGCACCACGATCGCCTCCTGAATGTGCTCGGAGGCGAGCAAGAGCCGTTCGATTTCCGCCGGATAGATGTTCTCGCCTCCGGATTTGATCAGGTATTTGCGCCGGTCGACGAAATCGAGCGTGCCGTCGGGATTGCGGCTCAGCACATCGCCCATATGAAACCAGCCGCCGCGGAAATCTTCCGCCGTCGCCTCCGGCATCCGCAAGTAGCCGCTGAACAATGACGCACAGCGGACCAGCGCTTCGCCGGGCTCACCGTCGGGAACGTCATTGTCGTCGGGGTCGACCAGCCGGAGCTGGCAGAATGAACTCTGGGTCTTGGACAGCTTGGCCGGAATGGCGCCGATTGGAATCCGGCCCGCACTCGCCGGCGCCGGTCCGGTTTCCGTCGAACCGAACGTATTGCGGTAAGGCGCCTGCAACAGTTCGGTCAATTCAGCCATCAGATGGCCTGGCAGCAGATCCGCCATGCTGCCCACGATCGCCACGCCTTTCGGACGGTTCGGCACGCCGCGCAAGGCCTCGATCATCTTTGCCGCCGTCGCCGGCATCATCGACAACAAGCCGATCGGCTCGCGCATCAGCACCTCGGCGATGTTGCCGGCGTCGAAGCCGTCCATGACGATCAGCTTGCCGCCCAGCAACAGCGTCGCGACGGCATTGTCGGACGCCGCCATATGAAACATCGGGGCCCAGCATATGAAGCTGCCGCCGGAAAAAGCCGTCCGATCGACCACCGATATCAAGGTGCGCGCGATCATCGCGCGATGACTGATCATCGCACCTTTGGCGAAACCGGTGGTGCCGCTGGTGTACAGCACCAGCAGGATCGATTCCGGTGGAACGTCGCCCTGCGGCTCTTGCTCGGTAGATGACGCCAGCGCCGCTTCATACGGCTCGCCGAGCACAATCAGATGATCGGCGCGATGGTCGATACGCTGCCACGCGGCATGGTATCGCTCCGACACGACGCCGATGCGGGCTTGGGTCAAGCCGACGGTGTGAGTCAACTCTTCGTTGGTTTGCCGGTAACTCTGACACGCCAGAACACAGCCAAGTTTGGCGCAAGCCAGCAACAACTCGGCGTATTCGAAACGGTTCTCCGAAAGGATCGCAACATTATCGCCACACCTTGCGCCGAGCATGTGCAGATGATGCGCCAGCCGGTTCACGCGCCGATTGAGTTCGCCATAGGTGAGGCTGCGCGGACCATCGACGATGGCGACCTTTGCCGGATACAGCCGCGCCTGCTCGGCGAACAGCGTTCCGGCAGGGGTCGTACCAGCCAGCAATGGCGCCGTTGAGGCCATCATGCCGAGCGCTCCAGGATCGCCACATTGCTGGAGCTCCAATTGTGCGCGTAGGGAATGACGCCGATGCCGGTCGCCATGACATTGCGCACGCCCGGCTTCTGCCGCGGCCCGGCTTTGCCGAACAGTTGCTTCAGCGCCTCGATCAGATTGACGCCGCCGCCAGCAAGTCCAGGCTGGCCGGCGGAGACTTGTCCGCCGCCGGTGTTGATCGGCAGATCGCCATGAAAGCCGATGGCCCGTTCGGCCAGAAAGGCCGCGCCCTGCCCCGGGCGGCAGAACCCGATTTGCTCGAGTTGCAGCAGCACGGCGATCAGGAAGTCGTCATAAGGCGCCAGCATCTGAATATCGCCAGGCCGCACGCCGGCATCGTTGAGGGCCTCGGGCCCCACCACCGAAAAGCCGGACGTCGTGAGTTCATCGACGGTTTGCCCGGGATCGAAGTTCACCAGTTCCCGATACGCGATCGGGTGCACCATCTGTGTGTAGCCAAGCTCGCGGGCGCGTTGCGTCGAGGTGACGAGCACGGCGTAGCCGCCGTCACAGCGCATGACACAGTCCAATAAACGCAGCGGATGCGAGACGAACCTCGACGCCAGATAGTCCTGCTCGGTGATCGGCTTCCGCAGTACCTCGCAAGCGATCTCGTTGGCGACCGCGCCGGCGCGCTGCGCAACTGCCAGTTTGGCAAGCGCGCGCTCGGGGTTTCCGAACCGTGCATTATAGGCCGTGCTCAAGAGCCCGAACGCGACCAACGGCCCGCTATAGCCGACCGGCGTACAGAATTCGGTGCGATGGCCGGTTTGATTGGTCGCGTCATGGCTGGAAACGGCATCGGCGCCGAGACAAATCACGGCCTCGCACATACCGGCCTGGATGGCCGCCGCCGCGCGCGCAATATTGCCGAGATTCGAAGCGCCGCCGAGATCGGTTGCCTGGCACCAGCGCGGGCTGAGACCCAGATGCTCCGCCAGCAAATTGCTCCAGAATGGGTTCGCCGCTTCCGACATCGCAAGGGTTACGGCAAGCCCGTCGATGTCGCGGCGCTCAAGCCTCGCCTCGGCCAGCAGCTTACCGACAACCTCGCCGGCAATTTCCGCGGCGCTGCGGCCGCTGTTGCGAACCAGCGGCGTGTCGGCAAATCCGACGATCGCGATGCCACGATTCTGAAGCCACTTCATACCCGCCGCCTGCAAGCTGCCGTGTGAAACATCGTCAGTTGGCGGGCGCGAACAGATATTCGCGGCCATCGCCGAGTTCGTCGCCCCAAACAATCCGCATCTTCTGTCCGACTTTCAGCTCCTCGTATTTTGCGTCGGCGACGCGCGCAAAAACACGCGGCCCTTCGGCCAATTGCACGATCGCGAGGATGTACGGGGTGAGCGCGGCAAAGCCGGGCGCCGGCGTATGACACAGCGTATGGGCAATGAGCGTGCCCTCGCCCTTGACCTCACGCCAGACCAGCGGCGCCGTCGAGTACAGGCTGATCGGCCGCGGATAGAATTGATAGCGATCCGCTTTCGGATCGTATTGCAGCAAGAAGCGCCGCTGCTTCGTGGCTTGCCAAAAAGGACGCGTCAGGTCGGTCTCGACAATAGGTGTCCGGCTCTCGCTCATGCGCCGCGCTCCAAGATTATGACGTTGCTGCAGCCCCAATTGCGGGCGTATTGAATGACGCCGATGCCGGTCACCATGGCGTTGCTGGCCTCGGCGAGTTGCCGCGGTCCGGCCTCGCCGCGCAGTTGGCGGACCGCTTCGATCAGATTGACCCCGCCATTGGCGAGACCCGGCTGGCCAGCCGAGATCTGCCCGCCGCCGGTATTGATCGGCAGATCGCCGCCGATACCGACGTTGTGCTCACGAATGAAATCGCTGGCCTGCCCCCTCCTGCAGAACCCGATCTGCTCGAGCTGCAACAGAATGGCGATGTAGAAATCATCATAGGGGTGGAAACTTTGAATATCGGCCGGTGCCAACCCCGCGTCACGCAGCGCCGCCGGACCAGCCTGGGTGAAGCCGGTCAGGGTGATATCGTCGACAGCATTCTTCGGATCGAAGTTGATGCACTCGCGATAGGCGATCGGATGAACCGGCGCCGCGCATCCCATCTCGCGCGCCATCCGGCTAGACGTCACCAGAAACGCGTTGGCGCCATCGCACCGCATGACGCAGTCAAGCAAACGCAATGGATGCGAAATCATTCTGGAGGCGAGATAATCCTCTTCGGTCAGCGGCACACGCAGGTAGTCGCAAGCCCGGTCATTAAGCAGCGCGCCGTTTCGCTGCGTAACCGCAAGTCTCGCCAATCCCCGATCAGGCGAGCCGTAGCGGGCGGCGTAGGCGGACGTCAGCAGCGCGAACGACAACGGCAGCACGCTGTAGCCAAACGGATCGCAGAACTCGGCACGAAAGCCGCTTTGCTTGGCGAAGAACTGGGTCGACGGCGCATCGGCGGCAATGCACAGCACCATTTCGCAGAGCCCGGCGTGAACCGCAGCGCCGGCCCGCAAAATATTGCCGATGATCGAAGCCCCGCCGATATCGGTGACCTGGCTCCAACCGACGGAAAGACCGAGCGCGTCCGCCAGCATGCTGGTCCAGAACGGGTTGTAGGCTTCCGAATTCGCCGGCGTCGCCGCCAGGCCGTCGATGCGGTCGCGCTCGATGCCCGCCGACCGCAGCAGCGTGTCCGTCACCTCGCCGGCCAGTTCGAGCGCGGTCTTGCCGCTGCGCTTCACCGGTTTGGTGTCGGCGCAAGCCACAATTGCGATCTCACGATCCTGGAGCCATTGCATCGTCATTTCCGCTCCGGCCTATTTCGCTTCGAGCTTGATGCCGGCGGATTGTACGACTGGCTTCCACTTCTCCATTTCGGCGCGGATCAAGCGATCGAATTCCTGCGGCGATCCCGTCGACACGTCGACCGCCATCAGTTTCATCTTGTCGGTCGCGGCCAATTCCTTCATCGCCTTTTGAATGGCGGCGTTCAGCTTCGCCACCAACTCGGGCGGCATTTTTCCAGGCGCCACCACGCCCCACCAATTGACGACGTCATAACCAGGCACGCCGGCCTCAGCGACGGTCGGCACGTCAGGCAGATATGACGATCGGAAGCTGGAGGTGACCGCGACCGCGCGCAGCGATCCTTGCTTGGTCTGCGCGATCGCCGCCGGGGCGGCGTTGATGCTCATCGGAATATGGCTGCCGATCACTGCGGTCAGCGATTCAGAATCGCCCTTGAAATGCACCGGCACGAGGTCGGCTCCCGTCATATGTTTGAGCAGTTCGCCCGATAGATGCACCGAGGTTCCGACTCCAGCAGTGCCATACGTGATGGTGCCGGGCGCGGCCTTGGCGGCCTTGAGCAGATCGGCCAGCGTCTTGTTCGGCGAATTTGCCGGGACCAGGATGACGTTGCCGGCGCCTGCCAGCAGCGAGATCGGGGTGAAATCGTTCAACGTGTCGTACGGGAGCTGCGAATACATCAGCACGTTGAGCGCGTGGCCGCCCGCCACCAGCATCAAGGTATGGCCGTCGGGCGGCGAGTTGACGAGTTCGCGCGAAGCAATAATGCCGCCGGCCCCGGGCCGATTTTCGACGATGGCCCGCGGGCCCCAGGCGTCCGACAGTTTTTCCGCGAGCAAGCGCGCCAGAATGTCGAGCGTTCCGCCGGCGGCGAACGGCACGAGGATCCGGACGCGGCGGCTAGCGAAGTCATCTGCCGCATGAGCCGAACCGTGCGCCGCGGCCAGCGCAAGCAAAGCGGTCGCGATTGCAACTTTCAGGATCTTCATTGTCCGTCTCCTCCACGAAATTATTCTTGTTGGCTGGCGCAGGGATTCTTTCGACGACCTAGACGATGGCTTTCCGACTTCTCAGCGAATCCAATTCGGCCTGCGGAATTCCAAGCAGCCCGCCGAGGATGTCGTCGGTGTGTTGCCCGGACGTGGGCGGCGCGGTGTAGGTGTCGAGCGGCGTACCGGAGAGCCGCATAGGCGAGCGCAACAATGGCACGCCGTCGGCGAGCTTGTGATCTACCTTAACGACGATGCCGCGCGCGGCGGTCTGCGGATCGGCGAAGACGTCCGATATGCGATTGATCGGTCCGCCGACGAGGCCCGCGGCTTCAAGAAGCACGAGCCACTGCTGTTTGGATTTCGCGCGAAATTGTTGCTCGAGAAGCGGCGCAAGAGTTTTGCGATTGCGCACGCGCACTCCATTCGTCGCGTACCGTGGATCTTCGGCCAGCCCGGCGCATTCCAATAGCGTGCATAGGCGGCGGAACTGATCGTCGTTACCGGCAACCACGACGATATAGCCATCGGCACATTCGAACATTTGCGAAGGCACGACCGATGGCGCGGCGGTACCGAAACGTTCAGGATCTTCGCCGCACAAAAGATAGTGCATTGCCTGATGCGACATCGCCGCGACTTGCGCGTCGAACATCGAGATATCGACTTGCTGGCCCTTGCCGGCGCGCAGATCGCGCTCGTAGAGCGCGCTGACGATCGCCGTCGCGGCATACATACCGGACAGCATATCGGACAAGACGAAACCGACTTTCATCGGTCCGCCGCCGGGAACGCCGTCCGGATGGCCGGTCAGGCTCATGACACCGCACATCGCCTGCAGCAGCGTGTCGTAGCCGGCGCGATGACGGTACGGGCCGGTCTGGCCGAAGGCTGTGATCGAACAATAGATCAGCCGATCGTTCAGCTTCGACAGAGACGCATAATCCAGCCCATAGCGCGCCAAATTATCGACTTTGAAATTCTCGACGCAGACATCGGATATCGCGGCAAGGCGGCGGATGATGTCCTGCCCCTGCTCCGTCGAGATATCGACGGCGATCGACTTCTTGTTGCGATTGGTACTGAGATAATAGGCCGACTCGGCGGTCTCTTTGCCGTCACGATCGTGCAGGAACGGCGGCCCCAACCGGCGCAGGTCATCGCCCCGGCCCGGCTGCTCCACCTTGATGATTTCGGCGCCGAGATCGCCGAGCATCTGCGTGGCCCATGGGCCGGAAAAGACCCGGCTGAGGTCCAGAATTCGAATTCCGGCTAGCGGTCGCGCCTTCGCTTCTTGTTTGGTTTCGACCGCGAGCGAACTTGCTCCAACATCCGTCATATCCGCCCCCAGACGATTGAGCTTTGAGACGCGCCCAACTCGTATATTGTTTGCGTTCAGCGCAATTATTCGCTAGGCGCATTATATTTCGTTGTACGAATTCTGCGGAACGGAGCGAGTAATGTCAACACAGAGCATGGGCGGGAAAGTGCGCGACGAGCGCGGCCCGGAATTCGTTGAGGCCCTCGCGCGCGGTCTCGAAATAATACAGGCCTTCACCGACGAAACGCCGGAGATGACGCTGTCCGAAGTGGCGGCAAAGACCGGCATCAGCCCGGCCACCGCACGGCGCAGCCTGCTCACGCTGAAACAACTCGGCTACGTCGCGACCAACGGCCGTCGCTTTATCCTGCGCGCCCGCGTTCTGTCGCTGGGCACCGCGTTCTTGAACTCGATGAATCTGAAACTCGTAGCCGATTCATTCTTGCAGGGCGTCGCCGACCAATTTCACGATGCGGTGTCGATGACGCTGCTTGATGACGACGACGTTCTCTACGTCGCCCATGTACCCAGCAAGCGGGAAAACCGTTATCGGGCCAGAATCGGATATCGGCTTCCGGCTTATGCGACGTCCACAGGTCAGGTGCTGCTGGCCCATCTCGATCGCCCCAGCCAGGAAGCTTTTCTCGCGCGCGCGCCGTTCCCCAGCCACACCTCCCGCACCACAACGACGGCCGACGATCTTCGCAGAATCTTCGAGAGCGTTCATCGCAACGGCTACGCGGCGATTCAAGATCAGTTGGAGTATGGGATTGTCGCTTGCGCGGTACCGGTCAGAGACAACAGAAACCGGGTAATCGCCGCCATCAACTGCGCGGGCGAATCGGCGCGCGTCGATCTTGAAACCCTGATCCGAACCCGTGTGCCGGCTCTGATCGAAGCCGCAAAGCTCGTCAGCGCCGCGCTGTCGCGGCATCCGGCCCTAATCCATTCGATTTTGGCCGATCAAAACAGCGACAGGGCGTCGATATCGTGAGGCTATCGAGACCGGGGCTCAAAACAATTCGCCGAGCCCACATTACAAACAAAATCGGAAAATCGTTGCCGTTATTCGCCGGCAAAAGGACAGATGAAACGGTAGCCGAGGCGCCGACGACATCAGCCAAGTGCGCTCATGTGTCTGTCCGACAGCGACAAGCCAGACGAAGGCGCGCTGCCGGATCGCGGCCTAAAGGCTCGGTCGGGTCTAGAGTCTGTCAGGATGCCGCCGGCCTAGCAAAGGCGTCGAGGCCTTTTGTTTCCCGTTTCAAATTTGGAAGACGAGGTCCCCATTCCTATGGCAACGCATCATTGTCCAGATAGTGCGATGGCGGCTTTTGATTTTTTCTTTTCGGGGCACCGGCCCGACGGCCAAATACTCGCACCCCATATTCTGCCGGGGTGGCTTCCCCCCTACTGGGGTGGGGTCTAGGCGAGGGGCGAGTTAACATTCTCAAGGCCTTACGCGTGGAGATGCCTGTGCTTCACGCGGTTAGGATCGAGCTTGGAAGGCTGTTGCTCTACCATTGAGCTACACCCGCGTTCCGACCCTGCTTTTACGGATTAAGACCGCCTTCGCGCAAGCAGGCCAACCGAGCCTTAGCTCCGAAGGAGGAAAAGTGGTGGGAGAGGAAGACCGCTATTTCCCCAGTAAAGTCAACGGTGGGGGCACAAAATCGGGTCGGAAAAGACCCTCGGAAGACCCAATAAACCCGGGCGAGTGCCCCCACCCTGCATCGTCGCTCAGGCAGCAGCGACCTTAGCCATCTGCTGAGGCGTTACGATGTCGATCTCACCCGAAGCCGTCGCGACGACGATCTTCCAGCCGTCAGTCCACATTGAACCGGGGTGAGCGATTGAGCGCATCCATACGCCGCTCTTGAGATCGACATCCACAGCCCCCGAGATGCCATAGGCGCGAAGCAGAACAGTGGAGTTGATGAAGATCGCCGTACCGTAGGCGTCAGTTCGCGGGGGAGAACCGTCTCGAAACTCATAAAGGTCGGCGTAGCTCGGCCTCAGCGCGGCGCCTGACAGAGCGAGCACGTCTCGATTGACGAATTGAGTGGTCGGCACCAGATGCGGGCCGGAAATTCCAGGATGTATTTTATCGAAAGAGAGGACGGTGTCCTCATCGCCCGATTTATTACAAGCCTTCAAGGCAAAACGGGCACCGACACCACCGCTGTGGTGAAGAAAAAACTCGCCGTATCCGACTTCAGCAAACGGCTTCAAAGTACCGATCAAATCCAAGCGCATCAAAGTTCCTTTCTGGAAGCGCGAAATTGCGCCCAATCCAGATGGGAACTTGCCCGGCTATTACTAGTCAGGGTTGCTGACCTATCTACCTCCACACGCAAAACGTCGGTGGGG
>CAIRGJ010000030.1 GCA_903878085.1 uncultured Hyphomicrobiales bacterium | reverse complement strand
GGCGAAGTCGACGTGGCCCGGGGTGTCCATCAGATTGAGGATGTAATCCTGGCCGTCCTTGGCGCGGTAGTTCAGGCGCACGGTCTGCGCCTTGATGGTAATGCCGCGCTCCTTCTCGATGTCCATCGAGTCGAGGATCTGCTCCTTGCCGGCCATCTCACGGGCGTCGAGCCCGCCGGTGAGCTGGATCAGCCGGTCGGCGAGCGTGGATTTGCCGTGATCGATATGCGCGACAATCGAAAAATTGCGGATGTTTTTGATGGGGACGGCCGTCATGGGGGCGAGATAACACTCGAATCCGGCACCATCAAGCGATCTCCTCGCAGTGGCGGCCTCTCCACCGCTCATTCCCGCGAAAGCGGGAATCCAGTGCTTCAACGGCCTGGGTCCCCGCTTTCGCGGGGGCGAACGGGAGGGATTTGCGCGTTTTTCCGGCATGTCATAGGGCTAGGCTCATGCGCTTTCCGAACCCCCTGACCGCCGCCGGCCGTTACCGCGACGCCCTGACCGACCCGGCCCGCGCCGACCGTACGGTGCTGATGTCGCTCGTGCTCTACGCGGTGCTGTGGGCGCTCTACGCCACCATCGCCAAAGGCAGCCAAGGCCTGCACTACGACATGGCCGAGGTGATCGCCTGGTCGCGCGATCTCGGCCTCGGCTATTTCAAGCATCCGCCGCTGGCCGCCTGGACGGCGTGGCTATGGTTCAGCGTTTTCCCGGTCGCCGAGTGGTCCTATTACCTGCTGGCGATGACGATGCCGGCGATCGCGCTGTGGTTCGCTTGGGCGGTGTCGGCGGATTATCTCGTCCTCGAAAAGCGCGTCGCCGGGCTGGCGCTACTGACGCTGGTGCCGTTTTTCAATTTTCATGCGCTGAAGTTCAACGTCAACACGGTGCTGATCCCGCTATGGGCTGCGACCACGTTCTGGTTTCTGCGCTCGTTCGAGACCCGCAGCCGCCTTTATGCCGTGCTCGCCGGTCTCGGCGCCGCCGGCTGCATGCTGGGCAAATACTGGTCGGTGTTCCTGCTGGCGGGGCTGGCGCTGGCGGCGCTGATCGATGTGCGGCGCGGCGTCTATTTCCGCTCGGCGGCGCCGTGGCTCACCGTTGCCGCCGGCTTGATGGCGCTGGCGCCGCACGTGGCATGGCTGGTGCGCTACGAATTCGCGCCGTTCCGTTATGCGATGGTCGTGCACGGCGACAAACCGGTCGGCGCCACGCTGATCAGCACGCTCGGCTATTTCGGCGGTTCGATCGGCTATATCGCGATCCCGCTGCTCATCGTGCTGGTGGCATCGTGGCCGAGCCGGGAAACGCTCGCCGACATGATCTGGCCGCGCGAGCCGTCGCGCCGGCTGGCCGCCGCGGCATTCTGGGGACCGTTCCTGCTGCCGATGCTCGGCGCGGTGGCGAGCGGCACCGAAATCACGTCGCTGTGGTCGATGCCGGCCTGGACGCTGTTGCCGGTGCTGCTGCTATCGTCGCCGAAGGTGACGCTGCGCGCCACCGATACCCGCCGCATGCTCGTGGCCACGGCTGCGGTGCCGCTGGCGATGCTGATCGTCGCGCCGGCGTTTGCCGTCTTCGTGCATCGCAACGGGCCGCAGCCCGCCGCGGCGCAGGGCCGGCTGCTGGCGATACAGGTCGAACAGCTCTGGCATCAGGCGACGCCGCTGCCATTGCGCTTTGTCGGCGGCGACGCCGAGATCGCCTATAGCGTCGTCGCCTATGCCTACGATCGCCCGCGCGCGCTGCCCGGTCTGCCGCCGCGCGATGCGGCGCAACTGGCGCAAAGCGGCATGGCGCTGGTCTGTTTCGCCGCGGACACCGCTTGCGTGAGCGCCGCCCGCGCGCAGGCGCCGCATGCCGCCGTCAATGCGAGCGAAATCTGGAGGAGTTTCTGGGCCATGCCGGGCAAGCCGCAGCGCTACAGCATCGTCATCGTGCCACCGGGTTGAGCGCGGAGTCCCATGCCGTATCTTGAAGAACGCCGCCGTAGATCATCAAGGCCGTCGGCCGTCGGATGGTTCATTGTTGGTATCCTGGCGGCGGCGCTAATGCTGCTGCCGCTGTTCTATATTCTCGCCGTGCCGCCAAACAATCTTGGCTCGCCCGGTAAGCAGGCGTCTGCTGGCGGCGAAAGGCGCGTCACCTTCCTTGCCATCAATGACATCTATCGTCTCGACGGCCTCGCCGACGGCACGATCGGCGGGCTCACGCGGGTGCGCACGCTGCGGAAGTGGATCGAACGCGACGCGCCGAACGCCATCCTTCTTCACGCCGGCGATTTTCTATCGCCCTCCCTGATCAGCAAGGTGTTCAAGGGTGAGCAGATGATCGATGCCTTGAACAATCTTGACGGCGATCCCAAGGCCTTCGACCGGCGGATGTTTGTCGCCTTCGGCAATCATGAATTCGACGACTCACGATGCCAGGACGCTCAGCCGCCGCTCAACGCGCGGGTCGACGAATCGCAGTTCACCTGGCTTGCCGCAAATCTGGATTTTCCGAATTGCAAAGCCATGAGCGGGATATTGAGCCGCAAGAACGTGCACAAGGATGGCTTTGTTCTGGACGTCGACAACGTCAAGGTAGGCCTCTTCGGTATCGGTCTCACGCCCGACAAAAGAGGTGCGCCGCGCTACCCGCAATTTGAAAAAGCCCTGCCTGCGGCCCGGCGCAGCATCGATTATTTGCGCGCCCAAGGCGCCGAACTCATCGTCGCACTGACGCATCTGCCGCGCGAGGACGACGAGGCCCTGATCACGGAGCTTTCCGGCGCCGGGCTCGACCTGGTGGTCGGCGGGCATGACCATGAGAACATGGTGCTCCGCGACGGCCGCGGCTTCAAGGCGGACTCGGATGCGCGTTCGGCCTGGCGGATCGATGTCCATCTGTCGCGGGGACAAAAACCGCGCATCGAAGGTCAGCTTATCTTGCTCAACGCGGCGATCCCGCCGGATGCCGCTCTCGAAAAGCTTGCGGAGTCCTGGTTCGCGCGGACGGAAAAGGTGCTTTGCGAGAAGATGGTGGCCGCCGATGCGCATTGTCTTGGCCAGCCGGTCGGCTGGATACGCTCGATGATGGAGCTGGAGGAGACGCCGAACCGCAGTCAGGAAACGGGATTTGGTGACTGGCTCGGCGATCTGGTGCTGAGCAAAACCAGGGCCGATGTGGCCCTGATCAATTCAGGCAATCTCGGGCTCAACGAAAATCTGCCGTCCGGCTCGAAACTCACGCTGAAGCACGTCATCGATATTTTCCGCTTTGACGACGTCATTGCGGTCCGCTCGTTCCCGGCTAGGCAAGTCTGCGCCGCGATAACGCATGGCTTGCAGCAGGCTGGCACCGGCGCATGGCCGCATCTTGCCGGCGTGGAAGCGGCGGTGACCCGCCGCAACAATACCCAAGCCGCTGCGGTGACGCGTTTCATTGGAAAAGACGGCGTCACATGCGACAGCGAGACGCCGATCAAAGTGGCGGCGTTGCCTTACATCCTCTGCGGCGGGGACGATTATCCGTTTCTGCCGGGTGGTGCGAGCAAGGAATGCATTGAGGGTCTCCAGAAGATGCCGACCGATCCTGCCGATCCAGACTATCGCGGGGAATTGCTCAGCAAAATGGCTGGGGACGCCATTCGTGCGGCGCAAGCGACCGGTCTCGAATTGATCAATAGGCGGCGTCTGCGCTTCGCGGAGTAGCGGACACGCGCGCGCCCTAAATAAAAATGGCCGGACCTTTCGGCCCGGCCATCGCGCAAACTCGATAAAGCTAAATCCTAGTAGCGGTAGTGATCGCTCTTGAACGGGCCTTCCTGCTTGACGCCGATGTAGTCGGCCTGGTCCTTGCGCAGCGTCGTGAGCTTCACGCCGATCTTCGACAGGTGCAACCGCGCGACCTTCTCGTCGAGCGACTTCGGCAGCACGTAGACTTCCTTCTTGTACTTGCCGTCCTTGTTGTTGGCGTACAGCTCGATCTGCGCCAGCGTCTGGTTGGTGAACGACGCCGACATCACGAACGAGGGGTGACCCATGGCGTTGCCCAAGTTCACCAGGCGGCCTTCCGACAGCATGATGATGCGATGGCCGTCGGGGAAGGTGATCTCGTCGACCTGCGGCTTGATGTTGTCCCACTTCAGGTTCTTCAGCGAGGCGATCTGAATCTCGTTGTCGAAGTGGCCGATGTTGCAGACGATGGCGCGATCCTTCATCGCGCGCATGTGCTCGATCGTGATGATGTCCTTGTTACCGGTGGCGGTGACGAAGATGTCGGCCTGGGGTGCTGCGTCTTCCATGGTCACGACCTGGTAGCCTTCCATCGCCGCCTGCAGTGCGCAGATCGGATCGACTTCGGACACCATCACGCGGCAGCCGGCCTGGCGCAGCGAAGCGGCCGAGCCTTTGCCGACGTCGCCGAAGCCGGCGACCATCGCCACCTTGCCCGACATCATGACGTCGGTGCCGCGGCGGATGCCGTCGACCAGCGATTCACGGCAGCCATAGAGGTTGTCGAACTTCGACTTGGTGACCGAGTCGTTGACGTTGATGGCGGGCCACAGCAGCGTGCCGGCCTTCTGCATGTCGTAGAGCCGGTGCACGCCGGTGGTGGTCTCTTCCGACACGCCCTTGATGCTCGCGGCGATCGCGGCGAAGTAGCCCTTCGGCTTTTCCTTGAGCTGCTTCTTGAGCAGCGCGAAGAAGATCACTTCTTCATCGGAGCCCGGCTTGTCGAGGAACGCGGTGTCGCCGTTCTCGGCGCGCAGGCCGAGGTGGACATACATCGTGGCGTCGCCGCCGTCGTCGAGGATCATGTTCGGATAGCCGCCGCCGTGCCAGTCGAACATGCGGGCGGTGTAGGCCCAGTAGTCTTCCAGGCTCTCGCCCTTGATGGCGAACACCGGAACGCCGGCGGCCGCGATGGCGGCGGCGGCGTGATCCTGCGTCGAGTAGATGTTGCACGACACCCAGCGCACGTCGGCGCCAAGCGCCACCAGGGTTTCGATCAGCACGCCGGTCTGGATCGTCATGTGCAGCGAGCCGGCGATGCGCGCGCCTTTGAGCGGCTGCTTCGGGCCGTATTCCTCGCGGGTCGCCATCAGGCCGGGCATTTCGGTTTCGGCCAGCGAGAGTTCTTTGCGGCCGAATGCGGCGAGCGAGATGTCCTTGACGATGTAGTCGCTGAATCCGGTTTTCGGCGTGGCTGAAGCGGTCATGACAATCCTGTGCAACTGACAAAAATAAGGGGTGATTGACTGGGCGTGCCTATAACAGGCCACCACCGGGCCTGCAACGCATATATAAAGATTTCTTTATGTAGCAGGCTACCATACCCGCCGCCTCTGGCGGCGCGCGAAGCTACTCGTCTTCGCCGAACTTGCCGGATACCAAGGCGCACAGCGCATCGACGGCTGCGGCGGCCTGCTTGCCGGTCGCCTGGATCGTGATGGTGGAGCCGGTGGCGGCGGCCAGCATCATCAATCCCATGATCGAGGTGCCGCCGACGGTTTCATGACCGCGGGTCACGATAATGGCGGCGTTATATTGTTCGGCTGTCTGCACGAATTTGGCCGAAGCGCGGGCATGCAGGCCCTTTTTGTTGACGATCTCGACTTCACGCACCACCGGGGTGGAGTGCTCGTCGGGGGCGTCCGCTCGAGCGGGACCGGTCATTTACCGTTGAGCACCCGGCTCGCGATCGTACAGTATTTGCGTCCCGCTTCCTGGGCTGCTGCGACGGCGTCTTCGAGGGGGCAGGTTTCGCGGACTTTGGCGAGCTTGATCAGCATCGGCAGATTGATGCCGGCGAGTACCTCGACCTTGGGCTGGCTCATCACCGAAATAGCGAGGTTGGACGGCGTGCCGCCGAACATGTCGGTCAGGATGGCAACGCCTTCGCCGCTGTCGACGCGTTTAACCGCATCGAGAATATTCTTGCGGCACTGCTCGACGTCGTCCTCGGGGCCGATCGTAATGGCCTCGATCTGGCGCTGGGGGCCAACGACGTGCTCCAGCGCAGAGCGGAACTCGATAGCGAGCCGCCCGTGAGTGACTAATACGAGGCCGATCATCCCGAACTCCTCGCGGGCGCTTGGTTGCGCCGCACGATTGGGGTCGCATTCACGCCCATTCAAAGGCCCATTGCAAGGGGCTTCCTCGCTATATAGGCGTTCTGCTGCACTGCGGAAAGGCGGGACCAAGACAGGGCTCGAATGTCCGTATTTGGTGCGGGCGATCCTAGGCCCGGTATGGTTAATTTTTTCCAGCAGGATCGAGGCGCGGAGGTAGCCAACATTGACCCTGAGGTCAATCGACCGTCGCCGCTGTCCTCAGCGCGGCCAATACCAAAGGTAGGGCATCCACGCCCGGTGCAACCGAAAGTCGCGGTATAAGGACGCCTTCCAAAGTGGTTTCCCGGTCTGCATTGGCCGGGATTCTCATCGAATTTGGGTCGCCAAGATCGATAACCAGCCCCACCGTCGCCACCGGTTCGAAAACCAACCGCCGGATACCGAGGCCGCGGATCTCGATCAGCCCGGCAAGCTGCGGGGCGGGCCGGACCAGCAGCCGGCCGTCCCGCGCCTCGACATAGGCGCGATCATCCGCCACCAGGCGGGCGAAGGGCAGGGCGCCTCGCGCCGCGGCTTCGATGAGGTCGAAGGCCAGCCGCGATTTGCCGGAGCCGGACGGGCCGCGGATCAGCACGGCTTTCGCACCGACCAAAACGGCGGAGGCGTGGATGGTGGAAGAGTCAGGCATGCGCAGCCTTTACCCTCCCCTGGAGGGGGAGGGTCGGCGGACGAAGTGCGCCGGGGTGGGGTGAGTTTTCTTGCGCTGTCACCCCCTCCCGGTTCGCTTCGCGAACCGACCTCCCCCCTCGAGGGGGAGGTGAAAGAAGAAAGGAACGCGCGCGGATCATCATCACATCGCCGGCAGGCGGACCGTGAAGCGGGCGCCGAGCACTTTAGGCCCTTCTTGCGGCTCCTCACCGCGGCCCGCCGGGACGGTGCGGTTCTCGACCCGGATCGTGCCGCCGTGAGCCTCGACGATCTGCTTGGTGATCGACAGGCCAAGACCTGAGTTTTGCCCGAAGCCCTGATGCGGGCGATCGGTGTAGAAACGCTCGAAGATTTTCTCCAGCGCTTCCGGCCGCACGCCGGGGCCGTCGTCATCGACCACGATCTCGACGTCCTTCTTCAGCTTGCGGCAGGTGATGCGCACCGTGGCGCCGGGCGGCGAGAACGAGCGGGCATTGTCGACCAGGTTGCTGACGACCTGGCCGAGCCGCGAGTCATGGCCTGGCACCTTGAAATCGCGTGGGCTCCCGCCTTCGAAGCTCAGCGTCACTTTGACGTCCGTGTTGTGGACTTCGTTGGCTGCCTTCACCAGCGCGTCGAGCAGGCTGGCGAGATCGATGGCGGCGACTTCCTGGCGTTGCAGTTCGGCGTCGAGTCGGCTGGCGTCGGAAATATCAGAGATCAGCCGGTCGAGCCGCTTCACGTCGTGCTCGATGATATCGAGCAGCCGCTTGCGGTTGGCGTCGGTCTTGGCCATCGGCAGCGTTTCCACCGCCGAGCGCAGCGAGGTCAGCGGGTTGCGCAGTTCGTGCGCGACATCGGCGGCGAAACTTTCGATCGCCTCGATGCGGCTGTAGAGCGCGCCGGTCATGTCGCGCAGCGCGCCGGACAGATGGCCGATCTCGTCGCGCCGCCGCGTGAAGTCGGGAATTTCGACACGGGTGCGAATGCGCCGCCGCACGCGCTCGGCGCCTTCGGCCAGCCGCCGCACCGGACCGGCGATGGTGCCGGCCAATAGCATAGACAGCACCACCATGACGGCGGCGGCGACCAGAAACACTTTGACGATGGCGAGACGCTCGGCCTCCACCATCTCGTCGATATCGGCGCCTTGCGTCGACAGCATCAGCGCGCCGCGCACCGCGCGGAAACGCTGCACCGGCACCGCGACCGAGACGATGACCTCGCCGCGGTCGTTGACCCGCACCATGCTGGCATGCAGGCCGTTCAGCGCCTGGCCGATTTCCGGATAGCCCTTGCCGTTCTCGGGGCCGAGCTCCTTGTACAGCGGGAGATCGCCGCGGCCGAACCAGCGCCGGATGGCGATGAACGTGCGCTCCATCGGGCCGGGCTGCTCGGCGGTCGGCGACGGCAGATCGAAACGCAGCACGTCGCCGCGGCCGTAGAGATTGCGGCTGTCGAGGATCAGCACGCCGTCGCGGTCGTAGATGCGCGCGCGGGTGTTGGTCGGCGACACCAGGCGGCGCAGCAGCGGCGCGACGCGCTCGGGGTTGATCGGGAATTCGATGCCGGAAAGCTGGTCGTCGGACGGGCCGTAGCTTTCGCCGGCCTGCAATTCCAGCAGGCGGTCGGGATCGATGGTGATGGAATCGGTTTCCACCGTCGCCGAGGCGGCGATGGCGCCGGCAATGATCTCGCTCTGCACCAGCAGACTTTGCACGCGCGCGTCGATCAGGCCGGCGCGGAATTGCGAGAGATAAAGCACGCCCGCCAAGAGCGCGATCAGCCCGGTGAGATTGAGGAAGACGATGCGGCGGGTGAGGCTGGAGAAACTTTGCGCGACGAAGAAATGCCAGACCGAAGCGGCCAATCGGCGCAGGCTGCTGAAGCTGCGGCGGGCGGGCGCTGCGGCAGCCGCGCCGTTGCGTTTGGCCTCGGCTTTTTGCGCTTGAATTTCCGCGGTTCGATCGAGCACGTCGTTGATCCAGCCCGGTTGATTTGTGCCCCGAGAGATTACCTCAATCTCGCAATTTCCGCTCATTCCCGCGAAAGCGGGAATCCAGGGCCACAATCCCAAGCCGCGTGCTTACGCACTGGATCCCCGCTTTCGCGGGGATGAACGGTGAATTACGCTTCCTTGAAGCGATAGCCGACGCCGTACAGCGTCTCGATCATATCGAAGTCGTCGTCGACAACCTTGAACTTCTTGCGCAGGCGCTTGATGTGGCTGTCGATGGTGCGGTCGTCGACATAGACCTGGTCGTCATAGGCGGCATCCATCAGCGCGTTGCGGCTCTTGACCACGCCGGGGCGGGTCGCGAGCGCCTGCAGGATGAGGAATTCGGTGACGGTGAGGGTGACCGGGTCGTTTTTCCAGGTGCAGGTATGACGCTCCGGGTCCATGCGAAGCTGGCCGCGCTCGAGCGCCTTGGCGTCGGTTTCCTTCTGGGTCGTGGCGTCTTTCGGGCTGGCGCGGCGCAGCACCGCCTTGACGCGCTCGACCAGCAGGCGCTGCGAGAACGGTTTGCGGATGAAATCGTCGGCGCCCATTTTGAGGCCGAACATCTCATCGATCTCCTCGTCCTTCGACGTCAGGAAGATCACCGGCATGTCTGATTTCTGGCGCAGCCGGCGCAGGGTTTCCATGCCGTCCATGCGCGGCATCTTGATGTCGAGGATGGCCAGATCCGGCGGTGAGGTCTTGAAACCTTCGAGGGCGGAGGCGCCATCGGTATAAGTCATGATCCGGTAGCCCTCGGCCTCGAGCGCCATCGAAACGGAGGTCAGGATATTGCGGTCATCGTCGACGAGAGCGATTGTTGGCATAAAGCCCCTCTATGCGTCACGTTGCAGCTTCTCTGGCGTGCCGTCCCGCAAGGTTTGAAGCGTAAAAACGGGGTCTGAAATGTGGCCTCTTTGCAACAACTATGTGATTCTGTAGCGAATTCAACCCTTACGGCGCAAACTAGCCGCACGGACCGAGCCTTTAACCGCCAAAGTCCCAATGCCATGATGCCTGAAAATCCAGCCGAAACACCATTGCCAGGGGCCATGCCCGGCCGCGTGCCCGAAAACGCGCCTCAACCGGCGGATTTTGTGCCGCGCGACTGGGCCAAGGGGCTGTTGCGGACGATCCGCTCCGGCGCGCTGTCGACGCTCGACCGCAATACCGGTTATCCCTTCGCCTCGCTGGTCAATGTCGCAACCGATGTCGACGGCGCACCGCTGATCCTGGTGTCCAAGCTCGCCACCCATACCGCCAATCTGGAGCGCGACGGCCGCGCCTCGTTTCTGTTGGCGGAGACCGGCAAAGGCGACGCGCTGACCCATCCGCGTCTCACCGTGCTGGGCATGCTGGCGCCGGTCGACCGCGACAGCGCCGACGAGCCTCGCATTCGCCGACGATTTCTGGCGCATCATCCTAAGTCGAAACTCTATGCCGGCTTCGGCGATTTCGCGTTCTGGCGGATGAGCGTCGTTTCGGCGCATCTCAACGGCGGCTTCGCCCGGGCCGCCGACCTGACCGCCGCCGACCTGCTGACCGATCTTTCCGGCGCCGAGGCGCTGATCGACGCGGAAGCCGACGCCATGGCGCACATGAATGCCGACCACGCCGAAGCCTGCCGGCTCTACGCCACCAAGCTGCTCGGCGGCCCGGGCGGCGACTGGCGTTGCACCGGCATCGATCCGGACGGCATCGACTTGCAGAACGGACCTCTTGCTTTGCGGCTGACATTTCCGCAACGCGTCACCGGACCGGGGCCGCTGCGTGCGGTGCTCAAGCAACTCGCCGAGCAGGCGCGGGCGCGCTAGGCTGGCCGGCAAGCTTGTTCGACAAAAAACAATAACCTGGAGGATACGATGGGATGGCTTTGGCGCGCCGCCGCAGCGGCGCTCGTGATGTGCTTTGCGCTCGAGGCGCGCGCTGCCGACATCAAGGTTCTTTGCATTCCCGGTCTGCGCGCCGCGTTTGAAGCGTTGCTGCCGCAGTTCGAGCGCGACAGCGGCGACAAGGTCGTCTTCCACTTCGAGATTTATCCGGGTCAGAAGCAGCGGATCGAGTCAGGCGATTTCGACGTCGCAATCTTCGCCACGCCGCAGATCGAGGCCCTGAGCAAGGAAGGCAAGGTGAACGCGGCAACGGTGACGAACATTGCCAGCACCAGCATCGGCGTCGCGGTGAAAGCCGGCGCGGCCAAGCCCGACATTAGCAGCGAGGAGGCGTTCAAGCGCACGCTGCTGGCGGCGAAATCGATCACCTACACCAAGCAAAGCCAGACTGGCGTCTATCTCACCAAGCAGCTCGAACGTCTCGGCCTTGCCGACACGCTCAAGGACAAACTCCAGCTTCAGCCGGGTGGCGCGATGACCACGGTGGCGGTGGCCAAAGGCGAGGCCGAACTCGGCATCGTGCTGGTCAGCGATATCTTGGCGACGCCCGGTGTCGATCTGGTCGGGCCGGTGCCAGCTTCGCTGCAAAACACGGTCATGCAGACCGCCGCGGTCGGCGCGACGGCGAAGCAGCCGGCGGCGGCTGCCGCTTTGATCAAGTATCTCGCGAGCCCGGCCGCGAGCGCGGTGTTCAAGGCGAAGGGGTTGGAGCCACCGGCGCGGTGATATTCACGCCGTTTGCCGAACGGACATGGCGCTTGGCGCGGTCGAGGACGCTTCGACGACCGCTCCTTCGATCCTGCCTGGCCAGGCTGCGGCAAAAAATCGCAACACGATTCGGGCTGTAATTTGGAACCTGCGCGCCGTGATGCGGTTGACCTTGCACTAGGGGCCATAGCGAAAGTTCGCAGGATAATCCCAAGCGAATTGAGCGATTTGGTCCCCGCTAGCGGCCCTCGTCTGATGTCGTCGGCATCTAGATACTTTCAAGATCGATATTGTGGCGGCTTTTGCCAAGCCGTGGCGGTTGCCGCGTAGCGACCGTAGCGCTCGGTAGCGCAGAGTTGGGCACGCAATACTCCGACTTTTTTCAACCACCGCATCTGCGTAAAAGGGGAAGGACCATGAAATCAACCATCGTCAAACGATCAATCATTCTCGCCGGACATAAAACCAGCGTCAGTCTTGAAGAGCCCTTCTGGCTGGGGCTGAAAGAAATCGCCCACAACCGGCGCGACACATTGGCAAACGTCGTTGGCGGGATCGACGGGCGCCGCCAACAAGCCAACCTGTCGTCGGCAATCCGGCTGTTCGTCCTCGAAAGCGTGCGGTCGGGTGGGAAATCTGAGGCGGCTTCAACCGACGCATTGGAATCGTCAGGCGCGTAAACACCGATCGAAAACGGGATCGAGTCGTTCACGGCCTGGCGGGCGATGCTTTAATCAAGTATCTCGCGAGCCCCACCGCGGGCGCGGTAACGGCTAAGGCGCGCGCCGCGATACGACCCTGACGCGCTGCGGGCCTGTGATCTCGTAGGTGATGCCGGCCCAGGTCGTTCGCTTTGTAAACAGCGCGAACCAGCCGCAAGCAGCGGACAAGATCGCCGCCATCGGCGCGATGAATGGGTCCAAAATAAAAAAGCCCAGGTTTTCCCTCAGCCCGGCCTTGCCCCAGAGCCGCGCAACGACGAGGGCGCGTCCGGCCGTCCGGAGCAACATCAACGCCAATGCAATAAGCAGGATCGTTGCAGCCTCCTGCCGCTGAGTGAACAGACTGGCGAACGCGACAATCCATCCGGCGGCGATGAAAGTCAGTCCGATCATTGCGATTGCAAAGGTTGCCGGCAAATAGATGCGGAACAGCAGCAACCATCGCGTCGCTTCCGCGACGATATTGGTAAAGCCATCGGCAGCAATAAAGCTGCGCAGCAGAATCTCGCGCGGCGCGGCGATCGTGTAACCGGCACGCTGGGCCAATACGGTCAAATGCAAATCGTCGGACAACGTCCCTTTCCAGGCAGCGCCCAGGTTCAAGGCCTCGCACCGCTCTCGCGTGAGAGCGGTGGAGCCGCCCCACGCCGCATTGAGCAGCGGCAGCCGCGGTATCGTGACAACAGCGGCGGACATCGAGGCCAGCACATACGAAGCCAATGTGCGATTTTTTATCACGACCCAAGAAAAGCCCGACACGACGTCGGCTTTGCCGCCGACAAGCGGCTCGACAAGCCGCTGAAGCCAGTCGGAGGCCGGCCGAATATTGGCGTCGGCGAAAACGACAACGTCGTCGGCAGGGGTTATTTGCGTTAGCGCCGCACGCAGGTTTGCGGTCTTTTGCCCCTCGTCCTGCGAGGCGCCGGCAACGACGAACGAGACCTGCTCCGGTTGCCTTGCTTGATAGGCTTGGATGAGCGCCATCGCGGGATCGTCAGCGGACTCGACGGCAAAAATCACCCGATAAAACGCCGGGTAATCCTGCGCGAATAGACCGGTCAGAAAATGTTCGAACTCGCGATCCGGACCTTTAACCGCGACAATGACGACGGATCGCGGCGCGCTTGTGAGGTTGACCGTCCGGCCAAGGCCGATCGTGAAAAGCCAAACAAGACTTACCGACACCGCCTGCGCGGCAAGCCAAATATAGAGGAATGTCGTCATCAACGATCACAATATTGGAAGGCAGGCAGCGCCTTATTGACTAATTGATCAGCGCGACCCGGCCGGCGCAACAAGTTGTTACGACCGGCGACCCCATAGCCGCCCCATGGCCAGCATCGATTGTTTGCCGACGAAATGACTTGTCGCCAATGCCATCACGAAAATCAGAGCGACTTCCAAGATATCGTGAGGATCGTCGATGTAGAAGCTGAATACCGGTTCGTAGAGGAAAAACGCCGCAGCCAGGCCGCCGAAGATCGAGGCCATGATCGCATTCATGGTGCCGTATCTTAGGCCTATCAAGATAATCGGAAGCGCATAAACAAGACCCAAATGATCGACCGCGAGGAAAGTATTTAAATCGAACAACGCCGCGGTCGTCATCGCCATGATTGCAATGGACACGCCAACGCCCCCGATGCGAAGCGACGCAAGCGCATTGCGTAGGCCGCGGTTGGCAAACGAGACCATGCCGCCAAAAGCGTGAGCCGGCGACGACGCCTTCGCTTTGACACCGGCCTCTACGTTGATTGCGGCGGCTTCCGGCTGGCCCGCGTTCAGCGGGGCATCGAAGTTGATTCTAATAACGGCGCCGTTCAGGCACCTTTCCATTGCGGTAGCCGCCCGGCTGAGAAAGCCCGATGTAACTTCACGGCCGCAAACGGCATAACCATCTTTTCGATTGATGCCGCTGTTCAATAATGTGGCGCCGGCAAACCGCGCCAATCGTTCGCCTTGTTCCGTCACCGGCGTCATGATGACCGACAATTGACTGACGGCGACGGATTGCAGCTGCTTGATCCGCCATGAAAGCAGGCCGGCGATTAAGACCAATTTCGTCAGCGGGTCATATCGGTCGGAAACCACGACAGACGCGATGTAGATATTGGCCCCTTCGAGGCTTTGATTCCGTTCGAGCAGCATGCCCGGCGTCAGTTCGGTCTCGGTAATATCGCCGGCGATGAATGCTTCAGCCCACCTTGGCTGCAACGGCAAAGCGATCGTATAGGCCGCTACAGAATCATCGGATGCGATAATGGCGGTGAAGAGTTCTGGTCGCAGCCGAAAGAAATTTTGCGCCATCGCCGGAGGAATCGAAAGTCCCTCGAACAGCTTTTGCTCAACATTCAATAGACGCACGAACTCAGCCGAATCTCTCGGCACACGGCACACAAACATAACGTCATCCCCAAGCGGACAATATTCGCATAATCAAGGCCGTCAATCTATCCTTTGAATGAAATTATAGGAGCCTCAGTGTTCCGCCTTTGTCTTATGTCAAAACTCAGCACATCCCATAAATGACCCCATTTTGACTATGCCGCAGTGCCCGCGCAGGCTGCATGAGCAGCATCTGGACGCCTTACCCCGTCCTCACTTAGAAATTATCAATTCTCAAATTTCATCTGGCGCCTATCGTGTTGCCCCAATGACCCAGCCACTCCCCGCGCTTACCGATCTGCACGCGGTCCGCCCGGCGATCTATTGGGCGGATCTGCTGCTCAGCGCCACGCTCGGTTGGGCCGCGTTCGCCGTCGCCGCCGCGGAACCGTTAGGCTCACCGATCGGCATTGCGTCGGCCGTGGTCGCCGTCTTTGCGCTCTACCGCGCGGTTGCGTTCACTCATGAGATCAGCCACCAGCGTCACCGCTTGCCCGGCTTCGAGGCGGCGTGGAATGCGCTCGCCGGATTTCCACTGCTCTTGCCGTCTTTCACGTATGCGCAAGTCCATTTCGACCACCATCGGGTGGCGACCTATGGCACCAGGAACGATCCCGAATATCTGCCGTTCGCGCGCTCGGCCGCGCTGACGACGGTGTATATATTGCAGGCCTTAATCATACCGGCGCTTCTCGTCATACGCTTTCTGCTGCTCGCCCCGATCGGGCTTTTTTCCAGACGTTTTGAAATCTGGCTGATCGAGCATGCGTCCGCCATCACCATCAATCGCGCCTATCGGCGCACGGCGAGCGCGGCGTTGATCCGCGTGGTGCGCCGCGACACCTGGCTGCTGCTGGCGATGTGGACGATACTAATCGGCTTGGGGTTCCTGGCGCATAATCCCGAAGCGTGGGCAGCCGTTTTTGGAAAAGGGCATGCGCCAATCGTCGATGCCTTCATCCCCGTCCGCGCCGCCGTGCTCTGGTATCTCCTCATGGCGGCGATCAATGTCATCGACGGCCTGCGCACGCTCGCGGCGCATTCTTACGAGAGCTCCGGCGAGCCGATGGACAAGGCCGCGCAAACGGCCGACTCCCACGATATTCCGGGCAGCCTCTTGACTGAATTGTGGGCGCCGGTCGGCTTGCGCTATCACGCGACGCATCATGCCTTTCCGGGCATCCCCTATCACGCACTGCCGCGCGCCTTCCGCCGGCTGTCGGCGGCGATGCCGGACAGCTATGGCAAAATGACGCAGCCGGGTCTGCTGCGGACGCTGTGGGCGCTTTACCGGAAGGGGATGAGGGCGGCGTAGTTGTCGTCGATATCCGCCTGAGGTCGAGAGCAGACGTGATGAGACCGCGCGCCGATCGTCACGCCGCCAGATACCGATCGAAAAACGCGATCGAGTCGTTCACCGCCTGAATCTGCACGGCGTCCGGCGCGTAGTCGCCTTTGTCGTTTCTTCGCACATAGACGAAGCCGTGAACGTCGTGTTCGTAGGACTGCCACTTGGCGTCCTTGCCGAGCTCGACCAGCAGATCGTAGCAGACGCGGAAAATGCCCTGCAGTTCGTCGGTGTTGCGGCCCTGCACGAAGATCGGCGTATCGATCGGCTGCACGCGCGCAACGGCGACATCCTCGGTAATGCGGGGGCGAACTTTGTTCGCCTCGCGCATCAGCATTTTTTCGACATCGAGCAGGCCGGTCGCCGGATTGATGCGCGCCGTGTTGTCCGGCTTGAGCCGCAGGAATTCGTGCGCGGCCGGCTCGCTCGCCACCATTGCCCGGATGCCGTGATATTCCGACGCAATCTTGAGCGCCATTTCGCCGCCATGGCTCATGCCCATGTAACCGATGCGGTTGCCGTCGATCTCCGGCAACGTCTTGAGATATTGGGTGATTGAGATGACGTCTTCGTATTCCAGCGGTCCGCGGTTCAACAACTGGCGGTTCTGGCGCCTGTCTTCGACGAGCTTGCCGATCTTGTCGTAGGCATAGTCGACCTCGGCGCGGTAGCGCAGCCAGACGACGGCATAACCCGCTTTCAGGAATTGCTCCTGGGTCCAGCCCACATTCTGCGTGTAGTCGCGCACCATCGCCATGCCGCCGCCGCCATTGCCGGACGCGAACATCACCAGCGGAAACGGGCCGGGGCCGGGCGGTAGGCGCAGACCGATCGGCGCGTAGACGCCGTCGATCAACTCGATGTACATCAGCCGCACCGGGATGCCGGAACCCCGCACCGCCTCGATGACGGAAATATGCTGCGGGTCGATTGTCCCCGCGCTCGTGTTCGACTTCATTTTTTGCTCCGCCCCATTGTTGGGCGCGGACCTTAGCGGCGTCCACGCCGCGCGCCAAGGCGAACAAGCGGCCGCCACGGCCTCAAATAATGGCGTGGCGGACTTTGGCCGACACCCATTCGCCGACGACCACGGCGCCGATGATCACCAGCAGCATCAGCGAGACTTGCGTCCAGTACAACTGCGTGATGGCGGCGTTGAGTTCGAGGCCGATGCCGCCGGCGCCGACCAGGCCGAGCACGGTCGACTCGCGGATATTGATGTCCCAGCGGAACACCGAAATTCCAGCGAAGGCTGGCATCACTTGCGGCACGATGCCGTAGACTGTGGTCTGCGCCGCACTTGCGCCGGTGGCGCGCACCGCTTCGACCTGGGCCTCGTCGATTTCCTCGATAGCTTCGTACAGCAGCTTGGCGCAGAAGCCGATCGAGCGGATGCCGATGGAAATGATGCCGGCGAACACGCCGGGGCCGACAATGGTGACCAGCATTAAGGCCCAGATCAACGAATTGATCGAGCGCGACGACACGATGATGAACAGTGCGATCGGCCGCACGAAGGTCACGCTCGGCGTGGTGTTGCGCGCGGCGCAATAGGCGACCGGCACCGCCAGCACGATCGACATCAACGTGCCGATCGTGGCGATGTTCAGCGTATCCCACAGCGGCCGCCACAATTGGTGAATGTATTTCCAGTCCGGCGGCACCATGCGGGCGCCGAGATCGCCGGCCTGGGCCGGCGCATCCCAGACAAAATCCCAAATGGTTTTTTCCGAAATGAGATGGAAGCAGGCGACGAAGATCGCCGTCGCGATCAGCCAGGCCGCCCAGATCGCAAGCTGGGACTTGCGGTCGCGCCGCTGCCAGACCTTCACGCGCACGGTGGCTGGCGTCATCACTGCACCCACCGGCGCAGGAATCCGGACGAATATTCGACCAGCATGACGATGGCGATAATGATCAGCACAATGGCCGCGGCGGAATCGAATTCGTAACGGTCGAACGCGGTGTTAAGCGTGGCGCCGATGCCGCCGCCGCCGACGATGCCGACCACCGCCGACTCGCGGAAATTGATGTCGAGCCGGTACAGCCCAAGCCCGATCATGCGCGGCATCACCTGCGGCTGCACGCCGAAATTGATCCACTGCAGCCAGCTGGCGCCGGTCGCGCGCACGGCTTCGGCCTGGTTTGCGTCCATGTCCTCGATGTCTTCGGCGAGCAACTTGCCGTAGAAGCCGATGGTGGCAAACGACAGCGTCACGAATCCGGCGAAGGGGCCGAAGCCGAACAATTTCACGAAGAAGATGGCGAGGATGACTTCCTGGAAGCTGCGCGACACCGACAAAATGCCGCGGCAAAAATAATAAACCGGCGCGGGCGCGATATTGCGCGCGGCGCCGATGCCGACCGGAATCGAAATCGCGATGCCGACCACGGTGGACACCACCGTCATCCACAGGCTTTCGGCAATGCCTTCGGCGATCTCGTCCCAGCGGCTGATGAAGTCCGGCGGAAAGAACGCCTTGATGAATTGCGCGCCGCGCGGCAGGCCTTCCCAGACGCGGTGCCAGTTGACGTCGATGGTGCCGAAGGCGAGTGCGAGATAAAGCGCCGCGCCCAGGCCAAGTATCCAGCGCAGCCATGCGCGCTTGATCAGCGGCGGCTTTTTCCAGGTTCGCGGCGGCTCAAGCGCGATGCTCACGTCAGTCCCGCTAGGCGATCGCGGCTGGGCAAAGGAGGCTCGAACGGCACGACATTGTCCGCCGCAGGCTCGTCTGCCTCGTCGGCCTTACGGATGGTGGCCGACCAGTCCTCCTCGCCGTAGATCGAGGTCAGCACCTCGGGCGTGAGCTTGTCGGGCGGGCCGTCATAGACGATTTCGCCCTGCTTCAGTCCGACGATGCGCTCGGCAAACATCTGCGCCAGCATGACGTCGTGGATGTTGATGATCGCCGACAGTTTGCGCTCGGCACACAGCTCCTTAATCAGCCGCATGATTTGGCGCGAGGTTTTCGGGTCGAGTGAGGCGGTCGGCTCGTCCACCAGCAGCAATTCCGGATTCTGGATCAGGGCGCGGCAGATGCCGACGCGCTGGCGCTGGCCGCCGGACAATTCATCGGCGCGTTTGCTGGCCATGTGATCGAGGCCGACGCGCGCCAGCAGCCGAAAGGCCTCGTCGATGTCCGATTGTGGGAACTTGCGCAGCCAGCTTTGCCAGAAACCGACATAGCCGAGCCTGCCGCTCAGCACGTTTTCCATCACCGTGAGACGCTCGACCAGCGCGTATTCCTGAAAGATCATCCCCATGCGCCGGCGCGCCTGGCGCAATTGCGAACTGCCGAGCCCGACGATCTCGATGTCGTTGAGCGCAATCGAGCCGGCGGTCGGTTCGACCAGACGATTGATACAGCGGATGACGGTCGACTTGCCGGCGCCGGACGGTCCGATCAGCGCCATCACCTGGCCGTCCGGCACCTCGAGGTCGATGCCCTTGAGCGCGAGATCGCCAGTGCGATAGCGCTTGATCAGCCCTTTGATACGCAACATGCAGCGCCCCCTGGCGGCAGCAGCTTTACTTGCAAGTGTATTTTACGCCGCTCGCCGCATCGATCTTGCGGATCACGCTCCAGTCCTTCTGGTAGGTGATCGGGGCAAACTTGTCGTTGCCTTTGAACTCGGCCTGAAGGCTCGAGCCCTCCCAATTGAACGTAAAAAAGGCTTGCTTGATCTGCTCGACCAGCTTGGGATCGAGATTGTGCGCGACGCCGTAGCCGGTGGTCGGGAAAGTTTCCGACTTGTAGATCGTGCGGATCTTCGCCTTGTCCACCACGTTGCGTTCGAACATGCGGAACATCACTTCGTTGGCGATGGCGGCTGCGTCGTAATCCTTGTTGGCGACGCCGAGCACCGAGTTGTCATGCTTGCCGGAGAACACCGGCTCGTAGTCGCGTTTGGCTTCGAGATTGAATTCCGATGCGAGCAGCGCCGACGGCGCCTTGAATCCGGAATTCGAAGTCGGCGCGGTGAAGGCGAGCTTCTTGCCCTTGATGTCCGCCGGCGTCTTGATGGCTGAGTCGGCAGGCACGATGATTTCCATCTCGTAGCCGAAAGCGCCGTCCTTGCCGGCCATAATGGCGAAGGGCACGAAGCCCGCGCAGTTCACCGCAATCGGATTGGAGCCGGTGTTGAAGCCCGCGATATGCAGGCGGCCGGAGCGCATCGCCTCGATTTCCGCGGCGTTCGACTGCACCGGGAAAAATACAACCTTTTTGCCGGTCGTCTTCTCCAGGTGTTTGATGAAGCCGTCCCACACTTTGGTGTAGACCGCGGGATCTTCGACCGGGGTATAGGCAAAGATCAGCGTCGACGGGTTGACCAGCAGTTTCGGATCGGCCGGCGTGTCGGCGACCAGATCGCCGTTGCGGTCGCAGTAGGCCTTGTCGAGATCGCCGCGCGGACAATCCTGTGCCTGCGCTGACATGGTGAATCCGGTGCCCATGATAAGCGCCGTAACGATGCTCGCGATGGTGTTGAATTGCCGAACCATGGTCGCCTCCCTGCACCGGGCCTTGCGGGGGTCTGCCCACGCACCGGCGTTATCGTTGCGCAACAGCTTAGCCCACTATTTGGCGACGCCAAATCCGCCCACACCGGCGTTTGCACTACCGCAGTGCACGATAGCCGTCCTTGAATAGATAAGCCAAACTCTCGAACAAGTCCGGCTCGCGAACAACAGAGTCGCAGCCGGTTTTTTGGGGAGCGAAACGATGCGGAAGATCCTGTTCTCAATTCTGTTGAGTGCGGTGGCGTTTCCAGCGATGGCCGCCGAGCCGATCGCCTTGCGCGACATGGGTTCGTTCCACGTCGGCGGCCGTATCGTCGAGATCACCGGCAAGCCGGTGAAGGAGGTCGTGTTCACGCCGGGCGGCGTGCCGGCCAAGGTCGACCCGAACGGCAAGTATCAGGTCGAGCAGATGTACGTGCAGTACTTCCTGCCGCAGAACAAGAAGGGAAAGTTGCCGCTGCTGTTGTGGCACGGCGGCGGACTGACGGCCGTGACCTACGAAACCAAGCCTGACGGCCAGCCGGGCTGGCTCAATTATTTCATCCGCGCCGGTTGGGACACCTATATCTCCGACGCGATGGAGCGCGGCCGCGCCGGCTGGAGCAGCACCTTCAAGGGCGAGGCGATGGAGCTGCCCTTCAATGACCCGTGGGAGCGCTTCCGCATCGGGCCGATTGGCTCGTGGAATGATGACGCGGCCAAGCGCGTGACCTTTCCCGGCGCGCAGTTCCCGACCGATTCATATCCGCAGTTCATGAAACAGGGCGTGCCGCGCTGGGTCACGACCGACGACGAGATCGTGAAGGCCTACATCGCGCTGGTCGACAAGGTGTGTCCGTGCGTCGTGCTGGTGCACAGCCAGTCCGGCACCTTCGGTTACAAGGTTCTTGAGGCGCGGCCGGACAAGGTGAAGGCGCTTGTTGCGGTCGAGCCGACGCTGGCCGGCGACAAGAACAAGATCGCCTCGATCAAAGGCACGCCGATCCTGACCATCATTGGCGACAACGCCAAGGATCACCCGCGCTGGAAGAACATCCGCAACAACAGCGTCGTCTATGCGGAGGCGTTCAAGGCCGCCGGTGGCGACTTCACCTTCGTCGATCTGCCGGACGCCGGTCTCAAGGGCAACTCGCACCTGATGATGATGGACAAGAACAGCGACCAGATCGCGGCGCTGATCCAGAAGTGGCTCAGCGATAAAGGTCTGGTGGAGTGACCGGCGAGAAGCCGCCGGTTGCGGGGCTCTGGGAAAAGTTCGTCGCAGGCCTGAGGCTCGCCGGGCTGCCGGAAGAGAAAACGCTGGCTTGGTTAATCTGGCCGGCCGATGGGGAATTGGCGGCCGGCTGATTTATAAAACATCACGGCCTGCGTTCCGCCCCCGCTATTGATGCAGCGCAATGCGGATCGGCGCCGCTGCATGGCATTTAGCCTTGGCATTTCAGCGCGTTCGTGCATATGGTCGCGCGTTTTTGCAAGAGGGGCTATACTTACGTCTATAGCCGTTGTGGGCCTGCGGGCTCGTTAAGGGACCGGCAGTTAAAAAAGCCTGCCTGTTGAGGAGGACTACGCGTGCAAGAAACGGGTGTGCGGAACGGTGCCTATGGCGCCGACAAATTCGGTTTTAAAGACCTCAAAGCCGTTCATTGGAATTTGTCCGAGGCGCCGCTCTACGAGCACGCGCTGGCCAACAAAGAAGCGTCGCTGGTCGACGGTGGCGCGCTCTGCGCCGAGACCGGTCACCACACCGGCCGCTCGCCCAAGGACAAGCACACGGTTGTCGACGATCTGACGCGTGACGTTCTGTGGTGGGACGGCAATCGCAAGATGACGCGCGAGAATTTCGATAACCTGCTCGCCGACTTCCAGGCCCACGTGCAGGGCAAGACCCTGTTCGCGCAGGATCTCTACGGCGGCGCCGATCCGAAATACCAGATCAAGACCCGCGTCTTCACCGAGCTCGCCTGGCATTCGCTGTTCATCCGTCAATTGCTGATCCGTCCCGATGGCTCCGATCTCGCGAAGTTCGTCCCCGAACTCACCATCGTCGATCTGCCGTCGTTTAAGCCCGACGCCAAGCGTCACGGCGGCCGCGAAGGCTCCGACACTCAGGTGGCGATCGATTTTACCCGCAAGATCGTGCTGATCTGCGGCTCGTCCTACGCGGGCGAGATGAAGAAGTCGGTGTTCACTACACTCAACTTCTACCTGCCGGCCGAAAACGTCATGCCGATGCACTGCTCGGCCAACGTCAGCCATGAAGGCGAGAGCGCACTGTTCTTCGGCCTGTCGGGCACCGGCAAGACCACGCTGTCGTCCGATCCGCACCGAATTCTCATTGGTGATGATGAACACGGATGGGGCCCGGACGGCATCTTCAATTTCGAGGGCGGCTGCTACGCCAAGACCATCAAGCTGTCGCAGGAAGCCGAGCCGCAGATCTGGGACGCCACCAACCGCTTCGGCACCGTGCTGGAGAACGTGGTGTTCGATCCGCTCAGCCGCATTCCGGATTACGACGACGGCTCCAAGACCGAGAACACGCGCTCGGCCTATCCGCTCGAGTTCATTCCGAACGCGTCGCGCTCGGGCCGCGCCGGGCATCCCAAGAACATCATCTTCCTGACGGCGGACGCCTATGGCGTGATGCCGCCGATCGCCAAGCTCGATCCCAACCAGGCGATGTACCACTTCCTCTCCGGCTACACCGCCAAGGTCGCCGGCACCGAGAAGGGGCTGGTTGGCGTTGAACCCGAGTTCTCGACCTGCTTCGGCGCGCCGTTCCTGCCGCGGCATCCGTCGGTCTATGCCGACCTGCTCAAAGAATACATCAGCAAGCACAAGGTCGACGTCTGGCTGGTCAATTCCGGCTGGACCGGCGGCATCTACGGCGAAGGCCGCCGCATGCCGATCAAGGCGACCCGCACGCTGCTCACCGCCGCGCTCAACGGTTCGCTCAAGGACGCCGACTTCCGCACCGATCCCTATTTCGGCTTCTCGGTGCCGACCTCGGTGAAGGGCGTCGAGCCGCACCTGCTCAATCCGGTCAAGACCTGGAAGGACAAGGCCGCGTTCGACAAGACCGCGCGCGCTTTGGTCGCCATGTTCCAGAAGAACTTCGCCAAGTTCGAAAGCCACGTCACGCCGGACATCAAGGCAGCGGCGCCGGAAGTTCGCATCGCGGCGGAATAATCAACTCCCAGGCAAGGCAATAGAGAAGGGCGGTCCGCCGGGGCCGCCCTTCTTCGTTTCAGAGGCCACGCCGACATTGTGGCTGCTTTGGCGGGGATTCTTGGCAGTTGACAAACCGTAAGTGAGAACTTACGGTAAGTTATGACTTACACTCGTAACACACTCGCAATCGACAGTTTTGCCGCGCTGGGGGATCCGACCCGCCGGGCGATTTTTGAACGCGTCGCGATGAAACCCGCCTCCGTCGGATATTTGGCGAAGGGCTTGCCGGTGAGCCGCCCGGCGGTGTCGCAACATCTGCGCGTGCTCAAGGAGGCCGGGCTGGTGACTGAAAGCCCCGAGGGCGCACGCCGCATCTATCGCATCGACCCGCGCGGCATCGCCGCCATGCGCGCGTGGCTCGACTCTCACTGGGCGTTCGCGCTCGATGCCTTCAAGGAATTTGCCGACAAACAGGATGAGGAGAAGTCCAAATGAGTATCGCTCCGATTTTCAAGAGCGTGACCGTCAAGGCGCCGCCGGCCAAGGCTTTTCGATCTGTTCACCGGCCGCATATCGGACTGGTGGCCGAAAGGAACCACCGTCGGCAAGGGGCCACACGTGGCCATCGTCATCGAGCCGCGGCCGAAGGGACGCTGGTTCGAGCGCGACGCCGACGGCAATGAGGCGCAATGGGGCGATGTGCTCGCCTGGGAGCCGCCGTCGCGTCTGCTGCTGGCCTGGCGGCTCAACACGCAGTGGACCTACGATCCCAATCTTTTGACCGAGGTCGAAATGACCTTCGTACCCGCCGAAGGCGGCGGCACGCTGGTCACACTCGAACATCGCAACCTGGAACGCTTCGGGGTCGACGGTGCACAGCATGTTGCCAAGCTCGGTGGCGGCTGGCCGACGCGTCTCAGCGATTTCGCCCAATTCGCCAACACCCATATGTGAAAGGAGACGACCGTCATGTCCACGTTCATCGTACACAGCATGCCCGGCAGTCCGTACGGCCGTTCGGTCCTTGCCACGTTGGAAGAAAAAGGTGTGGCCTACCGGCTCTTGCCGATCGCGGTCGGCGCTCATCGCGCCGAGCCCCATCTGTCGCGCCATCCATTCGGGCGCATCCCGGTGCTCGAACACGACGGCTTCATGCTGTACGAGACGCAAGCCATCCTGCGCTATCTAGACCGCGTGTTGCCCAGCCCGGCGTTGATGCCCGCCGATCCAAAGGCCGCTGCCCGCACGGACCAGATCATGAATATCAATGACTGGTATCTGTATCAGGGCGTGGCGAATGTCATCGTCGCCCAACGAGTCATATTCCCGCGTCTGTTCGGTCAAGCGCCGGACGAAGCCGCCATCGCCGCCGCCATGCCAAAAGCGCACGCGGTGTTCGACGAACTGGCGCGTCTCCTCGGAAACAATAAGTATTTCGGCGGCGACATGGTGTCGTTGGCCGATCTGTCGGTCGCACCACAAATGGATTTGTTTGCCGGTCTGCCGGAATGGCTGCCGCTCACCAACGCTCATACAAATTTACGCGAATATCTCGACCGGATGAACGCGCGTGCCAGCTTCGAGGCGACAACCTGGGAACGCGTGGCGCAATTGGCAACCGCGGCGTGATGATGCGGGGGAATCAAAAGGACGGCCGCTACGGCCGCCCTTTTTGATTCCGGCAGATCATCCGCAAAATGCGAAGATGCTAACCGCTCAATTTTCGCTTCGCCTCATCTTCCAGTTCTTCGATCTGCCTCAAGATGACGTGCCGCTGCGCCTCTTCCGTTGTTTCCGCCAATTGCAGGCGAAGCCGGCGCAGTTTGTCAGCCCGGACGAAATCATCGCCAGCCGCATCCATGGGGTTCATCGTCGCCAACTCCTCGCGTCATTGCCGTTAACAATAGCGACGTCAGAGCAGAAGCCTCATTGAGATGAATCAATATGACGATGACGGTCGGTAGAAATGCCGGCGAAGGCCGCTTTATGACGGTTGGATGAAGGCGCGCGGCCCGGGGGGCCGCTTTTTTGTTTCCAGGTTTGTCCGAAAAAAATCGCGCGGAGAGGCATTGCGTAAAACTCTAGCAATCTCAGTACTGAAATCTTATCCGCTGGCTGCCAGTAATACCTCCGTTCGGACTTAATGGAGTTTGCGGTGACAAAATTCGTTATCAATGGCAGCGGCGACGAGGCCCGCGCCGAGCTCAAGGCCAACCTTGACGCTCAGGACGCAAAGTTCAACGCCAGCCTCGGCGCGTTCTTTAAATCCCCGGCGCCGACGGCCGCGGTGCCGGTTGCGGCTGAGCCCCCGGCCCCCAAACCGGCTATCGCGGGCAGGTCGAGGCTGGGCACAACGCGCGAGCACCCGGCCGCGCGAAGCCGGACGTCGCTGCTCAGATGACAGCGCAAAGAAAGGCGGCCTTGGTGGCCGCCTTTTTTTATTTCCGGTCGATACGCCGGCGCAGCCCCGGCGGCGATGCTACTGGATCGATATATTGGCGCGTTTGACGACGTCAGCCCATTTGGCGATCTCGGCTTTGACCATCGGCTCGATGTCGGCGAGCGGCGTCTTCATCGGCACCCCGGCGTCCGCGGTGATGCGCTTCTGCATCTCCGGATCGGCGATCGCCTTTTTCACCTCGGCGTGCAGCTTGTCGATGATGGCTTGCGGCGTCTTCTTCGGCGCCCACAAGCCGAACCAGACATAGTTTTGATAGCCGGGCACGCCGGACTCGGCGACCGTCGGCACGTCGGGCAATGATGGTGAGCGTTCCTTGCCGGTCACCGCGAGCGCCCGGACGTTGCCTGATTTGATCTGACCCAAGGCGCTCGACAGGTTGTCGAAGAACACCGGCGTGCGTCCCGATATGACGTCGGTGTAAGCCGGCGAAGCGCCGCGATAGGGCACATGCGTCAAGTTAGTGCCGGTCATCAGCTTGAACAGCTCCATCGACAGATGCTGGCCGCTGCCGTTGCCGGCCGAGGCAAAGTTGATCTCGCCGGGCTTCGCTTTGGCCATCGCGATGAGGTCTTTGACCGACTTCGCCGGGAAATCCTTGCTGACGACGAGAACGAACGGAAACTCCGCCATCATGCCGACCGCGGTGAAGTCATTAATCGGATCGTAGGCCAGCTTGGCGTAGATGCTCGAATTGACCGCCATGTTGGCATTAAGGCCGGCCAGCAGCGTATAGCCATCCGGTGAGGCATTGGCCGCAGCGACGGTGCCGACCACCGTGCCCGCGCCGGTCTTGTTTTCGATGACAACGGTTTGTTTGAGCTGCGCCGAAAGCTTCGCGCCGACGAGGCGCGAAATGATGTCGGTGCCGCCGCCCGGCGGCTGCGGCACGATGATGGTGATGGGGCGCGCCGGATAATCCTGCGCGGCAACGGACGCCGCGGTCAAGCCGAAGGCGAGAAGTGCGACGGCGAATGCCGAAGCATGAACGCGACTGAACATGATTCCTCCCAGGAACTCATTTTTTACGATGCGGACCGTTGTGGTCTCGCCGTTACTCGCCCCCACGAAACTTACAGTCGACACTCGGGGCTGTCCATCGTGGCGGCCTACCTGGATTCGACCTCGTCGAAAAAGCCCCGCACTGCAGAATTGAAGATCGCTGGCTGCTCGATATTCGCGATGTGGCCGGCCTGTTTGATCTCGAGGAAGCGCGCGCCCTCGATCATCGCGGCCATCTGACGGCTGTTGTCCGGCGGCGCACCATGGTCTTCGTCGCCGCACATGACGAGCACCGGCGCATTGATTTCGCCGAGCCTCGATCCGTAGTTCAGCCGGGCCAACGCGGCCGCGCATCCGCAATATCCGTTCACAGATGTGTGTCGGATCATCGCGTCCATGCGTGCGACCGTCGCCGGATTGCGCTCCGCCAGTCCGGCGCTCGACCAACGCGACACCGTCGATGACACGATGGACTCGATGCCGTTCTTGCGAACGGTGTCGATGCGCGAAAGCCAGGCGGCGGTGAATTCCGGCGTCGTCGTGTGCCGGGAATCGGCGATGACGGCGCTCTTCATGCGGTGCGGATGGGTGATCAGCATGCCGAGCCCGATCATGCCGCCCATCGAGAGGCCGGCGAAGTGCGTTTGCTTAACGTCGAACGCATCCAGGATGGCGGCGGCATCATTGACCAGCTGATCGAGTGTATAATCGCCCGGCGGCGCCGCCGAGGCGCCGTGGCCGCGTGCGTCGTAGCGCAGGACGCGATAGCGCTCCTTGAGCGCGTCGGTCAGCTCGTCCCACATCGTCAGATCGGTCGCGAGGCCGTGACTCAGCATGACCCAGGGGCCGGCATTGCCATCGACTCGGCAATTGAAGGTCGATCCGTTGGCCGAGACCTTCATGGGGAATTCCGTTACGGCTTCGGCGCAGCCGGTGCGCGCGAGACGCCGAGCTTGTCGAGCAGTTCGACGGTCGGATAGGAATCCGCTGGCAGGCCGACTTTCATCTGCGCCTTCTTGACGGCGGCACGGGTGCCGGCGCCGAACTTGCCGTCGACCTCGCCGACGCCTTCATAGCCTTGTTTGATCAGCGCGCGCTGCAGGTCGGTCATCTGCTGCGCCGTCAGCGGCACGATGCTGGCCGCGCCGCTGCGGTTCAAAGCCGGCGCGCCGGCGATGCGGGTGGCGTAATAGGCGACCGTGGTGGAATAGACGTAAGCCGAATTCCAGCCGAGGAAGGCTTTGAAGTTCGGATACACCAGAAAGGCCGGGCCGGTGCGGCCCATCGGCAGGATCATCGAGGCCGGCAGATCGGCGGCGGCGAGCGAGCCATGCGCGGCTTTCACGCCCCAGGCCGCCCATTGCGACACCGGAAGCTGGATCGTCAGGTCGGCCTGATCCCACGGCATTTCCTTGGGCACCAAAACTTCCTGCAGCCAGGGCTGGCCGCGCTGCCAGCCGAGGCTGACCAGGAAGTTGGCGCCCGACGCCATAGTGTCGGGGATGCTCTTGATGAGATCGCGGCGGCCGTCGCCGTCGAAGTCGACGGCGTTCTTGAGATAGTCGGAGGCGGTGAACTGCAGGCCGCCGAACTCGCCGGCCCAGTCGCCGACCATGTCCTCGACGCGCTGGTCGCCGCGTTCGATGATGCGCAGCGCATCGAACAATTGGGTGCGGAAGAATTCGGGGCGGCGGCAATCATAGGCCAGCGTCGCGATGGCGCTGAGGATTTTGTAATTGCCGAAATTGGCGCCGAAGTCGCTCTCCAGGCCCCAGAACGCCACCAGCACCGGCGCCGGCACGCCGTATTGCGCTTCGATCTTGGCGAACAGCGCGGCGTGCTGCTTGATCTTGGCTTGGCCGTTGGGAATGCGGCCGCCGCCGGTCATGCGGTCGGAGAACTGGATGAAGGTCTGCTGGAATACCGACTGGCCGTGGTCGCGCTTCACGATCGCCGGATCGAAGGTCATCTGCGGCGAGGCGTCGGCAATCACCTTGGCCGAAATGCCCTGCGCGATGGCTTCCTTCTTGAAAGCGTCGAGCCAGCGCTCATAGCTGCCGGTGTTGTGGCAGGTGGCGGCGAAGGCCTGTCCCGCCCACAGCGCGCCGATCGCGGCCGCCGTCAGTTTCAGCGCTGTCGTTCGCATCGTTGAAAGCTTTCTGGAGTAAGAGAAATCAGCTGCCCTGCATGCGCGAGAGCAGTTCCGAGGTCGGCCAGGAATCCGCCGGCAGATTATATTTGAGCTGCGCCTTCTTGACTGCCTTGCGGGTGCCGGCGCCGAGTTTGCCATCGGCTTCGCCGATATTATAGCCCTGCGCATTGAGCAGCGTCTGCAGCGCCACGATCTGCTCAGTCGAAAGCTGTTCGACGCGCGCGGCGCCTTCTTCGCGCACCGGCGGCGCGCCGCCGAGCCGGGTGGCGAAATAGGCCACCGTCGTCGAATAGACGAAGGCGGAATTCCAGTCGATGAAGACCTTGAAGTTCGGGTAGGCGAGGAAGGCCGGACCGAGACGGCCCATCGGCAGGATCAGCGAGGCCTGCATGGTGTCCTTCGGCAGCGTGCCGTTGACCGCCTTGACGCCCCAGGCCGCCCATTTCGAGCGCGGGTGCTGGATCTCGAGATCGGCTTCCTGCCACGGCATGGTGGCGGGGACTTCGACTTCCTGCAGCCAAGGTTCGCCGCGGCGCCAGCCGATGCTCTTGAGATAATTGGCGGCGGAGGCCAGCGTGTCGGGGGTGCTCTTGATCAGGTCGCGGCGGCCGTCGCCGTCGAAGTCGACGCCGTATTTGATGTAGTTCGACGGCGTGAACTGCATGCCGCCGAATTCGCCGGCCCAGTTGCCGTTCATTTCGTCGATGCGCTGATCGCCGCGCTGCACGATGCGCAATGCATCCATCAGCTCAGGCCGGAAGTGATCGCCGCGCCGGCAGTCATAGGCCAGCGTCGCCAGCGACGGCAAAATCTTGAACTTGCCGAACAGCGCGCCGTAATCGCTTTCCAGGCCCCAGACCGCGGTGATGACTTCGGGCGGCACGCCGTAGGCCTTCTCGATGCGCGCGAACAGCGCCGCGTGCTCTTTCATCTTGGCAATGCCGTTGGGGATGCGCTGGCCGCCGAGCAGGCGCTTGGAGAAGTCGAGGAAGGTGCGCGTGAACACCGCCTGGCCGGAATCGCGCTTGATCACCGATTCGTCGAAGGTCAGTTCAGGCGACGCGGCAGCGATCACCTTGGGCGAGATGCCCTGGGCGGCGGCGTCCTTCTTGAACTGCTCGACCCACTTCTCGAAACTGCCGGTGTTCTGGCAGCGGGGGGCGGCCAAGGCCGGGGTCGCCAGACCGATGAAGCCGGCAGCCAAAATCAGGGCCGTTTTACGCATCTGTGTATCCGCTCGTTTTTCGGGGCTTTGGGCCCCGACTCTTGCCAAAGGCGGTCTGGCGTCAAGGACGAATGGCCGAAAGCGTTAAGACCGCTTCTTGTGCAAATGATGGTCTAAATCTATGAAGCCTTTCCCGCAGCAATCCTTCCCGAGACAGTAAGCCGCATGCAAGTCCTGGTCATTGGCGCCGGCGTCGTCGGCCTGGCGGTCGCCCGCGCCGCCGCCCGTAAAGGCCACGAGGTTATCGTGGCGGAGGCCGAATCCGCCATCGGCACCATCACCTCGGCGCGCAACAGCGAGGTGATCCACGGCGGCATGTATTACCCGACCGGGACGCTGCGTGCGCGGCACTGCGTGCGCGGCCGGCGCATGCTGTACGAATTCTGCGCCTCGCACGGCGTGCCGCACCGCAAGTGCGGCAAGCTGGTGGTCGCCACCAACGATGTCGAGATGGAGAAGATCAAGGCCATCGAGGCGCAGGGCCAGATCAACGGCGTCGAAGGGCTGGAGCTGATCGGCGGCAATGCGGCGCGTGCGCTCGAGCCGGAATTGGCCTGCGTCGGCGCGCTGCTGTCGCCGGAGACCGGCATCATCGACGGCCACGCCTACATGCTGGCGCTGCGCGGCGACCTCGAGGACTTGGGCGGCGCCATCGCGGTCAATACGCCGGTGACGGGCGCGCGGCGCAAGGGTGGGCAGTGGCAGGTCGATTTCGGCGGCAAAGACGGTGGCACGTTCGAATTTGACGCCATCGCCAATTGCGCGGGTTTAAGCGCGCAGCGCGTGGCGCGGACCATCGAAGACTATCCGACGGCGCGGGTGCCGCGGCTGGTGCTGGGCAAGGGCAATTATTTCTCCTACGCCGGGCGGCCGGTGTTCTCGCGGCTGATCTATCCGACGCCGATCGTCGGCGGGCTCGGCGTGCATGTCACGCTCGACATGGCCGGCCGCATGCGGTTCGGGCCGGACGTCGAATGGGTCGAGACCGAGAATTACGACGTCGACCCCAAGCGCGCCGACGCTTTCTATGACCGCATCCGCACCTATTGGCCGGGATTGCCGGACGGATCGCTGGCGCCGGATTATTCCGGCATCCGTCCCAAGCTCGGCGGCCCGAAAGACGGGCAGGCCGATTTCCTGATCGACGCGCCGGCGCAGCACGGCGTACCGGGGCTGGTGCAGATGTTCGGAATTGAATCGCCGGGGCTGACCAGCTCGCTGTCGCTGGGCGAGGAAGTCGCGGGCTATCTCGAGAGCTGAGCGCGGTGGCGGTCGGTCACGGGCGTGACGGTCGCGGTGGTGAGATCATCGGCGCCCGGCGTGGGCGGCATGATCTTCAAGTCGGCGAGCTTGTCGCGCGAACTCTGCGACAGGCCGCGATAGGAATCGATCGGCGTGAAATTCGCGACCTTGTCATTGGCGCCGGTGAAGGCCATCAGCCCGGTCTTGGTGGCGACCACATCGCCAGGCCGCAACGTCGGATCGCTGTTGACGTCCACGCGCGCCAGCCCGAACGGCGTCTTGCCGTTGCAACTACAGCCGTCGACCACGCGCTCGCGATAGACGAAGGCGCTGTCGAGATCGCTGTAGCGGGTGCCGTCGCTGGCGACCGCGTTGTCGATGGTGCCGCCGGAATAGAGCTTGGTCTGGCTGGCCGGGCAGAACGCATTGCACGATTCCGCGGCACTCATGCCGGCGCGGGCCTGCACCGGGAAAAAGCGGCCGTCACAGGTGCGCACGCAGAAGCCCTTGGACGGGCCAAATTCGGCGCGTCGCTCCGGCTGCGCCTGCGGGTTGATCGCATTGGCGAGGCTGGAGAACGGGTCGGAAAAGGAGTTTATATCGCTCGGCTGGCGGGCTGGCGCCGAGACAACGTGGCGTATGCCGCCAAAAATGCGGTCGAAAATGTTCTGCGCGGACGCGGGTGTGCTGGCCGCCAAGCCTGTGGCGATGCCTGCGGTCAGGATCGCCAAGCCCAACATGACATTTTGGTCCGGCCAGCCATCGCACCACCTGCTTAAACACCCTTCTCGCGGGGTGTGTTCCTCAACGTCCGGACAGGGAGAAAGTTGCACCCGATTCGGGCCCGGAGCAGTCGCAGCAGAGCCCAGCTGGGTAAACGCCGCGTTAGCGGAATGTCGAAACGAGGCGAATGGGTTCGAGAGCTGGGTCACCTTGTCATTTCAGGGGGTGTCGGGCAGCATTCGGGGCGCGGGTGACAAAAAATCAAAACGCCGGGAACGAGGGGACTGCAGTGGAAGCGTCTGGAGCGGTTGAAGTTGCGAAACAAACGCTGCTGTCGGGCGGGCTCATTCTAGCCATCGGTACCGTCGTCGGTTTTGTGGCGCAGAAGTGCAAGATTCCCGACGTCGCGCTGATTTTGATTGTCGGCATCGCGATCGGCCCGCAAGCATTGGGGCTGATCGACATCAAAGCCGATTCGGCGCTGTATCAGATCATTCTGCTATTCGGCGCCAGCTACATTCTGTTCGATGGCGGCGCGTCGCTCCGATTCAGTGTGCTGAAACGGGTCTGGATCACCATTGTCGTGATCTCGACCATTGGCGTCCTCATCACGGCGGCTGTGACCGGCTTTGCCGCCCACGTCGTCTTCGGCGTTCCATGGATCGTGGCGCTGCTGCTCGGCGCTGCGCTGGCCTCGACCGATCCGGCGACGCTGGTGCCGATCTTCCGTCAGGTGAAAATCCGCGACCGCGTGGCGCAGACGGTGATGAGCGAGTCGGCGTTCAACGACGCCATGGGCGCCATTGTCACGTTCGGTGTGCTGGCGGTGGCGATGGGCACCGGAGAATTCTCTTTTGCCACCTCGTTGTTCGAACTGTTCAAGCAAGCCTCCGTCGGAATTGTCGCCGGCGCCGCGCTCGGCTATCTGGGCGCGTTGCTGATCGCGCATGGGCGGTGGAATTTTCTGAGCGATCATGCGCCGGTGGTGACGCTGGTGGCGGTGATTGGCGCCTATTTCGCCGCCGACGGTTTGCAAGCCAGCGGTTTCATGGCGGTCTTCGTGTTCGGCATCATGATCGGCAATAAAGACGCGTTCGGCTTCACGATGACGCCGGGCGAAACACAGAAGCTCGACGATTATGTGATGACGACGGCTTTCATCATGCGGCTGTTCATCTTCATGCTGCTCGGTGCCCAGGTCGATTTTCATCTGATGGCGCAATTTGGGCTCGGCGGCATCATCGTCGTGTCGATCTTGATGATGGTGGCCCGTCCGCTCGCGGTCTTTGCTTGCGCCATGCCCGATCGACGCGCGAAATGGAGCTTCAACGAGATGCTGTTCATGTGCTGGACGCGCGAAACCGGCGTCATTCCGGCGGCGCTTGCCGGGCTGTTGCTCGGCATGAAGGCGCCGGGCGCTGAGATGATCGCGTCGGTCACCTTCATCGCCATTCTGATGACGATTTTGATCCAGGCGCCGACCACCAAGTGGCTGGGAAAACGCCTCGGGCTTTTGGACGAATAACAACAAACGGCGAGGGGACACATGGCTGCATTGACCCGCTTCCTCAATCCGAAAACGTTGGCCAAGCCGCCGGGCTACACTTACGTGGTCGAAACCACGGGGCCGGGGCGAACGGTCTATATCGCCGGCCAGCTCGGGCTCGATCTCGACAACAAACTGGTCGGCGGCCCGGGCGACTTCCGCGCGCAGTGCGCCAAGGCGTTCGAGAATCTTGGCTTTGCCCTCGTGGCGGTTGGCGCCACGTTCCGCGACGTGGTGAAGATCAATAATTATTTGGTCGATATGGCGCATATCGGTATCTTCCGCGAGGTGCGCGACCAGTTCCTCAACACCAAGGCGCCGCCGGCCTCGACCACGGTGGCGATTTCGCAACTGGCGCGGCCCGGCGCCTTGTTCGAGGTCGAAGCCATTGCCGTGATGCCGACGCGGGTGGTTGTCCCGGCCGCTAAGAAGGCGTCGAAGAACAAGAAGACATCGAAGAAGAAGAGGCGCTAGCGCTTCCTTTCCCTCCCCCGCGAAGCGTGGGGAGGGCCGGTTCGCATCGCATCAGCGATGTGAACCGGGGTGGGGGTGCTTGCGTCCCTCATTGAATATCGCCCCCACCCCTAACCCCTCCCCACACTCACAAGAGTTCGTGGGGGAGGGGAATGAGAGATAGGCATGCGCATTACCGCTATCCGCGACATCGTCGTTCCCATCTCGTCGTCAATCGCCAACGCCTATATCGACTTCTCGACCATGACGGCGAGCGTGGTCGCGATCTTCACCGACGTGGTTCATGACGGAAGGCCAGTTGTCGGGTTCGGCTTCAATTCCAACGGCCGCTACGCGCCGCAGGGCCTGTTGCGCGAGCGCTTCATGCCGCGGCTGAAGGCGGCCAAGCCGGACGACATCGTCGATGCGCGCGGCATCATCGATCCGGGCAAAGCCTGGGCGGCGATGATGAAGAACGAAAAGCCCGGCGGCCACGGCGAGCGTTCGGTCGCGGTCGGCGTGCTCGACATGGCGCTGTGGGATGCGGTGTCGAAAGCCGAGGGCGTGCCGCTGTGGCGGCTGCTGGCCGACCGCTACAACCATGGAGTCGCCGACAAGGCGGCGTGGGTCTATGCCGCCGGCGGTTACTATTATCCCGATAAGGATATTCCGGCGCTGCAGGACGAGATGAAGCACTATCTCGACCTCGGCTATTCAACCGTGAAGATGAAAATCGGCGGCGTGCCTTTGGCCGACGATCTCAAGCGCATCGAGGCGGCGCTGAAGGTGGTTGGCGGCAAGGGCGAGAATCTCTGCGTCGACGTCAACGGCCGCTACGATCTCGATGAGGCGCTAGCCTGCGGCGACGCCATCGCGCCCTATAACCTGCGCTGGTACGAGGAGCCGCTCGATCCGCTGGATTATCTGCTGCACGCCGCCTTGGCGACGCGCTACCGGCCGCCGCTCGCCACCGGCGAAAACCTGTTCTCGATGCAGGATGCGCGCAACCTGATCCGTCACGGCGGCCTGCGCGCCGACCGCGACTGGCTGCAGTTCGACCCGGCGCTGTCGTACGGTCTCGTCGAATATCTGCGCACGCTCGACATGCTGGCCGCGCACGGCTGGTCGCGGCGGCGCTGCGTGCCGCATGGCGGGCATCAGTTCGCGCTGAATATCGCGGTGGGCTTAGGGCTGGGCGGCAACGAATCGTATCCGCAGGTGTTCGCGCCGTTCGGCGGCTTTGCCGACACTTGCGCGGTGGTCGACAGCCGCGTCACCATGCCGGACGTGCCGGGCATCGGTTTCGAGGCGAAGAATGCGCTTTATGCGGTGATGAAGCCGCTGTTTGAGTGAGGCCGTGTCCCGGGCGCAGCGCAGCGTCGTTTGACGGTGCGCTGCAGAACCAGGACCGTTACACATTCAGAATTTGGAACGGCCCCGGATCAGCGGCGCATCATGCGCTTCGCTCATGCT
>CAIRGJ010000029.1 GCA_903878085.1 uncultured Hyphomicrobiales bacterium | reverse complement strand
TGCTTTTCGGGATCATGCGCCCCCAAAAAGCAATCGGGCGGCGGTTCCGTTAGGAACCGCCGCCCGCTGCAGCCAAAGAGGCAGTTAGGTCAGACTACTTGAGGGCCGATAGAGTGGTGTCGAACTTCAAGGTCGCTACGAAGCGGTTGTCAGCAAGATTCCTGCTGCCGAACGCGGCCGGGGAAACGTAAGCGGTCGAAGGCGCGTTGGTGCCCCAGTAACGCAGATCGAGCGTGACGGCCTTGTACGCGAAGTCGAGGCCGACATCCCAATAGGTGTAGCTGACGCAGCCGGTGCACTTGTACCACTGACGGCCGATCTCAGGATTGATCGACGCGACGATGCCGTACGGCAGCGTGATCGGCAGGGTGATGACGGCGTTGCCGGAGTAGAAGCCAGCGTTCTTGCTGCCGACGATCAAATAACCGTTGTTGAAGTTATTGCCGCCGTCGATGGTGGCGCCGACGGTGAGCCAATCGTTAAACTTGTACGACGGCTTGGCATAGAACTCGCCGAAGCTGCCGTAGGCGTTCGTGCCCGCGGTGCCATCCGGGTAGTAGTAGTAGACGTAGCCGAGGTCGAGGCCGAAGTTGCCGAACGTCAAACGCACGCCAGCGCTCGGATCGATTTCGGCGTTCGCGTTGTAGCTGGCCAGGCTCGAGCCCCAGATGCCGGCGTACAGCTTCAGCCAGTCATTCGCGGTGTAATCGACCTCGAAGTAACCCTGCACCGCAGCCTTATGGTTCGACTGCGAGACGCCGCGCAGTTCGTAATCGGTGGTGAACGCGGTGCCGAAGGCGATATCCCACGGCGACGGAGCCGCGATCGGAGCCTTCACTGCCTTCACCGGCATATCAGCAGCAAATGCCGGCGCGGCGGAAACCGCGAGCGCTGCAAGAACTGACAAAACAACTTTCTTCATAGAGCCTGCCCCTTTTTTTCGGTTCGATCGACTTTCAGCCGATACAAGTAGCGCGTGCCTCTTGCGTACAAAAACTATCCCAAACCGGCTGCGATCGACCCGTACGCAACAGGACGTGCATTAGGATCAAATTTACACATGTTGCGGCCGCAATGGTCGAGTCGAAAACGCGAGCAATTGCCGCCTTTTTAGGCGTTTAGGCCTCCTATCGACAGTTTGGATTCCACTGTTGCGCCGATGTCACAATTTTAGGGCCGAAACCGGTATCCACCCCCCAATTCTGGGGAAACGCCCGCCAAATTCGCCCGAATGGCGCCGATTTCGAAACGCCTGTGAAGAACTTTTTGCAGCACAGCAATAACCGACTGAATTATAAAACGAATCCGGCGCCGGCCTGATGAGGGCGGCGCCGGAAACAGCAATCATCGCACGAAATCGGTCCGAGTTCGGTAGCGGCCTAGGCCGCCGCCTTTTTGCGATTCGCCGCGAGCCGCTCGTCGACCAGCGCGACCTGCGCGTCGATCGCCGGATTGCTCAGGCCCTTTTGCTTGGCGATGAGCTGCACCAGCTTGTCGGCGCGTTCGATAAATTGCGCGCCGTTCTGCAATGCGCGCGCGGCGGACGCCGGCCGCGACAGGCTCTGCGCCGCGGCGGCGTATTTCTCGAACGGCACCAGGTCGGAAGGATTGGCGCCGAGCTTGACGCAAAGATCGAACACGAAATTGTACACCGACTTCGATTCTTCGATGTTGGTGTGGACCGCTTCCTGCGCGGTGCGCATGCCGTCTTTGGTGATGCAGCGGTAGTTGCCGGCGAGCAGCATCGACCACTTGGCAAGCGGCACGAAAATCGAATCGTGCACGCGCAGCTTCACCGGCAGCTCGATCTTGACGCCGTCGCCCGGATCGAAGCGCACCGCGTCGATGTCGCTCTCGAGCTGACGCAGGATGACGTTGCCCTTTTCGTTATCGAATTTTGCAACTTTGAAGTTGGTCGGCAGCGTGACGAGCAACTCGTTGGCCTTGCCGTCCGGCGGGCGGATCGCCTGCGGATCGGGGCTGCACAGAGTGAGATTGGCCGGATCGAAATTGTCCCACACCGTCGGATCGGTATAAGCGGGCTTGAGCGCTTCGTAATCGAGGCCGGGGATGCGCTTGATGTAAGGCAGCGGCGGCATGTTCATGATCGACATGCACGGCACCTTCGACTTCGCCACCGCGTCGAGCAGCTCGCGCACGCCGGGCGAGCGGTACTGCGGCTCCTGCATGGCGAGACCGACCAGATCGTAATCGGCCGGATTGACGCCTTGCGCGCCGCCGGCGGTGACCTTGCCGGGAAGCTTGGTGGAGTCGAGCAACACCGCGTCCTTGCGGCCGCGTACCGGCAGCGTCACCTTGAAGCCTTCGGCGTTGATCAGGTCGGCTTCGGCGGGCAGGCAGACGTGATGAATCTTGTGGCCGCCGAACAGCATTTTGGAAGCCAGCAGCGAGCCGTAGGCCGCGCCCATGATGAGAATTTTGTACGCCGGCATAGCGAAGTGCTCCTTGTCGCGAATTCGTGAAAATTCGAATGGATTGCGGCCGCAAAGGCCCGGACCGCCATGGTATTGCGCCCGGCTTGGCGATGCAATCGGGGGGGCGTTCTTCCCTCTCCCCCGTTTGCGGGCGGAGGTAAAGCGCGCAAGCGCCACCGCCCCTATTCTTTGCGGCGCGGGGTACGCCGTCGTTCCTCGTCGCGCCCTCGCAAAAAACGAGGGGATGGAGCGCCGATTGGCGCAACATCGTGGTCCACGCCTTGCGTCCGCCTACGCCCTTTCGGGCTTCGGCGGACAAGGCATGTGCGCATCTGGCGAGATGCGCTGCGCCTCTCGGCGCTCCACCCAGACAAGCTTTAAGCAGTCTGGG
>CAIRGJ010000028.1 GCA_903878085.1 uncultured Hyphomicrobiales bacterium | reverse complement strand
GGCGCATCATGCGCTTCGCTCATGCTGCGCCGCTGATCCGGGGCAAGGCCCTCAATGCGCCTCGTCCCAGTTGTCCGCGGCGCGGGCGTCGACCTGCAACGGCACGTGCAATGACACGGCGGGATGCGGGGCGCTCTCCATCACATCCTTGACGATGGTGATGGTGTCGGCGACTTCGCTCGTCGGCACCTCGAAGATCAGTTCGTCGTGCACCTGCAACAGCATCTGCGCGCTCAGCTTGGCCGCCGCCAGTTCCGGTTCCATGCGGATCATGGCGCGCCGGATGATATCGGCGGCCGAGCCTTGTAGCCGCGCATTGATCGCGGCGCGCTCGTTGAAGGCACGGATCGAGGCGTTCGAGGCCTTGATGTCCGGGTAGTGGCACTTGCGGCCGAACAGCGTCAGCACAAAGCCGTGCTCGCGGCAGAAATCGCGGGTCTCGTCCATGTAGTCGCGGATGCCGGGGAAGCGCTCGAAATATTTCTTGATATAGGCGCCGGCTTCCTCGCGCTCGATGGAGAGCTGGTTGGCGAGGCCGAAAGCCGAGATGCCGTAGATGATGCCGAAGTTGATCGCCTTGGCGCGCCGCCGGATATCGGCTGGCATGTCCTTGACCGGCACGCCGAACATTTCCGACGCCGTCATGGCATGAATGTCGATGCCGTCCTTGAAGGCCTGCCGCAGCGTCGGCACGTTGGCCACTTCCGACAGCAGGCGCAGTTCGATCTGCGAGTAGTCGGCCGACACCAGCTTCATGCCGGGTGCGGCGACGAAGGCCTTGCGGATCTTGCGGCCTTCCTCGGTGCGGATCGGGATGTTCTGCAAGTTCGGCTCGGACGACGACAGCCGGCCGGTCGAGGTGGCGGCGAGCGCGTAGCTGGTGTGGACGCGGTGCGTCGTCGGGTTGACGTAATTCGGCAGCGCCTCGGTATAGGTCGAGCGCAGCTTCGACACCTGCCGCCAGTCGAGAATCTTGCGCGGCAATTGGTGGCCCTGCTCGGCGAGTTCTTCCAACTCGCGCGCGCCGGTCGACCATTGCCCGGTCTTGGTCTTGGTGCCGCCGGGGAGATTCATCTTGCCGAACAGGATGTCGCCGAGTTGCTTGGGCGAGCCGGGATTGAGCGGCTCGCCGGCCAGCACCTTGATCTCTTCTTCCAGCCCGGCCTGCTTCTGCGCGAATTCGCCGGAGAGCCTTGAGAGCACCTGGCGGTCGATGGATATGCCGCGCCGCTCCATGCGCGCCAGCACCGCCGGCATGTCGCGTTCCAGCGTTTCATAGACGGTGGTGACGTGCTCGCCCGCCAGCCGCCCTTTGAGCGCCGACCACAGCCGTAGCGTCACGTCGGCGTCCTCGGCGGCGTATTCGCTCGCTTTGTCGATGGCGACGTTGTCGAAGCTGACCTGCGATTTCCCCGAACCGGCAACGTCCGCGAAATGGATGGTGTCGTGGTTGAGCCAGCGCTTGGCGAGATCGTCCATGCCGTGGCCGCCTTTGCCGGCGTCAAGCACGTAGGAGATCAGCATGGTGTCGTCATAGCCTTCGATCTGAATGCCGCGCTGCGCGAACACCAGCCAGTCGAATTTCATGTTCTGCGCGACCTTGAGGATGCTTTTGTCCTCGAGCATCGCCTTGATCGCCTTGAGCGCGGCTTCTTCCGGGATCTGGTCGGCGCAGAGTTTGGATTCCGGCGCGAACAGGTCGCTGCCGTTTGCCGAGCCGCCCTCGCGGTGGCCGATCGGCACGTAGCAGGCTTCGTCCGGCGCCAAGGCCAGCGAGAAACCGCAAAGCCCGGCGGTCATCGGATCGAGACTGGTGGTTTCGGTGTCGACCGCGACCACGCCGAGTTCGTGCGCGCGCGCGATCCACTCTTTCAGGCGGGCGAGTGAGCGCACGCATTCGTATTTCGAGCGGTCGATCTTGGCGTTGCGCGCCTTCTCGGCCCGCGCCGCGGCAAGCGAGATGGGGGTGAGCGCCGCTTGCTCGGTGTCTGCTCTCCCTCCCCCCTTGTGGGGGAGGGTTGGGGAGGGAGGTGCGAACAAATCGCCGCCGATGCCACCCGGCGCCGCTGGTGCGGCAGACGGAACGGGCGAGGCTGAGGCAGATGTCAACTTTGCGTCAGCGACGACGGCGCTCGCATCGATACCGCTTTTTTCGGCGACGCGGCGGGTGATGGTGGAAAATTCCATCGCCTTCAGGAACGCAATCAGATTCTTGTAATCCGGCTCATGCACCGCGAGTTGGTCGACGGCGACATCGAGCGGCACGTTCTGATCCAGCGTCACTAGCCGCTTCGACACCCGCGCCAGTTCAGCATTGTCGATCAAGGTCTGGCGGCGTTTGTCCTGTTTGATCTCGCCGGCGCGTTTCAGCAGCGTTTCCAAATCGCTGTATTCGCCGATCAACTGCGCCGCGGTCTTGACGCCGATGCCGGGCACGCCCGGCACATTGTCGGACGTGTCGCCGATCAGCGCCTGCACCTCGATCACCTTGTCGGGACCGACGCCGAATTTCTCCATCACCTCGGCGGCGCCAATGCGCTTGTCCTTCATGGTGTCGTACATGGTGACGCCGTTGCCGACGAGCTGCATCAGGTCCTTGTCGGACGACACGATGGTGGTGGTCGCCTTGGCCTCGATAGCGAGGCGGGCGTAAGTCGCGATCAGGTCGTCGGCCTCGAAGCCGGCCTGCTCCAGGCAGGGGATTTCGAAGGCGCGCACGGCGTCGCGGATCAGCGGAAACTGCGGCCGCAGATCCTCGGGCGCTTCCGGGCGGTGCGCTTTGTATTCGGGATAGAATGCGGACCGGAAGGTCTTCTCGGATTTGTCGAAGATCACCGCCAGATGGGTCGGCCTGTCGTCCGGCTTCATTTCGGCCAGGAGCTTCCACAACATGTTGCAGAAGCCGAGCACGGCGTTGACCTGCAGACCGTCCGATTTGCGGGTCAGCGGCGGCAGCGCGTGATAGGCGCGGAAGATGTAGCCGGAGCCGTCCACCAGGAACAGATGATCGCCCTTTTTCAGCGGGCGCGCGGCGGGGTTGGCTACGGCAGGAGCTTTGGCTTTTGCGGATGCTGGCATGGCGGGAATGTGGGCCGTCACGGCAATGGAATCAATGCGTGTTAACCTGCCTGTGGACGCTGGATTATGCCGCTGTTTACGGATTTTGTGACTTAGTGGGCGTCTCGCGACTCGGAACCAGCTCTGCTATGCAGTCGGCCTGATTTGCGCCCCGATTTGCGCCGCTCGGCCGCCCCGCCGGCGCACGATTATTACGGACAGAAACTATGCGCGTGACGATGATCGGTACTGGCTATGTCGGCCTCGTGTCCGGGGCCTGCTTCGCCGATTTCGGCCACGACGTGATCTGCGTCGACAAGGACAAAGGCAAGATCGACGCGCTGGAGCGCGGCGAGATGCCGATCTACGAGCCGGGGCTGGCCGAACTGGTCGCCAATAACGTGCGCGCCGGCCGGCTGAAGTTCACCACCGACCTGCCCAGCGGGGTCAAAGGCGCCGACGCGGTGTTCATCGCGGTCGGTACGCCGTCGCGCCGCGGCGACGGCCACGCCGATCTCACCTATGTTTATGACGCCACCCGCGAGATCGCTGGCGCGCTCGATGGTTTCACGGTGGTCATCACCAAATCGACCGTGCCGGTCGGTACCGGCGACGAGGTCGAGCGCATCATCCGCGAAACGCGCACCGAGGCGCAGTGCGCCGTGGTGTCCAATCCGGAATTTTTGCGTGAAGGCGCCGCAATCCGGGATTTTAAACATCCCGACCGCATTGTAGTGGGCACCGAGGATGAGCGCGCCCGCGAGGTGATGACCGAAATCTACCGGCCGCTGTATCTCAACCGCTCGCCGATTTTGTTCACCGGACGGCGCACCGCGGAACTGATCAAATACGCCGCCAACGCCTTCCTCGCCACCAAGATCACGTTCATCAATGAGATCGCCGATCTGGCGGAGAAAGTCGGCGCCGACGTCCAGGAGATCGCCCGCGGCATCGGCCTCGACAACCGCATCGGTTCGAAATTCCTGCACGCTGGGCCGGGTTATGGCGGCTCATGCTTTCCCAAGGACACGCTGGCGCTGATCAAGACCGGCCAGGACTACGAGGCGCCGCTGCGCATCGTCGAGGCGGTCGCCGCGGCCAACGACTCGCGCAAGCGCGCGATGGCGCGCAAGGTGTCGCACGCGCTCGGCGACGATATGCGCGGGCAGACGATTGCCGTGCTCGGGCTGACGTTCAAGCCGAACACCGACGACATGCGAGATTCGCCTTCTTTGCCCCTCATTACCGCGCTGCAGGACATGGGCGCCAAGGTGCGCGCCTTCGATCCGATCGGCATGGAGCAGGCCAAGCCGATGATGACGAATGTCACGTTCTGCGACGATGCCTATTCCTGCGCCGAGGGTGCTTCCGCGCTGGTGATCGTCACCGAATGGGAGCAGTTCCGCGCGCTCGATTTCAAGCGCCTGAAGACGCTGATGAAGCGCTCGGTGCTGGTCGATCTGCGTAACATCTACCGGTCCGAGGAAATCCTTCGCCACGGCTTCAGCTATGAAAGCATCGGCCGCGCCCGCGTCGATGCGCCGGAAAACCTCGTGCGCCGGGCGTCGGATAAGAAGTAGTTGTTTTCCGCGCGCCGGGAGAGGGTTAAGAGTGCCCTCCCATGCGCGATTTCCCTGACCGGCTTCCCATCGACGATGCGCTCGGGCGTCTGACCGACGCGTTGCGCGACAATAACGCCACGGTGCTGGTGGCGCCGCCCGGTGCCGGCAAGACCACGCGTGTGCCGCTGGTGCTGCTCGACGAGCTGTGGGCAGCGGGTAAGAAAATTCTGGTGCTGGAGCCGCGGCGGCTGGCGGCGCGCGCCGCGGCCAGCCGGATGGCCTCGACCATCGGCGAACAGGTCGGCGGCACGGTCGGCTTGCGCGTGCGCTTCGGCTCCAAGATTTCCAAAAGCACGCGCATCGAAGTCATCACCGAAGGCGTGTTCACGCGGCTGATCCTCGACGACCCGTCGCTCGACGGCATTGCCGCCGTGCTGTTCGACGAATTCCATGAGCGTTCGCTCGACGCCGATCTGGGGCTGGCTTTGGCGCGCGACGTGCAACTGGCGTTGCGCGAGGATCTCAAGATCCTGGTGATGTCGGCGACGCTCGACGGCGCGCGGGTTGCGGCGCTGCTTGGCGATTGCCCAGTCGTCGCGAGCGAGGGCCGGGCATTCGCGGTGGAGACGCGCTATCTCGGCCGCGATCCGCGCGAGCGCATCGAGCGGCCGGTGGCGGATGCGGTGCAGCGCGCCTTGCGCGCCGACAGCGGCTCGTTGCTGGTATTTCTGCCGGGCGCCGCCGAAATCCGCCGCACCGAGACGCTGCTCAAGGAGCGCATCGCCGATGCGACCGTCGATGTGGTGACGCTGTTCGGTGCGCTCGACGCGCGCGAGCAGGATCGGGCGATAACGCCTGCGGCAAAAGGGCGGCGCAAGATCGTGCTGGCGACCTCGATCGCGGAAACCTCGCTGACCATCGAGGGCGTGCGCGTGGTGATCGACAGCGGGCTGTCGCGGGTGCCGCGCTACGAGCCCGATGTGGGCTTAACAAGGCTGGAAACCGTGCGGGTGTCGCGCGCTGCCGCCGACCAGCGCCGCGGCCGCGCCGGGCGCACCGAGCCCGGCGTCTGCTACCGGCTGTGGGACGAGCCGCAGACAGGTTCCTTGGAAGCCTACACACGACCGGAAATTCTGTCGGCCGATCTGTCGTCCTTCGTGCTCGATCTGGCGCAATGGGGCGCCGCCGATCCGGGCCAGCTGGCGTTTCTCGATTCCCCGCCGGGCCCGGCGCTCAACGAGGCGAAAGCGCTGCTCGCTGAGCTTGGCGCCATCGACGCGCAGGGCCGCATCACCGAGGAAGGCCGCAAGCTGCGTCGTCTGCCGTTGCCGCCGCGGCTGGCGCGCATGGTGGTCGATGCCGCCGCGGAAGGCGCCGGCGAGATGGCGGCGTCAATTGCCGCCGTGCTGACGGAACGGGGATTGGGGGGCGATGACGCCGATCTGCGCCATCGCCTCGATCAATTCCGCCGTGACCGCACGCGCCGTGGCGACGAGGCGCGGGCGATGGTGGCGCGGTGGATCGATACGGTCGGCGAGCGCGGCCAGGGCGATGTGTCGCCCGGCTCGCTGCTGGCGTTGGCCTATCCCGACCGCGTCGCCAAGAATCGAGGTGGCGGTGGCGGCGCGTTTCTTTTGGCCAGCGGCCGCGGCGGCAATGTCGATGCAGCATCGGCGCTGGCGCGCGAACCTTTCCTGACGGTGGCGGAACTGACCGGCGCGGCGGCGTCGAGCCGTATCGTGCTGGCGGCGCCGATCACCCTCGCCGACATCGAGGCGCGCTTCGCCGGCAAGATCGCGGACCGCGATACGGTGACCTTCGACGCCGCCTCGTCGTCGTTGCGGGCGCGGCGCAGCCGCCGCCTCGGCGCGTTGATGCTGGCCGAGCAAGTAAAACAGGTCACGCCCGACGCCGACACCGCTAAGGTGCTGGCGCAAGGCATCGTGTCGCTCGGTCTCGACAAACTGCCGTGGAGCAAAGCCGCGCTGCAATTCCGCCAGCGCATTGACTTTTTGCGACGCGCCGAAGGCGACGAATGGCCCGACCTGTCCAACGACGGCCTCGCGCGCAGCACCGCCGAATGGCTGGAGCCGCTGCTGTTCGACAAGACCGCGCGCACTGAGATTTCCGCCGAGGCTTTGTCCGAAGCGATGACGGCGCTGGTGCCGTGGGCGTTACGCCGCAGGCTCGATGCCGAAGCACCGACGCATTTCACCGCGCCGACCGGTTCGTCGGTGCCGATCGACTATGAGGCCGAGCAGGGGCCGACGGTGTCGGTCCGGGTGCAGGAACTGTTCGGCCTCGGCCAGCATCCGGCGATTGCCGGCGGCCGCGTGCCGCTGGTGATTGAGTTGCTGTCGCCGGGGCATAAGGCGGTACAGATCACGCGCGATTTGCCCGGTTTCTGGCGCGGCAGCTATGCCGACGTGCGGTCCGATCTGCGCGGGCGCTATCCGCGCCATCCCTGGCCCGACGATCCGGCGCATGCGTCGCCGACGCGGCGGGCCAAGCCGCGCGGCACATAGTTACAATTGCAGCGACTCGCTTAACCGGTCGACAACCATCCGAAAATCGCGCGATGCGGTGGGGCCGTCCGTTAAGGCTGCTTTGAGCGCCGGCATGGGAAAGTGAGCGCGGACAATTCGGGCTCAGTCATGCGTCAGTTCCTTATTCTTGCCGTCGCGCTGCTGGTCATCGGCGGGTTTGTTGCCCGCTACTTCGACCAGGCAATGGTACAGCAACCCGCGCGGGCGGCGGCGGCGCAGGCGGCCTACGAGCCGCGACAGCCGGCGACGTCCGGCCGCAGCCTGACGCTGGAGACCGGCCGCGATGGCCATTACCCGGCCGAGGCGCGGATCGAAGGCCGCCGTATCGACTTCATCGTCGACACCGGCGCGTCGCTGGTGATCCTGCGCGAATCGGACGCCGCCCAGATCGGTATCCGTCCGATGCGCAGCGACTATACGGCGACGGTGTCCACCGCCAACGGAAAGATCAAGGCCGCGCGCGCCCAGCTCGAGCGCGTTGAGGTCGGCGGCATTACCGTTTATGACGTGCCGGCGCTGGTGCTGCCCGACGAGGCGTTGTGGAAGAACCTGCTCGGCATGTCGTTCCTGTCCCGGCTCAAGCGCTACGAAGTGGCCAATGGCCGCATGGTGCTTGAGCAATAAGCCGCCACATTCCCATGACTTTCTGACGGACCGCTTTGCGCCTCTCGGGCGTTAGGCTATGCAGTTTCGACCTAGCCCTGATTTGAGGACCTGATGTTTCCCAAGCCGAAATTCGCACTGACGCCCAATACCTACGAATACGAATCCTCGCCGCTGGTGAAGCCGACCGGCTTCCGCGAATACGACGCGCGCTGGCTGCTGGAAAAAGAAATCAACCTGATGGGTATCCAGGCGCTGGGCATGGGGCTCGGCACGCTGATCAAGGAGATGGGCGTCAAGCAGGAGATCGTCACCGGCCACGATTTCCGCAGCTATTCCGCCTCGGTAAAGATGGCGCTGGTGTCCGGCCTGCTGGCGTCGGGCTGCAAGGTGCACGACATCGGGCTCTGCATCACGCCGATGGCTTATTTCGCGCAGTTCGAACTCAACGTGCCCTGCGTCGCCATGGTCACCGCCTCGCACAACGACAATGGCTGGACCGGCGTCAAGATGGGCGCCAACCGCCCGCTGACCTTCGGGCCGGTGGAAATGAAGCGGCTGAAGGAAATCGTGCTGAGCTCGGCGTTCGACCTCAAGGGCGGCGGCTCTTACATCTTCGTCGAGAATTTTCCCGACCGCTATATCGCTGACCTGACCGCCAAACGGCCGAAACTCAAGCGCAAGCTTAAGGTGGTCGCGGCCTGCGGCAATGGCACTGCGGGCGCGTTTGCGCCGCGCGTGCTCGAGGCGATCGGCTGCGAGGTGGTGCCGCTGGACTGCGACCTCGACCACAGCTTCCCGCGCTACAATCCCAACACCGAAGACATGAAGATGCTGCACGCCATGCGCGACGCGGTGCTTTTCAACAAGGCCGACGTGGCGCTCGGTTTCGATGGCGATGGCGACCGCTGCGGCGTGGTCGACAATGAAGGCGAGGAAATCTTCGCCGACAAGGTCGGCGTCATGCTGGCGCGCGACATGTCGAGCCTGCACAAGAACACGACTTTCGTGGTCGACGTGAAATCGACCGGCCTGTTTCTGACCGACCCGGTGCTCAAGGCCAATGGCGTCAAGGTCGACTATTGGAAGACCGGACATTCCTACATCAAGCGCCGCGTCAATGAATTGGGCGCGGTGGCCGGCTTTGAGAAGTCCGGGCATTTCTTCTTCAACAAGCCGTTCGGCCGCGGCTATGACGACGGCATGATCTTCGGGCTGGCGGTGTGCGACATGCTCGACCGCAATCCGGGAAAGTCGATGGCCGATCTGCGCAAGGCGCTGCCCAAGACCTGGGGCTCGCCGACCATGGCGCCGCATTGCGCCGACGAAACGAAATACGGCATCGTCGATCAGGTGGTGAAGTATTTCGAGGCGCTGAAGGCCAAGGGCTCAACATTCGATGGCCAGCCGATTCGCGATTTGGTCACCGTCAATGGCGTGCGGGTCACCGTCGCGGACGGTACCTGGGGCCTGGTGCGCGCCTCATCGAACAAGCCGGAATTGGTCGTGGTGGTCGAGAGCCCAGCGTCCGAAGCGCGCATGCGCGAGATGTTCAAATCGGTCGACGCCGTGCTGCGCACGCATCCGGAAGTCGGCGCGTATAATCAGACGATTTAATCAGCCCCAAAACCGTCCGGTGCCGCCGATCACCACCACGATCAGGCCGAGCGGCAAATTAATCTGAATGATGCGGGCGATCAGGCCGATGTGGCCGGCCGCCGCGGGCCAGTCTTTGGCATCGACGGCGCGCTTGAATTTTAGCCACGGCCCGTGGAACAGCCAGAGGAACAACAGCACCATCAGCAACCCGAGCGCCTGCATCAGATTGATGTAAAGCGGCGCGCCTTTGAAACCGCCGAACGCCGTCACCAGCATCCAGTAGCCGCTGCCGAGCAGCAGCAGGATCGAAACCCAGACCCAGGGAAAGAACTTCGCAAAGAAGCCGCGCCACAGTTGCAGGCGTTGCGGGCCGTCCAGCGTGCCGGCCGCCGGGCGCAGGCAGAGATAGGCGGCGAACATGCCGCCGACCCAGACCACGGCGGCGAGGATGTGAAGCGTGAGGGCGAGGGTGGTGTCGAACATGCTGGGTTCTCGGTTGAATGGCCGGGACGATGCTAGCACGGACGCCGGGCGTTGCGGTACAAGCGACCTATGCGCATTGCCATCCTCGGGGCCGGTCCCGCCGGCCTCTATCTTTCATACCTGATCAAGCGGCGCCGGCCGGACGCCGACGTCGTGCTGATCGAGCAGAACCCAGCCTCCGCCACCTTCGGCTTCGGCGTGGTGTTCTCCGACCGGGCGCTGGAATTTCTGCGCGAGGACGATCCGGAGACATTCGCCGCGATCGCGCCGCAGATGGAATCCTGGAACGACATCACGCTGGTGCACCGCAACGAGCGCGTCGTCATCGACGGCATCGGCTTTGCCGCCATCGGCCGGCTGAAGCTGCTGCAACTGCTGCAGGCGCGGGTGCGGTCGGCCGGCATCGAGCCGCACTTCGGCCGCGTGGTGAAGTCGCTGGACGAATTGGAGGGGGCCGATCTGATGGTCGGCGCTGATGGCGTCAATTCGCTGGTGCGGCATACATTCGCCGAGGAATTTGGCGCCAGCGTCGGCTATCTCGCCAACCGTTTCGCATGGTTCGGCACCAGCAAGGTATTCGACACCTTGACGCAGACCTTCCGCCACACCCCGATCGGAAATTTCAACGCGCATCATTACCGCTACGCGCCGGGCCGCAGTACGTTCATCGTCGAAGTCGATGCCGCGACTTTTGTCGGCGCCGGGTTTGAGAAGATGGATGACGCGGACTCGCGCGCGCTGTGTCAGAAGGTCTTTGCCGACGCGCTCGACGGCCGGCCGCTGATTTCCAACAATTCGGTGTGGCGGCGCTTTCCGCAGGTGTCGAACACGCGTTGGCACCACGGCAAATATGTGCTGGTCGGCGACGCGCTGCACACCGCGCATTTTTCCATCGGCTCGGGCACACGGCTGGCGATGGAGGATGCGATCGCGCTGAACCGCGCGCTGGCCGAGCACGGCGACGATGTTGCCGCGGCGCTGCCGGCCTTCGAAGCGGCGCGGCGACCGATCGTGGACAAGATCGTGCGCGGCGCCAATGCCAGCGCCGCCTGGTACGAGAATTTCGGCGAGCACATGGCGCTTGGCGTCACCGAGTTCGCCAGGAGCTATATCATGCGTTCGGGCCGCATCGACATGGCGCGCCTGCGCAAGCTGTCGCCGCAATTTGCCGCCCGTATCGAGGGCACGGAGGACATGAGCTAAATCAAAGTTCTATCTGGGGGGCTGGGCCATAGTTCCGAAAATTCGCTGTTTCCGGGGTTCCGCCAGCCGCCAAAAAGGACCTATGTTCATGACCGAGCATCACTTTCACGCCGTCGTCTGGATCGACCACCGCGAAGCCCGCGTCTTCCATTTCAACCCGACCGACGCCGAAAAGCTGGTGCTGCATCCGGAGCATCCGACCAAGCACATCCATCATAAAGCCAATTCGATCGGCAGCGGCCACGCCGCCGCCAACAACGAGTTTCTCCATGCGGTGGCGCAATCGGTCGCCGATGCCGGCGCAATTCTCATTACCGGGCCGGGCAATGCCAAGGCCGAATTGGTCACGCATATTGACGCGCACGATCCGAAACTGATGCAACTGATCGCGGGGGTCGAGACTGTCGATCATCCGAGCGACGGGCAACTGGTGGCCTATGCCCGGCACTATCTCACGGCGGAAGATCGTATGACGCCGCAGAAGGCATAAGGCCCACTGCCCCGGCCGGGCAGGCGTAAAGCGCCTGTGCCGCAGGCGGATTCAGGGTTAACAATTAATAAGTTGTTACACGCTATGACTTCCCCTGCCCGGGGATATTCATCTTGTTTGATATTTTTGATCAAGGTTGGGGCGTTGTCGGCACCGCCATCTGTATTCTGGCCGGCCTGACGGGCATTGGCTGGTTTGCTTGGCTGCGCCAGACATCCGGCGGCGACGGGCGCGGCAACAGCAACGCAATGTTCTCCTTGGTTCTGAACAACATGACGCAAGGTGTCGTCATGTTCGATTCGAACGAACGTCTGGTCATCTGCAATGACCGCTATATCGATATGTACGGGCTGTCGCGCGACGTCGTGCGGCCCGGAGCTTTGCTCATTGACGTCATCAAGAACCGGAAATCGACCGGCAGCCTTATGATCGACGCGGAAAAATACCGCGCCGATATTTTGGCGCTAGTTCAGCAAGGCGAATCGACGAACAATATCGTTCAGACTCCCGGCGGCCGCTCGGTTCTGGTCGTCAATCGGCCGATCAAGGGCGGTAAGTTCTGGATCGGCACCCACGATGACATTACCGAGCGGATCGAGGCCGAACGAAAGAGCGCTGCATTGTCGGAACAGGAGCGCCGCCGCCTCGAAATCGAAACGGAAATTCGCGCATTTCGCGAGAACGCGACGTCCGTTCTGCAAATGGTGAACGAGAGCACCGCGGCGCTCAAGGCGATCGCCGTGGCGCAATCGAATTCGTCGAGCCATACGTCGGAGCGTACCGCCGGCGCCGTTCAAAACTCTGCCGAGGCATCGGCCAATATGACGGCCGCCGCCGCCGCCGCCGAGCAACTAATCGCATCGATTGCGGAAATCGGCCGTCAGGTCGGCCAAGCGGCAGAACTGGTGTCCCACTCGGTCAAGGAAGCGCACACGACCGACGAACAGATGTCGCGCCTGACCGAAAGCGTTCAAGAAATCGGCGAGATCGTCAATCTGATCCGCAACATTGCCGGGCAGACCAATTTGCTCGCGCTCAATGCCACCATCGAAGCAGCGCGCGCCGGCGAAGCCGGCCGCGGCTTTGCCGTGGTGGCCTCGGAGGTGAAGTCGCTCGCGGTGCAGACTGCGAAGGCCACGGAACAGATAGCGGTTCAGATCGATGCGGTGCAAACATCGACCCGCTTCGCCGTCGAGGCGATCCGGCGCAACACCGAACGCATGCGGGAAATCGACGGCTATACGTCGGCAGTGGCATTGGCGCTCGAACAGCAGGACAGCGCTACCGACGAGATTTCACGCAACGTATCGGGTGCCGCAGAAGGCGCCAAGATGATGGTCGCGGTGCTGGGTGAAGTGACCACTGCGGTCAACGAGACGCAGGGTGCCGCCAGTAAAGTGCTTGAGGCGTCCGAGTCGGTCGGGACAGCCGCCGCAGGACTGCAAAATCGCATTGAAAGCTTTCTCGACCGGGTTGCGGTCTAGCCGTTGCGCTTATCCTCGCGCATCGCCGGCAGGCCGGTGCCGGTCGTCTCGAAGCCGCCGTCGACCGCGATGGTCTGCCCGGTCATGTAGCTGGCGCGGTCGTTGCACAAAAAGAAGATCGCCTCGGCGAGTTCGGTCTCCAGCCCGATGCCGCGTGCGGCGCCGGTCACCAGCGCGCCTTTTTGCAGTTCCGTGTTCATGTTCCCTCCGGTGAGGCGCGACACCACCCGATTAAGGATGTAGGCTTGGTCTTGGAGGTGACGCAGCCCCAATTTCAAAGGATTATAGTTTGAGGCTCAATGTTGGCTATGAGTTGATTTACGACCTTCCGCAGCCGACGCCGATGTTGCTCGTGCTGCATATTCACTACACGCGCGCCGCCGACATCCTGGTTCCCGATCATATCATCACCGACCCCGTCGTGCCGCTGGTCGCCTATCGCGACGGCTTCGGCAATTGGTGCAGCCGCATCGTCGCGCCGGCAGGCCGCTTCCGGATATCGAGTAACGCGGTGGTGCGCGACTCCGGACAACTCGATTCCGTTGTGAAAGATGCACAGCAGCATTCCATCGAGGATTTGCCGGAAGAGGCGCTCGTGTTCCTTTTGGCAAGCCGCTACTGCGACACCGAAAAGCTGTCGCAGATCGCCTGGGATCTGTTCGGGCAAACCCCGCCGGGCTGGGCGCGCGTGCAGACGATCTGCGATTACGTCCACAATCACATTGCGTTCAACTATGGGCACGCCAACCCGACGCGAACCGCGTCGGAGGCTTTCTACGAGCGGCGCGGCGTCTGCCGCGATTTCACCCATTTGGCGATCGCGTTCTGCCGGTCGATGAACATTCCGGCGCGCTATTGCACCGGCTATCTCAGCGATCTCGGCACGCCGAAGCCTTGGGCCGCCGGCGACTTCGCCGCCTGGTTCGAAGCCTATATCGGCGGGCGCTGGCAGATGTTCGATCCGCGCAACAATGTGCCTCGGCTCGGGCGGGTGTTGATGGCGCGGGGCCGCGACGCCATCGATGTCGCTATCACCACGACCTTCGGGCTGAATACTCTGGTCAGCTTCAAGGTGGTGACCGACGAGGTGGCGGACGTCGCCGGGAAAACCGACTGACGCCGCCGCTCAGTCCTTCTCTTCCGCGAAAGTGTCGCGGAAAGGGTGCGCTGGATAGACGCCGAGGATGGTCAGTTCCTTGGAGAAGAAGGCCAGTTCCTCCAGCGCGAACACCAGCGCGCTGTCGTCGGGATGGCCCTCGACATCGGCATAAAATTGCGTGGCGAAAAAATTGCCGCCGACCATGTAGCTCTCGAGCTTGGTCATATTGACGCCGTTGGTGGCGAAACCGCCGAGCGCCTTGTACAGCGCGGCCGGCAGGTTGCGCACCCGGAACACGAAAGTGGTGACGATCTTGCGCTTGTCCTTGCCTTCGCCAGGCTTGGCCCATTTCTTTTCGCGCGACAGCACGATGAAGCGCGTAGTCGAGTGCGATTCGTCCTCGACATTCTCTTTCAGGATATTGAGGCCATAGATCTCGGCGGCCAGCCGCGACGCGATCGCGGCGCGGGTGGGGTCCTTGGCCTCGGCCACTTCGCGCGCGGAGCCGGCGGTGTCGGCGCCGACGATCGGCTTTAGTTTCAATTCGCGGATCATGCCGCGGCATTGGCCGAGCGCCATGACGTGGCTCTCGACCGTCTTGATGGTCGACAGGCTGGCGCCCTTAATCGCCATCAATTGATTTCGGATCGGCAGAAACCATTCGGCGATGATGTGCAGGCCCGCGGTCGGCATCAGATGGTGGATGTCGGCGACACGGCCGGCGATCGAATTCTCGATCGGGATCATGCCGAGATCGACGTCGCCATTGCTCAGCGCGGTGAAGCAATCCTCGAAGGTCGGGCAGGGCACCGGCTCGTAATCCGGATAGGCTTCGCGGCAGGCGAGATCGGAGTTCGCGCCGGGTTCGCCTTGGAAGATGATCTTTTTCTTGGCCATGTGGTCCTGCCTTGAGCGCGATTACGCAGACCTCCACGCCGGAGTCAACATTGCCTGGCGTGCTCGGCCATGAAAGGCTCGGGCCAATTAAAAAGGGGGGGGAATGCTATGCGACTTGTACCGATTGCCGTCGCCTTGGGTTCAATGTTGGTTGCCACCGGCACCATGGCGCAGACGGCGCTGACGCCCGACGAGATGAAGTGGAGTTCGCAAGGCGGGCTGGCCTTGCCGGGGCTGGAACAGACCAACCTCATCGGCGATCCGGCCAAACCCGGGCCTTACACCATCCGCCTCAAGTTTCCTGCCGGGTTCAAGGTTAAGCCACATACGCATCCGGATTCACGCGAGGTCACTATTCTGTCGGGCATCTGGTACACCGGCTATGGCGAGACGACCGATCCGGCCAAGCTCAAGGCCTTGCCCGCCGGGAGCTTTTATACCGAGCCGGCGAACGTGTCGCATTATGTCGAAGTGCGCGAACCGGTCCTGATCCAGGTCAGCGGTACCGGACCAAGCGGACGGAAGTTCGTGGGGCCGGAAGCGCCGAAGTAAGCCACGACACCCGGCTAGCGCGCGAGCATCCTGCGGGCCTTGGCCAGCTCTTCCGGCGTGTCGACGCCGAGCGGCACGCTTTTGACGATGACCGCGTCGATGCGCATGCCGGCATCGAGCGCGCGCAATTGCTCGAGCCGTTCGCGCTGCTCGTTGGCCGAGGGCGGCAGGGCGACGAAACGCGCCAACGCCGCGCGCCGGTAGGCGTAAAGCCCGATGTGGTGATAATGCGGGCCGGGGCCGGTGGCATCGGCGCGCGTGAATTGCGTGGCGTGAAACCGGCCGGGGGCGACCATGGCGCCCGAGACTTTGACGACGTTCGGATTGGTGCGTTCGGCTGGATCGGTGATGACGGCGGCCAGCGTAGCGATGTCGACCTTCGGATCGGACAAAGGCCCAAGCGCGGCACGGATGTCGGCCGGGTCGATGGTCGGCAGGTCGCCTTGCACATTGACCACGAGGTCGATGCGGTGCTCGGGGTCGAGGGCTTCGAGGGCCTCATAGATGCGGTCTGAGCCGGACAAATGATGACCACCGGTCATGACCGCGCGGCCGCCGGACTTTTCCACCGCGGCCTGGACCGCGTCCGAATCGGTCGCCACCACCGCCTCGCCGATGCCGGCCGCTTCGGCGCGCCGCAGCACCTGCACGATCATCGGCAAGCCGTGGATATCCGCCAGCGGTTTGCCGGGCAGGCGGGTCGAGGCCATGCGGGCCGGTATAAGGATGATGGTGTTGGGCATCGGTTCGGGCGGTAGGCTTCTAAAGGCCTTGGACAAGACGAATGTCGGTGGCGCCGCGGCGCTTATACGGGTTGCCAGCGGGGAGGCAAACCGGTATCTGTCCGGCGCTGCCGGAACCTCGGCGGCGAGCCAATTCCCGCCCCGTTTTGCCCGCTCCGGGAGCCGTTTCGCGATGAATTCCTTCGAACTCAACAAAGTCATTGGCGCGATCCTCGCCACGTGCCTGATCACTCTGGCGCTCAATATCGGCGCGGGCGCGATTTTCGCACCCGAAAAGCCGGCCAAGCCCGGCTTCAATATCGCGGTCAAGGAGCTCGGCGGCGGCGCCGCTAGCGTGGCCAAGGAGCCGGAGCAGCCGATTGAGACCTTGTTGGCCAGCGCCTCGGCGGAAAAAGGCCAGGCGACCGCCAAGCAATGTCAGGCCTGTCACACCTTCGAAAAGGGCGGCCCCAACCGGGTTGGTCCGAACCTCTGGAACGTGGTCGGTCGTCCGAAGGCGTCCGAGGCGGGCTTCAATTATTCGGCGGCGATGAAGGCCAAGGGCGGCACCTGGACCTTTGATGAGCTCAACAAGTTCATCGCCAATCCGCGCGGCTATGTCGCCGGCACCAACATGACCTTTGCCGGCCTGGCGCGCGACAGCCAGCGCGCCGATGTGATCGGTTTCCTGCGTAGCCAGGCGGATAGCCCGCTGCCGCTGCCGAAAGCGGCGGCCAACGCGGCTCCCGCTGGCGGCAAGCCCGCGGAAGCGCCGAAGGCGGCTGCGCCCGCGAAGCACTAAACTCAGGTGGATTATCCAGTCACGCGGTCCTTGCGGCGGCGAGATTCCCGCTCGTAACCGGGGGTAATCTGCTTGCTGCGGCACCCCACCGCTGGCCGGATACCGAAAAACCGACATAATCACCCGCGATGCCAAATGGCGTGCGCAAGATGGCGCGCAATGACGCGCACACGCGCAATCGGGGTTCCCTATGAAGCTGACCAGACGATCCGTCCTGCGCGCCACCGCGGCGACCCTCGCCGCGCCGGCTTTGGGCGCGCTCGGCGCGGGATCGGTCGCCGGCCCCGCCGCGGCGCAAGCTTCAAGCACGGCGAAGAACTGGAAGCATGGCCTGTCGCTGTTCGGCCAGCTGAAATATCCCGAGGGCTTCAAGAGTTTCGACTACGTCAATCCGGCGGCGCCCCAGGGTGGCACGGTGCGACAGATCGCGTTCGGCACCTTCGACAATTTCAACACCGTGGTGGCCGGTGTGAAGGGCAGCGTCGCCATGGGCACCGAGCTATCGGTCGAAACGCTGACCACCTCGGCGCTCGACGAGGTGTCCACCGAATACGGACTGCTGGCCGAAGCCGTCAGCAATCCGGACGATTTCTCGTCCGTCACCTATCGCCTGCGCGCCAATGCGCGCTGGCATGACGGCAAGCCGATCACGCCGGACGACGTCATTTTTTCGTTCGATGTCTTCAGAAAGAACAGCCCGTTCTACGGCGCCTACTACCGGCATGTGGTGAAGATCGAAAAGACCGCCGAGCGCGAGATCACCTTCACCTTCGACGGCCCGGGCAATCGCGAATTGCCGCAGATCGTCGGCCAGTTGCCGGTGCTGCCGAAGCATTACTGGGAAGGCACTGACAAGAACGGTAACAAGCGCGACGTGACCCAGACCACGCTGGAGCCGCCGCTCGGCTCCGGGCCGTATCGCCTCAAGGAATTCCAGCCGGGCCGCAGCCTCGTCTACGAAAAGGTCGCCGACTATTGGGGCAAGGACCTCAACGTCATGATAGGCACGCGGAATTTCCAGACCATCCGCTTCGAATATTTCCGCGATTCCACAGTGGCGCTGGAAGCCTTCAAGGGCGACCAGGTCGATTGGCGCACCGAGAACAGCGCCAAGGATTGGGCGACCTCGTATGATTTCCCCGCGATTCGCGACAAGAAAGTGGTGCGGGAGGAATTCCCGATCACCAATCTTGGCGTCATGCAGGCTTTCACGTTCAATATCCGGCGCGACAAGTTCAAGGACCCGCGCGTGCGCCGCGCTTTCAACTTTGCCTTCGACTTCGAGGAGATGAACCGCACGATCTTCTTCGGCCAGTACAAGCGCATCGGCAGCTACTTCGAGGGCACCGAACTAGCGGCGTCAGGGTTGCCGGAAGGCAAAGAATTGGCAATCCTGGAAACTGTCCGCGACAAGATTCCGGCCGACCTGTTCACCAAGTCTTACAGCAATCCCGTCGGCGGCAATCCGCAGGCGGTGCGCGATAATTTTCGTCAGGCGCTCGGGCTGTTTCGCGAAGCCGGTTACGAGATCAAGGATACCAAACTCGTCAACGCCAAAACCGGCGAGCCGTTCTCGGTCGAGATGCTGGTCGATGACCCGGCGACCCAGCGTTTCGTGCTGTTCTACAAGCCGTCGCTGGAGCGGCTCGGCATGACGGTGAACGTGCGCGTGGTCGACGCCGCGCAATACGAGAACCGGCTGCGGCAGTGGGACTACGACATCATCGTCGCGTCCTGGGGCCAGTCGCTGTCGCCCGGCAACGAGCAGCGCGACTTCTGGAGTTCGACTGCTGCCGACCAGCCCGGCTCGCGCAACCTGATCGGCATCAAGAACCCGGCCATCGATACGCTGATCGAGCGCGTGATCTTCACCAAGGACCGCGACGACCTGGTCGCCGCCACCAAGGCGCTCGATCGCGTGCTGCTATGGAATTACTACGTGGTGCCGCAATGGAATTATCCCTTCGTGCGCACTGCGCGGTGGGACCGCTTCGGCCATCCCGAGACCATGCCGAAATACGGCCGCTCGGCGTTCCCGACGGTGTGGTGGTGGGACGCTGACAAGGCGGCGAAGGCGCAGCGGTCTTGATTACGCGACGGTCAGCGCTCGTCCTTTCGGCGGCCGCGATGGCCGCCGTCAAACTCGATTCGCCCGCCATTGCCCAGATTGCCGAAGACACCGAGCGCCACGGCATGTCGGCGTTCGGCGATCTGAATTACCCGGCCGACTTTGCGCATTTCAATTACGTCAATCCGAGCGCGCCCAAGGGCGGCGCCTATTCGGAATCGGTCGGCAGCCGCGGCTATAACGGCTCGTTCCTCACCTTCAATTCGCTCAACGCCTATATCCTCAAGGGCGAGGGCGCGCTTGGCATGGAGCTCACGTTTGCGGCGCTGATGGTGCGTTCGGGCGACGAGCCGGACGCGATGTACGGGCTCGCCGCCCGCAGCGTGCGGATTGCCGACAATGGCCTGACCTATCGTTTCCAGCTTCGCCCGGAAGCTAAATTCCACGACGGCACGCCGCTTACCGCGCAAGACGTCGTTTGGTCGCTCGGCGCGCTCAAGGAGCAGAGCCACCCGATCATCACGCAGCTGCTGCGCGACTTCAAAGGCGCCGAAGCGATCGACGACCGCACCGTGGTGCTGCGTTTTGCCGACAAACGCGGCCGCGATGTGCCACTGTTTACGGCGTCGCTGCCGATTTTCTCCAAGGCCTATTACGCCAAGCAGCCGTTCGATCAGTCGACGCTGGAGACGCCGCTCGGCAGCGGGCCGTACAAGGTCGGGCGCTTCGAGGTCGGGCACTTCATCGAGTTCGAACGCGTGAAGGACTGGTGGGGCGCCAATCTGCCGGTGGCGCGCGGGCAGAATAATTTCGGCACCGTGCGCTACGAATATTACCGCGATCGCGAGGTCGGCTTCGAAGGCTTCACCGGCAAGAGCTATCTGTTCCGCGAGGAGTTCACCTCGCGCACCTGGGCGACGCGCTACGATTTTCCGGCGTTCAAGGACGGCCGGGTCAAGCGCGACATCATCCCTGACGACACGCCGTCCGGTGCGCAAGGTTGGTTCATCAACACTAGGCTTGAGAAATTCAAGGACCGCCGCGTGCGCGAGGCCTTGATCGACGCCTTCGATTTCGAATGGACCAACAAGAACATCATGTACGGGTCCTACGACCGCACGCATTCGGTGTTCCAGAATTCGCCGATGATGGCCAAGGGCAAGCCGGACGCCGCGGAATTGGCGCTGCTGGAGCCGTTCCGCGGCAAGGTGCCGGACGAAGTGTTCGGCGAGGCTTATGTGCCGCCGGTGACCGACGGCAGCGGCCAGGACCGCCGCTCGTTGCGGCTGGCTGCACAACTGCTGACCGACGCCGGCTGCGTGCTGACGAACGGCAAGCGCGTGCTGCCGAACGGCCAGCCGATCTCAATCGAATTCCTGCTCGACGAGCCGGGCCTGCAGCCCCATCATTTTCCCTACATCAAAAGTCTCGGCACGCTTGGCATCGAGGCCACCATGCGCCTGGTCGACCCGACCCAGTACCGCAAGCGCGTCGACGATTTCGATTTCGACATCACGGTCGACCGCTTCAGCTTCTCGTCGACGCCGGGCGATTCGCTGCGCAATTACTTCACCGCGCAGGCTGCCGCGATCAAAGGCTCGCAGAACCACGCCGGCATCGCCGATCCTGTGGTGGACGCCCTTGTCGACATCATTATCGCCGCCAAGACGCGGCCGGAACTGGTCACCGCCTGCAAGGCGCTGGACCGCCTGGTCCGGGCCGGCCGCTACTGGATTCCGCACTGGTACAAAGCGTCGCACTGGATCGCCTATTGGGACGTGTTTGCCCGCCCCGCCGCCAAACCGCGCTATTCCCGCGGCATTCCGGAGACCTGGTGGAGCGACCCGGACAAGGCGGCCAAGCTGGAACAAAAGGGTTAGCTAACTCATATTTGACCGCTTTCGCCGCGCCTTGGAATGACATACTGAGAGTCGCATGACCGCCTACATCATCCGCCGCGTGCTGTTCATTCTGCCGACCATGCTCGGCATCATGCTGGTGGCCTTCGTCGTGGTGCAGTTCGCGCCCGGCGGCCCGGTCGAGCAGGTGATCGCCAAGCTGTCCGGCTCGGACACCGGCGCCACCTCGCGCATTTCCGGCTCGCCCGGCGGCGATTTCGGCAGCCGCGGCGCGGTGCAGGGCGGCGCCGGCATCGACGCCGCGAATTCGAAATATCGCGGCGCCCAGGGGCTCGACCCGGAGTTCATCAAGAAGCTGGAAGTGCAGTTCGGCTTCGACAAGCCGGCGCCCGAGCGCTTCGCGCTGATGCTGTGGAACTACGCGCGCTTCGATTTCGGCAAGAGCTATTTCCGCGACGTCAGCGTGCTGCAGCTGATCAAGGAAAAGCTGCCGGTGTCAATGTCGCTCGGCATCACCATGACGCTGCTGACCTATCTCATCTCGATCCCGCTCGGCATCAAGAAGGCGGTGGACGATGGCTCGCCGTTCGACACCTGGACCTCGAGCCTGATCATCGTTGGCTACGCCATTCCCGGCTTTCTGTTCGCGATCCTGCTGATTATTCTGTTCGCCGGCGGCTCGTTCTTCGACATATTCCCGTTGCGCGGGCTGTTCTCGGACAACTGGGCGCAACTGAACTGGTGGCAGAAGATCGCCGATTTCTCCTGGCACATGGTGCTGCCGGTTTTGTCGATGGGGCTGTCGGCTTTCGCCACCATGACGCTCTTGACCAAGAATTCGTTCCTCGAGGAAATCCGCAAGCAATATGTGCTGACGGCGCGCGCCAAAGGCTGCTCAAGCAACCAGGTGCTGTACGGCCACGTGTTCCGCAACGCCATGCTGATCGTGATTGCCGGATTTCCGTCGGCCTTCGTGCACGCCTTCTTCACCGGCTCGCTGCTGATCGAGACGATCTTCTCGCTGGATGGGCTCGGCTTGCTCGGTTTCGAAAGCGTGTTGAACCGCGATTATCCGGTGGTGTTCGCCACGCTCTATATCTTCTCGCTCATTGGCGTCGTGGTGAATCTCATTTCCGATCTCACTTATACGTGGATCGATCCGCGCATCGACTTCGAGTCGCGGGAGGTCTGAGGTGGACGTGTGCACCGGCATCCAATCGCCCGAACGGACCGTCGTGGGTCCCGGTGACGTCGTGGTGCCGCCGCGCCGGATCAGAATTTCGCCGCTCAACAAACGCCGCTGGGAAAGCTTCAAGGCCAATAGGCGCGGCTACTGGTCGTTGTGGTTTTTCCTGGCGATGTTCTTCATTTCTCTGTTTGCGGAATTCATCGCCAACGACAAGCCGATCTTCATCCACGTCAACGGCAAGTCGTTCTTCCCGGCGGTGATGACCTATCCCGACACCGCGTTCGGGCCGAAGGAAGACCCGAATCTGTTCGGCACCGCGGCGGATTATCGCGACGACTATCTGATGAGTCTGATCGTCAAGGAAGGCGGCACGATCCTATGGCCGCCAGTGCGGTTCTCCTACAACACGCAGGTGAGCAAGCCGCCGTCGCCGTTTCCGTCGAAGCCGACCTGGCTCTTGAACCAGAAGGACTGCGACTTCGCCGCCAAGAATAATTTCGCCAAATGCGGCGAGTTGGAGTCGAACTGGCTCGGCACCGACGATGGCGGCCGCGACGTGGTGGCGCGGCTGATCTACGGCTTCCGCATTTCGGTGCTGTTCGGACTGGCGCTGACCATTGTGTCGTCGGTGATCGGCGTCGCCGCTGGCGCGGTGCAGGGCTATTTCGGCGGCTGGGTCGATCTGTTGTTCCAGCGCTTCATCGAAATCTGGACCTCGATCCCGTCGCTCTATCTGCTGCTGATCATCTCGTCGGTGCTGGTGCCGGGCTTCTTCGTGCTGCTTGGGATATTACTGCTGTTCTCCTGGGTATCACTGGTAGGCCTTGTGCGCGCGGAATTCCTGCGCGGCCGCAATTTCGAATATATCCAGGCGGCGCGCGCGCTCGGCGTCTCGAACGCGGTGATCATCTTCCGCCATCTGCTGCCGAACGCCATGGTCGCGACCATGACGTTCCTGCCGTTCATCCTGTCGTCGTCGGTCATGACGCTGACCGCGCTCGACTTCCTCGGCTTCGGCCTGCCGCCCGGCTCGCCGTCGCTCGGTGAATTGCTGAGCCAGGGCAAGGCCAATGTGCAGGCGCCGTGGCTCGGCCTGACCGGCTTCTTCTCGATCGCCGTCATGCTGTCGCTGCTGATCTTCATCGGCGAGGGTGTGCGCGACGCCTTCGATCCGCGAAAGACATTCCGATGAAGAGGATTTGCCGATGAGCGAGCCGCTTCTCAGCGTTAAGGATTTGTCGGTCGCCTTCGGCATCGGCAAGCGCGAGATATTGGCGGTCGACCGGGTGTCGTTCGACATCGGCAAGGGCGAAACCGTGGCGCTGGTCGGCGAGAGCGGTTCCGGCAAGTCGGTCACCGCGCTATCGGTAATGAAGCTGCTGCCCTATCCGTCGGCGCACCACCCGTCCGGCTCGATCGCCTTCAAGGGCCAGGAATTGCTGACCATGGCGGAGCGCGACATCCGCTGCGTGCGCGGCAACGACATCACCATCATCTTCCAGGAGCCGATGACCTCGCTCAATCCGCTGCACACCATTGAGAAGCAGATTGCCGAGATCTTGCTGCTGCACAAAGGCATGACCGGCAAGGCGGCGCGTGCGCGGATCATCGAACTGCTCGACCATGTCGGCATTCCCGATCCCGCCGGGCGGCTCAAGAGCTATCCGCACCAACTGTCCGGCGGCCAGCGCCAGCGCGTCATGATCGCGATGGCTTTGGCCAACGAGCCGGACCTGCTGATCGCCGACGAGCCGACCACGGCGCTCGACGTCACGGTGCAGGCGCAGATCCTCAAGCTGTTGAAGGACACCCAGCAGCGCCTCGGCATGTCGATGCTGTTCATCACCCACGACCTCGGCATCGTGCGCAAGATCGCCGACCGTGTCTGCGTCATGCAGCACGGCAAGATCGTCGAGCAGGGCCCGGTCGAGCGCGTCTTCACCGCGCCGGAGCATCCCTACACCCGCGCGCTGCTCGCCGCCGAGCCGAAGCCCGATCCGGCGCCGCCGCGGCCCGATGCGCCGGTCGTAATCTCTACGGACAATCTCAAGGTCTGGTTTCCGATCAAGCGCGGTGTGCTGCGGAAAGTTGTCGGCCACATCAAGGCAGTCGACGGCATCACGATGGAATTGCGCAAGGGCGAGACGCTGGGCGTGGTCGGCGAAAGCGGCTCGGGCAAGACCACGCTCGGTCTGGCGATCTTGCGGCTGATCTCGTCGGACGGCCCGGTGGTGTTCATGGGCGACCAGATCCAGGGCCTCAAGTTCAAGCAGATGCGGCCCTACCGCCGCGACATGCAGATCGTGTTCCAGGACCCTTATGGCTCGCTCAGCCCGCGCATGTCGGTGTCCGACATCATCGAGGAAGGGCTGTGGGTGCATCACCCGCATTTGTCGGAAGACGAGCGCGAGCGCCAAGTAATCGCCGCGCTCACCGATGTCGGGCTCGATACCTCGACGCGCTTCCGCTATCCGCACGAATTCTCCGGCGGCCAGCGGCAGCGCATCGCGCTGGCCCGCGCGCTGGTGCTGGGGCCGACCTTCATCGTGCTCGACGAGCCGACCTCGGCGCTCGACATGTTGATCCAGTCGCAGATGGTCGATCTGCTGCGCGACCTGCAAAAGAAACGCGATCTCACGTATATGTTCATCTCGCACGATCTGCGCATGGTGGCCGCGCTGGCGAGCCGGCTGCTGGTGCTACGCAACGGCAAGATGGTGGAAGAAGGCGCGGCGGCGGATTTGTTCAAGAACCCGAAGAGCGACTACACCCGCGCGCTGTTTGCCGCGGCGTTTAATCTGGAGACCGCGCCGGAAGGCGTGGTGGCGCAATGAACCGTTTTGCGGCGATCGGCGTTGCTTTGGTGCTTTGCATGGGCGCGGCAGCAGCGCAGCCGTCCAGCGATGCGCAATATGCCATCAAGGACGGCGATGGCGACCGGGTCGCCAATTTCGATCTTGGCGCCGGGCTTGCCGAGCGTCTCGCCAAATTACCGGCGCAGGTGCCGGTCGGCAATCTGCAAGGCGACGTGACCCTGATCCAGTTCTACGATCTCAATTGCCCGTATTGCCGTGAGGCGGCGCGCGATGTCGATGCGCTGGTGCGCGCCGACAGCAAGCTCAAGCTGGTGCTGGTGCCTTATGCGGTGCTGTCAGTGCAATCGGTGCAGGGCGCGCTTATCGAAGTGGGCGCCTCGACGTCGCTGACGCCCGAACAGTATCTGGAGTTTCACAAGCGGCTTTATGCCGGCCGCGGGATGATCGACGGGCCGCGCGTGCTGGCGGTCGCCGGCGAGTTCGGGCTGGATAATGACAAGCTCGCCGCGGTGTCCAACACCGAAGCGACGCTGAATATGTTGCGCGAAAACGCCGATTTCGGCACCGCCGCCAAGCTCGGCGTCACACCGGCTTATGTCGTCGGCGGCGTCGCGATTCTCGGCCATCCGGGATTGAAGCCGTTGCAGGCCGTCATCAAGTCGATGCGCAGCTGCGGCAAGGTGGTTTGCGGCTAATCAAATCCTGCGAACGCTGCTGACGTCGCTGCCCGAAGCCTTGATGCGCGCCAGCGCTTCGGCCACCGGCTCGATCGCCACCATCATGGCATGCGCATTGGCGTGGATGAGGGTCGCAGCGTCGCGGGCGATGGCGACGTGGCCTTTCCAGAACACCAGATCGCCGCGCTTGAGGCCGTTGAGCGGCGACACTGCCCCGAGCGCGTGCTCTTGCATATAGGTGTCGCGCTGGCAGGGCTGGCCTGCTGCTTGCAGCGAAATCTGCACCAGCCCCGAGCAGTCGATGCCGAGCGACGACTTGCCGCCCCACAGATAGGGCGCGCCGAGCAGGCTTTCGGCCGCGGCGACGAAGTCCGGCTGCTGTTGCGCGAGCGGCATGAGATGCGTCAGCGGGAAATGCCAGCCGTAGCCGTCGAGCGCGAAGCGTTCGGTCTGCTTGACGATCTGCAACATCGCGCCCATCGGCAGCGCGATCATCGGCGGCAGCTTGATGTCCGGTCCTGGAAAGCCAAACGTGCGCGGCACGCAGACCCGGTGCGTCGGCGGCGGCCCGATTGGCCCGAGCGCATTGGCCGACAGATAACCGACATAGCCGTCGGTTTCGAGCTGGCCCCAGCACCAGCCTTCATCGCTGGTCTCGTAGACCGTTACCTGCTCGCCAAAGAGCGCCTGGGTATCGAGCGCCGCCTCGTGCGCGGGTTCGCGGCGCAGATCGGCAATCGGCTCGATCACCTGACGGCGTTCGCCATCGACGAAATGCAGGGCCTCGACCTGGCCCTGCAAATGTTTTGCCGCAAGGTCGGGGCGGAACGCGTTGATGCGCGGGTCCAGCGCCATTTTAAGCGTAGCGCTTCGTCAGCATGGCGTAGAGCGCGCGGGCGGTCTGGCATTCGGCGCCTTCCGGACGGCCGGGTTTGCTGGCGTTGTTCCAGGCGAACACGTCGAGATGCAGCCACGATTTGGCGGTGACGAACTTGCGCAGGAACAGCGCCGCGGTAATGGCGCCGCCTTGCCCGCCAGTGCTGACATTGTTGGTGTCGGCGATTTTCGAATCCAGCATGGTCTCATAGGGCCGGTACAGCGGCAGCCGCCAGGTCGGATCGCTCTCGGCAGCGCCCGCGGCGGCGAACTCGGCCGCGAGCGCGTCGTCGTCGGTGAAGGCCGCCGGCAGTTCCGGCCCAAGCGCGACGCGCGCCGCGCCGGTCAGCGTGGCGAAATCCACCATAAAGTCCGGCTTGTCGTCATCGGCCAGCGCCAGCGCGTCGGCCAGTACCAGCCGGCCCTCGGCGTCGGTATTGCCGATCTCGACGGTGATGCCCTTGCGCGATTTGTAGATGTCGCGCGGCCGGAAGCTGACGCCGGAGATGGAATTCTCCACCGCGGGGATCAGCACGCGCAGGCGCACCTTCAGCTGGCGCGACATGATCATGTGGGCTAAGGCCAGCGCGGTCGCGGCGCCGCCCATGTCCTTCTTCATATTGAGCATGCCGGTGTCGGGCTTGATGTCGAGACCGCCGGTGTCGAAACAGACGCCTTTGCCGACCAGTGTGATCTTCGGATCGCTCTCGTTGCCCCAGACGATGTCGATCAGACGGGGGCTGCGCGGCGAACCTTTGCCGACCGCCTCGATCAGCGGGAAATCCGTGGCCAGCGCGTTGCCGCGGGTGACGTCGAAATTGGCGCCGTGCTGTTCGGCGAGCTTGCGCGCGGCGTCTTCGAGTTCGTCCGGGCCCATGTCATTGGACGGCGTGTTGATGAGGTCGCGGGCCAGCGACACGCCTTCAACGATTCGCGTCAGATCGTCGCCGTCGACGCCATCTGGCACGACGAGGCGGACATTGAGGGGCTCGGCCTTGCGATAGCGGGAAAATTGATAGGCGCCGAGCGCGAAACTGAGCGCCGCGAGCCGCGCGTCGTGCGGCGCATTGGCGAAGCGATAGAGGCCAGATGGCAGCAGGGTCACCAATTGGCCCGGCCGCAGCAGGTCCTTCACCGGCTCGTCGGCCGCCTCGATGCCGAACAGCACGCCGGCAATGGTGCCGTCCGCCTTGGGCACGACCAGATGGCGGCCGGGCTTGGGCTCATAGCCGGTGGCGCGGACATAGACCTGCTCGCGATCGTCGATGGCCGCGAGCGTTTTATCGAACGTGGCGGCGTTGACGAACAAAATCGGGATAGCCGGTGCTTCGCCGGCTGTGGCGTAAATCGGGTGCATGTCTACTCCGCGGCGTCGCGTATTGAGGGTTTCGGCGCATAGCCGTCGCGCGTCTGCGGCAGCTTCCAGCCCAGCATCTTAGAGGCGACCAGCGTGCGTAGCACCTGGGCCGTGCCGCCGCCGATGGTGAACATGCGCACGTCGCGCGCCATGCGCTCCAGCGGCAGCTCGCGCGAATAGCCGCGCGCGCCGAACACTTGAAGCGCGTCGTTGACAATCTTGATGGCGGCCTCGGAGGCAAAGATTTTCGTCTGCGCCGCCAGCATCGGGTCGGGAAAGGCGCTGGCGTCGGGACCGCGCGAGCGCGCCGCCGCATAGAGCATCAAGCGCGAGGCAGTGAGCTGGGTCTGCATGTCGGCCAGCATCCATTGCAGGCCCTGGAATTCGCCGATCGGGCGGCCGAACTGCTCGCGGGTTTTCGCCCAGGCCAGCGCGTGGTCGAGTGCGCCGCCGGCGATGCCCATCGCCACGGTGCCGGCGCCGACGCGCTGGCTGTTATAGGCGTTCATCAGATCGGCGAAACCGCGGCGGAAACCGGACGGCGGCAGCATCACCATGCTCGCCGGCACCTCGAGATTCTCGAAGGTGAGTTCGCCCTCCGGCATGCCGCGCAGGCCCATGGTCTGCTCGCGCTTGGTGACGCTAAGGCCTTTGTCGTCGCGCAGCGCGAGGAAACCGCCGATGCCGAGACTCTCGCCGCTCTCGTCGAACACGCGGGCGAAAATCAGATGCAGCCGGGAAACTCCGGCGCCGGTGATCCAGTGCTTCTTGCCGTTGATGACGTAACCGTCGCCGCGCCTGTCGGCGCGCGTGGTCATGGCCAAGGCATCGCTGCCGGCCTCGGGCTCGGTGATGCAGATGGCGGGCTTGTCGCCCTCCAGCACCAGCCGGGCGGCGAGTTTCTTCTGCGCTTCGCTGCCGTAAGCCATCACCGTGGAGATCGCGCCCATATTGGTCTCGACCACGATGCGCGCGGTGACGGTGCAGGACTTGGCCATCTCCTCGATCACCAGCACGGCGTCCAGGAAGCTCGCGTCCTGGCCGCCGAGCGCCTTCGGCATGGTCATGCCGAGGAAGCCGGCCTCGGCCAGCGCCTTGACGATGTCGAAGGGGTATTCCTGGTCGCGGTCGATGGCCGCCGCGCGCGGACGCACCACGCCTTGCGAAAAGGCGCGGGCGCGGGCCTGGAGGGCGATTTCGTCTGCGGAGAGGCCGAGAACCATGACGGCGGCACTATAGCCAATTTTCCGGTTAACCACTCGTTAGGGTTAACGTTTTATTGCTCGGGGATGTCCAGCCGCCGGAATCCCAAGGTTTTCAGGACGTACCGTGCCGCCCGCTGGCTGGCCTCGGCCGCCATCGCCGCCGTGCTGGCGCTGCCGATGGCCGGCTGCAAAACCACTGGCGACGACACCACCGGCTCGATCGGCGCGCCCGCGACGCCGCGCAGCGATGCCGAGTGGCGCAAAGCCCTCGATGTCTGGGGCGCCCGCTACCGGGAAGACCCGAGCAACGCGGAAGCCAGTCTCCGTTACGCCCAGGCGCTGCGCGCCACCGATCAGCGCGCCCAGGCCGTCGCGGTGCTGGAACAATCCTCGATGCGCAACCCGAACGATATGGCGCTGCTCGGCGCCTATGGCCGCGCGCTGGCCGAAGCCGGCGATCTCGGCCAGGCGCTCGACGTGCTGAGCCGGGCGCATACGCCGGACAATCCGGATTGGCGCGTGCTGAATGCGCAGGGCGCGGTGCTCGATCAGATGGGCCGCCACGCCGAGGCGCAGAAGATGTATTCCACCGCGCTCAAGATGGTGCCGGAAGAACCGTCGGTGCTGTCCAATCTCGGCCTGTCCTACGCGCTGATGAAAAACCTGAAGCTGGCCGAAGCGACATTACGGCGCGCCGTGGCGCAGCCCAATGCGGCGCCGAAGGCGCGGCAGAACCTGGCTTTGGTGGTCGGCCTGCAAGGCCGCTTCGCCGAAGCCGAGACCATCGCCCGCGCCGATCTGCCGGCTGACGAGGCCGCCACCAATGTTGGCTATCTGCGGCAGATGCTGGCGCAGCAGAGCGAATGGAAGAAGCCGGGCCGCAAGCCCTACGTGCCGCCGCCGGACGCGGGGAGCTGACCGCGCCGCGGCCTAATTCAGCGCCATGACCTTGATATAGGCCGGTCCGAGAATCACCACGAACAGCACCGGCAGGAAGAACACGATCATCGGCACCGTCAGCTTGGGCGGCAGGCCGGCGGCCTTCTTTTCCGCTTCCGACATGCGCATGTCGCGGTTTTCCTGCGCCATCACGCGCAGCATGCTGGCGAGCGGCGTGCCGTAGCGCTCGGACTGCTGCAAGGCCATACAAACCGATTTCACGCCGTCGAGGTCGGTGCGCTTGGCCAAGTTCTCATAAGCCATGCGGCGATCCGGCAGATAAGACAATTCGGCGGTGGTCAGCGTCAGTTCTTCGGCGAGCGCGATCGACTGGGTGCCGACCTCTTCGCTCACTTTTCTGAATGCGGCTTCGATCGACATGCCGGATTCGACGCAGATCAGCAGCAGATCGAGCGTGTCGGGAAAGGCGCGTTTGATCGACAATTGCCGCTTCTTGATCTTGTTCTTCAGCAGCATCAGCGGCATGTGCATGCCGGCATAGGCGGCCGCGATGCACATGCCGAGCTTGACCATGTTCGGCTGATTGAGATCGAGCACCACGAACAGATAAAACACCGCGGCCAGAAAGGACGCGATCGGCGTCACCATGCGGAAGAACAGGTACGTGACATAGGGCGCCTGGCCGCGGTAGCCGGCCTGCACCAGCTTGAGCCGGGCCTCTTCCTGGCCGACCCATTTGCTCAGATTGAAGCCCTCGACGATCGCCTTGATTGACTGTTTCGGCGACTGCCGCAGATTGATCTTCTGGCTCTGCTGCGCCATGCGCTCGCGTTCGCGGGCGCGAATCTTTTCGCGTTCGACCGCGACGGCCTTCATTCGCGCGTTCAGGGAATCGCCGAAGGCGTAAGGCATCGCCACCGTCAGAATCGTCGCCATCGCGGCGATAGCCGCGAACAGCATCGTCATCGACTTGACGTTCAGTATGCTGATCAGAAGATCCATCATCGGACTATCTTTGTCTTGCTCTGCTAGAAGTCGAAGTTGATCATTTTCTTCATCACCATGACGCCCATGAACATCCATGCGGCGGAGCAGGCCAGCATGACGTTGCCGAGCGGCTCGGTGAAAAGCAGCGAGATGTAGACCGGGCTGGTGATGTAGACCATGGTCATCACGGCGAGCGGCAGCGCGCCGATGATCGAGGCCGAGGCCTTGGCTTCCTGCGACATCGCCTGAATCTTGGCCTTCATCTTCTTGCGGTCGCGCAGCACGCGCGACAAATTGCCGAGCGCTTCCGACAGATTGCCGCCGGCCTTCTGCTGGATCGAGATGACGATGCCGAAGAAGTTCGCCTCGGGCAGCGGCATGTTCTCGTAGAGCTTGCCGCAGGCCTCGCCGAGCGGAATGCCGATGGCCTGGGTCTCGACGATGGTGCGGAATTCGGTCTTCAGCGGCTCCGGCGCCTCGATCGTGATCATCTTCATGCAGTCGAGCAGCGGCAGGCCGGCCTTGATGCCGCGCGTGATGATATCGACCGCGTCGGGAAACGCGTTAAGGAACTTGTTTTCGCGGCGCTTCATCAGGAACGACAGCAGCCAATAGGGAAGGCCGAAGGCGCCGGCAAAGCCGAAACCGAGGGCGGGCAGCAGGCCGCCGGCCATGAACAGGCCGAGAAAAAACATGCCGACGCCGATGCCGGCCGAAATCAGAAAGTATTGCCGCTTTGACCACTTCAGTCCGGCCCGCGCGATCTTGACCGTCAGCGGCACGCGCGTGCTTTTCTTGTGACGTTCGTCGAAATCCTTGAGGGTGTTTTCGATGATATCGCGGCGGGATTTCTGCGGCCCGCGCGTTGCGCGCGAGACCACCTCGGCCTTGGCGACGCTGGCCATGCGCGCTTCGGCCTTCTTTTCGCCGGACAGGATCGGATACAAGAAGACATAGGCGACGCCGCCGAAGGCGACGGCAGCCAGGAAGAATACAGCCATCGAGTCCATGGCCCGCTAGCCCCGCATGGCGTTGTTGGCGGCTTCCGCGGCATCGAGCGCCTTGGCCAAGCGCTTCTCCTCGCCGTAATAGCGGGCGCGGTCCCAGAAGCGCGGGCGGCCGATGCCGGTCGAGCGGTGATGCCCGATGATGTTGCCGTCGGCGTCTTCGCCGGTCATGTCGTAGACGAACAGATCCTGGGTGATGATGACGTCGCCTTCCATGCCCATCACCTCGGTGATGTGCGTGATCTTGCGCGAGCCGTCGCGCAGGCGCGCCGCCTGGATCACGACGTCGACCGAGGCGCAGATCATTTCGCGGATGGTGCGCGATGGCAGCGAGAAGCCGCCCATGGTGATCATCGATTCAAGGCGCGACAGCGCCTCGCGCGGGTTGTTGGCGTGCAGCGTGCCCATCGAGCCGTCGTGGCCGGTGTTCATAGCCTGCAACAGATCGAAGGCCTCGGGTCCGCGGACTTCGCCGACGATGATGCGTTCCGGCCGCATACGCAGACAGTTGCGCACCAGATCGCGCATCGTTACCTGGCCTTCGCCTTCGAGGTTCGGCGGCCGGGTTTCCAGGCGCACCACGTGCGGCTGCTGCAACTGCAATTCCGCTGCGTCTTCGCAGGTGATGATGCGTTCGTCGTTGTCGATGAATTCGGTGAGGCAGTTCAGCAGCGTGGTCTTGCCGGAACCGGTGCCGCCGGATACCAGCGAATTGACGCGCACGCGGCCGATGATCTCCAGGATTTCCGCGCCCTGCTCGGTGATGGTGCCGAACTTGACGAGCTGATCTAGCGTCAGCTTGTCCTTCTTGAACTTACGAATGGTGAGCGCGGGACCGTCGATCGCCAGCGGCGGCACGATGGCGTTGACGCGCGAGCCGTCCGGCAAGCGCGCGTCGCATATCGGCGAGGATTCGTCGACGCGGCGGCCGATCTGACTGACGATGCGCTGGCAGATGTTGAGCAGCTGCTGGTTGTCGCGGAACCGGATGCTGGTCTTCTGAATCTTGCCTTTGACTTCGATGTAGACCGCGCCGGAGCCGTTCACCATGATGTCGGCGATGTCGTCGCGCGATAGCAGCGGTTCCAACGGGCCGAAGCCGAGCACGTCGTTGCAGATATCGTCGAGCAGTTCTTCCTGCTCGGAGATCGACATCACGATATTCTTGATCGCGATGATCTCGTTGACGATGTCGCGGATTTCCTCGCGTGCGGAGTCGGCGTCGAGTCGCGCCAGCTGCGCCAGATCGATGGCCTCGATCAGCGCGCCGAAAATGGTGCCCTTGACCTCGTAATAGGTCTCGGAGCGGCGGGTATCGACCGAGGTCGGCACGGTGTTGATCGGCGACGCGACCCGATTCGCCGGCGGCGCCGGCACCAAAGCGGCGCCGAGGCCGTCGGAGGGAAATGGCGTGAGGGCTTGTTCCGCGGGCCGCGACGCGGCCTTCGGCGGTTCGGCCGCATGCGGCGCCGCAGCCGGCGCCACAACGCGTGCTTCTGAAGTTCCGCTACGCTTACCGAACACGAATTACGCCTCTCTTGCTTAGTCTCTTAACTCTTAGGCTTAGCGGTTCATCAACTTGGCGAGCAGCGGCGTCAGCAGGCCGCCGCGCGAACGTTTTGCTTCGGCGCGGCCGGTGAGCACCTGCGCCAACTGGCGGAACATCTCCGCGCTCTTATGGTTGGCCGACACTTCGGCGATCATCTGGCCGTTATTGGCAGCGGTGCCGAACAACTGCGGCTCGAACGGGATCACCACCAGCGGCTGGTCTTCCAGCGCCTTGGCGAAATCGGCCGGCGTGATTTCCGGGCGCTTGGGCACGCCGACCTGGTTCAGGCAGTAGTACGGCCGGTGGTCGTTCGGCCGCGCGGTGCGCAGCAGATCGACCAGGTTCTTGGCATTGCGCAGATTGGCGAGATCGGGGCCGGCGACCACGAGGATATCGTCGGCGCCAATCAGCAGCCGCTTGGTCCAGCCGGACCAGATATGCGGAACGTCGAGCACGACGCAGGGGATCGACGAGCGCAGCGAATCGAGGATCGAGTCGAAGGCCTCGGCGCCGAAGTCATACACGCGCTCGAGCGTCGCCGGCGCCGCCAGCAAGCTCAGGTGGTCGGTGCATTTCGACAACAGGCGGTCGATGAAGGCGGTGTCGATACGGTCCGGCGAGAACACGGCGTCGGCGATGCCTTGCGGCGGGTCTTGATTGTAATCGAGACCGGCGGTGCCGAAGGCGAGATCGAGATCGGTGACCACCGAATCCAGCGAAAGATCGCGGGCGATGGCCCAGGCTACGTTATGCGCAATGGTGGAGGCGCCGACGCCGCCCTTGGCGCCGACCACCGCGATGATGCGGCCGACCGCCTTGGCGTCCGGCGCCGTGAACAGCCCACAGATCGAGCGCACGACGTCGAGTGTGCCGACCGGGCCGATCAAATAATCGCTGACACCGCGCTTGGTCAGCTCGCGATAGAGCGTGACGTCGTTGACACGGCCAACCACGACGACGCGTGTGCCGGAGTCGCAGACTTCGGCAAGCTGATCGAGCTTGTGCAGAATATCGTCGCCGCGCTGATCGGATTCGAGCAGGATCACGTTCGGGGTCGGCGACGAGCGATAGGCTTCGACCGCCGCGGTGGCGCCGCCCATTTGGATTTTGACATGCGCCTTGGCCAGCCGGCGATCCTCGCCGGCCGCCTGCACGGCGGCGGCGGTTTCAACCGACTCGCAAAAGGCCTGTACCGATACGCGGGGCGCCGGCGCGATATGTTCGTCGGCGGCCTCGGCGCCCGGGGGCGCCATCGGCTCGAGTTCGGCGACTGCGACTTGCTGTGCGTGCTTGATCATTTGCCGAGATCACTGATTTTGCCGGTGTCGAAAGCCGGGGCATAACTGCCGGACGGGTTATCGCCCCTGCGGTATTTGTCGATCACGACGGTGCGGCGGCCGGTGTAGGACGGACCTTCGCCGCGCGGCTGAACCAGATCGGCTGGATTATCGACCATGGCGGCGAGATTGCGCTGTTGCGCGCAGCCAAGGTTCCAGTACGGCTGGTTTTCGATGTAGCTGCCGTCCTGCCCCGGCCCGAGGTTGGTGGGCCACAGGCCGCAAGGACCGGCCGTGGCGGTCAGCTTCGAATAATTAATCTTGATGCTGGCGAGCGCTGTGTCGGCCGGCCGATAGTTGCGCGTGTAGACGGCGCGCTGCGGCACGCCGGAAGCGGCAAAGATCGAATGGACTTCGCGCATCGAGTCGGCGGCGGCCTGTCCGGTCGCGCCGCCGGCCGGGATATCGACGATGATGCCGCTGGTGGCCTCGCGCCGCCACATTTGCGCGAAGGCCAGCACGTCGGCGCGCTGCGCCGGCGTCAAGCCGCCGCGATTGCGGCCGACGAAGACTTCGACGGTGCGATCGCCTTCCTTCAACGTGATCGGATGGCGCAGGCGGTAATCGGTCGGGTAATCGGCTTGCGTGACCCGGCTTTCGTTGCAGCCGGCCAGCATCGCGACGAGACCGCCGGCCGCCAACAGCCGCAGCGCCGCTTGGGCGCAGCGCCGGGCAACCGCCGTGTGGAGTTCTGTCATCAATCGTCTCCTGATCCCGCTCAATCGAGGATGAATCCGTATTTGCCGCGGTAGTTGGCGCGCTGCTCGGCCTGGGTGTCGGGCTGATTAGCGCTGCCGTAGATGCGATTAAGCCGGCCCAGCAACGCGGTTTGCGGATCGGACGGATCGGCAAAGCCGTCGTCGGGGCGGGACAAAAGTTTCTGCGCCACCGCCCGCACCACGTAGGGCGTGACAATGACCATCAGTTCGGTCTGGTTGTTGATGTAGTCGCGGCTCTTGAACAGCGCGCCGAGGATCGGCAACTGCATCAGGCCCGGCACGCCGTTGATCTGCTGCTTGGTTTTCTCCTGGATCATGCCGGCCAAGGCCAGCGACCCACCCGACGGAATTTCCACCGTGGTGTCGGCGCGGCGGGTACTGATCGACGGGATCGTCAGGCTCTGGGAAGCGCCGGGCACGGCCAAGGTCAAGGCATTGTCCGTCGACAGGTCGGACACTTCGGTCATGACCTTGAGACTGATGCGGCCTTCCGACATCACCACCGGCGTGAACACCAGGCTGACGCCGAATTTCTTGAAGTCGACCTGCGCCTGGCAAACCGGCGGTGACTTAGTGGTGTCGCAGGACAAGCCGTTCGGGATCGGGAACTCGCCGCCGGCGATAAAGGTCGCCGTCTCGCCCGAGATCGCCGTCAGATTCGGCTCGGCCAGCGTGCGTATCACGCCGGCGCGATCCATCGCCCGCAGCGTCGCGGTGATATTCTTCCAATTGCCACCTAATGCTGTGTTGCTCAGCGTCTGGCCGGTCGCGCTGAACGCATTCTGCGTATTGAGGTTCACCACGGCGGCGCCGTAGTTGAAGCTGCCGGACAGATCGACGCCCAACTGCTTAATGACATCGCGGCGGACTTCGGCGACCGTCACCTTGAGCATGACCTGGTCGCGGCCGCGCACGTTGATGCCGTTGACCACCTTAATGCCGTCGCCGACCAGCCGCGTCGCGATGTCATAGGCCTGCTGCGATTCGGCGCCGCTCGCCGCGCTGCCGGACAGCATGATGCCGTCCTTGCCGACGCCCTCGATGCGGATGTCGGCATCCGGCAGAGTCTGTTTGAGCGCGGCGCGCACCCCGTTGAGGTCGCGTGTCACTGCGATATCGAAGCCGGCGATTTGCTTGCCGCTGGCGTCGAAGAAGAAAATATTGGTTTGCCCGACCTCGACGCCGATCATATAGACGCGCCGCGAGGAGCGGATCACCGCATTGGCGACTTTGGGATTAGCGACCAGCACGTCTTTGATGTCGGCGGGCAGATCGATCGCCACCGATTTGCCGATACCGAGCGGGATGAAGCGCGACGTTGCTTCGCTGGCCGCGACCTGGATGACCTGCACGCCTTGGTCGGCGGCCTGCGCGGCGTTCATCGGCGCAAGGGCCGGAGCCAACCCCGCGCCGGCGAGCAGCGCCGCCAGCGACGCGGTACGGATCAACGTCTTTATCGCCGAATGTCCCGCCATGTCACTCAGGTCCCTGAACTCATTCATTTCGGTGTCTGTTGCGTGCTCACGCCAAAGCGGACGACATTGACGGTGTTTTTCTTGTTCGATTTGGAGTCGTCAGGCACCTCGGACTTCGAGGCGTCGGTGACGCTGCGCAGCGATAGCGATAGCGAGCCGATTTGTTGCGACAGCACCAGCGTTTCAGCCTGGCTCGGGCTGAGTTCGAGCGTCGCGGTCTTGCCGACCACGACCTTCTGGCCGCCCTTTTCCTCGATGTTCTGGTCGATCGCCAGCACGCGGATGTTGGTGAGGACGGTTTCGCTGGTTCTGGAATCGCCGGCGCCCGTCTTGTCGGCGTTGGCGTCGCGGCGGGTCAAAATGACATCGACACGGTCGTTCGGCAGGATGAAGCCGCCAGCGCCGGTTTCCGGCGAGATTTGCGTCGATACGGCTCGCATGCCGGTGGGTAGGATCGCGGCCATGAAGCCGGAGCCCTTGGCGTTCACCAATTTGGCTTCGCGGATCGGCTCGCCGGCGATGAACGGCACGCGTGCGATCCAACCGGAAAGATCTTCGACCGCTTGCGGGCGTTCGTTTTTGCGAATGAAATTGCCGCTGGAGGCGCTGGTAGGCCAAGTCTGCCACTGCACATCGCCGGGCGCCAAAGCCTGGCCCATCGGAATGTCGCCTTTGGCGACCAGCACATCGATGGTCTCGACTTGGACCGCCTCCGGCTTGACCTCCGGAGGCTTATCCGAACGGCCTGCCAGCATCGCGGCAACTCCACCCGCAGCGATGGCGACCGTCAGTACTACGACGCGCGCGGCTTTCATACGCTCACTCTCACGGTACTTGCTCACGATACTTGGCGACCGGATGGGCCGCCTAAACCACATGGCGGCCAAAGCGACCGCTTACACGGGATTTCATCAGCTAAAGGTCAAGGTATGGTTAAGCAGCCGTATCCAAATCGAGTTAATATTTGCTTGCGGCGCAAATGGCGTAACGCGCGGTGCTTTTCCGAAAATTCCGGCGCAATGTTTATAAAAATAAAGCGGCGAGCGGACGTTAGATACCGAAGGCGGGCATCCATCCGGTCTTGGGATAAACCGCGAGCGCGGCTGCGGCCAGCGCGATGCCGTAGGGAATGCCGCCGCCCGTTTCGTGCAGGCGCATGATCCACGGCTGGCGGGCGAGGGGCCCCGGCAACGGCAATTTGCGAAACTGGATCAACACCAACGTTAGCACGCCGCCGAACAGCGAGGCATAGACCAGATAATCCAGCAGATGGTCGAAGCCGAACCACAACGCGGTCGCGGCCGCGAGCTTGGCATCGCCGCCGCCAATCCAGCCTTGCGAGAAGAATCCGAATGCAACCACCAGCACTAGCGCGCCGGCGGCGAGATGCATGCCGATAACCGGCAGGCTCATGCCGGTCACCAGCGTGAGCACAAAAAAGCCGCCGGCGAGCGCCAGCGACAGCCGGTTCGAGATCGTCATGGTCAGCAGATCGCTCGAGGCGGCAAAGGCCATCAGCGCCGGGAACAGCAGAAGCCTGATACCGTCGGTCAGCAACATTGGAATATTCCTGCTGAGAAGCGCCGCACGGTGCTAGCGCAGGACGTCTTTACCGGCGGTTAAGCTTTGAATGACGAAGCCGCACAAAAGCAAAAGGCTCCGGCAAGCGGCCGGAGCCTTTGGTAACTGCGTAGTCGGCCCAAACTACTTGAGCTGGGTCGAGATGAGGCTGAACTTCGCATTCAGCGAGGTGCCGAGGCCGTTCACGACCGCGATGATCGCGACCGAGATACCAGCAGCGATCAGGCCATATTCGATGGCCGTGGCGCCGGAGTTGTCCTTCACGAAACGTACGAAGAGGTTTTTCATCGGTAGCTCCTTGATCCACACACGAAACTGTCTGAGCTGATCCCGGGGGACAGGATTCACTCCCGCTTCCAAGAACCATGCCGCAACCTACCGGGCAGGTCTTGCATGGCGGTTAATGTGATCGAAGAAACCAAGGGCAATTTGTGGTATATATTTCGTAGTTAACAAGTTACTACTAGCAATAAATCAGAGTTAATAAACCGTAACCGCATTCTATACTGTATATATCTCATACTAATCCATCGAATACATGAAGAAATCGGATAATTCCACCGTAAACTTCGAAGTTTCCGCTGCGCCGACTGCTTTTGCAGTGCGCTGGAATACTGACACCTCGAGCCGTCTATGGCTGCGATATCTGATCGGGGTTCTCCGCCGCATTCAGCAATGCCGTCGAGGCGCCGGGTTCACTGCCTGTTAACGCGCGAAGCCGATACCAGCTCGAACGGTTTTCAGTGCGGTCGCGAGCCATGTTCAACGAATTTCTTTCCGTGTTTGTCGTCGCCGGGCAGACGATGCTCAAACTGGTGCCGATCACGATCGCCTTCGGCATCGGCTTTGCGGTTCTGACGCATTGGTCGGCCTGCAATCCCGGAAATCCGTGGTGGCGCAAGCGCGAGATCGTCACCGACATCCTGTACTGGTTTCTGATTCCGTTGCTGGCGCGCTTCGTGCGCATCGGCCTGATGGTGATGGGCGCGGCGCTGCTGTTCAACATTCACGGCACCGAGGCGCTGAACGAATTCTACAATGACGGCTTCGGCCCGCTCGCCACGCTGCCGCTATGGGTGCAGGCGCTGATCTTCATCGTCGCCTCGGATTTCCTGACGTATTGGACGCATCGCGCCTTCCATCGCGCGGACCTTTGGAAATATCACGCCATCCATCATTCCTCCGAAGATCTCGACTGGATCTCGGCGGCGCGGTTTCACCCGATCAACCTTTTCCTCGGCACGGTGCTGGTCGATGTCGCCTTGCTGCTCGCCGGCATTTCGCCAAACGTCATGCTGTGGGTCGGGCCCTTCACCACCGTAACGTCGGCCATGGTGCACGCCAACCTGAACTGGACCTTCGGCCCGTTCAAATACGTGCTGGCCAGCCCGGTGTTTCACCGCTGGCACCACACGGCCCCCGATCGCGGCGGCAACATGAATTACGCCGGCACCTTTCCGGTCTGGGATTTGATGTTCGGCACCTTCTACATGCCGGAGCATGAGATGCCCGACGCCTATGGCGTCGACGATCTGCACTTCCCCGCAGGCTTCGGCGCCCAGATGCTCTATCCGTTCCGGCATCTGATCGAGGAATGGCGGACTTGGCGCAATCGCCAGAGCTCCAAACCAGTCTGATTGCCAGTCTGATTGCCAGTCTGATTGCCCGTCCGATTGCCGGGCGGAAGGCGTCTCTGGGTTTGCCGCGCCCTTTGCACTTCGTTCACCAATTTGCAGTCAACTCGGCCCGTCGCATCCCGTCCGTGTTAGGGCGGCGTTGGTTCGCGCAAGAAGCGTTCAGTAGCGTATTGGTAGCGTTGGAGAGTTCAATGTCGGCCGTGTTCGGGCGTCGCAGACGACTGGTCGTTGCATCGGCCGTGGCACTGTTTGGCATGCTGGCCGCAACCGCCGCTTCGGCCGCGACCTTCACCGTCAATATCGACCAAGCCCAGATCATGCGGCTGCCTGACAAGGTGGCCACCATCGTGATCGGAAATCCGCTGATCGCCGATGCCTCGCTGCAAAGCGGTGGCATTCTGGTCGTGACCGGCAAGAGTTTCGGCTCCACCAATCTGCTGGCGCTCGACCGCGCCGGCAAGACTATCACGGACACCACGATCCAGGTGCAGGGCCCAGCGGGCGGCGAGCTGGTGGTGGTGTACAAGGGCGTCGACCGCGAATCCTATAGCTGCACGCCGGAATGCTCGCCGCGCATCACGCTCGGCGACGAGTCGAAGTATTTCAGTGAAAACATGGCGCAGTCCGGCACGCGCAACACCCAGGCGCAGGCGCCCGTAAAATAGCGCGCGCCAAGGTTAGCGGCGGCTTAACGCGATTGCCTCGGTTCGAGGCAATCTGCGCAAGAATTTGAAAACGGCATTCGGGTATTGTGTTGCAACCACTTATCGTGAGCCGCTCGCCATGGCTGATGCAACGTCCCTCCCTTTCCTCGCCCGAATCCGCCAGCTGCTGCCGGCGCGGCTCGCGCGCCGCTTTGCGCGCCGGCAGGATGGCGCCGCCGCTGTCGAATTTGCGTTGGTGGCCGCGCCGTTTCTGGCTCTGACCTTTGCAATTCTTGAGACGGCCTTCGTCTTCTTCGCCCAACAGACGCTGGAAGCCACCGCGTCCGACGCGGCCCGTCTGGTGATGACGGGGCAGGCGCAAACCGCCGGTTACGCGCAAGGCGACTTCAAGACCGCGGTGTGCGCGCGGGTCTATGGCTTGTTCGATTGCGCCGGCGGCATGACGGTCGATGTGAAGACCTACACGACCTTCGGCACGGTCAACAACACGCCGCCGGTGACCAATGGTGTGTTCGACACCACCAAAGCGGGTTACGTCCCCGGCGGACCGGGCTGCATCGTGGTCGTGACGCTGTACTACCAGTGGCCGATCTACGTCTCGATGTACAACACCGGTTTGTCGAACCTCAGCGGCAACAAACGTCTTCTCGTGGCGACCTCGGTCTTCCGCAACGAACCTTACGGGCCTGCCGGATCATGCTGAAAACTTCGATCTTGGGACGGATTTCAGGAATCGTTACGGGCCTTGCGCGCGACAGGCGCGGCGTCTCGGCCGTCGAGTTCGCGCTGCTGGCGCCGGTGATGATCGGACTTTATTTCGGTTGCGCCGAAATCGCGATCGGCGTCGGCACCGACCGCAAAGTCAGTCTCATCTCGGCGGCGCTCGCCAACCTGACGGCGCAGGCGACGACCATCAGCACCGCCGACATGACGAATATTCTCGACGCTTCGTCCGCAATCATCTCGCCCTATGACGCGACCAAGCTGAAGATGACGGTGACCTGCATCAGCATCAACGCGAGCAAGGTTGCGACCGTGAAGTGGAGCGTCACCCGCGGCGGTACAGCGGCCACCGGGACCATCACAATACCCAGCGCACTGGCGGTGGCCAATTCGACCCTGATCCTGTCGCAGGCGTCTTATGCCTATACGCCGACCGTCGGCTACACCATCAGCGGCACGCTGACGCTGTCCGACCAGATGTATATGTCGCCGCGCATCTCGCCGCCGACCTACGGCACCACGACCTGCACTTGATCCCGCGTGATCGTGCGCACCGAAAAATCTACAAGATTGGCAGCGCCGTCGTCGATTTGATCCGTTCCATCGCGAAGCGCGAGGTGACGTTCTTCAAGGGTACGGTCGCGATCAGCTTTTTGTAGAACGTGTCGTAGCCCGGCATGTCGGGCACCACGACGCGCAGCATGTAATCGACGTCGCCCGCCATGCGGTAGAATTCCATCACTTCCGGCATCGCGCTGACCGTGGTGGCGAATTTCGCCAGCCATTCCTGGGAATGGTCGCCGGTCTCGACCGACACGAACACGGTGATGCCGAGCCCGACCTTCTCCGGATTGATCAGCGCCACGCGGCGCGTGATGACGCCGTCGGCATCCAGCCGCTGCAGCCGCTTCCAGCAGGGCGTCGACGACAGGCCGACGCGCTGGCCGATTTCTGCGACCGACAGCGAAGCGTCTTCCTGGACCACGGCGAGGATCTTGCGGTCGATGGCGTCCATTCTCTTATTCCTTTGAATCTTGGAACAGGCAGTCTAGGAAGAGCCGATTATTTGGAATAATATTCTTATTTGTAGCTCACATCTGTCTTTATAGAGAAAAATATTCTATTTCAAGCATAATCTGACGCCGCCACAGCGGCCAAACCACCCGGAATTCTTCTCATGAGAAACCTTATTCCCGCTGTTCTGAAACACACCGCTCGCAGGTTTGTCGCCGCGATGCTGTTCAGCGCCGCACTGGCCGCATCGGCTGCCGGCGCACATGCAGCGAATCTTGCCGAGCCGCTGGTGACGCCAGCTTGGCTCAACGGCCATTTGCACGACAGCAAGGTGGTGGTGCTGGATATCCGTTCGGCAATCGACGGCAGCACGCCCGAGGCTTTCGCGCAGGGTCATATCCCGGGCGCGGTGCACAGCGACTACGACAAAGGCGGCTGGCGCGTGGAGCGCAATGGCGTGCCCTTCATGGTGCCGACCACCGCCGAACTCGAAAAGCTGATCGGCGAACTCGGCATCGACGAGGACAGCCACGTCGTCGTGGTGCCGGCCGGCGTGAACGTGCTGGATTTCGGCGCCGCGGCGCGCACCTTCTGGACGCTGAAATATTCCGGCGTCGCCAATGTCTCGATTCTCGACGGCGGTCTGGCGGCCTGGAAGGTGGCGGGGCTTAAGCTCGACACCGGCGCGCACGCGCCGTCGCCGGCGATCTTCACCGCTACCATCGACAAGGGCATTCTGGCGCTGGGCAGCGACGTCGAGAAGTTTGAGGCGTCGGGCGGCGTGACGCTGATCGATGCGCGCCCGCCGTCGTTCTACAGCGGCAAGGAGAAGGCTCCGGCCTCGCAGGCCTATGGCCGTATTCCCGGCGCGCTCAGCCTCGACAGCGCCGAGTTCTATGACGTCGCCGCCAATCGTCTGAAGCCGAAAGCGGAACTGGCCGCGCTGGCTACGCATCTGCCGGCGGGCCCGGCGGTGACCTACTGCAACACCGGCCACTGGGCCGCGACCGACTGGTTCGTGCTGCACGAGCTGCTCGGCCGCAGCAACGCCCGGCTCTATGCCGGCTCGATGGTGGAGTGGACCAGCATTGCAAGCCGGCCTGTTGAGTCCGCGCGCACGAAGTGGGACGATCTGAAAAAGAAACTCGGTCTCGGCTCCTGACGCTAGGGCCTGAGCCGGGCGTTTCAGGAGATTTCATGTCCACCGCGACTGTGGCGGCGCCTTCCACCGGCGCTGCAATCGGCATCGACCGGCTGTTCTTAGGCCTCGCCATCGGCGCCACCGCGATCCTGGTCGCGCTGGTGCTGCTCGACAGCCAGCCTTTGTCGGCGGCGCTGATCCTCGGCGGCTTCGGCCTCGGCGTCGCCTTCCTCAAAGCGGAATTTTCCTACACCGCCTCGTGGCGGCGCTTTATCACGCGCGGCGAAGCCGGCGGCCTGCTCGGCGGATTGATAGTGATCGCGATCTGCGCGCTGGTCGTGGTGCCAATAGCGGCGCTGAAGGTTGATTTCGGCGGCGCCATCGCGCCGCTCGGGCCGTCGCTCGTCGTCGGCGCTTTCGTGTTCGGCATCGGCATGCAGCTCGGCAATGGCTGCGGCTCCGGTACGCTTTACACCGTCGGTGGCGGCTCGGGGCGCATGCTGTTCACGCTGGCGTTCTTCATCGTCGGCAGCGTGCTCGGCAGCCTGTCGCTGCCGCGGTTTCTGGCGCTCGGCGGCATCGATCCGGTGCTGGCCTCGGATTATCTCGGCCCCTGGGGCGGACTGGCGGCGACGCTGGCGAGCATCGCGCTCGCCGCCGTTTTGATTATCGCGGTCGCCAAAAAGCGCGGCGCCAACTGGCGGCCGTCGCGCAATTACATCGCCGGCGGCATCGCCATCGGCCTGTTGTGCGTCGCGGTGTTCTTCGCCGGCGGCCATCCCTGGAGCGTGACCTTCGGCTACACGGTGTGGGGCGCCAAGATCGCGAATGCGCTCGGTTATGATTTCTCCAACGCCGCGTTCTGGCAGTGGCCTGGCCCCAAGCATGCGCTCGCCGAATCCGTGCTGTCCGACACCTCGAGCCTCACCGACTTCGGCATGGTGTTCGGCGCCATGGCGGCGGCCGCCGCCACCAAGCCTTTCGCCGCGACGGCGTGGCCGCCTGTGAAATCGCTGCTCGCGGCGGTGATCGGCGGCTTGCTGATGGGGTGGGGCGCGCGGCTCGGCTTTGGCTGCAACATCGGCGCCTTTGTCGGCGGCGTCGCCTCCGGCTCGCTGCACGGCTGGGTCTGGTTTGCCGCGTGTCTGCCCGGATGCCTGATCGGCATTCGTCTGCGGCCGTTGTTCGGCTTGTCGAGGGATTAAGCCGATGCGCAAAACATATCTGGTTGTCGCGCTGTTCGGGCTTATTGCCATTGTCGGCAACCACCTCACCAGCCCGTCGAGCGGCCGCGCGGTGTCGCCGGAAGATTTCGCCGGCGCCTGCGCGCCCTGCGGCGCGCCGTGCCCGTCGAAGAAGTAATCTCTTGCCCCGGACGCGATGCAGCATGAAATGCTGCGTCGCTGAGCCGGGGCCTTCCCAGACACAGAACGTGTAACGATCCCGGGTCTGCAGCGCACCGCGAAGACGCGCTGCGCTGCGCCCGGGAAAAGCAGATTACTTTGCGTGCTGCTTCAAAAACTCTTCCACCTCGGCCCGCGTCGGCGCGCCCACCAAGCCGCCGAAGCGCGTGCATTTGATCGCCGCCGCCGCGGCGGCAAAGCGCATCGACGTCTCGATATCGCCGGTCTCGACCAGCCGGAACGTGAAGGCGCCATGGAACGTGTCGCCGGCGCCGAGCGTATCGACGGCGGCCACCTTGAACGCCGGCATGTGGCGGATGTCGCCGCCGTCGCGCCAATAGACGCCGTCCGGGCCGTCGGTGACGGCGAGAAATCCTGTGTAGTTTTCGCCGAGCTTGCGCAGCGCCGCCCGCAGGTCCTGCAGCTTGGTGCTGTCGCGCAAGGCGTCGGCCGATGCAATTACATGGCTGCAGGCCTGAAACAGCGGATCGTCGGCCGGGCTTGGCTTGTCGAAATCGAGCACGCGCGGAATGTTGCGGACCTTGGCCGCCAGACAGATCGGCAACGTGATGTTGGCATAGCGGTTGTCGAGCAGCACTGCGTCGACTGCTGCCACCGCGGCGGCGGCGTCGGCAGGGGGCGCATGGGCGAGACCGGTGTCGCGTCGTGTCGCGATCATCTTTTCGCCGGCGGCATCGATCAGGATCAGCGAGGCGGACGACCGCGCGCCCGGCACGCGCACCGCGCGGCTGACGTCGATGTTCTCGCCGGCGAATGTCTTGACGATGGTGTTGGCAACCTCGTCATCAGTATCGCCGAGCGCGCCGATATAGCTGCATTGTGCACCGAGCCGCGCGACGGCAACGGCGGCATTGCCGGCCTGGCCGCCGCTGGTGATGAGGAATTCCGAGGCTTGGACTTTGGCGCCGGGGGCGGGGAACTGCTCCACCCGCATGATGATGTCCTGCACGGCGCCGCCGGCGCAGAGAATTTTTGGATTAGCCAAAGCGGACATCGTCCTCTAGCCAGGCGCGGATGATGTGATGCGCGATCGCCACCGGCGGCGGCGTCGTCAGGCCATCCGGATGCTTGCGCATCAGCATGGTGACGACCTCATCTTTGTTAAACCACCGGGCGTCTTCCAATTCCTCGCGGTCCACGACAATATCGCGGCTCAGCGCCTCGGCGTGACAGCCGATCATCAGCGATGACGGGAACGGCCAGGGCTGCGAGGCGAAATACTGGACCCGGCCGCAGACGATGCCGGCTTCCTCGCGGGTCTCGCGATGCACGGCGTCCTCGAAGGATTCGCCGGGCTCGATGAAACCGGCGAGGCATGACCACATCGTCGCGGCGAAGCGCGGCGAGCGGCCGAGCAGGCAGTTGTCGCCGTCGATCACCAGCATGATCACCACCGGATCGGTGCGCGGGAAATGCTGGGTCTTGCAGTTGTCGCAATCGCGCCGCCAGCCGCCGTCGACAGACTGCGTCGGCGTGCCGCAATTCGGGCAGAAGCGGTGCTTGGCGTGCCAGTGCAGCACCGCCTTGGCCTCGGCGATCGGCGGCAGATGGTCGGCATCGACCAGGCCCTGCACCGCGATTGAACGCAGGTCGGTGACCAAGAGATCGTCGCGCGTCTTGAGCGCCTCGGCCGCCGCAGGCGCAATGCCGAATCCGAAGCGGCTGGCCTCGTCGAGATGGCCGAGAAAAACGGTATCGGTGGCGTCGCTCAGCGCGCGCGCCTCGGCGAGCGTGAACAGCGGATTGTTGAGCGGCGCGCCCTTCTTGGTAACGATGAGATCGCCACCGATCACATAGGCGCCGGCTTGCGCGCCCGACAGCAGCGCGTCCAGGGCTACGCCGTCGCGGCGGCGTTCGGCGGCGCGCTCAAGACGGTTTTCGGCGTAGCCGAGGCGGGGTTTGGGACCGAGATCGGGGCGAGGGGGCATGCGTGGCGGAACGTAGGATGCTGAAGGGGCAAGCGCAATGCGCCGTTCGCTCTGTGTCCTCCCCGCTTGCGGGGAGAAGGCGTCAGATTTTCAGCGCGCGCCGCAGCGCGCCGATCAGCCCGTCGCGCACCGCCGGCAGGTATGGCACTGGCGGCGCCAGACCCCACACCGGCTTCGGCCAGGTGGCGTCGCTGTGCCGCCGGCCGATCACATGCACGTGCAACTGCGCCACCACATTGCCGAGCGCGGCGATGTTGAGCTTCTCGAATTCGGCGACCGATTTCAGCGCGCGGGCCGCGGCGTCGATCTCGCCCAGCAGCTGGACCTGCTCGTTGGGGTCGAGATCGGTGATCTCGGACACGCCGGCCATGCGCGGCACCAGGATCAGCCAGGGGTAGTTGGAGTCGTTCTCCAAGAGCACCCGCGACAGCGGCAGGTCGCCGACCACGGTGGTGAGGCTAGCGAGTTGCGGGTGCAGTGACCATTCCATCGGAGTACCTGAAACCATTGGCTAATTTCGTTCGATTCTTTCGGAGGAAACCTAGCAGAGCCCTCGGCCCCGCGCTTGCTTTCCGCCCCCTTTGGCCCGATATAGGAACGGGAGGTTGGCGGTGGACGAGCCACTCGCCAACCGGGTCAGATCCGGAAGGAAGCAGCCCTAACGAGCCCGGTTCGGGTCGTTGTCAGCCTCCCACCCATTTTTCCGCGATCGCAGCGAAATGCCGCCGCCATGCGCGGATCAAGCGGATGGCATGATGAGCGAAGCTGAAAAACCCTCTGCTGGCATCGGCCCGGCCAGGTCGACCTGGTCTTCAGAGGGCGGGTCATTGACCGCGCTCGAGGGCGGCTATCGCGTGCTGGCCCGCAAATACCGCCCCGCCAGTTTCGACGACCTGATCGGCCAGGACGCGATGGTGCGCACGATCTCGAATGCGTTCGAGAGCGGCCGCATTCCGCAGGCCTGGGTGCTGACCGGCGTGCGTGGCGTCGGCAAGACCACGACCGCGCGCATTCTCGCCCGCGCGCTGAATTACGAATTGCCGGACGGCTCGGTGACCGAACCGACCGTCGTCATGCCGAAGCTCGGCGTGCATGACGAGGCGATCATCGAGGGCCGGCATTTAGATGTGTTGGAGATGGATGCCGCCTCGCACAACAGCGTGGAAGATGTGCGCCAGATCAACGACGCCATCCGCTATGCGCCGGTGTCGGCGCGCTACAAGGTCTATATCCTCGACGAAGTGCACATGCTGTCGGGCGCGGCCTTCAACGCGCTGCTCAAGACGCTGGAAGAGCCGCCGCCGCACGCCAAGTTCATTTTCGCCACCACCGAAATCCGCAAAGTGCCGGTGACGGTGCTGTCGCGCTGCCAGCGTTTCGACCTGCGCCGCGTCGATGCAGCGCTTTTGGTCAAGCATCTCGAAGGCATCGCCGCCAAGGAAAAAATCGAAACCGAACCGGCAGCGCTGGCGCTGATCGCGCGTGCCGCCGAAGGCTCGGTGCGCGACAGTCTGTCGCTGTTCGATCAGGCCATTGCCCATGCCGCGGGTCCGGTGCGCGCCGAAGACGTGCGGCAGATGCTGGGCCTTGCCGACCGCGTGCGCGTGGTCGATCTGTTCGAGCATCTGATGAAGGGCGATGTCGCCGGGGCGCTGACCGAACTGCGCGCGCAATACGACATCGGCGCCGATCCGGGCGTGATCCTGAGCGACCTCGCCGAGTTCACCCATTTTGTGACGCGCGTGAAAGTCGTGCCGTCGGTGGCGGACGACGTGTCGCTGTCGGAGGCCGAGCGCAAGCGCGGCCGCGAATTCGCCGCGCAATTGTCGATGCGGGTGTTGTCGCGCTGCTGGCAGATGCTGCTCAAAGGCGTCGGCGAGGTGCAATCGTCCGGCCGGCCGGTGGCCGCCGCCGAGATGGTGCTGGTGCGCATTGCTTACGCTGCCGATCTGCCGACGCCGGACGAAGTCATCCGGCAGCTCAGCGAAGGCGGTGCGGCGCCGGCGCGGCTTGCGGGCAATGGCGGTGGCGCGCAGACTTCGGCGTCCAGCAACGCGCAGAGTTTCCCGCCGCGGTTTGAAGCGCCGCGCAACGCCTCGCGCTCGCAGGCCGCCACCTCGCCGCGTCCGGCGGAAGACCCGGTGGCCCAGCTCGACGCGCCCGACACGGCGGCGCCGACGCTGCAGATAGGCAGCTTCGACGAGATCATCGCGCTGGTGCAGGACAAGCGCGACATCACCATGAAGATGGCGCTGGAGCGCGACGTGCGGCTGGTGCGCTGCGAGGACGGCCAGCTCGAGATCGAAGTATTGCCGAGCGCGCCCAAGACGCTGGTGCACGACCTGCAGCGCAAGCTAACTGCCTGGACCGCAAAACGCTGGATCGTGGTGGTGTCCAAGGAGCAGGGCGCGCCGACGTTGCGCGCGCAGATGGACGCACGGCAGACCGAGCTCGAAGAGGGCGTGCAGAGCGATCCGCTGGTGCAGGCGGTGCTCAACCGCTTCCCCGGCGCCAAGGTGGTCGGCGTGACGCAAGTGGCGCCGGAAGCTGGCGCGGAAGCGGCGCCCGCGCCGGAAGAGGATGAGGACTAGCGCATGATCCCGAAAAGTGGGAACCGGTTTTCGGACAAGATCATGCGCAGGAGAGCGTAATGGCTGACTTTCTCGGCATGATGAAACAGGCCGCGCAACTGCAATCGAAAATGCAGGAGATGCAGGCCGAGTTGGACACGATCGAAGTCGAGGGCACCGCCGGCGGCGACATGGTGACCGTCCGGCTCACCGCCAAAGGCGACCTCAAGGGCGTCAAGATCGACGAGTCGCTGTACACCGCGTCGGAAAAGGAAATCATCGAGGACCTGCTGGTCGCCGCCCACGCCGATGCGCGCCGCAAGGCGGAAGCCGTGATGCAGGAAAAGATGAAGGCCTTGACCGGCGGCCTGACGTTGCCGCCGGGGATGAATCTCACCTAAATGCCCACCGCCGTCGCCGGACCCGAAATCGAGCGCCTGATCCAGTTGCTGGCCAAGCTGCCGGGTCTGGGGCCGCGCTCGGCGCGCCGCGCCGCGCTGTTCCTCATCAAGAAGCGCGAATTGCTGATGGCGCCGCTCACCGGCGCCTTGCAGACGGCGATGGACAAGATCGTCATCTGCAAGACCTGCGGCAATATCGACACCAAGGACCCCTGCACCGTCTGCACCGATCTGCGCCGCGACCAGTCGATCATCGTGGTGGTGGCCGACGTCGCCGACCTGTGGGCGCTGGAGCGGGCGAACGCCGTCAACAGCCGCTATCACGTGCTCGGCGGCACGCTGTCGCCGCTCGATGGCGTCGGCCCGCAGGACCTCACCATCGATGCGCTGATCTCGCGCGTGCATGGCGAGGAAGTGAAAGAAGTCATCCTGGCGCTCAACGCCACGGTCGATGGCCAGACCACCGCGCATTACATCACCGAGCTGTTGCAGGGCGCCAACGTCAAGGTGACGCGGCTGGCGCATGGCGTGCCGGTTGGCGGCGAACTGGATTATCTCGACGAGGGCACGCTGTCGGCTGCGATCAAGCAGAGGACGCTGTTTTGAATCTTGTCCCGGGCGCAGCGCAGTACGTCTTCGTGGTGCGCTGCTGAACCGGGACCGTTACAAACGCCGCATTTGGTAAGGCCCCGGATCTGCGTCGCACCACTCCACTTCGTTTCGTGCTGCGCCGCGTCCGGGGCACGTCACGCCTTCTTCGGCTCCAGTCGCGTGAAATGGCCGCGCATCTGCAGCCACCACAACAGCACCAGGCTCGGCAGCCCGGCCAGCGCGCAGATCACGAAAAACCACGCCCAGCCGGTGCTCTGGGCGATGAAGCCGGCGCCCGATGACAGATACGTGCGCCCGACCGCGGCGAGTGCCGTCAGCAGCGCGTATTGCGTCGCCGTGTGCAGCGGGTTCTGGCACAGCGCCGACAGATAGGCGACGAACATCACGGTGCCGATGGCGCTGGTGAAATTCTCCACCGTGATCGCGATCGCCAGCACGGTCAGGTCGGCGCCGGTCACCGCCAGCCACGAGAACGACAGGTTCGCCGCCGCTTGCAGGATGGCGCCTATCCACAGGCTGGTCGCGAGCGGGTAAGCGCGCGCGATGAAGCCGCCGGCAAAACCGCCGAGCAGCAGCGCCGCGAGGCCGACGCCTTTGACGATGGCGGCGTATTCGTTGCGCGTGAAGCCGAGATCGATAACGAAGGGCGCGGTCATGGCGCCGGACAGCGCGTCGGTGAACTTGAACAGCACCACGAAGGCCAGCATGGCGAAGGCCATCTCGTGGCCGAGGAAATCCTTGAACGCGCCGGTGGCGGCTTCGATGACGCGCGCGAACTTCTTCTGATGCGCGTGCGCCGCTTCGGCCTGCGCCGAGCGCTCCGGCTCGGTGGCGAGCAGCGCCGTGACCGTGCCGATCAGCACCAGCGCCGCCATCATCACATAACCCCAGTGCCAGGCCGATTGTTTGGCCAAGCCCCAGCCTTCCAGGCCGCTGACCAGGAACAGTGCGCCGGCGGTCGAGGCCAGCATGCCGATGCGATAGGCCGCGACGTAAGAGGCCATGCCGGCGGCCTGCTCGTTCTCCGGCAGGCTCTCGACCCGGAAGGCGTCGACCACGATATCCTGCGTGGCGGAGGCCGCCGCCACCAACAGCGCGCCGAACGCCACCATCGCCGGCGCCGTCGCCGGATTGCACGAGCCGAGAAACACGATCGCCGCCATCAGCAGCAGTTGCGTGAACACCAGCCAGCCGCGGCGGCGGCCGAGAAGGCGCGACAGCAGCGGCACGTCGAGCGCGTCGGTGATTGGCGCCCACAGGAACTTCACGGTGTAGGGCGTCCCCACAAGCGCAAAAAGCCCGATGGTGCCGAGATCGACGCCGCTCTCGCGCATCCACACCAGGAGCGTCGCGCCGGACAATGCCAATGGGAGGCCCGACGAGAACCCGAGGAACAGCACGATCAGCACGCGCGGCTTGAGATAGACCGCCATGGCGTCGAGGAAGGAGGGGCGGGGGGCGGAGTCGGCGCTGCTCATATACGCATCTCCTGACCCGCCGCGTCTTTCTTCACCTCTCCCCTGGGGGGAGAGGTCGGATCGCGAAGCGATCCGGGTGAGGGGGCAAGTGACCTACGAAATTGCCGTGGGGGGGGGGGGGGGGGGGGGGGGGGGGGGGGGGGGGGGGGGGGGGGGGGGGGGGGGGGGGGGGGG
>CAIRGJ010000027.1 GCA_903878085.1 uncultured Hyphomicrobiales bacterium | reverse complement strand
TTTCTGCAGCGTGAAGGCGGAGATCTGCGATGGCGAGTAGGTCTTGCCGTCCGCCTCGACCCAGGCGTCGCCATTGCTGGCTTTCATGATCTTGTAGGGGACGAGTTTCTTGTCCTTCTCGACCATCGGGTCGTCGTAGCGCCGTCCGATCAGGCGCTTGACCGCGAAGATGGTCTTTTCCGGATTGGTGACCGCCTGGCGCTTGGCCGGCTGGCCGACGAGACGCTCGCCGTCGTCGGTGAAGGCGACGATCGAAGGCGTGGTGCGCATGCCCTCGGCGTTCTCGATGACTTTCGGTGTCTTGCCTTCCATGACGGCAACGCACGAGTTGGTGGTGCCGAGGTCGATTCCGATGACCTTGCTCATGGTTATTTCCTCTCGATTTGCGGCAGGCCGGCCGGGCCAATTGGCGCCCGAATGGAAGCCCGCGGCTTATCCGCAGACCCCCCGATCCAGCCCCCTGGATACACATTTCACCGCGCCCTTCGCGGCTCAACGCTCATATAGGAGGGGCCCCCGGAGCCGCAAGGCGCAAATCGCGTTTGGCGCGCGTTCTCAGGGCCAAGCGCCGATTACTTTGTCCGGGCATGGTTTTCGCGGTCTGAAGGATTTGGCGGTTTGGCCGCCATTGCCGCAACTGGCGCAGATAGCTAAGTCACCTGAACCGGCGGTTTGCCGCCAGCCCCGAAAGGCCGCATCGATGCTGCGCCGACTGACCATGCTCGCGATCGCTGCCACGCTGGCTTTTGCGGCGCTGCCGGCCTCGGCCGCCCCGCAGTTTCCGCCCGGATTGCGGATCGGACTGGAGCCGCAAGGCGATCTGGTCCTGAGCAAGACCTTTCCAGGCTTCGAGGACCCTGGCCACAAGGCCGCGGTCGCGATCCTCGACCTGCCCGCTCGCGCTTACGAAGATATCGAGCGCTCGGCCTTCGGCCCGCAACAGACCGGCCTCGCCGATCTCAAGCGCGAAAGCTTCCCCTTTGCCAGCGGCGTCGGCTTTCTGATCACCGGCACGGCGCAGGAAAGCGGCGTCAAGGTACGGAAGTGGTTCTTGCTGGCGACCGCGGTGGCCGGCGAGGTCAAGGATCTCGCGGTGCTGGTCAACGTCCAGGTCCCGGAAGCGGACCTCGGGGTCTATTCCGACGCCGTTGTCCGCAAAATGCTGGCGACCGTCACGTTCCGGCCGGCGCCGATCAAAGAGCAGCTTGGCATGCTGCCGTTCCAGGTCAACGAGCTGTCCGGCTTCCGTGTGCTCCAGGTCTTGCCGCAAGGTGGCGTCGTCCTGATCGACGGACCGGGCGATAACATGAGCACGACGACTTATGTCGTCGTCTCGATTGGCGCCGGCGCGCCGGAGACGCCGGACGAGCGCGGCAAATTCGCCCGCGAGCTACTGTCGTCGGCGCCGCTGCGCGCGGTCAACGTCACGAATTCCGAACCGATGCGTATCGGCGGCATGCAGGGTAACGAAATTCGCGGCGAGGCTCAGGGCCTTAACGGCGAGCCGGTCAAGCTGGTGCAATGGGTGCGATTCGGCTCGGGCGGCTTCCTGCGCGTGATCGGTGTCGGCCCGCCAACAGGCTGGGACGCGATTTTCACCCGCCTGCGCGGCATCCGCGACGGCGTCGCCACGCGCTGACGGTCTAGCCGGCGGCGTTATCCGACTGCGGATCGTAGGCCGGCGAGCCCTTCGGCGCCGCCTTTGGCGCGCCCTTGGAGACGCCGACCATCGCCGGGCGCAACACGCGCTCGCCCAGCATGTAGCCGGCCTGCATGACCTGGGCGACATGACCGGCGGGCAGGTCTTGGGTCGGCACTTCGTACATCGCCTCGTGCATATTCGGATCGAACTTTTCGCCCTCGGGCGAAAACTTCTTGACGCCGTTCTTTTCCAGAACCTTCAGCAACTCGCGCTCGGTCAACTCGACGCCTTCGATCAGCGCCTTCATCTTCGCGTCGGCCTGCGCGCGCAATTCGGGGTCGATCGTGCTCAGCGCCCGGTGCATGTTATCGGCGACCGCCAGTACGTCGCGGGCAAAGCCGCTGACGGCATAGGTCCGCGCGTCGGCGATCTCGCGCTCGGTGCGTTTGCGCAGGTTTTCCATCTCGGCCAGTGTGCGCAGCAGCCTGTCCTTGAACTCGGCGGCGGCTTCCAAGGCGGCGGTGACCTGCTCGGCCGGCACCATTTCAGGCGCGGCGGTGGCTTCGCCCTCGGGCTTCACACCCATGTCGTCTGCGGCGGGCTTATCCGTCATAGCTCGTAATCCATCTGCAGGAATGTATTGGATGCCCGGGATATCAGGGTTCGGGGGCGAAAAATCAAGCGTTTAAGCAAATCTCAGGGCGCCAGGAGCCGGCTGACCACGCGGGCGGTGTAATCGACCATCGGGATGACCCGGGCGTAATTGAGCCTGGTCGGGCCGATCACGCCGATGACGCCGACAATCCGGCCTTCGCTGTCGTGGTAGGGCGCGACGATGGTGGAGGAGCCGGACAGCGAGAACAGCTTGTTCTCGGACCCGATGAAGATGCGCACGCCATCGGCCCGTTCGGCGCGGCCGAGCAGATCGATGACGCCGCGCTTGGTCTCCAGCGCATCGAACAGCGAGCGCACTCGCTCCAGATCATCGAGCGCGTGCAGATCGTCCAAGAGATTGGCGTGGCCGCGCACGATGAGCTGGCGGTCCTTGCTCTCGCCGCCCGACCAGCTCGCCAAACCCGCTGAGATGATTTTCTGCGTCAGCAGATCGAGTTCCGCCTGGCCCTGGGCCAGCGAGGTCTCGATCTCGGTGCGCAGCTCGGCCAGCGACTTGCCGCGAATATGCGCGTTGAGGAAATTGGCGGCTTCGGTCAGCGCCGAGGTCGGCAGATCCGACGGGATGTTGAGCACGCGGTTTTCGACCTGGCCGTCTTCGGCGACCAGCACCGCCAGGGCGCGCTCCGGTTCGAGCCGCACGAACTCGATATGCTTGATGCGCACATTGGCCTTTGTCGTCAGGACGACGCCGGCCGAACGCGTCAGACCCGACAGCATCTGCGAGGCTTCGGTGAGCACCGACTCCACCGATTTGCCGGCGCCAGCGCCGGCGACCTGCGCTTCGATCGAACGGCGGTCGCCTTCGTTCAGATCGCCGACCTGCATTAGCGCATCAACGAAGAACCGCAGGCCCAGTTCGGTCGGCAAGCGGCCGGCCGAGGTATGCGGCGCATAGATCAGGCCGAGCTGTTCGAGGTCCGACATCACGTTGCGCACCGAGGCCGGCGACAGCGAGATCGGCAGAATGCGCGACAGATTGCGCGAGCCGACCGGCTCGCCGGTGGTCAGGTAGCTCTCGACGATGGAGCGGAAAATCTCGCGCGAGCGCTCGTTGAGCGCCGCGAGACTGACCTGCGAAGAGCCGATCGGGACGTCGTGGGAAGCCAAGGCAACCTCTCAATTCAGCCCAACAATGACTAGTGCCGCCGATTTGAAGGTCCTGCGCCATTCGCCGCAACTTTTTCAGGACCTTCAAATCGAAAGCGGCACTAGAATAAAATAATTGCTAGTGCCCCTTTGCTTCCGAAGTTCGAGTCAGAAGCGGCCGCAAGGTATCACGAACTTCGGAAGCGGGGCACTAGTGGGCCGCACTTGTTCAAGCCGGGCATATGGCTATGGTGTCCGCCGAAACCAATAATTCCCTGCCCTGGAGGATTCGATGCGGCCCAGCAGCCGACAGATCGACGAGTTGCGCGCCGTATCGCTCGAGCGCGGCGTGGTCAAATACGCCGAAGGTTCCTGTTTCGTGAAGTTCGGCGACACCCATGTGCTGGTGACCGCCAGCCTGGAGGAGCGCCTGCCGCCGTGGCTCAAGGGCCAGGGCCGCGGCTGGGTCACCGCCGAATATGGCATGTTGCCGCGGGCGACTTCCGAGCGCACCCGCCGCGAGGCCGCCGCCGGCAAGCAAGGCGGCCGCACCGTCGAAATCCAGCGGCTGATTGGCCGCAGTCTGCGTTCGGTGATCGACCTGCAAGCCTTGGGTGAGCGGCAGATCACCGTCGACTGCGACGTGATCCAGGCCGACGGCGGCACCCGCACCGCCTCGATCACTGGCGCCTGGGTGGCGCTGTCGGAATGCATCTCGTGGATGAAGTCGCGCGACATGTTCAAGTCGCAAGGAAACGCTCCAGTGCTGCGCGATCACATCGCAGCGGTGTCGTGCGGCGTGTTCAAGGGCACCGCGGTGCTCGATCTCGACTATGCCGAGGATTCGGAAGCCGACACCGATGCCAACTTCGTCATGACCGGCAGCGGCAACATCGTCGAGGTCCAGGCCACCGCGGAGAAAGACCCGTTCAGCGAAGAGCAATTGCTGACGCTGCTGGCGCTGGCACGCAAAGGCATCGGCAAATTGGTCGATCTGCAAAAGCTGGCGGTAGCGTGAGTTCGGCCGTGCCACACCGCCGCCTCACCGGCCCACTGGTGATCGCCACACACAACCCTGGCAAGCTTGCGGAAATGCGCGAGCTGCTGGCGCCTTACGGCATCAAGGCGCAATCGGCCGGCGAATTGAAACTCGCTGAACCGGAAGAGAGCGGCACGACCTTCGCCGAGAACGCCCGCATCAAGGCGGTTGCCGCGATGAAGGCGACCGGCAAGATCGCTTTCGCCGATGACTCCGGATTGGTGGTCGACGCCCTCGACGGCGAGCCCGGCATTCATTCGGCGCGCTGGGCCGGACCCGACAAAGATTTCCGCTTCGCGATGAATCGCATCCAGACGCTGCTGATCGAGCGCGGTGCGACATCGCCCGCGCAACGCCGCGCTCATTTCGTGGCCGCGCTGTGCGTGGCCTGGCCCGACGGCCATCTGGAAGAATTCGAAGGCCGCGTCGACGGTGCCGCGGTATGGCCGCCAAGAGGGGATGCGGGCTTTGGATATGATCCGCTATTCCTGCCCGACGGTCATGAACGCACCTTCGGTCAGATGAGCGCGCTGGAAAAACACGGCCTGCCGCCGCACGGCAAAGGCCTGTCGCACCGCGCCCGCGCCTTCATCATGCTGGCGGATGCCTGTTTGCGCTAGGAACTTTCGTTACAATTTTAAGCACTTGTCCGCAGACGATTTCAATTGGCGCTGGCTGCAACGCGCTGCCGCGCCTATGCTGTTAACATGACATTAACCACATCCGCGCCGTTCGCCGTTTATGTGCACTGGCCGTTCTGTTTGTCGAAGTGCCCGTATTGCGACTTCAACAGCCACGTGCGCCACGGCGGCGTCGACGAGGCGCGCTTCGTGCGCGCGTTCGAAGCCGAAATCGCCGCCACCGCGGCGCGCGTGCCGGGCCGCACCGTCTCGACGATTTTCTTCGGCGGCGGCACGCCGTCGCTGATGCAGCCGTCATCAGTGCAGGCCGTGCTCGATTCAATAGGCAAACATTGGTCGGTCGCACCCGATGTCGAAGTGACATTGGAGGCCAACCCGACCAGCGTCGAGGCGACGCGGTTTCGCGGCTATCGCACCGCCGGCGTCAACCGAGTCTCGCTTGGTGTTCAAGCGCTCGACGATCAGTCGCTGAAAGAACTCGGCCGTCTGCACAGCGCGCAGGAGGCGCTCGATGCCGTCGCCATCGCGCGCTCGATCTTCGACCGCTATTCGTTCGATCTGATCTACGCGCGACCGCGCCAGACGCTCGAGGCCTGGAGCGCCGAACTCAAGCGCGCGATCTCGGAAGCGGCCGAGCATCTGTCGCTGTATCAACTGACCATCGAGCCCGGCACGCCGTTCTTCGGCCTGCACAAAGCCGGCAAGCTGATCACGCCGGACGAAGACCTCGGCCGCGATCTCTACGATCTGACGCAAGAAGTGTGCGGCGACGCCGGGCTGCCGGCCTACGAGATTTCCAATCACGCGCGGCCAGGCGCGGAGTGCCGGCACAATCTGGTGTATTGGCGCGGCCATGAATATGCCGGCATCGGTCCCGGCGCGCATGGCAGGCTCAACATCGACGGCCGCCGTTACGCTACCGAAACCGACAAGAAGCCGGAAGCCTGGCTGGAGAAAGTCGAGACGCAAGGCGTCGGCCTGACCGTCGACGAGAAGCTGCAGCCCGGCGAAGTCGCCGACGAATTTTTGCTGATGGGGCTGCGGCTGGTCGAAGGCATCGAGCCGGAACGCTTCACGCAGATTTCCGGCCGCGATCTCGATCCGGCACGGATTTCATTTCTGCGCGACGGCGGCGCGGTGGAGACGACCGAAGACGGCCGCCTGCGCGTCACCAAGTCGGGGTTTCCACTGCTCGATGCGGTGGTTGCCGATTTGGCGGCTTAATCAAGTCCCTGGCGAGAACGACTTCGGCGCCGGGCTGACCGGCTGGGCACCGCCAGGCGCGACTTTCATGACCGCGAGACCGCGCTCGCTGGTGCCGTCGGAGCGGAAGCGGAAGATGCCGTCAATGCCGGCAAAGCCCGACGAATTGGTGAGGATCTGTTCGCTGAAACGTTGCGGACCTTGCGTCTTCACCAGCGCCGCCACTAGCGCCACCGCGTCATAGGCGAGCGTCGCGGTGCGCACCGGATCGTTGCCGTAGCGCGCGCGATAGCGGGTGGCGAAACTGCGGAAGCCATTGGATTCCGGCGCGGCAAACCAGCCGCCCTCGAGCGCCGGCGTATTGAAGATGCGCGGATCGTCCCACAGCCCGGTGCCGAGCAACTGCACGCGCTTGGTGTTGATGCCGCCAGCGGTGAGCGCCTGCACCACTTGCGGCACCGCGTCGGCGCCGTCGGCGATCAAGATGCTGTCGACCGAGCCGGCCTGTTGCGCCACGCGGCGCACCGGCTCGGCCATGCGGCCGGGATCGAGCGGATATTTTTCGATCGCCAGCACACGGCCGCCGCGCCGCGCCACTTCCTGCTGCAACGCGGCTTCGACCACCGCACCATAGGCATTGTCCGGCAGCAGCGCCGCAAACGAACGCTTGCCGCGCGACGCCGAGAAATCGACAATGCGCTTGACGTCGGACTCCGGCAGGAAGCTCAACAGATAAACGCCGCGCGCGGCGACGCTGGCGTCGGTCGAGAACGCGATCACCGGAATGTTGCGGCTGCGTGCGACGCTGCCGACCGCGCTGACCGATTGCGCGAACAGCGGCCCGACGATGAGCTCGGCGCCTTCGTCGATCGCCTGCTGCGCTGCAAGCTGCGCGCCTTGCGGCGAGCCGGCGTCGTCCTTCACTAGCAATTGGATGTTCGGATCTTTGAATTCAGCCAACGCCATTTCGGCGGCGTTCTTCATCGAGGCCGCGGCGATAGCGGCATTGCCTTGCGCCGACAGCGGCAGGATCAGGCCGACGCGAATCTGTCCGGCGCCGATGTTACCGCCCGCGGCGGGTTGCTCGACCGGCTGCTGTACCGGCTCGCCGGCACCGAGGCGGTCGAACGCGCTATTGGTGCAAGCCGCCAGCGCCAGCGCGGCGGCCGCAATCGATAGCGCCAGACGCACGCGGCGAAACCCGCGCGTCACGACCGACCCCTCGTCCAGCGATATCTCCGGCAATGGCCGCTCCCCAGCGCGACGGCGAATAGCTTTAGTCCTAGCTTTAATGGGCCATTCTGTCGCGGAAAAGTTAAGGCAATGAAAAGGCGGAGGAATTTGGCTCCGAGCGGGCGCCCATGACGGGGCCTAAGCGAGCCTCTACAGTGCCGGCCATGGCCAAAGACAACAGGAACCACCAAACGCAGACCGGGGATCGCCCGCGCAGCTATGCGCCGTTCGACGCGCCGATCGAGGCCCCGGCGGCCGCGGGCGGGCTTTACCTGGTGGCGACGCCGATCGGCAATCTGGGCGATATCAGCCTGCGCGCGCTCGAACTGCTGGCGGCGGCCGACGTCATCGCCTGCGAGGACACCCGCGTCACCCGCAAGTTGACCGAGCGCTATGGCATCGCAACGCCGCTGATGGCCTATCACGAGCACAATGCCGGCGAGGCGCGGCCGAAGATCATCGCCCGTCTCGACGAGGGCCAGGTTGTCGCACTGGTGTCGGACGCCGGTACGCCGTTGATCTCGGACCCCGGCTACAAACTGGTGCGCGCCGCGGTCGAGGCCGGGCACGCCGTCACGGCAATGCCGGGCGCCTCCGCGGTGATGGGCGCGCTCAATGTCGCCGGACTGCCGACCGACCGGTTTTTCTTCGAAGGCTTCCTGCCGCCCAAGCAAGTCGGCCGGCAAAAGCGCATCGCCGAATTGAGCGCCATCCCGGCAACGCTGGTGCTGTTCGAAAGCGGACCGCGGCTCGGCGACGCACTGGCCGATCTCGTACAAGGCTTGGGCCCGCGCGCGGCGGCGGTGTGCCGCGAGCTGACCAAGCTGCACGAAGAAGTCCGCCGCGGCGATCTGGCGGCGCTGGCGCAGCACTATGCAAACGATGCTGCGGAAACCCGCGGCGAGATCGTCATCGTGATCGCGCCGCCGGCCGAGGCGCAAATGAGCGCCAGTGATCTCGACGACCTGCTGCGCCGCGCGCTGACGCGGGTGTCGGTGAAGGACGCAGTCGGCGAAGTCGCGCTCGCCACCGGGCGTTCGCGCCGTGAGGTCTATCAGCGTGCGCTCGAACTTGAGAAAGAGCGATGACGCGGGCGCCGAAACCAAAAGTCATAAAGCCCGCGCCGCGGCCCGAACGGCAAAAGCGCGAAGCGCGTCCTGAAAAGATTGCCGCCTTCAGCCTCGGCATTTCCGCCGAGAGCCGCGCCGCGGCCTGGCTGATCGCGCATGGCTATCGCATTCTGGCACGGCGCTTCAAATCGCCGCTCGGCGAGATCGACATCGTCGCGGCGCGGCGCCGCACGCTGATCTTCGTCGAGGTCAAAGCGCGCGCCACGCTGGACGACGCCGCTTATTCCGTGACGCAACGTCAGCAGCAGCGCATCGCCGGCGCGGCGGAAATCTGGCTGGCCAATAATCCGGTGCCGGCAATCACCGACATGCGCTTCGATGTGATCCTGGTCGCGCCCGGCAAATTGCCGCGCCATATCACGGCGGCGTTTGAGAGTTGACCTCCTGCCCCGGACGCGGCGCAGCACGAAGCGCTGCCGCCGCAGATCCGGGGCCGTTACAAATTCCGACCTTTTGAAGGTCCCGGTTCTGCAACGCAGCGTTTCGCTCCGCTGCACGCTGCATTGCGCCCGGGACAGGAAGGGCTTAAGCGCTCAGCCGCTCGAAGAACTGATCGACCTGGCCGCGAATGCGGCCGGCGACATTACCGAGATCGTCGGCCACGATTTTCACCGCAACTGCGCTGGCGCGGGTATCTTCCGTCGCGGAGCCGACCAGATTGACTTCCGCCGCGGTCTCGACGGTGCGGCGCGCCGCAGTTTCCACACTGCGCGCGATCTCACCAGTGGCGGCGCCCTGCTCGGTGACGGCGGCGGCGATGGCGCCGCTGATATTGCCGATTTCACGAATGGTTTGCTCGATCGCAGTGATCGCCTCGATCGAACGCATGGTGGCGCGCTGCATGCCGGCGATCTGCGCGCCGATTTCTTCCGTGGCGCGGCTGGTCTGCCCGGCCAGCGCTTTCACTTCGCCGGCGACCACGGCAAAGCCGCGTCCGGCATCGCCGGCGCGCGCCGCTTCGATGGTGGCGTTGAGCGCCAAGAGATTGGTCTGCTCGGCGATGTCGGTGATCAGCTTGACGACGTCGCCAATGCGCGCCACCGCCTCGTCGAGTTCCTTGACCGCGAGATTGGTACGGCCGGCTTCGCCGACGGCCTTGGTGGCGATGGCGTTGGACTGCGCGACCTGGCGGTCGATCTCGTTGACCGACGCCGACAACTCGTCCGCTGCCGAGGCGATGTCGCTGACATTCGAAGAAGCTTCAGCCGAAGCAGCCTCGGCGCGTGCGGTTTTTGTCGAGGCATCGTCGGCGGCAGTGGCAAGCTGGGTCGAGGCCGCCAGCATCTGATCGGAAATGCGGCCGAGTTCGGACAGCGTCGCTTCGACCTCGGCGGAAAATCGCGAGATCTCGCCGGACATCTGTTCCTGACGCTGCGTCCGGGTGGCGGCGTCATCGACCACGGTGCGGTTGAGCTCTTCGTTGTGCTGCATCGCGTTCTTGAACACGCCGATCGAACGCGATAGCGCGCCGATCTCGTCGCTGCGCTCGCCGTAGGGTATCGCCACACCGGTTTCGCCGGCGGCGACTTGTTCGGTGATGCTCGTGATATTGGCGAGCGGTATGGCCACGCTTCGATTGATCACGATGGCGCCGACGGACGCCAACATGACCGCGAAGGCCGCGAGCAAGCTCATCCACAGCCCGGTGCCGTCCATGGCGCTGTCGAGATCGGCATAAACGCGCTTGGACCGGTTAGCGTAAATGGTCGTCAGCTTTTCCAGATCGGCGTTGAGCGCCTGGCGCACCGAGCGGTTGGCGTCGTTGTCGCCCCACTCGCGGCCGGCGGCGGGACTCACTACCGTGCCGAGCCGCGCCAGTTCGTCGCGAAATTCGATGAACTTAAGGACGCGGTGCGAGAACAGGTCAAACAGTTCAGTGTCCTCGCCGCGCACCGAACTTTTCCAGTCCTGCACGACTTTGGCGAGTTGCCGGTTTAATTTGAGAATCCCGTCGGCGTAGACCTTCGACGTGGCAAGGTCCGGCGACATGTAGACGCCGCGCGATTCCATCACCACCGCATAGATCAGGCCGTTGACGCGCTCGACGTTCCAGGTGCCGGCATTGGCGGATTCGAATTCGTCGGTCAGCGTCGCATGGTGGCGCGCGTTCGACACCGCGACCCACGACAGCGCCAGCGTCGTGGTGGCCATCAATGCGAAGATCGCATAGAGCTTGGCGGCAATCGAAAGCTTCGGCAAAGTCACAGTCGCCCCCACCCCGTGCCAGACAGGTCCCAGAGCGGCTATAGTGGCGAAAAAACGTTAACGGGTTGTTTGCCTTATTCCTCCGCTACCTCCCCAGAACGCCGAGAAGGTCGCCATGAACCTCAAAGTCGCAGTGCAGATGGATCCGATCCAGCGGATCAACATCAAGGGCGATTCGACCTTCGCCCTGCTGCTGGAGGCGCAAAAACGCGGCCATTCGCTCAGTTATTACACCACCGACCGGCTGGCCATGCGCGACGGCCGGGTGTTTTCGACCGTCGAGAGCCTGACCGTGCGCGACCAGGCCGGCGACCATTTCACGCTTGCAGCGCCACGCCGCGTCGAAATGTCCGAGTTCGACGTGGTGCTGCTGCGCCAGGACCCGCCGTTCGACCTCGCCTACATCACCAGCACGCATCTCCTGGAGCGCATCCATCCCAAGACGCTGGTGGTCAACGACCCCGGCCACGTGCGCAACGCACCGGAGAAGATTTTCGTCACCGAATTCACCGACCTGATGCCGCCGACGCTGATCACGCGCGACCTCGCCGAGATCAAGGCGTTCCGCGACGAGCACAACGACATCGTGATGAAGCCGCTCTACGGCCACGGCGGAGGAGCTGTCTTTCGTATTACGCGAGACGACCTCAATTTCGGCTCGCTCTACGACATGTTTGCGGTCACGTTCCGCGAACAATGGGTGGTGCAGAAATTCCTGCCGGCGGTGAAGCAGGGCGACAAACGCATTCTGCTGGTCGACGGCGAATTCGCCGGCGCGGTCAACCGCGTGCCGGCAGCCGACGATCTGCGCTCCAACATGGTGCGCGGCGGCTCGCCCAAGGCCACCGACCTCACCGCCCGCGAGCGCGAAATATGCGCACGGCTTGGCCCACCCTTGCGCGAACGCGGCATGATCTTTGTCGGCATCGACGTGATTGGCGATTTCATTACTGAAATCAACGTCACCTCGCCGACCGGCATTCGCGCGGTGAAGACTCTCGGCGGGCCGGATGCCGCGGCGATGGTGTGGGATGTGATCGAGAAGAAGCGGAAACAACCGGCGTAATGTATGCCCCCGAAAAGTGGGAACCGGTTTTCGGAAATGATCGTGCGCAGGAAAGCACCATGAGCGTCACACTCACCATCGCCACCACCGACTACGACCACTTCCGCGATTTCCGGCTCGGCCTGGTGCGCACCGAAGGCATCGAGGCGAATTGGCTCACGCTCGGTCACCACGAAATATTTTCGCGCTTCACCTTCAACCGCGAATGGGACGTTTCCGAACTGTCCTTCGCCAAGTTCATGGCACAGGTGACGCGAGAAGACTCCGACATCATCGGCCTTCCCGTCTACGCCTCGCGGCTGTTCCGTTTCTCCTCTATTTATGTGAACCGCAACAAGGGTATCAAGACCGTCAAGGATCTGCGCGGCAAACGCATTGGCGTGCCGGAATGGGCTCACACCGCCGCAGTTTATGTGCGCGGCTGGCTGATGAACGAGGGCGGCATTCCGCTCGCCGATATCGACTGGGTGCAAGCCGGCACCAATGAGGCCGGCCGCATCGAAAAGGTTGAATTGACGCTGCCAAAAGGCGTCTCGCTGACGCCCGCTCCCGATAAGACGCTGAGCGGCATGATCGCGTCGGGCGAGCTCGACGCCGTCATCATCGCGCGGCCGCCGAATTCGTTCCGCGAAAAACACCCCTATGTGGTGCGGCTGTTCCCCGATTTCGAGGCGATGGAGCAGCGCTATTACCAGGACACGCGCGTCTATCCGATCATGCATGTGATCGCCTTGCGCAAGGCGATCCTCGTCGGCAATCCGTGGATCGCGCGCAATCTGCTCAATGCGTTCGAAGAGTCCAAACGCCGCAGCCTGGAACGCATTCTCGATCCCGCGGTGTCGCGCTATCCGGTGCCATGGCTGACCAATTATGCGCGGCACATGCAGGAGATGTTCGGCGGCGAACTGTTTCCCTACGGCATCGAGCCCAACCGGCCGACGCTCGAATTATTCTTGCGCTACACGTATGAGCAGGGCATCGCCCACAAGCTTGTCAAACCGGAAGACATCTTCCCTGCCGGCATCATGGCTTCGGTCAAGATTTAAAATTATTTTCCGGCACGTTTGACCGCCTCGGTGCGGATATCGACATCGGTGATCTTGGCGAGGTCGATCGGCGCTTTCAAATTGCCGGCCATTACTAACTCGTCCTGCATCCAGTTCAATTTGTCCAACGGCAGCGCGATCGCCGGATCGACGGCGCTTTGCTTGATGATATCGTCGAAGGCATAGGCCGGCCGCGGATCGTCGGGCTTTGTGTGGATCGACTCTTGCGTGAGCTTGATGGTCTCGTCGCGATGCGACACCGCGAACTTCAGCGCATCCATTTCCGCGGCAACAAAATTGATGGCGTCCTCGCGTTTGCCGGCAAGCGTCTTGCCGGTCATGGTCAGGCACAGCCGCAGATAATTCGGCAGCACATCGTGTCCGGCGACCAGCATGGTCACATCCTTCGGCGCCACCGCCATGAATTCCCCGGCGACAATGCCGGCATCGGCGACGCCGGCCACCACTGCCTTGTAACGGTCGAGGTCGCCGCCAAGATTGGCGAAGCGAACGTCGGCTGGCGCGATCTGATATTTTTTCAGGATCGCATCGACCAGCAGATTGGGCAGCGAGCCGGGCGCGGCCACCGCCACCGTCTTGCCCTTCAGATCCTCGACCTTGGTGATGGTCGATCGCACAATGAGCCCGTGCGGCACGCCCGGCCAGTCGCAGCCGACGATTTTGATATCGGCGCCGCGAGCGCCGGCAAGGATCGCGGCGCCCGGGCTCGACTCAATGCTATCGAGCTCGTCGGCCAGCAGCGCCTTGTGTGCGGTCGCGCCGTTCTTGAACGCAACGATCTCGATCTTGAGGCCGTGCTTCTCGGCAAAGCCGCGCTGGCCAACCATCAGCGAAAATCCGGCGTCGCCCTTGGGCTCGATGACGCCGTGCCGCCAGGGCTTTAGCTCCTGCGCCCCAATATTTGGGAATTCCACCAGCAGCAAGACCGCGGCGAGGATGGCTGAGCTGGTTGATTTGCCGATCATCGCACGCTCCCGCTTGGCGTGGCGGGATGATCGGCGGTTTTGCCGCCGAGATCAACGTCACTTCACCCAAGGGAATGTCGCGCGGTGAATAACATCAGCGGCTCCGACGTCGCAGCTCTGGTCTGGGACGTAATCGAGAACAAACGCAAAGTTTGACGGCAGAGGCTGCCGCTGTTTCACTGCCGCTTTGTTGCAAGCGCCCGTCGCACAACGGCGCGATCAACTAAGCGTTGAGGAAACAGGAATGCACAGTCCGCTCGCCGATGCCGACAAGCCGGTGGTTGCCGGCCAGGAGCACTGGACCCACAAAGACGGCAACATCAAGCTGTTCATGTGGGAAAAGCGCCGCTTCCCCGGCACCGAGTATCAAGGCACGATTCTTTTCATCCATGGCTCGTCGTGGTGCGGGCAACCGACCTTCGATCTCTACGTCCCCGGCCGGCCTTATTCTTCCGTGATGGATTGGTTCGCGGTGCAGGGCTTCGATAGCTGGTGCCTCGACGCCGAAGGTTACGGACGTTCCGACAAAAACCGCGACAGCAAATTCGGCATCGAGCCCGGCGCCGACGATATCGCCGCCGCCACCGACTACATCCTCAAGCTGCGAAACATCCCCAGCGTGCTGCTCTACGGCGTCTCGGCTGGCGCCTTGAAATGCTCTTTGTTCACCACGCGGTTTCCGGAGCGCGTCTCGCGTTTGGCGCTCGATGCTTTTGTGTGGACCGGCAAGGACAGCCCAACCCTAGAGCAGCGCCGCAAAACCGTGCCGGAGCTGTCGAAACACAACCGCCGGCCGTTTACCCGCCAGGTGATTCAGGCCGTGTTCGATCGGGATTATCCCGGCGCCGCCGAGCCGGCAATGATCGAAGCTTTCGCGCAAGCGTCGATGGCGTTGGACGATTCGGTGCCGACCGGCACCTACCTCGACATGTGCACCAAGCTGCCGATGGTGCAGCCCAAAGATATTCCGGTCCCCACCATCGTGATGCGCGGTCAATATGACGGCATCGCGCACATCAAAGACCTGTATGAATTCTTCGAGCGCCTGCCCAACCCGGATAAGCACTTCGCGCTGATGCCCGGCGTTGCACATGCGAGCTTCCAGCAGACCAATTATCTTCTCGTCTATCACACGCTGCATTCGTTCTTTAGCCAGCCCCGGCCGGTCTTCGTCGGACCGCCGAACTGATCGCGAAACAAAACAACAAAGGCTCGCAAACATCGAGCCATGTCCGGGAGGACGCCCATGAACCTACGCAAACTTGCCGCCGGTCTGGTTGCGCTTGGCCTGATGACCGCTACGACGGCGGCAGTCGCGCAGACGTTTCCGGAGCGGGCGATCCGGATCATCGTCGGCTTCCGCGCGGCCAGCGCGTCGGACGTCGCGGCGCGCCTGGTCGGTCAGAAACTGAGCGAGATGCTCAAGGTCGGCGTCATCGTTGAGAACAAGCCGGGCGCCAGCAGCGAAGTCGGCGCGCGCTACGTCGCCACATCGACGCCGGATGGCTATACGCTCTATCTCGGCACCGTCGCCAACAGCATCAACTTTGCGGCCAAGAGCGACAGCTATATCGACCTGGCGAGCGGCCTCATGCCGATCGCCGAGATCGGCGAGGTGCCGAACATGCTGGTGGTGACGCCGTCGCTCGATGCCCGCACCGTCGCCGACGTCATCCGCCTCGCCAAAGCCAAACCCGGCGAATTGACCTACGCCAGCGCAGGCGCGGGCACTGCGCTGCATATGGCGGCGGAATTATTCTCGTCGCGCACCGGCGTGCAGATGCTGCATGTGCCCTACCAAGGCAGCGCGGCGGCCATGCCGGATCTGCTCGAGGGACGCACGTCGCTGATGTTTGTGCCGGCGTCGACCGTCGTCGATCTGGTGAAAGCCGGCAAGTTGCGGGCGATTGCCGCGACCGGGCTGCACCGACTCGCCCTTATGCCCGACTTGCCGACGGTGGCGGAAGAAGGTCTGCCGGGCTTCGAATCGTCGGTCTGGTCCGGTCTGCTCGCGCCCAATGGCTTGCCGGCCGACGTCTCCAAAAAGCTAGAGACCGCCATCCTGGCGGCCGCGGCGTCACCCGACATGAAGGACAAGTTCGCCATTCAGGGCATCGACGTGATCGGCCGCGGGCAAAAGGATTTCACCGCCTACATCAAGGCCGAGAACGAGAAATGGGCCAAGGTCATCAAGGACCGCGGCCTGAAGCTGGAATGAGGCTGCGCTAATTGGCCCAGTCGGCCAACGCCCGACCGAAGCCATCAAAGGCGTAGGCGATGCGCGGCTCGTGCGGCTGCTGGTGGTGCATCTGCCAGAGCAATTCCTCGATGTCGCAATAGGCCGTTTCGGCCTCAATGCGGGCCTGCCGTGCCTGCTCCAACTGCTGCGCCATTGCTTTGCTGTCGATCATGGTCGCGATCCCTGTTGATGGGCCGACCATAACTGAGTCGTTTTGTTCTGCAAATGTTCTCGTTCCTCTCCGGCGATTGTGTACTTTGCAAACCCTGTGGAGGACTCGGTTTGTTCTCAGCGACGAATCGGTAACGCGCGTAATTTGACTCCTAGTGGGGGCCTTACAACTAGGAGACTTCAATGGACATGGATGAGCGAAACAAAGCCCTCGCTGAACGCCGCAGGGCAATCATGGAGGGCGACTTTAACCCCGGCTACACGCCCGAACACACGCCTCCGGCCGAAGCTAGGTTGGTCAATGCAGCGGAGTACGCGGCCTATCAGCTAGGGCAGATAAATCGGAATCTGGCGCGTCTTGTGGATCACTTGACCAAGGCCAAGTAGCCCAAACCTCCAGCGCCCGCCAAAGAGGCATTCCCAGAGCGATCAGTTCATCCAGATCGGGCCGGTCAGCCACGAGGCTTCCGAGGTGGCACAAAATCCGCCTTTGGGTCCTTCTGGCCGATCTTCTCGGCCACCTCGTCCAACGCCCTCGGGTCGCCTTTGGCGATCTTGCGCAGCGCGGCGTCAAAATTCGCCTCGTTATCGTCCGCCTCGACGGCCTTGGCCGCATCGCGGAATTTGTCGATCTGAGATTTCTTAGCCATGAAGCCAACCCGCTTCCGAATGTTCATCGACGATACCGGTGAAGTCGATAACGCCGCAACAAACGACGATGAGCGGCGCTTCGCTAGCATTACAGGCGTCATCTTTGAATGGGGACATTACTACCACACCTTCGTTCCAAACTTCCGCGACCTCAGGTCCAAACACTTCGGCTTGAACAAAAATAACAAGCCACCAGTGCTTCAGCGGCGCGCTATTCTCGGCAAAGAGGGCAAGTTTTCCGCACTAGACAACACCAACAATAAGCGAAAATGGGACGCGGACTGTCTTCAGATGTACAGGCAGCACAATTACCACGTCATCACGGTATGCATCGATAAAGTCGCCTTTTACTTTCGTTATCCGAAATGGCGCGAAGAAATTTATCTACTTCTGATTCAGAATGCACTTGAGCGGTATTACTACTTCTTAAAATCAAGGAAGGGTGTTGGCGACGTAATGGCAGAAGCTATCGGGCTTAAGCCTGATAGAGCACTCAGCGCGCGATATGAACGCGTTTATCAGAATGGCACCCTCGATTTGAAGGCCGCAGAACTCCAGTCCGTCCTCACGTCGAAAGAAATCAAGATCAAACCAAAGAAGGACGATATCGCCGGCCTTCAGTTAGCGGACCTACTTGCGAAGCCAAGCTTCGATCACTGCAGGTCCATCTATGCGGACGTTCCCGCACCTCGCGGGTTCGTTTCTTCCATCTGCGCAATCATGGAAGATGAAAAATACTACCGGCAAACGAACGGACAAATAGATGGATACGGTCGAATCTGGAGACCCAGAATAAAGACGGCCCCGTAAAACGGGGCCGCTCCAACCTTGCGGTTGTCCCTCCAACTTTGCGTTGGATTGCCCTTTATATAACAGATTCAACCAATATAATCAAGGGGTTGCTAACCCATTGATCGAATCAAGCTTTTTGCGCTTTTGGCTTAACGTACTTCGTCAGCTTGTCGATACGTTAGCCGCTTGCCGACGATGCCCTTCATTGCACGGCTAGCCCGCATCTTGTCATCAACGCCGCGCGCAATGCGATGGCTGTAACGGAAATCAAATTCGGCAAGATAGCGGTGCAGGTGCTTCTCAGAGCAGTGCTGATACACGCCCTTCATGCCGCGCTTGAAAATTGAATAGTAGCCTTCAACCGTGTTCGTGTGCACTTCACCGCGCACGTATTCATCGGCTGAATGCTCGACAGCACCGTGCGCCGAAAATTCCTTGCCAACGCCGACGTAGTGCCGCGCCTCGTCGGTCATCAGCGTGCTTTCGCGGCGCACGTTCTGGCGAACAATCGGGACGATCTGGCTAACGCTGGCATTGTCGATATGGAAGCTACGCGCCGAACCGCCGCGCTCTACCAACGTGAGAACCACGTTCTTGTGTGCGTAGCCCGACTTGCCTTTCGGCTGGCCCTTTAGACGGCCAATGAACGTCTCGTCGGCTTCAATGGTGCCACCAGCGCCACCCATCGGGGCAAGCGTGCCGTCGCGCATTGCTTCGCGAATGCGATGGGTCAAGAACCACGCCGACTTGTAAGTGATCTCCAGCGTGCGGTGCAGCTGATGACTGCTGATGCCCTTCTTGCTGGAGCACATCAGGTAAACCGCCTGAAGCATCTTGTGCAGCGGGATATGAGCCGACTCGAACACCGTGCCGACCCGCACCGTGAACTGCTTGCGGCATTCCCGCGCGTAGCACTTCCACAAACCGTTACGAACCTTGCCGTTCTTACCTTTTACGCCCTGCAACCTACGCGCGCTATCGACGCAGCCGCAGTGCGGGCAGATAACCCCTTCATTCCAAAGGGTTTTTTCAAGGTGAGCGAAAGCCGCCTTCTCGTTCTGAAAGTAGACTTTTGAGAGCATCGACATGTGAAAAAGCCTTATTTAATCAGCTTATTCACGATTCTACCGCCGATTCGGGGTTTGTCAAGTATATAAACGCCTCCTCTCCACAACTTGGGCTACACTCCCAGGTAGCAAGAGGGGCGGGATTGATGGTCCAGCGCGTCAGCACGGTGGCTTTCGAGGGCATCGAAGCCCGCGCCGTCGACGTGCAGGTGCAGGTCGCGCCCGGCCTGCCGGCCTTCAATATCGTCGGCCTGCCCGACAAGGCCGTGTCCGAAGCCAAGGAGCGGGTGCGCGCGGCACTGGTCGCCTCGGGCCTGGCGCTGCCGGCGCGCCGCATCACCATCAATCTGGCGCCCGCCGACCTGCCGAAGGAAGGCAGCCACTACGACCTGCCGATCGCGCTCGGCCTGATGGCGGCCATCGGCGCCATCCCTCAGGACGCCATCTCCGGCTTCACCGTGCTCGGCGAACTGGGCCTCGACGGCGGCATCGCACCGGTGGCCGGCGTGTTGCCAGCGGCGATCGGCGCCAATGCGCGCGGCCAAGGCCTGATCTGTCCGCAAGTGTGCGGACCGGAAGCGGCCTGGGCTTCCCCTGAGATCGAGATCGTCGCCGCGCAATCGCTGATCCAGCTCGCCAATCATTTCAAAGGCACGCAGGTGCTGACGCGACCGCTGCCGAAAATCCGCGAGATCGACGGCGCGCCGCTCGACCTTGCCGACATCAAGGGCCAGGAGAGCGCCAAGCGCGCGCTCGAAGTCGCCGCCGCGGGCGGCCATAATCTGGTGATGGTCGGGCCGCCCGGCGCCGGCAAGTCGATGCTGGCGGCGCGGCTGCCCTCGATCCTGCCGCCGCTGTCGCCGACCGAATTGCTCGAAGTCTCGATGATCGCCTCGGTAGCCGGCGTGATCGAAGGCGGCGCGCTCACCAACAAGCGGCCGTTCCGGGCGCCGCATCATTCCGCCTCGATGCCGGCTTTGGTCGGCGGCGGCCTGCGCGCGCGGCCCGGCGAGATCTCGCTGGCGCATAACGGCGTGCTGTTTCTCGACGAGATGCCGGAATTTTCCGCCCAGGTGCTCGACTCGCTGCGCCAGCCGCTAGAGACCGGCGAGGTCGCCATCGCGCGCGTCAATCACCGCATCACCTATCCGGCACGCTTCATGCTGGTGGCGGCAATGAACCCGTGCCGCTGCGGACGCGCCAGCGACCCCGGTTTTGCCTGCAAACGCGGGCCCAATCTGCGTTGCGCCGCCGAGTATCAAGGCCGGTTGTCGGGCCCGCTGCTCGACCGCATCGACCTGCATATTGAAGTCCCCGCTGTCACTGCCGCCGATCTGATCTTGCCGCCGCCGTCCGAAGGCAGCCGCGAGGTCGCCGCGCGCGTGGCGCGCGCCCGCGATATCCAGACCGAACGCTATGCCGGCTTGGGCTTGCCCCATGTGCGCACCAATGCGCAGGCCAGCGGTCCGGTATTGGAAGAAGTCTCGCGCGCAGATAGCCAAGGCATGGCGCTGTTGCGCGACGCCGCCGATCTGATGCACCTGTCGGCGCGCGGCTATCACCGGGTGCTGCGCGTGGCGCGGACGCTGGCCGATCTCGATGGCGCCGCCACAGTCGGCCGAGTGCATCTGGCCGAGGCCTTGTCGTACCGCGCGCTGACCGACGAAGTGCGCAAAGCGGCCTAGGGCTGGCTGGCTGGCTGGCTGGCTGGCTGGCTGGCTGGCTAGGGTTAGCGGCCGGACACAAAACTTAATAAACCGGTAATTACTCGGCCCTAGCCTTGCAGCAACGCGACTGATTTGGTCGCGCCGGCTGGGGGGCCACCCATGAAACGCGCGCATATTATCTCGCTGATGGCTCTGGTCGTCGCGGTGCCCGCAGCCACCGCCGGTTCGTTCTTCTCGTCGAGCGCGACGGACGCCACGCCCTGTTTCATTTCCGGCAACGCGGCCTACAAATTATCCGGCAGCGCCGCCGCCGACTACACCGTCCGCATCGACAATGCCGCGGCGCGCCCGAACCTGCGCATGCAACTGGTCGACGACCTGGCAGCCGCCGATTTCGTCATGGTCGACGACGGCGACGTCACGCAGGCCTGCACGGCGGCGAGTTCGCTCAAGACCGTCCGTATCGATCCAGCGGCGCAGCAGCCCGACCTGACGGTGGCGCTGTCGCGTTCGGACGCCGACTACAAAGTATTCGTCCGCTCGGCGAATTTCAGCGAACAGGACGCCGCGGCGCTGTTCGCGGTGATCTGGCAGAACGCCCGCCGGACTGGCGACCTTCGTCAAGTCGGCACGCGCCAAGCTGACGCGCGCCAAGTCGCCTCCCGCCCCTGACCGCGTTTAGCGCGATATTGCGCTAGGCGGCGCGACGCGGCGGCGGGCCTTTCTTCCGACTTTGCTGCGCCCCCGGTTTGCCGACGAGGAAGCTTCCCCACCGTTCTCGCCGGCGCTGGCCTCGATCTGGAAGAACGCGACCTGCTCGTCCATCGACTTGGCCTGCTGCTCGAGCGTCTTGGCGGTCGCGGCATTTTCCTCGACCAGCGCCGAGTTCTGCTGCGTCACCTCGTCCATCTGGGTTATCGCTTTGTTGATCTCGTCGAGGCCGGTCGCCTGCTCCGAGCTGGCCGACGCGATCTCGGCAATGATCGAAGCCACGACCTTGATCGAATCCACGATCTCGGTGAGCGCGGTGCCGGCCTCATTGACCAGGTTGACCCCGTCCTTCACCTGGCTGTTGCTGTTGCTGATCAGGTCGTTGATGTCTTTGGCGGCCTGCGAGGAACGCTGCGCCAGGCTGCGAACTTCCGACGCGACCACGGCGAAGCCGCGGCCGGCTTCACCGGCGCGAGCGGCTTCCACCGCGGCGTTGAGCGCCAGCAGGTTCGTCTGCCGCGCGATCTCATCGATCACGCCGATGATGTCGGCGATCTTACGCGATGACTCTTCAATCTTGGCCATCGCGCCGACCGCCTTGGCAACGACGGCGCCGCCGCGATCGGCGACCTGGCGCGTCACGGCCGCGGACTCGTTGGCGTGCTGGGCATTCTCGGCGTTCTTCTTCACCGTCGAAGAAATCTCTTCCATCGAGGCGGAGGTTTCTTCCAGGCTCGCGGCCTGCTCTTCAGTCCGCTGCGACAGGTCGGTGGTGCTGGTGGAAATCTCGGCGGACGCGTTGGTGACTTCGCGCGCCGAGTTCTTGATATTGCCGATGGTCGAACGAATACGGCCCGCCATCTGATCGACGGCTTCGGCAATCTGCCCAACTTCATCTTTACGATGCAGCTCCTGCAAATGAACGTTGAAGTCGCCGGTGACGACTTTGAGCATCGCCTGCCGGATCATGCCGAGCGGCACGATCACGCGGCGCGATACGATCAGCATCATCGTGGCGCTCAGCGCGAGGGCGACCGCCAGAAAGCCAAGCTGGACCCACAAAGTCGTCATCGAACGCGCGCGCTGATCTGCCGCGTGATCCTTGGCGACGGCCAGAGCATTTTCGGCGACAGCCAGCAGCGATCCGAGCTTCTCGGTCGCTATCTGCGACCAATCCGCCGGTTTGATAGCGACCTTCTCGCCGGCGATCAGCGCCTTCAGGGTCTTGGTGCGGAGTTCGGCAAATTCGCCGCTGATGACGCTTTGTTTGACCTTGTCGATCGCGCCCGCGAAGCTCGCCGGCAGCGGCAGCCTGGAGGCTAGATCCTCCAGTGCAGCCCAGATCACCTCAAGCTTGGCGAGATTGGCGGTGTAATTAAGAAGCGCATCGGACGGCAGCGGCGTCCCAGCGAGTGTGCTGGAAACGATGACCGACGCATCGCCGCCGGCGTTGCGCGCCATCCAGGCCAATTGCTTCAACTCCAGCAACTGGTCGATATACGAATCGGCCAGCGCCACCGACTTGGTCATCTGCGATGCGATCTGATCGAGGGTGTCCGTCAGATCGCTGACCATTTTGGTGAATTCTTGCGTCAGGCCCGCGCGCCGCGCCGCCTTCGGCTGCGCAAACGCCGCCGCCGTTTCCTGGTGCAGCGCCGTCAATTTATTGATCGCCTGACTGAGCTTGGCGACCGCTTCCGGCCGGCCCGGAAAATCCGTCGCTTCGATCACGACCAGGCCGGATTTCAGCGCAGCCATTTCCGCGTCGCGGCCCTGTCTATGCGCCGGTATCAGTGAGGTAAGCTGCTGCTCGGAATTCAGTTCGCGGGTCGTGGACGAGCGATCGAAGCGCAGACTGTGCAGCGCCGTGAACAGATAGCCCGACGCTTCGGTGACGCTCGCGATGCGGCCCACAACAGCCAACCGGTTCACCGACTCCCAGGCGCCGAGCGACAGCATGACGACTACGGCTGCGGCCAGAATTGCGACGACTGAATTGAGAAGAACGTTGACCGACAGCCGGTTAAGCATGAAGCGCCTCGATATGAACGATTGTGGTTTATGAACGATTGCGGGTTTGCAGCTAACTTGAATGGAATACATGAACGATCGGTGCGGATAAAATGCGCGCAAAGCTATCAATCGAGCGTGTTAATCCAGTTGATCGATTGAAAGTCGGGCCCGAACATCGGCCGGCGCTTTACGCCGCGATCGATGGCGGCACGGCCATCCGCCGCCGGCCTTAACCGTCCTTTCACCACGTTGACGCGAACGCCGCGGCACCCGTTACCGCGAAATAAAATTGCAAGATTCCTGGCGCCAAATGGCGGCGGGAACCATGAAAACGGTATCGGCAAACCAACGCGTATCCGCTATCCGCGCCGCCTCGCGCAACACCAAGTCGCTGGTGCTGTTCGGCCGCAGCGTCGTGATCACGTTGTCGGTTATTTCAGCGGGCTTGGGCTTTCTCGCCGGCGTGCGGATGCAGAGCGGCACCTACGATCCGCATTCTTATGCGATCGGCGCCGGCGCGCTATTTGCCGCCGCGATGGCCGCCATCGCCTTGCTGCTGATGCGCCGCCGCATCACCAAAGAGAAGCTGCGCGTGCTCGAAGCGCGCGTCGAGGACTTGTCCGACCGCAATTGGGAATTGCGCGAGGCCGAAGAGCGCGCCCGCAGCCTGCTCGAGGCGCAAGGCGATCTGATCGTGCGCCGCGACCAGGACGGCCGCGTCACTTACGCCAACGACGCGTTCTGCGCCTTGGCCGGGAAGACGCGCGAGGCTTTGATCGGCAAAGCGATGGAATTGCCGGTGCTGGATCGCGGTGCCATGACCGTTCTCGCCGATGGCACCTGCGTGCACGACCAGAAGATCGCTTCCGGCGCTGGCGCCGGCGCGCGCTGGATCGCGTGGCGCGAAGTCGCGGTGCGCGGCGAACGCGGCAACGAAGTGCAGGGTGTCGGCCGCGACGTCACCGACCGGGTCGAGGCCGAACACGCGCTCAGTGTCGCGCGCGATCAATCGGAAACCGCCAACCGCGCTAAGTCGCGGTTTCTCGCCATCGTCAGCCACGAGATCCGCACGCCGCTCAACGGCATCCTCGGCATGGCCGATCTCTTGCTCGACACGCCGTTGACGCCGGAGCAAATCACCTACGCCAAGGCGGCCAAAACCTCCGGTGAAACATTGCTGTCGCTGATCGAGGAAATTCTCGACTTCTCCAAAATCGAAGCCGGCAAGCTCGATCTGGAAGCGCGGCCATTCGCGCTCGGCGCCCTGGTCGAGGAAGCCGTCGAACTGCTAGCGCCGCGCGCGCAGGCTCGCGGCATTGAAATCGCGTCCTTCGTCGACGAACGCCTGCCGGCGAATTTGGTCGGCGATGGGGCGCGGCTTCGCCAGGTGCTGCTCAATCTCGCCGGCAACGCCATCAAATTCACCGAGCAAGGCGGCGTCGCGGTCGTCGTCGAGCCGGGCGAACGCGACAGCGAGATCTGTTTCCAGGTGCGCGATTCCGGCGTCGGCCTGGCGCCGCAGGATCAGGCGCGCATCTTCCTCGATTTCGAACAGGCCGACGGCTCATCGACACGCAAGTTCGGCGGCACCGGTCTAGGTTTGGCGATCTCCAAACGTATCGTCGAACGCATGGATGGCCGCATCGCGGTCGAAAGCACACCGGGCGTAGGCTCCACGTTCAGCTTCACCGTGCCGCTGTTGCCGGCGGCGGAGACCGAGTCCCAATTCGTCGCCCCCGATCTTCATGGCGCGGCGATGATGATTGTGGCGGCGGCGGATATAGAGGCGTCGCTGCTGGCGCGACGGCTCGGACGCTGGGGCGCCAGAACCTGCGCGGCGATCGACGACAGCGTCGCATGGGCCTTGCTGCCGGAACGGCGCTGGGACGCGCTGCTGGCCGATTTCCCGATGGCGCAGAAGATGATTGCCAACGGCAATGTCGGCAAACTGCGAGTGCCACGCCGCATCGTGCTGATCCGGCCGTCGGAGCGCCATGAGTTGCCCGCGCTGAAGTCCGCCGGCTTCACCGGTTACCTGATCAAGCCGGTGCGCGCCGCTTCGCTCGCCGCAAGACTGCAAACAAGTCTGCGCGACGGCGACGATTTCGAACACGCGGCCGCAGAGGCCGCCGCTGAAAGCTGCGCCTCGGCCACCGACGGCAGCGACAAGGGCAAGGACGCAAACAAGAGCGGCAGCCTGTCGATTTTGGTGGCCGAGGATAACGACATCAACGCGCTGCTGGTGCGCGCTTTGTTGGTGCGGCTCGGCCATCGTCCCGTCATCGCCGCCGACGGCGCAGCCGCGGTGGAATCCTGGACAGCCGCGCGCGCCGCCGGCACGCCTTACGACCTGATCTTGATGGATGTGCAGATGCCCGGCATGGACGGCCTGGAAGCCACCCGCCGCATTCGCGCCGACGAAGCCGGCGGCCCGCCGACCCCGATCGTGGCGCTGACCGCCAACGCCTATGCCGAGGACCGCGAGGCCTGCCTCGCCGCCGGCATGGATGCCCTGCTGGTCAAGCCGCTTGACCGCGAGCGCCTGCGCGAGGCCCTCGAAGCGGCCGCCCGGCGGGCCCCGCTTGCGGCCTGAAGCGGCTTCCCCCACATTGTCATAATTCGGTGTCCGACCCATGCTGTAGACTTGCCGGAACTTGATCGCTGATTCGAACAACGTTGAACCTGTAGACGATTTCCCGGCTTTGGCGCGGAAAAGGTCCCTAAAATCAGATGGTTAGCCGCGACGACAGCAATCGCAGTACGCCCCCGCGCAGCCTGCTCGGGCCCGGCGTCCCAAATCTGATCTCGACTTTGCAGGCCTATGGCGGCCTGCAAGCCTGGGCGGCGCGCGCGCACCGGCCGTCCCAAACTTTGGGACGCATCGGCTCGCTGGAAGTGCGGCTGGCGCAGACCGCCGCCGAAGTCCGGCAGGCGCAGAAATTGCGCTACCGGGTTTTCTACCAGGAGGGCTCGGCGATCCCCAATCCCGGCCGGCTGTTCGCCCGCCGCGACGTCGATAGCTACGACGCGATCTGCGACCACCTGCTGGTGCTCGATCACGCCGCGCGCGACGGCCACCCCGGCAACCGGCCGGCGGTCGTCGGCACCTACCGCCTGCTGCGCCAGCCGCTGGCAGAGGAATATGGCGGCTTCTACACCTCCGGCGAATTCGACATCGGCGGCTTGATCGCGCGGCATAACAATCTGCAATTCCTCGAGCTCGGCCGCTCTTGCGTGCTGGCGCCCTATCGCAACAAGGGCACCGTCGAATTGCTGTGGCACGGCATCCACGGCTACGTGCTGCAGAACCGCATCGACGTCATGATCGGCTGCGCCAGCCTCGACGGCACCGAGCCCAAGCAACTCGCACTGCCGCTGTCGTTCCTGCATCACTATGCGCGCGCGCCGGAAGCCTGGCGTGCCCAGGCGCTGCCGGAACGTTATGTCGAGATGAACCGCATGTCGAAGGAATCGATCGATCCCAAGCAGGCGTTGAAAATGCTGCCGCCACTGGTGAAGGGCTATCTGCGGCTCGGCGCCTATATCGGCGATGGCGCGGTGGTCGACCACGAATTCGGCACCACCGATGTACTGATCGTGCTGCCGATGTCGGCGATCAAGCAGCGCTATCTGCAGCATTTCGATCTGAGCCGCAGGGCGGCCTGATCACAGTCTTCGCAGCGACACTTCCTCAACCAAATGGCTTTCGCCTTTCTTGAGGATCAAGTCCGAACGTTGGCGCGTCGGCAGAATATTTTCGTGCAGATTGACCAGGTTGATGCGCTCCCAGATCGACGATGCAGTTTGCACCGCCTCGTCATCGGACAACTGCGAATAGCGATGGAAGTACGACTTCGGATCGCGGAACGCGGTTGAGCGCAACGTTAGAAAACGATCGACGTACCAGGCCTTGAGCACGTCCTCGTCGGCGTCGAGATAGACCGAGAAATCGAAGAAATCCGACACGAAGGGGATCGCCTTGCCGTCTTTCGGCAGCCGTCCGGTCTGCAACACGTTCAGCCCTTCGACGATCAGAATTTCCGGCCGGTCGACCTCGACCCACTGGTTCGGCGTCACGTCATAGGTCAGGTGTGAATAGACCGGCGCCCGCGCCGGATGGCGTCCCGCCTTCACGTCGGTGAGGAAGCGCAGCAGCGCCTGCAGGTCGTAGCTTTCCGGAAAGCCCTTCTTCTCCATCAAGCCTTCGCGCGCGAGGATCGTGTTCGGAAACAGAAAGCCGTCGGTGGTGACGAGATCGACCTTCGGCACGTTCGGCCAGCGCGCCAGCAGCGCCTGCAGCACGCGCGCGGTGGTCGATTTTCCCACCGCCACCGAACCGGCGACGCCGATGATGAACGGCATCTTGATGTCTTCGGTGCCGAGGAAGCGTTCCTGCGCGCGGAACAGCCGTTGCGTCGCGTTGACGTAGAGCGACAGCAACCGCGACAACGGCAGGTAGACCTCTTCGACTTCCTTGATGTCGAGCCGGTCATGCAGCGAGCGCAGCCGCGTCACCTCTTCCGAGGTCAGCGTCATCGGCGTGTCGTCGCGCAACGACGCCCACTCCGCCCGCGAGAAGGTGCGGTAGGGCGAAAGCGTTTCTTCGGTGCGCTGTTCCATAAGGCGTCAGCTCTTCACTCTGCGCATGATCTTATCCGAAAACCGGCTTCCACTTTTCGGGATCATGCGCCGCGAGCAGCTTTCTCCGCATGCCCGGATTGCGCGGTGCGCTTGTCCAATTCGGCCTCGACCTCGGCGAGCTTGACGCCGCGCGCTTCCAGCACCACCAGCAGATGATAGAGCAGGTCAGCGGCTTCCGCGATCAGCCGCGGCTTATCCTCTTGCACGGCGGCCATCGCGGTTTCGAAGGCCTCCTCGCCCAGTTTCTTGGCGCAATGGGCGACGCCCTTGTCGATCAGCGAGCGGGTATAGGACTCACCCGCGCTCGCCTTGGCGCGCTCGTGCACGCGGGCTTCCAGTTCCGACAGTGTGAACTTGGTCATGAGGCGTCCTTATCACTTCTCCCCTCCCCCGCGAAGCGCGGGGAGGGGTCGGGGGTGGGAGACCAAATTTGAAGAAAAGAACCCCCACCCCGGCGACTTCGTCGCCGACCCTCCCCACGCTCGCAACAGCTCGCGGGGGAGGGATAGAAATCACGGATCGAGCCGCATCGGCAGACCGGCTTTCGCCATATAAACCTTGGCTTCCCGCACGCTGTGCTCGCCGAAATGGAAGATCGAGGCCGCCAGCACCGCGGTGGCGTGGCCGTCGCGGATGCCCGCCACCATATGGTCGAGCGTGCCGACCCCACCGGAGGCGATCACCGGCACCGGAATAGCGTCGGCGACCGCCCGGGTCAGCGCGATGTCGTAGCCGGACTTGGTGCCGTCGCGGTCCATCGAGGTCAGCAGAATTTCGCCGGCACCGAGCGCCACGACTTCCTTGGCATAGGCGACCGCATCGATGCCGGTGGGTTTACGGCCGCCGACGGTGAAAATCTCCCAGCGGTCTGGCTCGCTCGGGCGAGACACCTTCTTGGCGTCAATCGCCACCACGATGCACTGGTCGCCGAATTTCTCCGCCGCTTCCTTGACGAAGGCGCGGCGCTCGACCGCCGCGGTGTTGATCGCGACCTTGTCGGCGCCACAGGTCAAAAGCTTGCGGATATCGTCGACCGTGCGCACGCCGCCGCCGACGGTCAGCGGCATGAAGCAGGCTTCCGCCGTGCGCGTCACCACGTCGTAGATGGTGTCGCGCTTTTCATGGCTTGCGGTGATGTCGAGGAAAGTGAGCTCATCGGCGCCGGCGGCATCATAGGCAATCGCCGCTTCCACCGGATCGCCGGCGTCGCGCAGATTGACGAAGTTGACGCCCTTGACGACTCGGCCGTCTTTGACGTCGAGGCAGGGAATGACGCGGACTTTGAACATCAGGCCACGGTCCGCGCTTCGCGAATGAGCCGCAGCGCTTCGGCCGCGTCCAGCCGTCCGTCATAGAGCGCGCGGCCGGCGATAGCGCCTTCGAGCTTCTTCGCGCGCGGCTGCAGCATCGTCTTGATGTCCTCGATCGAGGCCAGCCCGCCAGAGGCGATTACCGGAATCGAAATCGCATCGGCCAGCGCGATGGTGGCGTCCCAGTTGATGCCTTGCAGCATGCCGTCGCGCGCCACGTCGGTGTAGATGATGGCGGCGACGCCGGCGTCTTCGAAGCGCCGCGCGATTTCGAGCGCCGACAATTCGGACGACTCCGCCCAGCCCTGCACCGCGACTTTGCCATCGCGCGCGTCGAGCCCGACCGCGACTTTTTTTGGAAACCGCTTCGCCGCTTCCTTGACCAAATCGGGATTACGCACCGCCGCGGTGCCGATGATGACGCGGTTGACGCCCTTCTCCAGCCAGCCCTCGATGGTCGCCATGTCGCGGATGCCGCCGCCGAGCTGCACACATTGGCCGACCGCTTCGAGGATGCGCTCGACCGCGGCGACGTTCATCGGCTTGCCGGCAAAAGCGCCATCGAGATCGACCACGTGCAGGTGCTTGAAACCCTGCGCCTGGAACGCCTGGGCCTGCTGCGCCGGATCGCGATGAAACACGGTGGCGCGCGCCATGTCGCCCTGCTGTAGCCGTACGGCGAGGCCTTCCTTGAGGTCGATGGCGGGAAATAAAATCATGGCTTCCAATTCAAAAAATTTGCGATCAGCCGCAGGCCGAGCTTCTGGCTCTTCTCCGGGTGAAACTGCGTGCCGACCATGTTGTCGCGGCCGACGATCGCCGTCAGCGGCCCGCCATAGTCGGCCTGCGCCACCAAATCGGAACGCTGCGCGACTTTCAACTCATAGGAATGCACGAAATAGGCATGCAGGCCATCCGGACCAAGGGGGATATCTTCCAGCAACGGATGGGTTTTCAGCATGTTCAACGTATTCCACCCCATATGCGGAATTTTCAGCGCCGGATCGGCCGGCGCGATGCGGTCGACCTCGCCCGGAATCCAGCTTAAGCCCGGCGTCACCTGATATTCGCGGCCGCGCTCCGCCATCAACTGCATGCCGACGCAGATGCCGAAAAACGGCCGGCCGTTCCGGCGCACCGCGGTCTCCAGCGCCTCGATCATGCCGGGAATGGCGTCGATCCCTCGGCGGCAATCGGCGAAAGCGCCGACACCGGGCAGCACGACCCGATCGGCGCCCGCCACTTCGGCGGGATCGCGCGTCACCATAATGGGCTGATCGTGGCCGCTCTCGCGCGCAGCGCGCTCGAAGGCCTTGGCCGCCGAATGCAGATTGCCCGAACCGTAATCGACAATGGCGACGCTCATCGCTGTTGCCCCGGCTCTGGGAACAGCCCGATGACGTCGGACGGCGCCGGGGCGCCGCGCCATAGCGGCGCGCTGTAGGTTGGCTCTTGAGGCGCAGGCGCGGGCGCGTCGTCGCGTTTCGTCCATTCGGCGTAGAAGCGCCGCTCCGCCATTTCGGCGTCCTCGCCGACGACGAAGCCGAGCGTCTTCCATTGGCGCCACGCCAGGGTCCAGCGCCACAGCGATGCGGCTTCGAAGCCGGCCAGCAAGGCGACGAGGAACGCAGCAAGATAGCGCACCGATGCCGGCACGCCGGTGAGCACCAGCACCGCGCCCAGCCCGATGGTCACGACAAGATAGCCGAGCAGCGCCAGCCACAACCGGTGCAGCAGCAGCCACAATGGCGCCAGCAGGAAGGCCCAGAAGTAGAATCCGTCGCGCACGAACACGAAGCGTTCCGGGCTGGTGACGCTTTCGTCTTTGCGCGGCGGCGGCGCGTGAACGGTGAACGTGGGCATTGCCAATACTCGTTACATTTATCGTCATGCCCCGCGTGGGGACATCAGTTGCCGAGCGAACCCTTGGTCGATGGCACTTCGTCCTTGGCGCGCGGATCGATCGCCACCGCGGCACGCAGCGCCCTTGCCAGACCTTTGAAGCATGACTCGGCAATATGGTGATCGTTGGTGCCGTACAGACACTCGGCATGCAGCGTGATGCCGGCATTCATGGCGAAAGCCTGGAACCACTCCTGCACCAGCTCGGTGTCGAAGGTGCCGACCTTGTCGCGCACGAACTCGGCCTTGAACACCAGAAACGGACGGCCTGAGATATCAATGGCGACACGCGTCAGCGCCTCGTCCATCGGCACGTGCACGTCGGCATAGCGGGTGATGCCCTTCATGTCGCCGAGCGCTTGCTTCACCGCCTGGCCGAGCGCGATGCCGGTGTCCTCGGCGGTGTGATGGAAGTCGATGTGCAGGTCGCCCACGGCCTTGACCGTGATGTCGATGCGCGAGTGCCGCGCCAAAAGGTCGAGCATATGGTCGAGAAAGCCGATGCCCGTCGAAACACTCGACGTCCCCTTACCGTCGAGATCGACGGTGACCTCGACGTCGGTTTCCTTGGTCTTGCGCTTCACGGTGGCAGTGCGCATGGCGGTGTCCTAATTTGCGCGCCTTTTATCAGGGGTTTGCGGGATTCGCCACCTTAGGCCACGTATTTGCATCGTCCGCCCGCCATGCCTACATGGTGAGCATTCCGAGGGGTTAAACCGTATGTCCCAGAACGAAATGCCCAATTGGCACGGCACCACCATTCTGACCGTCCGCAAGGGCGGCATGGTGGTGATCGGCGGCGATGGCCAGGTCACGGTCGGGCAGACCATCATCAAGTCCAATGCCAAAAAAGTGCGCAAACTCGGCAAAGGTGATGTGATCGGCGGCTTCGCCGGCGCTACCGCCGACGCCTTTACCTTGTTCGAGCGGCTGGAAGCCAAGCTGGAGCAGTATCCGGGGCAATTGCTGCGCGCCTCGGTCGAGCTCGCCAAGGACTGGCGCACCGACCGCTATCTGCGCCGCTTAGAGGCCATGATGATCGTCGCCGACGCCAATGTCTCGCTGGTGCTGACCGGCACCGGCGACGTGCTGGAGCCGGAAATGGGCGTCGCCGGCATCGGCTCCGGCGGCAATTACGCGCTCGCCTCCGCCCGCGCCTTGCTCGACGGCCCCCTGGAGGCCGAGGCGATCGTGCGCAAATCGCTCGATATCGCCGCCGACATCTGCGTCTACACCAATCGCAACGTCACGATTGAGAGTTTGAAGGCATGACGACTTGCCCCGGACGCGGCGCAGCACGAGCGCAAGTGAAATGGTGCGACGCTGAGCCGGGGCCTTTACGAATTCTGAGTGTGAAACGATCCCGGGTTTGCAGCGCACCGCTTTGCGCTGCGCCGCGCCCGGGAAAAGAGGAAAAATGACCGACTTCTCCCCCCGCGAAATCGTTTCCGAACTCGACCGCTACATCGTCGGCCAGAACGATGCCAAGCGCGCGGTCGCCATCGCGCTGCGCAACCGCTGGCGGCGGCTGCAGCTCGACGACAAATTGCGCGAAGAAGTGTTGCCGAAAAACATCTTGATGATCGGGCCGACCGGCGTCGGCAAGACCGAAATCTCGCGCCGCCTGGCGAAACTCGCCGGCGCGCCGTTCCTGAAAGTCGAAGCCACCAAATTCACCGAGGTCGGCTATGTCGGCCGCGACGTCGAGCAGATCATCCGCGACCTGGTGGAGATTTCAATTTCGCTGACCCGCGAGCGCAAGCGAAAAGACGTGCAGGCGCGGGCCGAACAGGCCGCTGAAGACCGCGTGCTCGATGCGCTGGTCGGGCCTGCGTCGGGCCCCGCGACTCGCGAAAGCTTCCGTAAGAAGCTGCGCGCCGGCGAGATCAACGACAAGGAAATCGAAATCGAGGTGCAAAGCGGCGGCGGTGGCGGCATGCCAATGTTCGAGATTCCGGGCATGCCGGGCGCGCAGATGGGCGCCATCAATATTGGCGATATTTTCGGCAAGCTCGGCGGCGGCAAACCGAAGACGCGGCGCGTCACCGTGGAGCAGTCGCACAATATCCTGATCAACGAAGAATCCGACAAACTGCTCGACAGCGAACAGCTCGTTCAGGAATCGATCAAGGCGACCGAACAGAACGGCATCGTGTTTCTCGACGAGATCGACAAGATCGCCGGACGCGAGGGCCGCGGCGGCGCCGACGTATCGCGCGAGGGCGTGCAGCGCGATTTGTTGCCGCTGATCGAGGGCACCACCGTCAACACCAAGCACGGCCCGGTAAAGACCGACCACATTCTGTTTATTGCCTCAGGCGCGTTTCACATTTCCAAGCCGTCGGATCTGTTGCCCGAGCTGCAAGGCCGGTTGCCGATCCGCGTCGAATTGCAGGCGCTGACCCGCGACGATTTCCGCCGCATCCTCACCGAGCCGGAAGCATCGCTGATCAAGCAGTACATCGCGCTGCTCGCCACCGAAGGCGTGACGCTGGATTTCACCGAGGACGCCATCGACGCCATTGCCAATATCGCGGTGTCGGTGAACTCAGCGATCGAGAATATCGGCGCGCGGCGGCTGCAGACGGTGATGGAGCGCGTACTCGACGAAATCTCATTCGCCGCCACCGACCGCTCCGGCGAGACCGTCAGGATCGACGCCGCCTACGTCGACAAGCACATCGGCGATCTGGCAAAAAATACCGACCTGAGCCGGTTTATTCTTTAGCCCGGCCGGGCGAAGCTCTCTTTTGTTCGAAATCACAATTTATGGTTGAAAGGCTGGCGCGTATTTACAACGGCTAGAGTAGGAATAAATATTGCTCGGGGAGAAGAGCATGTCTGCCGAAAGCCGGGGCAAGGCGGTCGCTAATGGAGACGCCGGACGCTTAACGCCGGGCGCGCATCTGAGAGCGGAAATCCAGCGGCTGGGCCTCGATCAGGTTGCCGTGAGCAAAGCGACCGGCGTTTCGCGCCAGTCCGTCAACAATATCGTCAACGGCCGTCAGACGATCTCGCGGGCCATGGCCGGAAAGCTCGGCCGGCTCACCGGGCGCAGCTCGGACTACTGGCTCAGCGAAAGCTTCCTCGGCATTGGCAATGCGCGGCCTGCCGCGGACGCACCGGCGCCGGTCACCGGCCTCCTGGTCAATCACCAAATCGTGCGGGCCGTGAAGGACGGCATCATCGGTATCGCGCCCTTCGTCAGGCAAAACCTGCAGGCCGCTTCAATTGCTCTGACCTTGAGCGATACCGTCACCACCGCCGGCGGCAATCGGGTCAGTATCCGGCAGGGAAAGGGCTTTCTGCTCAAGCCCGGCCAGTCGGTGAGCGCGACCACGGCGGAGCGCATCGAGTTGCCGCTCGATTACCTGGGCCGGATCGGCGCCGTGAGCCGGCTCGGCGCCCTCGGCGTTATCGCCTCCTACGCCCTTCAAATCGAGCCGGGCTTCAAGGGACGCCTGCATTTCTGCCTGTTTAACGCCGGCATCGACCCGTTCCGCCTGCGACCGCTCGATCCGATCGCCAGCCTGGAGATTGTGCGTCTCGGCACAACCCCGGCCGGGCCAGCCACAACCTAGGCACGGCTATAGGTTGTGTCAGCTTGAATATAATATTTTCTTGACACATAGGGGTCGCGGCCTATCCTTCCGGTTGTAAGTGGTAATTCGGCAACTTGGCGCGAGCCTTCGCAGGGGGACGGAGATATGCGTGAGCGTAAACAGAAAATCCGGGCGCAGACGGAATGCGATCCGATCGAAGCCGCCTGGCGCGACGACATCGCGGGGGACGTCCTCGAGCTTTGGATTGGCCTATCGCACCTGATGGCCCGCGTGCGCAGCGTTCCTGCCCCCAAAGACGAGGCGGCTCAGTCGCCCGCGCGACGCCACCAGCCAAGGCCGCTGCATCGGCCCCCCGCCGGGCACGGCGTAAAGGGGCACAAGCGGCCGGACGATCAATCGGTCCGGCTGCGCCGCACCCGCACGTAGAGCGCGCCTTCGCCGCCATGCGTGATGGCGGCGTCCTCGAAACCGATCACCAGCGCGCGGAATTCCGGCAGGCCCAGCCATTGCGGCACCTGGCGGCGCAAGACGCCGATTTCGCCGCCGCGGCCTTTACCGGTGATCACCAGCACCAGCCGGGCGTCACGCGCATTGGCGCTGCGCAGAAAGCGCAGCAGCGCCGCATGGGCTTCGTGCTGGGTGAAACCGTGCAGGTCGAGCCGCGCATCGATCTCATGTTTGCCGCGCGCAACGCGTTGCTTCATGCGGCGGGTCAGCGGCTCGAATGACGGCGCTGGCGGTTTCGGCGGCAACGGCGCAGCGGCGGTTCTAGAATGCGCAACCGGCTTTACGAATTTCGGCGGATGTTTCGCCGGCGGCTTGGCTATCTCTTGAGGCGTCGCATGCGCGTCCTCGGCGCTCTCGTCGGCCGGGCTCAGGCCTTCGGCGCGCAACGGCTTGATCGCCTTGGTGACGTGGGTCCACAGCACGCGGTCTTCGTAGGAGAGACCGCGCCGCCGTTTGCCGTCACGGGTCATGGTGCAACGACGGCGACGATGTCTTTCGGCCTCGGCCGGGGCAACGGAATGTCGATGTCGCCCTTCACCTCGACGCTGCGCGGCACCAGCATGACGAACTGGCCGTGCTGCTTGATACGGCCGGCAATGCTGCCGATGCCGTCGCCGTGCCCGAAATAAATATCGGCGCGCGCCGGCCCGACGATGGCTGAGCCAGTGTCCTGCGCCACCAGCAGCCGGCGGAATGTCGTGTCCGGCTTCTCGCTCGCGATCGGCAGCTCGGCATCGATCCAGATCGGCGTGCCGTAGGTGTGGATTTTTTTGTCGACCGCCAACGAACGTCCCGGCGTCAGCGGAATGCCCTGCGCGCCGAGGCATTCATCATGCGCGCCCAAAGCGGTCTCCTGGAAGAACACGAACGAGCGGTTCTTGCGCCGCAAATCCTTGCCCTCTTCCGGATTGGCTTCCATCCAGTCGCGGATACGGTCCATCGACATGTCTTCTTTGGCGATGATGCCGCGGTCGATCAGGAATTTTCCGACCGGCGTATAAGGATGCCCATTGCTGGCGATGTAATTGAGCCGCAGCAGCGGGCCGGAATCGAGCTTGACCCGGGTCGAACCCTGAATCTGGGCGAAGAATACATCGATCGGGCTTTTTACATAACAGATTTCGAGCTTCTTGCCGTTGAGCGCGCCGTCCTCGATCTTGGCGCGGTCGAGATCGGCGAAAACCTTGCTCTTCTTGTTCTTCACCGTGCTCAAAGGCGCGGTGTAGATTGGCACGTTGTATTCCGCCGTCTGGACGCGCGAGCCGTCGACTTCGGTTTCGTAATAGCCGGTAAAGAAGCCTTCGCTCTGGCCCGGCGGCGCGAGCCGCACCGGATTGAAATTGGCCTCGAAGAATTTTGCCGCCTGTTCGCGGTCGAGCGGGCCGGCCGCTTTGGCTCGCTCGCAGACGTTGAACAGCGCGCCGTAGATCGGCCGCGCCCGGCGCATCGCCGGCGTGCCTTGCAGGATCGCATTACAGCTTTTCAAATAGGCGCCGAAGGCTTCGGCGTGATCGTCGTCTTTCCAGCCGGCGAGCGCGGCGAAGTCGAGCGTTTCGACCTGGGCGTTATGGAGTTTCAAGGCGCTATTCTTGGCGCCGCTCTGCGCGCTGTGCTTGACGCTATGCTTGCCAACTTTGGCCGCAGCCGGCGTGCTGAGCACCGCGGCCAGCGCACAACAAATCAGAAAACGTGGCCCCCGCCCCGCCATGCGTTCACTGTCCGGCTTCGGTAGCGACCAGCTTCCAGTTCGGATCGCGCGACGACACATCGCGGGCGAAGGTCCACACGTCGGTGACGTCGGTGACCTTCTCGGCATTGCCGTCGATCACGGTACCGGCTTTGTCGCGCGTTACCGACACCAACTTGGACTGGAAGCGGACGGTGGCCTGCACGGTGCGGCCGCGCACTTCGGCCGCGGCGATCTCGGCATTGTCGATCGACACGAAACGGCTTTCGACCACGTCGCCGCGCTTCTCGCGTTCGTTAATGGCGGCCTCGAAACCGTCAAAGACTTCGCGCGACAGCAGATTTTTCAGCGTGCGGCGGTCGCCCTCGGCATAGGCGTTGACGATCATCTCGTAGGCCGCGCGCGCGCCGGTGAGAAAATGCTTGGCGTCGAAATCGGGCGCCGTGGCGGCAATGGCATCGAGACCGATAGCGACCGGCGAGCCTGGCGTGGCCACGCCCTTCCAGCGATCGACCGGTTCGGCCGGCGCGGCAGGCGTCTGCACGGTGGCTTCCGGCTTGCGGCTAGGCAGGGCAACGACATTTTCAGCCGGCCGCACCGGGTCGCGTGCCGTAAAGGGGTCGTAAGGCGGACGCTCCCGCCCCGTGCGCTGCCCGAGCACGCTGCGCAGACGCCAGAAAATGAACCCTGCGAGGGCGATGAATATGATGGTGTAGATGTCGAACACGTCGTTCATGCTTTCGGCTATCGTAACGGCAGATCGGCGTTCCGACCCAGACTCGTCTAGAAATCTTCGCCTAGACGGCGGTGCGGCCGGTCCGACCCTTCCTATCTATGTTGGTGGCGGTGCCGTTCCATAGGCCCTGCGCCACCATTCGGCGCAATCGTGCCTCGCCAAGAGAACTCATTAGAAACCTTAGACGATCAGGGCGCCAACGCCAATAATTAAGGCCCGAGAGAAACGCGCATGAATGTGGCAAAATGGCTACTCTTGGCGATTGTGGCGCTGCCCATCGCGGAACTGGTGGTGTTCATCATGGTCGCCGCCAGCATCGGCTTCGGATTGGCCCTGCTGATGGTGCTTGCGACCTCGTTCGCCGGTGGGCTGTTGCTGCGCCACGCCGGCGGCAACCACATTGCCCGCGTTCGCGTCGCCCTGAATCAGGGCCTCAATCAAGCCAGTTTTACGGCCCTACAAGCCGACAGCACCGGCGCAGCCACCCTCATTGCCGGGTTTCTCCTGCTGATTCCTGGGTTTATCACCGATGTTCTGGCCCTTTTGCTGCTGATTTCACCGTTGCGGCGGGCTTTGGCCGCTCCGTTTACCGGTGTACGGCCTGCCGCCCGCGCCGATGGGGTGGTCGATCTGGAACCCGAGCAATGGCAGCGGGTGCCAGACCCCGTGCTGCCGGATCGGCGCGGCGACGAGCGCAAACCGTAACGACCGCCAATCCTTGTTCCCCTACCGGCACCATGTTAGCCACCCCCCGACAATAAAAAGCCCGGCTCAGGAGAGTTCATGTCGACGACCAACGGCGGCCCGTCCGAGGAGCTGCAGCCCCAGCTCACGGTGGTGATGTAGTACATCAAGGATTTCTCGTTCGAGAATCCGAACGCGCCGCAATCGCTCGCCCCCAGCAGCGAGCCGCCGCAGATCGGCATCCAGATCAATGTCGGCGCCGTGCCGCTGAGCGATACCGACATCGAGGTCACGCTCAAGCTTGAGGGCAAGGCGGAGAACGCCGGTAAGCTGCTGTTCCAGTTCGAACTGGAATTCGCCGGCGTGTTCCGCATCCGCAACGTGCCGCAGGAAAGCCTGAACGCGGTCGTGCTGATCGAATGCCCGCGCCTGCTGTTCCCGTTCGCACGCGAGGTCATCGCCACCACCGTGCGCAATGGCGGCTTCCCGCCGCTGCTGCTCGACCCGGTGGATTTCGTCGGGCTCTATCGCAACAAGATGGCGCAACTCGAGCCGAACGAAGCGCAGCCGCAATAATTTCTACAAATACTTCTGCCAGATCGCTTCCGCACCGAGCGTTCCAACGAACGCGCGGTGCGCTTCGCGATCCGCATCGCTGATGCGCGGCGTCAGCGGCGTGGTGCGCTCGCGCCGGATGACGACGCCATCGACGCCGGTGACGCGCTTGGCGGCGGTTTCAGCCAGACCAAGCTGTGCCTGACGGCCGCCGATCAGTTCGAGATAAACTTCCGCAAGAATCTCGGCATCGAGCAGCGCGCCGTGTTTGGTGCGGCGTGACGTATCGATGCCATAGCGCGCGCAGAGTGCGTCGAGATTATACGGCCCGGCCGAATGTTTGCGCCGCGCCATAGCCAGCGTATCGACCAGCCGCTCGCGCGTGATTAGCGCCCGTTCGACGCGCTTGAGCTCGGCGCATAGGAAGCCGTAGTCGAAGCTGGCATTGTGGATCACCAGCGGCGTGTCGTCGCCAATGAAGGCCAGGAACTCGTCGCAGACATCGCTGAACCGCTTGTGGCCGCGCAAGAATTCGATCGACAGCCCGTGAATGGCGAAGGCTTCCGCCGGCATGTCCCGATCGGGGTTCAAGTAGGCATGGAACACCGCGCCGGTTGGAATCCGGTTGAGCAGCTCGATGCAGCCGACCTCGACCAGACGGTGGCCCTGGTTGGGATCCAGCCCGGTGGTTTCGGTGTCGAGAACGATTTCGCGCATGTGCTTTCGATCTGTTCGGGGCGCCAAGAAATTGGCTCAGAGAATCACTGCCGCCGTTTCGGCATCGTAGCAACTGCTTTTAGAATATCACGCACCTGATCGCGGGCGTGATCGAAGCCTTGCGATGTATCCACTACGAAATCGGCGCGCCGGCGTTTTTCGGCGTCCGGCATCTGCTTGGCCAGAATGGCGTCGAGCTTCTGCTCGGTCATTCCGGGCCGCTCGAAGGCGCGCGTGCGCTGCATGTCGGCGGGCGCCGAAACCACCACCACCGCGTCGCAACGCACATCGCCTTTGGTCTCAAAGAGCAGCGGAATATCCAGCACCGCAACCGTCGCCCCGCTGCGTTCGGCCTCGCTCAAGAACCTGTCGCGCGCCTGAGCCACCAGCGGATGCACGATCTGCTCCAGTTGCTTGATCGCAGCCGCATCGCCGAGCACCCGCTTGCCAAGTCTGTCGCGGTCGACCCTGTCGCCAACGGTCGTGCCCGGAAACGCCGCCTCGATCTGCGGCGTCGCGTCGCCCTCATAGAGCCGATGCACGACCGCATCGGCATCGTGCACCGGCACGCCCGCGTCGGCGAACATCTTCGCCGTGGCAGACTTTCCCATGCCGATCGAGCCGGTCAGGCCAAGGACGAACATGCAATATCTCTTTTGATCTCTTTTGCGCATGATCTTATCCGAAAACCGGTTCCCGCTTTTCGGGATCATGCGCTACCCATCGATAAATTTGCTCTGCCGCATGAACGCCAACAGCGGCATCAGCGGTAACCCAAGAATGGTGAAGTAGTCGCCCTCCACCTTTTCGAATAGATGAATGCCGATGCCTTCGAGCTGATAGGCGCCGACGCTGTGCAGCGTGGCGTCGCCCGCCATGTCGAGATAGTCGCTGAGAAAGCGGTCGGACACGTCGCGCATCGTCAGCCGCGCGGTATCGACGCATTCGAACAGCGCGGCGCCGTCGCGCACCAAAGCCACCGCCGAATGCAGCTCATGTTTCCGGCCGCGCAAGGCCCGCAATTGCTCGCCGGCCTGGTCGCGATTGGCTGGCTTGCTCAAGCGCATGGCGCCGCGCGCCAGCGTCTGGTCGGCGCCAAGCACCAGTTGTCCGGGCCGCGTCGCCGACACCGCTTCCGCCTTGGCGCGCGCCAGCAACCGCGCCACCGCCGCTGCATCGGAAAGGCCAGCTTTCGCTTCGACCGCGCGCTCGTCGATCTGCGCCGGCCTGATTTCGAACCGGAGACCTGCGGCCGCGAGAATCTTTCCGCGCACGTCGCTTTTCGAGGCAAGAACCAGCGGCTGACGTTCGAGCCAAAGCGGCATCGCGTTTCCTATCTCCCCGGCCCGCGGCGGCGTTCGGCCAACAGTTTCATCACGCCGGCGGCGGTTTCCTCGATCGAGCGGCGCGTCACGTCGATGCTCGGCCAATTATTCTTGGCGCAAAGCTTGCGGGAATAGGCCACTTCCTCTGCGACCGCGGCTTTATCGATATATTGGTTGTCGTCGCGATGTGCGTTGAGGCCGAGCAGCCGATTTTCGCGGATCTGCACGATGCGCTCCGGACTGGCGTAGAGCCCGACGACCAGCGGCCGCTTCAGTGCCTCGACCTGCGGCGGCATTGGCACGCCCGGCACCAACGGCACATTGCCGGTCTTGACGCCACGGTTGGCGAGATAGATCGAGGTCGGCGTCTTCGAGGTGCGCGACACGCCGATCAAGACGACATCGGCGTCCTCCAGGCCTTCGACGTGCTGGCCGTCGTCGTGGAACATTGTGTAGTTCAGCGCCTCGATGCGCTGGAAATATTCGGCGTTGAGAACATGCTGGGCGCCGACGCGATGGATGGTCTCGGCGCCGAGATACGATTGGAACAGCCGCAAAATCGGTCCCAGGACCGACATACAGGGCAGCCCGAGCTCACGGCATTTATCTTCCAGAAGCTTGATCAGGTCTTCCTCGAGCAGCGTATAAAGCACCAGGCCCGGAGCATCGGTGATCTCGACCAGCGCCGAATCCAGCTGTTTCCGCGAACGCACCATCGGATACAGATGCTCCACCGGCGACACATTGGCGTATTGCGCCGCGGCAGCGCGCGCCACCGTGATCAAGGTTTCGCCGGTGGCGTCGGAGACGAGATGCAGATGGAAATATCCAGGTTCGGTCATCTGTATGGTTTCAGTATGGATTGTGGACAGGACGGGAGGAGGCCACGGCTAAAGGCGCTAGGCAACCTAACACAGGGCAGAAGCTGCATTTTCGTCCACAAGGCTGCCTTGTGGGATAAACTTGGGAGGCCCAATCAGACCTTGATGGCCGGATGTGGACAGCGGGCTGGGGACAGCAGGGGATAGCCGCTCGAAAGCCCAGTAAAATTAGGCCCAGCACTGTGGATAGAAATACGACAAATTGGGCTGGATTCTGAATCCAGGCCTTACAGGCGGTGGACAGAATGTTGACCGCGAGTCATGAGTCCAATCAACTGCCTAATAATAACTACAAAGAGTTCTAAAGATTCTTAAGAGGAAGAAGCCTTGAACACTGCCAGCATGGGGATAAAGCCGCTACTGCGAGTGCTTGGCAGGGAGCGTGAAGCAGTGCCGCCGGTCTGGATGATGCGCCAGGCGGGCCGATATTTGCCGGAATATCGTGCGGTGCGGGAGAAGGCAGGCGGTTTTCTCGACCTTTGTTTCAATCCGGAACTGGCTGCTGAGGTAACGTTGCAACCGGTGCGGCGGTTCGGCTTCGATGCCGCAATTTTATTTTCCGATATTCTGATCGTGCCATTAGCCTTCGGCCGCAAAGTTGAATTCCTGGTTGGCGAAGGCCCCAAGCTCGAGCCTTTGGCCGATGCCGCGGCGGTCGCCGGCATGCACGAAGCCATCGACGGCAAGGTGCTGGCGCCAATCTATGAGACGGTGTCTCGGGTCAAATCTCAGCTCGATAGCAAGACGACGCTGATCGGATTTTGTGGCGCACCGTGGACGGTCGCGACTTACATGGTTGCCGGCGAAGCGACGCCGGACCAGGCACCGGCGCGGCTGTTTGCTTATCGCGATCCGGAAGGCTTCGGACGATTGATTGACCGGTTGGTCGAAGGTTCTATCGAATATCTGGTCGGGCAGCTCAAGGCCGGCGCCGAAGTGGTGCAGATTTTCGATACCTGGGCCGGCGTGCTGTCCCCGACGCAGTTCGACCGCTGGTGCATTCAACCAACCGAAAAAATCGTTGCCGGCGTGCGCCATCAGGTGCCGGGTGCCAAAATCATCGGTTTTCCGCGCGGTGCCGGCGCCATGACCCTGCCTTACGTGGTTGCCACCGGCGTCGACGGCGTCGGGCTCGACTGGACTTTCCCGCGCTCGCTCGCGGCTGACATACTGCAACCCCGCGTGACGGTGCAGGGCAATGTCGATCCACTGGCCCTGCTCGCCGGCGGCGAGGCGCTCGACCGCGAGGTCGACGATGTGATGACGCAACTTGCCGGCAAGCCGCTGATTTTCAATCTTGGCCACGGCATTCTGCCGGCCACCCCGATCGCGCATGTCGAACGGATGCTGAAGCGGGTCAGGGCGGGTTAGTTTTTAATCCCTCCCCTGAAAGGGGAGGGTGGCGAGCAAAGCGAGCCTCCACTTTTGTCATGGCCGGGCTTGTCCCGGCCATCCCGCTTAGGAGGGCAAAACGCCAGCTCCAGCAATTTCCTCGTACAAATCAAGCCACGAGGGATTTTGTTCGACGATCAACCTGGTCTTCCATACCCGCGGCCAATGCTTGATGTTGTGCTCGCGTTGAAGAGCGTCGCGAATATCGCCGTAAGCCTCGAAATAAATGAGCTGTTTTATGTTGAAGCGCTTGGTGTGGCCTTTGACTGCGCCGATCCGATGTTCGTACACACGACGAACAAGGTCGTTGGTCACGCCGACGTAAATGGCGCCGCCGGGACGACTGGCGAGAAAGTAGACGTAGTACTCGGCCATCGATCCTGCCTGCCTAAGCGGGATGGCCGGGACAAGCCCGGCCATGACAAGATGATATATCGTCGGCAATGAGAAACTAGGTTAGGTTCGGCTCATGTACCTCACCCTCAAAGCCTTCCACATCATCGCTGTGATCTCGTGGATGGCAGGCATGCTGTATCTGCCGCGGCTGTTTGTTTATCACGCGGCATCGAAGCCCGGCTCCGAGCAGTCCGAAACCTTCAAGGTGATGGAACGCCGGCTGCTGAACTTCATCATGACGCCGGCGATGGCGGTGAGTTGGATTCTCGGCGTCGCGCTGGCGATCCAGGGCCACTGGATGAGCACGCCGTGGTTTCTCGCCAAGTTCGTGCTCGTCATTGCGTTGTCGGCGATGCACGGATTTTTCAGCCGCTGGGTGGCCGAATTCGCCCGCGACCGCAACACGCACACGGAGAAATTCTTCCGTATCGTCAATGAGATACCGACGGTATTGATGATCTTTATCGTGCTGTTGGCGACCGTTAAGCCGTTCTAAGGACAGCATTAATTCGTCCACAGCCGGGCGCCGCTCTTGCTAAAATTGCGGCTTCGCCTTATGTAAGGGGCTCCCACCGAACGCAGGCAGATGCCAGTCGCGTTCCGGTCCCCACGATCGGGCCGGCCGCAGCATCGGGTCCCGGGCACCTTTCCAAAACACCTCGTCACCCCAGACCTGCGATCTTTCTCTCTCCCCCCTGAGCCACCGAGCTTTGAGTCTTCTTATTTTTCAAGACTCCCCCGGTTACTCTGCCAAGGACGTATCCCCCAATGCGGGAAATGAAACTCCAAGACCTTAAGGCCAAGACCCCGGCCGAGCTGACCGCGTTCGCTGAAGAGCACCAGGTCGAGAACGCCAGCACCCTGCGCAAGCAGGAGTTGATGTTCGCCATCCTGAAGAATCTCGCGACCGCCGAAATCGACATCATTGGCGAAGGCGTGGTCGAAGTTCTCTCCGACGGCTTCGGCTTCCTGCGCTCCCCGGAATCCAACTATTTGTCCGGCCCCGACGACATCTATGTCTCGCCCTCGCAGATCCGCCGCTTCGGCCTGCGTACCGGCGACACCGTCGAAGGCCAGATCCGTTCGCCGAAAGAAGGCGAGCGCTACTTCGCGCTGCTCAAGGTCAACACGATTAATTTCGAGGACCCGGAAAAGGCGCGCCACAAGATCAACTTCGACAACCTGACGCCGCTGTATCCCGAAGAGCGGCTGAAGATGGAGCATGAGGATCCGACCAAGAAGGATCTCTCCGCCCGCGTCATCGACATCGTGGCGCCCATCGGCAAAGGCCAGCGCGCGCTGATCGTGTCGCCACCGCGCACCGGCAAAACGGTGCTGCTGCAGAACATCGCGCACGCCATCACCGCCAACCATCCCGAGTGCTATCTGATCGTGCTGCTGATCGACGAACGGCCGGAAGAAGTCACCGACATGCAGCGTTCGGTGAAGGGCGAGGTGGTGTCCTCGACCTTCGACGAGCCGGCCTCGCGGCATGTTGCCGTGGCCGAGATGGTCATCGAAAAGGCCAAGCGTCTGGTCGAGCATCAGCGCGACGTCGTGATCCTGCTGGATTCGATCACTCGTCTCGGCCGCGCCTACAACACCGTGGTGCCGTCATCCGGTAAGGTGCTGACCGGCGGCGTCGATGCCAACGCCTTGCAGCGGCCGAAGCGCTTCTTCGGTGCGGCGCGCAATATCGAGGAAGGCGGCTCGCTGACCATTATCGCGACGGCCCTCGTCGATACCGGCAGCCGCATGGACGAAGTGATTTTCGAAGAGTTCAAGGGCACCGGTAACTCCGAGCTGATTCTTGATCGCAAGGTCTCTGACAAGCGCACTTTCCCGGCGATCGACATTTCGCGCTCGGGCACGCGCAAGGAAGAGCTCATCACCGATCCGCAGTTGCTCAAGAAGATGTATGTGCTTCGCCGCATCCTCAATCCGATGGGCACGATGGATGCTATCGACTTCCTGCTCGACAAGCTCCGCAACACCAAGAACAATGCGGAA
>CAIRGJ010000026.1 GCA_903878085.1 uncultured Hyphomicrobiales bacterium | reverse complement strand
GAAGGGTGTTATCCAAATCTTCAATGTCGGCGCCGAACGCATGCTGGGCTACACGGCTGCCGAAGTGATGAACAAGATCACGCCAGCCGACATCTCCGATCCTCAGGAATTGATCGCGCGCGCCAAGTCGTTGAGCGTCGAGCTCGCCACTCCAATTACGCCGGGCTTCGAGGCCTTGGTGTTCAAGGCTTCGCGCGGTATCGAGGACATTTACGAGCTGACCTATATCCGCAAGGATGGCAGCCGCTTTCCGGCAGTCGTGTCGGTCACGGCGCTACGCGACGCGCAGGACACCATCATCGGCTATCTGCTGATCGGTACCGACAATACCGCGCGCAAACTGGCGGAAGAGGCCTTGCTCAAGGCGGGCGCTCTGCAGCGCGCGATCTTCAACAGTGCCAACTTCTCCAGCATCGCGACCGACGCCAAGGGCGTCATTCAGATCTTCAATGTCGGCGCTGAACGCATGCTCGGTTATACGGCCGCCGAAGTGATGAACAAGATCACGCCGGCCGACATTTCAGACTCGCAGGAAGTCATCGCGCGCGCCAAGGAATTGAGCGTCGAATTAGGAACCGCGATTACGCCCGGCTTCGAGGCGCTGGTGTTCAAGGCGTCGCGCGGCATCGAGGACATCTACGAACTGACCTACATTCGCAAGGATGGCAGTCGTTTTCCGGCGGTGGTGTCGGTGACGGCGCTGCGCGACGCACAAAATGGCATTATCGGTTATCTGCTGATCGGCACCGACAATACCGCGCGCAAGCTGGTCGAAGCAGAGCAGAAGAAGCTCGATCAGCGCCTGCGCGATCAGCAATTTTACACCCGCTCGCTGATCGAATCCAACATCGATGCGCTGATGACCACCGATCCGGCCGGTATCATCACTGACGTCAACAAGCAGATGGAGGCGCTGACCGGCTGCACCCGGGACGAGTTGATCGGCGCGCCGTTCAAGGACTATTTCACCGATCCGGAACGGGCCGAAGCCGGTATCAAGCGCGTGCTGAGGGAAAAGAAAATCACCGATTACGAACTGACCGCGCGCGCCCGGGACGGCAAGGAGACTGTGGTGTCGTACAACGCAACCACCTTCTACGACCGGGGCCGCACCTTGCAGGGCGTCTTCGCCTCCGCGCGCGACGTTACCGAGCGCAAGCAGCGCGAACGCGATGCGCTGAGCCTGACCAACGAAATCTCGCACCGGATCAAGAATAACTTGCAGGTCATCGTTGGCCTGATTTCGTACGAAGCCAAATGGACGGCGGCGCCCTGTGTGCAAGGCTATAAGACCATGCAGGCGCGCATCGGCGCGATTGCCCAGCTTTACGACCTGATTTCGCAAACCAGCCGCGGCCAGACAGTCGCTGTGGACGCTTACTTGCGTGAAATCGCCAGGAACATGTCGGCGAGCCTGCTGGGAAACATGTCAGGGATCAAAATCGAGGTCGAAGGCGAACCGGTTGAGATCGACCCCGATCGCGCCGTGCCGTTCGGCCTGCTGGTCAATGAGTTGACCACCAACGCCATCAAGCATGCGTTTCCGCACGGCAGCGGCAAGATCATGCTGCGCGTGGAACGGGTCGAAGACCAGATCGAGTTGGTTGTGGGCGACGATGGTATCGGCATGAAGAATAAGGATGCGACGAAGAGCCCCGAGAAACGCGGCTCCGATTACGTCGCGATATTCGTGCGTCAGCTTGGCGGCACCGTCGTCCCCACCAAACAGGAACCGACCGGGACCACCGTCAGAATAAGGTTGCCCTTGCTGCTGGTCCCGTCGGGCGGCGCCGAGCCACTGGCCGCGTAGTGCTTTCACACTGAAAACAAAAACGGCAGGCGAGGGCGCTATATGCGTCCAAGCCTGCCGCTAATATCCCCGGAGGGTCCGGTCTGAAATTGTCAGACCGACTCTTTCAATTCCTTCGACGCGCGGAAAGCGACCTTTTTGCTGGCCTTGATCTGGATCGCTTCGCCGGTTGCAGGGTTACGGCCCATGCGCGCGGCACGCTTGCGCACCTGAAGGATGCCGAGACCGCCGATGCGGATGCGCTCGCCCTTCTTCAAGTGCTTGACGATATTACCGACGAAATCGCCGAGCACGGCTTCCGCCTGCTTCTTCGACATCTCGTGGGTTTCCGCGAGTGCGGCCGCAAGATGCTTCAACGTGACAGTCGGCGGTGTCGGGGCTTTTCCAGGAACCGTAGCCATTAGGGGACCCTCCTCATGAATCCGGGTTTGGCGAAGCGCCAAACACTCTGCCCGCATAGACGATTCGGGGGCACTCTGACCACCGATTCTATCGATAAATAAGGCTTTATCGCAATTTCCGCCTTCGCCGCCGGTTTGCCTTGACTTGGGATGGTGCCGCCTTTAACTCCAGCCATCGCCCGCGGGGGCGTAGCTCAGTTGGTTAGAGCGCTGCCCTGTCACGGCAGAGGTCGCGGGTTCGAGTCCCGTCGCTCCCGCCATTTTATCAATGACTTAGCGTAAGTTTTGCGCCGCATCATCGGCCCCCTCAGGGGCGGGAAACCGGCCGTGAATAGCTCGCATTCCCCCTCCGATCGACCCATCAAAGCGCTGTTTTTCGACGTCTTCGGCACGCTGGTGGACTGGCGGACCGGCGTCGCCCGTGAGGCCGCGGCCATCCTGCATCCACAGGGTTTTGGCCTCGACTGGGCGGCTTTCGCCGATGCCTGGCGGGCGGAGTACCAGCCCGGCATGGAGGAGGTGCGCTCCGGCCGCATCCCGTTCTGCAAGCTCGACTTGCTGCATCGGCGCAACCTCGAGCGCTTCCTGCCGCGTTTCGGCGTGACGAATTTATCGGAAGCGACGTTGCACGACCTGACGCTGGCCTGGCACCGGCTCGACGCCTGGCCGGACGTGCCCGCGGCGCTGGCGCGGCTCAAGCGTCAATTCACGATCGCGCCGGTGTCGAACGGCAACATCTCGCTGATGGTCGATCTCGCCCGCCGCAATGGCCTGTCGTGGGATGCAATCCTCGGCGCCGAGGTGGCGCGCGACTTCAAGCCCAAGCCCGGCGTCTACCTGAGCGCCTGCGCCGCGCTCGATCTAGAGCCGGCGCAGCGCATGATGGTGGCGGCGCATTCGAGCGATCTGGCGGCCGCCGCGGCCTGCGGCCTGCGCACGGCGCATATTGCCCGGCCGGATGAACATGGCCCCGGCACCGGCGAGCGCGCGCCCAGCGTGCCGGTGGATTACGCCGCGAAGGATCTGGCGGATTTAGCGGAGAGGCTCGGCGTCTGACGTCGTTCCCCGGACGCAGCGCATCACGCAGTGGTGCGCTGCAGATCCGGGGTCTTAGCGAGTTCTGACGTGTAACGGTCCCGGGTCTGCAGCGCACCGTTTCACGCTGCGCTGCGCCCGGGACACTGAAGTGGCCTAGCCCTTATAAACCGGCTCCGGCTGCGAGAAGAAGCTCGCCAGGATGTGATAGACCATCATGTAGTTCTTCTGCTGGAAGCTGGCGTGCGAGATGCCGGACATCACCGTGAACTGCTTGTCCGGGTTCGGCAGCTTTTCGAAGAACTTCAGCAAATCAGCCATCGAAGCGATGCCGTCGTGCTGGCCGCGCATAATCAGCGTCGGCACCGTGATCTTTTCCGGGTCCACCACCGGCAGCCGCGAGCACATGTCGACATAGGTGCCGGTCGGCACCGAATCGTCGAGCGCCACCACCGCGTCGGCGAAAGCCTCGATCACCTTGCGTTCGGCGGTGTCGGGATGGTCGCGGTCGAACACCGAGTGGATGAAGGCCTTGCTCATCGGCCGGCGGTTGATCTTGATGAAGTCGGGTAGCTTCTTTTTGCGCTCGGCCAGGGTCGGCGAGCCTTCGCCGGTCCAGACCATGGCGTCGAGCGCCAGCCGGGCCACCAGCTCGGGGTGGCGTTCGGCGAACATCGCGGCGCGCAGCGCGCCCGAGGAAATGCCGTAGACCAAAAACGGCCGCTTGCCGCGCAGTTTCTGGATGTATTGGGCGGCGGCGTAGCAATCGTCGGCGCCTTGGCTGATCGGCGCATTGTTGTCGCGGTCCTTGGTGGAGCGGCCGTAGCCCTCCATGTCGACCGACCAGCAGTCAAAACCAAGACTGGCGAAATAATCCATCGCCGAGGAGTAGGGCCGTCCGGGCACCTGGAGATCGAAGGTCGGCTGGCCGGCCATCGACGAGCCGTGCACGAACAGGATCGTGCCCTTGGTTTTGGCCGGATCGCCGGCGGACTTCTCGAACAGAAACAGCTTCACGCCGCCGTCTTTGGCGGTCCAGTGTTCTTCGCCCTTGATGGCTACAGCCGGTTTGGTCATTTCGTTCATCGCTCACCCGTGTGGTTTCGTGTTCGTTGGTCCGTGATCGCTTTGTCGACGTATTCTAGTGAAAATTTATGCAACAGGGCGGCCGCTCGAGGCCACCACGGCGAAGTCAACGCCGCCATGCGTAAATTCGGCGACCTCGCGCATGCCCATCCGGATATGCGCCGTCAGCGACACCGGGTTGTCGCGGCGGATGAAAGCGACGGCCTCGCGTCCGGGCAGCCGCGCCTGCATGGCTGCGAACATCGCAGCCGCCACCCCACGCCCGCGTTCGCTTTCGGCGACGCAAACTGGCCCGTAATTGTACGCGTCGGGCGCGCCGGGATATGCCGCAAGCATCGCCTGCACCAGGGGAACGTGCGCTTGTGCGGCGAAATTGGAGAATACCAGGTAGCCCACAACCGAATTGTCCCGCCGCGCCACGATCACCTGGCCGTCAGCGATGGCCGCTTCAAACCAAGTGCGCGCGAACGGCACCGATAAGCCACCGCCGCGTTTCGCCAGATTGCGCTGCTGCAGATCGAGAATCCCGGCAACATCGTGCTGTGCCGCGAGGGCGATGTCATGGTCTGGGCCCGTCGTCGCCACCGGTCAGTTGATCGGCTGAATATTGTTGGCCTTGATGAGTTTGGCCCATTTCTCGACCTGGGCGTCCATGAAGGCCTTGAATTCCGGCTGGCTCATCGTGATCGGGTTGGCGCCTTGGTCGTCCCACGCCTTTTTGATGGCCGGGCTCGACACGATCCGGCTGATCTCCTGATTGAGCTTTTCGACGATCGGCTGCGGCGTGCCGGCCGGCGCCATGAAGCCGACCCATAGCGTGGCCTGGAAGCCCGGTACGCCGGATTCGTCGAGGGTCGGCACGTCCGGCAGGATAGCCGAGCGTTTTTTGCCGGTGGTAGCGATGGCGCGCACCATGCCGGCCTGGATCATCGCCGCCATGGTCGGCACCGAATCGAATAGCATCTGAATCTGGCCGCCGAGGATGTCGTTGCGGGCGCCGGTCGAGCCTTTGTAGGGCACGTGGACGATGTCGACGCCGGTCATGTTGCGCAGCAGCTCACCGGCCATGTGGTAGTTCGAGCCCAGGCCCGACGAGCCGTAATTGATGGTGCCGGGCTTGGCGCGGGCCAGCGCCAGCAGTTCGGCGACATTCTTGGCCGGCACCGAAGGATGCACCACCAGCACCAGGTCGGTGTCGATCAGCGGCGCCACCGGCACGAGGTCGCGCATCAGCTTGTAATTCTTGCGGGCAAACAGCGTCTCGTTGACGGTCTGGGTGCCGGAAATCATCAACAAAGTGTAGCCGTCGGGCGGCGACTTAGCGACGAATTCGGTGCCGATGGTGGTGCCGGCGCCGGGCCGGTTTTCGATCACGAAGGGTTCGTGCAGCGCCTTCTGCAATTCCTCAGCGATGGCGCGGGTATAGACGTCGGTGGGCCCGCCGGCGCCGAACGGCGCGATCAGCTTGACCGGGCGGGACGGATAGTCGTCGGCCTTGGCCGGCAGGGCGGCCAAACCAAGTGCAGCGATGCCGACCGCCGCGATCAGGAGAAGCGATGGTAGTCTTTGCAGGATGGCCATAGAGTTTCCTCCGGATCGGCGTTTCTTGGTCGCGCGTCACATAACTAAAGAAGGCGCATTGCGCTAGGTCAATTGCCGCGTGCGTCCGCTCCGACTTGTAACGTGGATGCCGTCTAATGTTGGCTTGCCACTCTTTGTGCGCTGCGCTAAGCCACGAATGCACTCGCCCGAGAGGCATTTCCCACTGCGGTAAGGGCGTTTTTGTGTAGGCCGCGGCAGCCTCGGGCCACTGTGCGCTTGAGGGCGGGCCAATACTGGGCGTGGGGTGCTGCTGCTGAGGTCGTCGCCGATGACATCATTGCTGCTGGATTATCTGCCCCTGGTGGTTTTTATCGCGGTCGCGCTCGTCATCGGGCTCGCCTTGCTGGTCGCGCCGTTCCTTGTCGCCTATCAGTTGCCGGATGCCGAAAAGCTCTCGGCCTATGAATGCGGCTTCAACGCCTTCGACGACGCTCGCATGAAATTCGACGTGCGATTCTACCTGGTCGCCATTCTTTTCATCATCTTCGACCTTGAGATGAGCTTTCTGTTCCCTTGGGCGGTGGCGTTCCGCAAGATAGGCGTGTTCGGCTTCTGGTCGATGATGGCGTTTCTCGGCGTCCTGACCATCGGCTTCATCTATGAGTGGAAGAAGGGCGCGCTGGAATGGGATTGATGGTGGCTCTATGACCCTGGTCGCACAGGCACCGCGAGGCATTCTCGACCCCAATACCGGCAAGCCGGTCGGGGCCGACGACGCGTTTTTCAACGGCGTCAATAACGAGCTGTCCGACAAGGGCTTCATCGTGACCACCGCCGACGACCTGATCAACTGGGCGCGCACCGGCTCGCTGATGTGGATGACCTTCGGCTTGGCGTGCTGCGCGGTTGAAATGATGCACATGGCGATGGCGCGATACGACTGCGAGCGCTTCGGCTTTGCGCCGCGCGCCTCGCCGCGTCAATCCGACGTGATGATCGTCGCCGGCACGCTGACCAACAAAATGGCGCCGGCGCTGCGCAAGGTTTACGACCAGATGCCAGAGCCGCGCTACGTGATCTCGATGGGGTCCTGCGCCAATGGCGGCGGCTACTATCACTATTCCTATTCGGTGGTGCGCGGCTGCGACCGCATCGTGCCGGTCGACATCTACGTGCCGGGATGCCCGCCGACGGCGGAAGCGCTGCTCTACGGCGTGATGTTGTTGCAAAAAAAGATTCGCCGCACCGGCACGATCGAGCGTTAAGGCGAGGCTCTGACGTATGGACGAAATGCTCGACAGACTAGGGGCTTCGATCAAGGTCGGATTGGCGGCGAGCGTCACCGGCTATGAGGTCGCGCACGGCGAACTGACGCTGTTTGCCAAGGCCGCCGACATCGTCAAGGTCGCGACTTTCCTGCGCGACGATCCGGCCTGCCAATTCATCAATACCATCGACGTCACGGCCGTCGACTGGCCCGGCCGCGAGCAGCGTTTCGACGTGGTCTATCATTTCCTGTCGCCGCGGCTGAACCAGCGCATCCGCGTTAAAATCATGACCGACGAAGTTACCGCGGTGCCATCGATCATCGAGGTGTTCCACGGCGCCGACTGGTTCGAGCGCGAGACCTACGACCTCTACGGCGTGCTGTTCTCCGGCCATCCCGACATGCGCCGCATTCTTACCGACTACGGCTTCGACGGGCATCCGCTGCGCAAGGATTTCCCGCTCACCGGCTTTGTCGAACTGCGTTACGACGACGAGCAGAAGCGCGTGGTTTACGACAAAGTGCGTCTGGCGCAGGAATTCCGCACCTTCGATTTCCTGTCGCCGTGGGAAGGCACCGACTATGTGCTGCCGGGCGATGAGAAGGCCAAGGGGAACTGACCATGGCCGAAACATCGCTCCGTAATTTCACCATCAATTTCGGTCCGCAGCATCCTGCCGCGCACGGCGTGCTGCGTATGGTGCTGGAGCTCGACGGCGAGATCGTCGAGCGCGTCGATCCGCATATCGGTTTGTTGCATCGGGGAACGGAAAAACTCATCGAGCATAAGACTTACGTACAGGCGGTGCCGTATTTCGACCGGCTCGACTATGTCGCGCCGATGAATCAGGAACACGCCTTCTGCCTGGCGGTGGAAAAGCTCTTGGGACTCCAGCTTCCCAAACGCGGGCAACTTATTCGCGTGCTCTATTGCGAAATCGGCCGGCTGCTGTCGCACATGCTCAACATCACCACGCAGGCGTTGGATGTGGGTGCGCTCACCCCGCCGTTGTGGGGCTTCGAGGAACGCGAGAAGCTGATGGTCTTCTACGAACGGGCGTCAGGCAGCCGAATGCACGCGGCCTATTTCCGTCCCGGCGGCGTCCATCAGGATTTGCCGGGCAAACTGCTCGACGATATTTATGACTTCTGCGATCCGTTCCTGAAAGTCTGCGACGACATCGAGGGCTTGCTCACCGGCAACCGTATCTTCAAGCAGCGCACGGTCGGCATCGGCGTGGTCAAACTCGCCGACGCTTGGAACCGGGGCTTCTCCGGCGTCATGGTGCGCGGCTCGGGCGCCGCTTGGGATTTGCGCAAATCGCAGCCCTACGAATGCTATTCCGAACTCGAGTTTGACGTTCCCATCGGCAAGAACGGCGACTCCTACGATCGCTATCTCATCCGCATGGAGGAGATGCGTCAGTCCGTCAGGATCATGAAGCAGTGCCTGGAAAAGCTACGCTCGCCTGAAGGGCAGGGCCCGGTTTCGGCCGACGATGGCAAGGTCGTGCCGCCCAAGCGTGCCGAGATGAAGCGTTCCATGGAAGCGCTGATCCAGCATTTCAAACTCTACACCGAGGGCTTTCACGTGCCGGCCGGAGAAGTGTATGCCGCGGTCGAAGCGCCGAAGGGCGAATTCGGCGTCTATCTGGTCGCCGATGGCACCAATAAGCCGTACAAGTGCAAAATTCGCGCGCCCGGCTTTGCCCATTTGAGCGCGATGGATTTCCTGTGTCGCGGCCACCTGCTGGCCGACGTTTCCTGCATCATGGGTACAATTGACGTCGTGTTCGGGGAGGTCGACCGATGACCGTCCGCCGTCTCGCCCCGCCCGAACAACAGCCGAAAGATTTCTCTTTCAGCAAAGAGAATCTTGACTGGGCCAAGAAGCAATTGTTGAAATTTCCCGAAGGCCGCCAGCAGTCGGCGGTCATTCCGCTGATGTGGCGCGCGCAGGAGCAGCACGGCGGCTGGCTGCCGGAAGCGGCGATCCGCTATGTCGCCGACATGATCGGCATGGAACACATCCGCGCCATGGAAGTGGCGACCTTTTACACGATGTTCCTGCTGCAACCGGTCGGCAAGAAGGCGCATGTGCAGGTCTGCGGTACGACGCCATGCCGGCTGCGCGGCGCCGACGCGCTGTTCGAGGTCTGCCATAACCGCATCGCGCACGAGCCGTTCGAAGTGTCGGCCGACGGCAATTTCTCGTGGGAAGAGGTCGAGTGCCTGGGCGCCTGCGTCAACGCGCCGATGGCGCTGATCTGGAAGGACACTTACGAGGATCTGACGCCGGAGACTTTCGAGAAGTTGCTCGACGCTTTCGCCGCCGGTAAGGCGCCGAAGCCGGGCCCGCAGATCGATCGCCAGTTTTCCGCGCCGGAAGGCGGCCCGACCACACTCAAGTCCGTGAAGGCGTGAACGATGCTCGCTGACAAGGATCGCATCTTCCAGAATTTGTACGGCCTGCACGATTGGGGCCTCAAGGGCGCGCGGGCGCGCGGCGCCTGGGACGGCACCAAGGCGATCCTGGAAAAGGGCCGCGACGGTATCGTCAACGAGATGAAAGCCTCGGGACTGCGCGGCCGCGGCGGCGCCGGGTTCCCGACCGGGCTGAAGTGGTCGTTCATGCCGAAGGAGATCGGCGAGCGGCCGCATTATCTCGTCGTCAATGCCGACGAATCCGAGCCCGGCACCTGCAAGGACCGCGAGATCATGCGGCACGATCCGCATCTCCTGGTCGAAGGCTGCCTGATCGCCGGTTTCGCCATGGGCGCGCATGTCGGCTACATCTATGTGCGCGGCGAGTTCATTCGCGAGCGCGAACGGCTGCAGGCGGCGATCGATGAGGCCTACGAGGCCAAGCTGATCGGCAAGAACAACGTCAACGGCTGGGATTTCGACCTCTACGTCCATCACGGCGCCGGCGCCTATATCTGCGGCGAAGAAACCGCGCTGCTCGAAAGCCTCGAGGGCAAGAAGGGCCAGCCGCGGCTGAAGCCGCCGTTCCCGGCCAATGTCGGCCTCTATGGCTGCCCGACCACGGTCAACAATGTTGAATCGATCGCGGTCGCGCCGGATATCATGCGGCGCGGTGCGTCGTGGTTCTCCTCGTTCGGCAATCCGAACAATGTCGGCACCAAGCTGTTCTGCATTTCCGGCCACGTGAACAAGCCGTGCAATGTCGAAGAGGCGATGGGCATCACCTTCCGCGAATTGATCGAAACCCATTGCGGCGGCATTCGCGGCGGCTGGGATAATCTGAAAGCCGTCATTCCCGGCGGCTCGTCGGTGCGCATGGTGCCGGCGGCGCAGATCATCGACACGCCGATGGATTTCGACAGTCTCGGCAAGCTGCGCTCCGGTCTCGGCACCGCCGCGGTCATCGTCATGGACAAGTCGACCGACCTCATTCGCGCGGTGGCGCGGCTGTCTTATTTCTACAAGCATGAGAGCTGCGGCCAATGCACGCCGTGCCGCGAGGGAACGGGGTGGATGTGGCGCGTGCTCACGCGCATGGCGGAAGGCCGCGCGCAGAAGCGCGAGATCGACATGCTGCTGGAAGTTACCAAGCAGATCGAAGGTCACACCATTTGCGCGCTTGGCGACGCCGCGGCCTTGCCGATCCAGGGCCTGATCGCGCATTTCCGGCACGAGATCGAAGAACGCATCGACGCCTATTCGCGCAATGCCGATGCGCACGGCGCGGTGCGCGACCCGAAGCCTCTAGAGGCGGCAGAATGAGCTATGAGCAAACCAGTCTGCGTTGCCGAAACTGCAAATTCTGGTGGCCGTTGCAGGACGACCTGCCGCTCGAGCATTTGCGCGAGCACGCCAAGCGCGGGCAGTGCCGGCGTCACGCGCCGCCGCCGATTGCGTCCGACCAGGAGTGGGCGATCGTTCAATTCAACGATTGGTGCGGGGAGCATTCGCATATCAATGTCTGACGCGCCGCACCTCGCCCAGTTCAACATCGCGCGGATCAAGTATCCGCTCGACGACCCGCGCATGGCGGAATTCGTCGACAATGTCGCGCGCGTGAACGGGTTGGCGGAAGCGATCGAGGGTTTCGTCTGGCGGCTGCAGGATGCAAGCGGTCATGCCATGAACATGCCGGTCTATGACGATCCGCGCATGCTGCCGAATTTGACGCTGTGGCAAAACGTCGAGGCGCTGGAGCGCTTCGTCTGGAAGACCGTGCACAGCCGGTTCTACGGCCGCCGCGCCGAGTGGTTCGAACACATCGAGACGCCGCTGGTGCTGTGGTTCGTGCCGGCCGGCCATCGTCCAAGCATGGCGGAGGGCGTCGAGCGTCTTGAATATCTCAAGGCGCACGGCCCGAGCGAATACGCTTTCGGCTGGGATCGCATCCCGGCGGCGCAACTGTGGAAGACGGCGCGCGGCGGCGCGCCCACGATGCATCCAAGCGAGCATGCGGCATGACCAAGCTTATCGTTGACGGCAAAGAAGTCGACGTCCCGCCGGAGTATACGCTGCTCCAGGCCTGCGAAGCCGCGGGCGCGGAAATCCCGCGCTTCTGCTACCACGAGCGGCTGTCGATCGCCGGCAATTGCCGCATGTGCCTCATTGAAGTGGTGGGTATTCCCAAGCCGCAGGCGTCCTGCGCCGTCGGCGTCAAGGATCTGCAGCCCAACAAAGACGGCTCGCCGAAGGTGCTCAGCACCAAGTCGCCGATGGTGAAGGCGGCCCGCGAGGGCGTGATGGAGGTCCTGCTGATCAACCATCCGCTGGATTGCCCGATCTGCGATCAGGGCGGCGAGTGCGATCTGCAGGACCAGGCCATGGCTTATGGCACGGACGCCAGCCGCTATCAGGAAAACAAGCGCGCGGTCGAAGACAAATATATCGGCCCGCTGGTCAAGACCGTCATGACGCGCTGCATCCATTGCACGCGCTGCATCCGCTTCTCGAGCGAAGTGGCGGGCGTTGCCGAACTCGGCGCCACCGGCCGCGGCGAGGACATGGAGATCACGACGTACCTCGAACACGCCATGAGCTCCGAACTGCAGAGCAACGTGGTCGATCTGTGCCCGGTCGGTGCGCTGACCTCGAAGCCTTATGCCTTCGCGGCGCGGCCGTGGGAGTTGAACAAGACGCAGTCGGTCGACGTCATGGACGCGGTCGGCTCCGCGATCCGCATCGACACGCGCGGCCGCGAGGTCATGCGCATCCTGCCGCGCATCAATGACGACGTGAACGAAGAGTGGATTTCCGACAAGACCCGCCACATCGTCGACGGCCTGCGCACGCAGCGGCTGGATCAGCCCTACATCCGCAGCGGCGGCAAATTGCGCCCGGCGACCTGGGCGGAAGCCTTCGCCGCGATCGCCGACAAGGTCAAAGCCGCAGGCAACAATGTCGGCGCCATCGCCGGCGATCTGGCCGGCGTCGAGGAAATGTTCGCGCTCAAGGATCTGATGACCCGCCTCGGCAGCGCCAACATCGACGCGCGGCAGGACGGCGCGGCGTTCGATCCGGCCTGGGGCAGGGCCAGCTACCTGTTCAATTCGACCATCGCCGGCATCGAGCGCGCCGACGCGCTGTTGATCGTCGGCGCCAATCCGCGCCGCGAGGCGGCGGTGCTCAACGCCCGCATCCGCAAGCGCTGGCGCGCCGGTAATTTTCCGGTCGCGCTGATCGGCGAGAAGGTCGACCTGACTTATTCCTATGATTATCTTGGCGCCGGCGCCGAAACGCTGGCGGGTCTCGGCAAAACCAAATTCGCCGAGGCGCTGAAGGCGGCGAAGAATCCGTTGATCATTCTGGGCGCCGGTGCCTTGGCGCGCAAAGACGGTGCTACGGTCGCGTCGTTGGCGGCGAAAGCCGCGGTCGAGTACGGCGCCATCGCCGACGGCTGGAACGGTTTCTCGGTGTTGCATACCGCGGCGTCACGCGTCGGCGCGCTCGATATCGGCTTCGTGCCGGGCAAAGGCGGCAAGACCGCCACTGAGCTGGCTGCCGGCGGCGCCAACGTGCTGTTCCTGCTCGGCGCCGACGAGATCGAGGTCGCGGCCGGGCCCTTCGTCGTCTACATCGGCACCCATGGCGACCGCGGCGCGCATCGCGCCGATGTCATCCTGCCCGGCGCGGCCTATCCGGAAAAATCCGCGATCTATGTCAACACCGAAGGCCGCGTGCAGATGGCCAATCGCGCCGCATTCCCGCCGGGCGATGCCCGCGAGGACTGGGCGATCCTGCGCGCGCTGTCCGACGTCCTCGGCCACAAGCTGCCCTACGATTCGCTGGGCGCGTTGCGCGAGGCGGTGTTTGCCGCGCACCCGCATATGATGCGGCTCGACCAGATTGCGCCCGGCGATGCCGCCAATGTCTCGACGCTGGCCAATCTCGGCGGCTCGTTCGACAAGGCGCCATTGCGCGCGGCCGTCACCGACTTCTATCTCACCAATCCGATCGCGCGCGCGTCCGCCGTCATGGCCGAATGTTCGGCACTGGCGAATGCGTCCGCCAAAACGGCGGCGGAGTAGGGCCATGATGGAATTCTTCTGGACCTATCTCTGGCCTGTGATCGTCATCGTGGCGGAGTCGCTGCTGATGCTGGTGGCCCTGCTCGTCGCCGTGGCCTACGTGCTCTATGCCGACCGCAAGATCTGGGCGGCGGTGCAATTGCGGCGCGGCCCCAATGTGGTCGGCCCCTGGGGCCTGTTCCAGTCCTTCGCGGATTTGATGAAATTCGTGCTCAAGGAGCCGATCATCCCGTCCAGCGCCAACAAAGGCGTGTTCCTGCTGGCGCCGCTGATCTCCTGCGTGCTGGCGCTCGCCGCCTGGGCGGTGATTCCGGTCAACATCGGCTGGGTGGTCACCGACATCAATGTCGGCGTGCTGTACATCTTCGCGATCTCGTCGCTGATGGTCTACGGCATCATCATGGCGGGCTGGGCGTCGAATTCGAAATACGCCTTCCTCGCCGCGGTGCGCTCGGCGGCGCAGATGGTGTCCTACGAAGTCTCGATCGGCTTCGTCATTATCACCGTGCTGCTCTGCGCGGGCTCGCTGAACCTGTCCGCCATCGTGCAGGCGCAGGATGGGCCCTATGGTGCGCTGGGCTGGTACTGGCTGCCGCTGTTCCCGATGTTCGTCATATTCTTTGTCTCGGCGCTGGCGGAAACCAACCGGCCGCCATTCGATCTGGTGGAAGCAGAATCGGAATTGGTCGCCGGCTTCATGGTCGAATACGGCTCTTCGCTCTACATGATGTTCATGCTCGGCGAATACGTGGCGATCTGCACCATGTGCGCCATGGCCACCATCTTCTTCATGGGTGGCTGGCTGTCACCTATCCCCTATGCGCCGTTCATCTGGGTGCCGGGCGTGGTCTGGTTCGTGCTGAAAGCGGTGTTTTTCTTTTTCCTGATCTCCATGGCCAAGGCTATGGTGCCGCGCTATCGCTACGATCAGCTGATGCGGCTCGGTTGGAAGGTGTTTCTGCCATTGTCGCTGGCGATGGTGGCGATCGTCGCTACCGTTCTCCAGTACGGCGGCGTGGCGATTGGGGCGATGAAGTGATGATGCCAAAGGTGAGCAAGCCATGAGGCTCGATCGCGCGGCCAAGGCGCTGTTCCTGTGGGAGTTCGTGACCGGCTTCGTGCTGGCCATGCGCTATCTCTTGGCGCCCAAGGCGACGCTGAACTATCCGTTCGAGAAGGGCCCGATTTCGCCGCGCTTCCGCGGCGAGCACGCGCAGCGCCGCTATTCCAACGGCGAGGAACGCTGCATCGCCTGCAAGCTGTGCGAGGCGATCTGCCCGGCGCAGGCCATCACCATCGAGGCCGGCCCGCGCCGCAACGACGGCACGCGCCGCACCACGCGCTACGACATCGACATGGTGAAGTGCATCTATTGCGGGCTGTGCCAGGAAGCCTGCCCGGTCGACGCCATCGTCGAGGGCCCGAATTTCGAGTTCGCTACCGAGACCCGTGAGGAACTTTACTACGACAAAGAGCGGCTGCTCGCGAATGGCGACCGCTGGGAACGCGAGATCGCGAAAAACATCGCGCTCGACGCGCCCTATAGGTGAAATGATGATTGCCGCGGTGTTCTTTTATCTGTTTGCCGGGTTCTGCGTCGCGAGCGCCTTCATGGTGATCGCGTCGAAGAACCCGGTGCATTCGGTGCTCTATCTGATCCTGTCTTTCGTCAGCGCCTCCGGCCTGTTCGTGCTGATGGGCGCCGAATTCCTGGCGATGATCCTGATCGTGGTTTATGTCGGCGCGGTCGCCGTGCTGTTCCTGTTCGTGGTGATGATGCTCGACGTCGACTTCGCCGAGTTGAAGCAGGGCGCGCTGCAATATCTGCCGATCGGCCTCTTGATCGGCGGCATCTTCCTCGCCGAGTTGTTCCTGGTGGTCGGCGCCTGGGTGATCGGACCCGGCGTGCCGCAGGCAATCGTGGCGCCGATCTCGAAAACGGTGTCCAACACCGAGGCGATCGGCCTCGTGCTCTACACCCAGTACGTCTATTTCTTCCAGGCCGCCGGCATGATCCTGCTGGTCGCCATGATCGGCGCCATCGTGCTGACGCTGCGCCATAAAGAGCGCGTCCGCCGGCAGAACATCGCCGAGCAGGTCGCGCGCACGCCGGCGATGTCGATGGAGGTGATCAAGGTTCGCTCGGGGCAGGGCCTTGGCAGCAATAGTTTTGGGAGCAACCCATGACCGTCGGCCTCGGACATTATCTCTCGGTCGCCGCCATCCTGTTCACGCTCGGGATTTTCGGCATCTTTTTGAACCGCAAGAACGTCATCATCATCTTGATGTCGATCGAGCTGATCCTGCTCGCGGTCAACATCAATCTGGTGGCGTTCTCGACCCATCTGGGTGACATCGTCGGCCAGATTTTCGCGCTGTTCGTGCTCACCGTCGCGGCCGCCGAAGCCGCGATCGGCTTGGCAATCCTCGTAGTCTATTTCCGCAATCGCGGTTCGATTGCGGTCGAAGACATCAATATGATGAAGGGCTGACGCGCTCATGTATCAGGCCATCGTCTTTCTCCCGCTGCTTGGCGCCATTCTGGCCGGCTTGATTGCGCTGGCCGGCGCGCGCGCGCGTTTCCCGGGCCAGGCGCCGCCGCCGGGCCTGGAAGACAACGCCACCGACGCTCATGTCCATCATCACGCGCCGTCGGTGCACGGCGACGCCGGCGTCATCCATCATTCGCATCACGAGGGTGATAGTCACGCCGTTGAACCGGCCGCCGCCGGCTCGCGCACCGCGGAACTGATCACCACGACGCTGCTGATGATCTCGATGATCCTGTCCTGGATCGCCTTCGTGCAGGTCGGCTTCAACCATGTTGATGCCCGCGTGCCGATCCTGACCTGGATCGCCGCCGGCGACCTCAAGATCGAATGGGCGCTTCGCATCGATACGCTGACCGCAGTAATGCTGGTGGTGGTGAACACCGTGTCGGCCTTCGTCCACCTCTATTCCATCGGCTACATGAACGAGGACCCGTACCGGCCGCGGTTCTTCGCCTATCTGTCGATCTTCACCTTCTTCATGCTGATGCTGGTGACGTCGGACAATCTGGTGCAGATGTTCTTCGGCTGGGAGGGCGTTGGTCTCGCCAGCTATCTGCTGATCGGATTCTGGTACCACAATCCGGAAGCGAACGCGGCCGCGATTAAGGCCTTCGTCGTCAACCGTGTCGGCGATTTCGGCTTCGCGCTCGGCATCTTCGCGCTGTTCGCGTTTGTCGGTGCGGTCGATCTCGACACCGTGTTCGCGCAAGCGCCGTCGCTGACCGGCAAGACGATGTGGTTCTTCGGCTACCACCCCGACGCGCTGACCATCATCTGCCTGCTGCTGTTCATGGGCGCGATGGGCAAGTCGGCGCAGTTCCTGCTGCACACCTGGCTGCCGGACGCGATGGAAGGCCCGACGCCGGTCTCGGCGCTGATTCACGCCGCGACCATGGTGACGGCCGGCGTGTTCATGGTGGCGCGGCTGTCGCCGCTGTTCGAACTGGCGCCGAACGCGCAGATTTTCGTCACCTTCATCGGCGCCACCACGGCGATCTTCGCCGCCACCATCGGTCTGGTGCAGAACGATATCAAACGTATCGTTGCCTATTCGACCTGTTCGCAGCTCGGCTACATGTTTGTCGCCATGGGCTGCGGCGCTTATTCGGTCGGCATGTTCCATCTGTTCACGCACGCCTTCTTCAAGGCGCTGCTGTTCCTAGGGTCCGGCTCGGTGATCCACGCGATGCATCATGAGCAGGACATCCGCCACATGGGCGGGCTGAAGGATCGCATCCCGTACACCTACACCGTGATGATCATCGGCACGCTGGCGCTGACCGGATTCCCGCTGACCGCCGGCTACTTCTCTAAGGACGCCATCATCGAGGCGGCTTATGTCGGCCATAACCCGATGGCGTTGTACGGCTTCGTCTGCACCATCGCCGCGGCGCTGCTGACCTCGTTCTATTCGTGGCGCCTGATCTTCAAGACCTTCCACGGCGAGCCGCACGACCGCAAGCATTGGAAAGAAGCGCACGAAAGCCCGATGACCATGCTGGTCCCGCTCGGCTTCCTCGCCGCCGGTTCGGTGCTCGCCGGTCTGCCGTTCAAGGAAGTATTCGCCGGTCACGGCGTCGAAGGCTTCTTCCGCGAGGCGCTGACCTTCGGCAAGGACAATCACGTGCTCGAGGACATGCACCACATCCCGCTGCAGATCGGCCTCTTGCCGACGGTGATGATGGCGATCGGCTTCGTCATCGCCTGGCACTTCTATATCCGCCGTCCGGACATTCCGGTCGAACTCGCGCGCCAGCACGACTTCCTGTACCGCTTTCTGCTCAACAAGTGGTACTTCGACGAACTCTACGACCTCATCTTCGTGCGTCCGGCCAAATGGATCGGCCGCGAGCTGTGGAAGAAGGGCGATGGCTGGCTGATCGACGGCTTCGGCCCTGACGGCGTCTCCGCCCGCGTGCTCGACGTCACCCGCAACGTGGTGCGGCTGCAGACCGGCTATCTCTACCACTACGCCTTCGCGATGCTGATCGGGGTGGCCGCCTTCATTACCTGGTTCATGTTCTCGGCGGGGATGCACTAGCCATGATCCCGAAAAGTGGAATCCGGTTTTCGGAAAAGATCATGGCGGAGAAAACGTCATGAGCTGGCCCATTCTCTCCGTCGTCACCTTCCTGCCGCTGGTCGGCGCGCTGTTCATTACGCTGGTGCGCGGCAACGACAATCTCGCCAAGAACACCGCGCGCTGGGTGGCGATGTGGACCACGCTGGTCACCTTCGCGATCTCGCTGGTGATGGTGGTGCGCTTCGATCCGGCCTCGGCCGAATTCCAGTTCTCGGAAAACCATCCCTGGCTCGGCGTCGCCAATTATCACATGGGCGTCGACGGCATTTCGCTGCCCTTCGTCATCCTGACCACGGCGCTGATGCCGCTCTGCATCCTGGCCAGTTGGACCTCGGTGCAAAAGCGCGTGAAGGAATACATGATCGCGTTTCTGGTGCTGGAAACGCTGATGGTCGGCACCTTCTCGGCGCTCGACCTGGTACTGTTCTATTTGTTCTTCGAAGGCGGCCTCATTCCGATGTTCCTGATCATCGGCGTCTGGGGCGGCCAGCGCCGCGTCTATGCCAGCTTCAAATTCTTCCTCTACACGCTGGCAGGCTCGGTGCTGATGCTCTTGGCCATCATGGCGATGTATTGGGAGGCGGGGACCACCGACATCCCGGCGCTGATGAAGCACGGCTTCCCGCTCGGCATGCAGAAGTGGGCCTGGCTGGCGTTCTTCGCCTCGTTCGCGGTGAAGATGCCGATGTGGCCGGTGCACACCTGGCTGCCCGACGCGCATGTCGAAGCGCCGACCGCGGGCTCCGTGATCCTCGCCGCCATCCTGCTGAAGATGGGCGGCTACGGCTTCCTGCGCTTCTCGCTGCCGATGTTCCCGTCGGCCAGCCACGATTTCGCGCCGCTGATCTTCACGCTGTCGGTCGTCGCCATCATCTACACCTCGCTGGTGGCGCTGATGCAGGAGGACGTGAAGAAGCTGATCGCTTATTCGTCGGTCGCGCACATGGGCTTCGTCACCATGGGCATCTTTGCCGGCACCACGCAGGGCATCGCCGGCGGCATCTTCCAGATGATCTCGCACGGCATCGTCGCCGGCGCGCTGTTCCTCTGCGTCGGCGTCGTCTACGACCGCATGCACACCCGCGAGATCGCGTTCTACGGCGGCCTCGTCAACCGCATGCCGGTCTATGCCGCGATCTTCATGATCTTCACCATGGCCAATGTCGGGTTGCCGGGCACCTCGGGTTTCGTCGGCGAATTCCTGACGCTGATCGGCACCTTCAAGAACAACATCGCGGTCGCGTTCTTCGCCACCTTCGGCGTCATCCTGTCGGCGGCCTATGCGCTGTGGCTGTACCGCAAGATGATCTTCGGCACGCTCAAGCCCGCGGTTGCGAGCATCGGCGACATCGGCTTGCGCGAGGCGGTGATCTTCGCGCCGCTCGTCGTGCTGACGATTCTGTTTGGCATTGCGCCCAAGCCCGTGCTCGACATGTCGGCGGCCTCGGTCGCGCAACTGCTCGACGGCTATAACAAGGCCATCGCCGCGCCCAAGACGGCTGAACTGACGCCAATCGAACTCAAGGGCGGCGCGCCCGTCCTTATCCCCGTGAGCGCCGTCCGATGAACGCCATGACCCAAATGCAAGGACTGTGGCCGGTGCTGCCGGAATTGGTGCTGGGCGTCGGCGCCCTGGTGATGCTGATGGTCGGCGTCGGCATCCATCAGACCGAGCGCAGCGCTTTCATCGTCAATGCCTGGTGCATCGCGGTGATGGTGCTGGTCGCCGGCCTCGTGCTGACCGTGCCCGCCGGCCGCACCGAACTGTTCGGCGGCAGCTTCGTGGTCGACGATTACGCGCGCTATTTGAAATTGCTGGCGCTCACCGGCTCGGCCGGCGCGCTGATGCTGTCGCTGGATTACCTGTCGATGGATAAGCAGCAGCGCTTCGAATATGGCGTGCTGTTCCTTTTGGCGACGCTCGGCATGATGATGCTGATCTCGGCCAACGATCTGATCGCGCTCTATCTCGGCCTCGAACTGATGAGCCTGCCGCTCTATGTGGTGGCGGCATCGAACCGAGACAGCGTCCGCTCCACCGAAGCCGGCCTGAAGTATTTCGTGCTCGGTGCACTGTCGTCCGGCATGTTGTTGTACGGGGCGTCGCTGATCTACGGGTTCACCGGCACGGTCAACTTCGCCGGCATCGCCAAAGCCACCGGGCAGGGTGCCAACCTTGGCCTGATCTTCGGCCTGGTGTTCATGTTCGCCGGCTTCTGCTTCAAGATCTCGGCGGTGCCGTTCCATATGTGGACGCCGGACGTCTATGAGGGCGCGCCGACGCCGGTCACGGCGTTCTTTGCCGCCGCCCCCAAGGTCGCCGGCATCGCCATCTTCGTGCGCGCTACCATGGTGGCGTTCCCGGGTATTACGCACGAATGGCAGCAGATCGTGGTGTTCATCTCGATCGCCTCGATGGTGCTCGGCGCCTTCGCCGCCATCGGCCAGAAGAACATCAAACGCCTGATGGCTTATTCCTCCATCGGCCACATGGGCTTCGCACTGGTTGGGTTGGCTGCGGGCACGCAAGAGGGCGTGCAGGGCGTGCTGGTCTATATGTCGATCTATGTGGTGATGACGCTCGGCACCTTCGCCTGCATCCTGTCGATGCGGCGCGACGGCATGCTGGTGGAAAACATCAGTGATCTCGCGGGCCTGGCGCGCACGCAGCCGACCATGGCGTTCTTTCTCGCCATGCTGTTGTTCTCGCTCGCCGGCATTCCGCCGCTGGCCGGCTTCTTTGCCAAATTCTACGTGTTCCTGGCCGCCATCAAGGCCGGGCTCTATGTGCTCGCCGTGATCGGCGTGCTGGCCAGCGTGGTGGGCGCCTTCTACTATCTCACCATCGTCAAGGTCATGTATTTCGACGAGCCGGCGAAAAGTTTCCAGCGCATGCCGGGCCTGTTGCGCCTGGTGCTCGCCGTCGCCGGCCTGATCAACATTCTGTTCTTCGCCTATCCCGGACCGCTGCTCGGCGCGGCCACCGCGGCGGCGAAGTCGCTGTTCTGAGGAATTCCCCGCGCGTGATCCCGAAAAGTGTGAAGCGGTTTTCGGACAAGATCACGCGCCACTAGAAATGCACCGCGAAGCCACGGACCTGGCGGGGGTCCGGCACGTATCTTACGAGACGCTCGGCTCCACCAATGCCGAGGCGCTGGCGCGTGCGCGTGCCGGCGAGCGCGGCCCGTTGTGGATCATGGCCGCTGCGCAAAGCGCCGGCCGCGGCCGCCGCGGCAGCACCTGGGTTTCCGCACCGGGCAATCTCTTCGCCACCTTGCTGCTCACCGAGCCGTCGCCCGCCGACGCCGCGCCGCAACTCTCGTTCGTCGCGGCATTGGCGCTGCACGACGCGGTGGCGGAATGCGCGCCGCAACTCGGCCCGCTGCTGAAGCTGAAATGGCCGAACGACCTGCTGCTGGGCGGCGCCAAGCTCGCCGGTATCCTGATCGAAGGCGAGAGCGACCCGGTCTTCGCGGTCGCCGTCGGCATCGGCGTCAATTGCGCCGCGCACCCCGGCGACACGCCCTATCCGGCGACCGATCTTGCCGCCGCCGGCGCCCTGGTATCCCCCGCGCAGGTGCTCGATGTGCTATCGCGCGCCATGCTCGCGCGGCTCGATCAGTGGCAGCGCGGGCAGGGTTTCGCGAACGTGCGCGCCGACTGGCTCAAGCGCGCGGCGGGCCTCGGCCAGGACATTCGCGTGCGCCTGCCGGAGCGCGAGCTGTCCGGCCGCTTTCAGGGACTTGACGATAGGGGCCGCCTGCTGTTGCAGGCCGCAAACGGCGTGACGACCGTCACTGCCGGTGAAGTGTTCGATTTAGGATCTCGCTAATGGCTCAACCGCAACAAGAACTCGTCTTCGCGCCGCTCGGCGGCGTCGGCGAGATCGGCATGAACCTGTCGATCTATGGCCTCGGCGACGGCCGCACCCGCAGCTGGCTCGCGGTCGATCTCGGCGTCTCGTTCGCGGCGGAAGAGCATCTGCCCGGTATTGACCTGATCCTGCCCGACATCCGCTACCTGGTGCAGGAGCGCAAGAACCTCGCCGGGCTGATCCTCACCCACGCCCACGAAGACCATTACGGTGCGCTGATCGAGCTGTGGCCGAAGCTGAAGGTGCCGGTCTACGCCACGCCGTTCACCGCCGCGTTGCTCGCCGCCAAATGCGCCAACGAGCCCGGCGCGCCGGATATTCCCGTCACCATTGTCAAGCTTGGCAGCCGCTTCAATATCGGGCCGTTCGACGTCGAACTGGTGTCGATGGCGCATTCGATTCCGGAATCCAACGCGCTGATCATCCGCACGCCTTGCGGCACGGTGCTGCACACCGGCGACTGGAAGATCGACCTGACGCCGATCCTCGGCGACGTCACCGACGAAAAGAAGCTGCGCGCGCTCGGCGAGGAGGGCTGCCTGGCGCTGGTCGGCGATTCCACCAATGCGGTGCGCGAGGGCCGCTCGCCGTCGGAAGCCGATGTCGGCAAGACCATCCGCGCACTGATCGCGCAGGCCAAGGGCCGCGTCGCGGTGACGACCTTCGCCAGCAACGTCGCGCGGTTGCGCACGGTGGCGGAAGCCGCCTTCGCCTGCGGCCGCGAGGTCGTGGTGGTCGGCCGCGCCATGGACCGCATCACGCAGATCGCGCGCGAGTGCGGCTATCTCGACGGCGTGCCGGATTTCCGGCCGGCCGAAGCCTACGGTTATTTGCCGCCCAACAAAGTGGTGGCGCTGTGCACCGGCAGCCAGGGCGAGCCGCGCGCGGCGCTGTCGCGTATTGCCACCGATCAGCACCCGGAAGTCACGCTGTCGCGCGGCGACACCGTGATTTTCTCCGCCCGCACCATTCCGGGCAACGAAAAGGAAGTCGGCAAGATCATCAACGGCCTGATCGATCAAGGCATCGAAGTCATCACCGACCGCAACCATCTGGTGCACGTCTCCGGCCATCCGCGCCGCGCCGAGCTCGAGGAACTGATCGGTTGGGTCAAGCCCAAGATCCTGATCCCGGCGCATGGCGAGTCGCTGCATCTGTCCGAGCACGCCAAGCTCGCCCGCAGTCTCGGCATCAAGGAAGTCGTGCAATGCCGCAACGGCGATCTGGTGCGGCTGGCCGAAGGCCGCGCCGGCATCATCGACGAAGTGCCGTGCGGGCGGCTGTACAAAGACGGCAGCATTCTGGTCGAGGCCGACTCGCGCACCGTCGCCGACCGCCGCCGGCTGAGTTTCGCCGGCAGCATTTCGGTGGCGCTCGCGGTCACCGACAAGGGCGAACTGGCGGCCGATCCCGAGGTCGATCTCATCGGCATTCCCGAGCGCGACCGCGATGGGAAGGTGATCGCCGACGCGGTCTATGACGCCATCGAGAGCACGGTGGAGTCGCTGCCGCGCAAAAGGCGGGGCGATCCCGATGCGGTCGGCGAGGCGGTGCGCCGCGCGGTCCGCGCCGTGGTGGCGCAGCGCTGGGGCAAAAAGCCGATGTGCCATGTGCACGTCTTGACGGTATAGTGGCGCTGCCGGAGCGGAGATTACGAGGAATTCCATGATCGGTCGTCTCAATCACGTCGCCATCGCGGTGCGCGACATCGCCAAGGCCGCCAAGGTCTACAAGGACACGCTCGGCGCCGAGGTCACGGCCCAGGTGCCGCAGCCCGACCACGGCGTCACCACCGTGTTCATCAATTTGCCCAACACCAAGATCGAGTTGCTGGAGCCTCTGGGCGAAGGCTCGCCGATCAACAAATTCCTCGAAAAGAATCCGGATGGCGGTATCCATCATCTCTGCTACGAGGTGCCCGACATCCGCGCCGCGCGCGATGCGTTGAAAGCGCAAGGCGCGCGCGTGCTCGGCGATGGCGAGCCCAAAATCGGCGCCCACGGCAAGCCAGTGCTGTTCCTCCACCCGAAGGATTTCTGCGGCACGCTGGTCGAACTCGAACAGGCTTGATCATTCATGCGCATCGGCACCTACGTCGCAATCTATTTCCTGATCTGGTGGGTCGTGCTGTTCGCGGTGTTGCCGTGGGGCGTGCGCAATCAGGAAGAGGCGGGCGACGTGGTGCCGGGCTCGGATCCTGGCGCGCCGGCGATGCACCGGCTGTGGGGCAAGCTCGGCTGGACCACGATTGTCTCCACCGTGGTGTTTGTGGCGCTTTATTTCGCCTATGACCGCGGCCTGATCCCGATCGAGTTCCTGGCCCGCATATCGACGCCGCCGCGCTGACGTTCCAAAAATAGATTTATGCAAAAAAAGAGCAGGGCGCGCGTGCCCTGCTCGTTGCTTTTTTTGTGTCCCCGTCCTCGGTTGTTATTCTTTTTATCGAGGCGGCAGCGGTTGCCCGCGCCAAGAACCTGCTTCCCTCCCAAGACTTGGACCGCGCGCTGGATACCGGTCTTGAAGTGCCGGGTCTCCACTCACTCGGATGCCGATAGGCTAGCTCACGAGACGGGCGCTTGTCACTGAAAATTAGACCGATCATTGCGTAATCGAGCCCAAAAAAGCATAATTCTTTGCCGCGCTGCAGCAATCGCGCAACGCAGAGTTCCTTTTTCAGTTTGCACGAATTTTCACCGCAGGCGCTGTGACCCACGCTTCGCGGATATGGAGAAGCATCAAAAAGTTCTCGCACTGCGCGAAGTTGCGCCGATTGCCGTCACATCTTGTGGTCGTGCATGTCATGGTCGGCGCCGCCGGGGGCCGGGTGCTGGGCGCCCATGCCTTCGACATTGATGGTGACCTCGACTTTGCCGGTCTTTTCGAAGGTCAGTTCCGCCTTGATGCGGTCGCCTTCCTTGAGCGGTGCTTTCAGTCCCATCAGCATCAGGTGATAGCCGCCGGGGACGAAGGCGACGGTCTTGCCCGGCTCGACCGGCACCCCCTTGGGCATCGCCCGCATCGTCATCACGCCGTCTTTGGTCGCCATTTCGTGCAGCTCGACATGGTCGGCCACCGCGGCCGTGGCTGAGATCAGCCGGTCCGGAGCGCTGCCGTTATTGGTGATCGTCAGATAGCCGCCGCCGACCTTGGCGCCGCCCGGCGTCGCGCGGCTCCAGGGATGGCCGATGGTGAGGTCGCCGGCCTTGAATTCATGCGCCGCGCAAAGGGCGGGAGCGGCGACGAGAAGGGATAGCGTGAGCGCGATCTTTGCAAACATGGTGTGTCCTCTTGCGGTTGAAGTTGCTGCTTTGGGTCAGAATTGCAAGCGGCCCTGCATCACGTAGGTCCGTTGCGGGAAAGGGTGGAACAGGTGGTATTTCGCGTTGGTGAGGTTGTCGACGCCGAAAGCCAGTGAGCCGTGTTCGGTCACCTTGTATTGAATGCGGCTGTCGACGACGAAGAACGGATCGAACGCCTGATAGACGTTCGCTACATTGTCGGTGTTATCGAGCGTCGCGTAGATCTTGCTCTGGTAGCGGCCAGCCACGGTCCAGGCCCAGGCCTCGTTGAGGCGATAGGTGCCGCCGAGCGTTGCGCGCCACGCCGGCACATAGGGCGCGCGTTTGCCCTCGGCCGTCGAGCCGTTGGTGCCGACGAAATTCGGATCGCTAAGGATCACCGAGTCGACATAGGTCATGCTGCCGAACAGATCGGTATTGCCGAACAGCACGCGGTCGCGCTGCCACGCCAGTTCGACGCCGCGGTTGCGGACGTGATCGACATTGGTGGTGAAGGCCGTCACCAGCCCGGAGGCCGGCGACGTGCTGCTCTGCGAAATCAGCGCGTCGCGGGTATCGTCTTGGAACAATGACAGCCGGATCTTGCCGTCGGTAAACTTGCGCTCGATGGCGATTTCTTCCGCTAACGCCTTCTCCGGTTTCAGGTTGGGGTTCGGATTGTACAGCACGCCGCTGTTGGTCGCGATCTGGTATAGTTCGCCGACCGTCGGGAAGCGGTTGGCGACGCCGAACGAGGCGGTCACTTGCCACTGACTGTTTGGCTCGAAGCTCAACGACGCCTTGGGCGAGGTGGCCGTCGCGCTCAAGTTCGGCGGGATCAGCAGGCTGGTGGAGGTGATGGCGCCGGTCGCCGAATTGGTCGCAGTGTTGCCGACATAGTTATAACCATCGAAGGCCCGCCAGGTCTCCCAGCGCGCGCCCAGCGTCAGCTTGAACTGCGGCGCGAAACGCCATGCGTCTTGGGCCCACAATGCGACGGTCTGGGTCTTGCCGTCGCCGCGCGAATACAGCGTGCCGGTGGAATCCGGCCCGCCGGTCCAATTGGCCGTCTGGTAGGTCGGATTGTTGAGCACGTTGTAGTCGCCGTGCACGCCGAAGCTGAGTTCATGGCCGCCGGTCACGCGCCAGATGCCTTTGGCGTCGGCCGTGGTCCAGTTGGTGCCGTCCAGCCGTGCGATCTTGCCGGTATCGGTGAAGCCTACGCCGGTTGCGGTCACCGTGAACGGGTTGCGCTGGATGTCCTTGAGATAGTCGAAACGCGTCACCGCGACGTCCCAGTCGAAGGCGCCGCGGGTGTCGGTCTTCAGCGACAGCGCCTGACCGAGATCCTGCTGCGTGAGGTTATAGGTGCCGCTGGCAAAGCCGGCGCCGGCGGTGGGCCCGCCATAGGTCAAGTTACCCGAAGCATCGCGCAGATAGGTCGCAACGCTGGAGGTTTGATTGTTCTGCCAGAAGCCGGCCGAATAAGTCGCTGTCAGCCATGCGGTGAGATCGACCGCCGCCTTGGCGTTCAGATTGGTCTGCTGGGTGTGCAGCAGCCCGCTGGGGCCGAGCACATTGGCAGCCGCCGTGTTGGTGCGGTTGGGCTGATTGATCTGCCCCGTGACGCCGGCCGGCAGCGCGCTCGCGGTCGTGACCCAGCCGAGCGGTTGGCTGTAGCTGTTCTGATAATTACCGCTGACAAAGACCGCCAAATCGTTCCAGCGGTTGCCGAGCGAGGCGCTGGTCTGGTCGGTGCGGTAGGTGTCCTTGGTGTTGTAGAAGTCGAAGGTCTGGAACGACTCCGACTGCTTGACGGTCGCCAGCGGCTTGTCGGGCATCTTGGTGGTGAACAGCAGCACGCCGCCGATGGAGTTGCCGGGATAGGCGGCGGCAAACGGGCCGTACAGCATATCGACGCGCTGGATCTGCTCCGGCGTCACCATGCCCCAGCGCGGCGTGGCGTTGCTGTTGTTGTTGCCGATCAAAGCCGACAGCAGAATATCGTCGGCATAGACCAGGCTGCGCGCCGAGCCGTTGATGCCCCAGTTGCGGGTGGCGAGTACTTCCTGGTTGTCGCCAGTGTTGCGTTTGCGCACCAATAGGCTCGGCAGGTATTTGATGGTGTCGGCGGCATCGACCGCATTGGTGGTGGTTTCGATGGTCGCGGCGGTGGTGCTGGCCGCGGTCTGCGGCAGTTGATAGCGCTCTTTGACCGGCGGCGTCGCCAGGTCCGACGGCAGGGCGTTGATGGTGATTTCGGGTATTTGCACTTGCGCGACCGCGGGAAGGGCGCCGCCGCTCGCGAATGCGACCGCGCAGGCCCCAAGCCTGAGACGAAACATAGAACTGTCCTTGCAACTAAAACGGTGAGTCAGCCCGGCGTTGGCCGGCCGGCGTTCACGTCAGTTGCGGCGGACCTCGGGCTTGATGCGGATGGCTGGCGAGCCCATCGCGCGGCCCGGCGGCTGCCGGGATCAACACCTGCAGCAGCTTCGCCGGCGTCAGTTGCCCGGCGATAATGCTGTCGAGTGTGGCCGATGGGGCGGCTGACGCGCTGCACAGGTTACAGTGGTCGCAGGCTTGCGAGTGGCCGGGCGCCTGGTCCGCCGGCGCTTGGTCGGTGGCGTCACTTAGCGCGGCGCTATGGCAGATGACCGAGAGCGGATCGACCGTCGCGCCTGCGGCCATCGGGGCGGCGACGCCCCACAGCACGGTATGCATGGCGATCGCAACGATCGCCAACCAGCCGATAATCCGCCTGCCGCCCACGCGCTTCACGTTAAACGCCCCTAAACCAGAAAGCGGAAGCTACAATGGCGGATCGGGTATGGGAATAGGCGGCCGGGGAAACCCCGCGCGCTCTTGTGTTTTTCCACCCGATCCGCTTTCACAGTGGGCCTATTCGCTCCTCGATTCCGAGACGCCCCCCATGCGCCTGTCCCGCTATTTCATGCCGATTTTGCGCGAGCCGCCGCGTGAAGCCGAGATCGTGTCGCACCGGCTGATGCTGCGCGCCGGCATGATGCGGCAGGAGGCCGCCGGCATTTACGCCTTTTTGCCGCTGGGCCTGCGGGTGCTGAACAAGATCTGCGCCATCGTGCGCGAGGAGCAGAATCGCGCTGGCGCGATCGAATTGCTGATGCCGACCATGCAGTCGGCCGAGCTGTGGCGCGAGAGCGGCCGCTACGAGGCCTACGGCAAGGAGATGCTTCGCATCGAGGACCGTCACAAGCGCGAGATGCTGTTCGGCCCGACCAACGAAGAAATGATCACCGAGATCTTCCGCGCCTATGTGCGCTCGTACAAAGATTTGCCGCTCAATCTCTATCACATCCAGTGGAAATTCCGCGACGAGGTGCGCCCGCGCTTCGGGCTGATGCGCGGCCGCGAATTCCTGATGAAGGACGCTTACTCGTTCGACGTCGACCAGGCCGGCGCGGAGCATTCCTACAACAAGATGTTCGTCGCCTATCTGCGCACCTTCGCGCGGCTCGGCCTCAAATCGATCCCGATGCGCGCCGAGTCCGGCCCGATTGGCGGCAACCTGTCGCACGAGTTCATCATCCTGGCCTCGACCGGCGAGTCGGAGGTGTTCTGCCACAAGGATTATCTCGATTTGCCGGTGCCGCCGGCCGACGTGAACTTCGACGACAAAGCCGGTTTGCAATCGATCGTCGACCGATGGACCGCGCAATATGCCGCGACCTCCGACATGCATGACGCCGCAGCCTTCGCCGGCGTGCCGTCTGCCGATCAGGTCTCGGCCCGCGGCATCGAGGTCGGCCATATCTTCTATTTCGGCACCAAATATTCCGAGCCGATGAAGGCGGTGGTCGCCACCGGCGAGGGCGGCGACAAGCCGGTGCACATGGGCTCCTACGGCATCGGGCCGAGCCGTCTGGTGGCCGCGATCATCGAGGCCTCGCATGACGATGCCGGCATCATCTGGCCGGAGGCGGTGGCGCCGTTCAAGGTGGCAATCCTCAACCTCAAGCAGGGCGATAGCGCGACCAACGGCGCCTGCGAGGAACTCTATCGCGGGCTTTCCGCCAAGGGCATCGACGTGCTGTACGACGATCTCGACAAAGGCGCGGGCGCCAAGTTTGCCACCGCCGACCTGATCGGTCTGCCTTATCAGGTGATGGTCGGCCCGCGCGGGCTGGCCGAAGGCAAGGTCGAGGTCAAGAATCGTGCGACCGGCGCCAAGGAAATGATGACGCCCGCCGCGGCGCTGGATTTGCTGACGCGGTGATTCTTTTTCCCTCCCCCGCGAAGCGCGGGGAGGCATAGGCGGCCTTAGGCCGCCGTTCTTTCTCAAGAAGAACGCCGATGCGATGCATCGGCTATGTCGCATCGCCTTGCGATGCGAACCGGGGTGGGGTGCTTAGATAAAAATTTGACCGTCAGCGGACGCCGCTTTCCCCCACCCCTGACCCCTCCCCACACTCGCTGCGCTCGCGGGGGAGGGGAAGTCACACATTTCCTGTGCCCTTCCGAGGACTTATGCCGCCAGACGTGGCATGAATCCGCCCGAATCGTGTGAGAATCCCGTGACCGGAAACAATCATCTATGACCGAGCCCAACGGGACGCGGCCCTTTTCGCCGTTCGAATGGATGCTGTCGCTGCGCTACCTGCGGGCGCGGCGCAAGGAAGGATTCATCTCGGTCATCGCCGGGTTCTCCTTCCTCGGCATCATGCTCGGCGTCGCTACCCTCATCATCGTCATGGCGGTGATGAACGGCTTCCGCAAAGAGCTGCTCGACAAGATTCTCGGCCTCAACGGCCATTTGCTGATCCAGCCGCTGGAAAAGCCGCTGACCGACTGGGAAGACGTCGCCGCGCGCATCTCGGGCGTCAAAGGCATCAAGCTGGCCGCGCCCATCGTCGAGGGCCAGGCGCTGGCGTCGTCGCCGTTCAACGCCGGCGGCGTGCTCATCCGCGGCATCCGCCTGAAGGACCTCGAAGGCCTGCCGTCGGTCATCAACAACATCAAGCAGGGTTCGCTTGGCGGCTTCGACGACGCCCAGGGCGTCGCCATCGGCCGCAGGCTCGCCGACCAGCTGTCGCTGCGCTCGGGCGACAACATCACGCTGGTGGCGCCGAAAGGCGCGGTGACGCCGATGGGCACCACGCCGCGTATCAAGGTCTACAAGATCGCCGCGGTGTTCGAGATCGGCATGTCGGAATACGACAGCGCCATGGTGTTCATGCCGCTGAAGGAGGCGCAGGCTTATTTCAACCGCGCCGGCGATGTCACCGCCATCGAGGTCTATACCGACAATCCCGACAGGGTCGACCGCTACCGCAAGGACGTACAGGAGGCAGCCCAGAGGCCGATCTTCATGATCGACTGGCGCCAGCGCAACGCCACGTTCTTCAACGCGCTGCAGGTCGAACGCAATGTGATGTTCATGATCCTGACGCTCATTGTTCTTGTGGCCGCTCTGAACATCGTCTCCGGCCTGATCATGCTGGTGAAGGACAAAGGCCAGGACATCGCCATCCTGCGCACCATGGGCGCCACCCAAGGCGCGATCATGCGCGTGTTCCTGATCACCGGCGCTGCCATCGGTGTGGTCGGCACCATTGTCGGCTTTTTCCTCGGCATGATCGTGTGCTTCAACATCGAGAACATCCGGCAATTCCTGTCGTGGATGACCAGCACCGAACTGTTCTCGCCCGAATTGTATTTCCTCTCGCACCTGCCGGCCGACATGGATTCCGGCGAGACCACCGCGGTGGTGGTGATGGCGCTGACGCTGTCGCTGTTGGCGACGCTCTATCCGTCGTGGCGCGCGGCGCGCCTCGATCCGGTGGAGGCGCTGCGTTATGAGTGACACGATGATCGAGGTCGGCGTCGAGGCGACGCAAGACGCCGAAGAAATCCCGCTGCTGTTCCTGCATCAGATCGAGCGCACCTACAAACAGGGCGACGAGGCGCTGCATATCCTCAACAGCGCGGAACTCGCGATCTGGGCCGGGCAGTCGGTGGCGCTGGTGGGACCGTCGGGCGCCGGCAAATCGACGCTGCTGCACATCGCCGGCCTGCTCGAGCATCCCGACCACGGCGAGGTCTATATCGACGGCCGCGCCACCGCGGCGCTGCCCGACCATGAGCGCACCCGCATCCGCCGCAACGAGATCGGCTTCGTCTATCAGTCGCATCACCTGCTGCCGGAATTCACCGCCATCGAGAATGTGCTGCTGCCGCAGATGATCCGCGGTCTGGCGCGCGGCGAGGCGAAAAAGCGCGCAGTGGAACTGCTGGATTATCTGGGCCTGGCCAATCGCCTCAATCACCGGCCGACGGAGCTGTCGGGCGGCGAGCAGCAGCGCGTGGCGATTGCCCGCGCCGTCGCCAATGCGCCGCGCATTCTGCTGGCCGACGAGCCGACCGGCAACCTCGACGTTCACACCGCCGATCATGTGTTCGCGGCGCTGACGCAATTGGTACGCGCCTCGGGGCTCGCCACCATCATCGCCACCCACAACATGGAGTTGGCGGCGCGGATGGACAGGCGGGTGACCATCAAAGAAGGCCTGGTGGTGGAGTTGGATTGATGCACCTCTTTGCAAGCAAAGGATGTTTGACATGCACCGCTTGATCTTGGCCCTCGGCGTTCTCGCCGGCAGCCTGTGCTTTGCCACCGCGTCGATGGCGCAACGCGCCTGCGTGCTCGATCCGGACGGCGAGGTGGTGTGCGGACCCCTGGTGCAGCCCGGCTATGTGCCGCAGCGCGAATATCGCGGCCCGCCGCCGGGCTTCGGCGACCGCAGGGACTTCGACGACCGCCGTTACCGTGACGACGAGCGCCGCGGCCCGCCGCGCGCGGTGCCGACCCGATGCCAGCCCGGCTACACGGTGCAGGACGGCGAGTGCAAGCCGTATCGCGGACCGCAGAAGTGCCAGCCCGGCTACACAGTCCAGGACGGCGAGTGCAAGCCGTATACGGGGCGCTGAGGATCATCGTCGAACCTTGACGGCCACACGGCCGATTACGTGTTCGGCGGCGCCAAGCCTAATTGATTGCGGCGAATGCCAGCGCGATTCCGTCGTTGCCGAGTATCACTAGGGCGATGGCGCACGCGGCAAGAACCAGCGAAATATAAAACGATGGCACCAGTCTGATCCGCTGGCTCAAATAATCGCCAATCACGGCGAATACGAATGCAAGAATGATGAACGTGACGATGTTCATCTGCGTGATGAGAATTCCCCACATGACGAACAAGAACGTCAGGAACGCGAGGTCCGCGGCGATCGCAGCCCACTTGGATTGGCGCAATCCGTCGGGGGGATCGGCGATCGTGGCCAGCGAGCCGAACGGCCGCCGCAAGCCGGCGCCGTAGAGTGAAAAGACCAGTTGAGTGGCGCACAAGGCTACGATCAGACGCACCTCAACGCCGAAAATGTCCGACATTCCTTTGTCCTTACGACGGGGTGCGTTGTCGCATTGAACGATTGCGATGATTCTAGCGCGGCGTCAAAAGATCTGGTGAATCCGGGCGTTTAGCCGCAGAAAGCGCTGGATTTGGGGGCTTGACTCAAGAACAAAACCTGAACTATGTTCTCTCTACGTTCTTTTTGGGAGAGAGCAATGTTGAAGATCATGATTCAAGAAGCCGCTGCCTTGGCGGCGCTGTCGCTGTTCGTCGGCATGGTCGCCATCTGGTCGCAAGTGTTCACCAATCTGTAGTGGTGTCAGTGGGTTAGTGGCGTTCGGCGTCTGTGGCGTACCCGCGTCAGCGTCGTGTGTAGGCGTTCCGCGTGGTGGTTTTGCGTGGTCATGGCCGGACTAAGGGTGCCTTTAAGGGCCCGCAGCCGGGCATGACGGGGGAATGCGAGCGCCGGTAGCGGGCGGCGGCCTAGGAAAGCGGGCATAGCGCGCGGTTCCCAAGCCTTCGCGGTGGACTTGGGAGGCATGCGTCCTCACTCTAAGTGAAACGCAGAATCACCCGACCTTTAGGCCGCCAAGCTTCGAGCACACATGTCCGACCTCGATTTCGTGCACCTGCACGTGCACTCGTCCTATTCGCTCTTGGAAGGCGCGCTGCCGATTGCGCGGCTCGCGGAACTGGCGAAGGCCGACAAGCAGGCGGCGCTGGCGCTGACCGACACCGACAACATGTTCGGTGCGCTGGAATTCTCCGAGAAGCTCGCCGGCTATGGCATCCAGCCGATCGTCGGCTGCGCGCTTAGCCTCGATTTCGGCGACACCGACCACGGCGCCCGCAACGCCAATGCGAGCCCCGAGCGCTCGCGCGTCGTGCTGCTGGCCGCCTCCGAGACCGGCTACCGCAGCCTGATGCGGCTGTCGTCGCGCGCCTTCCTGGATTCCCCCGACAACGAGCCGCCGCGGCTCAAGCTGGAATGGCTCGACGGCGAAACGGACGGCGTCATCGCGCTCACCGGCGGCCCCGGCGGGCCGCTCGATCACGCCATCGCTTCCGGCCAAAGCCATCTTGCCGCCACGCGCTTCGACTCGCTCATCCGCCTGTTCGGCGACCGGCTCTATGTCGAGCTGCAGCGCCACGGCACGCCGAACGAGCGCATGACCGAGCCGGTGCTGATCGATCTCGCCTACACCAAAAACATTCCGCTGGTCGCGACCAACGAGCCGTTCTTCGCCACCGTTGCCGACCACGAAGCGCACGACGCGCTGATTTGCATCGCCGAAGGCCGCGTCGTGTCGCAAAGCGACCGCCGCCAGGTTAACGCCGAGCACCGCTTCAAGAGCCGCGCCGAGATGCGCGAATTATTCGCCGATCTGCCGGAGGCGCTGGCCTCCACGGTCGAGATCGCCGAGCGCTGCGCCTTCCGTCCGCGCACCAAGGCGCCGATCCTGCCGCGCTTTTCGGTCGGCGAGGGCGGCAGCGTGGTCGACGAGGCCGAGGAGTTGCGCAAGCGCGCCGAAGCGGGCCTCACCGCGCGGCTCACCAGTGCGGGCTTGGCCGAAGGCCGCACCGAGGACGAATACCGCGAACGTCTCGCCTTCGAACTCGACGTCATCGCGCGCATGAAATATCCGGGCTACTTCCTGATCGTCGCCGACTTTATCCAGTGGGCCAAACAGCAAGGCATCCCGGTCGGCCCCGGCCGTGGCTCGGGCGCCGGCTCCTTGGTGTCTTACGCGCTCACCATCACCGATCTCGACCCGATCCGCTTCGGCCTGTTGTTCGAACGCTTCCTCAATCCCGAGCGCGTGTCGATGCCCGACTTCGACGTCGACTTCTGCCAGGACCGCCGCGGCGAAGTGATCGACTACGTGCAGGCGCGCTACGGCCGCGACCAGGTGGCGCAGATCATCACCTTCGGCACGCTGCAGGCGCGCGGCGTGCTGCGCGACGTCGGCCGCGTGCTGCAGATGCCCTATAGCCAGGTCGACAAGCTGTGCAAGCTGGTGCCGCAGAATCCGGCAGCGCCGATCACGCTGGCGCAGGCCATCGAGGGCGAGCCGAAACTGCAGGCCGAAGCCGACAGCGATCCGACCGTCAAGCGCGCCTTCGCCATCGCCCGCAAGCTCGAGGGCCTGACGCGCCACGCGTCGACCCACGCCGCCGGCATCGTCATCGGCGACCGCAAGCTGTCGGACCTGGTGCCGCTGTATCGCGATCCGAAATCCGACATGCCGGTCACCCAGTTCAACATGAAATGGGTGGAGCAGGCGGGTCTCGTGAAGTTCGACTTCCTCGGCCTCAAGACGCTCACCGTGTTGCAGACCGCGGTGGCGCTCTTGAAGAGCCGCGGCGTCGACATCGACCTCACCGCCATCCCGCTCGACGATACGAAAACCTACGATCTCTTGGCGCGCGCCGAAGCGGTCGGCGTGTTCCAATTGGAAAGCGCCGGCATGCGCCGCGCGCTACTCGACATGAAGCCCGACCGCTTCGAGGACATCATCGCATTGGTCGCGCTGTATCGCCCCGGCCCGATGGCGAATATCCCGACCTATTGCGCGCGCAAGCACGGCATGGAGCCGCCGGAATACATCCATCCCAAACTGGAAGTGATCCTGAAGGAAACCTTCGGCGTCATCGTCTACCAGGAACAGGTGATGCAGGCCGCCCAGATTCTGGCCGGCTATTCGCTGGGGCAAGCCGATCTGTTGCGCCGCGCCATGGGCAAAAAAATCCGCAAGGAGATGCAGGAGCAGCGCGAACATTTCGTCAAAGGCGCGACCGAGCGCGGCATCGAGAAGGTGCAGGCCGACGCGATCTTCGATCTGCTCGAACGCTTCGCCGAATACGGCTTCAACAAGAGCCACGCCGCCGCCTACGCGCTGGTCGCCTATCAAACGGCGTACATGAAAACCAATTATCCGGTCGAGTTCATGGCGGCGTCGATGACCCTTGATATGGGTAATACAGATAAGCTGTCCGAATTCCGCGCCGAGGCCGAGCGCCTCGGCATCAAGGTCGATCCGCCCTCGATCAACCGTTCCGGCGTCGCTTTCGGCGTCGAGGGCAACACCATCATCTACGCGCTGGCAGCTCTCAAAGGCGTCGGCCGCCAGGCGGTCGAAGCCATCGTCGAAGCGCGCGGCGACCGCCCGTTCCGCGATCTCGCCGACTTCGCCGCCCGCGTGAACCCGCGCGCCGTCAACAAGCGCGTGCTGGAAAGCCTGGCCACCGCCGGCGCCTTCGACGCGTTCGAGCGCAACCGCGCCCGCGTCCTTGGCGCGATGGAGCAGGTGCTCGGCCGTGCCCAGCGCGCGCATGAAACCGCGGCGGTCGGCCAGAACGAATTGTTCGGCGGCGGCGGTTCGCCGGAGCCGATTGTACTGCCGCAGATCGAAGCCTGGCTGCCGGCCGAACGGCTGCGCCGCGAATACGAAGCGGTCGGCTTCTTCCTGTCCGGTCATCCGCTCGACGATTACGCCGCGGTGCTCAAGAAGCTACGCGTGCAGCCCTGGGCGGAATTCGCCCGCGCCGTGAAGATGGGCGCAACCGCCGGCAAGGTCGCGGCCACGGTCGTGTCGCGCCAGGAGCGCCGCACCAAGACCGGCAACAAGATGGGCATCTTCGGCCTGTCCGATCCGACCGGCCATTTCGAGGCGATCGTCTTCTCCGAGGGCCTTGCGGAATATCGCGATTTGCTCGAACCCGGCACCGCCGTTTTGCTGATCTTGTCGGCCGAGGTGCAGGGCGACGAAGTGCGCGCGCGCATCCAGTCGGCCGAGCCGCTCGACGCCGCGGCGGCCAATCTGCACAAGGGCCTGCGCGTGTTCTTGCGCGACGGCGCGCCGATCGAAGGCATCGCCAAGCGGCTGGAGCCGGCTCCCCGCGGCAACAATGGCGATGGTGAGGTCAGCATGGTGCTGCTGCTGGCGCAGGGCACCGAGGTCGAGGTGAAGCTGCCCGGCCGCTTCAAGGTGTCGCCGCAGATCGCCGGCGCCATCAAGGCGGTGCCCGGCGTGGTGCAGGTCGAGGCGTTGTAGTCCTGTTGTCATTCCGGGGCGCGCGTAGTGTAAGCCCGAAAATAAAAATGATACGCTCTCAGCATTCATGAAATCTTTCCATGAAAACCGCACCAGCCGAATATTCTGAACTTTATCGGTGCGTGACAGAACACATAGGGCCTGACCGAAATCCGACCGTCATAGGTTTCGACGGTGATGGCTCCGCGGGCAAGAGCTCGGCGGCCACCTGGCTTGCGTGGCAACTCGGCATACCTTCTCTGCATCTCGATTTGTATCTCACCCGACCGGTGGATCAGGGACCGATAGAATGGCGCGTCGAAGAACTAGATCGCTGCATGCAAGCTCGTGGGAATCATCGATGCCTGATCGTTGAGGGCGTGCTTCTGCTAGACGCGCTAAGCCAAGTTCACAGTCGCGAACTAGGATATTTGGTTTTCGTGGAAAACGTTTCGTACCGACCAAGCTACCCGATCGCTCCTGAGGTCAGAGTAATCGATCCACGTGAATATGCATTGGAAAATCAGGTTGCGAGATACTTCGCGCGGTCAAATCCTAAGGACCGGGCTGATTTTTTCCTTTCGTGGAGTGAGCCACTTGGCTAGGGCTGTCTCGCCGCAGATCGCCGGCGCCATCAAGGCCGTGCCCGGCGTGGTGCAGGTCGAGGCGTTGTAGGAGCGTGCCGCTCTTTCCGTTGTCATGCCCGGGCATAGCCGTCCGAAGGACGGCGTCGCTTCGCTCGCCTATGACCCGGGCATCCATGACTTAGTCGCGTCGATGGCGGACTTACGTAAGCCTGCTGATAACGCCCGCGTTCATGGATTGCCGGGTCAAGCCCGGCAATGACAGAAAGGGTGTCCAGACAGCCTGCCTTCGCAATGCTAACCTCCCTAAAAAAGAAATCACCCGGGAGGATCACCATGCTCACTCTCTCTCGCCGCACGCTGCTCAAATCCTGCGCCGCTTTGCCGTTCGCGGCGCTTGCAACGCGCGTGCTCGCGTCAGCGCCGCCGGCGGAGGCAATTACGCCGGCGCTAATTGCCGCGGCGAAAAAGGAAGGCAATGTCGTCTGGTACACCTCGGCCGACCTTCAGGTCGCCGAAGCGCTCGGCAAGGCTTTCGAGAAAAAAATCGGCGTCACCATGCGCGTCGAGCGCGCCGGCGCCGAACGCATTTTCACCCGCATCGCGCAGGAATATGCCGCCAATATCCATTCGGTCGATGCCTGCAACACCGGCGACCTCGCGCAGTTCATCACCTGGAAACAGCAGAAGCTGCTGGCGCCTTATGTGCCGGAGGATGTCGCCAGGCACATTCCCGCCGAATACCGAGACGCCGACGGTACGCACGCCATCGTGCGCTCGTCGCTATGCGTCATCGCCTACAATACCGAACTGGTGAAAAAGGACGACGCGCCGAAGAGCTTCGCCGATTTGCTCGATCCGAAATGGTTCAACAAGTTGGTCAAGGCGAGCCCGAGCTATTCCGGCACCATCATCACCTCGACCTATCAGATGGTGAAGCACCTCGGCTGGCCTTATCTGGAAAAGCTCGCCAAGCAGAAGGTGATGCAGGTGCAGTCGGCGACCGACACGCCGAAGAAGGTCATTCTCGGCGAGCGTCCGGTGATGGCGGACGGCAACGAATACAACGTGCTGATCTCGAAGGAGAGCGGCAAGCCGATCGAACCGGTCTATGCGCTCGAGGGTTCGCCGATGATCGCGATGCCGTCGGCGATCTTTGCCGCGGCGCCGCACCCCAATGCCGCGCGGCTGTTCCAGAATTTCCTGTTCACGCCGGAGGCACAGCAATTGTTCGTCGACATCGGCGGGCTGCGTTCGGTGCACGCGCTGGTCAAGGACAGACCCGGCCGCGTGCCGCTATCGTCGATCAAGATCATGAACACCGATCCGGAGGGCATCATCTCGCAGATGGACGAACTTAAAGACCGCTATTCGAAATATTTCGGGGTGTGAGCGCGCGTCAGCGCTTCGCGGCTGTTTTGCCTTTGGCCGGCTGCGCAGGCTTTGCCGGCGGTGCGGGCGCGGGAAACGGCGCGTAGCCTTCGGCCGTGGTGCAACGATCGATACTGAGCGCACTGCGCGTGTGCATGATCGCGCCGTTGGTGAAAAACATCGCGTAAGTTTCGCCGCCGGCCAGCTTGACGCAGGCGACCCATTCGGCGGGTTGCGGCGCGATCGCCGGTTGGATCGGGGAGATCGCTGCGCCGGTGAGCGGCTTCGTCGGAAACGTGCTGGCGAAATAGGTGGCTGTGAGCTGCGCATAGTTCGCCGGCGCCGGCTGCGGTGCCGTGACCGACTGCTCGCTCGCGCATCCGGCGACGCTCATTGCCGTGGCCAGTGCAAACAGTCGTCGGGGCCATCGCGGGTCGGTCGTCATGGCTTTGATTATCCCCCAAAACCTTAAGACGCGCTTGCCGCGCGATCCTGCGGCAGGTCGCGCGGCGGCTAGGAATATTATCATAATTGCGTGAGAATTTATCCCCGCGCTGGCGGGCGGGGTTATAGTGGCCCCGTCCTGTTCATCGAGGGCGCTGTCATGAGGCGTCGTGATGGTGGAGCAGGGTGCGGCGCCCGCGGGCGAGGGGAAACGCACCTCTCGCGCTTGGGCGGCGCCGGACCCTCCCCGTTCAGGGGGGGGATAAAAAGCGGGCAAATACCTTGTCTTGCATCCCTGGAAACCCGCCTATATAAGCCCGGCACATCACTCACGCGGACTTTTGGCTTTCGGCCCCGACAATGGGTCAAAAGGCCTTCCGGTGGTCCCTTCACGGGGCTCACACAAGTCCGCGGCGGATCAACCGGAGAATTTTTGAAATGGCGATTCCTGACTTCACGATGCGTCAGCTCTTGGAAGCTGGCGTGCACTTCGGCCACCAGGCCCACCGTTGGAACCCGAAGATGGGTCAATACATCTTCGGCACCCGCAACAACATCCACATCGTCGATCTCGCCCAGACCGTGCCGATGCTGGCGCGCGCGCTGCAGGCTGTCAGCGACACCGCGGCCAAAGGCGGCCGCATCCTGTTCGTCGGCACCAAGCGCCAGGCGCAGGACGCAATCTCGGCGGCGGCCAAGCAGTCGGCGCAGTATTTCGTCAATTCGCGCTGGCTCGGCGGCACGCTGACCAACTGGAAGACCATTTCCGGTTCGATCTCGCGGCTGCGCAAGCTCGACGAGATGCTCGGCTCCGGCGATACCGGCGGCTACACCAAGAAAGAGCGCCTGACGATGCAGCGCGAGCGCGACAAGCTCGACCGCTCGCTCGGCGGCATCAAGGACATGGGCGGCGTGCCCGACCTCTTGTTCGTGATCGACACCAACAAGGAAGACATCGCGATCAAGGAAGCCCAGCGTCTCGGCATTCCGGTCGCGGCCATCGTCGACACCAACTGCGATCCCAAGGGCATCACTTATCCGGTGCCCGGCAATGACGACGCCGCCCGCGCGGTGACGCTGTATTGCGACCTGATCGCGCGCGCCGCGCTCGATGGCATCTCGCGTTCGCAAGGCGATCACGGCGTCGATCTCGGCGCTGCCGAGAAGCCGGTCGTGGAATCGGTGCCGGTGGTGCCGGCCGCGAGCGACCTCGGCTTCGAGCAACTCGCCGGTCCGCGCGGCGTTGCCGACGACCTCAAGAAGCTGCCCGGCGTGTCGCCGGCGATCGAGAAGCAGCTCAACGATCTCGGAATCTTCCACCTCCAGCAGATCGCCGAGCTCAATGACAAGGCCGCGCACAATGTCGGCGAAGAAGTCGGCTTGCCCGGCCGCGTCGACAGTTGGGTCAAGAAGGCCAAGGAACTGACGGCCGAATAGGCCACCGCAATCGTCATGCCCGGGCGCCAAATGTGCCCGGGCATCCACGACTTGTTTTCTGCGATCAAAGACGTGGCTGGCCGGCACGGTCCGGCCATGACGCGTGAAGGATAGAGAACCATGGCAAATATCACCGCCCAGATGGTCAAGGAACTGCGCGAGTCGACCGGCGCCGGCATGATGGACTGCAAATCCGCGCTCACCGAAACCAACGGCGAGATGGCGGCGGCGCAGGACTGGCTGCGCAAGAAAGGCCTGTCCAAGGCCGCCAAGAAATCGGGCCGCGTTGCCGCCGAAGGTTTGATCGGCATTCAGATCGCCGGCACCAAGGGCGTCGTGGTCGAAGTCAATTCGGAAACCGATTTCGTCGCCCGCAACGATCTATTCCAGGGGCTGGTCAAGATGATCGCCGACGTGGCGCTCAGCGTCGGCACCGAGGTCGACAAGATCAACGCCGCCAAGGCCGGCAGCATCACGGTCGCGGAATCGATATCCGATACCATCGCCAAGATCGGCGAGAACATGACGCTGCGCCGCGCCGCCTCGCTCGAAGTGAGCAAGGGCGCGATCGGCGCCTACGTGCACAATGCGGTCACCGACGGTCTCGGCAAGATCGGCGTCATCGTTGCGCTGGAATCGACCGGCAAGACCGACGAACTGCTTGCGCTCGGCCGCCAGCTGGCGATGCATGTCGCCTCGGCCAATCCGATTGCGCTCGATGCCGCCGGCGTCGACCCGGAAATCGTAAAACGCGAGAAGGATGTGCTCGCCGACAAATTCCGTCAGCAGGGCAAGCCCGAGGCGATGATCGAGAAGATCGTCGAGAACGGTCTCAAGACCTTCTACAAGGAACAGACCTTCCTTGAGCAGCCGTTCATTTTCGACGACTCCGGCAAGAAGTCGGTCGCGCAGGCGGTGAAGGAAGCCGAAGGCAAAGTCGGCGGTCCGATCAAGATCGTCGGTTACGTGCGTTACGGTCTCGGCGAGGGCATCGAGAAGGCTGAAAGCGACTTCGCCGCCGAAGTCGCCGCGGCTGCCGGGCAGAGCTGATTAAGTTACAATAGGGGTCGCGGCGCATGAGTGATCCGGTCTACCGACGCGTCATCGTCAAACTGTCCGGCGAGGCGCTGTCGGGCGGGACCGGCTTCGGCGTCGATCAGGGCACGGTCGAGCGTCTCGCCGCCGATCTGGTGGCGACCGCCAAGCTCGGCGTCGAACTCGGGGTCGTGGTCGGCGGCGGCAACATCTTTCGCGGCGTCGAAGTCTCGGCGCGCGGCGTACCGCGTCCGGTCGGCGACACCATGGGCATGCTGGCGACGGTGATGAACTGCCTGGTGCTGGAGGCCGCGATCGAGCGTGCCGGGCGCGAGGCCCGCACGCTGTCGGCGCTTTCCATGACCGCCGTCTGCGAGACCTATAACCGCAAGCGCGCGCTGAAAAACCTCGACAAGGGCCGCATCGTGCTGCTGGCGGCCGGCACCGGTAATCCTTTCTTCACCACCGATACCACCGCGGTGCTGCGCTGCGCGGAACTCGAGGGCCAGGCCGTGCTTAAGGCCACCAATGTCGATGGCGTCTATAGCGCCGATCCCAAGAAAGACCCGAAAGCCACGCGTTACGACCGGCTTAGCCACCAAGAAGCGATCGAAAAAGACCTCAAGGTGATGGATGGCGCCGCCTTCGCGCTTGCCCGGGAAAATCGGATGCCTATCATCGTTTTCTCGATCGCCGAGCAGGGTGCGATCGAGGCCGTTCTGCGCGGCAAAGGGCGCGCGACCATCGTCGGCTAACGCGTGTTTTATGCGCTAGACAGTGTCGGCAGATTCGGCGCGTAATTTCGGGGGATCGCCATGGCGAACGCAACGCACGATATCAACGACATCAAGCGCCGCATGGCCGGTGCCAGCGTCGTCCTGAAGGGCGAGCTTTCGGGCTTGCGCACCGGGCGCGCCTCGGCGGCGCTGCTCGACCCGGTGATGGTGGAAGCCTACGGCTCGCAGATGCCGCTGGTGCAATGCGCCAGCGTCACCATACCCGAGCCGCGTATGATCTCGGTCAACGTCTGGGACCGCTCGCTGGTGCACGCGGTGGAAAAGGCCATCGTCAATTCCAATCTCGGCCTGTCGCCGGCGACCGAAGGCCAGACCATCCGCCTGCGTATTCCCGAGCTCAACACGGAACGGCGCAAGGAACTGGTCAAGCTCGCGCATAAATATGCCGAAGCCGCGCGCGTTGCCGTGCGTCACGTGCGGCGCGACGCGATCGACGTGCTCAAGAAGCTCGAGAAAGAGCACAGCAAGGACGAAATCGAGCGTTTTACCGCTGACGTGCAGAAGGCGACCGACGCCGGCATCAGCGAAGTCGACCATATGCTGTCGGCCAAGGAAAAGGAGATCCTCACGGTCTGAGGTCGATCCCGATGCCCGAAGTCGAAGCTCCGCAAAACGCGCCGACGGCGCCCCGTCATGTCGCCATCATCATGGATGGCAACGGACGCTGGGCGTCGGCGCGCGGGCTGCCGCGGGCCGAAGGTCACCGGCGCGGCGTCGAGGCCATACGCCGCACCATCCGCGCCGCGGGCGAAATCGGCATCAAGGTCATCACGATTTTTTCCTTCAGTGCGGAAAACTGGTCGCGGCCGGCCGCCGAGATCTTGGAGCTGATGGGCCTGCTGCGGCGCTTCATCCGCAACGACCTTGCCGAACTGCACAAGAGCAACGTGCGCGTGCGCATTATCGGCGAACGCGAAGGGCTCGATGCCGACATCGGCCGTCTGCTGACCGAAGCCGAGGAACTGACCCGCAACAATGACGGACTGACTTTGGTGGTGGCGTTCAATTACGGCGCCCGCCAGGAAATCGCGCGCGCGGCGCGCCGCATCGCTGAACAAGTCGCCAGCGGCGCGTTGAAGCCTGCCGATGTCACCGTGGAAACGGTCGGCGGCTTGCTCGACGCGCCCGATCTGCCTGACCCCGATCTGATCATCCGCACCAGCGGCGAGCAGCGGCTGTCGAATTTTCTGCTGTGGCAATCGGCCTACAGCGAACTGGTATTCGTGCCGACTTATTGGCCGGATTTCGACCGCGCCGCGCTTGAAGCGGCCATCGCCGAATACCGCCAGCGCGAACGCCGCTTCGGCGGCCTCGTCGCCAAGACCGGATCCTGAACCGCGTGGCCTTGCTCCAAAGCAATCTGGCGCTACGCATCGTCTCGGCGGCGGTGCTGGCGCCGGTGGCGATTGCGGCTGCGTACTTCGGCGGCTGGCCCTTCGCGCTGTTCTGGGCGGCGGCCGCGATTGCCGTGGTGTGGGAATGGACAAGGCTGGTCAAAGGCCCGGCGTGGATCGCGGCCGGCATCCTCTACGCGGCTGCGATGTTCATGGCGCCAGTGTTACTGCGCGCCGATGCCGCATTCGGATTGCTGGCGATCGTGCTGCTGTTCGCCATTGTGTGGAGCACCGACATCTTCGGCTACTTCGCCGGCCGCGCCATTGGCGGGCCGAAACTGCTGCCTGCGGTGAGCCCGAAGAAAACCTGGGCGGGCGCGATTGCCGGCACGCTCGGGGCGATGATTGTCGCGGTTCTGGTCGCAAGACTGTTCGGATCGTTCAGCACCGTGGCGATCGCGGCTGTCGCATTGCTGCTGTCGGTGTGCGCGCAAGCCGGCGATCTTTTCGAATCATGGGTGAAGCGCAAGTTCGGCGTCAAGGATTCCAGCCAGCTCATTCCCGGTCATGGCGGCGTGATGGACCGGCTCGACGGCTTCTGGGCCGCCGCGGTGGTTGGCTGCGTCATCGGTCTGTTGCGCGGCGGTTTCGATGCGCCGGCGCGCGGCCTGCTGGTATGGTGACGGCATGACGCCAGCCAGCCTCGCACGCTCGACACCGCTGCCGGCAACCGAGCCGCGCAGCATCACGATCCTCGGCGCCACCGGTTCGGTGGGGTTGAGCACCGTCGATTTGATCCAGCGCGAGCCCGGCCGCTATCGCGTCGAAGCCATCAGCGCGCGGCGCAACGCCGCGGCGCTGGCCAAGATCGCGCGCGACATCGGCGCTCGCATCGCCGTGGTGGCCGATCCGGATTACTACGGCGAACTTAAAGATGCGCTGGCAGGCAGCGGCATCGAAGCGGCGGCGGGTGAAGAGGCGCTGGTCGAAGCAGCGCAACGCCCGGCCGAGTGGGTAATGGCGGCGATCAGCGGCGCGGTCGGACTGAAGCCGACCTTGGCGGCGATCGAACGCGGCGCCACGGTCGCGCTCGCCAACAAGGAATGCCTGGTGTGCGCCGGCGCCTTCTTCATGCGCCGCGCGGCGAGCGCCGGCGCGACCGTGTTGCCGGTCGACAGCGAACACAACGCAGTGTTCCAGGCGCTCGGCGCCGGTCGCCGCGAAGACCTCAAGCGCGTGATCCTGACCGCGTCGGGCGGCCCGTTCCGCACCTGGTCGCTGGAAGCCATCCGGCTGGCTACGCCGGAGCAGGCGCTGCGCCATCCGAACTGGGTGATGGGCCCGAAGATCTCGATCGATTCCGCGACGCTGATGAACAAAGGCCTCGAAGTGATCGAGGCGCATCATCTGTTCGCGCTGGCGCCGCACGAGATCGACGTGCTGGTGCATCCGCAATCGGTCATCCACGGCATGGTCGAATTCCGCGATGGCTCGGTGGTGGCGCAGATGGGCGCGCCCGACATGCGGATTCCGATCGCGCATTGCCTGGCCTGGCCGGCGCGGATCGATGGCCCGGCGCCCCGCCTCGATTTGGCACAGGTGCGCGAATTGACCTTCGAGCCGGCCGACGAAGTGCGCTTTCCGGCGCTGGCCTTGGCGCGGCAGGCGATGGAGACGGGCGGCGCGGCGCCGACGGTGCTCAATGCCGCCGACGAGGTCGCGGTCGCCGAATTCATCGCCGGCCGCATCGGTTTCATGGCAATCCCGGCGCTGGTCGAGGCCACATTGGATGCGGCGGCCGGTCGCGGGCTGATGGCCGAGCCGGCAAGCCTCGATGCGGCTCTGGGCGTTGACCATGTTGCAAGAAGTATAGCCTTGGCCCTCTTGCCTGAAATTGCCTTAAAGTCATCCTAGTAAACTCACGGTAACGATAAGTGCGCCATACCGCTTACGGGATGAGGGTGTAATGAGTTTCGATTTTCTGGGCAGTATGAGCGCATTCGGCGGCGGCCTGGTCGGCTACGTCGTGCCGTTCCTGTTTGTGCTCACGATTGTCGTGTTCTTTCATGAGCTTGGCCACTTTTTGATCGCCCGCTGGTGCGGCATCAAAGTGATCACTTTCTCGATCGGTTTCGGGCCCGAAATCGTCGGCTTCAACGACCGCTACGGTACGCGCTGGAAGCTCTCGGCGGTCCCCCTTGGCGGCTATGTGAAGTTCTTCGGCGACGAAAATGCCGCGAGCGTGCCCGACCGGGACGCCGCCGCCGGCATGACCGAAGCCGAAAAGAACGACAGCTTCGTCTTCAAGCCGGTCGGCTCCCGCGCCGCGGTCGTTGCGGCCGGCCCGATTGCGAATTTCATTCTGGCGATCGCCATTTTCGCCGGCGTGTTCATGACCGTCGGCAAGCAGACCACGTCGGCGCGCGTCGACGCGATCCAGCCGGGCAGTGCGGCGCAGACCGCCGGCTTCCAGGCCGGCGACCTGGTTTTGGCCATTAACGGCAACGCGATTGCCAATTTCGCCGAAATGCAGCGCGTCGTCAGCGTCAGCGCCGGCGAGCCGATCAGTGTCGAGGTCGAGCGCGGCGGCGTGCATGTCACGCTCAAGGCGACGCCTGAGCTCAAGGAGCTCAAAGACAATTTCGGCAACGTGCACCGCCTCGGCGTGCTCGGCATCAGCCGCTCGATGGCGCCCGGCGACATCAAGACCGAGAAGGCCGGCCCGCTGCAGGCCATCGTCATGGGCGCGCAGGAGACCTGGTTCGTGGTCGACCGCACGCTGAGCTATATCGGCGGGGTGTTCACCGGCCGCGAATCCGCCGATCAGCTCGGCGGTCCGATCCGGATCGCCCAGGTGTCCGGTCAGGTCGCCACCGCAGGCTTCATTGCCTTAATCCATCTCACCGCGGTGCTTTCGGTCTCGATTGGGCTCTTGAACCTGTTCCCGATCCCGCTGCTCGATGGCGGTCACCTTTTGTTCTATGGAATCGAGGCGGCCCGGGGTCGGCCGCTCTCGGAGCGGGCCCAGGAGGTCGGGTTCCGCATCGGACTGGCAATCGTCGTCGTGTTGATGATTTTTGCAACGTTTAATGACATCCTGCACCTGACCACTTCATAACCGTTGCCTCCCGGCAACTTAATGAGGGGAAAGGGAAACTTCGGTTGGCGGTTTAGTTTGCAGTGCGGCCAAAACGCTGTACAAAGCGACGAAGTTAACTGATTTGACTGGCGAATCTGCGGCGGGGACGGCCGCCAAAGATCAAGAGGGCGCGTTGCGCATGGGACTTTGTGTGCGGTTGGTTCGGGGACTAGCCCTTAGCTGTGTTGTCCTCGGCGGTATCCTTGTCGGTACCGTTTGCGCGACTGTTGCGTCCTCGGGCGTGGCCGTGGCCCAGACCGTCAATTCCATCGCGGTTGAAGGCAACCGCCGGGTCGAATCCGAAACCGTCCGCAGTTATTTCCATGGCGGCGCCGGCGGCCAGCTCGGCCCCCAGGAAATCGACGAAGGCCTCAAGTCGCTCTACGCCACCGGCCTGTTCTCCGACGTCCACGTCAACCGCGCCGGCGGCCGTCTGGTCGTCACCGTGGTCGAAAACCCGGTCATCAACCGCGTTGCCTTCGAAGGCAACAAGAAGGCCAAGGACGAGCAGCTCAAGGCCGAAGTGCAGTCCAAGCCGCGCGGCACGCTGTCGAAGCCGACCGTGCAGGCCGACGTGCAGCGCATCATCGAAATCTATCACCGCAGCGGCCGCTTCGACGTGCGCGTCGAGCCCAAGATCATCGACCTGCCGAACAATCGCGTCGAGCTGGTGTTCGAAATCACCGAAGGCGAGAAGACCGGCGTCAAGGATATCAAGTTCATCGGCGCCAAGGCGTTCTCGTCCGGCCGCCTGAGGGACATCGTCAAGACGTCGGAAAGCAACTGGCTCAGCTTTCTGCAGACCACCGACATCTACGATCCCGATCGCATTGAAGCCGACCGCGACCTGCTGCGCCGGTTCTATCTCAAGAACGGCTACGCGGATGCGCGCATCATCTCGGCGGTCGGCGAATACGATCCGGCCAAGAAGGGCTTCACCGTCATCTTCACCATCGACGAGGGTTCGCAATACCGCGTCGGCACCGTGGACGTGGTGTCCAACGTGCGCGCCATCGATCCCGAATCGCTGCGCAGTACGCTGAAGCTCGGCGCCGGCAGCGTGTACAACGCCGATCTGGTCGAAAAGAGCGTCGAGGTCATGACGATCGAAGCCGCCAAGCGCGGCTACGCCTTCGCCAATGTGCGTCCGCGCGGCGATCGTAACTTCGAGGCCAAGACCATCAATCTGGCGTTCGTGCTCGAGGAAGGCACCCGTGCTTACATCGAGCGCATCAATGTCCGCGGCAACATCCGCACCCGCGACTATGTGATCCGCCGCGAATTCGATATCAGCGAAGGCGACGCCTACAACCGCGCGCTGATCGACCGCGCCGAGCGCCGCCTGAAGAATCTGAACTTCTTCAAGACCGTCAAGATTTCCAACGAGCCGGGTTCGGCGCCGGATCGCGTCGTCATCAACGTCGATGTCGAAGAAATGCCCACGGGCGAGTTCTCGATCGCAGGCGGCTATTCGACCTCGGACGGATTTATCGCCGAAGTCAGCGTCGCCGACCGCAACCTGATGGGCCGCGGCCAATATGCCAAGGCGTCGGTGACCTACGGCCAGCGCACCCGCGGCGTCGATCTGTCCTTCGTCGAGCCCTATCTGCTCGGCTATCGCGTCGCCGGCGGCATCGATCTGTTCGCGCGCCAGAACCTCGCTTCGAACTATGTGTCGTACGACACCAAGACCATCGGCACGAATTTGCGGCTCGGTCTCGCCTTGACCGAGGAACTGTCGTTTGCGCCGCGCTATTCGATCTATCGGCAGGAAATCACGCTGCCCGATCTGTACAACAACTGTATCAATTCAAGCCTGACGCCGGGCCGCGGCGGTCCGGGAGTCAGTCCGACCCGTGAATCCGCTGGCCTGGATACGCTCGTCAATGCGCCGAACGGCTGTTACGCCGACGGCGAAGCGTCGATGGCGGTCCGCAAGGAACTGGCGGCAGGCCCGGTCATGACGTCTCTGGTCGGCTATTCGCTGGCCTACAACACGCTCGACAACAACAAGCTGCCGACCAGCGGCATGTTCGCCGAGTTCAAGCAGGACTTCGCCGGCGCCGGCGGCGACGTGAAGTTCGTCCGCACCTCGATCGATACGCGCAACTATTACGAGGTCGTGTCCGACGTCGTCAGCGTGCTCCACCTGCAAGGCGGCAATATCGCGGGCTGGGGCGGCAAGGATCTGCGCATGCTGGATCATTTCCAGATGGGCCCGAACCTGGTGCGCGGCTTCTCGCCGTCCGGCATCGGTCCGCGCGATTTGACTTCGGGAACGACCAACGACGCGCTCGGCGGCTCGATGTACTGGGGCGCGAGCCTCGAAGCGCAGACGCCGCTGTATTTCCTGCCGAAGGAGATCGGCATCAAACTGGCGGCCTATGTCGATGCCGGTTCGATCTGGGGCTACAAAGGTCCGACGGCTTGGAACGTGACGGGTGAAACGCTTCAGGTTGGCCTCGACTCGCCAGCGATGATCCGTTCTTCGGTCGGTATCGGCTTCATCTGGGATTCGCCGCTCGGTCCGCTGCGTTTCGATCTGGCCTATCCGTTGAAGAAATATTGCACGACGCCGACGGGCGGCACGACGCAGATATGCGACTCGACGCAGATCTTCCGCTTCAGCGGCGGCACCAAGTTCTGACCGACGTTGGAATCTGGGTCGCTGTCGGCGGCACGGCCGGGGCAGCATGAGCGAGCCGATCTTCCTGCGACACAGCGGCGGTCTCACGCTTGATGAGATCGCCAGCCTGTGCGGCGCCGTGATCGAGGCGCCGCCGCATGCGCGCCGCATCGTCAATATTGCGCCGCTCGACCGCGCGGCGCCGTCCGATCTCGCCTTCTTCGACCATCAGCGCTATGCCGTAGCGGCGGCGGCGACGTATGCCGGCGCTTGTCTGACCACGGCGGCGCTCGCCAAACATTTGCCGCCTCATGTGGCCGTGCTGGTAGTCTCCCAGCCTTACGCGGCCTTCGTGAAAGTCGCGCGCGCGTTGTTTCCGCATTCGCTGCGGCCGTCGTCGCTGGGCAAGGCCGGCGACTTCGCCGGAACCACGATCGACCCGACCGCGCGGCTGGAAAACGGCGTCACCGTCGATCCCGGCGCGGTGATCGGCGCCGGAGCCGAAATCGGCGCCGGCACCTTGATCGGGGCCAATGCCGTGATCGGCGCCGAGGTGCGGATCGGACGCGATTGCGCCATCGGCGCCAATGCCGTTATCGCCTGCGCGCTGATCGGCGACCGCGTCATCGTCCATCCGGGCTGCAACATCGGCCAGGACGGTTTCGGCTTTGTGATGGGGGGCAAAGGCCACCTCAAGGTGCCGCAGGTCGGCCGCGTTATCATCCAGGACGACGTCGAGATCGGCGCCGGAACGGCTATCGACCGCGGCGCGTTGCGCGATACCGTGATCGGCGAGGGCACCAAGATCGACAACATGGTCCAGGTTGGCCACAATGTCGCGATCGGCCGGCACTGCGTGCTGGTGTCCCAGGTCGGCATTGCAGGGAGCGCGACTCTGGAGGACTTTGTTGTGCTGGGCGCGCGCGCGGGCGTAAAAGACCACGTGACGATCGGCGAAGGAACGCAGATTGCCGCTACCAGCAACGTCAACGGCGATGTGCCGCCGGGTTCGCGCTGGGGCGGCACGCCGGCTAAACCGATGCGGCAGTGGTTCCGCGAAATGACGTTGGTCGCGCGGATGGCGCGCGACGCCGACGCCGGTTCGACGGCTGATGAGTGAGACGATTGTGATGGAAGAAACCGTCAAGACGCTGGAAACCGCCGAAATCGGCGACGTGCTGCGGATGCTGCCGCATCGCTATCCGTTTCTCATGGTCGATCGGGTGATCGATATCCGCGGCGACGACCACGGCATCGGCATCAAGAACATCACGTTCAACGAGCCGTGTTTCCAGGGCCACTTTCCTGGCAATCCGGTATTCCCCGGCGTGTTGATCATCGAGGGTATGGCGCAGACCGCCGGCGTTCTGTGCATCGCGTCGACGGCGTCGACGCAGCCGAAATCGGTGTTCTTCTTGACCATCGACAAAGCGAAATTCCGCAAGCCGGTTCTACCCGGCGACACCATCGAGTACCACATGAACAGGCTCAACAAGCGCAAGTCCATGTGGTGGTATCGCGGCGAAGCCAAAGTTCGCGGCCAGATCGTGGCCGAAGCCGAACTTAGCGCAATGATTTTCGACACATGAGCAGCGCTTTGATCGATTCCTCGGCGCGGATCGAGGCCGGGGCGACGATCGGGAATAACGTCACCATCGGTCCGTTCTGCACCATCGGCCCGCATGTCACGATCGGCGACGGCTGCCGGCTGATCGGGCACGTCAATGTCACCGGGCACACCACGATCGGCGCGCGCACGGTAATTTATCCCTTCGCCTAGCTCGGCTCGCCGCCGCAGTCGTTCAGCTATAAAGGCGGCCCGACCCGGCTCACGGTCGGCGCGGATTGCGATATCCGCGAGAACGTCACCATGAATACCGGCACCGAAGAGGGCGGCAACGTCACCTCGGTCGGCGACCATTGTTTCTTCATGGTTGGCAGCCATGTCGGGCACGATTGTCATGTCGGCAACAACATCGTCTTCGCCAACAATGCGATGCTCGCGGGCCATTGCACGGTCGGCGACTATGTCGTGTTCGGCGGCGGCGTCGCGGTGCGCCAGTTCACGCGCATCGGCGACGGCGCGATGATCGTCGGCTTGAGCGGCGTTCGCGCCGACGTCATTCCGGGCGGCATGGCGCAGGGGCCGCTGGCCCATCTGGTCGGGCTCAACGTGGTCGGCATGCGCCGCCGCGGTCTATCGAAGGCCGAGATTCATCGCGTGCGCGACGCTTATCGCGCGCTGTTTTTCGGCGAGGGCTCTTTCCGCGACCGGCTCGAACGGGTCGCTGTGGATTATGCCGCCGATGCGCAGGTGGCTAAAATGATAGCCTTCATTCGCGCGGGCAAGCGTCCGCTGACCATGGCGATCAAGCGCTCCGAAGGCGACGAGGACGCATGAGCACCGCGCCGGCCGCAGGGCAAGTAAGCCCCGCAGGGCAGCAAAGCCCGCTGGCGCTGATTTGCGGCGGCGGTTCTCTGCCATTGGCGGTCGCCGATTACGTCCAGGCGCGCGGCCGTCCGGTGTTGCTGTTTCCGTTGCAGGGCATCGCAAAGCCGGAAGACTACGCGCAGCGCCCGCATAGCTGGGTTCGCCTCGCGCAATTCGGCGGCTTTGCGCGCGCGGCGCGCGCCGCTGGCTGCCATGAAATGGTGATGATCGGCTCGATGGTGCGGCCCGCTTTCTGGCAGCTCCGCTTCGATCTGACGACGCTGATGCTATTGCCGCGCATCGCCGCGGCGTTTCGTGGCGGCGACGATCACATCCTGACGAGCGGCGTACGGCTGATCGAGGAACAAGGCTTCCGCGTGCTCGGCGCCCATGAAGTCGCGCCGGAAATCCTGGTGCCCGAAGGCACGCTCGGCCGCAGCCACCCATCGGAACGCGACCGCGCCGACATTGCGCTGGGTCTCGACTATCTGCGCGCCACCGGGCCGTTCGATGTCGGGCAGGCGGTGGTGGTTTCCGGCAAGCATGTGCAGGCGGTGGAAGCGGCGGAAGGCACCGACGAGATGCTCAAGCGCATCGCGGAATTGCGCGCCAGCGGCCGGGTGCGCACGCCCATCGGCAGCGGCGTGCTGGTGAAGGCGCCCAAGCTTGGCCAGGATCTGCGTTTCGACATGCCGTCGATCGGTCCGTTCACCGTCGAGGGCGTCGCGCGCGCCGGGCTTGCGGGCATAGCGGTCGTTGCTGGTTCGACCATCGTCGCCGAGCCGGCGCAGCTCATTGCCGCGGCCGACCGCGCCAATATCTTCGTGCTCGGGACGCCAGCCGGCGGCCAGCGATGAGCCCGCATGTTTTCCTGGTGGCCGGCGAGGAATCGGGCGACCGGCTGGGCGCGTCGCTGATCGCGGCGCTCAAGCGCCACGCGCCGGGCGTGCGATTTTCCGGCATCGGCGGTTCGCATATGGCGGGCGAGGGCGTGCCGAGCCTGTTTCCGCTTGGCGATCTGGCGATCATCGGCGTCGGCGCCATCCTGAGCGGCCTGCCGAAAATTCTGCGCCGTATTCGCGAGGCGGCGGACGCGGTGATCGCCGCCAAGCCGGACGTTCTGGTCATTATCGACAGCCCGGAATTCACCCATCGTGTCGCGCGGCGGGTGCGCGCCATCGCGCCGCATATTCCGATCGTCGATTATGTCTGTCCTTCGGTTTGGGCCTGGCGGCCGGGACGCGCGCGCGCCATGCGCCACTATGTCGATCATGTGCTGGCGCTGCTGCCGTTCGAGCCTGCGGCGATGCAGCGCCTGGGCGGACCGCCTTGTACGTTTGTCGGTCATCCGCTCAGCGAAAAAGTGGCCGACCTGCGGCCGAGCGCGGACGAAGCGCGCCGCCGGCTCAGCGATCCGCCGATCCTGCTGGTGCTGCCGGGCAGCCGCGCCAGCGAAATCCGCCGCATGGCAGATGTCTTTGGCGGTGCCGTCGCCCTGGTCGCGGCCCGCACCGGTCCGATCGAGGTCATTGTCCCCGCGATCCCGCGACTGGCCGACGCCGTCCGTGCGGCGACCGCCTCCTGGCGCGTCCCTGTCCGCGTGGTGACGTTGGCGGTCGAAAAAGATGCAGCATTCCGGACCGCGCGGGCAGCCTTGAGCAAGTCGGGAACCTCGACCCTCGAACTAGCGGTCGCGGGCGTGCCGATGGTCGCCGCCTATAAAGTTTCGCTGCTGGAGGAGATGATCGGCCGGGCCTTTATCCGGGTGAAGAGCTTTATCCTCGCCAATCTGGTGCTGGACGAAAACGTGGTGCCGGAATTCCTCCAGCATTTCTGCACGGCCGAGGCGCTCGCCGGCGCTCTCGTACCGCTGCTGACCGATACGCCGGACCGCCAACGACAGATCGCGGCCTTTGCCCGGCTGGACGCCATTATGGCGATCGGCACCGCGGTTCCCAGCGACCGCGCCGCGGTCGCGATCCTCGATTGCGTCCCGGGGCTTAACCAACTGAGGGGCGAGGCAGTAGCGCCGCCGCCGCCAAGAGCGTAGCTTGCCTGTCATCCGTCTGTCGTAATCGAAACCCGTCCGAAATCTCCGTTTTGACCATTCCCGCCCGCGCCGCCATTACCGCCGTCCACGGCTATGTGCCGCCGGACCTGCTGACCAATGCCGAGCTGGCGCGCATGGTCGACACCAGCGACGCCTGGATCACCGAGCGCACCGGCATCAAGGAGCGCCACATCCTGAAAGGCGAGGGCCTCGGCACCTCCCACATGGCGGCGGAAGCCGTGCGCGGTCTGTTGGAAAAAACCGGCACCAAGCCGGAAGAGGTCGATCTGCTGATCTGCGCCACCACGACGCCGGACATGCAGTTCCCGTCCACCGCCAATCTGATCTGCGACATGGTCGGCATTCGCGAGATCGGCTCGTTCGACGTGCAGGCGGCGTGCTCGGGCTTTCTCTATTCGCTGAGCATCGCCTCGCAATTCATCGCCAACGGCACCGCGCGTAAAGTGGTGGTGGTCGGCGCCGACAAGATGTCGTCGATCATCGATTACACCGATCGTGCAACGTGCGTCTTATTCGGCGACGGCGCCGGCGCGGTGCTGCTCGAGCCGAACGACAGCGGCTACGGCATCATGGACACGATGATCAAATCCGACGGCGCCGGCTGGGTGCACCTGCATCAGAAAGCCGGCGGCAGCCGCATGCCGGCGAGCGCGGCCACCGTCGCCAAGCGTCTGCATTACGTGCATCAGGAAGGCGCGGCGGTCTACAAATACGCCATCGCGCGCATGGCCGAGATCTCCGGCCAGATCATGGCGCGCAACAATCTGCGCGGCGACATGATCGACTGGCTGGTGCCGCACCAGGCCAACAACCGCATCATCGAATCCACCGCCGAGCGCATGGGCATGTCGATGGACAAGGTGATGGTGACCATCCACAAATACGGCAACACCACCAACGCCACCATCCCGCTCTGCCTGTGGGACTACGAGCCACAGCTCAAGGCGGGCAACCGCCTGCTGCTGGCGGCCTTCGGCGGTGGCTTCACCTGGGCCGGCGCCTATGTGACCTGGGCCTATGATGGCGCCAAAGCGCGGTTGAATGGCAAGGGCGCGAACGGCAGGCCGACAAGCGGCAACGCCTGAAACGAAAAGGGCGGCTGAAAAGCCGCCCTGTCGCAACACCTGATTTCAGAAATTATTTGCGCCGCGAGATCGGCACGTAATCGCGTGTCGTCGCGCCGGTGTAGAGCTGGCGCGGACGGCCGATCTTCTGCTTCGGGTCCTCGATCATTTCCTTCCACTGCGCGATCCAGCCGACGGTGCGCGCCACCGCAAACAGCACGGTGAACATCGTGGTCGGGAAGCCCATCGCCTTGAGCGTGATGCCCGAATAGAAATCGATGTTCGGGTACAGCTTCTTCTCGACGAAATATTCGTCGTGCAGCGCGATCTTCTCCAGCTCCATGGCGACGTCGAGCAGCGGATCGTCCTTGATGCCGAGCTCGGCCAGGACTTCGTGGCAGGTCTTCTGCATGATCTTGGCGCGCGGATCGTAGTTCTTGTAGACGCGGTGGCCGAAGCCCATCAGGCGGTAGCTGTCGTTCTTGTCCTTGGCGCGCTTGATGAACTCGGGGATGCGGTCGACATGGCCGATCTCGCGCAGCATGTTGAGCGCCGCCTCGTTGGCGCCGCCATGCGCGGGACCCCAGAGGCAGGCGCAGCCGGCGGCAATGCAGGCGAACGGATTGGCGCCCGACGAACCGGCGAGCCGCACCGTCGAGGTCGAGGCGTTCTGCTCGTGGTCCGCATGCAGGATGAAGATGCGGTCCATGGCGCGTGCCAGCACCGGGTTCGGCTTGTAGTCCTCGGTCGGCACCGCGTAGCACATGCGCAGGAAGTTGGTGGAGTAGTCGAGGTCGTTCTTCGGATAGATGAACGGCTGACCGATCGAATATTTGTAAGCCATCGCGGCGAGCGTCGGCACCTTCGCGATCATGCGCAGCGAGGCGATCATGCGCTGCAGCGGATCCGAGATGTCGGTGGAGTCGTGATAGAACGCCGACAGCGCGCCGATCGAGCCGGTCATCACCGCCATTGGATGCGCGTCGCGGCGGAAGCCCTGGAAGAAGCGGCTCATCTGTTCATGCACCATGGTGTGGCGCGTGACGCGATAGTCGAAATCGTGTTTCTGCGACGGCGTCGGCAGTTCACCGTAGAGCAGGAGATAGCAGGTCTCGAGGAAGTCGCCGTGCTCGGCGAGTTGATCGATCGGATAGCCGCGATAGAGCAGAATACCCTCATCGCCGTCGATATAGGTGATCTTGGATTCGCAGCTCGCCGTCGAGGTGAAACCGGGGTCGTAAGTGAAGAGCCCGCTCTCACCGTAGAGCTTGGAGATGTCCATCACTTGCGGACCGACCGTGCCATCGTAGATCGGAAAATCCCAGTTCTTGTTGCCGACGGTGATCGTGCCGGACTTCTTCTCGGTGTTGGTTTTGGTGTCGGTCTTGGCGTCCATGGGTCGAGCCCTCGAATTAACGGCAGCGGGGGAAGCTAAACTCTAGCCGGACAATGTGACGCCGATTCAGGCGTGCAAGATTCCGGGGCAGTTTGGGGTAGCGCAGCCAAGTGTGCACCGCAAGATAGTGCGCGGCAAGATCGTCCGCGAGGCGCATCCGCCCGCTAAATGGGCATAGCTGTTGTTGCCCGGCCGCCTACCACGCCGTGAAAACCTAGGCGGCGTCGGCCGCCTGATCGCGCAGCCGCGCCAGGCTCTCGTCCCGGCCCAGCACCGCGAGCACGTCGAAGATCGGCGGCGAGGTCGTCCGCCCGGTCAGCGCCGCCCGCAACGGTTGCGCCACGGCGCCAAGCTTTTGGCCGACGCGTTCGGCATAAGGCCGGACCACGGCCTCGACACCCGCCGCGGTCCAATCGGTCGCCGCCTCGAGCTCGGGCAGCAGGGAGGCGAGCAGGGCTTTGGCGTCGGCAGTCAGGACCGCCTTGGCCTGGTCGTTGATGTCCAAGGGGCGGGCAGCCCACAAGAACCGCGAGGCGTCGAACAACTCGACCAAAGTCTTAGCCCGCTCTTTCAGGCCCGGCATGGCGATGCGCAGCTTTTCGCGCAAAGCCGGCGTCATCTTGCCGGCAAGCTCTTGGCCGCCGGTGATGTGCGGCAACAGCTTCTCAAGGTCGCCGATCAGGGCGGCATCGTCGGTCGCCCGGATGTAATGGCCGTTGAGGTTTTCCAGCTTGGCGAAATCGAACCGCGCCGGCGAGCGGCCGATGGCGGGCAGGTCGAAGGCCGCGATCATTTCCGCTTCGGTGAAGATCTCCTGGTCGCCGTGCGCCCAGCCCAGGCGCACCAGGTAGTTGCGCATCGCGGACGGCAAATAGCCCATCGCCCGATAGGCATCGACGCCCAGCGCGCCGTGGCGCTTGGACAGCTTGGAGCCGTCCGGGCCGTGGATCAGCGGAATATGCGCCATGATGGGCACGTTCCAGCCGAGCGCCTGATAAATCTGCGTCTGGCGGGCGCCGTTGTTGAGATGGTCGTCGCCACGGATGATGTGGGTGACCGCCATATCATGATCGTCAACGACGACGGCCAACATATAAGTCGGGTTGCCGTCCGAGCGCAGCAGCACGAAATCGTCGAGGTTCTCGTTCTGCCAGACCACGCGGCCCTGCACCTGGTCCTCGACCACGGTCTCGCCGGTCTGCGGCGCCTTGAGGCGGATCACCGGCTTGACCCCCGGCGGCGCGTCGGCCGGATCGCGGTCGCGCCAGCGCCCGTCGTAGAGCTTGGTGCGGCCTTCCTTGCGGGCCGCCTCGCGCATGGCGGTGAGTTCCTCCGGCGAGGCATAGCAGCGATAGGCCTTGCCCTCGGCCAGCAATTGCTCGGCGATCTGGCGATGGCGCTCGGCGCGCGAAAACTGGAACACGATGTCGCCGTCCCAGGACAGGTCCATCCAGGTCAGGCCGTCAATGATGGCGGCGATGGCGGCCGTGGTCGAGCGCTCGCGGTCGGTATCCTCGATTCGCAGCAGCATCTTGCCGCCGAACCGCTTGGCATAAAGCCAATTGAACAGCGCGGTGCGGGCGCCGCCGATATGGAGGAATCCGGTGGGGGACGGCGCAAAACGGGTGACGACTGGCTCGCTCATTGCGCGCCCTGTACCACAATTGCCGGGATGAGTGTCATCGCAATTGACATAGTGCCGAACGGCACGTCATGGGTTTAGAGCGGCGCAGAGGCCGGGGTTGATTGAGGTCGAAGAAGCATGGCGAGCGACGATAAGGCAAGCGGCAATCCGACGGCGGCCGAACCGGGCCGCGACTTCATTCGCGATATCGTTAAGGCCGACCTCGATGCCGGCCGCGTCGCGCAAGTCGTCACCCGCTTTCCGCCCGAGCCGAACGGCTACCTTCATATCGGCCACGCCAAGTCGATCTGCCTGAATTTCGGCATCGCCGAAGAGTTCGGCGGCCGCTGCCATTTGCGGTTCGACGATACCAATCCGGTCAAGGAAGAGCAGGAATATATCGACGCCATCGAGCGCGACGTGCGCTGGCTCGGCTTCGATTGGGGCCAACACCTTTATTACGCCTCGGACTATTTCGAGCGGCTCTATGGCTGGGCCGAGGACCTGATTCGCAAAGGTCAGGCCTATGTCGACGATCAGTCGCAGGACGAGATCCGCGCCAACCGCGGCACGCTGACCGAGCCCGGCAAGAACAGCCCGTTCCGCGACCGCACGGTGGACGAGAACCTCGATCTGTTCCGCCGCATGCGCGCCGGCGAATTCCCCAACGGCGCGCGGGTGCTGCGCGCCAAGGCCGATATGAGCTCGGGCAACATAAACTTACGCGATCCGGTGCTGTACCGCATTCTCAACGCGCCGCATCCGCGCACCGGCACCACCTGGAAAATCTATCCGAGCTACGACTTCGCCCATGGCCAGTCGGACGCCATCGAAGGCATCACGCATTCGATCTGCACGCTCGAGTTCGAGGATCACCGTCCGCTCTACGACTGGTTCATCGCCAATCTCGACGTGCCGTCGACGCCGCATCAATATGAGATGGCGCGGCTCAATCTGACCTACACGCTGCTGTCCAAGCGCGTGCTCACCGAACTGGTGCGCGGCGGCCACGTCGGCGGCTGGGACGATCCGCGCATGCCGACCATTGCCGGATTGCGCCGGCGCGGCGTGCCGGCGGAGGCGATCCGCGATTTCATCAAGCGCATCGGCGTCGCCAAGGCCAACAGCGTGGTCGACGCCGGCATGTTCGAGTTCACCGTGCGCGAGGCGCTCAACAAGACGGCGCTGCGCCGCATGGCGGTGTTGCGGCCGCTGAAAGTGGTGATCGAGAATTATCCCGAAGGGCAGTCGGAAGAACTCGACGCGGTCAACCATCCCGACGATGCGGCGGCGGGCTCACGCAAGATCAAGTTTTCGCGCGAACTGTACATCGAGCAAGAAGACTTCATGGAAGTGCCGCCGAAGAAATTCTTCCGGCTGTCGCCCGGTACCGAAGTGCGGCTGCGCTACGCCTATTTCATCAAGTGCACCGGCGTGGTGAAGAACGCCGCCGGAGAGGTTACGGAATTGCGCTGCACCTACGATCCGGCGACAAAAGGCGGCAACGCGCCGGACGGCCGCAAGGTGAAGGCGACCATGCACTGGGTGTCGGCCGCGCATTCGATCCCCGCCGAGGTGCGGATCTACAATCCGCTGTTCAACCGGCCGGACCCGAGCGGCGCCGAGAATTTTGCCGCCGATCTCAATCCGAATTCGCTGGAGCTGCTGACCGGCGCCCGGCTGGAGCCGGCGGCCGCCGACGCCAAGATCGAGACGCCCGTCCAGTTCGAGCGCCAGGGCTATTTCTGCCTCGACCGGGATACCACCGCCGAGAAACTAGTGTTCAACCGCACCATCGGGCTGCGTGACTCCTTTGCCAAAGACGTGGCCAAGGACGTGGCCAAGGAAAAAGCCGGCGGTTGAACGTTTCCGCCACGGTAAGCCGTAACTGGGGGGAATATCTCCCGGTAATGGCTTCTGTCAGCGTTCGCAACCGTTCCTCTAGCCACAACTTTTGCATGTATTAGCCTTGCGGTCGGTTGTGTCGGCGTCAGGGGGCGCCGCGCCCATGGACCCGGCCGTTAAACCGCGCCCGCAAGCCAAAACCTGGGAGCCCGCGCGGCCGCGCGCCGGGCTTGTTGTGCCGTCGGGCGTAGCCGGCATCGCGGGGCCGCTGCGCGGTCTGCTGGCGCGATGGGCCTTAGCCGAGGTCGCTCCGGGACGCTTGGTGCCGTGGCTGGCGGTCGCTTTCGGCTTCGGCATTGTCGGCTATTTCACCGCCGGCCGCGAGCCGGCCTGGTGGGCGGCTTCGATCGCTGCCGTCATCGCCATTGCCGTCGCTTATGCCGCGCGGCTACGTCCGGTCGGCTTTCCACTGGCGCTCGGCGTCGCCGCGATGGCCGCAGGCTTTGCCGTTGCGACTTTGCAGAGCGTGCGCATCGCGCATCCGGTTCTGCAATTCACGCTATCGAGTGTGACGCTGTCCGGCTTCGTCGAAATCCGCGAGGAGCGCGAGCGCAGCGACCGCATTGTGGTTCGGGTGCATAGACTCGCCGGCGCGCGCAATGCCGAGGTGCCCGAACGCGTGCGCGTCGCGGTGCGTAAAGATACCGCGCCGGCGGTCGGCAGCTTTGTCGAGATGAAGGCGCATCTGTCGCCGCCGCTTCCTCCTTTAAGGCCCGGCGGCTACGACTTCGCGCGCGATATGTTTTTCCAGCGCATCGGCGCATCGGGTTATGCGCTCGGCAAGATCGCGGTGGTGACCCCGCCGATAGCGCCAACGCTGTGGCTGCGTTACGCCTCGGCGCTCGACGGCATTCGCGAGTCGATCGACAAGCGCATCCGCGCCGTCATTCCCGGCGACCGTGGCTCGATCGCATCGGCGCTGATTACGGGCAAGCGCGACGCAATCTCGACGCCGGTCAACGACGCCATGTACATCTCGAGCCTGGCGCATGTGCTGTCGATCTCCGGCTATCACATGGCGGTGGTGGCAGGCATCGTGTTCTTCTTCATCCGCGCCGTCCTCGCGTTGGTGCCGTCGCTGGCGAGCGGCCAGCCGATCAAGAAATGGGCGGCCATCGGCGCGCTGATCGCGGCGGCGTTCTATCTGCTGCTGTCGGGCAACGAGGTTGCGACCCAGCGCTCCTTCATCATGATCGCGATCGTACTGCTCGGCATCGTCGTCGACCGCGCGACTTTGACGTTCCGCACCATCACGGTCGCGGCCGTCGTGGTGTTGATCTTTGCGCCCGAAGCGGTGGTGCATCCGAGCTTCCAGATGTCGTTTGCGGCGACGCTGGCCTTGATCGCCGGCTACCAAAACGGCCTGCCGGGCGGCGCATTTTGGCGCACCAATGCCGACACCGCGTTCGGCGCCCGCGTCGCGTTGTGGGGCGGCCGCGAGATTGCCGCGCTGATCCTCGCCTCGCTGCTGGCGGGGCTGGCGACCACGCCTTATGCGGCCTTCCATTTTCACCGGTTGGCGCCGTATGGCGTGGTCGCCAATTTGCTCGCCATGCCGGTGGTATCCGCGGTGGTGATGCCGGCGGGCATCCTGGGCGTGCTGGTGATGCCGTTCGGCTTCGACGCCGTGTTCTGGCAACTGATGGGCCTCGGCATCGACTGGATGATCACCGTGGTGCTGTGGGTCACCAGCCTGCCGGGCTCGGTCGGCCGCATTCAGGCCTTCGGCACCGGGCCGCTGTTGCTGGGCACCGCGGCGATCCTGCTGCTCTGCCTGCTGCGCACGCCTTTACGCTGGAGCGGGGCGGTGCTGGCGGTCGCCGCCAGCCTGTGGGCGGCGACGACGCCGCGGCCGGACGTGCTGGTGGCGGCGGACGGGCAGGCGGCGGCCTTCCGCGGCAGCGACGGCCAATTGGCGGTGCTGGCCAGCGGCCGCGACACCTTTGCGGTCAAGGAATGGCTGGCGGCCGACGCCGATGCCCGCACGGTCAAGGACCCGACGTTGCATAACGGCGTGCGCTGCGACGCAGCCGGCTGCATCGGCAAACTGGCCGACGGCCGGCTGGTCTCGATGGCGCAGTCAGTGGAAGCCTTCGAAGAAGATTGTCGCCGCGCCGCCGTGGTGGTCAGCCCGCGCGAGGCGCCCGGCGCCTGTAGCGCGTTGCTGATCGATCGTAAAAACTGGCGCGGCAATGGCGCCATCGGCCTGCGCTGGGTGGGCGAGCGGTTCGAGCTGAGTGCTGCGCGTCCCCCGGGCTACGAACGGCCCTGGGCGCGCCCGCCGCGGGTCGCCGACGAGAGCGGTGCAGTGGCGCCTCGTCCGGCCGCCCGCGACGCCACGCCGCGTACGGATGAACTAGAACCCGGCGATTCGAACTAGTACCGCCTAAACAACCCCACCAGCTTGCCCTGGATGCGGACGCGGTTGGGCGGCAGGATGCGGACCTCGTAGGAGGTATTGGCCGGTTCGAGCGCGATGGAGGCGCCGCGGCGGCGAAACCGCTTGAGGGTCGCTTCCTCGTCGTCGATCAACGCCACCACGATGTCGCCGGTGTCGGCGGCCTCGGAGCGCCGGATCAGCGCCAGGTCGCCATCGAGGATGCCCGCTTCGATCATGGAGTCGCCGCGCACTTCGAGCGCAAAATGCTCGCCGGCCGATAAAAGGTCGGCCGGCATGTTGATGGTGTGGCTGCGCGTCTGGATCGCCTCGATCGGTGTGCCGGCGGCGATGCGGCCCATCACCGGGACGGCAATCGGCCGGCCGGCGCTGGTGTCGTCCTCGGAGGAAATACTGGCGCTGGCGGGCCGCACCCGGCCGAGATCGCCTTCGATCACGCTCGGATTGAAACCGCGCGAGCGGCCATTGCTGATGCCGTGAGCGACCGAGTCGGGCAGCTTGATGACTTCGATGGCGCGCGCACGGTTCGGCAGGCGGCGGATGAAGCCGCGCTCTTCCAGGGCGGTAATCAGACGATGGATGCCGGATTTTGACCGCAGATCGAGCGCGTCCTTCATTTCGTCGAAGGACGGCGGCACGCCGGACTCGGTCAGGCGCTCATGGATGAAGCGCAGCAGCTCGAATTGCTTGCGGGTCAGCATCTCGAATTCTCCCGGTCGGCCGGGCCCAGAAGGGCAACAGCCAGAAACAAAGCATGAACGAACACTATCTGTTCAATATCTGTTCTGCAACCTTTTAATTTGGAGTGAAAAATGCGAAAGGCCGCTACAGGGCGAGCTTAAGGATGACGCAGTGTGAACCGGCGGGCGCTGCCGGAGCATCCGGTTCCCGAATCAGCAGGCAGTCGGCTTTGGCCAGCGGCGCCATCAGGGAACTATCCTGGGACGGCAGCGGGGTTGCGATCGGACCGTTGGGGCCGTCGTGCAGCGTCGCCCGCAGATAGTCGGCACGCTCGTCATTGGCGGGCATGTCGCGGCCAAGCCGGGCCGGTTGCGGAAGGCGCTCGATGTCCTGCCGCCCGGCCAGCGTCCGCAGCAGCGGCACCAGGAACAGGAAGGCGCAGACGTAAGACGACACCGGATTGCCGGGCAGGCCGAGCACCTGCATGCCGCCGACCTTGCCATGCATCATCGGGCGGCCGGGGCGCAGCGCCACCTTCCAGAACGACAGATCGAGGCCTTCGGCGGCCAGCGCCCGCTGCACCAAATCATGTTCACCCACGGAGGCGCCGCCGGTGGTCACCAACACATCGACACCGCCGTCGCGGGCGCGCCGTACGGCGGCCGCGATGTCCTCGACGCGGTCGCGGGCAACGCCGAGATCGACGGCTTCGGCGCATTCATTGCGGATCATCGCCAGCAGCGCGAAACCGTTGGAATAGACGATCTCGCCGGGGCCGGGCGTCGAGCCGGGCGGCACCAGCTCGTCGCCGGTGCCGAGCACTGCGACCTTGGGCCGCCGGTGTACGTTGAGCTTGGGATGGTTCATCGCCGCCGCCAGCATCAGATCGCGGTCGTTGAGGCGGCGGCCTTTTTGCAGCAGCACCTGGCCCGTGGCGAAATCGATACCGGCGTCGCGGACGTTGCGGCTTTTGGCGGTCGGCTTTTGGAACGTGACCTTGTCGCCGTCGCGCGTGGATAGTTCCTGAATCACGACAGTATCGGCGCCTGCCGGCATCACGCCGCCGGTGAAGATGCGCGCGGTCTGGCCTGCGCCGACCGCGCCATCGAAAGGATGGCCGGCGGCGACCTCACCGATCACCGTGAGCGTGACAGGCGCCTGGGCGACGTCGCTGGCCCGCACGGCATAGCCATCCATCGCCGACACGGCGGCCGGCGGCTGGGTGCGCAGCGCGGTCAGGTCATCGGCCAGCACGAGGCCGAGCGCGTCGTTGAGCGGCAGCATTTCGGCGGGCAGCGGACGCGCCTCGGCCAGCACGCGCTGCAACGCTTCGGCGACCGACATCAGGGGCATGAGCGGTTCTCGTGGCGCATGATCTTGTCCGAAAACCGGTTCCCACTTTTCGGGATCATGCGCTAGGTCTCCGCGCGGTAGTCGCCGGACTTGCCGCCGATCTTCGAGAGCAGCCGGATGCCGTCGATCCGCATGCTTTTCTCGATCGCCTTGGCCATGTCGTAGATGGTCAGGCAGGCGATCGAGACGGCCATCAAGGCTTCCATTTCAACGCCAGTTTGCCCGTTCACTTTGACGGTGGCCTGCACCAGAAAGCCGGGCAGGGCGTGCTCCGGGTTGATGTCGATCTCGATCTTGGTGATCGGCAGCGGGTGACAGAGCGGGATCAGGCCGTGGGTGCGCTTGGCAGCCATGATGCCCGCGAGCCGCGCCGCGCCCAGTACGTCGCCTTTGGCGGCATTACCGGCAATTACGGCATCGAGCGTTTCCTTGCGCATGATCACCCGGCCCTCGGCCACAGCGACACGTTCGGTCGAGCTTTTCGCCGAGACGTCGACCATGTGGGCCTGGCCGCGGGCGTCGATATGGGTCAGTTCGGAATTGCCGAGCAGCGGCGCGCGCTTTGCAGGCTTCTTTGGCGCGGCTTTCTTCAAGGGCTTCTTGCCGCGCGCCATGAGCTACTCCGCCGCCGTTTGCTGCTGGCCGCGCTTGAGGAGGGCGCGCGTCGCCGCAGTCACGTCATCCTGACGCATCAGGCTCTCGCCGACCAGGAAGGTCGATATGCCGATCCGGGCGAGGCGGGCGAGATCGGCGGGCGTATTCAGCCCGCTTTCGCCAACGATGATCCGGTCGTGTGGCACCAAAGGCGCCAGCCGCTCGCTGACGGCGAGTGAGGTCTCGAAGGTGCGCAGATCGCGGTTGTTGATGCCGATCAGCCGGGATTTGAGTTTGAGAGCGCGTTCAAGTTCATGTTCCTGATGAACCTCAATCAATACATCCAGACCATTGGCAAAACTGGCATCTTCGATATCTTCGGCCGCCGCGTCGTCGAGCGCCGCCATGATGATCAGAATGCAGTCGGCGCCGAGCGCGCGGGATTCGACCACCTGATAGGGCTCGTAGATGAAGTCCTTGCGCAGCGCCGGCAGCGCCACGGCGTCGCGGGCCTGGCCGAGGAATTCCGGCTTGCCCTGGAAAGACGGTGCATCGGTCAGCACCGAAAGACAGGTCGCACCACCGGCCTCATAGGCCTTGGCGAGCGTCGGCGGATCGAAATCGGCGCGGATCAGGCCCTTCGACGGGCTGGCCTTCTTGATTTCAGCGATCAGAGCGTAGTCGCCTGCGGCGATGCGGCGCTCGATCGCCTGCAGAAACCCGCGCGGTGGGGACGCGGCTTTGGCCGCGGCCTCAAGGGCGGCGAGCGGCCGCGCGCGCTTGGCCGCCGCGACTTCCTCGCGCTTGTAAGCCTCGATCTTCGCCAAAATGTCGGCCATTTAGGCCTCCGCGGCGCAGGATATCGCAATCAGCCGGTCGAGGCGGCCTTCGGCCTCACCGCTATCGATCGATTTGGCCGCCAGTTCAGCACCGTGCTTCAGGTTTTCGGCTTTGCCGGCAACGATCAAGGCCGCGGCGGCATTGAGCACCGCGACCTCGCGGAAAGCATTCTTCCGGCCCTTGAGCACGTCGAGCAGCGCCTTGGCGTTCTCGACGGCATCGCCGCCTTTGAGCGCCTCCGGTTTTACCCGAGCCAAACCGGCGTCCTCCGGCGTCACCTCGAAGGTGCGGATCTTGCCGTTCTTAAGCTCGGCGACGCTCGTCGGCCCGGCCGTCGTGATCTCGTCGAGCCCGTCGGAGCCATGCACCACCCAGACGCATTCCGAGCCGAGGTTATTGAGCACCTGCGCCATCGGCTCGATCCAATGTTTCGAGAACGTCCCGATCATCTGGCGCTTGACGCTGGCCGGATTCGATAACGGTCCCAGCAGATTGAAGATGGTGCGGGTGCCGAGTTCGACGCGCGTCGGACCGACGTTCTTCATCGCCGGGTGATGGCTCGGTGCAAACATGAAGCCGATGCCGGCCTCGGTAATGCAGCGCGACACCTGCTCGGGCGTCTGATCAATCTTGACGCCGAGCGCGCCAAGCACGTCGGCGGCTCCCGACTTCGAGGATAGTGCGCGGTTGCCGTGCTTGGCGACCGGGACGCCGGCGCCGGCGACAATGAATGCCGCGCAAGTCGAGATATTGTACGAACCGGACGCGTCGCCGCCGGTGCCGACCACGTCGACCGCATCGGGCGGCGCTTTCACGCCCAGCATCTTGGCGCGCATGGTGGTCACCGCGCCGGTGATCTCATCGACGGTTTCGCCGCGCACGCGCAGCGCCATCAGAAGTCCGCCCATCTGCGAGGGCGTGGCTTCGCCCGACATCATGCGGTCGAAGGCGGTGGCGGCTTCCTCGCGGGTCAGGGAAGCGCCGGTCGCGACCTTGGCGATGAGCGTTTTGAAATCGTCGGCCATGTGGCTGGCCTCAACTCGCCGCGTGCATGGCGGCGGCCGTGCGGGCAGGCAGGGTGCTTGGCCGCCGGCCGCTCAGCGCGTTCCATTCGTCGGCGAGTTCGAGAAAATTCTTCAGCATCAGATGGCCGTGCTCGGAGGCGATGCTTTCGGGATGAAACTGCACGCCATGCACCGGCAGGCTCTCGTGCATCAATCCCATCACCAGGCCGTCGTCGGTCTCGGCGTTGGCGATCAATTCACTAGGCATTGTCGCCCGATCGACCACCAAAGAATGATAGCGCGTGGCCTTGAACGGTCCGTTGATGCCGTGGAAAACCCCGGAGTTCGAATGGCTGATCTCCGACAATTTGCCGTGCACCGGCACCGGCGCGCGCACCACCTTGCCCCCGAAAGCCTGGCCTATGGCCTGATGGCCGAGACAGACGCCGAGGATCGGAATGGTCTTGGCGGCCTTGCCAATCAGATCGAGGCAGATGCCGGCCTCGTTCGGCGTGCAGGGGCCGGGCGACAGCACGATGCCGTCCGGGTCCAAGGCCATCACTTCGGCCGGCGAAATCTTGTCGTTGCGATGCACGGCGACGTCCGCCCCCAGCCCGCCCAGGTAATGGACCAGATTGAAGGTGAAGCTGTCGTAATTGTCGATCAGAACGATCATGTTTGCTTGTTTTCTTGCCCGCTCAAGGTCTTAAGACCACGACCGAGGGGGGTCAAGCAGGCCTATTTCGGTTCGATATCGGCCGGCGGCGCGAGCATTTCCTGCAGGCGCTTTTCGAAATCTTCTTTGGAGAGCGTCGAGGCGGGGTTTCGGGTATTGGCCGCGGCATCCTCGCCGATATGGACCAATTTTGGCACCAGCAACACCAGGACCAGCAACATCCACTGCGCCATGAGAAATGGCAGCAGCGCCTGCACAAACTTTCGGAATGGCGCCGGGTTCTTGGCGGCGCCGCGCACCATCATCAGGGCATAGCCGAACGGCGGCAGCAGGAAGCTCGACTGCAAGGTCAGTAACACCAGCACCGCGACCCAGCGCGCGTCGGCGACGCGGATCAGCAGCGGCGGGATCACGATCGGCACGATCACGAAGATGATCTCGAAGGCATCGAGCACGAAGGCGCAGAGTCCGATGACGCCGAGCACCACGGCCACCGCCGCGATATCGCCGCCTGGAATGGCGCCGACCAGGTTGTTCACCAGCCGGTCGGTACCCAAGAGCCGCAGCACCAGCGTGAATGTGGTGGCCGCGATCAGCAGCGCAAACAGCGCGCCGGTGATGGCGATGGCGTCGCTCAACACCTCACGCAACACGGGGCCGGGCAGCCGGCCGCTGATCAGCCCCGCGCTCAGCAACGCGAAGGCGCCGACCGCCGCGGCTTCGACCGCATAAAAGTAGCCGGTGGCGACGCCGCCGAGTAGCGCCAGCAGGGAGAACAGTGCGGAACCCGCCAGCACCATCTCGTTGCGCGTGACGCGCTCGTGGAGCGGCCGTAGTTCTTCACTCCGGCCGGTCCACCAAGCCAGCGCAACGCACAGCAGCAGAAAAATTCCGGCCGGCGCCAAGGCGGAGTGAAAAATGTCCTGCGTATTGATGACGCGATCGGCGCGGCCGGTGGCGGTCACCGCCGACGTGTGCGCACTCAGCATCGCATCGCTGAGCAGAATGAGCACCAGCGACGGCGGCACCAGCACGCCGAGGGTGCTGGCCACCGCGATCACCGCATCGCGGGTTGCGGCCGGCACGCCTTCGGCGTTCAACCGCGGCGCCACCACCCGAGTTAGCCCAAGCACGCTGGCGCCGACCGAGCCGTTCATCGGTCCGAGCAGCGCGCCGAGCAGCATGCCCGACACCAGCGGCGCCGAACCGGTCTTCGGCAGCAGCGCGTTGCTGCTGCGGTACAACGCGTCGGCCACCGGCAGCCGGCCGAGCAGCAGACCCATGGTCACGTAAAGCGGCAGAGCCTGCAGCAGATCGTTGTCGAACAGATTGATCAGCCGGTTGGGCAGCGCCGACAATAGCGAGAACGGAATCGTGCCGGTGAAAACGCCGAGCGCCGCACCGATTGTGGCGACGGCAATAAGGATGTACGCGGCGGGGAGGCCGGTGGCGATGATGCCGATGCCGACCAGGATCAATAGCGCCAGACCGCTCCATTCCATCAGCGGTCACCCGATGGCGACGGGCGGAACAGATCGAGCGCTGCTTGCGCGACGACCATGATCGCCATGATCCAGAGCGTCGACTTGATGATGAAATAGCCAAAGTTGTTGGTGTCGGGAAACGACTCCAGGCCCATTACCGACGACAGCACGTAGTTCTTGCCGGCAAACAGCACGAACAGCGCCCAGGGAACAATCGCAAGGCCGCCGCCAAATTGTTTGATGCGGCGCCGCGTGTGCGCCGAATAGCGATGCGCCAGCGTGTCGGCGGCCAGATGCGTGCTGGCCCGCGTCGCTGCCGAAATGCTGAAGGCCACATAGATCGAGAAAATCACCTGGCCGAGATCGTTGGCCTCGCGCGAACAGCAGCGCACGATGTCGCGCAACGGCCATTGCAGGAACAGCAGCACGATCAGCGGCAGCGCCAGCCATTGTGCGCCGGCGATAAATCTGCCGATCAATTGGTCCAGTCGTTTGAGCATCGCGCGCGTTCTAACATGCCGCGCGTCGCGAAACGGGCCGGCTGGGCAATTTTTACTCAGGCTTTATGGATCGGGTCGATCCAGGGCACGTTCTCGGGTTTCTCGACCGGCTCGATATCGAGATTGACCACGACGGCCTCGTTGTCGCTGCGCACCAGCACGCATTCCAGCACTTCGTCGCAGCTGGCATTGATTTCCTGGTGCGGCACGTAAGGCGGAATGTAGATGAAGTCGCCGGCCTCGGCTTCGGCGGTGAATTCGAGGTGCTCGCCCCAGCGCATCCGCGCCTTGCCGCGCACCACGAAGATCACGCTTTCCAACGCGCCGTGATGATGGGCGCCGGTCTTGGCATTGGGATGGATATGGACGGTGCCGGCCCAGAGTTTCTGCGCGCCGACGCGGGCGGCATTGATCGCAGCCTTGCGGTCCATGCCCGGCGTCTGTGCGGTGTTGGGATCGAGCGAATTGCCGGGCACGACGCGCACGCCGTCGTGCTTCCATTTCGGCTCATGAGAATGATCGTGGGTATGGTCACCGCTCATGCGATCGGCTCCGCGTTATTGGCCGCGTCTGGCGGCGCTGGCAAACCGACGGGCTTCCTCGGCGGCGCGAAACAAAGCCTTGGCCTTGTTGACGCATTCCTGCTGTTCGCCATCGGGGTTGGAATCTGCGACAATGCCGGCGCCGGCCTGCACATACATGGTGCCGTCCTTGACCAGCGCGGTGCGCAGCACGATGCAGGTGTCCATCTCGCCGGCGGCGGAGAAATAACCGACGCAGCCGGCATAGAGGCCGCGCTTTTCCTTCTCCAACTCGTCGATGATCTGCATGGCGCGCACCTTTGGCGCGCCGGACACGGTGCCGGCGGGGAAACCGGCGGCCAATGCATCGAGCGCGTCGCAATCGGGTCGCAACTTGCCTTCGACATTGGAGACGATGTGCATGACGTGGCTGTAGCGCTCGACGAAAAACTGATCGGTGACGGTGACGCTGCCGATCTGCGCGACGCGGCCGACGTCGTTGCGGCCGAGATCGAGCAGCATCAGGTGCTCGGCGCGCTCCTTCGGATCGGCGAGCAATTCTGCTTCCAGCGCCTTGTCCTCGTGCGGCGTGGTGCCGCGCGCGCGTGTGCCGGCGATCGGACGGATCGTGACTTTCTCGCCGCTGACTTTGACCAGAATCTCGGGGCTGGACCCCGCCACCGCGAAGCTGCCGAAATCGAGGAAATACAGATAAGGCGACGGATTGGTCCGCCGCAGCGCCCGGTACAGCGAGAACGGCGGCAGCGTGAACGGCGCCTCGAACCGTTGCGCCAGCACGATCTGGAAGGCGTCGCCGGCCGCGATGTAGTCTTTGGCCTTGAGCACCATCGCCTTGTATTCGGCCGGCGTGGTGTTGGATTTCGGCGGCACGTCGAGCGGACCGGGATCGAATTCCACCAATGACTTGTCGAGCGGACGGTCCAGGCTGTCGACGACGCCGGACAGACGCTCGATGGCGCGATTGAGCGCGGTCTTGGCGTCGACGCCGGCTTCAGCGCGCACCGGCGTCACCACCGTGATCGAATCCTTCACCGCGTCGAACACGACGATGATGGTCGGCCGCACCATGATCGCGTCGGGAATGCCGATCGGATCGGGATTGGCGGGCGGCAGTTCTTCCATCAGCCGCACCATGTCGTAGCCGAGATAGCCGAACACGCCGGCGGCCATTGACGGCAGGCTGTGGGGCAACTCGATGCGGCTTTCCGCGATCAGCGCCCGCAGCGCATCGAGCGGCGCATCGGGGCAGGGCACGAAAGCGTCGGGCTTGGTGCGCGCGGTGCGGTTCACTTCAGCCTTGCGGCCGTTCGAGCACCAGATCAGATCGGGCTCGATGCCGATGATCGAATGGCGACCGCGCACCGCGCCGCCCTCCACCGACTCCAGCAGAAAGCTCATCGCCTTGCCGCCGCCGAGCTTGAGAAACGCCGAGACCGGCGTCTCCAGGTCGCCCACGAGCGTGGTCCAGACCACCTGTGCCTGGCCGCGGCCGTAACGTTCGGCGAATGCGCTTTCCGACGGCTCGATCTGCATGTTCTTTGCTTTTGGCGCCAGCCTGATTTATTGCGCGGGCGTGCCGCCGCCGATGACCTGGCTCAAGGCCTGCTGATTGATCGAGACGCCGAGGTCGGCTTCGAGCTTGCCGATATATTCGCCGATGATGTCGTCGGCATAGGAGTTCTGCAGCGTCGTGGACAGTTGCTTGGCTTCCGGCGAGGCGTCGTCGAGGGTCGGATCGACGACGTCGATGACGCGGAACACGAAACGTTGCGTCTGGCTGTCGCCTTCGGCGGTGTTGGGCGCACCTTTCGGCGTCGTGAAGACGGCATCGATCAACTTGGCCGGGGTGTTGGCGGTCGGTTTGCCGCGCTGAATGCCCGCGGTCGAGCCGACGGTGAAGCCGATCTCCTTGGCAACATCCGCCAGCGCGGTGCCGGCCTTGAGCTTCGCGAGCATGTCGTCGACCTTGGTGCGCAGACGGGTCGCCGCTTCGTCGTCGCGCCAGCGCGCCGCGACCTGGTCCTTGACCTCGTCGAGCGTGCGCTCACGTGAGCGCGTGATGCCGCCGACGTCGTACCAGAGATAGCCGCCGCCCGGCATTTGCAGCGCCTCGGTATCGACGCCGATATCGGTGGTGAAGGCCGGGGTGATGACATCCGGCGCCTTCGGCAACCCGGCGACCGCCTGGCCGTCGAGGCCTCGGCCTGTGCGATCGAGGGCGTCGTAGGTGACAGACTTTAGGTTGAGCTTCTTGGCGGTCTCGGCCAGCGTCGAACCGGCGGCGCGCTCGTCTTCGATCTTGTCGCGCAGGCTCGCGATTTCGGTCTTGGCGCGGGCTTCGGCGGTCTCGCGTTTGATCTGGGCGGCGACCTGATCGTAGGTCTTCTGCGCGCCGGGCTCGATCTTGCCGACTTGCAGGAGCAGGGTGCCGAACTGGCCTTTGACCGGCGCGCTGGTGTCGCCCGACTTCATCGCGAAGGCGGCATCGGCCGCCGCCGGATCGATGATGTCGGCCTTCGCCACCAGGCCGACGTCGGTATCGGATTCCGTCAGGCCGCGCTCTTTGGCCAGGTCGGCAAAGCTCAAACCTTTGGCAAGACGCTCGCGCGCCGCCGTTGCTTCTTCCGCGTTTGGGAACACCATCTGGCGCAATTCGCGCCGCTCCGGCGTGCCGTAATTCGCCAGATGCTGGTCGTAGTAAAGCTTGGTGTCGGCGTCGGTCACCGCGTCCGGCTTGGCGATTTCCGCCGGCGTTAGCGACAGCAGCGTAAGCTTGCGGTATTCCGGCGCGCGGAACAAAACCTTGCGGTCCTCGAAGTATTTGCTGAGTTGCTCCGGCGTGGCGGGCGGAATGTCGCCGGCTTGGGCTGCGGTCAGCGCGATATATTCGATGGTGCGCTTCTCGTTCTGGAATTGATTGATCGCGCCCAGCATCGTTGCCGGTACGCGCAAGTCGCCGCTGATGCTCTGCGCGATCTGGCGGCGCAGCAGCACGTTGCGCTGCTCGGTGACGTAGCGGCCCTCGGTGAAGCCGGCTTGGCGGATGACCTGCTCGAAACGCGAGCGGTCGAACTGGCCGTTCGGTCCCGAGAAGCTCTGGTCGGCGACGATGCGCTGCGCGATATCGGCATCGGCGAGGCCGAGCCGCAGCGATTTCGCCTGTTCGTCGAGCGTCATCTCCGCAACCATCTGACCGAGGATCTGGCGGTCGAGGCCGAGCGCGCGCGCCTGATCCGGCGAGACCGGCCGGCCGAGCTGACGGCTGACCCGTTGCAGTTGGTCGGTGTAATACTGGCGGAACTGATCGATCGAGATTTCCGTGCCGCCGATCTTGGCCACCGAGTTGGCGCCGAAGCCGCGGAAAATGTCGCCGATGCCCCAGATCGCGAAGCTGACGATCAGGCCGCCCATGATGACGCCCATGATGGCCTTGCCGAGCCAGGTCGATGAGGCTTTGTGAATACCGCGAAGCATGCGTGCCTTGTCCTGGCCGGTGGTGAGCGTTCGAATAAGGGGTGGTCGGGCCCTTATAGGGAGCGGGCCAAATGCTTGCAACTCAAGAAGGATCGGCTTTATGCCGTGCCTGCTCTGGCGCTGCCCGAACGGGTCTGGTAACCGCGACCGCACACGGGGGATATTCACAATGGCGACGGTCGAATTGCGCCCGCTGGTGGCGGGCAACTGGAAGATGAACGGGGTCAAGGCCTCGGCGGCTGAGCTGGACAAGCTGATCGCGGGGGCCGGACCGCTCGCCGGCAAGGCCGATCTGATGGTGTGTCCGCCCACGACCCTGCTGGCGCAATTTGCCGCAGCCGCCAAGGGCAAGCCGGTCGCCATCGGCGGCCAGGACTGCCACGCCAACGTCTCCGGCGCCCATACTGGAGATATCGCCGCGGAGATGCTGGCCGATGCCGGCGCCAGCTCGGTCATCGTCGGCCATTCCGAACGCCGCACCGACCATCATGAAACCGACGCCCAGGTGCGCGCCAAGGCCATGGCCGCGCACCGCGCCGGCCTCACCGCCATCGTCTGCGTCGGCGAACAGCGCGCCCAGCGCGAGGCCGGCGAGACTTTGAAAGTGGTCGGCGGCCAGCTCGACGGCTCGCTGCCAGACGCGGCCACGGCGGCAAACCTGGTAGTCGCCTATGAACCGGTCTGGGCGATCGGCACCGGCCTGACCCCGACGCCGGCCGATGTGGCGGAGGTTCATGCCTTCATCCGCAAGCGCTTGGGCGAACGTTACGGGGCCGCGGGCGCTGCCGTGCGCATCCTCTATGGCGGCTCGGTCAAGCCGTCGAACGCCAAGGAATTGTTGGGCCTGCCCAACGTCAATGGCGCGCTGGTCGGCGGCGCCAGCCTCAAGGCGGACGATTTTCTCGGTATTGCAAAGGTTTACATCTAGCGGCGGCTGGGGTGGAAAAACCCAGAACTATCGTGTAGAGACCGCCACGAATTCCTATATCTACGGCTTAGCGCCGCCGGGGCAAAACGCCCGGACCGGCAGAGTTTGAACGGATTTTGCTCGCATGCAGCACGTCATCATTGTCATCCACCTGATGCTGGTACTCTCCTTGATTGGCGTGGTGCTGCTGCAGCGCTCCGAGGGTGGCGGCCTGGGCATCGGCTCGTCAGGCGGCGGCGGTTTCATGAGCAACCGCGGCACCGCCAACGTGCTGACGCGCGCCACCGCGATTCTCGCCGGGCTGTTCTTCGTGACCAGCTTGGTGCTGTCGATCCTGGCCGGCTTCAACCGCGCCCCGACCTCGATCGTCCCCGGCGGCCAGAGCGCGCCGACCGTGCCGGGCAGCGTGCCGCCGCTCGGTGGTGACGGTGGCGGTCTGCTCAAGCAGTTGCAGGGTGCCCCGGCGACGCCGCCGGCCCCCTCAGGGCCTCAGGTCCCGCAGTCGAAATAATTAGCCACGAAGGGCCGGGAAACCGGCCCTTCCGCGTTATGGACATGATTGAGGCCGGTTGCAGTCTATGGGTTGTCTCGTAAACGACATGAATTTTGCGCTGCAAGTATCGGAAATAGTTACCACTTCGCAATCTACGCACAGGCGCAAGGCGGTTCTTCGCTTTTCGCGCTCGTCGAATCGATTCGCGGCGATTAGAGGTTAGGCCCCATGGCGCGGTACATTTTTATCACCGGCGGCGTGGTTTCCTCACTGGGCAAGGGTCTCGCCTCAGCCGCGCTTGGCGCAGTGCTGCAGTCGCGCGGCTACAAGGTGCGGCTGCGCAAGCTCGATCCCTATCTCAACGTCGATCCGGGCACGATGTCGCCCTATCAGCACGGCGAAGTCTTCGTCACGGACGACGGTGCCGAGACCGATCTCGACCTCGGCCATTACGAACGGTTCACCGGCCGTCCTGCGACCCGTCAGGACAACATCACCACCGGCCGCATCTACCAGGACATTCTCACCAAGGAGCGGCGCGGCGATTATCTCGGCGCCACCATTCAGGTGATCCCGCACGTCACCAACGCCATCAAGGATTTCGTCCGCGACGGTAATGACGGTTTCGATTTCGTGCTGGTCGAGGTCGGCGGCACGGTCGGCGACATCGAAGGTCTACCATTCTTCGAAGCGATCCGGCAACTCGGCAACGACCTGCCGCGCAAGCACGCCGTCTACGTCCACCTGACCTTGCTGCCGTTCATTCCCAGCGCCGGTGAGCTGAAAACCAAGCCGACCCAACACTCGGTCAAGGAATTGCGCTCGATCGGCATCCAGCCGGACATTCTGTTGTGCCGCACCGACCGGCCTATCCCGGAGAGCGAACGCCGCAAGCTGGCGCTGTTCTGCAATGTGCGCGAATCCGCGGTGATCGAGGCGCGCGACGTCGACAACATCTACGCCGTGCCGGAGGCCTATCACGCCGCCGGCCTCGACAATGAAGTGCTCGCCGCATTCGGTATTGAGGCGCTGGCTGCGCCCGATCTGCTGCGCTGGCACACCATCAACGAACGCATCCGCAATCCGGAAGGCAACGTCACCATCGCCATTGTCGGCAAGTACACCGGCATGAAGGACGCCTACAAATCGCTGACCGAGGCGCTGTCGCACGGCGGCATCGCCAACAAGGTCAAGGTTAACCTCGACTGGATCGAGTCGGAAGTATTCGAGAACGAAGACCCGGCGCCGTTCCTCGAGCATGTCAACGGCATTCTGGTGCCCGGCGGCTTCGGCCAGCGCGGCGCCGAGGGCAAGATCAAGGCGGCGCAGTTCGCGCGCGAGCGCAACGTGCCGTATTTCGGCATCTGCTTCGGCATGCAGATGGCGGTGCTGGAAGCCGCGCGCAATCTGTGCGGCATCGAGAAGGCCAACTCCACCGAGTTCGGGCCGACGCCGGAGCCGCTGGTCGGCCTAATGACGGAATGGCTCAAGGGCAACGAGCTCCAGAAGCGCATGGACGGCGGCGATCTCGGCGGCACCATGCGGCTCGGCGCTTATGACGCGATCCTGACGCGCGGCAGCCGGGTGGCACAGATCTACGGCGGCACGGAAATCTCCGAACGCCATCGTCACCGCTACGAAGTGAACACCGGCTATAAAGACCGGCTCGAGCAGCACGGCATGCGCTTCTCCGGCATGTCGCCGGACGGCATCCTGCCGGAAATCGTCGAATACCAAGACCATCCGTGGTTCATCGGCGTGCAATTCCATCCGGAATTGAAATCGCGGCCGTTCGAGCCGCATCCGCTGTTTGCGTCCTTCGTCGAAGCGGCGCTCGAACAGAGCCGGTTGGTTTAGCGGCCACCGACTGCTAGAATCTCACTATGCCCCGCGCCCTCGATCACATCGTCCACGCTGTGCGCGATCTCGACGCCGCGGCGGTGTTTTATGAAAGCCTCGGCTTCACCGTCGGCGCGCGCAACCGTCATCCGTGGGGCACGCATAACCGGATCATCCAGTTCGACGGCAGCGACATCGAGTTGCTCACGGTAGCCGAGCCGGAAAAGATTATGCCGCACGCGCCGCGCTCGTTTTCCTTCGGCGCTTTTCATCGCGATTTCCTCGCGCACGAGCAAGGGCTGGCGATGCTGCTGCTCAATTCGCGCGACGCCAAGGCGGATCACGCCGCCTGGCGCGCCGCCGGCATCGGCGACTTCGAGGTTTTCAATTTCGAGCGCGAGGGCAAGCGCCCCGATGGCGCGAGCGTTAAGCTGGCGTTCTCGCTGGTGTTCTCCGCCGACCGTAACGCGCCGGAGGCGGGGTTTGCGGCTTGCCAGCATTATTATCCGGAGAACTTCTGGAATCCGGCGTTTCAGCAGCACGCCAACGGCATCAAAGCCATCGCGGGCGTCGTGATGGTGGCCGATGCCCCGGTGCAGCATCGCGAATTCCTGCTGGCCTATACCGGCGCCACGAGCGCCCACGTGGGCGATGACGGTTTCACCATCGATCTGCCGCGCGGCGCGCGTCGAGGTGATGACTCCGGCCGCGTTCAACTGCGCCTTCGGCGCCGCGGCGGCGGATACGTCGCGGGGGGCGCGGCTTGCGGCGCTGCGCTTTACCGGCGCCGGACCGCCGGAAAACACAGCGCCTTGGGCGCTCTGCTGCTATTTGAACCAGGGCGTTGACCGGGCGGCTGGCGCGCTTCATGGTCCCGTTCCGCGAGGATACGAGTCTTGGATCAAAGCCTCATTCCCAATGCTGAAGTCGCCATCGGCGCGGTGCGCTTCGGCAATGCCTTGCCGCTGGCGCTGATCGCCGGGCCTTGCCAGTTGGAAAGCCGCGCGCACGCGCTGGAAATGGCAACGGCGCTCAAGGAGATTGCCGCCAAGGTCGGTATCGGGCTCGTTTATAAGACCTCGTTCGACAAGGCGAACCGCACCTCGGCCACCGCCAAGCGCGGCATCGGCCTCGAGGCGGCGCTGCCGATTTTCGCCGAAATCCGTGACTCGCTGAAAATTCCGGTGCTCACCGACGTGCATGACGCCGAGCAATGCGCCCGCGTGGCGCAGGCCGTCGATGTGCTGCAGATTCCCGCGTTCCTGTCGCGCCAGACCGATCTGCTCATTGCAGCGGCGCAGACCGGCAAGGCCGTCAACGTCAAGAAGGGGCAGTTCCTGGCGCCGTGGGACATGCAGAATGTGGTGGCGAAAATCACCGGCGCGGGTAATCGCAACGTGCTGGTGACCGAGCGCGGAGTCTCTTTCGGTTATAATACGCTTGTGTCCGACATGCGCGCGCTGCCGATCCTCAAGCGCACGCACGCGCCGGTGATCTTCGACGCCACGCATTCGGTGCAGCAGCCGGGCGGGCAGGGCACGTCCTCCGGCGGCGAACGCGAATTCGTACCGGTGCTGGCGCGCGCCGCGGTCGCGATCGGCGTTGCCGGCGTGTTCATCGAAACCCATCAGGATCCCGACCAGGCGCCGTCCGACGGGCCCAACATGATGCCGTTGAAGGAGATGGAGGCGCTGCTGCGCACGCTGGTCGCGTTCGACCGTCTCGCCAAATCTCAGTCATCGCGCTGATCCGGCGCGGGCGAATTTCATGGGCAGCATTCTTAATCTGATGGCGCTGGTCGTGTTCGCGACCTCGCTGTTCACGCGCTCGATCGATCCGGTCATCCCGCAGATCGCCCACGGCTTGAACGTCGCGCCGACGACCGCGGCAATGTTGTCGACTGGATTCACGCTGGCTTACGCGCTGATTCAGCCGGTGCTCGGCGCTTTGGCCGACATGCTGAGTAAAACGCGGCTGATTATCGCCTGCATGATCGTTCTCGGCATCGCCACGCTGGCGTGCGGGCTGGCGACGAATTTTGAGATGCTGATGACTTTTCGTATTATCGCCGGTGCTGCCGGCGGTGGTGTATTTCCAATCGCGTTCGCGGTGGTCGGCGACCGCGTGCCAGTGGCGCAGCGTCAGGTCGCGATCGGTCGCATTCTGGCTGCAGCCATGAGCGGCAATCTGCTCGGCGCCACGGCGGCCGGCGTTATCGGCGATCTGATCGGCTGGCGCGGTGTGTTCTTTGCCACCGGCTCGGTCTGTTTGATGGTGCTCATTGTTGCGCTGCCGGCGCTGCGGGGCATGAACGAGACGCCCGGGCGCTTCGATCTATCGACGCTGATGCCGAACTATCGCGCGATATTCGGCAATCCGCTGGCGAAATATTGCTTCGGCGCGGTCTTCGTCGAAGCGATTTTCATGTTCGGTGTGTTTCCCTACATGGCCGTCCTGCTGAGCACCGAAGGCGAGACCCGCGCCTCGATTGCCGGCTTGGTGCTTGCCGGCTTTGCCGTCGGCGGCATCGCTTACACGTTCGTCGTATCGCGGCTGCTCACATTCGTCGGCGAACGGCGTTTGATGATTGCGGGCGGCATCGTCATGGCAATTTGTCTGGTCGTCATTTCACTCCGTGCGCCGTGGCCGGTGGAGTTCGTAAACTTCATATTGCTCGGTTTCGGCTTTTACATGCTGCACGGCTGCATCCAGGTCTACGTCACCGAACTGGCGCCGTCCGCACGCGCCACCGCAACCTCGGGCCACACCGCGTTCTTTTTTCTCGGACAGGCGATCGGGCCGGTGGTCTACGGCATCGGTCTCGGCAGCGTCGGCATTATCCCGGTGCTGCTGTGCGGGTCGGCGGTGCTCATGGCGACCGGATTGATCTGCGCCTTGCGGCTGCGCCGGCAACCTGCGGCTTAGCCGCGACCGCGATAGGGCGCGACGCCCTGATCCGGCACCCAGACGTCCTTCGGCAGCTTGCCGGCCTGCCAGAACACGTCAATTGGAATGCCGCCGCGCGGATACCAGTAGCCGCCGATGCGCAGCCATTTAGGCTTGAGCACGTCATACAGCCGCTTGCCGATGGCGACCGTCGCGTCCTCGTGGAACGCGTCCTGGTCGCGGAAGCTGAACAGATAGAGCTTCAGCGACTTCGACTCGAGCAGGAACTTTCCCGGCACATAGTCGATCACCAGATGCGCGAAATCCGGCTGGCCCGTGATCTTGCACAGCGTCGTGAATTCCGGCGCAGTGAAGCGCGCCACGTAGTTGGTGTCGGTATGCGGATTGGGCACGCGGTCGAGCACCGCCTTGTCCGGCGAGGTCGGGATCGGCGTCGGGCGCCCGAGTTGCAGCGTTTTCTTTGCCATGGTTTTGATCTCTTTTCAGCGCCTTGGATGCCCGCCCCGGCGGGGCATGACAAGAGGGTTATCCATCCTGTAGAACCCCGACATTCTCCAGCACCGGGATCACCATGACCGCCATTATTGACATTATCGGCCGCGAAATCCTCGATAGCCGCGGCAATCCCACCGTCGAAGTCGATATCGTGCTGGAGGATGGCTCCATTGGCCGCGCTGCGGTGCCATCCGGCGCCTCGACCGGCGCCCATGAGGCGGTCGAGCTGCGCGACGGCGACAAGGCGCGTTATGGCGGCAAAGGGGTCGCTAAGGCGGTCGATGCGGTCAACGGCGAGATTTTCGACGCCATCGGCGGCATGGATGCCGAGTCCCAGGCTCAAATCGATGAGACGCTGATCTCGCTGGACGGCACGCCCAACAAAGCCCGGCTCGGCGCCAATGCCATCCTCGGCGTTTCGCTGGCGGCCGCCAAGGCTGCCGCCATCGCCACCCAGCTTCCGCTTTATCGTTACGTCGGTGGCGCCGCCGCGCGGTTGCTGCCGGTGCCGATGATGAACATCGTCAATGGCGGCATGCATGCCGACAATCCGATCGACTTCCAGGAATTCATGATCATGCCGGTCGGCGCGGCGACCTTTGCCGACGCGGTGCGCTGCGGTTCCGAAATCTTTCACACGCTGCGCGGCGCGCTCAAGGCCGCCGGGCTGAACACCAATGTCGGCGACGAAGGCGGCTTTGCACCGAACCTGAAGTCGGCGGAAGCGGCGCTCGATTTCGTCATGCAGTCGATCGCCAAAGCCGGCTACAAGCCGGGCGATGACGTCGTGCTGTCGCTCGACTGCGCGGCGACGGAGTTCTTCAAGGACGGCAAGTATCACTACGAAGGCGAGGGCAAGACCCGCACCATCGAGCAGCAGACCGACTACCTGGCCAAGTTGGTCGCGGACTATCCGATCGTGACAATCGAAGACGCTATGTCGGAAGATGACTGGGACGGCTGGAAGATGCTGACCCAGAAAATCGGCAACAAATGCCAGCTCGTCGGCGACGACCTGTTCGTCACCAATGTCACGCGGCTGTCGCGCGGCATCAAGGACGGCGTCGCCAATTCGATCCTGATCAAGGTCAACCAGATCGGCACGCTCACCGAGACGCTCGCGGCCGTCGAAATGGCGCACAAGGCCGGCTACACCGCGGTGATGTCGCACCGCTCGGGCGAGACCGAGGACTCCACCATTGCCGATCTCGCGGTCGCCACCAATTGCGGGCAGATCAAGACCGGCTCGCTGGCGCGCTCCGACCGCACCGCCAAATACAATCAGTTGATGCGGATCGAGCAGGAACTGGGGTGCGCAGGCGAAATATGCCGGCCGCAACGCGCTGAAGGCGGCGCGCTAAACTGGATTAGATCGGCTCGGGACCGGCATTTGGCGGCGGCTTGCGTCGTCTGCCGATTCGCCGCAAATTACCTCGGATCGGGAAATCCTGAACTTGGGTAGTCGCGATGGATCAGACCACCAATCTTGCCCGCCACGACCGCCGTCGCGCGGCCGAGCGCCTCGCCAAATTTGTCGCGCAATCGGTCGATGCCGCGCGCGCCGTCGAGAAGCCGTTCTTTCATCTGGAATTCGACCGGGTCTTTCCCGACGACAGCTACGCACAGATTTTGCGGCTGATGCCGGACTCGTCCGACTACCGCCCGATGCACGGCCGCAGCAAAGTGCAAGATGCAAATCCGACGCGGGTGAAGATCGATCTGTTCCCGGAATACATTCGTAATCTGCCGGCCGAGAAGCGCGCGCTGTGGGACGTCGTCGGCCGCGCGTTGTGCTCCGATCCGGTCAAGCAGGCTTTCATCCGCCGCCTCGCGCCTGGACTGTCGAAGCGGTTCGGCAAGGACTTTGCCGACGTTGGCATGTACCCGATCCCGATCCTGACCCGCGACATTCCCGGCTATCTGATCACGCCGCACACCGACACGCGGTGGAAGGGCATCACGGTCCAGCTCTATCTGCCGGAGACCGACGCCAATACCGACATCGGAACTATTTTCCACGATGTACTGCCGGACGGCTCGAAGCCCAAGCACACACAGATGCGGTTTGCGCCCAACTCCGGCTATGCCTTCGCGGTCGGTGAGGACACCTGGCACTCGGCCGACCCGGTCCATAACCGGGTCAAGACCCGCGATTCGATCCTCCTGACCTATTTCGTCGATCAAGGCATGCTCAAGATCATGCGCAACCGCGGCAAGCGGCTGGGCAATTTCGTGCTCAACGAGATCCGGCACCGGATCTAGTTCCGGCCGGTGGGCGCGGGGCGAAGAGCTGCATTTTACCGGTATTAAAACCGCTTTAACGCGATTGCCGCATGGTCGCGGCCATGATCTCCAATCGGCGCCGCCGCACCATCCTGACCGCGCTTGGTCTTTATACCTTTGCGGCGGCCTTCATCGGCTATTTCGGCATTAATGCCTTTACTGGCAATCACGGCCTGCGTGCCCAGATCGACCTCGACCAGCAGATGACCGCGATGCAGGAAGAATTGCGCCAAGTGAAAGCCGAACGCGCGATTTGGGAGCGCCGGGTGGCTTTGTTGCGCTCCGACCGGCTCGATCCGGACATGCTGGATGAGCGCGCCCGCGCCCTGCTGGGCTATGTCGCCCCCCGCGATCTCACGCTGCTGATCCGCTCGCACGAGTAGTGGGAAGCGGGCCGGTCCGGTCTATCCACCGGCGCCGTTGAAATTTTCAGCCAATTTCCGGACGCTTTGCGCAATTCCGCGCGGCCGCCTCGCGCTTCCGCCGCCGTGCGATTTACGCTATTGGGGAGTCTGAAAAAGCTTCACCGACCCCAAATCTATTTTCAAAAAAGTCCAGGGAGTGCCAATGGCGGTCGCCCAGAAAAATCCGAGCGATCAGGCGGGGCCGGCATCCGGCAAATCGGGTTCTTTGCCGATCCCTGATTTTACCAAGGGACAGGACCTCTCCGCCTACGAGACCATGCTGACCATCCGCCGCTTCGAGGAAAAGGCCGGCCAGATGTACGGCATGGGGCTGATCGGCGGCTTCTGCCACCTCTATATCGGCCAGGAAGCCGTCGTGGTCGGCATGCAGATGGCGCTCAAGGACGGCGACCAGGTCATCACCGGGTACCGCGACCACGGCCACATGATCGCCTGCGGCATGGACCCCAAGGGCGTGATGGCGGAACTCACCGGCCGTGCCCATGGCTATTCCAAGGGCAAGGGCGGCTCGATGCACATGTTCAGCGTCGACAAGGGGTTCTTCGGCGGTCACGGCATCGTCGGTGCTCAGGTGCCGCTCGGCACGGGGCTCGCTTTCGCCAACCATTATCGCGGCAATGACAATCTCAGCGTGACCTATTTCGGCGACGGCGCCACCAATCAGGGCCAGGTCTACGAGAGCTTCAACATGGCGGCGCTGTGGAAGCTGCCGGCGATCTACGTCATCGAGAACAACCACTACGCCATGGGCACTTCGATCGAGCGCGCCTCGTCCGAAGTGAACCTGTCGCGGCGTGGATTGTCGTTCAATATTCCGGGCGAGCAGGTCGACGGCATGGACGTCCGCGCGGTGAAAGCCGCCGGAGACAACGCGGTTGCTTGGTGCCGCGCCGGCAAGGGCCCCTACATTCTGGAAATGTTGACTTACCGTTACCGCGGCCACTCGATGTCGGACCCGGCCAAATACCGCACCCGTGAGGAAGTCGATAAAGTGCGCAATACGCACGATCCAATTGACATGGTGCGTCATCGCATCCTGGAGAAAAAATTCGCCAACGAGGACGCGCTGAAGAAAATCGACGGCGCGGTCCGCGACCTGATCAATCAGGCAGCCGAATTTGCCACCCATGATCCGGAGCCGGATGTGTCCGAGCTCTATACCGATATCTACCGCTAGTTCATTCAATCAAAAGAAAAGCACCGCGTAGGAAACAATAGCGCCCATGCCGATCGATGTGCTCATGCCCGCGCTCTCACCCACGATGGAGAAGGGCAACCTTGCCAAGTGGCTCAAGAAAGAGGGCGACAGCGTCAAGTCGGGCGACATCATTGCCGAGATCGAAACCGACAAGGCGACCATGGAAGTGGAAGCCACCGACGAAGGCATCCTGGGAAAGATACTTGTGGCTGCAGGCACCGCCGATGTCGCGGTGAACACGCCGATCGCGGTGATCCTGAGCGACGGCGAGAGCAATTCCGATATCAAAGCCGCCAAATCCGCGCCGCCCGCTAAAGCGAAAAAGCCCGAAGCCGAAACTCAAACCGCGGCGGCGCCGAAACAGGCCGACAAGGCGCCTCACGCTCCCGAATCCAAAGTCGCCGCCGATCCCGATATTCCCGAAGGCACCGAGATGGTCTCCATGACCATGCGCGAAGCCTTGCGCGACGCGATGGCCGAGGAAATGCGCGCCGACAAGGACGTCTTCGTGATGGGCGAAGAAGTCGCGGAATATCAGGGCGCCTACAAGGTCACGCAGGGGCTGTTGCAGGAGTTCGGGCCCAAGCGCGTCATCGATACGCCGATCACCGAGCATGGCTTTGCCGGTTTGGGCGTCGGCGCGGCGCTCGCTGGTCTGAAGCCGGTCGTCGAATTCATGACCTTCAATTTCGCCATGCAGGCGATGGACCAGATCATCAACTCCGCCGCCAAGACGCTTTATATGTCGGGCGGCCAGATGGGCTGTTCGATCGTGTTCCGCGGGCCGAACGGTGCGGCTGCGCGCGTCGCCGCCCAGCACAGCCAGGATTATTCGGCGTGGTATTCGAGCGTGCCGGGCTTGAAGGTGGTCTCGCCGTCGAACGCCGCCGATGCCAAAGGACTGCTCAAGGCCGCGATCCGCGATCCCAATCCGGTGATTTTCCTGGAAAACGAAATCCTTTACGGCCATTCCTCGCCGGTGCCGAAGCTCGACGACTATGTGGTGCCGATCGGCAAGGCCAAGGTCGCGCGTGAAGGCAAGGACGTCACCATCGTCACCTGGTCGATGGGCATGTCCTACGCCATGAAGGCGGCGGACGAACTGGCGAAAGAAGGCATCGAGGCCGAAGTCATCGACCTGCGCACGCTCAAGCCGATGGACACCGAGACCATCATCGAGTCGGTCAAGAAGACCGGCCGTGCGGTGACGATCGAAGAGGGCTGGCAGCAGTCCGGCGTCGGCGCCGAAATCGCCGCACGCATCATGGAGCACGCCTTCGACTATCTCGACGCGCCGGTGGCGCGCGTGTCGGCCAAGGACGTGCCGATGCCGTACGCCGCCAACCTCGAAAAGCTGGCGCTGCCGTCGGTCGCCGAAGTGGTCGAGGCCGTCAAAGCTGTTTGTTACCGGTAAGCGCGAATGCCCATCAACATCCTCATGCCCGCGCTGTCGCCCACCATGGAGAAGGGCAATCTCGCGCGTTGGCTCAAGAAGGAAGGCGACACGATCAAGTCGGGCGACGTCATCGCCGAGATCGAGACCGACAAGGCGACGATGGAATACGAGGCCACCGACGAAGGCACGCTCGCCAGGATTGTGGTGCCGGAAGGTACGCAGGACGTCGCGGTGAATTCGGTGATCGCGATCATGGCCGGGGAGGGCGAAGACGCCAAGGCCGCCGGCGAGGGTGCGGCGAAGGCTGCGCCGCCTGCCGTAAAGCCAGCGCCTGAAGCCAAGCCTGCTGTTCGTCCGGCCGAAAGCGCCAAGGCACATGCAGTGTCGCCGGCAGTGGCGCCGGCTGCTCCGAGCGGCACCCGCACCTTCTCCTCGCCGCTGGCCCGCCGCATGGCCAAGGAAGCCGGCATCGATCTGTCGCGTCTCGAAGGCTCCGGCCCGCATGGCCGGGTTATCGCCCGCGATATCGCAGAGGCGAAATCCGGCAAGGGCCTGCGGGCTGCTGCAGCGGCGCCCGCCGCCGCGCCGGCCAGCGCCGCGGCACCAGGCGCGGCGATGGCCTCCGCCATGCCGGACAGCCAAATCCGTTCGCTGTACGAGGAAGGCTCCTACGATTTCGTGCCGCACGACGGCATGCGCCGCACCATTGCCCAGCGCCTCACCGCCTCAACGCAGACCGTGCCGCATTTCTATCTGACGATGGACTGCAACATCGGCAAGCTGATGACGGCGCGCGAAGACATCAACGCCGCCGCGCCCAAGGACAAAGACGGCAAGCCGGCCTACAAGTTGTCGGTCAACGACTTCGTCATCAAGGCGCTGGCGCTGGCGCTGCAACGCATCCCCGACGCCAACGTGTCGTGGAGCGAGGCCGGCATGCTCAAGCATAAGCATTCCGACATCGGCGTCGCTGTGGCGCTGCCCGGCGGGCTGATCACGCCGATCATCCATGCCGCCGAAACCAAATCGCTGTCTGCCATTTCAAACGAGATGCGCGACCTCGCCGCCCGGGCGCGCGGCCGCAAGCTCAAGCCGCATGAATATCAGGGCGGCACCTCGTCGGTGTCGAACCTCGGCATGTACGGCATCAAGGATTTCACCGCCGTGATTAATCCGCCGCAGTCGACCATTCTCGCGGTCGGTGTCGGCGAGGAACGCGCCATCGTCAAGAACGGCAAGATCGAGGCCGCCACCATCATGAGCGTGACGCTGTCCTGCGATCACCGCGCGGTCGACGGCGCGCTCGGCGCCGAGCTGATCTCGGCGTTCAAGGTGCTGATCGAGAACCCGGTGATGATGGTGGTTTGAGCGTCATGCGGCATGTGCCCTGGTTCACGCTCGCCGCAGCCATCTTGTTCTTCTTGTCGCCGCTCGGGCAAAGCATCCTGCAATCGGCCTTCTATTCCGGCGAGCGACTGTCCAACAGCATCGCGCAATTCATGCTGATGGTTGTCGCCGGGATTGCCGTCGCGCTCGCATTGCTGGAGTGGGGCATCAAATATTACATCCGCCGCCGCGCGCGTTCTGCCGCGCGCGGCTGACGGAACTGACTTACGACGCCTTCGCCGCGCCCTCCGGCTTCAAGCCGCGCGCCTTGAACACCGCCTGCGCCTCCGGCGTGTGCAGGAACTTGATCAGCGCGTTGGCCGCATCGGCTTGCTTGGTGTCGGCGCTAGGGCCCGCGGCGTAGGTCGTGATGTTGTTGAGGTCGGCGGGCAGCGGCCCGACCATGTCGACGCCGCTCACCGCCATCACCTCCGGCTCCTGCTGAACGGCCAGTTCGGCCTCGCCGCTGACGACGAGGTTGGCCGCATTGCCGCTCGGCGGCGGATAGTGCGTCTTGGCCTTCATCTGGTCGGCGATGCCCATGCGCTCCAAGAGCTTGGCGAGATAGACGCCGCTGGCGCCGCCATGCTCCGGGTTCGAGTATGAAATAGTCTTGGCTTTCAGCAGCGTCTGCTTGAACGCCTCGGCCGTGGAAATATCCGGTTTCGGCGCGCCCCTCTTGACGACCATGGCCATGCCCGAACTGGCGAACACCGCGTCGGAGCCGGCGGTCGCTTTGTTCTCCTTCACCAGGGCGTCGAGGCTTTGCTTGGTCAGCACCATCAGGTCGGCGGTCTCGCCGCCTTGCACCCGCTTGACCAGCACGGCGGCGGTGGCCCAGGTGATGGCGAGCTTGTGGCCTGAGGCCTTTTCGAATTTCGGGGTCAACTCTTCGAGCGCTGCCTGCACGCCGATGGTGCTGAACACCTTGATTTCCGCGGCGTTCGCGAAGGCCGCCTGCGCAACGATAAACGCCGCAATGGCCGCGCTGCGGCCGAATGCCCTGGTCATAACGTCTCTCCCGGTTCGTTTTTTGGTTGGGTGAATTAGATTCCCGAATTGGGCTACAGTCCATGGGGGTGCCGCTTGATCGGCGCAGGCCCATATGGGAGACGGAAGCTGCAAAAAGGCGATCCGGATAGGTGGAGACACGCGTGGCCGATACCAATTTCGACGTTCTGATCATCGGCTCCGGCCCCGGCGGCTATGTCACCGCCATCCGCGCCGCCCAGCTCGGCTACAAGGTTGCGATCGTCGAGCGCGACTATCTCGGTGGCATCTGCCTCAACTGGGGCTGCATCCCGACCAAGGCGCTGCTGCGCTCGGCCGAGATCTACCACTACATGCAGCACGCCAAGGATTATGGCCTGAAGGCCGACAATGTCGGCTACGACGCCACCGAAATCGTCAAGCGCTCGCGCGGCGTCTCGAAGCGGCTCAATGACGGCGTCGGCTTCCTGATGAAGAAGAACAAGGTGCAGATCATCTGGGGCGATGCCATGATCGACGCGCCCGGCAAGGTCACAGTCAAAGCGGGCAAGAGCGAAGCGCCGAAAGGCGCGCTCGGCGCCGGCTCCTATCAAGCCAAGCACATCATCATCGCCACCGGCGCGCGCCCGCGGGTGCTGCCCGGTCTCGAGCCCGACAAGAAACTGGTCTGGACTTATTTCGAGGCCATGGTGCCGCCCGCCATTCCGAAGTCGCTGCTGGTGGTCGGCTCCGGCGCCATCGGCATCGAGTTCGCCTCGTTCTATCGCACCATGGGCGCGGAAGTGACGGTGGTCGAAGTGCTGCCGCAGATTCTGCCGGTCGAAGATCACGAAATCCAGACCTTTGCCCGCAAGAGCTTCGAGAAGCAGGGCATCAAGATCCTGACCAACGCCAAGGTCGTGAAGCTCGACAAGAAAGCCGACAGCGTCACCGCCACCATCGAGGAGGGCGGCAAAACGCAGCAGATCACGGTCGAGCGCGTCATCTCCGCCGTCGGCGTCGTCGGCAATATCGAAAATCTTGGCCTTGAAAAGCTCGGCGTTAAAACCGAGCGCGGCTGCATCGTCACCGACGGCTTGAGCAAAACCAATGTGCCGGGCATCTATGCCATCGGCGACGTCGCCGGTCCGCCGATGCTGGCGCACAAGGCCGAGCACGAAGGCGTGGTCTGCATCGAGGCGATCAAGGGCCTGCATCCGCACCCGATGAACAAGGCGATGATCCCGGGCTGCACCTATTGCACGCCGCAGATCGCCTCGGTCGGTCTGACCGAGCAGGCAGCCAAGGCGAAGGGCCTCGACATCCGCGTCGGCCGCTTTCCTTTCGTCGGCAACGGCAAGGCCATCGCGCTCGGCGAGGATCAGGGCCTGGTAAAGGTGATCTTCGACAAGAAGACCGGGCAGTTGCTGGGCGCGCACATGGTGGGCGCCGAAGTCACCGAATTGATCCAAGGCTACGTGGTTGCGATGAACCTTGAGACCACCGAAGAAGAATTGATGCACACCATCTTCCCGCATCCGACATTGTCAGAGATGATGAAGGAAGCGGTGCTCGACGCTTATGGGCGTGTGTTGAATATGTAGGGGTGGCGGGCCGCGGAATAATTTTCGTTAATCCGATACCTGCGCGCAATGGATGAACTAGAAAACCCGAATTTGGCACGATGATTTATCTACGATGATTTCATCTGCATTGCGGCTCCGCGCCACTCGCGTTGGCTAAAGCCGGTTCGGCCGCTATGATCGGCCAACATCGGTAAAAGCGGCATCATCGGCTTCGTCCCGCAGCAACCCGGAAAGTTGGGAGAACAAAGATGGCAAAATTCGAAAGCATCCTCGGGACGATCGGCAATACGCCGGTGGTGCGCATCAACAAATTGGGGCCGAAGGGCATCAACCTGTTCGTCAAAGTCGAAGCCTTCAATCCGCTCGGTTCGGTCAAGGATCGTCTGGCGCTCGGCGTGATCGAGGCGGCGGAGAAATCCGGCGAACTCAAGCCAGGGATGACCGTCGTCGAAGGCACCAGCGGTAATACCGGCATCGGACTCGCCATGGTTTGCGCCGCCAAGGGTTATCCGCTGGTCGTCACCATGGCCGAGACCTTCTCGGTCGAACGCCGCAAGCTGATGCGCTTTCTTGGCGCCAAGGTGGTGCTGACGCCCGCGGCCGAGCGCGGCTTCGGCATGGTCGCCAAGGCGGCCGAACTGGCCAAGACCCACGGCTGGTTCCTGACGCGGCAATTCGAGAACGAAGCCAATCCCGACATGCATTCGCGAACCACGGCGCGCGAGATCATCAATGACTTCGCCGGCGAGAAGCTCGATTATTGGGTCACCGGCTTCGGCACCGGCGGCACGCTCACCGGCGTCGGCCGCGTGTTGCGCAAGGAGCGGCCGGATACCAAGATCGTGGTCTGCGAACCGGTCGACGCGCCGATGCTCTCGACCAAGTCTGCGCAGGAGCGCAATCCGGACGGCACCCCGGCCAAGCCCAATGCGGCGTTCAAGCCGCATCCGATGCAGGGTTGGAGCCCCGACTTCATTCCGAAAATTACCGGCGAGGCGGTTGATGAAGGGCTGATCTCGCAGATCGTCACCGTGGCCGGCGCCGACGCCCTGAAATATTCCAAGGCACTGGCGCAGCAGGAAGGCATCTTCGTCGGCATCACCGCCGGCGCGACCTTTGCCGGCGCGCTTGAGGTCGCCAAGACCGCGGCGCCAGGCTCGACCATCCTCGCGATGTTGCCCGATACCGGCGAGCGCTATCTGTCGACGCCGCTGTTTGCCGATGTCGGCGCCGATATGAACGAAGAAGAGGTGAAGATTTCCACCTCGACGCCGAACCACCGCATGCCGCCGCCAAAGGCGGCGTAGCAAGGAGCAACCATGGGCGTTTTTGCCTGGATCATCATCGGCCTGATCGCCGGCTGGCTGGCGACGCAAATCCTCGGCGGCCGCGGTGGGCTGTTTTACAACCTCGCGGTCGGGCTGGTCGGCGCCATCGTCGGCGGCTTCCTGTTCGAGAAGCTCCGGCTCGACGTAATGCCGGATTTCTGGGGCAATCTGATTACCGCCACCATCGGCGCCATCGTGTTTTTGCTGATCTGGCGCGCGATCAGGCGGGCCTGAGCCGCCTTGCGGTAAGGCCGCAGCAGCCGTAAGTAGGGCCTATGGCCGTCGTCCTCGACCTCGTGAACAACCCGCGCCCGCGTCATCCGGAAAAGGCGCACCGCCCGGATTCCCCGCTCGCCAAGAAGCCCGACTGGATCCGCGTCAAGGCGCCGGTATCAGCGGGTTACGAGCAGACGCGCGGTATCATGCGGGAGAACGGCCTCGTCACCGTCTGCGAGGAGGCCAGCTGCCCGAACATCGGCGAGTGCTGGGAGAAGAAGCACGCCACCTTCATGATCATGGGTGACACCTGCACCCGCGCCTGCGCCTTCTGCAACGTCAAGACCGGCCTGCCGGGCGCGCTCGATCCCAATGAGCCGGCGCATGTCGGCCAAGCCACCGCCAAGCTCGGCCTCGCGCACATTGTCGTCACCTCGGTCGATCGCGACGATCTCGCCGACGGCGGCGCGCAGCATTTCGCGCAGACCATCCGCGCCATCCGCGAGGCCTGTCCGTCGACCACCATCGAAATTCTGACGCCCGACTTCCTGCGCAAGGACGGCGCGCTGGAAGTTGTGGTCGCGGCCAAGCCCGACGTGTTCAACCACAACCTCGAAACCGTGCCGTCGCATTATCTGACGGTGCGGCCCGGCGCGCGCTATTTCCATTCGCTGCGGCTGTTGCAGCGCGTGAAGGAAATCGATCCGCAGATGTTCACCAAGTCCGGCATCATGCTGGGGCTCGGTGAAGAGCGTAACGAAGTGCTGCAGGTGATGGACGATCTGCGCTCGGCCAATGTCGACTTCCTCACCATCGGCCAATATCTGCAGCCGACCCGCAAGCATCACGAAGTGAAACGCTTCGCCCCGCTGGACGAGTTCAAGTCGCTCGAGACCATCGCCTATGCCAAGGGCTTCCTGATGGTGGCGTCGTCGCCGCTGACGCGTTCGTCGCATCACGCCGGCGACGATTTCGCCCGGCTGAAGGCGGCGCGGGCTCAACACGCATGATCCCGAAAAGTGGGAACCGGTTTTCGGACAAGATCATGCGCAAAGAAAAAGTCTAACGCGTGCCATCCTTCTCCACCAAACGCCGCGTCCGCCACAGCGCGACGGATATGTTCGACCTGGTCGTGGACATGGAGAAATATCCGGCTTTCGTGCCGCTGTGCACCGCGCTGAAGGTGCGCAGTCGCACCGACAAAGGCGCGGGCGTCAGCGTGGTGATCGCCGAGATGACGGTCGCCTACAAGATGATCCGCCAGACCTTCATCACGCGCGACACGCTGGATCGGCCGAACCTGAAGCTGCTGGTGGAATATCTCGACGGTCCGTTCAGCCGCCTGCAAAACCGCTGGACGTTTCGTCCGACCGGCGAGCAGACCTGCGAGGTCGAATTCTTCATCGACTACGAATTCAAGAGCCGCACGCTGGCCATGCTGATGGGCGCCATGTTCGACACCGCGTTCCGCAAATTCGCCGCCGCATTTGAACAGCGGGCCGATCAAGTCTACGGGCGCAAAAGCGCTTAGCAGCCCGCTCCTCCGAAACTTTCGGTTTTTACCATCGCGAAAACACCCGCAGCCGATTTGATCTATCATTGGCGTTCGTTCAACCGCGCGAAAATGGTGACGCCATGCCGATGTATCGCTGGGCCGAGATGGAAGAAGTGCCTCTCAATCCCTTGATCACCGGCCGCGTGGTTGAAGCGCCCAATGCAATGCTGGCGCGGATCAAGGCGCCGAAAGGCCCGATCAACATGCATACCCACGATTTCGATCAGATCACGCACATGCTCGCCGGCAAGTTGCGCTGGGTAATCGAAGGCGAGGAGCCGCGCGTCGTCGGCCCCGGCGACGTCATGGTGATGCCGGCCGGCGTGCCGCATGGCGGCGAAGTGCTCGAGGACGCGGAGTATCTTGATGTCTTCGCGCCCGGCCGTCAGGATTTTAGCTGGTACAAACAAAAACTACCGCAGAAGTAGATCATGTTTATCAAGCCGTCGTTTAGGGGAGACTCCTTTGAATAAGAAGCTCGGCATCGGCCAATTTTAACATGACGGACACCCTGGAGCCGCGGGCGCCGGAAAGCGAGCCGACATTCGACGAAGCGCGCGCGCAGTCGAGCGTCGCGCGGGGCTGGCTGAATGGCGATTTTGTCGATCAGGTTAGCTATCCGGTCACCTATAGCGGCGAACCGATCAAACTGATCGTAACCGGGCATCCGCCATCGTCGGCCTCCGCCGTCGTCGATGTGTTCAAGCCATCGTTTCTGGTGCTTGAAGCGATGTCGCGCGGCAAGATCAAGGTCGAGGATCATTGGGGCGCCAGCGTGCATCGCGACCGCGAGGGCGTCGTGGCGCTTAAAGACGGCCGCTCGCATCTGGCGCCGATCTATTCCGGCTGGGACAGTTCGGCCTATCGGCTGGCGCAAGGCCTGCAACTGCCCGGCCTGTTTCCAAATTCGGAAACCGCCACGCTGGTATCGGAACAACTCTACGACAAATATTTTCGCGCCGATGTCGAACGGCAAGGCATTCTGATGGGGCGCATGAAGGCTTCGGGCGCCTATCATATCTTCAGCATGGCGCCGGTTCGCAGCCGCGATGATTTCAAGGGCTTGCGCGTCGGCACCACCGAAGGCGTCGAGGCCGAGGTGATGCGCGCCCTTGGCGCGACGCCGGTCAGTCTGTCATCTTTGGAGATGAATCCGGCCCTATCGGAGGGGCGCATCGACGCCATGCACCTCGCCGACGGATCGGCGGAGGTCTTCGGCATTGGCAAAGTGGCGCGTTATCGCACCGCGATGAGCCTGGTGCGGCAAAACCTCGAATTCGGCATGAGCAAAGCCGCGTGGTCGGGACTGCCGCCGGATTTGAAAACCATTGTCGATGTCTGGCTCCGCGCCGAAGCGCAGGCGGAAACACAAGTCTTCTACCGGGTAGCGGGCGCTCGCGCGCGCGAGCGGTTCAAGGCCGCCGGAATGCAATTCATCAATCTCAGCGTCGCGGAATTTTCCCGGATGTTCGAGGCCACGCGCCCGATCGTCGATGCCTTTGCCGCCAAGGAAGAGGCGGCAGGCCGCCCGGCGCGGGCGATGCTGCACGACGTCCAGAACGCAGTCGAAGAATGGCAAAGCAAGACGCCGAACGATCTGATGCGGGAAGCTATCCTGAACCCGGTTCAGGGCATTAATCGTTAGGGATTGAGCGCCCAGATCGAATAATTCAGCACGCTTGCAAAGCCGACCCAGGCCGCGAGCGGCGCCAGCGCCAAAGCCGCGGGCCGATCGACCCGCGCGGTCGCGGCGATCGTTGCGAGAACAAGCAAAAACTGCGGTACGATGTTCACGAGGCCAAGCAGCGGGCTGTGCGCGGCAAAGAACATCCACGACCAGGCGGCGTTAAGCGCAAGCTGCGCGAAAAACAAACCCAATGCGAGCCGGCGCGCCGGCGAGGGCGCAAGCCTAGCTAGCCGCCACGCCGCGAAGGCCATCAGCAGATAGAGCGCCGCCCAGACCGGCGGGAAGATGCCGTTGGGCGGATTGAACGCCGGCTTCGCCAGTCCGGCGTACCAAGGGGCAAGGTTCGGCGTGGTCGCGATCTGGCCGAGGACCGACGCGACCAGCACCGGCAAGACCGCCACCACGCTGAAGTCCATGTGGCGCAGCCAGGACGGGCCGTTGTTTTGCTTCATGATCGATCCTTCGAAGCGTCGCTCACCAGTTCGTGCAGCATGCCTAACGCCTGTAGCACCGATTTGTGCCGCACTTCCGCCCGGCCGATATCGCCGTAGCGCTTGGCGGCATGCATGGTCGTGCCGTCGCGCGATGCCACGGCGAAATGCACCAGACCGACCGGCTTGTCCGCGCTGCCGCCGCCGGGGCCGGCGATGCCGGTGATCGCCACGGCGAGATCGACTTTCGCCTTCTCCAGCGCGCCTTGCGCCATGGCTTCCGCCGTCTGGCGGCTGACCTCGCCGTAATCGCGTAAGGTCTCGACCGGGACGCCGAGCATCTGCTGTTTGGCTTTGTTCGAATAAGTTACAAAGCCGCGGTCGAACACGGCGGACGAGCCGGGCACTTCGGTCAGCGCACCCGCCACCAGACCGCCGGTGCAGGATTCCGCGGTCGCGATCGTCAGCTTGCGCTCGGTGCAGAGCTTAATCAGCACGGCCGCCGCCGCGGCGACCTCATTCATAGCGCGCTCCATGGCAGCCGCACGGTCGCTGTGGCGTAGGCCGCGATGCCTTCGCCGCGCCCGGTGAAGCCGAGTTTTTCGCTGGTGGTCGCTTTCACCGCGACGCGGCCGATGCCGATGCTGGCGAGCTTGGCGATCCGGGCGCGGATCTCGTCGCGATGCGGGCCGATCTTCGGGGTTTCGCAGACGATGGTGAGATCGAGATGCGCAATGCGGCCGCCGCGGGCCGCGACGCGTTCGACCGCGAAGCTCAGGAACCGGTCAGACGACGCGCCGCGCCATTGCGGGTCGCTGGGTGGGAAATGCGAGCCGATGTCGCCATCGGCCAGCGCGCCAAGAATGGCATCGACCAGCGCATGCAGCCCGACGTCGGCGTCGGAATGGCCGACCAGCGCGCGGTCATGCGCGATGCGAACGCCGCCGAGCGTGACGTGATCGCCAAAATCCGTACTTTGGCCGAAGGCATGCACGTCGATGCCGGTGCCGGTGCGCACGTCGCCCAATGCCGCAAACTGCATGGCTTCGCTGCGCGCGAAATCCTCAGGCGTCGTGATCTTGATGTTGCCGGGCTCGCCGGCGAACACGCTCACCTTCATGCCGGCCCATTCGGCGAGTGCGGCATCGTCGGTGAAATCCTCGCGGCCGGCGGCTTGCGCGCGGCGATGCGCGGCGAGCAATTTTGCGAAGCTGAACGCTTGCGGCGTCTGCACCAGCCGCAACGAGGCACGGTCGAGCGTCTTGTCGACGTAGCCCAGCGCATCGACGGACTTGACGGTGTCGGTGACGGGCAAGGCCGGTATCGCCGCACCGCTTTTTTGCGCCGCCATGATCGCGCGCGACAGCAATTCCTGGCTGGCGAAGGGCCGCGCCGCGTCGTGGATCAGCACGATGTCCGGCTTGCGCGCCTCGAGCGCTTCGAGGCCGGCGCGCACCGAGGCCTGCCGGGTCGCGCCGCCGTAGACCGGAATCAGCAAGCGATCGCGACTGAGGGTATCGGTCGCTTCGCGGTAAAGGGCGTCGTCGTCGCAGTGAATCACCGGCTGTACGGCCCCGACGTTCTGATGTTCTAAGAACATCAAAAGCGTGCGGCTGAGCATCATCGCGCCGCCAATCTGCCTGAATTGTTTGGGCAAATCGCCGCTGGCGCGCGTTCCACGGCCTGCGGCCACGATAATGGCGGCGACTTCTGACATTACTGGCTCCCGGTCACCGGCCTGCATTAACGCATAGTCGCTATATGAACAATTTATTGCAGTGCAGCACTTGCGCCTTTGGTCAAAATGGCTAAACTCTAAGCAGTGAAAGCGGTCGCCTAAATGTTAGGCAGTCATCCCATGCGGGGCAAAATCAGCCAGTTTCTCACCAAATCGATGCGAATTGGCGCTGTAACGGTGCCGAACCGCGTCATCCTGGCGCCAATGTCAGGAATTACGGACACGCCGTTCCGGCGGCTGGCCGAACGGCTGGGTGCGGGTCTGGTGGTGTCCGAAATGACCGCCTGTGCGGGGCTGGCGACCGGCCAGCGTGAGGCGCGGGTGCGCAGCGAGGGGCAAGGCGTCGCGATCAACGTCGTTCAACTCGCCGGCTGCGAGGCGCATTGGATGGCCGAAGGCGCCCGCATCGTCGAGTCGCAAGGCGCGCAGATTATCGACATCAATATGGGGTGCCCGTCCAAGCAGGTCACCAATGGTACGTCCGGTTCGGCGCTGATGCGCGATCTCGACCACGCGCTGACCCTGATCGAGGCGACGGTCGGCGCCGTCAAGGTTCCGGTTACCCTGAAAATGCGGCTCGGTTGGGATCACACCAGCGTCAACGCGCCCGAATTGGCGCGCCGTGCGCAGAATGCCGGCGTGCAGATGATTACGGTGCATGGCCGCACCCGCTGTCAGTTTTACACCGGCAGCGCCGACTGGTCAGCAGTTCGCGCCGTGAAGCAGGCGGTTTCGATTCCCCTGGTCGTCAATGGCGACATCCGCTCGTTCGATGACGCCACGGCGGCGTTGCAAAATTCCGGCGCCGATGCGGTGATGATCGGCCGCGCCGCGCAGGGCCGTCCATGGTTTCCCGGACAAATGGCGCAATACATTTCGACCGGTCAGCGTGGGGAGACACCGCATTTATTCGAGCAACTCCGACTGATCGATACGCTCTACGATGAGATGATCTCGCATCACGGTCTGGCGATCGGCCGCCGTCACGCCCGCAAGCATCTCGGCTGGGCGCTTGACGCCGCCGCCGCCAGTGCCGGTGTGTCGCCTGAGCTTCTAAAAAGCCATCGCGCCCGCGTCTTGACCACCGAAGAACCGGCGCAGGCCCGTCGCCATTTGGCGGAGGCGTTCGACGCGTTCGCATGGAAGGCCGCCGCATGAGCCGAGCCCACGCCATTTCCGCCGCCGTCAATTCGCCCGCCGATGCGGTGCTGCATGCGCTGCCGCACCCGGTGCTGATGGTTGCGCCGGACGGCAAGATCGCCGACGCCAATGTCGCCGCCGAACAATTTTTCGAAGCATCTACCCCGATGCTGCGCCGTCACCTGCTGCGCGATCTGGTGCCGTTCGGTTCGCCTTTGCTAACGCTGATCGAGCAAGTGCGTCAGCGTGGCGCAGCGGTCAACGAATACAAAGTCGATCTCGCCACACCGCGCAATCCCGGTGAACGGCTTGTTGATCTTCATGTCGCGCCGCTGCCGGAATACCCGGAGCACGTCGTGGTGATGCTTCAGGAACGCACCATCGCCGACAAGATGGACCGCCAGCTTACGCATCGCGGTGCCGCCCGTTCGGTGATCGCTCTCGCCGCCATGCTGGCGCACGAGATCAAGAACCCGCTGTCCGGCATTCGCGGCGCGGCACAATTGCTTGAGCAATCGGCCAGCGATGACGACCGCCAGTTCACCAAGCTGATCTGCGACGAGACCGACCGCATCGTGAAGCTGGTCGATCGCATGGAAGTCTTCGCCGACGAGCGCCCGGTCGAACGCGAGCCGGTCAACATCCATGTTGTGCTCGATCACGTGAAGCGGCTGGCGCAGACCGGTTTTGCCCGACACATCAAATTTATCGAGGAATACGACCCGTCGCTGCCGCCGGTTTTGGCCAATCGGGACCAGCTAATTCAAGTGTTTCTCAATCTGGTGAAAAACGCCGCCGAGGCGATCGGCGAAACCGCCATCGACGGCGAAATTCAGTTGACCACCGCGTTCCGGCCCGGCGTGCGCCTGTCGGTGCCCGGCATCAAACACCGCGTCGCGCTGCCACTTGAATTCTGCATCAAGGACAATGGTCCAGGCGTGCCCGAGGATCTGATGCCGCATCTGTTCGATCCCTTCGTCACCACCAAACAATCCGGCAGCGGACTTGGGCTGGCGCTGGTGGCCAAAATAGTGGGCGACCACGGCGGCATCATCGAATGTGAATCGCAGCCGCGGCGGACGATTTTCCGCGTGCTGATGCCCATCTACAGCGGCGACGACGGCATCACCGACGATGCACCGTCTGCCCACAGCCCGTGAGGACGACGATGCCAACGGGAAGCATTTTAGTTGCCGATGATGACGCCGCGATCCGCACGGTGCTCAATCAGGCTTTGTCGCGCGCCGGTTACGAAGTGCGCTCGACCGGCAATGCCGCGACGTTGTGGCGCTGGATCAGCCAGGGAGACGGCGATCTCGTCATCACCGACGTCGTGATGCCGGACGAGAATGCTTTCGATTTGATCCCGCGCATTCGCAAGGCGCGCCCCGATCTGCCGATCATCGTGATGAGCGCGCAAAATACGTTCATGACCGCCATAAGGGCCTCGGAGCTTGGCGCCTATGAATACCTGCCGAAGCCGTTCGATCTTAAAGAGCTGATCGCTATCGTCGGCCGCGCGCTGTCCGAGCCAAAGGAAAAACGTCCAGCGCCGCCCAAGAACGACGATTTTGACTCCATCCCGTTGGTCGGCCGCTCGCCGGCGATGCAGGAAATCTACCGCGTGCTGGCGCGGCTGATGCAGACCGATTTGACGGTGATGATCACCGGCGAGTCCGGCACCGGCAAGGAGCTGGTGGCGAAGGCGCTGCACGATTACGGCAAGCGTCGCGCCGGCGCATTCGTCGCCATCAACATGGCGGCGATTCCACGCGATCTCATCGAGTCGGAATTGTTCGGCCACGAGAAGGGCGCCTTCACCGGCGCCAACTCGCGCTCATCCGGACGCTTCGAGCAGGCCGAAGGCGGCACGCTGTTCCTTGACGAAATCGGCGACATGCCGATGGAAGCGCAGACGCGGCTGTTGCGCGTGCTGCAGCAGGGCGAATACACGACGGTCGGCGGCCGCACGCCGATCAAAAGCGACGTGCGTATCGTCGCCGCCACCAACAAAGATCTGCGGCTGCAGATTCAGCAGGGCCTGTTCCGCGAGGATCTGTTCTTCCGGCTGAACGTCGTGCCGCTGCGTTTGCCGCCGTTGCGCGAGCGCACCGAGGATATCCCCGATCTGATCCGGCATTTCTTTGCCCAGGCGACGCGTGATGGCCTGCCACCCAAGCAGATCGATCCTGCCGGACAGGACCGCCTCAAACGCCATCGCTGGCCGGGCAATGTGCGTGAGCTGGAAAACCTGGCGCGGCGGCTGTCGGCGCTTTATCCCCAGGAAACGATCACGGCGGCTGTGATCGACGCCGAGCTGGCGCAACCGGCAATGCCGTCCGGCGGCGACGAGCCACGCGCCGAGGAGAGCCTCAGCGCTTCCGTGGAGCGGCACTTGACGGCCTATTTCTCCGGCTTCGAAGATGGCCTGCCGCCGGCGGGCCTGTACCATCGCATCTTGCGTGAGATCGAGTACCCGCTGCTGACGGCGGCGCTGGCCGCCACCCGCGGCAACCAGATCCGGGCCGCCGATCTGTTGGGTGTGAACCGCAACACGCTGCGCAAGAAAATCCGCGACCTGGATATTCAGGTTTTCCGCAGCGGCAGCTGAGGACGCATGCGTCTAAATGCCCGCGCCGGCCCGATCCACACGGGCCGGCGCAGTCGTTTTGTATCCTCTCATAGCCGCTCGTACGAGCCGAAAAGGTAGCCCGGATTTTTTGCACTTGTCGGGGCTATGCTTTCTTTCAGCCGGCGACGGTGATGGTCGGATCCCAGGCGTAGTAGCCTTTGAGCACGGGCTGGCCGGTGGTCTGATCGCGTGTGTAGAGAGCGAACTGCACCATGTAGCCTTCGGTGCCCTTCGTGCTGACGCTGGCTTGGTAGAACCAGAAAGTCTCGTCCACGATCTTGGCCGGTAACACGCTCGTCGTAGAGTTCGGCACGACGGTCGACTTGGTGAAATTCTGGTAATTGAAGGGGCCGAGCACCTGAGTGCCGCTGAACATTGGCAAGCCGTAGAGCAGGACAGCGTCCTCGAAATTATCGGAGCCGGATGTGGCGAAGGCGCGGACGTTGTCGCCGACGAGAGCGGTGAAACTCAGGTCTCCGGTTCCCTGTCCCGAGTTAATCGTCGTCCCGGTAGCGACCATGTACCCCATGTTGTGGGCAATGCCGGTCGGGCTAGCCGAGTTCTGGCTAGGATTTGGGTAGTTCTTCAAGACAGCATCCGTATCGATCGTGATGAGAATGTTGATGATCTTGCTCATGACGTCTTCTCCTGTTTTTGAGTGTTGGCTTCGGGTGGAAGTGGACTGCACTGAACGGTGAGCTGTAGATCCCACCGGTAGAGGCCAGCGAAGCGAGGTTGTCCGTCCTCGTCGCGGTCGTAGAGCGCGAGTATCAAGCTAAAGCCTTGGGTTCCTTCGCCAGCGACTGCGCACTGCCAGAACCAGAACTCCTGTTCGACTGGCTTGGCTGGTTGCTCTCCCGCTTCCGAGGCGGGAGTGACCAACGTCTGCGGCAGCGCTACGGGCGCGAATCCTTCTAGGATCTCGCCGTCCCCAGAACGGCGGATGACCTCGATCAGGACGGCGTCCTCGAAGTTGTTCGATCCTGACTTGGCGAAGAAGCGTACGGTGTCGCCGGCGCAGGCGTTGAAAGCGACTTCACCTGTGGCCTGATCCGCCGTCCCCACTGTCGTGGTCACGACCATCTGTCCGCGGTCGAAGCCGACGGTCGCGGGAGTCTCGGCATTCTTCAGGGGATCGGGACAGTCCCGCAAAAGGCCAGCCACGTCGACGATGGCGCGAACATAGATTGTCCGATTGGTCGGGTTGCCTACAGGCTCAAGACCGCCAGACGCCGGCTTTGCCTCGTTGTTTTCCAACCGCGTACTCACTTGTTACTAACCCGGATTATTTTTCGGTCAGGCTGGTGAGATCGTTCGAACGCACGATTTCAGTTCGTCGCGAGACAGCGTTGCAATGCGGTTCGGCGTTAAGATCGCCGATTGTAGCTTTCACAATCACAACCATAGAGGGCTATTAAAATATGGTCAATCTTAAGTTGTGTAAGGCGCGCTGGAGGCGCTGCGCTGCGGCGGGCAATGTCGTGAGTTGGAGAACTTGGTGCGTAAGCTGACTGACGTGGGCTATTAACTTAGGCCCCGGTTTTGTCGCAATTCGGCAACATTGTTGTATAAAAGCATCAGTACCCGATGGGCATTGCCTGATTTTCCGCGTCCGCAAGGGCGTCTCTCACCATCCATCCGATGAGGATCAATGAGCCTCGACCAGGCCGCGATCGCCGAAGCTGCCCTTGCCGGTCCGGCCCCTAAGCGGGAATTGCGGATGCTCGGCCCGATCGCCGTCGGGCTGGCGCTGCTGTCGGCCTTTGTCACCTTCATCGTTCTGGCCGACCTGACCCCGATTTCGCCGACGCACTATGTCGTCGTTTCACTGTTGGCTGCGAACGCGTTCACGGTGGTGCTGCTGCTCGGCGTCATCGTGCGCGAAGTCTGGCAGGTGGTGCAGGCGCGGCGCACCGGGCGGGCTGCAGCTCGGCTGCACGTGCGCATTGTCGGTCTGTTCTCGATCATTGCGGCGGCGCCCGCGATCCTGGTGGCTATCGTCGCCAGCGTGACGCTCGACCGCGGCCTCGACCGGCTGTTTTCCACGCGCACGCGCGCGGCCATCGAAAACTCGCTGATCGTGGCGGAAGCCTATCTGCGCGACCACGCCCAGATCGTGCGCTCCGACATCATGCTGATGGGTTTCGAAATCGCGCGCGCGAAGCCGGTGTTCGAGCACGACAGCGAGCAGTTGCGGCAGTTTCTGACTTTCCAGGCCTCGGTTCGCGGTCTCGCCGCTGCGATCGTGTTCGATGACAATCTCAACATCATCGCGCGTGCCGACCTGAAGGTGAATCAGTCCTTCGCGATGCCGCCGCGTGACGCGCTGTCGCATATCACCGACAAGGATCCCCAGATCGTTCTGCTGCCCGACACCGATTACGTCGCCGCAGTCGTCAAGCTCGAGAAATTCGACAATCAGTTTCTTTACGTGACCCGGCTGCTCGACCCAAGGGTGGTGCCGCAATTGCAGGTGACCCGCGCCAGCGTCACCGAATATGCCGAGATCGAAGCGCGCCGCGTCGGCGTGCAGGTGGCGTTCGGGCTGATGTACACCGTGATTGCGCTGATCGTTCTGCTGTCGGCGGTGTGGATCGGCTTGAATTTCGCCAACCGTCTGGTGGCGCCGATCCGGCGGCTCATTGGCGCCGCCAATCTGGTCTCGACGGGCAATTTATATGTGCGGGTGCCGGTCCGGCCATCCGAGGGCGATCTCGGCCAACTGGGCGAGACCTTCAACCGCATGACGCAGGAACTGCGGACGCAACGCGACGACATCGTGCACGCACGCGACCTGATCGACAGCCGCCGCCGCTTCACCGAAGCCGTGCTGGCCGGCGCCAGCGCCGGCGTGATCGGCGTCGACGGCAATAATTGCGTCAGCATTCTCAACCGCTCGGCGGAAAAGCTGATCGGCCGCACCGAGGCCGATGCGCTCGGCAAGCCTCTCGTCGAGGTGTTTCCGGAGCTCGCCGACATCATGGCAGCGGCGCAATCGGGCGCGCGCACGCAAGACCAGGTCACCATCAGCCGCAATGGCCGCGAGCGCAATCTGTCGGTGCGGGTCACCAGCGAGCAATCGGCGGAATCCGATCACGGCTATGTCGTCACTCTCGACGACATCACCGAATTGGTCGCCGCGCAGCGCACCTCGGCTTGGGCCGACGTCGCGCGCCGCATCGCGCACGAAATCAAAAATCCGCTGACGCCCATTCAATTGTCGGCGGAGCGGCTGCGTCGCAAATACGGAAAAGTCATCGGCGAGGACGCCGACGGCGTATTCCAGCAATGCACCGACACCATCGTCCGCCAGGTCGATGACATCCGCCGCATGGTCGACGAATTCTCCCGCTTCGCGCGCATGCCGAAACCCGTGATCGCCGCCGACGACGTCGCCGACGCCGTGCGTCAGTCGGCGTTCCTGCTGCGCGTCGGCAATGCCGACATCGATATCGACGTCGAGATCGCCGAAGATCCATTGCCCGCCCGGTTCGACCGTCGGCTGATTTCGCAGGCGCTCACCAACATCATAAAAAATGCCACGGAAGCGATTGCCGCGGTGCCGCCGGACGAACTCGGCAAGGGCAGGATTCAGGTTTTCGCCGGCCGCGAGGGCGACGACATCGTCATCGACGTCATCGATAACGGCATTGGCTTGCCCAAGGAAAACCGCAACCGGCTGTTAGAACCTTATGTGACAACGCGGGAAAAAGGCACAGGCCTCGGTCTCGCCATTGTCGGGCGCATTGTCGAGGACCACGGCGGCAGCATCACCTTGCGCGACGCCGCCGACCGGATCCCGGGCCAGCGCGGCGCCTGGGTGCGTGTGCAGTTCGCCGCCGCCGGCAAGGTCGAAGCACCGGCGAAGAATCAACTGATGACCGCAAGCGAGTGATGATATGGCCGCTGAAATTCTAATTGTCGACGACGAGGCCGATATCCGCGATCTGGTGGCGGGCATCCTGCAGGATGAGGGCTATAGCGCGCGCACCGCACGCAACAGCGACGACGCGCTTGCCGCCATCGCGACCCGCCGGCCCAATTTGATCTTCCTGGATATCTGGCTGCAGGGCAGCAAGCTCGACGGCTTGCAATTGCTGGCGGCAATCAAGCAGGAGCATCCTGAACTTCCGATCGTGATGATTTCGGGTCACGGCAATATTGAAACCGCAGTCGCCGCCATCAAGAACGGCGCCTATGATTTCATCGAAAAGCCGTTCAAGGCCGACCGGCTGGTGCTGGTAGCGGAGCGCGCGCTGGAAACCTCGCGGCTCAAGCGCGAGGTCAAGCAGCTCAAGCAGTCGGCGCCGTTGCAGTCGACGCTGGTCGGCAAATCGGCATCGATCTCGCAATTACGTCAAGCCATCGACCGCGTAGCGCCGACCAACAGTCGCGTCCTGGTTGTCGGCCCCTCCGGCGCCGGCAAGGAATTGGCGGCGCGCACGCTGCATCAGTTATCGGCGCGGGCGAGCGGCCCCTTCATGGTGATCAACGCGGTGGCGATCACGCCCGACCGCATGGAAATCGAATTGTTCGGTGTCGACCAGACGAACGGCTCGGACCCCCGTAAGGCCGGCGCGCTTGAAGAGGCGCATGGCGGCACGCTGTTTATCGACGACATTGCCGATCTGCCGCGCGAGACCCAGAACAAGATCTTGCGCGTGCTGGTCGATCAGACCTTCCAGCGCGTCGGCGGCAGCGCGAAAATTGCGGTCGACGTACGCATCGTGTCGTCGACGGCGCGTAATATCGAAGCCGCAATCGCCGAAGGCACGTTCCGCGAGGATCTCTATCACCGCCTGTCGGTGGTGCCGATCCGCGTGCCGGCGCTGGCCGAGCGCCGCGAGGATATTCCCGAACTGGTCGAGTATTTCATGGACCAGATTTCGCAAGCCACCGGTCTGCCGAAACGCCGGATTGGCGACGACGCCATGGCCGTGCTGCAATCGCATAGCTGGCCAGGCAACGTCCGGCAGTTGCGCAACAATATCGAGCGGCTGATGATTCTTGCCGGCGGCGATCCCGATGCGGTGATTGATGCCAGCATGTTGCCGCCCGACGTCGGCTCCATGGTGCCGACCATGCCGGGCGGTAACGGCGGCGAGCAATTGATGGGTCTGCCGTTGCGCGATGCGCGCGAGGTGTTCGAGCGCGAATATCTGGTGGCGCAGATCAGCCGCTTCGGCGGCAACATCTCGCGCACCGCCGAATTCGTCGGCATGGAGCGCTCGGCGCTGCATCGCAAGCTTAAAGCGCTCGGCATAGGCTAGCGCGTGATCCCGAAAAGCGGGAACCGGTTTTCGGATGAGATCACGCGCAAGGAATAACTCTTCATGTCCCGCATTGCCTACGTCAACGGCCGCTATCTCCCGCACGAGCGCGCCCAGGTCTCGATCGAAGACCGCGGCTTTCAATTCGCCGACGGCGTCTACGAAGTCTGCGAGGTGAGGGGCGGCCATCTGGTCGACGAACGCCGCCACATGGCGCGACTCGACCGCTCCTTGAGCGAGTTGCGGATCGCGCGCCCGATGTCGGCGGCGGCGCTCTCCGTGGTGATGCACGAGACGGTGCGGCGCAACCGCGTGCGTGACGGCATCGTCTATCTGCAAATTACGCGCGGCGTGGCGCGGCGCGATTTTCCGTTTCCGCCGGAAGGCACGCCACGTTCGGTCATCGTCACGTCGCGCAGCAACGATCCCGCGTGGCTCGAACAGATGGCGGGCGAAGGCATCGCCGTCGTAACTGTGCCGGACATCCGCTGGCAGCGCGTCGACATCAAATCGGTCGCCTTGCTGCCGAACGTGCTGGCCAAGCAGGCGGCGCGCGACCGGGGCGCCCGCGAAGCCTGGCTGGTCGACGCGCAAGGCCGCGTCACCGAAGGCGCGTCGTCGAATGCGTGGATCGTCAGCCGCGACGGGACGCTCATCACGCATCCGCTCGGCCGCGACATCCTGCCGGGGATAACCCGTTCGGTTGTGATCGACGTCGCCAGGGCGCAGGGCCTGGCGTTCGAGGAGCGCGCCTTCACGGTCGAGGAAGCTTATGCCGCGCGCGAAGCCTTCGTGACGTCCGCAGGCCAGATTGTGATGCCGGTGGTCAGCATCGACAGCCGGCCGGTAGCAAATGGTGCGCCCGGTCTGGTCGCCTCGGCCTTGCGCCGCGACTATCATCGCCACGCCGAATTCAGCTGAGCGGCTATATCCCGCCCGGACATGCCGCATTGCAGCATAGGGCGCATGCGCCAGACACTGGGATAACGTCAAAATGCACTAAATTGTCATTTATTTCAGCAGCTTGGCTCTCGTCCCCCTGACTTACGCTTGCACCGCAACCGCACCTGCCATCTAATGGCGACTTCTTGGGTTTCGGGCGCTTTGCGTGGGGCAACGCGGCGCATGCAGCGGAATTTGCATGGGCTGGATTTTCGTCCGAAAGGCCTGGGCAACGAAGGTCTCGCGCTAAAGACGCGGGCAAAAAAGGAAAAACGGCCATGGCAGCCGAACGATCACAAAATCTCCAAGACACTTTTCTCAATCATGTTCGCAAAGCGAAAATTCCGCTCACCATTTTTCTGGTGAACGGTGTGAAATTGCAGGGCGTCGTGACCTGGTTCGATAATTTCTGCGTGCTGTTGCGCCGGGATGGACATTCCCAGCTTGTCTACAAGCACGCGATCTCGACTATCATGCCGGGACATCCGGTACAGTTGTTCGAAGGTGGCGAAGAGCCGCCTGCCGCGGAAAAAGCCTGATTGGAACCGCGCCAACGCGATGAACGCGCGGATGCTCTGACCCCGACCGCGGGGGAGAGCGGCCGCGCTATCGTCATTGAGCCGATGCTCAAGCATGCCGCGGCCCGCGGCAAACCGGTTCGCTCGGCTGCGGACACGCGCACGCCCGAGGCACGGCTCGAAGAGGCCGCAGGACTTGCGCGCGCCATCGATCTCATTGTGGTGCAGGCCGGTCTTGTCCCACTCAATAATATTCGCCCCGCAACTTTTCTCGGTACCGGCAAGGTCGACGAGATCGCCGGGCTGACGAAGAGTCTGTCCGCGTCGGTTGTGATCATGGATTGTCCGATCTCGCCGGTGCAGCAGAAAAATCTGGAAAAAGCCTGGAACGCGAAAGTCATCGACCGCACCGGCTTGATCCTGGAAATCTTCGGCCGCCGCGCGCGGACCAAGGAAGGCGCCCTGCAAGTCGAGCACGCGCATCTCACGTATCAAAAAACCCGGCTGGTTCGCGCATGGACCCATCTCGAACGTCAGCGCGGCGGCTTCGGCTTTCTCGGCGGGCCCGGCGAAACCCAGCTTGAAGCGGACCGGCGCATCATCGAAGAGCGGATAGCGAAGATCGAAGGCGATCTCGACAAGGTCAAGCGAACGCGCAAGCTGCATCGCGACAGCCGCAAGCGCGTGCCTTATCCGATCGTGGCGCTGGTCGGTTACACCAATGCCGGCAAGTCGACGCTATTCAATCGCATGACGGCAGCAACCGTGCTGTCGGCCGATATGTTGTTTGCAACGCTGGATCCGACCTTGCGCGCCATCGATCTGCCTCACGGCATTCGCGTGATTTTGTCCGATACCGTCGGCTTTATCTCCGACCTGCCGACCATGCTGGTGGCGGCGTTTCGCGCCACGCTGGAAGAAGTCATCGAGGCCGACATCATCCTGCATGTGCGCGACATGTCGCACGAGGATTCCGGCGCGCAATCGCAGGACGTCGCAAAGGTATTGGGCGAACTCGGTATCGAGCCGGGTGATCGGCGCATGATCGAAGTGTGGAATAAGATCGACCGCCTCGATGCCGAAGGCCGCGCTCGCATTCTCAATCTCGCGGAGCGCCAGCCGGCGGAGAACCGGCCGGTGCCGGTGTCAGCCTTAAGCGGCGAGGGCATCGACCACTTGATCGCCGCAATCGAATCGCGATTGGGCGAAAGCCGTCTGACCATGGATCTGTTGCTCGATCCGGCCGACGGCGCGGGCCTGAGCTGGCTCTATCGTCATGCGGAAGTCTTATCCAAAGACATGAACGATGACGGCAAAATGGCCGTCACCGTGCGCGCCGATCCGAAAAATGCCGATATGGTGCGCCGGAAATTTCTGCCGCAGCCGCCGCCTGAATATTAGCGTGACAGCGTCTCCGACAATTTTCGCGCCGCTTGCCTGAGTTGCGGCAAATGCGCCGTGGCCCGCTCGGCGCTGAACCGCACGCTTGGCGCGTGACAGGCGACGGCGGCGATCACCGAGCCGTCGAGCGTCATCACCGGGACGGCAATCGCCGCCATCCCGAGCAAGAACTCTTCGCGGTCGAGGCTATAGCCCTGCTGCGCGACCTGACTCAATTCGGCGTCGAACGCTTTGCGCGCCGTGATCGTGTGCGGCGTGTAAGGCGGCAGGCCGACGGCATCGACGATGCGCTTGCGCTCGGACGCTTTCATCGACGCCAGCAGCATTTTGCCGCTCGCGGTGCAATGAATGGGTACGCGAGAACCGGTGTCGAAATGTAGCCGCAGCGGCCAGCGCGCCTCGACGCGATCGAGATAAATGACTTCGTGGCCGGCCAGCGTGGTGAAGTTGCAAGTCTCGCCAATCGCGTCGACCAAAGCCGTCAGAATCTGGTGGCGTTCGGCGGTCAGACCGGAGCGGAGCGCATTGAAGCCGATCCGCAACAGACGAGCGCCCGGCGTGAAACGCCGCCCGCCTGGCTCGCGAACCACATAGCCATTCTGTTCAAGCTGCTGGCACAGCCGGTGTGTGGTTGCCTTCGGTAGATGGAGCAGGGCACAGAGTTCGGGCAGCGCCAGCGGCCGGTCGGATGCCGCCACGGTTTCGAGGAAATGTAAGGCGCGCATCACGACGGCGCTGCCGGCCGGCTTTTTCCCAGCGATGGGCGCGGCGCTCTTCAGGGTCTTGGCAGCCATGGTAATCCTCCGCCGCGCATTGGGACGATTCCGAACCAGCGGGGAAACCGTCCCATGCTGCGGGACGAAACGTTCCAAAATCCTTTGACTAAAAGCAAGCCGACCCGCACCCTTTCGCAAAAGAAAAAGACGTGAGGGGAAATGGCCGGGGTTGAATTCGACTACGTCATCGTTGGCGCGGGCTCATCGGGCTGCGTGCTCGCCAATCGCTTGAGCGCCGACGGCCGCACCACCGTGGCGGTGCTCGAAGCCGGGCCGCGCGACAAGAGCTTCTGGATCCATTTGCCGATTGGCTACGGCCGGACCATGTGGGATCCCAAGGTCAACTGGAAGTTCCAGACCGAGCCGGAGCCGAACATGGCCGGCCGGCAGATCTACTGGCCGCGCGGGCGGGTGCTTGGCGGTTCGAGTTCGATCAATGGCTTGATCGTGATCCGCGGCCAGCACGAGGATTACGACAGCTGGGCAGCGCAGGGTAATCCTGGCTGGGCCTGGCGCGACCTCGCGCCCTATTTCAACAAGATCGAAAGCAATTCCGAACTGGGTGACGACCAGATGCACGGCACCAGCGGGCCTTTGCCGGTTACCAGCATCGGACGCCGCAACGAGTTGATTGAAGCCGTGATCGGCGCGGCGCAAGCCAATGGCGTGCCGCGCACCAACGATTTTAACGGGCGCAGCCAAGAGGGCGCCGGCTATTTCCAGCTCACCACCAAAAACGGCTGGCGCATGTCGGCGGCGGAAGCCTACCTGCGTCCAGCGGAAAAACGCGACAACGTCACGGTGCTGACCGACACGCAGGCCGCGCGTGTCATGTTCGAAGGCCGTCGGGCTGTCGGTGTCGTCTGCCGCACCGGCGATCAGACGCGCAACATCAAGGCGCGGCGCGGAGTCATTCTGTCGGCCGGCGCGATCCAGTCGCCGCACCTGCTGATGCTGTCCGGCATCGGCCCGGCCAAACACCTGCAGGACAACGATATACCGGTGCTGATCGACCGGCCGCAGGTCGGGCAGAACCTGCAGGATCATTTGCAGTTCCGGCTGATCTACAAAGCCAACCGTCCGATCACGACCAACGACGCGCTGCGCTCGTTGTGGGGCCGCTTCAAGCTAGGGCTCGAATGGCTGCTGTTCCGCAGCGGCGCGCTGGCGATCGGCATCAACCAGGGCGGCATTTTCGCGCGGCTGATGCCGGGCTCGAAGACGCCGGACATCCAGTTTCACGTTGCGACGCTGAGCGCTGACATGGCCGGCGGCAAGGTCCATGATTTCTCCGGTTTCACATTGTCGGTGTGTCAATTACGGCCGGAAAGCCGGGGATACATCGCGCTGGCGTCGTCGGATCCGATGGCGCGGCCGTTGATTCATGCCAATTATCTCGCCACCGAAACCGATCGTGCTTATGCCGTGAAAAGCATCGAATTCGCGCGCAAGCTTGCGGCCACCGCGCCGTTGTCCGGTCTGGTCGCCGCCGAGGTCGTGCCGGGCCCGGAGGTCATGACCGAAGGGCAGGTTTTGGACTTCGCGCGCCGCAGCGGCGCCACCATTTTCCATCCCTCCGGCACCTGCCGCATGGGCACGGATGACGACGCCGTCGTCGATCCGCGCCTGCGCGTGCGCGGCGTATCCGGCCTGTGGGTGGTCGACTGCTCCATCATGCCGACGCTCGTTTCCGGAAACACCAACGTTCCGGCGATGATGATCGCGGAAAAGGCCGCCGACATGATTATGGAAGACAACGAAAAACAAACGGGGAGAGAACCATGGCAAGCGGGGCAATATCGGATCGCGATTTAAGACGGGTCGTTGCCGCAAGTCTGATCGGCGCGACTATCGAATGGTACGATTTCTTCCTCTACGGCACAGTCGCCGGCATCGTTTTCAACAAGCTGTATTTTCCGGCGGCGGACCCGGTGGTTTCGATCATGCTGGCCTACACCACCTTCGCGGTCGGCTTCGTCGCGCGGCCGCTCGGCGGCGTGATCTTCGGACACTTTGGCGATCGTATCGGCCGCAAGAGCATGCTGGTGATGACGCTGATGATCATGGGCATCGCCACCGTACTGATCGGCTTGCTGCCGACCTATCAGCAGATCGGCGTTGCCGCGCCGATTGCACTTTTATTGCTGCGCATTCTCCAGGGCATCGGCCTGGGCGGCGAGTGGGGCGGGGCAGTGCTGATGACCTACGAGTACGCGCCCGAGAACAAGCGCGGCCTCTACGCCAGCCTACCGCAGATTGGCCTGTCGATCGGCCTCTGCCTTTCCGCTGGCGTGGTTGCCATTGCATCCAGCCTGCCGGAGGCAGACTTCCTGGCTTGGGGGTGGCGCGTCGGTTTCATCGCCAGCTTCGTGCTCGTCGTCGTCGGCCTCTACATCCGGCTGAAAATCCTGGAGACGCCGGAATTCACGAAACTGAAGGAACAACGCCAGGAAGTCAGCATTCCGTTCGTCTCGATGATCAAGGAATACCCGCGCAACATTCTGCTCGGCATGGGCGCACGCTACATCGACGGTGTGTTCTTCAACGTGTTCGCCGTGTTCAGCATCGCCTATCTGGTCAACACGGTGCACATTTCCCGCACCACGGCTCTGTGGGCGGTGTGTTCATCGGCCTTCGTGATGATCTTTTTCATCCCGATGTTCGGATCGCTGTCGGACAAGTGGGGCAGGGGCAAGACCTACGCGATCGGATCGGTGCTGTTGGCGCTGTGTGCCTATCCGGCATTCTGGGCCATGAGCAGCGGCGATCTGGTGGCGATTTTCGCCTCGCTGATCCTGCCTTTCGGCATCATCTACGCGATGTGCTACGGGCCGGAAGCCGCGCTGTTCTGCGACTTGTTCGATCCGCGGGTGCGCTACACGGGGATTTCCTTCGTCTATCAATTCTCCGGAATCTTTGCGAGCGGCATCACGCCGATCATCGCCACCTACTTGATCGCGGCGAACGGCAATCAGCCCTGGTATCTCTGCGCTTACGTGGTGTTCGCGGCGTTGGTCAGCGCGGCCTGCGCTGCCGCCATCAAGGGCAGGGCGACGATGCCGCGTTAAGCTGCGGCTGTCTGAAGGCAGAAAATGGGAAGAGGCGGCTATTCGGCCGCCTCTTTCTTTTCAGCGGCTTTGGCTTCGTCCCAAAGCGCGTCCATTTCCGCCAGCGTCGCGTCCCGGGGCGTTTTCCCGCGCGCGGCCAAGGCGGCCTCGATGGCGGCGAAGCGACGCTCGAACTTGAGGTTGGTCGCCCTCAATATGCCCTCCGGATCTGCCCTCAGATGCCGGGCCAGATTGACCACCGCAAACAGCAGATCGCCGACCTCGGCGGCCGCCTTTACGCTGTCCGCCGCATCGAGCTCGGCTTCGATTTCGTCGGCTTCCTCGCGAATTTTGGCCAGGACCGCCCGCGGATCGTTCCAATCGAAACCGACCCGGCCAGCCTTGTCCTGCAGCTTCAGGGCGCGCGTCAGGGCGGGCAAGCCGATTGGAATGCCGGCAAGGGCGCCTGTCGGCTCAGCCTTGCTGCGCCCGGCGTTTTCCTCGGCCTTGATCGTCTCCCAAAAACCGGGCTGCACCGCTGTGGTGCGCCCGTCCGCGTCCGGGAAGACGTGTGGATGCCGCCGGATCATTTTGGCGGTGATGGCCTCGACCACGTCGCCGAAGCCGAAGGCGCCTTGTTCCTCGGCCAAGCGCGCGTGGTAGACCGACTGGAGCAGCAGGTCGCCAAGCTCGTCTTTGAGGTCGGCCAGGTTGCCCCGCGCGATGGCGTCGGCGACCTCATAGGCTTCCTCGATCGTGTAGGGCGCGATGGTCTGGAAGTTCTGCTCCAGGTCCCAGGGGCAGCCGCTACCGGGTGTGCGCAGCGCCGCCATGATCTCGATCAGGCGGGCGATGTCGGTTGATGGCTTCACGGGGCTGGGCTCAGGCTGAGGATTCGGGGGGCCGAAGCCGACCGTATCAAAGCCTCACCCGCGCCGCGACTTGAATGTCTGATTCGCATAAGACATATTATGGAATATAATTAGGCGACGTTTCACTACGCGCACCCAATCACAAGTGCTTGAAATAGCTTGAATATATCGATTTAGGCCACATTTATCAGGGCCTTGGAAGCGGCCAAATTGCCGTCCAGACCGTTCCCCACAGACAGCCGTAGCAAACCGGCGGAACAACAACGTACTCTAGCTGAGCGAGTCCCGGAACATGGCCACCCTAGTGTCACAGAAGCTCGAAGCACCTTGGGAACGACGCCTGAATTTGCCGACCTATCAAATCGGCGAAGCAGCGGCGTATGCCGACGTTGCGCCGCAGACCGTGGCGGCTTGGCACAAGATTGAGGCAGCGTTGCTCAAGCAGCGCGAAGCCCGCTCAGCCCTGTCCTATTACCAGTTGATCGAAGTGGCCGTCGTAGCGGCCTTCCGTAAGGCTGGCGTGCCCATGAAAAATATCCGCGCCGCCAGAGCCTATGCCCAGAATGAGCTCAAGTCTGAGCATCCGTTCGCTCAGTACAGTTTTAAGGAAAATGCCAAACACCTCTATCTCGATTCCCAGCAAATCGATGTGAAGGCCGGAACCGTCGTGCAGACCGACCAAGGTGGTCAGCTCGAATGGGAAACTGTCATTGGGCGGCTGCGAGAGTTCGAATACGAGAAGCAAGTGGCGCTTCGCTGGCACGTCGCCGGGGCGGGTCTGCCGATAATTATTGACCCGCGCATCTCTTTTGGAGCGCCTGCTGTGCACGGCACTCCGACTTGGATCATCCGAGGTCGGTTCGATGCCGGCGAAAGTAATTCTGATATTGCGGACGATTTTGGACTGAAACCAGAAGAGGTCAAACAAGCCCTCAAATTTGAAGAGCGCGTTGCGTCTGGGAGAGCCAAATTAAACTGACGTTTTATTTTGATCGTAATTTCGGGAAGCGCTTTCCGGAGGCAATTCGGATGGCAAACCCGCCATTTTCTGTCGAGTTTCACCATGATCCAAAGAACAAATTCAAGTTCAAACAAGACGTAGCCGACGACGTGTGGCTACCAAAGGTGGCGGTTGAAGGCTGGATCATCTTCAGCCATGACCGCAAGTTTCATACGCTGCTTTCAGAGCGTTCGGCAGTCAAACAATATGAGGCCGCGTGTTTTTATCTACCCGGGGCTCAAGACACGACTTGGGATAAAGCGCGACATTTCATGCGTTGGGTTGGCGGTATTGAATCACGCATCGAAAGCACGAAGAAGCCCTTTATTTTCGATCTGACACCCAAAGGCATTTTCACGCCAATATCACTTGTGTGATTTGCTCGCAGGCGGTTTGGCTACCTTCTTAAACGCCTTCTCTGCGCCCTCTTCCGTCTCGTCGGCTTCGGCTGCTTTCGCGGCTTCTATGAAGCGTTTCGACTGCTCAGGATTATCGGGCTTTAGGTCTTTGCGAGACATGGTGCGCGTCCTAATTTGTGCCCTTCGGGGCTTTGAATTTACGAATCTCATCCCGAAGTTCTCGCATCTCTGTGGCCACAGCAGAGATCAGCAAAACCGGCATCGAGACTGTTTTATCCGCTTTGTAGTCGAGGAAACCAATGTTTTGCCTAGTTAGCTCAACCATCAAGTCATTTGATCGTCTATCAAGCCAAACACTCATACGGGCCGCCCGTTTGGCAAGAGCTTCGTTCGTCCGGGCGTTCATTTTCGTTTCCCCAAATTTTTCATCCACTCGAATACGAATTGCTCGCCCGTAGTAAACTTAGGCGCGATCAATTGTTTGATACGTGAGACGCTTGCCAGCGAAGCCGGTAAGCGCGACCGAGGCCCGCTGTTCGTCATTGTAACCCAGCTTAACGCGGGTGTTCTGGCGGAAATCAAACTCAGCCAGATAGCGGTCCAGATGCTTGCTATCGACGTGCTGATAGATGCCGACAAGACCGCGCTTCACGACGCTAAAGAAGCCTTCCAGCGTGTTCACATGCACATCGTCGCGCACGTATTCGCCCTTGGAATGGTCAACGCTGGCGTGCGAGGCAACGGGCGGAAATTTGTAGTACGGGGCTTTGTCGGTAACGAGACGGCTATCCTTGTGGATATTGGCGCGCAGGTGTCGGGCAACGCCGCGATGGTCGAGAACGACCGAACGGGTGTTTCCGCCGCGTTCGACGAGGCTGAGGACGATGGCGTGCGGGCGCTTACGGACGCCAGCCGGGCGCTTGGTCTTGCGGGAGTTAGTCAGCGCGGTTTCATCCGCTTCCACGATCTTCCCAGCCCCGCCCAGCGGGCCAACGCCCGGCAACGGGGTCATGGCGGCGCGGATGCGGTGCCCAAGGTGCCAAGCGGTTTTCATGCCGCAGCCAAGGGTCCGCTGAAGCTGGCGGGTGGAGATGCCTTTCTTAGACGAACAAAGCAGGTGGATGGCTTGCAGCCAGAAGCGCAGGCCCAGCTTGGAATCCTCAAAAATAGTGCCCATGCGGACCGTAAATGGCTTGCGGCAGGCGTAGCACTTGCGCAGGCCCGGACGGGTCGTTTTGCCCGTCAAACGACCGATTTTGTCGCCAGAGGCTTGGCAGTGCGGGCAAACGGGGCCGTTCGGCCAAAGGTGTGCCTCGACGTACTCAAACGCCGCTTCCTCGTTATGAAACCGAATGTCGGAAAGTACAGATTTAGCCATGGGTTATCTCCAATGGCTAATGTGATAGCCGCCTAAAGTGGGTATGTCAAGTGAAACATCGCCTATAATTAGGCATCTGATCCGAGCCCCGCTGTGCATTAACGATTGGCCGCAGGCACATGATTAAACTCAACTATTCAAACGATTGATTGATTGATTGATGGGCGGACGGAAGTCATTAAATCAGAGTTCGATAGACACTGGAGAGCTTTATCGCCTCCATTGAATGTTTCAGATTAGCGCCCGGCAAAACTCATCATGTCGTAACCCGGCTCGACGTTCGCCGGCAATTTGGCGCGCAGCGTCTCGTAATCCATGTCGCTGTGCAGATTGGTCAGGATCGCCCGTTTCGGTTTGATCCGCTCGATCCATTCCAGTGCCTCGGCCAGATTGAGGTGGCTCGGATGTGGCGGGTGCCGCAACGCGTCCACGATCCAAACATGAAGCCCGGTCATGAACGGCAGGCTTACATCCGGCAGGCGCTTGATATCGGCGGAATAGGCGACGTTGCCGAAGCGAAAGCCGAGCGAGGCGATGTCGCCGTGGTCCTGGAGCACCGGCAGGACGTCGATAGGCCCTCCCTGCCCTTGGATGCTTACTGGCGTGCCCGGGACGAGGCGGTGCTCGGTCGCGATCGGCGGGTACTGGCTGCCGGCAGGCGTCTCGAAGCAATAGCCGAACCGCTCATGCAGCGATTTGGAGGTCGGCGCATCGGCCCAGACGTCGACGCGGCGCCGGTTGTGGATGAACAACGGACGCAGGTCGTCGATGCCGTGGGTATGGTCGGCGTGCTCGTGGGTGAACAGCACGCCATCCAGCCGGTCAACCTCGGCGCTCAAGAGCTGCTCGCGCAGATCCGGCGTGCAGTCGACCAGAATGCGGGTGTGGCCATTCGGGCCTTTCCGTTCGACCAGCAGCGAGCAGCGCCGGCGGCGATTTTTCGGGTTGTTGGGGTCGCAATCGCCCCAGCCGATGCCGACCCGCGGCACGCCCATGGAGGAGCCGCAGCCGAGAATGGTGAAGGTCAGGCTCATGCAACGGTCCTTGCCGTACCACCCAATTCGCGCGGCACCTTTCTGAACAGCCGGTAAAAATTCTCCGTGGTCTGGCGCGCCATGTCGTCGGAGGTCACGCCGCGTGTCTGCGCCAGCATCTTGGCGGTTTCGACCACGTAAGACGGCTCGTTGCGTTTGCCGCGATACGGCAGCGGCGCGAGATAAGGCGCGTCGGTTTCGACCAGCACACGTTCGGCTGGCAGTGCTGCGGCGATTTCGCGCAAAACTTGTGAGTTTTTGAACGTTACGATGCCGGTAAACGACACGTAATGTCCCAATTCCACCGCCGTAAACGCCAACTCGCGGCCACCGGTGAAACAATGCAGCACGGCCGGGAAGGCGCCCTTCCCGGTTTCCTCGGTCAAGATCCTCGCCATGTCGGCGTCGGCCTCGCGCGAGTGGATCACCAGCGGCAGGCCCGTCTCGCGCGCCGCCGCAATGTGCTGGCGCAAGCCCTGCTCCTGCGCGTCGCGCGGCGAGTTGTCGTAGTGATAATCGAGGCCGGCTTCGCCGATCGCCACGACTTTGGGATGCTGAGCGATGGCGACGAGTGCGGCGGCGTCAATGTCGAGTTCCTCATGCGCGTGATGCGGATGGGTACCGACCGAGCAGAACACGTCGGAGAATTTCTCGGCAATGGCCAGCACTTGGGCGTGCTTGCGCACGCGCGTCGAGATCGTGACCATGCGGCCGATGCCGGCGTCGCGCGCACGCTGCACCACGGCGTCCAGCTCGGCGGCAAAATCGGGGAAATCCAGGTGGCAATGGCTGTCGATCAGCATGGTCGTCTCCCCTCCACCCGCGAGCCCTTGCGAGCGGTGGGGAGGGGTCGGGGGTGGGGGGCGCTTAACGCGTCAGCCCGATAAGACCCCCCACCCCGGTCTTCATCACTGGCGTGATGAAGACCGGCCCTCCCCACCGCTGCGCGGGGGGAGGGAAAAAAGGAGCGGTCAACACCGAGGCTCACGCCTTCGCCTCCGGCTCGACATAGCGCGGGAACACGCCCGCCGGCACTGGCAAGGTGACGCCCGCTTTGAGCCTGTTGCCCGGCGTCAGCGCCGAGAACTGCCGGGCTTCCAGCGGAACGTTGAGCAGCACGAGGAATTTAGCCGCCGAGTCCGGCATGAAGGGCTGGGCGAGGATCGCCACCTGCCGGATCACTTCGGCGGTGACGTACAAAATCGTGCCCTGCCGCTGCGGATCGGTTTTGGCCTTGCCCCAGGGCGCTTCCGACGCGAAATAGCGGTTGGCGTCCGCCACCACCGACCAGACCGCGCCCAGCACCTGGTGCAGCTGCTGCGTCTTCATGTGTTCGCGCGCGATATCCATCATGCCGTCGGCCGCAGCCAGAATGGCTTGGTCCTCCGCCGTAAACTCGCCCGGCTCCGGCAGCACGCCGCCGAAGGCTTTCGCCACCATCGACAGCGAACGCTGCGCCAGATTGCCGAGATCGTTGGCGAGATCGGCGTTGATGCGGTTGACGATGGCCTCGTGGCTGTAATTGCCGTCCTGGCCGAACGGCACTTCGCGCATGAAGAAATAGCGCAACGGATCGACGCCGTAGGCCTTCACCAGATCGAACGGGTCGATCACGTTGCCGACCGACTTCGACATCTTCTCACCGCGGTTGAACAAAAAGCCGTGCGAGAAAATCCGCTTCGGCACAGCGACCCCGGCCGACATCAGAAACGCCGGCCAATAGACCGCGTGGAAGCGCACGATGTCCTTGCCGATGACGTGCAGCGCCGCCGGCCAATAGCGCTTGAACATTTCGCTCTGGTCGTCGGGAAAGCCGACGCCGGTGATGTAATTGGTCAGCGCGTCGACCCAGACATACATGATGTGCTTAGGCGCGCCGGGCACCGGAATGCCCCAGTCGAAGGTGGTGCGCGACAGCGACAGATCCTTCAAGCCGCCTTTGACGAAGCTCGCGACTTCGTTGAGCCGCTCTTTGGGCAGCACGAAGTCGGGCACGTCGGCGTAAAGCTTGAGCAGCTTGTCCTGATAGGCCGAGAGCTTGAAGAAGTAGCTCTCCTCCTCTACCCATTCGACGGGCGTTCCCGTTTTCGTGGCGAGGCGCACTTTGTGCTCGTTGAGGTGGGTTTCGTCCTCGGCGTAATAGGCCTCGTCGCGCACCGAATACCAGCCGGCATATTTGTCGAGATAGATGTCGCCGTTCTTCTCCATGCGCCGCCAGATTTCCTCCGAGGCGCGATAGTGCCGTGCTTCCGTGGTGTGGATGAAATCGTCGTTCGAGCAGTTCAACGCCTTCACCATCGCCTCGAAGCGCGGCACGTTGCGGTCGCGCAATTCGCGCGCGGTCAGGCCTTCCTTGGCGGCGGTCTGCTGCATCTTCTGGCCGTGCTCGTCGGTGCCGGTCAGGAAATAGACGTCGTAGCCGTCGAGCCGCATGAAGCGGGCGATGGCGTCGGTCGCAATCGCCTCATAGGCGTGGCCGATATGCGGCACCCCGTTCGGGTAGCTGATGGCAGTGGTGATGTAGAAGGGCTGTTTAGAGGGCATAATTCCTGTGTCATCACCGGGCCGCCGCGACGCGGCGAGACCCGGCGATCCCGCTTAGAATGGCATGGCGCTGCCTGCCCTTTTGCCGGGCGGACGGGGCTTTAGCAAGGCGGGTTTTGGGGGCGTGGATGGGGCAAGGCCCAAAAGAGCTGGGTATTAATCGGCAACCGATTAAGGCAAACAACGGGCAACTTAGGCTCGAATTGGAATGCCCGATGCCCAAACTCTCTCTTGCGCGTTGGATACGCCTGCCGCAGTGAGCGCCTGAACAAATGCCGTATGCATCACCCAAGGATACGGCGATGGGCCGATAATGAGGCGGTCAAACATGCTGGCGAAGTCTAGCTCGCTAAGAACTTGAGACACGGTAGCGTCAAGCGGCACTTTGTGAACGATCTGCGGGACTCCCTCAACGATTTCGGTTGAGGTCTCCATCAACGGCGAAGGCGATCTATTCGGAGAATAGATAGCCCGCCACTCGCGCTCTTCGTGAAAGCCCTCATGCTTCAGGCACGCCACACCCGCGACAAGCATCAGAAAGATAAAGTTGATTAGTGTCTGACGCTCAGTTGATCGAAGAAAGTCGGCGCTATTACAAATATTTTGGATAACAGAATCAAGCACACCGTGGACCGCAACTTCATTGAGGTAAGCTACGGGACTAAATATAACATTCAGCGCAGCGGCACCCCCGGAAAAGGGCGGTATTTTCAGCACGATGGCAACGCGAGCAACATTGCCGCGGAAGCCTCGCCACATTGATAGTCGACCGTGCTGGTCTTCGCTGTCGTCGTGCTCGGACAACGAAGCGATATAAGTATTCAATCTAATATCTGGCAGCCAGGAATTAAAAAGATTGATCGCCTCTTGTGCAGATCCAGGCGCGCATGCTTCGAGCGCCTGAACAAATGAATCTCGCTTGGCGGTGTCAAGAAAGAAGCTATTGAGACTATCAAACCCGTGCTGGACTTCACGATAGTCTGCCATGCAGTTCGTGTTGCGCATCCATACTCGTTTGCTCTTGATTATGCTTAGCGCGGCCTCAGCTGAGGTGTAATGAACGAATCGGGTGGGTTTTGCTCCGTTGCGGTAAGCGCTATCGCGCTGCTGTCGAGCGTGGGGCATGAAGATACCTTCAAGCCGCATCGTTGCCTGCATTTGCTCTTCAGTCATCGCATCCGCCTTGGCCTCGACCGATTTCTTGCCTGTTTAGCACGTAGTAGCCGGACGACCGCTTCGCACGCCACCCTCCCCCGCAAGGGGGGAGGGAGAAGAAAGGCTACGCCGCCTGTTCCGCCCTCGTCGGCCTAATCAACACCTCGGCGGAAATACCAAGCTGCTCGTGCAGACGCCGGATCATGTCGATCGACAGGCTGCGCTTACGGTTCATCACTTCGGCGACGCGGGCGCGCGTTCCGATGATTGGCTCCAGGTCTTTGCGCGTCAGGCCCTGCTGCTCCATGCGGAACTGGATCGCTTCGATCGGGTCGGGCGGGTCCATCGGGTAATGTTTCGCCTCGTAGGCATCGATCAGCGTCGCCAGCACATCGAGCCGGTCGCCCTTCGGCGTGCCGCTCTTGGCGCCCCACAGACGCTCCAGCTCGGCGAGCGCGTCTTTGTAATCCGCCTTCGTGCGGATCGGTTTGAGTTCAGTCGCCATAGCGCACCTCTGTGACAGAGTAGCGCGAATGAAGCACCAAATGGAATCTAAGGCGTGAGGGGCGCCCCCTCCCGGCTCGGCTCACGCTTGCCACCCTCCCCGCGCGATGCGGGGGAGGGATAAGCGCCCTGCCCGTTACCAGGAGCCGGTGTTGCGATCGGCGGGCGGATCATTGGCGGCATAGCGGCCGGCGCGCTCGCGGCGCACCGATCCGGTGCTCGCAGGTTCGCGGCTCACGGCGGCAGCGAGCCTGGTGCCGCCATTGGGCACCACGACCAGCCGGTCCACTTCGCCGCGCAGGAAGGCTTGCAGGAATTTGTTGTAATCGCGGAACGACACGCAGCCATTCGAGTCGCCGTTGGGGCCCAGCATGTAGGTGTGCGCCAGCATGCCGTCGCGGCCGTGCATCTTGCTTTCATCGACCGGGTTGAGGCGAATGGCGCGGACGCCGTGGAAAAGCTGCTCGCGCAACGTGAGCTCGTAGACGTTGGGCGGCGTCGGGCCGCGCATCCGGACGTTGACGTATTTGGGATCGTCGAGCTTGTCGCCGAGCCCCGAATGCGCCTCTAATTTTTCGCCGCTGGGCAAAAAGACCGTGCGCGCGGAAATGTCATAGACCGCGGTGCGGTCGCCAATCTCGGGCGCGGCCCTGTTGTGGGCTTCCTGCGGTGCGGCGCGCTTGTCGACGATCAATGGAGCCGGCGGTAGCGCGGCCATCGCTAGCTTCGGGACGGACGGTACCGGGGCGATTTGCGGTGCGACAACCGCCGCGACCTGCGGCGTGAACTTCTCGACCGGCGGACCAAAAGCTTCACGCTGCGGGGGATGCGGGCGCGGCAGCGGCACGCTATCCGCCGGCGCGACGGTGAGTTTCGGCGACAGCAGCGCCAGGTCGATGGCCGTTCGTTTGACGGCTGGCGGCGCAACGGGCGCCCGGGCGACGACTTGTTTTGCCGGCGCGTCGGCAAGCGCGGCCGTTTGCGGCAACAGCGGCACCCCGCCCGCCGATGCGCGCGCCCACTTCGATTCGAAGTTCAGACTGGCGACCGCCAATCTTGGATCGCCGTTGGCGAGCGTCAGCGTGCCCGGCCCGGTGAAGGTCATCGTATGGAGTTGGGTTTTGCCGGCGACGCCGGTGTTGACCATCCAGGCGGCGGCAACGGTGACGGCCGTTACCAGCAGAGCGACGGCAGTGACAGCACCGATGCCGAGGACGACGCCGTTGCCGATGACCCGCCCCGCCCGGCGAACCTCGCCGCGCGGCAAGACGCGGCCATGGCGACAAGCAATACGATCGAACCTCTCAGCCGTAACCGACATAAACGCAACTCAACTCGACTGTTTACAAAGACGCCTTCACCGGCCGCGCCGATGGCAGCGCGCCGGCCGATACCTATCGCTCGAATGATTTGGAACTCAGCCGTGGCATCCCCACCCCGTTCGTCCAGGTGGGCGAGAGTGCCGCGATTAAGGTTAAACACTTGTAAAACTGGCGGGATTTTCGATCGACGGCAGCCGCGAGGGGAATGCCACTCTGCCGATACAAGACCTGTTATTTGCCCGTCATGGGTGTATGCTTACCTGGCGTCAAATCATGGGTTGGGAGGGTTCCATGTCGTCGAAGTCGCTTTTGCGTGGGTCGGCTTGCGCGCTTCTGCTCTGTGGCCTTGCCTGTGTCAGCGGTCCGGCCGCGGCACAGCAAGTCACCAGCGTGCCGCTGGTGCTTCAGGATTTCTCCGACTGTCAGAATGGCAACGTCACCGATCCCAGCGGCCTGCTGACGCGGGGTACCGTTTTCATCGTCAAGAACGGCGATGGCTCCATGAATCTGAAGATCGGCATTACCCTGGTGCCGAATACGACCTATCATTTCTACCTGAAATGCGTGCGCCAGCTCGGCGACATCACGACCGGCGACGAAGGCACCGGACAAGCCCTGTTCACGATACCGCCCAATACGGTGGGCAATGTGTTCGCCTTCGACAGCTATCCGGAAGGCGCGCCGGCCGGCAATAAAATGCAAAGCATGACGGTCCGTCTGCAATAAAGCCGATTCCGCCCGTTCAAGGCTCGGCCGTTGGGCTTCCGGCGCGTGCTGCGGGCTATTCCCGTGGCGCGGGGCAGCCATAATCCCGTGAATCTGGCGGGTGCGATGTTGCAGTTGGCCCTGCTCCGCGCCATATACCAGCGAGCCGGATTCCCCCCAGGAGCATGAATGAGCAACTTTCGAAGCCCCGACGTTATTGATCGTCGGAACAGCGCCGCCGCCGTCAAAAAGGCAATGCTGGATAAATTTCGCGCCGCAGCGCAGGACCCCGCACTCGAAGAGGCCCGCCTCAAGCGCATAGCGATCAACGAGGCCCGTGAAATCCGCGCCGCCGAGCGCGAAGCCGCCCGCAAGGTGCGTGAAGCCGAGCTTGCCGTGGAAGCCGCGCGCCAGGCCGAACTCGCCGCCAAAGCCAAGCGCGAAGCCGAAGAGCTCGAGGCGCTTGCCACCGCCGAGGCCGCCGAAAAGGCCGAAGCGCTCGAGGCCGAGAAAAAGGCCGAACGCGACGCCCGCTACGCCGCCCGCAAGGCCGCCAAGAAAGTCCGCCGGCGCGGTTACTGAGCGCCGAAGGCCGGGCGCGGGTCGCAACACCCGCGCCGCCTCTTTTCAAACGATATCCTGTAACGCTTGCCGCAAGTCTTGAGCTGCCCGCAAGTCTTGAGCGGCCGCAGCCGCGCTATTTTTTAGCGCAGAGCTTGTCGAGCGCCTCGAGCATGCCGCCGATTTCCTCGCCTTCCTTGGAATTCGGATCCATGTCCTGCAGGCCATCCATCAAGGCGACATATTCGGGCCCAATCTTGGTGCCCATCTCGTCCGCCTTTTGCGACAGCTCGTCGAGCTTCTTTTCGTCCTTTTTCTGCGCGGCGGCGTCGATCTGATCGCTGAGCGCGGCGATGTCGCAGTACAGCTTGGTCTTGGCTTTGTCGCCGCTGACGATTTGAATGACCTTTTGCGCCGCGGCCTTGGTCGGCTTCGGCGCCGCCGGCGGTTGCTGCTGCTGCGGCTGTTGTTTCGGCGGTGCGGGCTGAGCTTGCGCGCAAACCGGCAACGCGGCGATCGCCAAAGCGGCAAGTATGGATTTCAGGTTCATGCGGGCCTCCCTCATTTTCGGATTCGGCGGCAGGTTACACGTCCGCCCCGCCGAAATCACTGCGCCTGCGCCCCGATCCCGGCGGATTTGATGATCGGCCACCATTTGTCGATTTCCGCCTGCTGAAATGCCGCGAGCCCCTCCGGCGTCTGCAGCGCGCGCGGTGCGATGTCGAGGCCGAGTTCGGTGAAGCGCGCCACTAAAGCCGGATCGCCGAGCGCCTCCACCATCGCGGCATTGAGCGTCGCCACGACATCCTTGGGCGTGCCCTTCGGCGCCCAGAAGCCGAACCAGCCCGCCATGTAGAGTCCCGGCACGCCGCTTTCGTCCGAGGTCGGAATGTCCGGCATCGCCGCCGAGCGTTGCGGCGACAGATTGGCGAGCGCTTTTATTTTGCCGCCGCGGATCTGCGCCAAGGCGATGGCGCCCTGCACGACCAGGAGATCGATCTGACCCGAGATCAAGTCGGTCATCGCGGGTCCTGCGCCGCGATAGGGAATGAACTGCACCTTCTGCCCGGTGAGATTCTCAAACAACACGCCGCTGACATTGCCGGCGGCATTCTGATTCACGAAATTGATCTTGCCGGGATTGGCTTTCATCCAGGCGACCAGGCCTTTCAGATCGTCGGCGGGCAGATCCTTGCGCGCGACCATGAGCTGCGGATTGACCGTGATCAGGCCGATCGGCTCGAAATCTTTCTGCAGATCGTAATCCAGATTGTAGATGATGCTGCCGACGTGGGTGTCCCATTGTCCGATGTCGATGGTGTAGCCATCGGGCGTGCCGCGCGCGACCCGCCGTACGCCGATGCTGCCGCCGGCGCCGCCGACATTTTCCACGATCACCGCCTGTCCGAGCCGCGTGCGCATACGCTCGGCCATGATGCGAGCGGCAATGTCGGTCGATCCGCCGGGGGGAAACGGCACCACCAGTGTGATCTGACGCGACGGATAGGTCTGCGCAAATGCTTGCGAGACTTGTGCGCCGGCAAGCCCGGCCAACAATACCAGCGCCGCGACAACAAAGTTTTTCATAGGCCCCCCCCCCAGATGGCGTCATGCGCGCCAATTGCAGCGATGATAATCCGCAACCTTGGCGGCGCGATAGGGGTGTGGCGTCGTTTCAGCGAACGGCGCTAGGGTGCGGCGAAACCAGAAATCCGGGGACCTTATGCTGACTCTTTATAACGCCGCGCACTCGACCTGCAGCCAGAAGGTTCGGATTTGTCTTGCGGAGAAATCTCTCGCCTTCGAAGACATCCGGCTCGATCTCGGCAAAGCCAAGGATCACCTCAAGCCGGATTATCTCAAAATCAATCCCAACGGCGTGGTGCCGACTTTGGTCGACGATGGCAACGTCATCATCGATTCGAGCGTGATCTGCGAATATCTGGACGAGCGATACCCCGCGGTGCGCCTGACACCGGACGATCTGGTCGAGCGCGCGCGCATGCGCGCCTGGATGCGGTTCCTGGAAGAAGTGCCGACCGCGGCGGTCCGCGTGCCCTCGTTCAACATGGGATTTCTGCCGCGCTTCGAAGGACTCGACCGCCAGAAGTTCGAGGCGGAGCAGTCGGACGTGCGGCCAATTCGAAAGCAGTTCTATCGGCGCATGGGAACCGGCGGCTTCAAGAAGGAAGATGTCGAGGCGTCATTGGAGCAGCTTGGCAACACCTGCCGGCGCATGGATCAGGCGCTCGAAAGCGGGCCATGGCTGCCCGGCGCGCAATACAGCCTGGCGGACATCATTGTCGCGCCTTTAATCGACCGCATGGCCGACCTTGGCTTTGCCGAAATATGGGATCCATATCCGCACGTTACCGACTGGTATGCGCGGATGCAGACGCGCCCGGCATTTCAACAAACATTCTATCCGGGGGCGCGGATGTCGGAATTTCTGCCGTTAAGGCCGGCGGTCGCTGGCGACGCATGACTTAGGTGCCAGCGATCCGGGGCGAAGCCGCCGCCTTAGGTCAGGCGGCGTTTTGCACATTGCTTTGAGCCATCGCCGGCGTTTGCGTACGTACGCTGTCGAGCACGAACAGCCGGATCGCCGAAGACAAATTGCCCTGGCTCCGCTTGGTATCGATGTGGCCGACCATCGACGACACGGTCATTTGCTGTCCGTGCGCGATTTCTTTCAGACCGAGCCAAAACGGCTCTTCGAGACTTACGCTGGTTTTGTGTCCAGCGATGACGATCGAACGTTTCACCACAACTGACTTCATGCGGGTCCCCCTTTTGGCCGGAAACAATGCCGCCCGCTTACCTGCATACCGTTTTACAGGCGGCGGTACTTTCGAGTGATTGAGTATTGTACTGGGCCCAAAATGTTCGCTGTTCAATATTACTCAACCGACATTTCGCATCGTGAAATATAAACGACAGTCTACTTCATCAAAAAAGTGCAACGACGATTCGCGCACTTGTTTAAGCGCGCGCCGCCTGCGCCAGCAAACCGAACACCGCGAATACCAGCGGCTTGCGCTCGAGATTATAAGTCTCGACATCGCGCGCGGCGCGGTTCACCTTTTCCCAGGCTTGCGCAACATCCAACTTACGCGACGCTTCGCCGCGATCGAGTTGCGCCGACAGCCATCCGTTCACCAGGTCCATGAACGCGGCCAGTGTTTGCGGCTCGCTGCCGCCGAGCGCGTCACCGAGCGCGTGCAGCGCGCGCGGATCAGGATTGGGTAACTGCGCGAACAGGTCGAGCACGCGCTGGCGCAACGCCAGCGCTTTTTCGTCGAGGAACCGCAGCGCGCGACCGACGCTGCCGCCGGCAGCGCCGACGGCCTGCTTCACATCGGACTCGTCCGCGCTGCGGCGCGCCGCATGGGCGACGGCGCGCGCGACATCGTCGTCCGCGAGCGGCCGCAACAACAGGCGGCGGCAGCGCGAACGGATGGTCGGCAGCTCGCGTCCCGGCGCATGGCTGAGGAGTAGCAGCAGCGTGCGGGCCGGCGGCTCCTCGAGAACTTTCAATAGCGCATTGGCGCCCTCGCGCTGCAAATCGTCGACCGCGTCGACGATCGCAATGCGCCAGCCGCCCTCGCCCGCGGTCGAACCGAAGAAGCCGACCGAACGGCGCACGTCATCGACGCGGATCACGGTGTAGAGTTTGCCGGTCTGTTCATTGATCGTGCGCTCAAGCACCAATAAATCGCCTTGCGCCTGCGCAGCGATGCGGCGCGCGACGAGATTATCTTCATCGACGGCAAGCGACGTCGCGTTCTGCACCTGCGGCGCCTTGGGATCCGGATGCGCGAGCACGAAGCGCGCCAGCCGATAGGCCAGCGTCGCCTTGCCGATGCCGGGCGGTCCGCCGATCAGCCAGGCATGCGGAATGCGCGTGCTCTGATAGCTCGCGAGCAGCGCCTGCTCGGCCTCGTCGTGGCCGAACAGCGCAAAGTTCTCACGCGGCAGCAGGACGTCGCGATCGTCGGCACTATCGTCGCTCACGGCGCCGCGGGCTCCGCCGCGCGCGCCGCCGGTGCGCCCGACAGCCGCTGGTTCACCGCGGCCCAGATCCGGTCCGCCACCACGTCGCGCGGCGCGCGGCCGTCGATGACGACACAGCGCTTCGGCTCGAGCTTGGCCAGCGCCAGATAGGCCTGCCGCAGATGCTCATGATATTCGACCGATTCCGCCTCGAAGCGGTCGGCAGCGCCGGCGCCGCGCCGGGTCTTGGCGCGGGCCAGCCCGATGGTCGCTGGCACGTCGAGAATGAACGTCAGCTCCGGCATCGCAGCGCCGACCGTCACGCGCTCTAGCCCGCGGATCAACTTGCCGTCGACCTTGCCGAGGATGCCCTGATAGACGCGGGTGGAATCGATGAAGCGGTCGCAGATCACCCATTGCCCGGCTTCGAGCGCCGGCAAGATGGTGCTGCGCATATGATCGTCGCGCGCCGCGGCAAACAGAATGGTCTCGGTTTCCGCGCCCAGCGGCTTGGCAATGCCGGACAGCAGAATGTGCCGGATGATCTCGGCGCCAGGGGAGCCGCCCGGCTCGCGCGTCAGCACGATGTCGATGCCGGACGCCTTGAGGCGTTGCGCCAAGGTCGCCGCGTGGGTGGATTTGCCGCTGCCTTCGCCGCCTTCGAAGGTGATGAAATGTCCGCGCATCTAGTCCTGTCTCGGCGGCAGCCGCTGACCCCGTCGGCGGGGCGCGGCGCAAGAAAAGATCATAGCCGCTCGGCACCGGCGCGGAACAGACCAATCATCAATTCACTCACAGCATCGAAGGCGCGTTGCGACAGGTTGCCTTTGCCGATGCTTTCGGCGGCCTTGAGCGGCATCTCCAGGATCACGGTGTCGTTGCGCCAGACCTTGAGCACGCCAATACGCTGCCCCTGCTCGACCGGCGCCGGGACCGGGCCGTTATAGACGATGCGCGCCACCAGTCTGTCGCTGCCATTCTTGGGCATCATCACGCGGACCTGGCCGGCCGCGACCAGCGGCACCTTACTGTCCGCGCCGCCGAATACTTTGGCGGCGCCGATGTTCTGACCCTCGGCGAACAGAATGCGCTGTTCGAAGGTGCGGAAACCCCATTCCAGTAACTTCTTGCCTTCGTCGGCGCGCTCCTTGGCGCTTTGCAGACCGTTGACGACGACGACGAGGCGCAAGCCGTTCTGCACCGCCGAGCCGACCAGGCCGTAGCCGGCTTCCTTGGTGAAGCCGGTTTTCATGCCGTCGGCGCCGTCGAGCGTGCCCAGCAGCGGGTTGCGGTTCTGCTGGCGGATCTTGTTCCAGGTGAACTCGCGCTGGCCGTAGATCGGATAAAATTCGGGGTACTCGCGAATGATGTGGCGGGCCAGCAATCCGAGCTCGCGCGTCGTCACCAGTGTTCCGGGATCGGGCAGCCCGTTCGAATTGCCGAAGGTCGATTTGGTCAGACCGATTTCGCGCGCGCGTTGCGTCAGCTTGGCGGCGAACTCGGATTCATTGCCGGCAATCGCCTCGGCCAGCACGATGCAGGCGTCGTTGCCGGAATGGATGATGACGCCGTGCAGCAGGTCGTCGACCGAAATCCTGCTGTGCAGCGCGGCATACATGGTCGAGCCGTGCGACGGCGCGCCGCCTTTGCGCCAGGCGTTTTCGCTGACAACGTATTCGTCGGTCAGCTTGATGCGGCCCTCTTTGAGTTCATGGAAGACGTATTCGGCGGTCATCAGCTTGGCGAGGCTGGCCGGAAAAATCAGCTTGTCGGGATCGCGTTCGAATAAAATCGCGCCGTTCTCGGCGTCGATCAAAATGGCGTGCGGCGCCGTGATCGGCGGCTCGTCTTTTTTGACGACGTCTTTCTTCTGGGCGGCGGCGGGCGCTTCCTTCTTGGCCGGCGCGGCGATGGCGACGGCGCACAAGCCGACGGCCAAGGCCGTCAGCAGGGCTCCGATCTGAACAGTCCGGCCGATCATGGGTTCTGTTTCGCAATAACGCTAAAGGCGGCATTCCCCCGCCCTGCAAGTATCAATAAGCGGTCCAGTGAACGGGAAATTGCGGCTCAGTAAAGGCCGCGGCCGCTCATAAAGCCCGCCGGCTGATCATAGCGGGTCGGAGCGTAAGCGGAAACCGGCGAAACCGCGGGCTCCGCGGGGGCAATCGCTTCGGCCGTGACGGCCGGATTGGGCCGGGCGGTGGCGGTCAATTCGGTCGTCGGCGAACGCAATGCCGCCTTGGCCGCCGTTTTCGTACCCATCGGCGGCGGCACTTCGCGGGCGCCCTCGCCGAGCCGGTACGGCCGTTCAGCCGGCGCCTTGGCGGCAACGTCGGTCATGGGGCGGGAATCGAAGAAAGTTGGGGTGAAATCTCTGGCAGACGCGACCTTTACCGGAGCAACTTCATCTTCCGCATCCGCCTCAGGAGCTGGCGTGTTCGCCGCTGTATTCCGGCGCACCGGAGCAGCATCGTTCAGCGCCAGCATGACATCGGCCGGCTTCCCGTTGCCGTCGCGCAAGGTCGCCATCAGCTTGCGGTCGTCGGAGCCGGCCAGCGGCGCGCGCCCGACATAATCAACCTTCACCTTGGCCAGGCCGTGGCCGTAGAAGCCCAAAAGCTGCGCGGTTTTCACCGACAGATCGATGACACGATCCTGGGCATAGGGCCCGCGGTCGTTGACCCGCACCACGATGGAACGCTTGTTTGCCAGATTGGTGACCCGCACATACGACGGCAGCGGCAGCGTCTTATGCGCCGCCGAGATCGAATTCATATCGAAGACTTCGCCGTTGGCGGTAAAACGGCCGTGGAAATCGTCGCCATACCAGGACGCGACGCCGGTGGCGCTGTAGTTCACGTCTTCTTCGGGGATGTAGACGCGGCCGGCGACAGTATAGGGCTTGCCGACCCGGTAAGCGCCGCCGCCTTTGGGAACCGGCGCGCCCGGTTCGACCACGCGCGCGCTGGCCGAGACGCCGTATTTCGGATCGACCTTGCCGGACATGCCGCCGGAGCAGTTGGCCAAGGCCAGACAGCCCGCGCCGAGCCCAACAACGCGCACGATTTGACGTGCGAATCCGCAGAATGGGCCCCCGAATCCGTTCATCCTGCTAAATCGTCCCCGATTGCGTAGGCTTAGGATACCCTGTGACGGCGGTTGCGGGAACCGCTCGCAGGGGTCGTGGTAAACAATTGGTTCCACTTGCCTTTTTGACCGTCCCTTGATCGGTCACGATTTGGGCAAATGCGTGGCAAAGGAGTGACGCGGGACCGGAGCCCTGTCGGCCTTGCAACTGTGCTCTGCTTCGACCATTGGACTAGCAGGACGGAAGGGTGGCCGAGCGGTTTAAGGCACCGGTCTTGAAAACCGGCGTACCTGCAAGGGTACCGTGGGTTCGAATCCCACCCCTTCCGCCACAACTTATTGATTTCATTATTTTTTTTAGAATATTGTGTTTTTGGCCCACAATTGGGCCCACAGTATTTTATGAGGTCTAGGTGCCGCTCCATCCCGGTCCGGTGGCAATCGCGGTGGCAATTTCCATAAGGCGCTTTGGTCCTGGGTCGACGCGGTTTGCGAAGGTATGGAAGCAACTGGGGAAATTCCCCAGTTGGAAGTGCGCAAGGGCAAAGACGGCGTTTTAAGTTATGGAACCGGTAGAGTTCCAGTGCGTTGCTCCCGCTCACGCCATGGAGCATTCAGCTATGAATACGACCTCGGCCATCACGCTCGTTAAGTTCATCGGCGCGTGGTTTTGTATCATCGCGGCGGTTGTGCTGCTGGTCTTGGGGCATCAGGTGTTCGGCGTGCCCGGGGTCCTCGCGCTGCTGGCTATCGCGTTCGCCCAGGCGCCGACAAATTGGTGATGGGCCGCCGCAACCATCATCACTGCGGCGAAGTTGGCTGTGAAATTGGCGACAGTCGGGCCGCTAGGTGACAGTTATCTGATAAGTGAAAAAACCCACGTGGCGGGGGTATGTACCCGGCAAATGAGAATGATCTACACAATTGCGCCAAGGTAATTATTCGCGCGCTTTAAGCGCGGACTTCGTCGCTTGAATGAGGCCGCGCCATTCCTGGTTTCGCCGCGTAGCTGAACCCTCAATTGGTCGGCTCGTCGAAGAGTGCTCGGCATCCAGAACGGCCGGCATAGCGTTCGCAAAGTTACTTAATTCTCGCAGGGCTTCATACGTCTTCGGCATGACGCCGGCCGACGCTATCGTGAGGCCTGCGGTCATCCCTGCGACAACCATACCTTGTGTGCGCCATTCGCCGATATTGGCATAGTCCGCTGCTGGAAGCCGCTCAGCCTGTGCGATCACTTTCTCACATGCGCGGACTAAGGCATCGTCAATCGGAAGTTTGCTGACCATCTTGTTGTTCCTCCCATTTGAACGAATAGTATAACGCAATCCTCCAGCTTTTATTCGTCGGTCTTGAATTCTGAATTTGATTTATCGTCGAATATCACACGGCCCCGTGAGTCCGGTCTTTTCTAGATTTTTCGTCAGTTACCGGAAACGGTAGCAACCCGCGATATACCGCCGCAAAGCACCTCCGGTGGCAAAACCGGTGGCAATTTGCAGGCCCCATTTGGAGGTGTACGAGATGCAGCGTCAGGTTAGCGACCAGATCACCCCCATCATCAACAAGATGATCTGGCCACTCGGCACCGCTTATTTCGTGGTCGCGGGCGTATAAGAGCAATGCCGCCACCCCCTGCAACGTGGTCGGCTTAATGTTTAGCAGCTCGATTGCCGATGTTTGCTCCGCGTCAGAGCAAGCCCAATAATCGTCCTGAAAAGCCGTCCACCGAGGATCATCATTTTTGCCCGCATCGGTTCCTCGATCTTCAACGTGATACGCCACGCGTCTTTCAGCCGGAATTGATCTCTCCAATTCCCCATGCCGATGCGCCAAGGAATTAAGTTTTTCGTAGAGGCGTCGATGATCATCGATTGCCGCGAAAATCGGATCAGGCCCCGCCATAGCGGCGGCCGGGATTGCGAGCGCTGGCAAGCTTGCAGCGCCGGCCAAGATGGCGCGGCGAGTGGTGGTTGTTCCATTGGTCATGATCGCATGCTCCTTGTGTATGGGAGCCGCGGCCAGGCGGAATGCCGGTCAGTTTTTTGCTATTGATGGATTCGGTCATGACGCGCTGTTCCGCAGCGGGTTGTGGCAAGTGGCGGCCGGATGTTTCAGCATTCGGCCGCTGCGCAATTAGACTCACTGATTTTCGAATTAAGCGCAACCCCTCCTGGGGACGCTTTCGCGCGGCTGTCCGACCGGCTCTAAGGTTGGGGTCCGTTGAAGACATGCAGATGATCTGTTTCGATCATCCGCTGCTGCGGATAGTCTGCAATCGACTAGTTCCGGCATTTCGGTGTGAAAATCCAAGTTTCAACGCCGTTAAAAGCATCATTGGGATATTCCGGCCCAAGCGGCCCCATTGGAAATCGACAGACGTCGTATAGATCCGCGTTTTGTTTGGCGTTTGATTTCGCCGCTTGGCACGAATTGTTGGAAACCCCGATAGTATCAACATATCCTCCGCTCGTGCAGGATCTGCGAAGGTAGATAACGGCTTCCCAATTTTGCGATGGCGGCGGGTTGGTTGGTACGCCAGGGCCCGATGCGGGCGGGTCCGGATCGTATGGCTGCTCGACCCCCGACAACGGGTTACAGTGCGCTGCTGAAATTTCGGCTGGAGTTGCTGACGTAGAAATGAAGTAGACTTCGAAGGTCTCGTCGATCCAGCGGCGCTGTTGGTCACCCAAATGCCCGTACGGTTTAACCCATACTTGCCATTCCAAACTACGCTGAGAGGCGTACACGAGCCTATAGCCTGAGGTCCCAATGCTCGGTGGTTCGTTGTTCGGATTTCGACTGGTCTCTATAACCCTATAACGGCAAAAACGTTCTTGTTCGTTCGTTGTTGAGAGTCTTACTCGGGTCTGCCAAAAGCCTTCATCCCAGTTCACTGTACGCTCTGCTCGACCGGTCTCCATGTGTAGCGGAGCCGCAACGGCAATCTGAGCCAGCAGCAAGGATTGCGCCAAGAACAGTGCGAGACAAAGCACTTTAAGCCGTCTACTCGACCGCAGCATAATATCTTCTTCAGTTGAGGCAGATGGACGAAGGCCGCTAGGTTGCAGCCATTGTGCCGTCATCACACTGACGATGGCAAGGTGCAGGCTTCAGAGCCTTGCTGCTAGGCCGGCCGTCTCGCCAAGTTAGAGGCACGGCATCACCCAAACCCTTCCTTGGGGACGCTTTCGCGCGCCTTGCGGCTAACGATCGTTGAAGTCGGTCGGCGGCTGAAATGCACCGTCTGCGGCACACGTGGCGGCCAGGCGATGCCGGCCTGGCCAGCGTCGGCAAGCAATGGGAGCCGGGCCCATACAATAGGCTACGGTCCCACCGCTCACGCATCGTCATCCATAGATCGGTGTAGGCCTGATTCTGGGCGTGCGCGGTGATCGGCTGGTTTTCTTGGAACTGCGACATGCGCCGCGGTCGCCGCGCACCGACAATATCGATGGTGCCGGTCTGAGCTGCGGCGAAACTGATCGTCGCGCCGATGATCGGGCGCGGCAAACTCGACAGCGAGCCAGAGGCCGGGGTTAGCGTCCAATTCCCGGCCTGCGACAGTTTTACGCCGTTGACGTAGACCTCGATCCAATTCGCGTAATCTGTGCCGTCGCCGTAGAGATCGAATCCGACTGCTAAGGGTCCGGTTGACGCTGAAATCGTGTAGCGAGTGCGGCGCTCAGTATCTGGCTCGGCAGGTATGGCCTGCGCGTGTGCCGCCATGGGCACCAGCGCCGGGATGCTGGCGATGGCCAATAAGGCGGCGAGCAGGACACGGCGCACGTTCCACATGCGCAGGACAGTGGCGTGCGGGCCAACTCCTGCAACGCACCCGCCTCGCGCGCGTTATTTCGGTGCCGTTCACGGCGCGCCGCTATTCGTCGCCGCGAGCACCTGCGATCCGCTCGGCTGCAATCCCGCCGCGCTCGGCTGCCGGCCGCGAAGGTCAAGCACGAATTTTTGAGGCGTTTCCGTGTTGGCGCCGGACCACGCATAGATTGGGCGCAGCGGGTCTGTGCCGAGGCGAACTGCATATTCCGGCCGCAGCCGGATGCACGATCCGTCATTGAGCCAGAGCCGGCCTCTCTTCGGCTGCTTCTGCGGAACCTTCAGCCCCTCCCGCCGCCAGATCCGCTCGACCCGTTTGACGTTCACCACCCACCCGGCATCCCG
>CAIRGJ010000025.1 GCA_903878085.1 uncultured Hyphomicrobiales bacterium | reverse complement strand
GGGCCGGCCCCGGAATGACGAATTAAGCCACCGGCAATACGTTCGTATACTTTACCTGCTCCAGCGCGAAGCTGGATTCAATCGAGGCGATGCCTTCGATGCGCGTCAGCTTCTGCTTCAGGAAGCGCTCATAGGCGGCGAGATCTGGCACCACCACGCGCAGCCAATAGTCGCGCGGGCCGGTCATCAAGTAACACTCCAGCACTTCCGGCCAGCGCGCGATGGTCTTGGCAAATTTGTCGAGCAGTTCTTCCTTCTGCTTCTCCAGCTTCACCGAAATGAACACGCTGACCGGCAGGCCGACCGCGCGCTGATCGAGCACCGCGACATAGCGCGCGATGACGCCGGATTTCTCCAGAATGCGGACGCGGCGCAGGCACGGCGATGGCGACAAGCCCACCTTGTCGGCCAGGTTGGCGAGACTCATGCGGCCATCGTCCTGCAGCAGGCGCAGAATTTTGAGGTCGGTCGCGTCGAGGGCTAAAATTGGCATATTACGCCTGTTTTCTAGAGATTATTGACAGATTAAGCTAACCTGACCGTCATTTGTAACCCGCTTTGGCAAGTATCGCCATCACTAAAGGCACATATTAGCGGCGAACAATCAGGCCAAACGCCATGCCAATCACTGACGACAAACTCGCGACTCTCGGAGCCCTCGAGCACAAGGTGCTGTGGCTGGCAAGCTGGATGATCCACAACGCCAATCACCTGCGCGACAATGCCGACGGCCTGAAGGTCGGCGGCCATCAGGCCTCATCCGCCTCGCTCGCCACCATCATGACCGCTTTGTATTTCGACGTGCTGCGGCCGCAGGACCGCGTCGCAGTGAAGCCGCACGCCTCGCCGATCTACCACGCCATCCAGTATCTGTTCGGTAAGCAAACGCGCGAGCGGCTGGAAAATTTCCGCGGCTACAAAGGCGCGCAGAGCTATCCGTCGCGCACCAAGGACGCCGACGACGTCGATTTCTCCACCGGCTCGGTCGGCCTCGGCGTGGCGCAAACTTTGTTCTCGTCGCTGGTGCAGGATTATGTGCGCGCGCATGACTGGGGCACCAACCGTCCCGAAGGCCGCATGGTGGCACTGGTCGGCGACGCCGAACTCGACGAAGGCAATATCTTCGAAGCGCTGCTCGAAGGCTGGAAGCACGGCCTGCGCAATTGCTGGTGGGTGATCGACTACAACCGGCAGAGCCTCGACGCGGTGGTGCGCGAAGGCCTGTGGGAGCGCTACGAACAGCTGTTCAAGAATTTCGGCTGGGACGTCGTCATTCTGAAATACGGCACGCTGCAACAGGCCGCGTTCAAGGAGTCGGGCGGCGACAGGCTCAAGGCCTGGATCGACAAGTGCCCGAACCAGCTTTACTCGGCGCTGGTGTTTGCCGGGGGTGCTGCCTGGCGCAAGCGGCTCACCGACGAAATCGGCGATCAGGGTGACGTGTCAAAGCTGATCGAGAAGCGCTCGGATTCCGCACTCGCCGCGCTGATGAACAATCTCGGCGGCCACGATCTGCCGTCGGTGCTCGACGCCATGCACGGCGCGCACGCCGAAAAGCCGACCTGCTTCATCTGCTACACGGTGAAGGGCTTCGGCCTGCCGATGGCCGGCCACAAGGATAATCACGCCGGGCTGATGACGCCGGCGCAAATGGAAGTTTTCCAGACGTCGATGGGCGTGCGGACCGGCCACGAATGGGACAAGTTCGAAGGCCTCGCCGTGCCCGAACAAACCGTGCAGGCATTCTTGGATCGCGTGCCGTTCGCCGCGGACAAAAACCGCCGTCTCACCGCGCCGATCATCGACGTGCCGGAAACGCTGCCGATCAAGATTCAGCCCGTGATGTCGACGCAATTCGGCTTCGGCGCGCTGCTCAACGAGATCGGCCGCGAGGACACCGCGTTTGCGCGCCATATCGTTACGACATCGCCCGACGTGACGGTGTCGACCAATCTCGGCCCCTGGGTGAACCGGCGCGGCCTGTTCGCCCGCGAGGCGATGGCCGACACCTTCAAGAGCGAGCATATCCCATCGACTTTCAACTGGGAGTTCTCGCCCAAGGGCCAGCATATCGAACTCGGCATTGCGGAGATGAACCTGTTCATTTTGCTGTCGGCGTTGGGCCTGTCGCATTCGATCAACGGCGAAAGGCTGCTGCCGGTCGGCACGTTGTACGATCCCTTCATCGCGCGCGGCCTCGATGCGCTGAATTACGCCTGCTACCAGGACGCCCGCTTCATCGTGGTGGCGACGCCGTCGGGCATCACGCTGGCCGGCGAAGGCGGCGCGCATCAGTCGATCGCCGAACCCTTGATCGGGCTGGCGCAGGACGGCCTCGCCAGCTTCGAGCCGGCCTTTGTCGATGAGCTCGCCGTCATCATGGCCTGGGCCTTCGCCTATATCCAAAAGAGCGGCGGCGAAGTTGATTCGTTTTTGGTCGCGCGGCCGGACGCAAAACCGGATTCCACTTTTGCTGGCCGCGCTCCAGGACGAAACTGGCTGCGCGACGAAACGGGCGGCTCGGTTTATCTGCGGCTGTCGACGCGGCCGGTCGAGCAGATCCAGCGCGAGATGACGCCGGATTTGCGCCAGCACATCGTCGATGGCGCCTACTGGCTGCGCAAGCCGGGACCGAATTGCCAAGTGGTCGTGGCTTACACTGGCGCCATCGCGCCGGAAGCCATCGAAGCCGTCGGCCTGATGGCGGAAGACCGCCGCGACGTCGGCTTGCTCGCCGTCACCTCAGCCGACCGCCTGAACGCCGGCTGGACCGCGGCGCAGCGCGCCCGCGAACGCGGCCTGGTGCATGCGCGCTCGCACATCGAGCGGCTACTCGAGGACGTGACACAGAATTGCGGCATCGTCACCGTGGTGGATGCGCATCCGGCGACCTTGGCCTGGCTCGGCGCGGTCAACGGCAACCGCACCCGCGCGCTCGGCGTCGAGCATTTCGGCCAGACCGGCTCGCTGGCCGAGCTGTACCGGCACTACGGCATCGACGCCAATTCGATTGTCGCCGCGGCGCAGGCCATCGCACCGGGGCGGCCGATCAGGCATTTGAAGGCGCTATAGCGCGTGATCCCGAAAAGCCGGAACCGGTTTTCGGAAAAGATCACGCGCAAGGGAAAAGTGGCGCGCGCCGGCTACCTCATCATGCCGAAACCAAACGTCATGGCGACGAGTCCGCCGACCACGAGCCATATCACGACCACGCAGACGATCACGGCGATGGTGTAGATCACCGCCTTGTCCGGCGCCGGCCGCATCAGCGCCACGAGTCCGGTGTGCAACAGATACAGGCTGTAAAGCCCAAGCAGACCGAGAATACCGAGCAGTGGGATGATATTGAACACGCCGGCAAGCCAGGCCGCGGTCGGCGCGTAAGCCGACACCCGCATGGCGTTGTCGAGGTTCTGCTGCCCGCCAAACATGCCGGCGAGATAATCGATGATGTAGGCGGTCACGAACACGATGGCCAGCGTCAGCGCGTAGATGACGACCGCGTGGATCAGTCCGCTGAAGATGCCGATGCGAAACGGCCCATAACCGATCAGCGTGCCGCCAATGAAAGAGCACACCGGCGGAATCGCGGCGAGGATCATCACGTAATTCGGAAACAGAGAGCCGGCGTCGCCCGGCTCTCGTTCGATCGCCAGCCATTCAGATTTTGGCTGCATCAGGATCGCCTTGACGCGCTCAACGAGAATCATGAGTCGCTCCTCTGATAAGAGTTGACGTCTAACGCTTCTGGTCTTCCAGAATCATCGCCGCGCCCTTTTCCGCAATCATCATGGTCGGCGAATTGGTGTTGCCGGAGGTGATCGACGGCATCACCGAGGCGTCGATCACGCGCAGGCCATCGATGCCGATGACGCGCAGCCGCGCATCGACCACCGCGCGCGCGTCGTCGTCGCGGCCCATCTTCGCCGTGCCGACCGGATGGAAAATCGTGGTGCCAATATCGCCAGCGGCTTTTTCCAGCGCGGCTTCGTCGTCGCTCCTCACCTGCGCGCCCGGCAAATACTCGACCGGCGCATATTTCCGCAACGCCGGCTGCGCGACGATTCTGCGCGTGATGCGGATGGAATCGGCGGCGACGCGGCGATCCTCCGGCGTCGACAGATAATTCGGCGCAATCGCCGGGGCTTGGCGCGGATCGGCGGATTTGAGCGTAATGGCGCCGCGGCTGGTCGGCCGCAGATTGGCGACGCTGGCGGTGAAAGCCGGAAACGGATGCAGCGGCTCGCCGAACTTGTCGAGCGACAAAGGCTGCACGTGATACTCGATATTGGCGCGGTCCTGCGTCGGATCGGAGCGTGTGAAGGCGCCCAGCTGCGACGGCGCCATGGTCATCGGGCCGCGCCGGCGGAACACATAATCCATTCCCATGGCGAGCTTGCCGAACAGCGAGGCGTTCATCACGTTCAAGGTCTTCACGCCCGACACCTTGAAGATCGTGCGCAATTGCAAATGATCTTGGAGATTGGCGCCGACGCCCGCTTTGTCGAGCACCAGCGGAATGCCGAATTGCGACAGCTGCGCCGCCGGTCCGACGCCCGACAGCATCAGCAGATGCGGCGAACCGATCGCGCCGGCGGCCAGGATCACCTCGCCGCGGCATTTGGCGCTACGCAGCTGGCCGTTCTGCCGCCAACGCACGCCGGCCGCTCGCCTATCCGTGGAGTCGATGCCTTCGGCCAGGCAGCCGGATTCGAGTTGCAGATTTTTCCGGTGCAGCACCGGCTTCAGGAAGCCGCGCGCGGCCGACCAGCGCCGGCCGAACTTCTGGTTGACGTGGAAATAACAGATGCCTTCGTTGTCGCCGGTGTTGAAGTCCGGCACCGACGGAATGCCGTATTGGTTGGCCGCCTCGCGAAAGGCGTCGAGAATTTCCCACGACAGCCGCGGCTCTTCGACACGCCATTCGCCGCCAACGGCGTGGTGTTCGCTCTTGAGAAAATGGTCGACGTGCTTGCGGAAGAACGGCCGCACGTCGTCCCACGACCAGCCCGGCAGGCCGAGCTGCCGCCATTGGTCGTAATCGGTCGCCTGGCCGAGCATGTAGATCATGCCGTTGATCGCCGACGAGCCGCCGATCACCTTGCCGCGCGGATAGTTCAGGCTGCGGCCGTTCAGCCCCGGCTCCGGCTCGGTCTTGAACATCCAGTCGGCGCGCGGATTGCCGATGGCGAACAAATAGCCGACCGGAATGTGGAACCAGATCCAGTTGTCGAGGCCGCCGGCTTCCAGCAGCAGCACGCGTTTCCCCGGGTCCGCCGACAGCCGGTTCGCCAGCACGCAGCCGGCCGAGCCCGCGCCCACCACGATGTAGTCGAACTCGCCTTCGATGGGCGTCACATCCGCCATGGCCGTTCCCTTAGCCTGCTTCGGACCGGACTTTACCTAGGCTCACGAGACTTGCTAGGGTTGCCGCACTGCGGCCCACCGGGCGTGCGCTGCAGGATGACGGAACGGCGGTTCCGACGATTTCCAGACAATCCGGCGTCCCATCGGCGCCTCAGGAGAACCGCCATGTTCACTCGGCTTTTTGCCATTCTCAGCCTGTTCGCCTCGCTAAGCGGCGCGCCGCAGCTTGCCGTCGCGCAGGAAACGCTCACGGTGTTCGCCGCTGCGTCGATGAAGAACGCGCTCGATGACACCAATGCCGCCTTCACCAAGGCCACCGGTGTCAAAGTCGTTACCAGCTATGCCGCGAGCAACGCACTGGCCAAGCAGATCGAAAGCGGCGCGCCCGCCGATGTGTTCGCGTCAGCCGACCTGCAATGGATGGACTACGCCGCACAGAAAAATCTGATCAAGCCGGATAGCCGCGTTAATCTGCTCGGCAACAAGTTGGTGCTGATTGCGCCGCTCGACTCCAAACTCGACAAGGTCACGATCGGGCAAGGCTTCGACCTCGCCAAGCTCGCCGGCGACGGCCGTATTGCGGTGGCGGATGTCAAAGCCGTGCCGGCCGGGCTCTATGCCAAGGCGGCGCTGGAAAAGCTCGGCTCATGGGCCGCGGCGGAGCCGAAACTGGCGATGGCGGAGAACGTGCGCGCCACGCTGTCCTTCGTGGCGCGCGGCGAGACACCCGTTGGCATCGTCTATGCGACCGACGCCAAGGTCGAGCCGAAGGTGAAGATCATCGGCGTATTCCCGGACGGCTCGCATCCGCCGGTCATCTATCCGGTGGCGGCGACCGTAAGCGCCAAGGCCGACGCCGGGAAATATCTCGCCTTCCTGCGCGGAGCTGAGGCCAAGGCGATCTTCGAGAAATACGGCTTCAGTTTCTTGATCAAGCCGGTGTCTTGATGATCGAACGAACTTGTCCCGGGCGCGGCGCAGCGCCGCTTGGCGGTGCGCCGCAGCCCCGGGACCTTAGCGCATTCGGAATCTGGAACGATCCCGGATCAGCGCTGCACCGTTGCGCGCTTTGCGCTGACGCTGCAGCGCATCCGGGACAAGACAATGTTTGATCTCTCACCCCAGGACTGGATTGCCGTTGCGCTATCGCTGCGGATCGCGCTGGTCGCGACCGCAGTGTCGCTGCCGTTCGGCATCGCCATGGCCTATGTGCTGGCGCGCAAAGATTTCTGGGGCAAGTCGCTGCTCGATGCGCTGGTGCACCTGCCGCTGGTGCTGCCGCCGGTGGTCACCGGCTATCTGCTGCTGATCACGCTGGGCCGCCGCGCGCCGGTCGGCGCCTGGCTCGCCGATCATCTCGGCATCGTGTTCTCGTTCCGCTGGACCGGCGCGGCGCTGGCCTGCGGCGTGATGGCCTTCCCGCTGGTGGTGCGGCCGATCCGGCTGTCGCTCGAGGCCATCGACCGGCGGCTGGAAGACGCGGCGGCCACGCTCGGCGCCAATAGCTTCTGGACCTTCGCCACGGTGACGCTGCCTTTGGCGCTGCCGGGCGTCATCGCCGGCGCGATGCTGGGATTTGCCAAGGCGCTCGGCGAATTCGGCGCCACCATCACCTTCGTCTCCAATATTCCCGGCGAAACCCAGACCATCTCGGCGGCGATCTACACGCTGACGCAAGTGCCGGACGGCGACCGCACCGCGCTGCAACTGGTGCTCGTGTCCATCGTCATCTCGATGACGGCGCTGGTCGCGTCGGAATGGTTCGCCCGCCGCGCCGGTGCGCGATTGCACGGTGCTTGAATGTTAGTCGTGGAAATCGAAAAGAAGCTCGGCGACTTTGCGCTCAGCGTGCTGTTCGCCAGCGAGAGCGGCGCCACCGTTCTGTTCGGCCCGTCGGGCGCCGGCAAGACCAGCATCATCAACATGATCGCCGGCCTGCTCAAGCCGGATCGCGGCCGCGTTATGCTCGACGGCGAGGTGCTGTTCGACGACGCGGCGCGCATCGACGTGCCGGTGTGGCGGCGGCGCATCGGCACTGTGTTCCAGGAAGGCCGGCTGTTTCCGCATCTGTCGGTGAAGGCGAACCTCACGTACGGCCATTGGATGGGCGGACACGCCGCCGATCCGGCGGCGTTCGACCACGCGGTGGCGCTGCTCGACATCGGTCCTCTGCTCGACCGCCGCCCCGGCAAGCTGTCGGGCGGCGAGCGCCAGCGCGTCGCCTTCGGCCGCGCGCTGCTGATGAAGCCGCGGCTGCTGCTGCTCGACGAACCGCTGGCCTCGCTCGATGCCGGCCGCAAACAGGAGATATTGCCGTACCTCGAGCGGCTGCGCGACGACGCCAAAGTGCCGATGATTTACGTCAGCCACGATCCGGCGGAAGTAAAACGCATCGCCACCCGCGTGGTGCGTCTCGAGGGTGGCAAAGTGACGGCAACGGGCGGGGTGGAGTTACTCTGACGTTGTTATTACGCCGGAGGTAAATATTTTCCGTCGTCCCGGCCGAGCGAAGCGAGGGCCGGGACCCATACTCCGTGTCCTATCGATCGGCTGCGGCGTATGGGTCCCCGCCTTCGCGGGGACGACAGCAAAGAAATGGCCATGACAACCGCAAAGAGCGATGCGCTACACTTCCTCCATGTTCCCTCCCTCCCGAATCGTCTGCCTGACCGAAGAGACCGTCGAGACGCTGTATCTGCTCGGCGAGGACGCGCGCATTGTCGGCGTGTCCGGCTACGCGGCGCGCCCGCCTCGCGTGCGCAAGGAAAAGCCGCGCGTCTCGGCCTTCATCTCCGCCGACCTGCCGAAGATCCTGGCGCTCAAGCCCGACCTGGTGCTGGCCTTCTCCGATCTGCAGGCCGACATCGTTGCCGAGTTGATCCGCGCCAATGTCGCGGTGCATGCCTTCAACCAGCGCGACGTCGCCGGCATCTTCGACATGATCCGCACGCTTGGCTCACTTGTTGGCGCGCTGGACAAGGCCGACGCGCTGGCGCGCTCGCTCGCCGCGCGTGTCGACGCGGTGCATGAGCGCGCGATGAAACTGCCGCGCCGGCCGCGGGTCTATTTCGAGGAATGGGACGAGCCGATGATCTCTGGCCTCGGCTGGGTGTCGGAACTGATCGAGGCTGCCGGCGGCATCGATGTGTTCCCGCATCTGGCCGCGCGCAAGAACGCCAAGGACCGCATCGTCACGGGCGCGCAGGTGATCGAGGCTGCGCCCGACATCATCATCGGCTCCTGGTGCGGCAAGAAATTCGTGCCGGCACGCGTCGCCGCGCGGCCCGGTTTTACACAGATTCCCGCCGTCGCCGCCGGTTGGTTGCGCGAGGTCAAATCGACCCTGATCCTGCAGCCGGGGCCGGCGGCGCTGACCGACGGGCTCGACGCGCTCGCCGGAATCATTGCCGAATGGGCCGAAAAACGTGCTATAGACAAGCCAACTGGACGAACAAGGATCTGACCGCGATGCAGCCGACCAAAACCCGCAACGACCTGTGGATGAACCTCGCTCTGGTGGCGTTCCTGATTGGCTTGGACGTGGTCGCCCGCCTGCTGCCGCACGCGCCGGGCTTCATGCCCATCGCCGCCAGCGCGCTGTTTGCCGGCCGCATGCTTCGCATCCCGGCGCTCGCCCCGGTGGTTCCGGTCCTCGCGATGGTGCTGAGCGCTTTGGTGCTCGGCCCCGACGACTGGCGGATTTCGCTCATCGTCACCGTGGCGATCGCGCTGCCGGCTTTCGCCGGTCTGCTGTCGCGGCGCTGGCCCGGCATCGCGGCAACCGTCGCCGTCATGGTGCCCTGCTCGCTGTTGTTCTTTGCCGCGTCGAATTTCGCGGTCTGGGCTTTCAGCGGCATGTACAGCCTCGACCTCGCCGGCCTGACCCAGTGCTACGTCGCCGCGTTGCCGTTCCTGCAAAACACCGTGGCGGGCGATCTGTTCTGGACCGGCGCCTTGTTCGGCGGCGCCTGGGCGATCCAGAACGGCGCGTTGCTGGCTGGCCGCGCGCGCTAAGAAGTTACCCGATCCACTTCTGGATTCGATGCCATTTAGCCTTGAGGCGGCCGACAACGTCGGTTTTCGCCTCGGGTTCGGCCAATCGCAGGCCAACGGTGACGACGTGACCCTTCTCGACTTTATGCGCGAGCAAGGCGATCGGGCCTAGCTGAACGATGTCGCCAGCCTTCGGGCGGCGGCCGAGATTTTCCGTGAAGAATTCGGCGAGCGACACTTCGGTGTGATCGCCGGCGACCTGCAGGCCGTAGATTTCGGCCAGCGCGCCGAGCGTCGCGGTGCCGGTGACGAAGAAATCGCCGAGCAGCCGCGGATCGGGCGCGGCCGGCGGCGGCATCCTGACGAAGAAGCGGTCGAGCGCCTGGGCCTTTTCCGGCGGCGCCAGCAGATAGACGTAATCGCCCTCGCGCACCGGTTCGGCTTCGGCCGGCGTCAGGATTTCCTCGTTGCGGACGACCAAAGTCGGCCGCGCCCAGTTCGGGATCAGCCCGCGGCGCAGATAAGGACTGTTGGCGGGCACCGGATAGCCGACCAGCTCGCGCGCCAACTGGCCGGGCAGATCGAGCTCGACGCGGCGCGGCAGCGGATCGCTGCGCGAGAACGAAATGTCGAGCTTGCGGGCCGCCAGCGCCACGGTCCAGCCCTGCACCAGCAGCGAGAACAGCACGACCACGAAAGCGACGTCGAAGAACAGATAGGCGCCTGGCAAGCCGACCAGCAGCGGGATCGAGGCCAGAAAGATTCCGACGGCGCCGCGCAAGCCGACCCAGGAGATGAACAGCTTCTCGCGCCACGGATAGTTGAACGGCGCCAGGCACAGGAATACCGCCGCCGGGCGCGCCACGAACATCAGCACCAGCGCCACCACGACCGCGCCGAACAGGCTGCTGGCCAGCCGTTCCGGCCAGACCAGAAGACCGAGCAGCACGAACATCACGATCTGCGCCAGCCAGGTCACGGCGTCGAGAAACACGATGACCGAGTTATGCGCGCGGGTCTGCCGGTTGCCGACCACCAGCCCGGCCAGATAGACGGCGAAAAATCCGGACGAATGCACCGCGTTGGCGAAAGCGAACACTACCAAAGCGCTCACCGCGACGAATGGCGCATGCAGGCCTTGCGCGAGGTTGAGCCGGTTCAGCACCAGCGTGATGACCCGCCCGCCAGCGATGCCGATGACGCCGCCGAGGATAGCGTCTTGGCCGAACGTCACCAGCGCATGGGTCCAGCTCTGGTTCCCGACCGCCAGGATTTCCACCAGCAGCAAGGCCAGAAACACCGCGAACGGATCGTTGGTACCGGATTCGACTTCCAGCGTGGCGCGCACCCGCGGCCGCAGCCGCAATCCGCCGGCATTGATCAGCAGGAACACCGCCGCGGCATCGGTCGAGGCCACCACGGCGCCGATCAGCAGCGCCTGGATCCAGCCGATGCCGAGCACGAGCTTTGCGACCGGCGCCGTCAGCAGCGTGGTGATCAGCACGCCGACGGTCGCCAGGACCATCGACGGCGCCAGCACGCTCTTGAAAGTGGCAAAGCGGGTGCGCAGGCCGCCGTCGAACAGGATCAGGGCCAGCGCGATCGAGCCGACGGTATAGGCGGTACGCACGTCGTCGAATTTGACGCCGCCGGGGCCGCCCTCGCCCGCCAGTATGCCGACCAGCAAGAATACCAGTAGCAGCGGCGCGCCGAACCGCAACGCGACCAGGCTCGACAGGATGCCGGCCAGAACCAGCAGACTGCCGAGCAGGATCGCAATACTGACGGTGTCGAGCGAGGCCATTATTCCGCGAATCTCCCATGGCAATAGGACGGATTCGCGGCGCGCAGGGCAACGGGAAACGTTGTCGCTGCTGACTAAACCGTCATCACCGGGCCGCGCCGGCGGCGCGACCCGGAATGACGGGCGGCTAGAAGTTCACCTTGTCGCCGCCCTTGAGCGACAGGATCTCACGCGCGTCGTCCGGCGTGGCGATCTCGAGGCCGAGGCCCTCGATAATCCTGCGGACATTGGTGACCTGCTGGGCATTCGACTCGGCGAGCTTGCCGGCGCCGATCCACAGCGAATCCTCCAGCCCGACGCGGACGTTGCCGCCCATCGACGCTGCCATGGCGGCGACGCGCATCTGGGCGCCGCCGGCGCCCAGTACCGACCAGTGGTAATTATCGCCGAACAGCCGGTCGGCGGTGCGCTTCATCATGATGACGTCCTCGGGGTGCGTGCCGATGCCGCCCAGGATGCCGAACACCGACTGAATGAACAGCGGCGTCTTGATCAGCCCGCGGTCGAGGAAGTGTCTCAGCGTATAGAGATGCCCGATGTCGTAGCACTCGATCTCGAAGCGGGTGTTGTTCTCGGAGCAGGTGGTGAGAATGTATTCGATATCGGCGAGCGTGTTCTTGAACATGCCCTTCTTCGATCCCTCGAGATACGGCTCTTCCCAGTCGAATTTGAACTTGCCTTTGTAGCGCGGGATCATCGGATAGAGCCCGAAGTTCATCGTGCCCATGTTGAGCGAGGCGACTTCCGGCTTGAGGGTCGCGGCGGGCTTAACGCGCTCTTCCACCATCATCGTCGGGGCGCCGCCGGTGGTGAGGTTGATCACCACATTCGAGCGCTGCTTGATCACCTTGAGGAAGGGCAGGAAGGCTTCCGGCGTCTGGTCGGGCCGGCCATCCTGCGGGTTGCGCGCATGGAGATGGACGACGGCGGCACCGGCCTCGGCGGCGCCGAGGGCGGCATCGGCGATCTCCTGGGCGGTGATCGGCAGATGCGGCGACATCGACGGCGTGTGAATAGCGCCCGTTACGGCGCAGGTAATGATGACTTTGCGTGATTTCGCCATGAGCATTCCATCCCGGTGAAGTGTGAGTTTGTTTTTCGCGATTGGACTTCGGCGGCGATCCTAGAGTATCAGCCGGGTCCAAGTCACCTGCGACAGGAAGCATTTTCACCTGCGCATGATCATGCGCCAGTCCACATACCGGAACAGATGACTCAACCTGCGGCGGCAAAATCCTCCGATATCCTGATCGGCATCTTGTGCGGGGTCGCCGCGGCGTTCGGCTGGGCTGCGGGCTTTGCCGCCGCCAAGCACGGCATCAATATCGGCTTTTCGCCCGCCGATCTCGCCTTTCACCGCTTTTTCTGGTCGGGGCTGCTGCTGACGCCGCTGGCCTTACGGGCCGGCGTCATCAAGCTCGGCGGTATTGGCTGGGGCCGCGGGCTGGCGCTGACGATGCTCGCCGGGCCGACCCAGGCGCTGGTCGCCTACACCGGATTCATCCTGGTGCCGCTCGGGCATGGCACCACCATCCAGCCGGCCTGCGCCGCACTGGCCGGCCTCATTCTCGCGACTTTGGTGTTGGGCGAGCGTCCCACCGTGCATCGCATCGTCGGCGGCGCCGTCATCATCGTGGGTTTGATCGTGTTCGGCGTGGAGTCGCTTGCGACAATTGGCACACATGGCGTCGGTGGCGACCTGCTGTTTGCCGCCGCCGGCGTGTTCTGGGCATCGTTCGGCACCTTGCTGCGGCTGTGGCGCGTGCCTGGTTTGCCGGCCGCGGCCGTGGTCGGCGTGTTCTCGATCGGCCTGTTTGCGCCTCTGTATGTGGTGCTCGCCGGCTTCGACAACATGGCGCGCCTGGGCCTCACCGAAAATCTGTTGCAGGCGCTGGTGCAAGGCATCCTCGCCGGGGCGCTGCCGATCTTTCTGTTCGCGCGCTCGGTGATCCTGCTCGGCGCCGGACGCGCCGCGACCTTCCCGGCACTGGTGCCGGGATTCGCCTTGGTAATCGGCTTTCTCGCGCTCGGCATCGTGCCGAGCATTCCGCAGGTCCTCGGCCTGGCGATTGTCGCGGTCGGGTTCAGGTTCGTGGTGAAATAAAGATCACTCCGGCCCGGCGTACTTTCCCGCGGTCTGCGGAAACAGGTTCTTGACGATCTTCATCTTCGAGATGTCGACCGTGGCGTCCATGTGCAGGAAGATCGCGGCGTCGCGCAGGAACTTCTCGACGCCGAAATCCAGCATCATGCCGTTGCCGCCATGCAGTTCAACCGCGTGTTGCGCGACTTTCATGATTTCTTCCGACGCAAACACCTTGGCCATGTTGCACAGCACCTCGGCGTCCGGCGCGTCGGCATCCACCGCTGCCGCCGCGCGCTCCAGCAACGAGCGCACCGCTTCGATGCGGACCGCCATGTCGGAGAGCCGCAGCGCCACCGCCTGATGCTTGATCAGTATGCGGCCGCCCTGCACGTAATTCTGTACGTAGTCCGACGTCGCCTCGAAGGCGCGCACGCCGACGCCCAAATTCTTCGCCGCCTGGATGATCTTGCCGGGACGGAAATAGATGCCGGCTTTGCCGAGCGCGTCGTTCTCGGCGAGCAGGTGATCGTCCGGCACGAACATGTCGTCGAACGCGACCTCGCCGTTGTTCATGTAGCGGCAGCCGAGCGTCTCGTTGCAGCGTGCCACCGAGAAACCTTTGGTCTCGCGCGGCACCAGGAACGATGACGTTCCCTGCAGCATGCCGACCTTCGAATTGGTGTTGGCGTAGACGACATAGAGTCCGGCGTCGTAACCGTTGGAGATGAACTGCTTGCGGCCGTTGATGACCCAGCCGCCAACGGTCTTGACCGCCTTGGTCTGCATACCCGCTTCCGGCACGTTGTAAGGCAGCCAGCGGTCGGACGCGCCGCGCGGCTCAGTCAGGCAATGCGCCAGCAGGAATTGCGGGTCGTCGACCAGGCGCTTGAACCACTTCTCCTGCAAATGGCGCGGCGCCAGTTGGCGCAGCAGCACCGAGACTTTCCAGTTTTGCACCAGTTTGTCGGACAGGCCGGAATCGCCGCGCGCGATCTCCTCCGAGATCATGGCGAAGGTCGAGACCTCGGTGCCCTTCTCCAGCTCGACGCCGCCGAATTCCTCCGGCACGCCGAGGGTGCGGATGCCGACCTTGTCGGCGCCTTCCAGGATGCTGGCGGGCAGCCGCCCTTCCGGCTCCATCGACCATTCGCGCTGCCAGTTCGTCTTGACGAAGGGCAAGATCACGTCATCGACGAAATCGCGGCAGCTTTGCCGCATCATCCGTTGTTCTTCCGAGAGCTGAGCCATTGCTCGTTTCCTTCCCAAATACCAGCTTTTTATCGCCTTATTGCGCCGCCACGACTGTCTAGCCCGCCGGCGGTATCCCGCCGCGTGCCTTTCGGCCGCGAATCATAGTCATATGCGGCCCGGTTCGACGAGCGGAATAACGCATGGATTTTTCCGATTTTAACGACGCCTTGACGGCCCTGCTCGAAGCCGTGCGGCATACCCTGCGGACCGAGCTGACTTCGGTCTGGCTGCCGATCCAGCTTGGCCTGATCGGCCTGTCGGTCATCATCGCCATCGGCATCTCGGTCGCGATCCGCAAACGCGCCGACCTGGTATCGCTGACCATGGGCTGGCCACCTTACCTGCGCATGGTGGTGCGGGCGCTGGTCACCTACCTGGCGCCGATCGCCTTCATACTCGTGGTCGTGGCAATCCGCGCCGCCTTGCGCGCCGACGTGATCAATCCGCGCACGTATCTGCTGGGCGTCGCCATCAGCCTCACCACCGCCTGGGTGGTGATCAACATCGCCGCCGGTGTGATCCAGAACCGTTTCGTCAACCGCGTGGTGACGGTGTCGGCCTGGACCATCGCGGCGCTGAGCATTCTGCGACTGCTCGATCCGGTGATGGCGAGCCTCGACTCACCGGCGGTATCGATCATGGTCGGTGGCTTGCGGCTGTCGCCGCTGCTGCTGCTCAAGACCACCGCTTTGCTGCTGGTGACGCTGTGGGCCGCCAATGCGCTCGGCAATTTTCTCGACAAGCGGGTGCAGACCTTCACCGATCTGACGCCATCGATCCAGGTGCTGATCACCAAGCTGATCCGCATCGTGTTGATGATCCTGGCGGTGGTGATCGTGCTAAATTCGATGGGCATCGACCTGTCGGTTCTGGCGCTGTTCTCCGGTGCGGTCGGCGTCGGCTTGGGTTTCGGTTTGCAAAAGATCGTGTCCAATCTGGTCAGCGGCATCATTCTGCTCGCCGACAAGTCGATCAAGCCCGGCGACGTGATCTCGGTCGGCGATCATTTCGGCCGGGTCGGCAACATGGGCGCGCGCTACACCTCGGTCGATACCCGCGATGGCCGCGAGTATCTGATCCCGAACGAAGACTTCATCACGCAGCGCGTCGCCAACTGGACCTATTCGAGCGATCTGGTCCGGCTGTCGGTGAAGTTCAACACCACCTATGACAGCGATCCACGCCAGGTGCAGGAGGCAGCGGTATCGGCCGCGCAGAGCATCGAGCGCGTCGCGAAGAAGCCAGCGCCGAGCTGCATGCTGTCGGCGTTCGGCGCCAGCGCGCTGGAATTCGAATTGTGGTTCTGGATCACCGATCCGGCGGCCGGTGTTGCCAACGTCAAAAGCGACGTGCTGCTGGCGCTGTGGGACACGCTCGACAAGCAAGGCGCCAAGATCGCCAAGCCGGGCCCGGCGCGCGTCATCTATGAACTGGCGCCAAACGGCCAACCGCCGCCGCCCAAGGATGAACCGGGTTCACCGTTGCCCGCGGACGCCGGCAAAGGCCTGTTCAGGAGCTGACTACGCCGCCTTGCGGGTCGACAGAATCTCGTTCGGCAAAAGCCGATGAGTGCAGATGATGAGTGCAGATTGAGCTGGTGTTGGCGCTAAATTTAGTAGACTGGGTCCACAAGCAGATTTGATTGCAATACGTTTTGTCTAACGCCGTATTTTTGGGTCAGGTCATCCACGGTTTTCTTAAACCACGTTGCTGAAAGCGGAGAAACATAAATTTCTTCGACTAGAGCATTTAAATCAATGGCCTTATGTACTCCGGTCGGAAAGGCATCTCCGTCGACATCATTGAGGGTCGTAACTGCGCGCAACTCATGTTCGTGTTCGAAAGACTTACGTTTACACACAAATGGCACAAGGGCATTTCCTAGCGGCATCGTATCCACTTCATAGTCCAAGTAGATTACCTGACCTACGTAACACTGCTCATCAAGGCATCCTACAAGTTTTGAATAGCGAGATTTGACTGCGATTGCGTCGTCTGATTTTGCATAAAGTCTCCACATCGCAGCTGATTCGTGCTCATTCATATGCCAACAGTTCACATAAGTACGCTTTAACTGCTTCCGCTGTGTTTGGCTTATGATCTCTGCCATTCGTCGACTTTCGCTTTCTATATCTCCAGCTGCTCCGGACTTCGTAGCAAAATCGGCGATCAATTCCGGACGATTCACTACGCTAGGCCGAGAAAATGATCCTTCTAAGGGGTCACCTAAGCAATCGGCACGCGAAAAGAAAAGGCTTGAGGTCGCTAACATTGAAACGAATTTTGAAAAGTCGAGATAACGCCAAATCGTCGCCTCTTTATTTAGCGGCACGATGAAGACTGAGTGGTCTTTCGCTGGCATTACGCCGCCTTCCTCGTCGCCAAAAACTCGCCCATGCGGCCCAGCGCCTTGAGAATGTTCTCGGTCGAGTTGGCGTAGCTCAGCCGCACATAGCCCTCGCCGAGAATGCCGAAGTCCGGCCCGCCGATGATGGCGACGCCGGCGTCTTCCAAGAGCGACGAGGCCAGCGGCTTGGCCTTCCAGCCAGTGCGCTTGATGTTCGGGTAGGCGTAGAAAGCGCCTTTTGGTGTTGCGCACGAGACACCGGGCAACTTGTTCAACCCCTCGACCACGACTTTGCGCCGCTTGTCGAACTCGGCGACCATGGCGCGCACTTCGTCCTGCGGACCTTTGAGCGCCGCGAGGCCGGCATATTGCGCCGAGGCATTGACGCAGGAATGCAGATTGACCGCGAGCTTGTGCGCGTAGTCGTAGAGCTTGCCCGGAAACACCGCATAGCCGAGCCGCCAGCCGGTCATGGCGTAAGTCTTCGACCAGCCATTGAGCAGGATCAGCCGGTCGCGGATCGAGGGATAAGACAGCAGGCAGACGTGCTTCTCGCCGTCATAGGTCATCTGGTCGTAGATCTCGTCCGACATGATGGCGACGTCCGGCCACCTCTCGAGGCCGGCAACGAGCTTGTCGACTTCGGCCTTGCCGGTGACGCCGCCGGTCGGATTGGCCGGCGAATTCAAAATCAGCAGCCGCGTCTTCGGCGTGATCAGCTTGAGCGTCTCTTCGGCAGAAAACGCAAAGCCGTTCTCCTCGCGGATCGGCACCGGCACCGGCGTGGCGCCGGTGAACTCGATCATCGAGCGATAGATCGGAAAGCCGGGATCGGGATACATGATCTCCGCGCCCGGCTCGCCGAACATCAGAATCGACATGAACATGGTCGGCTTGCCGCCCGGCATGATCATGACGCTATCGGGCGAGACCTCGACGCCGTAGCGCTTGTGCAGGTCGGCGGCCACCGCCTCGCGTAGCGCCGGGATGCCGTTTGCCGGCGTGTAGCCGTGATGGCCGTCGCGCAGCGCCTTGATCGCCGCCTCGACGATGAATTCGGGGGTGCGAAAATCCGGCTGCCCGATGCCGAGATTGATGACGTCGCGGCCTTGCGCGATCAGCGCGTTGGCGCGGGCCAGCACGGCGAAGGCGTTTTCCTCGCCAATGCGGTCGAAAGCCGCGATGGTCTTCAGCATAAGTCACTCCCCGGACGATTTATCATTGGCGCGCAGTTCACCCGATTGGCGCAAGAAAATCAATTCGGCGCCAGCAGGTCCGGCATCGCCTCGGCCAAGCTGCGCGTGCCGGTGAGCTGCATCGCCCGCACCAGTTCGACGCGCAAATGCTCGAGCACGTCGCGCACGCCGTCGGCGCCGTTCATGGTCAGGCCCCAGATGATCGGGCGGCCGATCAGCACAGCGCGGGCGCCAAGCGCCAGCGCCTTGAGAATGTCGGTGCCGCGCCTGATGCCGCCGTCGACATAAACCTCCGCCTGGCCGGACAGCGCCGCGGCGATCTCGCCCACCGCCGCCGCGGTCGTCACTGTGGTGTCGAGATGGCGGCCGCCGTGATTGGAGACGATGATGGCGCGCGCGCCGTGCTCGGCGCAGGCCACGGCGTCGTCGGTGCGCAGCACGCCCTTCACCAGCACCGGCATCGGCGAGCGCTTCACCAGCCATTCGAGCTCGCGCCAAGTGGCCGGGAACATCACCTTGCCGGCAAAGTCGGGATGATAGGCGGTGCGCGCCATCGGCGAGCCGGGCATGTTGATGTTGAGAATATCCGGCGACGGTTCGTGCTGCTCGCGGGCGGCGCGTGGGCTCCAGCCCGCCACCGGCGCATCGACCGTCAGCACCAGCGCGCCGAAGCCGGCCGCGGCGAGCCGGTCGATCAAGGCTTCGACCTCGGCGCGGTTTGGCCAATAGTACAGCTGGAACCATTGCGGCGCGGTTTTGCGTTCGGCCGCGACGTCTTCGATCAGAATATTGGAATTGCTCGCCATGACATAGGGCGCGCCGGCGGCGGCCGCACCGCGCGCGGTGGCGGCTTCGCCCTCGCGGTTGAACAATTTGTGCCGCCCGGTCGGCGCCACCATAATCGGCGTCGGCAATTTTTGGCCGAGCAGCGTGACGCTGGTGTCGATGTCCTCGACATCGCGCAACACCCGCGGCCGCAGCCTGAGATTGCGCCAGCCGGATATGTTCTCCGCGACGCTGATCTCGTCGTCGGCGCCGGCGGCGCAGAAGGCGAACGATGCCGCCGGCATTTTCGCGCGGGCCTGATGCTCCAGGGCATCGAAATCGACACTGTCCACGGCGCACCTCCGGCTGCGTTTAGCGTTGGCGGCGGACTGTGCCGCAGCCGGCGGTACTTCGCCAGCGCCGCCAGCATGAAGGCCGTACATGGATTGCATCACGGAATGGCATTGTCCCGGTGCGCGCAATCGTGGCACCTTCGCCCGCCTCTGCCCGGGACCCGCAATGCCTCACCCATCGACCGCCGACAAATGCCGCGCGTTCCGCGCCTTGCACCAGAGCGGCTGTTTTGTCATTCCCAACCCGTGGAATATCGGCAGCGCCCGCTATCTGGCCGGGCTCGGCTTCAAGGCGCTGGCAACCACCAGTTCGGGCTATGCCCATTCGCAGGGGCTGCCCGATGGCGCAAATTCCTGCGATGAAGTGCTGGCGCATTTCCGCGAGATCGCCGCAGCCACCGGCCTGCCCGTCAATGCCGACTTCGAGAACGGCTATGCCGAGGACCTCGGCGAATTGGCCGAAAATGTCGTGCGCTGCATCGAGACCGGCGTTGCCGGTCTGTCGATCGAGGACGCGACCGGCGACGACGCCCATCCGCTTTACGATTTCGACACCGCGCTCGCACGCGTCAAAGCCGCGCGCGCCGCCATCGACAAAGCCGGCGGCCAACAGAACGATAAAGTCGTGTTCACCGCGCGCACCGAAGGGTTTATCCGCGGCAGGCCCGACCTGGACGAAACCATCCGCCGGTTGAAAGCCTTTGCCGATGCCGGCGCGGATTGCCTCTATTCACCGGGCATCAAGACCCGCGAGCAGATCGAGGCCACCGTGAAAGCCGTCGCGCCGAAACCCGTCAATTTCCTCAACAGCGGCGCGTTCGGATTCACCGTCAAAGACCTAGCGGACCTGGGCGTGCGCCGCATCAGCGTCGGCGGCACGCTGGCGCGCGTCGCGATGAACGCCTTTATCAAATCGGCGCGCGAAATCGCCGAAGCCGGCACGTTCGACAGCTTTGCCGGTGTGATCTCGAACGCGGAATTGAACGGTTTCTTTGGCGCGGGGCGGAAGCAGCCGTGAGCGAACACCGCCATCCGCAAACCGGGCAGCCGATCGGCGCGTTAGTCGATACCACGCCGGCGCAACGTCCCGGTCCGGTCACCTTGCAAGGCCATTATGGGCATATCGAAAAATTGACCGCTGAACATGCGGCGGCGCTTTGGCCGGCTTTCGCGGGACATGATGAGGTCTGGACTTATATTTCAGCCGACGGCCCGTTTGCGAACCAGGCCGAATTCGCGGCCGCCATCGCCAAACGCGCGGCAGGGAGCGACCCCTACGCTTATGCCATCATCGACACCGCGGGAAATCCTGTCGGCTATTTCACCTTGATGGATATTCGGCCGGAGATGCGCGTCATCGAAGTCGGCCACGTGCTTTATTCACCGTTGCTGCAGCGGACGCCGCTCGGCACCGAGGCCCAATATCTGCTGGCACGCTATGCCTTCGAGACGCTCGGCTATCGCCGCTACGAATGGAAATGCAACGCGCACAATGCCGCATCGCGGCGCGCCGCGTTGCGCTACGGCTTCGTCTACGAGGGCATTTTACGGCAGCATACGATCGCCAAGGGCCGCAATCGCGACAATGTCTATTTTTCCATCCTCGACAGCGAATGGCCGCAGCGCAAAATGAACTTCGAGCGCTGGCTGGCGCCGGAAAACTTCATCGCCGAGGACAAACAGATCCTCCGCCTGAGCGCGATGAATGGCGTGACGGCATGACCGACGCCTCGGTGCCGATTTCGGGCCTACTGCAGCAGCGGCCCTTCGTGTTGTTCTGGCTGGCGCGGCTGAGCGCGACCATGGGCTATCACATGCTCGCGGTGGCCATCGGCTGGAAAATCTACGAATTGACCAATAGCGCCTTCGATCTTGGCCTGGTGGGCCTGATCCAGTTCATTCCGTCGGTGGTGCTGACGCTGCTGATCGGCCACGCCGCCGACCGTTACGACCGCCGCATGATCGTGCGCGGCGCGCAAAGCATCTATGTCTTCGCTTCCATCATGATCGTCGGCGCCCTGCTCGCCGGCTTTCTCACCCGCGAGTTGTTGTTCGTCGCCGTGTTCATGATCGGCTGCGCGCGGGCCTTCGAGATGCCGACGGCGCATACGCTGGCTTCCGCGCTGGTGCCGCCGTCGATGATCGCGCGCGCGGTCGCGGCCTGGACCACGGCCAACCAGACCGCCGTCATCTGCGGCCCCGCGCTCGGCGGGCTGATCTACACCATCAGCCCAATTCTGGTCGGCATACTTTGCTTGGTGTTTTTCGTCACGTCGATCACGCTGATCAGCTTCGTGCGGCTGAAAGCCGCACCGGCCAAACGCGACCCGCCGACCTTCGCCTCGGTACTGGCCGGATTTGACTATGTCCGCACCTGCCACCGGCTTCTTGGCGTGATTACCCTCGACTTGTTCGTCATGCTGCTGGCCGGATCGTCGGCGCTGCTGCCGATTTTCGCCAGGGACATTCTGGTCGTCGGGCCGGTCGGCCTGGGATTGCTGCGCTCGGCGCCGGCCGCCGGCGCGCTGATCGTCTCGTTGGTGCTGTCGCGCTATCCGATCGAGCGGCACATCGGCCGCAAGATGTTCTTCGTGGTGGCGCTCTACGGCGCCCTGACCGTCGCCTTCGGCCTGTCGACGTGGTTCCCGCTGTCGCTGCTGATCCTGGCGGCGCTGGGCGCGGCCGACGCGGTCAGCGTCGTCATCCGCTTTTCACTGGTGCAGATCGAGACGCCGGACGAAAAGCGCGGCCGCGTCAGCGCCATCAACTATCTGCTGGTCGGCTCGTCGAATACGCTCGGCGAGTTCGAATCCGGTCTGGTCGCGGCCTGGTTTGGCGCGGTACCGTCGGTGGTGATCGGCGGCGTCGGGTCGCTGCTGGTCGCCACCATCTGGATGGGGCTGTTCCCCGACCTGCGCCGGGTCGATCGTTTCGAACCGGCGGACGAAAAGAAAGCAGACGCGTGACCTTAAAATCGCGCGCGATTTAGGGAGACGGCAATGCATATCCTGATTACCGGCGCGGCCGGCATGATCGGCCGCAAGCTCATAGACCGATTGGTTATCGACCGCGCGCTCGGCGACCACATCGTTGAGAAGCTGACGCTGATCGACATCGTGCAGCCGGCGCGGCCCGCCGGCTTTTCCGACCACGTCAAAACCCGTTCCGCAGATCTCGCCGGGCCTGGCGTCGCCGCCAAGGCGATCGCGGAACGGCCGGAGGTGATCTTCCATCTCGCCGGCGTCGTGTCGGGCGAGGCCGAGACCGATTTCGAGAAGGGCTATCACGTCAATCTCGACGGCACTCGCGCGCTGCTCGAAGCGATCCGCACCGCGGGCGGCGGCTATAAGCCCAAAGTCGTCTTCACTTCCTCGATTGCCGTGTTCGGCGCGCCGTTCCCTTACGCGATCCCGGACGATTTCCACCTCACGCCGCTCACCTCCTACGGCACGCAGAAGGCGATCAGCGAATTACTGCTGGCCGACTACAACCGCCGCGGCTTTCTTGACGGCGTCGGCATAAGGCTGCCCACCATCTGCGTGCGGCCGGGAAAGCCGAACAAGGCGGCGTCCGGGTTCTTCTCCAGCATTATCCGCGAGCCGCTGGCGGGCTTGGAGGCGGTGTTGCCGGTCGCCGACAGCGTGCGGCATACCCACGCCAGCCCGCGCTCGGCGGTCGGCTTTCTCATCCATGCTGCGGGCTTAACGCGCGAGCAACTAGGCCCCCGCATCAACCTGGCAATGCCGGGTGTGTGCTGCACCGTCGCCGAGCAGATCGAGTCGCTGGCGCGTATCGCCGGGCCCAAAGTGGCGGCACGCATCCGCCGCGAGCCGGACGAACTGGTGGTTCGTATCGTCAGCGGCTGGTCGGAACGTTTCGACGCCAAGCGGGCCGCGGAACTCGGTTTCAAGGCCGAGGAGACGTTCGACGAGATCATTCGGGCCCATATCGAAGACGAGCTGGGCGGCAAAATCGCCTGATTCGCCAGCAAAACCAACGCTTGCGCCTCCGGCCCCAGGCCTTACATTGAGACGATGACCTACGTTGACGCAGCCGTCGCCCCCCTCCGCAAGACCGGCCAGATCAAGATCCACGGACCCGCTGCCTTCGCCGGCATGCGGGCGGCCGGCCAGTTGGTGGCGCGTTGCCTCGACATGTTGACCGAGCACGTCAAACCCGGCGTGCCGACCGACAAGATCGACCGACTGGTCTACGACTACGCGATGGATCACGGCGCCCTGCCCGCGACGCTGATGTACCGCGGCTACAAGAAATCGACCTGCACGTCGCTCAATCACGTGGTTTGCCACGGCATCCCATCCGACAAGCCGATGAAGGAAGGCGACATCGTCAATATCGACGTGACGCTGATCCTCGACGGCTGGCATGGCGATTCCAGCCGCATGTATCCGATCGGAGCGATCCCGCGACGGGCCGAGCGGCTGATCGAAGTGACCCACGAGGCGATGATGCGCGGTATTGCCACCATCCGGCCCGGCTCGACCACAGGCGACATCGGCGCGGCGATCCAGAGCTACGTCGAAGCCCAGCATATGAGCGTGGTGCGCGACTTCTGCGGCCACGGCCTCGGCCGGCTGTTCCATGACGAGCCGAACATCGTCCACGTCGGCCGCGCCGGCGAAGGCATCGTGCTCAAGCCCGGCATGTTCTTCACCGTCGAGCCGATGATCAATCTTGGCCGCCCCCACGTGAAGGTGCTGTCCGACGGCTGGACCGCGGTGACGCGGGACCGCTCGCTGTCGGCCCAGTTCGAGCACACCGTCGGGGTGACCGACAAAGGTGTCGAGGTCTTTACCTTTTCGCCGGCCGGGCTCGACAAGCCCCCTTACAAGCTCGCCGCCGCATAAAATCTGAGACAAACCGCCCCGGCGGTCGAAAACCTCTCTCGTCGGTTGCATACGGTTGCACTACACTCCCGATCCGGAGTGGCGTGCATGACGGACGACTACGACCAAACCGAAGGCAATACCGGCCTTTCCGAGGCCACGCCGCACTATCACGGCCATCGCGAACGTCTGCGCGGCCGCTTCCGTGAAGCCGGCGCCGACGCGGTCAGCGATTATGAGCTGCTCGAATTGATATTGTTCCGCGCCATTCCGCAGCGTGACGTCAAACCTCTGGCCAAGGAATTGATCGCCAAATTCGGCTCATTCGCCGAGGTGGTGGCGGCGCCGCCGGCCCGGCTTGCCGAGGTCAAAGGCATGGGCGAAGCCGCAATCACCGAACTCAAGATCGTGCACGCGGCGGCGAGCCGGCTGGCGCGCGGCCAAGTGCAGAAGCGCACCGTGCTGTCATCCTGGTCGAGCGTGATCGACTATTGCCGCACCGCCATGGCCTATGAAGACAAGGAGCAGTTCCGGCTGCTGTTCCTCGACAAGCGCAATCAGTTGATCGCCGACGAAGTGCAGCAGGTCGGCACCGTCGATCACACGCCGGTCTATCCGCGCGAGGTGGTCAAGCGCGCGCTCGAACTGTCGGCCACCGCGCTGATCCTGGTGCACAATCATCCGTCGGGAGATCCGACGCCGTCCCGCGCCGACATCCAAATGACGCAGGCGATCATCGATGTCGCCAAGCCCTTGGGTATTTCCGTGCACGACCACATCATTGTCGGCAAGGAAGGCCACGCCAGCTTCAAGGGGCTGAAGCTGATTTGATGCCCGGCAAAGATTGAACTTCTCGCATCGGGCGGCGCGCGCTGATTACTCCTTGTCCGTTGCCGCCGATCATCTTCACTTTTAACCGCACGCTGGACAACTGCCTATACTTATAGTTGTATTCTAAAATTAGCGTCTGAGCGGAGCGTATTGGGGGGCGACAAAATGACGGCAGCTAATTTCAAACAGTGTCTCGACCTACTGTTAGTGAGTGAGGGTGGCAACGACGACGATCCCGAAGACAATGGTGGGCGCACATCTCGCGGGATCACACAACGTGAATACGATGCCTACCGAGCGAGCCGACCAAATCTGCCTTCGGATGTTTGGCAGGCGCCGCAGGAGGCAATCGAGGAAATCTACGATATCTCATACTGGCAGCCGTGGTGCCCGCAATTGCCGGACGGCGTCGACTATGTGTTCTTTGACGTATCCGTGCTTCACGGACCGGGGAAAGCAGCGATATGGCTGCAACAGGCTCTTGGCGTCAAAGCGGACGGACATATTGGCGTCATCACGCTCGCAAGGTTGAAATCGGCGGCTCCCAGCGAGGTGATATCGGCGATGACCGAACTTCGACGCGCGCACTTTAATGGAATTGTCGCGAACAAACCAACGCAACGTAAATTTTTGAAAGGGTGGCTTGCGCGGGCAGAACGCGTCGGAACTGACGCCCTAAAAATGGTCAAATAGGAGCTATCGTTCGGTGGAATAGTTACTGCTTCACCAGCGTGAACTGATTGGCGCCTTCCGGCACACGCCGCCAAGCGGTGCCGTCGATTTCCTCGAAGCGCCACGGATTGCCGCGCGCCGGCACCAGCATCAGTTCGTCGCGGTCGAGCCGCCACTGCGCAAAATTGAGCCGCGCGATCGCCGCGTCGCAGCCCGGCTTCACCGTCAGCGCGAAACCGTCTTTGACGGGCGTGACTGACAGGGTGAAGGCACAGAGCGGCGCGCCGCTGCCGCGCTTGATCGCCCAATCGCCGGCCATTTGTTCCAGCGGCTTGGGCGGCGGACCGGCGGCGGCGTTCTGCAAGAACAGCACGCCGAGGCCGGGTGTCGGCGCTTCGTAAATGCCGTCCTCGACCTCGCTGAATTCGATCAACACGTTGCCCTGCGCGTCGAGCAGACGAAGCAGGTCATTGTCGGGGAACACCCAGCCGGCAATGTCGTTCACGATCGGAAACCGATCGGCGCAGGCTTTGTCGAACTCGACCTTGAAGCCGACTTTGGTGGGGTCGCTCTTGAACGTGGCCGAGCAAGTCTTGTCGCGATCGGCGTTGGAGAACTCCCAAGTACCGATCAGCGCCTTGGCGGAATCGCCGATCGCCGGTGCCTGCGCCAAAGCGGGCAGGCTCACGGCGACGGCAATTGCGCAAATAATGGCGCGGGCGAATCTCATTTCTTTCTCTGGCCGGGTTTGTCTTGGATCTTCACGATCTCGTCGATACCGGCGATATCCTTGGGATCGCCGAACGGAACGTAGCGATTGTCGGGCGTCTCGAAGCGGATACGAATCTTGCGCACCGGATCGACCAAATCGATCGACCAGCCTTCCAGCAGCCGCCAGGCTGAAATGTCGTCCATCACCGGAAAAGTCTTCTCGCAGCCTGGCGCTTTATCGACCTGATAGCCGCCGATGGTGAACTCTTTCAGCAACGTGATGCGGCAGCGCTTCTTGCCGCTCTTGTTGCGGATTTCCCAGGTGCCGTACATGTCGGCCAGCATCGCCGGATCGACGCTCTTTTCATCGAGCGGCTTGACCGCTTGGAAATCGAACGCATGCGCCGAGCCGATCAGACTGGTTGCGGCGGCGATGAGCAGAAGTATGCGGCGCATGGCGTCTACCGCTTTGGCGGATAGGGCGTTTCGGGAACCGGCGTCAGCGGTGGCTTGCCGGCGGCCCAGGCCAGGATGTTGTCGACCACGAGTTGGTCCATCGCCGCGCGCGTCACTTCGGTCGAGGAGCCGAGATGCGGGAACAGCACCACGTGGTCCATCTCCAGCAGCTCATTCGGCACCACGGGTTCCTTGGCGAAGACGTCGAGGCCGGCGGAATAGATGGTGCGGTTCTTGAGCGCCTCGATCAAGGCCGGCTCGTCGATCACCGAGCCGCGCGCCATGTTGATGACAATGCCCTCCGGCCCGAGCGCCTTGAGCACGTCGGCATTGATGAGGTTCTGCGTCGCCGCGCCGCCGGGGACGATGATCATCAGCGTATCGACATCGCGCGCCATGTCGAGAAGCTTGGGATAATACTTGTAGCTGACGCCGGCCTGCGGATTGCGGCTGTGATAGACGACCGGCACGCCGAAAGCGTCGAGCCGCTTGGCGATGGCTTTGCCGATGCGGCCCATGCCGACGATGCCGACCGTGCGGTTGCGCAGCGTTGCCTTGCTGAGCGGATATTGCGCATCGACCCATTTGCCGGCGCGGAGGTAGCGGTCGGCCTGCGGAAACTCGCGCACGGTGCAGAGCAGTAGGCCGAGCGCGGTGTCGGCGACCTCCTCGTTCAGCACGTCCGGCGTGTTGGTGACGACGATGCCGTGCTCGCCCGCCCATTTGGCGTCGATATGGTCATAGCCGACGCCGAAGCTGGAGATCAGCTCGAGCTTGGGAAATTTCTGCAGGAACGCGGCATCGACCTTGTTCGCGGTATAGGCGATGGCGATGGCGCGGATCTTGTCGCCGACCGATGCGATGAAGGCGTCGCGATCCTTGGCGCCTAGATAGTCGTGCAGCGTGACTTTCGGCTCGAGGCCTTTGATCAGGACCGGCTTGCGCGCTCCGACCAGCAACACGTCCGGCTTTTCGCCAGCCATCGGCAACTCCTGTTAAACCAAGGCGGTGACCGGCATTTCGACAAAGCTCTTGAACGCCGCCAGCAGTTGCGCGCCGAGCGCACCGTCGACCACGCGGTGATCGCAAGACACTGTCACGGTCATCTGGCTGACGAACTTCACGCTGCCGTCGGCGGCCTCGACCGGGGCGCGGCGCGAGGCGCCGACCGCCAGAATCGTAGCGTGCGGCGGGTTGATGATGGCGGCGAATTCGCGCACGCCATACATGCCGAGATTGGAAATCGCGCTCGAGCCGCCCTGATATTCGGGTGCTTTAAGTTTCTTGGCGCGGGCGCGTTCCGCCAGATCGCGGATTTCTGCCGAGATCGCCGTCAGCGACTTGGTTTCGGCATTGCGGATCACCGGCGTGATCAGGCCGCCGTCGAGCGCGACGGCGATGCCGATGTCGGCATTCTTGAAGCGCAGGATGCGGTCGCCCGCCCACACCGCATTGGCGGCGGGAATGCGTTGCAGCGCCGCAGCCCACGCCTTGATGACGAAATCGTTGAGCGACAGCTTAAACGCTGGGTTGCCGTCTTTGTCTTTCGGCGCGGCGGCGTTGGCTTCCTCGCGCATCGCCATCAGCCGGTCGATTTCGATGTCGCCGGTGAGATAGAAATGCGGAATCGTTTGCTTGGCTTCGATCAGCCGCTTGGCAATGGTCGCGCGCATGCCGTCGAGCGGCACTTCCTCGTAAGCAATGCCGTCGTACAGCGCCTTGACCTGCACGGCGCTGGCGCCGGCGGCAATCGCGGCCACGGGCGGAGCCGCCTTCTCGATATCGCTGGCGACGACGCGGCCACGCGGACCGGAGCCGGAAATGCGCGACAGATCGATGCCGCGTTCGGACGCCAGACGGCGCGCCAGCGGCGTGGTGAAGGTGCCGCTCGCCAGTTTCGCCGGACCGAAGTTGCGCGCAGGCGAGCGCACTTCCTGCCAGGGGTCCATTTTGATGGGAGCGGAAGCGACTGGCGCGGCGAGCGGCGCTTGCGGTGCCGCCGCCGGGGCGACAGGAGCAGCAACAGGTTGCGGCGCGCTGACGGCCGCCTTCGCGGGCGCAGCCGCTTCACCGGCGCCTAAGATGATCGCCACCACGACGCCGACCTTGGCGGTTTCGCCGACGCCAAAATTGATCGCCGACAGCGTGCCGGCGCTGGTCGCCGGCACTTCCATCGAGGTCTTGTCGGTTTCGATCTCGAACAGGTTATCGCCCGGCTTCACCGCGTCGCCGGCGGTCTTGAACCATTTCACGATCTTACCCTCGGTGACGGTTTCACCGAGTTGCGGCATTAGAACGTCCACGCGATTCCCCTTATCCGTTCGGCTACCAGACCACCGACACGTACTGCGTTTCCTGGAATTCCTTCATGCCTTCTTGCGCGCCTTCGCGCCCGAGGCCGGACTGCTTGGTGCCGCCGAACGGCGCCGCCGGGTCCGAGACCAGACCGCGGTTGAGACCGATCATGCCGAAGTCGAGCTTCTCCGACACGCGCATGCCGCGAGACAGGTCCTTGGTGTAGAGATAGGCCACCAGGCCGTATTCGGTGTCGTTGGCGCGCGTGATCGCCTCGTCTTCGGTCTTGAAAGTCTGGATCGAGGCCACCGGCCCGAAGATTTCCTCGTTCAGCATCTTGGCGTCGTCGGACACGTTGGTGAGCACGGTCGCCGGATAGAAATAGCCGGCGCCGGACGGCGCCTTGCCGCCGGTCAGCACTTTGGCGCCCTTGGCGACCGCGTCGTCGACCAGCTCGATCACCTTGTCGCGGCCTTCCTTGTTGACCAGCGGCCCGACATTGACGCCGTCGTCGAGGCCGTTGCCCATCTTGAGCCCGCCCATCTTGACGGTGAGCTTCTTGGCAAATTCGTCGTGCACCTTCTCGTGCACATAGAAGCGGTTGGCGGCGGTGCAGGCCTCGCCCATGTTGCGCATCTTGGCGATCATGGCGCCATCGACCGCGGCATCGATGTCGGCGTCGTCGAACACCAGGAACGGCGCGTTGCCGCCGAGCTCCATCGACGGCTTGATGATGTTGTCGGCGGCCTCGTGCAGCAGTTTGCGGCCGACTTCGGTCGAGCCGGTGAACGACAGCACGCGCACGCGCGGATCGTGCAGCATGGCGCTGACCACCGGGCCGGCGCGGCGCGACGGCACCACGTTGACGACGCCGGGGGGCACGCCCGCTTCTTCCAGCGCCGGCATCAGCGCCAGCATGGTGAGCGGCGTGTCGGACGCGGGCTTCAAGACCACCGGGCAGCCGGCAGCCAACGCCGGACCGATCTTGCGGGTGGCCATCGCGGCGGGGAAATTCCACGGCGTCACCAGCACGGCAATGCCGGCCGGCTTGTGCTGCGCCACGATGCGCGCGCCGGAAGCCGGCGCCATCGAGATCTGGCCGTTGTTGCGCACCGCCTCTTCGGCGTACCAGCGGAAGAACTCGGCGGCATAGGCGATCTCGCCGCGCGAATCCGACAGCGCCTTGCCGTTTTCCAGCGTGATCAGTTTGGCGAAGCGTTCGGCGTCGCGCATGATGACTTCGTAGGCCTTGCGCAGAATCTCGGCGCGCTCGCGCGGCTTGCGGCCGGCCCAGTCGGCAAAGGCGTCCTGCGCAGCATCGACCGCGCGCTTGGCGTCCTCGACGGTGGCGCTCGCCACCGAGGCGATGGTTTTCTCGGTCGCCGGATCGATGACGTCGAAGCGGGCGCCGTCGGATGATTTGCACCATTTGCCGCCGATCCAGAGATCGGTCGGAACATTGGCGAGAAGATTTTCGTACATGATGCGGTTCCTTCACTTCGTGTCCCGGGCGCAGCGCAGCATGAAGTGATGCGCTGCAGAACCGGAACCCTCTCAACCCGTAACGGTCCCGGCTCAGCGATGCACCGCTATGCGCTGCATCGCGTCCGGGACAAGAAAGCCTAGCTCCCCAAACTCCGGCGAATCGTCTCGACGATACGCGCGGGGGTCGGCAACACGAGGTCTTCCAGATTATCGGCGGCCGGCAACGGAATATGCGGCGTTGTGATTCTCACTGGAGGTCCGTCGAGATCGTAGAACGCCTCGTCGGCGACGATCGACACGATTTCGGCGCCCCAGCCGCACAGCCGCGGGTTTTCCTCGACCGAGAACAGCCGGTGGGTCTTGGCGACCGAGCCGAGAATAGTCTTGGTGTCGAGCGGCACCAGCGAGCGCACATCGATCACTTCGCAGTCGATGCCGTGTTCCACTTGCAGGATCTCTGCGGCGGCCAATGCGCGCGACACCATAAGCGCCAGCGCGATAATGGTGCAGTCCTTGCCAGGCCGCACGATCTTGGCGGTGCCGAGGGTGTCGACGATCTCGCCGTCGGGAACCTCGCCCTTGGTAGCGTAAAGCGACTTGTGCTCGAGGAAAATCACCGGATCGGGATCCCGCACCGCGGCGGCCAACAGGCCGATGACATCGAGCGGCGTCGATGGCGCCACGACCTTGAGGCCGGGGATCATCATGCACCAGTTCTCGACGCTCTGTGAGTGCTGCGCGCCGAAGCGCGAACCCGCGCCGTTGCCGGTGCGCACCACCAGCGGGCATTTGGTCTGCCCGTTCGACATGTAGCGGCTCTTGGGGAATTCATTGGCGATGTAGTCGAAGCACACCGCGAAGAAGTCCGAGAACATGATTTCGGCGATCGGCTTGAGGCCGGTCATCGCCGCACCCATGGCGGCGCCGAGGATGGCCTGCTCGGAGATCGGCGTGTCGCGCACGCGCAACGGCCCGAACTGCTCATAGAGACCCACGGTCGCCTTGAACACGCCGCCGGCCTTGGCCACGTCCTCGCCGAGGAACACGACATCGGGATCGCGCGCCATTTCCTGGGCGATGCCGCGGGCGACGGCGTCGCGATAGGTTAATTCCGCCATGCCCAGCCTCCGTTGGCATAGACATCGGTAAAGATGATTTCCTCGGGCGGCACCGGCGCGGCCTTACACGCTTCGGTCGCGTCGTCGACTTCCTTGAGCACGCTGGCATCGATCGCCGAGATCGTTTCGTCACTGACGCCGAACTGCTTCAGCCGTTCGCGGTAGATCTTGATGGGATCGCGCAACTTCCACTTCTCCAGTTCGCCCTCGGGGCGATATTTCGCGGGGTCGGCACGCGAATGGCCGCTGTGCCGATAGGTCATGCATTCGATCAGCGACGGACCCTCGCCGGCGCGCGCCTTGGCGAAAGCCTTCTGCGCGGTGCGGTAGACCTCGTCGGCGTCGTTGCCGTCGATGACGATGCGCTCGAGGCCATAGGCCGAGGCGCGGTCAGCGGCGGGATGCTCGACCGCCGTCACATCGCCGATCGGCGTGTATTCCATGTAGAGATTGTTCTCGCAGACGAACACGACCGGCAGCTTCCAGATCGCGGCGAAGTTCAGCGCTTCGTGGAACGCGCCGATATTGGTGGTGCCGTCGCCGAAGAAGCAGACCGAGACGTCCTTGTCGCCTTTGTATTGCGCGCGCCAGGCGGCGCCGCAGGCGATCGGAAGATGCGCGCCAATGATGGCGTAGGAACCCATCACGCCGTGTTCTTCCGACGTCAGATGCATCGAGCCGCCTTTGCCGCGCATCAGGCCGTTGTCGCGCTGCATCAGTTCGCCGAGCACCTTCTCAACCGGCACGCCGCGGGCCAGCGTGTGGGCATGGCCACGATAGGTGCAGAACGAGAGATCGCCCTTGACCATGGCCTCGGCAAAACCGGCGGCAATCGCCTCCTGGCCAAGCGACAGATGGCTGGTGCCCTTGACCAAGTTCTGCAGGAACAGGTCGAAAGCGCGCTGCTCGGCCTCGCGTAGGCGGACCTGCGAGCGGTACAAAGCCAGCCGCTTCTGCTCGCCGATATCGTCATTCAAACCGGAACCGGCCGGCGACCGGTCTTTCGCTGTCGACATGCATAATCCTCAAAAGTCGAAATCCGCGCGGAACTTAGCCCCTATGAACGCGGGGCCGCAACTGTCCATTGTTGCTGTTATTTATTCGATGACCGCCTCGCTGGTCGTGCTTTTACCCAAGTGGCGCTCCCGGTACAGCAAATATAAGCCAGAACCAATGACGACGGCGGCGCCCACCATCGTCCATTCGTTGGGCACGTGGTCGAATACCAGATAGCCCAAAATCACAACCCAGATCAGCTGCGTATAGATGAAGGGCGACAGCACCGACGCCGGCGCCAGTTTGTGTCCTGAAATCAGGAAAAAGTGGCCCACGCTGCCGAGCGCGCCGATGCCCACGAGCATCAGGGCGATGGTCCAGTTCGCCGGCGTCTGCCAGACGAACGGAATGACCGGCAGCATCACCAGTGCACCGATGGCGTTGTTGTAAAACAAAGAGGTCTGATTGGAGTCGGAGCGCGACGCCACCCGGGTCAGCACCGCATAAAGCCCGTAGCAGATCACCGAGGCCAGCGAGAGCAAAGCGCCCGGATTGAAACCGCCCAAACCCGGACGCGTGATCAGCAGCACACCGCCGAAGCCGACGCAGATCGCGGTCCAGCGCCGCCAGCCGAGCCACTCGCCCAATATCGGCCCGGACGCAATCGCAACGATGAACGGAAAGGTAAAAATGATCGACAGGGCTTCGTCGAGCTGGAGCCAGCGCAACGCGAAGAAGTTCAACACTGTCGATGCCACCAGCAGCAAGGCCCGCACGACCTGAAGCACCGGACGCTTGGTCCGCACCAGGCCCGGATGGCTGACCGGGTTGGAGACGAACAGCGTGAGCACGAAAGCACTGGTGTAACGCGCCCAGGCGACCTCCAAGGGGTCCATCATCGTGCCGAGATACTTCGCCGTGGTGTCGAGACAGGCGAAGACGGCCACCGTCATGCACATCAGTCCGATGCCGATCAGGCGCTGGCGGCGCTGCAGTGCCAACTCGGCTGTCGGGATCATCGCGTTCGGGTTTCTCTGGGGCTTGGCAGCGTTTGACCGCCCGCCATTCGATCCGTTGCTATACCGTGTCTGGCGCCGGAATAGCAGTCTTGCCGCGAGATGGCAGCCATCCAGTCGCCGATTTGCTTTCGCGATGCATCATTCCCTATGACATGCCGCCGACTTTGATTCCGGGCGCAAGCGATGAATGGCCTTTCTCTGACATTGTTCCTGCTGGCGACTTTCCTCGGCGGCCTCACCTCCGGCGTGGCGGGCTTTGCCATGGGCCTGGTGGTGTCCGGCATCTGCCTGCATTTGTTCACACCGCTGCAAACCGCGACCTTGATCGCGGGCTACGGTTTCGTGACCCAGGGCTATGCGATCTGGAAATTCAGGCAATCGGTGAACTGGAAGAGCGCCGCACCCTTTATTATCGGCGGCGCAGTCGGCGTGCCGATCGGCACCATGCTGCTGGCCCATACCGATCCGGACGCGTTGCGCGTCGCGATCGGCGCAATGCTGGTGGCCTACAGCCTCTGGGGCCTCAGCCGGCCTTCGGTGAAGGTCGCGCATGAGAATGTATCGATCGACGTCGGCGTCGGCGCGCTCAACGGCTTGCTCGGCGGACTCACCGGACTGAGCGGCATTATCATCGTGATCTGGTGCCAGTTGCGAAGCTGGCCGAAAGACATCCAGCGCGGCATCTTTCAGCCGGTACTGATGGCGACGATTTTGATGGCGACGGCGTCCTTGACCGTGGCCGGCGCGGTGACGGCCGAGACCGTGAAACTGTATCTGCTCGGCCTGCCCTGCATGATGGCCGGCACCTGGGTCGGCCTCAAACTCTACGGCAAACTCGACGACAATGCGTTTCGCAAGGTGGTGCTCGTTTTGTTGCTGGTGTCCGGCGTATCGCTGGTGGTGCCGTTTTCCTGGTTTCGCTAGCTTGCCGACTGCCGCGCGACGCGGTAAATGATTCACGTGGGGCCTGCGGCGGTCGCCCCTTCAGGCTCAGGAGCCCAAGCACCGCCTCCTTCGTTTACGGAGGGGGCAATGGCTTTGGCAGACTAGCAAACTCATCCAACAATTCTGCAATTCGATTCGCGGCGCCTTGCGCGCCGGTAATCGTCAATATGCAACGTTCGGGGTCTCCACAGCCTCCCCGTCAGATGTGACGCTGTCCATCCAAGCGCTGATCGCTTTCGCTTGGGGTTAAACATGGATGGCACTATCATTGCGCTCTTTCTCGTCGCGACATTTTTGGGCGGTTTCACCAGCGGCCTGACCGGCTTTGCGGCCGGACTCGTTGTTTCGGGCATCTGGCTACACATCATCACTCCGTTGCAAACGGCGGTACTGATCGCCGCCTACGGAATCGTCAATCAATCCTATGGAATCTGGAAAGTCCGCCACGCGCTCCAATGGCGGCTGATCTTGCCGTATGTCGTCGGTGGCGCTGTGGGTGTTCCGCTGGGCGCCTATCTGGTGACCTATATAAATCCCGCGCACTTGCGCATCGGCGTCGGGATATTGTTGATCGCGTACAGCACCTACAATCTCGCGCGGCCGAGCCTCACGCCAATCAAGTCCAATCCGGCAATCAATGTCGGCATTGGTGTCCTGAACGGACTGCTCGGAGGCCTCACCGGCCTTGGCGGTGTCATCAGCACGATCTGGGTCCAGCTCGGCGGCGGGACCAAAGATGTACAGCGCGCGATATTCCAGCCGGTGCTGTTCATCACCATGACGATGACCACGCTGACCTTCGCCGCGTCGGGCCATCTCTTCAACGTCGATATCCTCAGACTTTTCCTGCTGGGCTTGCCGGCGTTGCTGTTGGGCTTGTGGGTCGGCGTCAGGCTCTACGGAAGACTCGACGACGCAGGCTTCCGCAAGGCCATCCTGCTGCTCCTTCTGATATCCGGACTATCGCTGGTCGTGCCGTTGTCGATGTTTCGGTGACCGGACGCTTGCTGGCGGCGGCCGCTTAAGTTAAATGATTGCTGTGGGGCCTGCGGCGGTCGCCCCTTTAGGCTCAGGAGCCCAAGCACCGTCTCCTTCGTTTACGGAGGGGACCCATGCTGTCTCCGGCTTTCTCGATCTCACCACAACAGCTCTGGCGCTTGATCGGCACCGCGGATGCGCCGCAACTGATCGACGTGCGGCGGCGCGATATCTATGAATCCACGCCCGGGCTGTTGCCCGCTTCGATCTGGCGAGAGCCGACCGAACTCCCGCGTTGGATCGGGACACTCGACCCGGCGTGCCCCGTCGTCGTCGCCTGCAAGGCCGGCAAGGAACTGAGCCAGTTCATCACCGCCGAACTGCGCGCCGCGGGTTACCACGCGTCGATGCTGGAGGACGGCAGCTTCGCCTGGAGCGATGCCGGACTGCCGATGGTCGATCGCGCGGCGCTCGCGCGCTTCGCACCGAAGCGGCCCAGCATTTGGGTGACGCGGCGGCGGCCGAAGATAGACCGCATCGCCTGCCCCTGGCTGATCCGACGCTTCATCGACCCGCAAGCGAAAATCATGTTCGTCGACCCGGCCTATGTCGAAGCGGCAGCGGCCGAGGCCGGCGGCATCCCGTTCGACATTCAGGGCGTCGAACTGAGCCATGACGGCGAACGCTGCTCGTTCGACACCATGCTCAAGCTGTTCGGCCTGGAAAGCGAGCCGTCGCTGGCGCGGCTGGCTTTGATCGTGCGCGGCGCCGACACCGCGCGGCCCGACCTCGCGCTGGAAGCAGCCGGACTGCACGCGATTTCGCTCGGCCTGTCGCAATTGGCCGGCGACGACGATCATGGGCTGCTCGAACGCGGTTTCATGGTCTACGATGCGCTGTTCGCCTGGCTGCGCTTCGCCGCCGAGGAACGTCACAATTGGCCGGCACGCGCATGATGAGCCCTGAAGAAAAACCGACCTTCTCCGAAGCCTTCAAGGTCTGGCTCGAGATCGGCTGCGTCAATTTCGGCGGGCCGGCGGCGCAGATCGCGCTGATGCATCGCGTCGTCGTCGACGAGAAGAAATGGGTCGATGAGGCTCGTTTCCTGCATGCGCTGAATTTCTGCATGCTGCTGCCGGGCCCAGAGGCGCAGAAGCTCGCGACCTATCTCGGCTGGCTGCTGCACGGCGTGCGCGGCGGGCTGGCGGCCGGCATTCTGTTCGTCATTCCCGGCGCCCTCGTAATGCTGGGCCTGAGCCTGCTCTACGCGCTTGGGCGCGGCGTGCCGCTGATCGACGGCGCGCTGTTCGGCATCAAGGCCGCGGTGCTGGTGATCGTGGTCGAGGCGCTGGTCCGCATCGGAAAACGAGCGCTCAAGACGAACTTGCTGCTGGGCCTCGCCGCCGCCGCCTTCATCGGAATCTTTTTCCTGGAACTGCCGTTTCCGCTGATCGTGGCGGCGGCCGCGCTGGTCGGCTACCTGGTGTCGCACCAGGCACCGGAGCAGCTCGGCGTCGCCAGCAAAATCGAAAACATCCCGCCGCCTACGAAGGACCGCTGGCGGCACTTTGCCCTCGCCGCGGTCATTGGCGTACTGGTGTGGTGGGCGCCGGTCGTGCTCGCCGCACTGGTTTTCGGCCCGCAGCATGTGCTGGTCAGCATCGGGCTGTTTTTCTCAAAGCTCTCGGTGGTCAGCTTCGGCGGCGCCTACGCATTGCTGGCCTACATGGCGCAGCAGGCGGTCGAAACCTATGGCTGGATGACCGCGCCGGAGATGGTCGACGGCCTCGGCCTGGCCGAGACCACGCCGGGACCGCTGATCCTGGTGACGCAGTTCGTCGGCTTCCTGGCGGCGTTTCGCGAAGCCGCGCCGTTTTCGCCGATCCTTGCGGGCGCGCTCGGTGCCGCGATGACGACCTGGGTGACCTTCGTGCCCTCGATGCTGTGGATTTTCGCCGGCGCACCCTTCATCGAGCGGCTTCGCGCCAACCGGCAATTGTCCGGCGCTCTCGCGGCGATCACCGCCGCCGTCGTCGGCGTCATCCTCAATCTGTCGGTCTGGTTCGCGCTGCATGTGCTGTTCGGCAAAGTCACCGAAATGCACGCCGGACCGCTGCGCTGGTTCGCCTTCGACCCCGCCGCGCTCGATACCCGCGCCGCAACGCTGGCCGCCGTTGCGGCGGTGCTGGCCTTCCGCTTTCACCGCGGCCTGATCGAGGTCGTCTGCGTGATGGCGGCGCTCGGCATGATTACGCAAGTGACGTTCTAACGTTCCCGCCTCACCGCACTTTCGTGCCAGCGGCGCAAAGCCAAATAGGATAGTGCCGACAGCGCAAAGAAAATCGCGACGCCGGCGAGCGATAACAGCAACAGCGCCGCGAACATGCGCGGGATGTTGAGCCGGTAGCCGGATTCGGCGATGCGATAGGCCAAGCCCGAACCGGCGCCGGCGGAACCCGCGGCGATTTCGGCCACCACCGCGCCAATCAGCGACAGGCCGCCGGCGATGCGCAGACCGGCCAGCATCTGCGGCAGCGCCGCCGGCAGTTTCAGATTCCACAGCACCTGCCAGCGCGACGCTTTGTACAGATCGAACAGCGCGATCAGATTGTGATCGACCGAATTCAGGCCAAGCGTGGTGTTGGCCAGTACCGGGAAGAAGGCGACGATCCAGGCGCAGGCCAGCACCGCCAAAGGCTGCGGTAGATAGATCAGCAGCAGTGGCGCGACGGCGACGATGGGCGTCACCTGCAAGATGACCGCGTAAGGATAAAACGAGTATTCGACCAGCCGCCATTGATTGAAGGCCACCGCCAGCACGATGCCGCCGACTGCGGCCAGCATGAAGCCTTCGAAGGTGATGGTGAACGTCACCAGCAAAGATTGCCACAGCAGTCCGGCGTCGGCATTCAACGTCGCCAGCACCAGACCGGGACCCGGCAGCACGTAAGGCGGAATGGCGTACAACCGCACGGCCAGATCCCAGGCCAGCACCACCAGCACCAGCATCAGAAGTGGCAAAGCAATGCGAAGGATGCGGTCGTTCATGACGCGCCCTCCGCCATCGCACCCTCAAGCGCCTCGGCGACCTTGCGACAAGTGGCAGCATAATCGGCGGAGGTACGGAAGTGCTCGTCGCGAGGATAAGGCGCGGCGATCGGAATTTCTGCGAACACACGTCCGGGCCGCGGCGTCATCACCACGATGCGTTGCGACAGATAGACCGACTCGAACACCGAATGCGTGACGAAGATCACGGTACGGCGCAGTTCCTGCCAGACCCGCAACAGATCGTTGTTGAGCTTGAAACGGGTGATCTCGTCGAGCGCGGCAAACGGTTCGTCCATCAGCATCAATTGCGGCTCGGTCACCAGCGCCCGGGCAATCGAGGCGCGCATGCGCATGCCGCCGGATAATTCGCGCGGGTAGGCTTCGGCGAATTCGGCGAGGCCGACTCGCGCCAGCGCCTGCACCACGGCGGCGTGCGCTTGCGCGTCATCGGCATGGGCCAGCTTGAGCGGCAGCCGCACATTGGTCGCAACGCTGGCCCAGGGCATCAAGGTCGGCTCCTGGAACACGAAGCCGATGTTGCCGTCCGGCCGCTCGACTGCGCCTTGGGTCGCTTCGCTCAAGCCCGCAACGATGCGCAATACCGTCGACTTGCCGCAGCCCGACGGGCCGAGCAGCGCGACGAATTCGCCGCCCTGTACGTCGAGGTTGAACCCGTCCAGCGCGACCGTGCCGCTGTCATAGGTCTTGCCGACGTTGCGCAGCGCAACGATGGTTGGTGCGCCCGTCATTTCGGCCGCAACTCGACGCCGACGCTCTTGTTGACGAATTGCAAGGTGTAGGCGCGCTTGACGTCGATGCCGGGCTTGACCACGCCGGCGCGCACCATCTTATCGAAGAAGCTTTTCATGCGCGCGTCGGTCATGGCGCCGATGCCGAGCTTGAGTGAGTCGCCGGAGTCGACAATGCCGTAGTCCTTCATCTTGGCGATTGAGTAACCTAGCAATGCGTCGGTCATTTCCGGGTTCTGTTTCTTGATCAATTCATTACCCGGCCGGCTGTCGCCATAGATGTAATGATACCAGCCGATCGCCGAGGCATCGACGAAGCGCTGCACCAGATCGGGCCGCTTCTCGACCAGATCGCGCCGGGTCTCGATCAGCGTCGAATAGGCGTCGAAGCCCGCGTCGGCGAGCAGGAACACTTTCGGCTTGAAGCCGCCTTGCGTCTCGACCGCGTAAGGCTCCGACGTGACATAGCCCTGCATGGCGGAATTCTTGTCGGCCAGAAACGGTTGTGCGTTGAAGGTGTAGGGCTTCACACGTGTTTCGTCGAAACCGTAGTCGGCCTTCAGCCACTGGAAGTAGCTGACCATGCCCTCCGGCGAGACGAACAGCGTCTTGATCTTGAGGTCGGTCAGCTTGTCGACGCCGGGATGCGCGATCAGCACCTGCGGGTCCTTCTGGAAGCTCGCCGCCACCGCCACGGTCGGAATATTGTGTTCGACCGCGTCGAAACTTTGCAGCGTGTTGGCGCTCATGAAGAAGTCGAGCTTGCCGACCGGCAGCAGGATGCGGTTGTTCACGTTCGGCCCGCCGGGCACGATGGTGACGTCGAGGCCGTATCTGGCGTAAGTGCCGTCGGCGAGCGCCTGATAGAAGCCGCCGTGCTCAGCCTCCGCCACCCAGTTGGTGCCGAAGCGGACGGCGTCGAGCGCCAGCGCGGGCGTCGCCAGCGTCCCGCACATCAGCGCGGCGGCGGCCATACCGAGACGATTTGTCAGCTGGGATAAGTGAAAAACAGCCCGCATTTTCACAACATACCGCAATTGCGGCCGGGGAGACAAAAAGGCAGCATAATTTCGGCTTCCGGGCTTTGAACCTTCTTCGCTGCCGCCGCGACTGACTGGTACGCGGCCATGACGGCCGCCCCAATTCAACCGGATGGAGCCCGCCATGACCTCGTTCTCGATCAAGACCGTCGCTGCCGCCCTCGCCGCCCTGACCCTCGCCACGACTTTCACCGCCGTCGGCGGTCAAGCCCAAGCTCACCCCCGCTTCGGCGGCGGTCTCGCAATCGGCCTTGCCGCCGGCGCACTGGTTGGCGCCGCTGTCGCCTCCAACTCCTATTACTACGCGCCCGGCTACCGCGACTGCCGCTATGTCGAGCGCATGGACCGCTGGGGCAACCTGCGCACCATCAAAGTTTGCGACGTCGCCCCGTATTAGTTTTTTGGCGCATGATCTTATCCGAAAACCGGTTTCCACTTTTCGGGATCATGCGCGGTGAAGCTGCGGTCGGCGCCAGCCCCCCCCGTCCATCCTTGCGCCGATCCCAAAGACCCGCCCGGAGAATCCCCGCTCCGGGCGGGTCACATTTTGAGGGCGAGCGAAGAGAATTATTTTGCCGCCGCAACGCTCATCGCCAGCACCCGCGCCACATGGAGCGGCGCGCGGTCGGTGCCGTCGTGGATCTGATGCCGGCATGAGGTGCCGTCGGCGACGATCAGCGTATCGTCCGCGCTCTTTCGCACCGCCGGCAGCAGCGACAGCTCGCCCATTTTGAGCGAGACGTCGATGGTTGAGGCGTCATAACCGAACGAGCCGGCCATACCGCAGCAGCTCGACTCCACGGTCTCGACGCTAAGCTCCGGGATCAGCTTCAACGCACTTTGCACCGCACCCATGGCGTCGAACGCCTTCTGATGACAGTGGCCATGCAGCAGCGCTTTCTGCGGCAGCGCGCCGAGCGGCAAGTTCAAGCGGCCGGCTTTCTGCTCGCGGGCGATGAATTCCTCCAGCAGCAAAGCATTGGCAGCCAGCGCATCGACCGCCGCACCTTTCAATAGCGCGGGCAGTTCGTCGCGGAACGTAAACAAGCAACTCGGCTCCAGCCCAATCACCGGCACGCCGCGCAACACGTAAGGCGCCAACGCATCGAGCGTGCGTTGCATTTCGGCGCGCGCCTGATCGATGGCGCCGACCGACAAGAACGTGCGGCCGCAACACAGCGGCCGTTTGCCGTCCTTGGCCGCGACCGCGTGCACGCGATAGCCGCCGGCGATCAGCACGCTCATGGCGGCGTCGAGATTTTCGCGTTCGAAATAGCGGTTGAAGGTGTCGGCGAACAGCACGACTTCGCGCAGCGGCGCGTCGGATGCCTTTGCGTAGGGCCAATCGGAGCGATCTTGATAAATGTCGCTGCGCCATTTCGGCAGGCTGCGGCGCGCCGCGAAGCCGGCGAATTTCTCCGACATCCGGCGCAAGAACGGGCTGGCGTCGCGGCGATTGAACAGCTTGGGCCAGCGCGCGGCGAACGGTGCAAAGCGCGGCAGCCAGCCGACCAGCCGGTCGTGCAACGACAGGCCATGCTTGGCGGCGCGCGCGGCCTGCACTTCTATCTTCATGCGCGCCATGTCGACGCCGGTCGGGCATTCGCGCTTGCAGGCCTTGCAGGACACGCAGAGGCTCAGCGTCTCGGCCATCTCGTCGGAGGCCAGCGCGTCGGGCCCAAGCTGGCCCGAGATCGCCAGCCGCAATGTGTTGGCGCGGCCGCGGGTAACGTCGCGCTCGTCGCGTGTGACGCGATAGGACGGGCACATGGCGCCGCCGGCCAATTTGCGGCAGGCGCCGTTGTTGTTGCACATCTCGATGGCGCCCTGGAAACCGCCGCCGGAACCGGGAAACGCCGACCAATCGAGATGGGTCTTGACGTCCTCGCCGCGATAATCCGGCTTGTAGCGGAACAGGCTGCGGTCATCGAATTTCGACGGCCGCACTACCTTGCCCGGATTGTACAGCCCGTTCGGATCGAAGCGGTCCTTCACCTCCTCGAAGGCGCGCGCCAGCCGCGAGCCGAACATCGGCTCATTGAATTCCGAACGCACCAGCCCGTCGCCATGCTCGCCGGAATGCGAGCCCTTGTATTCGCGCACCATGGCGAAGGCCTCTTCGGCGATCGCACGCATGGCGTGGACATCTTTGTCCAGACGCAGGTTCAGAATCGGCCGCACGTGCAGACAGCCGGAGCCGGCATGCGCGTACCAGGTGCCACGCGTGCCGTTGCGCTCGAAAATTTCCGTTAGCCGCGTGGTGTAGTCGGCCAGATGTTCGAGCGGCACCGCGCAATCCTCGACGAAGGAAACCGGTTTGCCGGACTCCTTCATCGACATCATGATGTTGAGCCCCGAGGTGCGCACCTCGGTAATCGCGGCCTGCAGTTCCGGATTGAGCACCTCGACGACGCCGCCCCATTTCGCGGTGCTGTTGCCCCAGTTGAAACCGAGATCGCCGATCAGTTCCTTGAGCTGGCGCAACCGCCGCAAATTTTCCTCGTGATCGTCCTCGCCGAACTCGACCAGCAGGATCGCCGCCGGCGTCTCGCGCACGAAGCGCTCTAGCGTCGGCCGGTAGATATCGATGGCGCGCGCCAGCTCGATCATGGTCGAGTCGATCAGTTCGACGGCGATCGGTTTTAATCGAACAATATGCTGCGCGGCATTCATCGCCTCGTAGAAGCTGCCGAAATGCACGGCGCCGACGGCGCGGCGGCCCAGCAGCGGCGACAGTTTCAATTCGATGCGCGTCGAGAAGCCGAGCGTGCCTTCGCCGCCGACCAGGATGTGCGCAAGATTGATGTCGTTTTTTCCGGGCACCAGCGCATCGAGATTGTAGCCGCCGACGCGGCGCTGCACGTTCGGAAAGCGCGCCGCGATCTCGTCGGCTTCGCGCGCGCCGATCGCCAGCAGATCGGCCGCCAGCGGGCGCAATGCCGCCGGCACGTCGTCGAGATTGCCGCCGATGCGGCCGAAATGCGCCTTGCTGCCGTCGGCCAGCAGCGCGTCGATGGCGATGATGTTGTCGCGCATGGTGCCGTAGCGCAGCGAACGGCCGCCGCAGGAATTATTGCCGGCCATGCCGCCGATGGTGGCGCGCGACGAGGTGGATATATCGACCGGAAACCATAGCCCGTGGGCTTTAAGTTGCCGGTTGAGGTCGTCGAGCACGAGGCCGGGCTCGACCGTGCAGCGCCGGCCTTTGACGTCGATATCGAGAACCTTAGTGAGGTATTTGGAACAATCGACGACCAGCGATTCCCCGACGGTCTGGCCGCATTGCGAGGTTCCGCCGCCCCGCGCCAGCACGGTGACGCCCTCCGCCCGGGCAATGCCTATCGCCCGTTCGGCTTCTTCTATTGTGCGCGGCACCACCACGCCGACCGGCGTGATCTGGTAATGCGAGGCGTCGGCGGCGTAACGGCCGCGATTAAAGCGGTCGAAATGCACCTCACCGCCGATTTCGGCCTTCAGCCGCCGTTCCAGGCCGGGCATTACCACCGCCACAGCGTCGATCCTTGTCGTGCCCAAAGCTTGTTATGCATGAAAGGCTTATTTGCCGATGCGGAAAACCGCTTGACCGCAATGTTGCATTCATAGTTCAACGCCACAAGCGCCGCTCCCTGGCCGGGACCGCGCGGGCGGCAGAGTCACGCCAATTATCCCAAGCCGCCTTTTAGGAGCTAAAATTATGGCGAAGAATTCCTCGCGTGCGGTTGGGCGTCACTTCTTGCAGATCCCGGGACCCACGCCGGTCCCCGATCGCGTGCTGCGCGCGATGGACACCCCGGTCATCGACCACCGCGGTCCGGAATTCTCCAAGCTGGCCAAGAAGTGCCTCGAGGGCATCAAGACCATCTTCAAGACCACCAACCCCGTCATCATCTACACCGCGACCGGTACCGGCGCCTGGGAAGGCGCTTTGGTCAACACGCTGTCGCCCGGCGACCGCGTCCTGATGGTCGAGACCGGCCAGTTCGCCTCGCTGTGGAAGAAGATGGCCGAGAAGCTCGGCCTCAAGCCCGAATTCATCACCACCGACTGGCGCCACGGCGTCGACCCGAAGGCGATTGAAGCGCACTTGCGCGACGACAAGAACAAAGAGATCAAGGCGGTCTGCGTTCTGCACAACGAGACCTCGACCGGCGCGCTGTCGCCGATCCCGGAAGTGCGCAAGGCGATCGACGCCGCCGGTCATCCGGCGCTGCTGCTGGTCGACACCATCTCGTCGCTGGCCTCGGCCGACTACCGTCACGACGAATGGGGCGTCGACGTTTCGGTTGGCGGCGCGCAGAAGGGTCTGATGCTGCCACCCGGCATGTCGTTCAACGCCATCAGCGACAAGGCGATCGCCGCCAACAAGACCTCGACGCTGCCGAAGTCGTTCTTCGCCTGGGACGAGATGCTGAACATGAACAAAGTCGGCTTCTTCCCCTACACGCCCGGCACCCAGATGCTGCACGGCCTGGCCGTCGGCATCGAGATGCTGCACGAGGAAGGCCTCGACAACGTGTTCGCCCGTCACGACCGGCTGGCGGAAGCCACCCGCCGCGCGGCCAAACACTGGGGCCTGGAGCTGCTCAACAAGAACGCCAGCCAGTATTCGCCGACCATCACCGCGATCATGCTGCCCGAGGGTCACGACGCCGACGCGTTCCGCGCGCTGGCGCTCGAGCACTTCAACATTTCCTACGGCGCCAGCTTCGGCGCTTACGCGGGCAAGTATTTCCGCATCGGGCACTTGGGCGACATCAACGATGGGACGCTGATCGGCGCGCTCGGCATCACCGAGATGGCGCTGCAATTGGCCAACGTGCCGATCAAGAAGGGTGGCGTGCAGGCGGCGATGGATTATCTGACCGCGCAGCACGGCTCCAGCGCCAAGCAGGCGGCGGAGTAAGCGCTGCTTCAATTATGAATGTCGTTATGGCCGGCCTTTGTGCCGGCCATTTCATTTTCCAGCACCCGCGCGATGAATTCCGTCACCACCCTCAACGTCGCTTCCGGCGCTTCGCGCTGCGGCACGTGCTTGGCGCCGGGCAATAGCGCCACCTCGACCGGGCAATAGCATTCCTCCTGCGCGATTTCGATCTGCCGGATCGTGCCGTACTGGTCGCCCTCGCCCTGCACGATCAGCAGCGGCACGCGGATATAGGCGAGGAATTCGGTGAGGTCCCATTTGCGGAAATCGCCCTTGAGCCAGACGTCGCTCCAGCCGCGCACCGTGGCATCGACGTCGGCATGCCAGCGCGCCAGCCGCGCGCGCAGCTCGGTGGTGTCGTAGGCCTGCCGCATGTCGGCGATCGAAGCGCTGGTGACGTCTTCGACGATAAAGTGCGGCGCGATCAGCACGATGCCGGCGATGCGATGATCCTGATGCGAGCCGCCATAGATCGCGGCGATCGAGGCGCCGTCGCTGTGGCCGACCAGCAGGCCGCGCTGAAAGCCGATGGTGTCGAGGATTTTCGGCAGCGTGTCCTGCGCTTCCGTATGCATGAAGGTCAGCGGCCGCGGCAGCGTTGCTGGGCTCGACTGGCCGTAGCCTTCGCGCGAATAGACGAAGACGCCGCAGCCGGTCGCTGCCTGGAGCTTGTCGGGGAAATCGCCCCACATACCGACGCAGCCCAGCCCCTCGTGCAGCATCACCAGCGTCGGCGCTTCATCGGGCCGCGGGCCGATGAAACGGTATTCGAGGCGCTGATCGCCGAGATCGAGAAAGCCGGAGTCGCTTAGCGCCATGACGCGTCAGGCCTGCCCTTCGGCGCGCAATTTGAACCGCTGGATCTTTCCCGTCGCCGTCTTCGGCAATTCCTTGCGGAACTCGATCCAGCGCGGATATTTATACGGCGCGAGCTTCTGCTTGCAGTGCTCCTGCAAGGCCTGCAGCAGCGCGGCGCTGGCTTTGTCCGGCGATTTCAAAACGACGAAGGCCTTCGGCTTCACCAGTCTCTGGTCGTCGTTCCAGCCGACCACCGCGGCTTCCAGCACGTCCGGATGCGACGACAGCGCGGCCTCGACCTCGAACGGCGAGACATACATGCCGGACACCTTCAGCATGTCGTCGGCGCGGCCGCAGCAGACGTAATAGCCGTCGGCGTCCTCGATGTATTTATCGCCGCAGCGGGTCCATTCGCCGCGGAAGGTGTCGCGCGATTTCTCGCGGTTGTTCCAGTACATCAGCGCTGAGGTCGGGCCGCGCACGTAAAGCTCGCCGATCTCGCCGGGCTTTGCCGGATTGCCGTCCTCGCCTATCAGTTTGATGTCGTAGCCGGGCACGCCCTTGCCGGTGGTGCCGTATTTATTCTGGCCGGGGCGGTTGGTCAGGAAGACGTGCAGCATTTCGGTGGTGCCGAGGCCGTCGGAGATTTCGACGCCATAACGAGCGTAGAAATTCTTCGCCACCTCCTCCGGCAAGGCTTCGCCGGCCGACAGGCAGCGGCGCAGTTTCAACTCCGCTTTCTGCGGCGCGTTCGGGCTGTTGAGGAAGGTGGCGTAGAAGGTCGGCACGCCGAAGAACACCGTGATCGGATGCTTGCGCAGCAACTCGGCAACGCCGTCCGGGGTCGGCCGGTCGGCGTTGAGCACCACGGTGGCGCCGACCGAGAGCGGAAACGTCATGGCATTGCCGAGGCCGTAGGCAAAGAACAGCTTGGCGACCGAATGGACCAGGTCGGTTTCCTTCAAGCCTGCGACCGGCGTGCCGTAAAGGTCGGCCGTGTGTTTGAGGCTGGCATGGCAATGCACCGCGCCCTTCGGCTTGCCGGTCGAGCCCGAGGTGTAGAGCCAGAACGCCATGTCGTCGGCCGTGGTCGGCGCGGTGTAAGGCTCGGGCTCGTCGGCGCCGACGACATCCTCGAACAGCCGATAACCGTGTGGGTTATCTCCGGAGACGATGACGTGTTCGAGATCGGGACTTTGCCTGATGAGCTGTTCGAATTTCGGAAACAGCGCCTCCGACACCACCAGGCATTTGGCGCGGCTGTCGGCCAGCATGAAGCGGTAGTCGTCCTCGGTCAGCAGCGTGTTGACCGGCACGGCGACGATGCCGCTCTTGAGGCAGCCGAGGAACGCGGTCGGCCAATCGATGGTGTCGGTCAGCGCCAGCAGCACCCGCTCCTCGCGCTTGATGCCGAGACCGCGGAGCCCTGCGCCAAAACGCGCGACCCGGTCGGCGAGCCGGCCGTAGGTCGTCGCGCCCCGCACGTCGATAAAAGCCGGCTTGGAGGCTCTGCCGGCATCGAGATTGCGTTGCAGGACGTCGGCGGCGAAATTGTAATCGCGTGGGACAAATCCCACCGGCACTGCAGTTTCTGGCGGCGTCAGTTCTGCCGCACGCAATTCGGGGACGGTCATTTTGTTTTCCTCCCAGACGTTTTCCGTATTATGCAGGGACGATGACGAGGCCGCAATGTCGGTCTAGAATGGCATCCGAGGGAACGAAATCGATGATCTTCAGCCGGGACCGCATTCTGACCACCCATGTCGGTAGCCTGCCGCGCAACGAGAAGCTGTCCGACCTGCTGCTGCGCCAGGAGGCCGGCGAGACCTTCGATCCCAAGGAAATGGCGGCCGAATTGGACAAGGCCGTCAGCCATGTCGTCGACAAGCAGGTGTCGGCCGGCATCGACATCGGCAATGACGGCGAGCAGCAGCGCGTCGGCTTCCAGACTTACGTGCCGCAACGCATGAGCGGCTTCGGCGGCATCTCGAAGCGGCGGCGCGGCAAGGAGTTCGAGGAATTTCCCGAACTGGTGGCGAGCCTGCTGCGGCGCTTTCCGCATACCAGCAAGCAACAGAACGCGCCGGAGTGTCAAAGCGAGCTGCACTATCTCGACCTCAAGCCGATCGAGAGCGAACTGGCGCGCTTCAAGCGCATCGCCGCGACCAGGTTCAGCGAGCAGTTCATGACCGCGCCGTCGCCGGGCATCGTCTCGACCACCATGCTCAACGCCTTTTACGACTCGCATGACGCCTATCTGGCGGCGATCGCGCGCGAGATGCGCAACGAATATCTGGCGATTCACAAGGCCGGGCTTATTTTGCAGATCGACGCGCCCGATCTGGCGATGGACCGCACCATGATGTACCGCGATCTCGACGACGGCGGCTTCATCAAGCGGGTCGAGGCTCATGTGGCGGCGATCAATGCCGGCATCGAAGGCATTCCGCGCGACCGCGTGCGGCTGCATGTTTGCTACGGCAATTGGGAAGGCCCGCACATTCACGACGTGCCGCTGGCGACAATTCTGCCGGCGATCTATCAGGCCAATGTCGGCGCACTGTCGATCGAGTTTTCCAATCCGCGCCACGCCCATGAGTACCGCGCGCTGAAGCAGCATCCGCTGCCGAAGGACATGCTGCTGGTGCCCGGCGTGGTCGAGACCACCAGCAATTTCGTCGAGCATCCGGAAGTGGTGGCGCGGCGCATCGAGGAAGCGGTCAGCGTGGTCGGCGACCGCGAGCGCGTCATCGCCTCGACCGATTGCGGCTTCGGCACCTTCACCAACCGCGAATGGGTGATCGAACCGGCGGTGTGGCTGAAGCTGCGTTCGATCCGCGAAGGCGCGGATATCGCCTCGGCGCGGCTGTGGGGCCGGAAAGTGGCGTAACCAAAGCTCCGCCGCCCCTATTCTTTGCGGCGCGGGGTACGCCGTCGTCCCTGCCCCATTCGCGGGGCACTTTCTTCGCCCCTCGAAAAAGCCGAGGGGATGGAGCACCGAGCGGTGCACCAGTCTTGCAGTAGCCGCGTTCCCTTTTGGAGAGTGCGGGCGCCTCTCGGCGCTCCATCGCAGCGTCTTACG
>CAIRGJ010000024.1 GCA_903878085.1 uncultured Hyphomicrobiales bacterium | reverse complement strand
GCCGCGCGGCGAGGAACGGCTGCGCATCACGCCGTCGCCGTATCATGACGACGCGCTGATCGACGCCCTCGCCGAAGCGCTGGTCGATGTGTGGGACAAGCTCGGCCTGCCGACCCGCAAGCAGGCGCAGGCGGCGGAGTAGCCTTCTCTTAAATTGCGCATGATCTTATCCGAAAATCGGTTCCCACTTTTCGGGACCATGCGCTAATCAATCGTCAAACGGCGACCGTTCCAGCGGCGATTTTGGCGCATCGTCCGGCAGTTTTTTCGGCTGCGTAGCGTGCGCGACCAGCGGCATCGTCAGCAAAACAAAAAAGATGCGCATCAGATGGTGCGCGCCGACATAGACCGGGTTGAGGTTGAGCGCGAGCGCCAGCAGCATCATCGCGTCCACTGCGCCGGGCGCATAAGCCAATATGACTTCGGCGAGCGGCAGCGACAGAAACTCGACCAGCACCACGGCAAACACCGCGACAATAATGATCGCGGTCGCGAACGAGCCGAACGCCGCGGCGACAAAGCGCAGCAGCATGCGCAGCGGCGTATTGGCGAAGCGCGAGCCGGTCACCGCGCCGAATGCGATCATCACCGAATAGGCGACCCACCACGGCATCACCGCGTGGATGTAGCCGCTGCCGTGCATCGCCGCCGACGCCATCATGGCGCCGAACAGCAAGCCGCCGGGAAACCGCACGCGATAGGCGGCATAGGCGGCGGCAGCCGATACGGCGATCAGGATAGCGAGTTCGCCCAGTTGCGCCGGGTTGAACGATCCGCCGAGGCTGCGCGTGGCATGGCCGCCCAGTCCGAACAGCGCCAGCAAGGCGGGCAGGCACACCGCGATGATGACGACGCGGATGGTCTGCACGATGGCGATGGCGCGCACGTCGGCGTCGAGTTCAATGGCAATTGCCATCACCTGCGACAGCCCGCCGGGCGCGGTGGCAAGGTATGCGCTGACAGTGTCCCAGCCGTGCACCGCGCGCAGGTAAAGCGTACCGACCAGGCTGATGCAGGCGCAGGCCACGATCAGCACCGCGATGCTGACCGGATAGGTCGCCATGCCGTGCAGCGTTTCCGGCGTCACCACCGCACCGAGGGAAACGCCGATCAGAGTCATCAGCACGCGCATCAGCGGCGTCGGGATCAGCATCGGCCGCCCGGCGAGCGAGGCGGCGGCGACCGCCATGATCGAACCCGACAGATAGCCGGCGGGCATTCCCGACAGCCCCAGCGTGAGACCGCCGGCGGCCGCAAACGCCAGCGTTTCCGCGACGTTGCGGAGCATGGCGGCGCGGCTGAGGGATGGCTTTGCGGACAAGAATCGCGGCTTTCGGAGTGCGGAAACGATCAATGCCGCGCGCTTGTTCCCACGTCAAATGCCGAAGCCAGATGCCTCATGCCACCTATCTATGGGGGGCGTTGCCGGGTAAAATCCACCGAAAGACAATGGGTTAACTCGATCTGGAGCCTCGATGCTGCAAGGCTGGGTCGTCATCGCGGTGGCGCTTGCCTATATCGGCCTGCTGTTCCTCGTCGCGAGCTACGGGGACCAGTCCCGGGGCTTGAGCCGCGGCAAGGAGCCGGGCCACGGCAGCCGCGCCCGGCTGCTGATCTATCCGCTGTCGCTGGCGATCTACTGCACCTCGTGGACCTTCTTCGGCTCGGTCGGCTCGGCGTCGCGCACCGGCTACGAGTTCCTCACCATCTATATCGGCCCGGTGCTGATGGTCGGGCTGTTCTCGCCGCTGCTGCTGCGGATCGTTCGCCTCGCGAAAACCCAGAACAGCACCTCGATCGCCGACTTCATCGCCGCGCGCTACGGCAAGGGCCAGGCGGTGGCGGCCACCGTGGCGCTGATCGCGATCGTCGGCACCATTCCCTACATCGCCCTGCAGCTCAAAGCGGTCTCGTCATCGCTCGAGACCATCCTCGCGCACATCACGCCGGTTGCCGACGTCACCCGGCCGCTGCTCGGCGACATCGCGTTGTTCGTGGCGCTGTCGATGGCGACCTTCGCAGTGCTGTTCGGCACCCGCCACATCGACGCCACCGAGCATCAGGACGGACTGATGCTGGCGATCGCGACCGAGTCGATCGTCAAGCTGTTCGCCTTCCTCGCGGTCGGCATCTTCGTGACGTTCTGGATGTTCGACGGACCGGCCGGGCTGCTCGCGGCGGCGCGCCACCACAGCCAGACCGCCGGTCTATTCAATCGTGAACCGCCGTTCGACACACTGATCGCAACCACGCTGCTGTCGTTCATCGCGATCATTTTGCTGCCGCGGCAATTCCATGTCGCCGTGGTCGAGAACAACAACGAAAGCGAGATCAAGCGCGCGGCCTGGATGTTTCCGATCTATCTGGTGCTCATCAATTTGTTCGTGGTGCCGATCGCGCTCGCGGGGCTCCTCTCCTTCCCCTCCGCCTCGGTCGACAGCGACATGTTCGTGCTGGCGCTGCCGTTGCAGACCGGCTCTTACGTGCTGACCATCGCCGCCTTCGTCGGCGGCCTGTCGGCGGCGACCGCGATGGTGATCGTGGAATCGGTCGCGCTGTCGATCATGGTGTCGAACGACCTGATCATGCCGCTGGTGCTGCAGCGGCGCGGCATGATCAGCGGCCGCGACAATGTCGGCTCGCTGTTGCTCACCGTGCGGCGGGTGGCGATCTTCGCGATTCTGCTGATGGCCTATATGTATTACCGTTCGGCCGGCGACGCCCAACTCGCCTCGATCGGCCTGTTGTCGTTCGCGGCGATTGCCCAGCTTGCGCCGGCGTTTTTCGGCGGCCTGTTCTGGCGCCGCGCCACCGCCGGCGGCGCCATCGCCGGCATGAGCGGCGGCATTGCCATCTGGGCCTATACGCTGCTGCTGCCGACCTTTGCCGACATCGGTTTCATCGGCCAGCACATCCTGATTGACGGTCCGTGGGACATCGCCTGGTTGCGGCCGCAGCATCTGTTCGGGCTCGAACTGTCGCCGCTGGTGCATGGCGTGATGTGGAGCCTCGGATTAAACGTCCTGGGCTATATCGGCTTCTCCTTGCGCCGCGAGCCGACCGCGATCGAACGGCTGCAGGCCAATACCTTCGTGCCGCCGGACCTGACGCCGATTGCGCCGAGCTTTCGGCTGTGGCGCTCGTCGGTGACGGTCGACGAACTCACCACCACGGTGGCGCGCTATCTCGGCGAGGAGCGCACGCGCAGCGCGCTCGAAACCTTCGCCGCGACCCACCGCATCAGCCTGGAGCCCAAGGACGAAGCCGACTTCCGGCTGGTGCGCCACGCCGAGCACATTCTCGCGTCTGCGATTGGCGGCGCGTCGTCGCGGCTGGTGCTGTCGCTGTTGCTGCGCAAGCGCACGGTCTCGACCAAGGCGGCCTTGAAGCTGCTCGACGACGCCAATGCCGCGATTCAGTACAACCGCGAAATATTGCAGACCGCGCTCGATCACGTGCGCCAGGGCATTGCGGTGTTCGACAAGGATTTGCAGTTGATCTGCTGGAACCGGCAGTTCGGCGAAATCCTCGATCTGCCGCCGAGCCTGATCCGCTCCGGCGGCGAACTGGCCGAAATCCTGCGCTTCAACGGCAGGCGCTCCGGCGTCGACCCCGATCGGCTCGGTGCGATGGTGCAGGCGCAGCTCGAGCGTTACGTCTCCGGCAGCGCGCCGTTCCTCGAGCGTTTCGCCGAGGGCATGGTGATCGAAGTGCGCGCCAACCGCATGCCCGACGGCGGCATCGTCACCACCTTCACCGACATCACCGCCAGCGTCGAAGCCGCCGAAGCCCTGGAGCGGTCCAACGAAACGCTGGAGCGGCGCGTGCGCGAACGCACCGAGGAGCTCACGCTGCTCAATGCGGCGCTGGCCCGCGCCAAAGGCGAAGCCGACGAAGCCAATATCTCCAAGACCAAGTTTCTGGCAGCGGCGAGCCACGACATCCTGCAGCCGCTCAACGCAGCGCGGCTTTACGTTACCAGCCTAATCGAGCGCGGCGGCGGCGACGACCGGCGCCTGGTCGGCAACATCGATGCCTCGCTGGAAGCGGTCGAGGAAATCTTCGGCGCGCTGCTCGACATGTCGCGGCTGGATACCGGCGTGATGCGCCCCGAATTCGCCAGCTTCCGCATCGACGAGCTGTTGCGCCAGATCGAGTTGGAATTCGCGCCGCTGGCGGTCGCCAAAGGCATCCAGCTCAAATATGTGCCGTGTTCGCTGGTGGTGCGCTCGGACCGCCGCCTGCTGCGCCGGCTGGTGCAAAATCTGGTGTCGAACGCCATCAAATATACGCCGAACGGCCGCGTCCTGATCGGCTGCCGGCGGCACGGCGATGAGTTGCGCATCGACGTCTACGACACCGGCGTCGGCATTCCGGAATCCAAGCACCGCGATATTTTCGTCGAATTCCATCGCCTCGAACAAGGCGCGCGAATCGCACGCGGCGTCGGCCTTGGCTTGTCGATCGTGGAGCGCGTGGCGCGGGTGCTCGATTACGATGTCGATTTGCACTCGGTGGAAGGCGGCGGTTCGCATTTCGCCGTCACGGTGCCGCGTTCGAACGCCGTGCCGGTCGAATTGCCGGCGCGCGACCAACCCTTCGTCGATCTGGGTCAACTCGCCGGCACCACCGCGCTCTGCATCGACAACGAACCGGCGGTGCTCGACGGCATGGAAACGCTGCTGCACGGCTGGGGTTGCGAGGTCATCAAGGCGCCGGATTTGGCCACGGCGCTGGCGGCGATTGCGGAAAGCCCAAACCCGCCGAACGGCCTGCTGATCGACTATCATCTCGACCACGGCAACGGCATCGACGCCATCGTCGCGTTGCGGGCGCTGTGCGGCGATCTGCCGGCGATCCTGATCACCGCCGACCGCTCGCCGGCGGTGCGCGAACAGGCGCGCGCCGAAGGCATCCAGATTTTGAACAAGCCGATCAAGCCGGCGGCACTGCGTGCGCTGCTGGCGCAATGGCGCATGCTGCGAGTGGCTGCGGCGGAGTAGGATTTTCGAACGGCGGGCCGCACTCTCCGCTGTCATGCCCGGGCTTGACCCGGGCATCCATGACTTAGGCGCGTCGCAAGCGGTCTTACGTAAGTCTGCCGACGCGGCACCCGCTCATGGATTGCCGGGTCATAGGCGAGCGAAGCGACGCCGTCCTCGGGACGGCTATGCCCGGCAATGACACTGGAAAGAGTCGCGCAAGTCGCGGGGACGACAGTCGAGAATCAATTTGCCGCGCTGGCGCTTTGCGGGAAATGGCCGGCTTCGATCTTGGCCGCGGCGATCACCGCCTGGGTGCGGCTCTCGACGCCCAATTTTTGCAGGATCGCCGAGACATGCGCCTTCACCGTCGCCTCGGAAACGCTGAGCTGGTAGGCGATCTGCTTGTTGAGCAGGCCCTCCGACAGCATCATCAGCACCCGCACCTGCTGCGGCGTCAGCGTCGCCATGCGCGCCATCAATTCGGCGGTCTCGGCATCCGCGCCGGCGCCGAGATCGACGTCGGGCGGCGTCCAGACGCCGCCGCTCAAAATCGTCGAGATCGCCGCGCGCATGTCGTCGACGCCGAGCGTCTTCGGGATGAAGCCGGAAGCGCCGAAGCCCATGCAGCGGCGGATGGTGGCGGGATCGTCATTGGCCGAGACCACGACCACCGGCACGCTCGGGAATTGCGCGCGCATATACATCAGGCCGGAAAAGCCGCGCGCACCGGGCATCGCCAGATCCAGCAGAATCACATCGACGTCATTGCCGCCGCGCTCGAGCAGTTCGACCACATCGTCGAAGGTGCCGGCTTCGGTGATTTCCATGCGCTCCATCAGGCCAGAAATCGATTCGCGCAACGCGCCGCGAAATAGCGGGTGGTCGTCGGCAATCACCAGGCGGTAGGTTTGCGTCGCTTCCACGTTTTCGACTTTCTCCGCCGCTGCGGCGTTGCGCCGCACAAATCTCTGCGCCAAGGGCGCACGCGCCGCAATGTTCCACTCCCCTCGCATGGGGCGCAAGTGTTTCACGGCATGACAAATTTTGTCCGCCGAGTTGTTTTTCGCAACGCAAAAAGAACATCGACATATCAGACTGTTATGGAGTTGTCATGGTCTAAAGTCGTATAGGGCGGTCTAATTCCCGGCCCTAGAGTTCTGGATCGCCGCTAGGACGGCAGCGCCTGTCTTTCGGGCAATTCCCGTGGTGCGCGCTGCCGAAGCTGAAGCGGTCAGGCGGTTGACTGAAAAAGCCGCGCACATGGGGAGCTGACAATGAGTGCAATGGCAGGCGCTGCCGGCAATACCGGCAGTATGTCCAGGGACGAAAAATTCGTCATTTTCGCTTCGTCACTCGGCACCGTCTTCGAATGGTACGATTTCTACCTGTACGCGGTGCTGGCACCGTTTTTCGCCGCGCTGTTTTTTCCGGCCGGCAACGACACCGCCGCTTTGCTCTCCGCCTTCGCCACTTACGCGGCGGGCTTCCTGATCCGGCCGTTCGGCGCCGTGATTTTCGGGCGCATCGGCGATCTGGTCGGACGCAAATACACCTTTCTCGTCACCATCATGGTGATGGGCAGCGCCACCTTCCTGGTCGGCGTCTTGCCGACCTTCGCCAGCATCGGCTGGCTGGCGCCGATCCTGCTCGTGTCGCTGCGCCTGCTGCAGGGCCTCGCGCTCGGCGGCGAATATGGCGGCGCGGCGACTTATGTCGCCGAACACGCGCGGCCGAATGAGCGCGGTTACGCGACCAGCTGGATTCAGACCACCGCGACGCTCGGTCTGCTGCTCGCGTTGATCCTGATCGCCCTGTGCCGCGGCAACATGAACGCGAAAGACTTCGCCGAGTGGGGCTGGCGCATTCCATTCCTGATCTCGGTCATCCTGCTGGTGTTCTCGGTCTGGATCCGGCTCCGGCTGAACGAGACCCCGATCTTCCAGAAGATGGTGGCCGAGGGCAAAGGCTCGAAGGCGCCGCTGACGGAAAGTTTCTTCCGCTATCCGAACAACAAGTACGTTCTGCTCGCGCTCTTGGGCGCCACCGCCGGTCAAGGCGTGGTCTGGTACACGGGCCAGTTCTACGCGTTGTTCTTCCTCGTCATCACGCTGAAGGTCGATTACATCACGGCCTACGAACTGATCGGCCTGTCGCTGGTCATCGGAACGCCGTTCTTCATCGTGTTCGGATGGCTGTCGGATCGCATCGGCCGGCTCAAGATCATCCTGGCCGGCTGCGCCATCGCGGCGATCACCTACTTCCCGCTGTTCCAGGGCCTCACGCACTACGTCAATCCGGACCTGGAAGCGTTTGCCGAAAAGAATCCGATCACCGTCACGGCAGACCAGACGACCTGCAACTTCCACATCTTCGTCGGTCCGTGGTCGAAGTTCACGGATTGCGACCGGGCGCAGGACTTCCTCACTAAGTCGGGCCTGTCGTTCAAGATCGTCAGCACCCCGGGACTGAAGTCGGCCGACCTGGATATCGCCGGCGCCAAGGTCACTGGCTGGGATAACGCCAAGTGGACCGCGGCACTCGCGGCCAAGAACTACCCAAAGTCGGCGGATCCGGCGAAGGTCAATTGGTTCATGACCGAATTGATCTTGGTCATCATGGTGATCTACGTGACCATGGTGTACGGCCCGATCGCAGCGTTTCTGGTCGAAATGTTCCCGACGCAGATCCGCTACACGTCGATGTCGCTGCCCTATCACATCGGTAACGGCTGGTTCGGCGGCATGCTGCCGCTGCTGGCCACCGCGGTGGTGGCAGCCACCGGCAATATCTACAACGGCCTGTGGTATCCAATTGGTGTGGCGGTGATGACGTTGGTCATCGGTCTCATCTTCCTGCGCGATACCAAGGGCGTCGATATCGCGACCGGATCGGGCGTCTCGATCCAGAAGTAGTGCTCGCGCAACAATTACAGCCGGCGGCGAGATTTTCGCCGCCGGCTCTTTATTTGCTGCCGATGAATTGCAGAATCACATCGCGGCTGTGCGGCCGGCGGCGGTGCTCGACGAGATAGAGGCCCTGCCAGGTGCCGAGCGCGAGCTTGCCGCCGGTGACCGGAATATGCAGCGAAACGCCGTTGAGCATCGCCTTGACGTGCGCCGGCATGTCGTCCGGACCCTCGACGTCGTGAATCCACGGCGCGTCCTCCGGTGCCAGACGATCGAGCGCCGTGACAAGATCGGTCTGCACATCCGAATCGGCATTCTCCTGGATAGTAAGCGACGCCGAGGTGTGGCGCAGAAAGACCAGCAACATGCCCTCGGCCGCGCCGGCCTGCGCAACGAAGGCTTTGGCATCGGCGGTGATCTCGGTGAAGCCGGCGCCCTGCGTTTCCACGCGCAACGTCGCGGTCGCGATCCGTTGCGGTGTGACGTCGGTAACGGCGGATAATTTGTGCATGAGCGATAAATGGACCGGCCGGGTCACCCCTTCCGCAACAAATCCTTCTGGAAGCCGTTGATCATATCGACCAGCCGATCCCATGCGTCTTTGACCGCGGCCTTCGCCCGCGCGATGTCGGCGCGCAATTCGGCGGACGTGTCCGCATTAGCCGAGGGCGGCGTCAGATCGGCCGGCGGGCGCGGCGGCGGCGGGTCGCGCAGGCTCGCGACCTCCTGCTTCAGGCTGGCGACTTCGTCCTGCAGGCGGGCTATTTCCTTCTCGAGTGCGGCACGATCTTCCGGCACCGCCTGGCAAGCCCAGCCGGCGCTGGTCGGAGCGCAATAAGCGACATTGCCGGTGACGCTATCGAGGCGAAGAAAACCGTCGCTGACCCGGTTGAAGGCGTAGCGCGGCGGGGGGACGGGCTGGGCTGCATCCGGGGTGTGGCCGTCGACGTCCGCCCAGGCCGGCACGGCCGCGCAAACAACGGCAAAAACGATGGCGAGCTTGGCGATTCGCATGTCTTCCCTCCCGTCCTGGGCCGCGGATGCGGTAACCTATCACCGGCTCAAGCCCTGCTGAACCGTGCGACGCCAATGGACTGTTGATGAGCATCCCGCAGTGCACGCGAGCGGCCTCTGCCACCTATCAAAATCTTGGCTTTCATCCTTCTTTTCAAATACTTATCCCCCGTAACCGGTTCCTTGACTCGGCTATACTCGGTCAGTATGGTCCGCGCGGCTTTTAGGGCGGCGGAACCAAACGGAGCCTTTGAACCTCGCGAGTCGAAATATGGCTGACACGCGCGGCGACAAGGACGATCGTAAAGAACTGCCGGACGACGAGGCTGCTCTCTCCGCGAGGCTCCAGCGTCTCGGCGAACGGATCGCAACGGCGAACCGTCCATCCGAAAACGTGACCGGCTCTCGTCAGGCCGCCGATGCCTCGGCGTTCGCCAAGGGCTTCCGGATGTCGACCGAACTGGTCGCCGGCGTATTGGTGGGCGCGTTGATCGGCTGGCTGCTCGACCGGTGGCTCGGGATCTCGCCGTGGGGGCTGATCGTATTCTTGTTGCTCGGCTTTGCGGCCGGAGTTCTTAACGTGATGCGGGCGGCAGGCGTCGTTCGTAACAATAATCTGACCGACTAGAGCGCACGACCGATATGGCCGCCGATCCAATCCATCAATTCCGAATTATCGACCTGTTTCCGGTCGCCCATATCGGACACACCGAGATCGTCTTCACTAATTCCGCAGCCTTCATGCTGGCGGCGGTGGTAGTCATCACGGCGTTCCTGATCATCGGCACGGCCAAGCGCAGCCTGGTGCCGTCGCGGCTGCAATCGGCCGCCGAGCTATCCTACGAATTTGTCGCCACGACCGTGCGGTCGACCGCCGGCTCCGAGGGCATGCGGTTCTTCCCCTTCGTGTTCACGCTGTTCATGTTCATTCTGACCGTGAACATGATCGGCCTGATCCCCTATACCTTCACCGTCACCAGCCACATCATCGTCACCGCGGCGCTCGCCATCACGGTGTTCCTGACCGTGCTGCTGTACGGCCTGTACCGGCACGGCTTCCACTTCTTCAATCTGTTCGTGCCGAAGGGCGTGCCGATCTATATCCTGCCGCTGATCGTGTTCATCGAGGTGCTGTCATTCGTGTCGCGCCCGATCTCGCACTCGGTGCGTCTGTTCGCCAACATGCTGGCGGGCCACATTACCCTGCAAGTTTTCGCCGGTTTCATCATCCTGATGGGCAGCGCCATGGGCGCGATCGGCTGGGCCGGCGGCATCCTGCCATTCGGCATGATCGTCATTCTGATGGCGCTGGAGACGCTGGTCGCGTTCCTCCAGGCTTACGTATTCGCCATTCTCACCTGCATCTATCTCAACGATGCGATTCACCCGGGCCACTAGGCCCGACCGGACAGGCAGAAGGAGTTTGTTATGGATCCAGTAGCAGCGAAATACATCGGTGCGGGCATTGCCTGCATCGGCATGGGCGGCGCCGGCGTCGGCGTCGGCATCATTTTCGGTAATTACCTGGCCGCCGCGGTGCGCAATCCGTCCGCCGCGCAGAGCCAGTTCGGCAACCTGATCTTCGGGTTCGCCATCACCGAAGCGCTCGGCATCTTCTCGCTGCTGATCGCGCTCTTGCTGCTGTTCGCGCTCTAACAAGCCGATGGCTGAGCCAGCACACAAGACGGGCACGGAGCATCCGGCCGAAGGCGGGCACGGCGGATTTCCGCCGTTCCAGTCGCAGACCTACGCCTCGCAGCTCATCTGGCTCGTTGTCGCCTTCGTGCTGCTCTACGCGTTGATGGCGAAATGGGCGCTGCCGCGCGTCGGCGCCATCCTCGAGAGCCGTCAGAAGCGCATCGACGATGACATCGCCGCAGCCGGCGCGCTGAAGGTGCAGTCCGACGAAGCGGTCGCGGCCTACGAAAAGGCATTGGCCGATGCTCGCGCCCGGGCGCAGGCCATCGCCAACGAGACCCGCGAGACACAAGCCGCCGCCGCGGAAGTCCGCCGCAAGTCGCTTGAGGACGAGCTCAACGTCAAGCTGGCGGACGCGGAAAAGACCATCGCTGCGACCAAGACCGCGGCGATGGCGAATGTCCGCGGTATCGCCGAAGATGCCGCCCGCGCCATTGTCGAGCGGTTGATCGGCACGGCGCCGAGCGATCAGGCCGTCACCGCGGCGGTCGCCGACGCGCTGAAGAGGTAATGTAAAATGGCCGAGTTTTTCCTGGACGCGGAAACCTGGGTAGCGCTGGCCTTCATCTGCTTCTTGGCGGGGCTCGGCTATATCGGCGTGCACCGGATCATCGGCAAGGCGCTCGACGATCGTTCCGCCAAGATCAAGGCCGAGCTCGACGAGGCCCGCAAGCTCAAGGACGAAGCCGCCCAGTTGCTGGCCGAGTACCAGCGCAAGCGTCAGGAAGCCGAAGGCGAAGCCCAGGACATCATCGCCGGCGCCAAGGGCGAGGCAGACCGGCTGGCGATCGAAGCCAAGGCCAAGATCGAGGAATTCGTCGCCCGGCGCACCAAGATGGCCGAGACCAAGATAGCCCAGGCCGAGGCCCAGGCCACCGCAGACGTCCGCAGCGCCGCCGCCGACGCCGCCATCGCCGCGGCCGAGAAGATCCTGACCCAAGAGACCAAGGGCAAGCTGGCCGGCGAGTTGATCGCCAAGGGCATCGAAGACGTCCGCCAGAAGCTGAACTAGCCCCTTAAGGCGCGGCACGGCCCCGGCTTTAAAGCCAGGGCCAAACACTCCCCACACGGGTTGTCCCCGCTATTCGTTTCGACCATGTGCAAAACCGCATAGCCGGGTTGTGTGGTCTTTGCCTACCGCCCATCCGGGCCGTATTCTCGCGACACTGATTCGCTTTTTTTGGTCGCGTAGTTGTTGCGTCAGTGATTCGTCAGAAAATTCGTGAGCAGCCGGCTAACGCCGGCGACGCATCGGGGGACACGTGGTCATCTTCGATTGCAACGGCGTGCTCGTCGATAGCGAGGCGCTGTCAACCGCGATCGTATCGCAGGAGTTCATCCGCGCCGGTTTCGCGCTGACGCCGGATATTATCGCGCGCTATTTCACCGGCCGCCGCCCCGCCGACATGTTCGCCGAGGTCGAGATCGCCGCCGGCCGCAAGCTGCCGCCGGATTTTGCCGCGACCGTCGCTGCCGCGACCTTGCGCCGCTTCCGCGAGGAATTGCGCGCGACCAAGCACGCCGCCTACGCGCTGTCCTGGCTGCGCGGGCCGAAATGCGTGGCCTCGTCGTCGTCGCATGACCGCATCCGCGTCAGCCTGGAAACCACCGACCTGATCCGGTTCTTCGAACCGAACCTGTTTTCAGCGGGCGACGTGCGCAACGGCAAACCGGCGCCAGACTTGTTCCTGCACGCCGCCGGTAAGATGCAGGTCGAGCCGCGCGACTGCATCGTGGTGGAAGATTCCCCTGTCGGCGTCGCCGCGGGGGTCGCGGCCGGCATGACGGTGATCGGCTTTGTTGGCGGTAGCCACGCCGGCGGCCGACTCGGCAATCATCTACTCAACGCCGGCGCCCGCGCCGTGATTTCCGATATGCGCGCGCTCAAAAGCAAGATCATCGATTTAAGAGGCTGGTAAGCGCCCTGCCCCGGACGCGGCGCAACACCGTTAAGTGGTGCGCCGCAGAGCCGGGGCCTTAGCGAATTCCGAATGTGCGAAGGTCCCGGGTCTGCAGCGCACTATTCGCTGCGCGAATACTGCGCAGCGCCCGGGACAGAAACTCAGCTCTGTTTCGGCCGGGCCGCACGCTTCGGTTTGGCGACCGGCTTTTTCGGCGCCGGCGCCGCGGCCGAGTCAAAACCGACATAGACGACATAAGCATCGATGTCCGCAATCGACGTCGGCACCGGGAACGCGATGTCGGAATCGACGTGGGTGAAGGTGACGCGATCGATCGCGCTGGCGACCGTCACCGGAATGCGGGCGAATTTCGACACGATGGTCTTGGGCTCGGGGCCCTCTTTCACCACCGCGATGCGCAACGGCACGTCGATATTGCCGGGGCCACCGGCCGGTCCGGTGATGACACGGCCCTCAATGCCGACCTTCATGGTCATGATGCCGGCATTGACGTGGCATTCGCGCGCGGTGCGGATAATCGAGCCTTGATAGCGCAGGTCGAGCGCCGACGGCTCGCCGACCTCGCCCGGCTTGCTGCCGATCATCAAGGTCGCCGCGCCGGTGCGCACTTCGACGCCGGGGCATTCGACATCGGTCGCAGCAGAGGCGCCGCCGACACCGGCCGCCGCTTCGCCGGTCGAGGCCTTTGACGAACCGAATATGTTGGTGGACGAGCCGAGCAGATTGCCGCCGCAGCCGCTCAAGGCCAAAGCCAATCCCAATAGACCGGCCACGCTGGCGCCGCTTCGCATCGTTTGTCCCCCACGCATTTTCTCACTCACTCTTTTTTGTTGGCGCACGATCTTAGCCGAAAACCGGTTCCCACTTTTCGGGATCGTGCACTTTGTTGGCGCACGACTTCCCGCCTCTTATACCAATCCAAGCGTGGCAACCCCAAGGCAGGTAACGGGCCGGCAATCCTACTTCGGATCGTCAACGATCCGGGCATAGAGCAGGTGGTCCTGCCAGATGCCGTTGATGCACAAATAGCTGCGCGCATAGCCCTCGCGCGTGAAGCCGGTACGCTCCAGCAGAGCGACCGAGGCGGCATTGCCGGGGATGCAGGCGGCCTCCAGCCGGTGCAGCCGCAGCGTCTGGAAGCTGAACGGCATCAAGGCGCGCACCGCCGCAGTCATATAGCCCTTGCGGGCGAACGGCGCGCCGACCCAGTAGCCGATGCTGCCGGTCTGGGCGACGCCGCGCCGGATATTGGCCAGCGTAATGCCGCCGACCAGCGCATTGTCCTCGTTGCGGAAGATCATCAAGGCATAAGCGAGATCGTTGTGCTGGTCGTCGGCATAGCGCTTGAGGCGGCGGCGGAAGGCGCCGCGCGTCAGATCGTCCGACGGCCAGACCGGCTCCCACGGCGTCAGGAAATCGCGGCTGGCTTCGCGCAGCGCCGCCCACTCGGCGTGGTCGCTGGATTGCGGCGGACGCAAGAAGACACCATCGCCGAGGATGGCCGGCATTGTTTCGCTGAAACTGACGGTGCGGAAGAACGCCATGGAAGTCTCAGGCCGCGCGGCGGGTCAAACTTTCAGCGATTGCGGCCGTGCTTTCAAGTCCGGTGCCGGGGCCGAGCGCGGCGATGGCCGGCCGGCTACCGTTGATCAGGATACGGCCGGCGGCCCGCGCGCTTTCCACGGTGACGGCTTCAACCTTGGCGACGATCTCATCGAGCGGCACCGGCCGGCCGAAGGCCAGCATCTGGCGCGCCATCTGGCCGAGGCGGGCTTCCGAGCTTTCCAGCGCCATCAGCAGGCTCGCCTTCATCTGCGCCTTGGCCTTGTTGATCTCGGCTTCGTTGAGCGTCTCGGTGGCGTTACCGATCTGGTCGATCATCACCCGCATCAATTCCGGCGCGTCGGTCTCGTCGGTGCCGGCGTACAAACCGAACATGCCGATGTCGGAGTACGGCATATGGAAGGCGTGGATCGAGTAACAGAGCCCGCGCTTCTCGCGCACTTCCTGGAACAGCCGCGACGACATGCCGCCGCCAAGCACGCTGGTGAAGACCTGCAGACTGTAGAGCTGCGGGTCGGTCACCGCGAGGCCCTTGAGCGCCAGCGCGATGTGGACCTGCTCGAGATCGCGGGTCTCGACCCGCGTCCCGCCGCCGAAATGCGCCTGCTCCGGCTTCGGCCCCGCGGGGCCGGTAAAGCTGGCGAACTTTTTCTCCGCAGCCTCGACGATAGCCTTGTGCTCGACCGCGCCGGCCGCGGCCACCAGCATGTCGGGACCGCGATAATTGCGCGACAGATAACCGCGAATGCTGTCGGGATTGAACGAGCGCACGGTGTCGGGCGTGCCCAAGATCGAACGGCCGACCGCCTGCTTGGGAAACGCGGTTTCCTGCAAGCGATCGAACACCAGATCGTCCGGCGCGTCTTCGGTGGCGCCGATTTCCTGCACGATCACGTTCTGCTCGCGGCGCAATTCGTCCGGGTCGAAGGTCGGCTCCGACAGAATGTCGGACAACACGTCGAGCGCCAGCGGCACGTCGGCCTTGAGCACGCGGGCGTAATAGGCGGTGCTCTCGACGCTGGTGGCGGCATTGAGATCGCCGCCGACCGCCTCGATCTCCTCGGCAATCTGGCGCGCGGTGCGCCGCTTAGTGCCTTTGAACGCCATGTGCTCGAGAAGGTGGGAAATGCCGTGCTCATTGGGTTGTTCGTCACGGCTGCCTGAGCCGATCCAGACTCCGAGCGTGGCGGACTCCAGATGCGGCATGGCATCGGTAACCACCGAAAGCCCCGAGGCCAGACGCGTTACTTCGACAGTCATGCAGTCACTCCTTCACGCGCCGCACGCGACGCCGACAATACGAATTTTTCCACCGCGGCCTGATCGGCCGGCAGCACGGTGACGCGCTCCGTCCGTTTCGGCAGATCGGCAAGCCAATCTGGTAATGCCGGCGTCACGCCGCAAGCGGCGGCGACGGCGTCGGGGAACTTGGCCGGATGCGCAGTCGACAGCACCACCATCGGCACCGATGGGTTGCGGGTTTCCTTCTCGGCCACCGCCAGCGCGACCGCGGTGTGCGGGTCGGCGCAGTAGCCGGCTTCCTTCATCCAGGCGCGAATGGTGGCGGCACTTTCCTGCTCGGAGGCTCTGTCGGCGGTGAACAGCGCCCGCATCTGTTTGAGCGCCTCGGCCGGCACCGTAAAGCGGCGCGACTGCGCCAGCGAGCCCATTAAAGCGCGCACCGTCTTGGCATCGCGGCCGCAGGTCTCGAACAGCAGCCGTTCGAAGTTCGACGATATCTGAATGTCCATCGACGGCGACGTGGTCGCCATCACGTCGCGTATCTCGTAGTCGCCGGTGGCCAGCGTGCGCACCAGGATGTCGTTGACGTTGGTCGCCACCACCAGGCGGTCGATCGGCAGACCCATTTTCGAAGCGACATAGCCGGCATAGACGTCGCCGAAATTCCCGGTCGGCACCGTAAAGGCGACCTTGCGATGCGGGCTGCCGAGCGCGACCGCGGCGGTGAAGTAATAAACCACCTGCGCCAGCACACGCGCCCAGTTGATCGAGTTGACGCCGGACAGCCGCACGCGGTCGCGGAAGGCGTGATGATTGAACATCGCCTTCACCAGCGCCTGGCAGTCGTCGAAAGTGCCTTCGATGGCGAGCGCGTGCACGTTGCTGTCCGGCGCGCTGGTCATCATCCGCCGCTGCACGTCGGAGATGCGGCCGTGCGGGTACAGCACCACCACATCGACCTGGGCGCGGCCGCGGAAGGCTTCGACCGCGGCACCGCCGGTATCGCCGGAAGTCGCGACCACGATGGTGGTGCGCTCGCCGCGGGCCCGCAGCACATGATCCATCATCCGCGACACCAGCTGCATCGCCAGGTCTTTGAAGGCGAGCGTCGGGCCGTGAAACAGCTCGAGCACGAACAGGCTGTCGCCGAGTTGCACCAGCGGCGCGGTCGCCGGATGGCGAAAGCTGCCATAGGCCTCGCGCGCCATGCGGGAGAGATCGGTAAGCGCGATGCTGTCGCCGATGAAGGGCCGCATCACCTCGACCGCGACTTCGGCGTAAGGCCGGCCGGCGAAACCGGCGATCACCTTGGGGTCGAGCGTCGGCCAAGACACGGGCACATACAGGCCGCCGTCGCGAGCCAAGCCTGCCAGCATGACCTCGACGAAATCGAGTGTCGGGGCTTCACCCCGGGTTGAGACATAACGCATTGAAATATTTGGCTTTATTGTTCCGTGTCGCGGTTTCACAGGCACAGTAGCCGCGGGCGGGGGCTTTCACAAGAAAACCCCGCCCGCAGCTCTGGCTAGCCAAATATAGCGAAAAGTGCCGCCGGCCTAGAGATTGGCCTCGTCGAAAGCGCGGACCCACATGGCGCAGACGCCGGAACGGACGATATCGTCTCGATCGAATTCGATCACCGGCACCGACAGCATCTGCGACTTGATCATGTGGATGACCGTGCGCAAGCCGCTGGCGTGGTCGAGATCGCATTGGCTGACGTCGCCATTGATGACCACGGTGCAGTCTTCGCCGATGCGGGTCAGGAAGGTCTTGATCTCGATGACCGAACTGTTCTGCGCCTCGTCGAACAGCACGAAGGCATTTTTCCACGAACGCCCGCGCATGACCTCGAACGGCACCATCTCGATGGCGCCGTTCTTGAGCGCGATCTCGTAGGCCGCGGCGCCAATCCGCTCCTTGATGGCTTCGATCACCGGCGCTGCCCAAGGCGCGAACTTGTCTTCGAGCGTGCCGGGGAAATAGCCGAGCGAGCGGCCGCAGGGCACGTTCGGCCGCGTCAGAATGATCTTGTCGATGGCGCCGGTGCGGAACAGATCGGCAGCATGGGTGGCGGCGATCCAGGTCTTGCCGGTGCCGGCGGGGCCGAGCACGATCACCTGCGGGCTGACGCGAAGCGCATCGAGATAGTTCGCCTGCGTCGCATTCAGCGGCTTGATCGGCGGCAGTATTCGTTCAGCCTCAAACTTCGATCCTTGGAACTCTATGATTTCAGCAGTTTCAAAACCGCGATTGCCGCGCCGGCGATTCTTTTTGCCGAAATTCTTATTGCTGAAGTGTTTGTGGCTGAAGTGTTTACCCAAGGCTGACTCCTTTTGCTGAATTCAAGAGGAATAGTCATGCGCAAGCGCTCCGTGCGACGAGCACAGAGTTATCGGACTTTACGAGTTGTGAGAGATGGTCGGCAGGCAGCAGAGCAGGCTCGTCGAACGAAAGTACCCGGAAGCTGGGATACCTTGATCCTCTCATCGAAGAACTATCTTACGAGCCGTCATGCCAGAGCAGTATAGCACGATTCGCATGACAATTTCATGGATCGATTTTGGGCATGAAGGCGAAAGATTCGGCGGCGTTTGCCAATTTAAAGTTCGCTTAATGAACGTGGCGGCCGGCGCAAAAAATGCATCGAAAAATGCAAAAAGCGCCGGCCGTATCGGCGTTTTTGGTCAGGCGATCAGCGCGCCGCCGTCGATGTAGACGATGGCGCCTGTGGCAAAGCCGTTGGCCATGAAGGCCAGGATCTGCATCGCGATGTCCTCGCCGAGGCCGACACGGCCGACCGGCAGGCCGGACGCGATCTTGGCCAGCATCTCCTTGCGGGCGGCTTCCGGCATGCCGGCACGGATCGGCGTATCGATGATGCCGGGCGAGACGCAGTTGACGCGCACCGGCGCCAGCTCAAGCGCCAGACTGCGCGCCAGCGACTCGATCGCGCCATTGGCAGCGCCGACAATCGCCGAATTCGGCCGCGGCCGAATGCTCAGGAAACCCGAGACCAAAGTGAGCGAACCGCCGGCGCGAATGTCGGCGGCGCGCGCCACGCGCCAGGCGCCCCAGAATTTGCCTTCCAAGGTCGAACGCACGTCTTCCATCGACACGGTCTTGAACGGCCCCGACTTGAGCTGCGCCGCGCTGACGACGACATGATCGACCGGGCCGCAGCTCTTGAACAGATTGACGACGCTGTCGTCATTGGTGACGTCGGCGACGATGCCGGTGGCGCCGACTTTGGCGGCCGCGGCATTCACCTTCTCGGCGCTGCGCGACGCGATGATCACCTCGGCGCCCTGCGCCTTGGCGAGTTCGGCGGTCGCCAGACCGATGCCGGACGAACCGCCGACGACAACGACTTTCTTACCTGCGAGCAACATGGTGTCTCCCTAAATTTAAAGTTGGCGCACTAAACCATGCCGCATCATCTGCAACAATACCAATTGCGATTTCATAGGGAGAAACGCCACGCGCCGGGCTCCGCGATCAGGCGGTTTCCTCGTCCTCGAGCACGGGCAGTTCAAGCGGCAAGAGCAGCGTGAGCTTTGTGCCATGGGCGACGGCTTCGACGGTCAGCTTTCCCTGCAGCTGCTCCGTTCTTCGCCGCATGTTTCTAAGGCCGTGGCCGCCGATGGTTTCGACATAGGCGCGGCCATCGTTCTCGATCGTGATTTGCGCCATGCCGTCCGCGGACGATTCGCCGCGTATGACGATCCTGCTGGCCGGCCCGTGCTTGAGCGCGTTATTGATCGCCTCCTGCAGGATACGCAGGACAGCCAGTGCATTGCCGGGCGTGACGCCGGACACTTCCGGCAGGCCTGCGATCGACCAGTCCAGCGTAATGCCGAGGCGTTTCAATTGCGGCACGAGGCGGTCACGAAAATTCGCCAGGGCGACCGGCAGTTCGCGGTCGCCGAGATCGAGCGAATAGATCACCAGCCGCAGATCGCTCAACGCATCGCGGGCCGCCTCTTCGATCGGCTTGTCGTGCGACTTTTCCGAAAGCGCGATGATGGACGCGAGATGCCCGCTCAGGCCGTCATGCAGGTCATAGGTCAGGCGCTGACGTTCGCGTTCGCGCGTAAGACGCGTCGCTTCCAGCCGGTCGTGCCGGTGAAATTCCGCAAGCTCGGCCTGCTGCGCGGCGAGCTTCGCGGTCAGGGTTTCGTTGGAGCGATCGAGCCCGTCGAGGCTGGCGCTCATGCGTCGCAGGAGCACGGCGGTCACGAACAAAAGAAACAACGGCCGCGCATAAGGAGAAAGCAGGTCGAATCCATGCGCGGGCTTTGTCGAGAAGACGTATGCATCCCTGACGGCGAACCACGCCTGCAGGAAATACGGCGGCAGCATCAAACGCGCGTCCGCGCCGCCGTCGCGGAAAGCGCTCCACGCCAAAATGACCGTGGCGACGATTTGCGCCGCTATCCAGGTGCTGCTGATGCCGAAGATCACCGGTTGCGGCAAGTCGCCGAACGACACGATCAGCAGCGTCACGCACGTCACGGCAAGCGCGGTCGTACGAAAAAATCTAGGCGGTTGCCGGTCGACGATGGCGAGGGCGACGCCAACCCACATCAGGCTCGCCGCCGGGACGAAGCATGTGGTGAACATGAGCGTGTTGCGCAGGGCGGGATGAAAGCCGAAGATGAAGAAGTTCGACGTGATCAAGGTGAAGCACATCAAACCCGCAAGCCATGCAAACAGGCGATCATGCGGGCGGCAGAAGTAGGCAAAGAATGCCCCCAGCGTCAAAACCAGGTTCGCCATCACCGTCATCATTTTCAATTCGACGGCGAAGAACACCCGCCTTTTGAAGGCAGGCGCCAAAACAGATTCAGGGCCTATGTAGATTTCCGACAAATAGATCGGCATTACGAAATTGGTGTTTTCGACTTCCACGGCGATCGTGTTGCGGCCGGCGGTCAGCGCGGCATGGGGAAGCCTCACCATCGTGGCCGAGGGGACCAGTGGGCCTGTCCAGAAGCCGCTCGATTCGAACCCGATGAACTTGTCGCCGTTGAGCAACAGCGCGATGCGCCGGTTGGCCGATGGAATGAACAGGAAGAGATTGCCTTCAGGCACTGCGGGCAGATCGACGTGGATCAGGTAGCGTACGGGATTGTAGTTTTCACGAAGCTTCCGAAAGGTCGCGTGCGGAAGCGTAACCTCGGTGCTCACTGAGTCTTCATCGACAAAAGTTGCACGATTCAGGAGCAGCGCGCCGTCCGGTTCCGATACGGTCAAAAGATCGGGCACGATGGCGACGGCCAAGGTCAAAAGAATCGCCGCGGTCCAGCCCATGGTGCGAAGCCATGAGCGACTGGACGCGGACGTAACCGCCTTATCCCGCAATCGCGCAGATATGCTCATGTCCCCGCCATGGCCCCGGCCGACCGATTCGAGGCAATGCTTGCAGCGTAGTGGCAAGCTTCGGCCGGTTCCACTCCCCGAGGGTTCCAATGCCGTCGGGACATCTCGCTAAACGCTCGCGATCAATACCGCCGCCGCAGCCGTCCCGCGAGCCAGGCCACATAGACGCCGGCCAGGCCGAGCCCAAGGCCGAACCAGGTGATCGCGTATTGCAGGTGGTTGTCGGGCAGATGCACCTCGATCTTGCCGGGCAGCGGCAGACCGCCGGGCGGCACCGGCGCTTCCTGATCGATATAGAACGGCGCGGCGGTCGCCCATTTCTTTGCCGCCGCCATCGCCTTGGGATCGCGCACGTACCAGACATTGGTCTTCGGGTCGTCGGCCGGCGTGAACGTGCCGCGGCCTTCCGGCCAGCGCATCGCACCGACGATCTCGACGCTGCCGCGCACATTGCCGCCGGTACGCGTCGCCGGATCCTTGCGGTCCATCGGCACGAAGCCGCGATTGACCAGCACGATGCTGCCACCGGCAAGCTGCGCCGGCGCGAACACCCAATAACCCGGGACTTTGACGTCGGGACGGAACGGCGAGCCGCTGGTGTAGACCAGCGCCTCCTCGCCCGGCAGAAATTCGGCGGGAAACGTCACGCGGGAATATTCATTGCCCTCGGGCACCAGCCGCGACCAGTTGGCGCGCGGCGGCAGATCGACCGGCGCGCGCGAAATCCGCGACGTCACCGTCTCGATCAGATTTTCTTTCCAGGTCTTGCGGTCGAGCTGCCAGATGCCGAGCCCGATCAGAATGGCGACGCCGGCCACGGCGAAAACCGTCGGCTCGATAATGCCGCGTTTGCTGCGCGGCCCGCTCACGCGTCGCCTTTGCGCTCAAGCTGGCCGGGGGCCGCCTTGTGATGGTATTGCAGCGCGATCAGCAGGCCTTTGATCAGCCGCAGCGGCGCCAGCGTCACCAGCAGAATCAGCGGCAGCCACAGCGCGGCGTGCAGCCAATACGGCGGCTGGTAGACCACCTCGGTCATCAGCGCCGCAAACACCACGATGGCGCCGCCGATCAGGATCACGAACACCGCCGGCCCGTCGCCGGCATCGGCGAAGCCGAAATCGAGACCGCATTTCTCGCAGGCCGGACGCAAGTTGAGAAAGCCCTGGAACAGCCGGCCCTCCCCGCAGGCGGGACAGCGGCCGCGCAGTCCCCGGCTGATCGGCAATACGGTGGGCGATACCGGCGTGCTCATGGGGCGATCCTTAGAAATAAAAAGGGGCGGCGCTATGACGCCGCCCCTCGTATTTTAGAACTTCGTCGCGATCATTCGGCGTGCGGCACGCCCGCGCCCCACACATAGATGCAGGCGAACAGGAACAGCCAGACCACGTCGACGAAGTGCCAGTACCAGGCGGCGAACTCGAAGCCGAGATGCTGGGTCGGCGTGAAGTGGCCGTTGAGCGTGCGCGCCAGGCAGACGATCAGGAAGATCGTGCCGATCAGCACGTGCGCGCCGTGGAAGCCGGTCGCCATGAAGAAAGTGGCGCCGTAAATGTTGCCGCTGAAGGTGAAAGCCGCGTGCGAATATTCGTAGGCCTGCACGCAGGTGAAGGTGGCGCCGAGCAGGACGGTCAGCAGCAGGCCCCACTTCACGCCCTGGCGGTCGTTTTCCAAGAGCGCGTGGTGCGCCCAGGTCACCGTGGTGCCCGAAGTCAGCAGGATCAGCGTGTTGAGCAGCGGCAGGTGCCACGGATCGAACGTCTGGATGCCGACCGGCGGCCAGACGCCGTGGGTGAAGGCCGTCCGCGCGATGTCGTGCACGTCGTTGGGAAACAGCGCGGTGTTGAAATAGGCCCAGAACCAGGCGACGAAGAACATCACTTCCGAGGCGATGAACAGGATCATGCCGTAGCGGTGCGAGATCTGCACCACGCGGGTATGGAAGCCTTCGTACTGCGCCTCGCGGATCACGTCGCGCCACCAAGCCACGAAGGTGTAGAGCACGCCCAGCACGCCGAGGCCGAACACCAGAGGCGCCGCGGCGTACATGTGATGCATCCAGCTGATGGCGCCGACCGCCATGACGAAGGCTGCCGTTGCGCCGACCGCCGGCCACGGGCTCGGTTCGACCAGATGGTAATCGTGATGTTTGGTGTGAGCGTCGGCCATTGTGGTCGTCTCCGTTTAAAGCTTGTTTTTGTTGCTGTCTGGCGCTTCGGCCACCGGCTGGGCCGGCTCGCGCAGCCGGTAGAAGGTATAAGACAGCGTAATGGTGTTGAGGTCGTCCTGCTCGCTGTCCTTGACAATCTCGGGATCGACATAGAACACGACGGTCATTTCGCGCGTCTCACCCGGCTTCAGCGTCTGCTGGGTGAAACAGAAGCAATTGATCTTGGTGAAGTAGGAACCGACCTGCGGCGGCGACACGTTGTAGCCGGCCTGCGCGGTGATCTCGCGCGCGGCCTCGTTGACCACTTTGTAGTGCACGGTGGCGACTTCGCCGATGTGGATCTTGATCTCGTTCTGCTCCGGCTCGAACCGCCACGGCAGTCCGGGCGCGACGTTGGAATCGAAGCGGATGGCGATCTCACGGCCGAGCACCTGGCCGAGCGCCGGCGCCTGCTCGGCGACTTGCGTGGTGCCGCCGAAACCGGTGGCCTTGCAGAACCAGGTATAGAACGGCACCGAGGCATAGGCCGCGCCGACCATGGCGGCGACGAACACGCCGCAGCAGGCGGCGACGATCACGTCGCGCCGCAGCGGTCTTTTGTCATCGCGGGGTACGGAGATGCTCATTACATCGGCCTGATCAGAACCATCGGACCCTTCACCAGGGTCATGGCGTAAAACAGAATCACCAGCGCCGCGAGCGATAGCGCGATAGCGATCGAGCGCGAACGCCGGGCGCGCTTCTGCGCCTCGGTCAGTACGACGCCGTCGTCTTTGGCTGGCTCGGTCATAACGATCCCAATACTCACTACGCGATTCATGCCGCGATACGAGCGATCAGCCCGCCCCAGCCGCGCTCGACCAGAAGTACCGCGAACAGCAGAAACAGGTACAGAATCGAGAAGGCGAAAAGGTGCCGGGCGGCACGCTCGACCGGGCGGCGCTCGCGGAAGACCTGCCAGGCCAACAACACCATGATGGCGCCGGTGACGCAGGCGGTAGCGCCGTACAGCACGCCGGCAAAACCCAGCGGCCACGGCGCGATGCCGAGCGGCACCACGATCAGGGTATACAGAAGAATATGGCGGCGGGTGCTGACCTCCCCGGCAACTACCGGAAGCATCGGAATGCCGGCGCGGGCATAGTCCTCGGTGCGGTACAGCGCCAGCGCCCAGAAGTGCGGCGGCGTCCACATCAAGATGATGGCAAACAGCAGAATAGGCTCGAGCGACAGCGATCCCGTCACCGCGGCCCAGCCGATCATCGGCGGGAAAGCGCCGGCGGCGCCGCCGATCACGATGTTCTGCGGCGTCGAGCGCTTCAGCCACATCGTGTAGACGACAACGTAGAAGAAGATGGTGAAGGCCAAGAGCGCCGCGGCCAGCACGTTGACCAAGAGGCCCAGCACGACGACCGCGAAGCAGGACAGCGTCAGCCCGAAGGCCAGCGCCTCGCCCGGCTGGACGCGGCCCATCGGCACCGGCCGGCGCGCGGTGCGCGTCATCAGCGCGTCGATGTCGGCGTCGAACCACATGTTGAGCGCGCCGGAAGCGCCGGCGCCGACCGCGATGCAGAGCAGCGCGGTAAACGCCGTCACCGGATGCAGGCTACCGGGCGCCACCGACAGGCCGACCAGCGCCGTGAACACCACCAGCGACATCACCCGCGGCTTCAACAGCGCAATGTAATCGCCGACCGTCGCCAGACTCGGTTCGGCGAGAACCTGCCCATCGATTGGCCCGCGGAGTTCTGCGCCTTCGCTGATGAGCGACATGGCTTCGACGATCGACCTTTACTTGATACGCGGCAGCGTTTCGAACTGATGGAACGGCGGCGGCGACGACAGCGTCCATTCCAGCGTCGTGGCGCCGACGCCCCACGGATTGTCACCGGCGACGCGCTTCTTGGCGAAGGCCTCGATCACACCGGCCAGGAAGATGATGACGCCAAAGCCCGAAATATACGAGCCGTAGGACGACACCAGGTTCCAGCCCGCGAAGGCATCCGGATAGTCGATGTAACGGCGCGGCATGCCGGCAAGGCCGAGGAAGTGCTGCGGGAAGAACACCAGGTTGACGCCGACGAAGGTAACCCAGAAGTGCAGCTTGCCGATGGTCTCGTTGTACATGTAGCCGGAGATCTTCGGGAACCAGTAGTACCAGCCGCCGAAGATGGCGAACACGGCGCCGAGCGACAGCACGTAGTGGAAGTGCGCGACGACGTAATAGGTGTCCTGCAAGACGCGATCGACGCCGGCGTTTGACAGCACGACGCCGGTGACGCCGCCGAGCGTGAACAGGAAGATGAAGCCCAGCGCCCACAGCATCGGGGTACGGAACTCGATCGAGCCGCCCCACATCGTGGCGATCCAGGAGAAAATTTTCACGCCGGTCGGCACCGCGATCACCATGGTGGCGGCGATGAAATACGCCTGCGCGCCGCTCGACAGACCGACGGTGTACATGTGATGCGCCCACACCACGAAGCCGACCGCGCCGATCGAGACCATGGCGTAAGCCATGCCGAGATAGCCGAACACCGGCTTGCGGCTGAAGGTGGCGATGATCTGGCTGATCATGCCGAAGCCCGGCAGGATGAGAATGTAAACTTCAGGATGGCCGAAGAACCAGAACAGATGCTGGTACAAAATCGGGTCGCCGCCGTTTTCGCCGGAGAAGAACGTGGTGCCGAAATTGCGGTCGGTCAGCAGCATGGTGATCGCACCGGCGAGCACCGGCAGCGACAACAGCAGCAGGAACACGGTCACCAGGATCGACCACACGAATAGCGGCATCTTGTGCAGCGTCATGCCGGGGGCGCGCATGTTGAAGATGGTGGTGATGAAGTTGATGGCGCCGAGAATCGACGAGGCGCCCGCCAGATGCAGCGACAGAATGGCGAAGTCGACCGCCGGGCCCGGATGGCCCGAAGTCGAGAGCGGCGCGTACAGCGTCCAGCCGGCGCCGACGCCGTTGGAGCCGGGCTCGCCTTCGACGAACATCGAGATGATCAGCAGCGAGAACGAGGCCGGCAGCAGCCAGAACGAGATGTTGTTCATACGCGGGAACGCCATGTCGGGCGCGCCGATCATCAGCGGAACGAACCAGTTACCGAAGCCGCCGATCATCGCCGGCATGACCATGAAGAAGATCATGATGATGCCGTGGCCGGTGACGAACACGTTGTATTCGTGCGGGGTCGGAAAGAATTGAATACCGGGATGGGCGAGTTCGATGCGGATGGCGATCGACAGCAAGGCGCCGATGATGCCGGCCATGATCGCGAACACCAGGTACATCGTGCCGATGTCCTTGTGGTTCGTCGAATACACGAAGCGGCGCCATCCGGTCGGATTATGGTGCTCTTCGTGATGGGCTTCGTGTGCGCCGTGTGCCGCTTCGTTGCTTGCCATCTTAATTATCCCTCGACCCTTGTCGTTATCAATGCGCGCCGTCGGCCGCGGCAACCGCGGTCGGACGAACGCTGTCGTCGGTGGCGTATTTCTTTTTCGCCTGGTCGAGCCAGGCGGTGTACTCGGTGTCGCTCACGACACGGACCGCGATCGGCATGAAGGCGTGATCCTTGCCGCACAGTTCCGAGCACTGGCCGTAATACATGCCTTCGCGCTCGGCCTTGAACCAGGTTTCGTTGACGCGGCCGGGGATCGCGTCGATCTTGATGCCGAAGGCCGGGATCGCGAACGAGTGAATCACGTCGGCGCCGGTGGTGAGGATGCGCACGACCTTGTTGACCGGCACCACGATTTCATTGTCGACCGCCAACAGGCGCGGCTGGCCCGGCTTGAGGTCCTTGGTCTGGACCATCAGCGAATCGAATTCGAATTTGCTGTCCGGATAGCTGTAGCTCCAGAACCATTGCTTGCCGGTCGCCTTCACCGTCACGTCGGCCGGCGGGGTATTGAGCTGAAAGAACAGCAAGCGGAACGACGGCACCGCGATCATGACTAGGATCAGCACCGGCACCACGGTCCAGATCACCTCGATCGTGGTGTTATGGGTGGTGCGCGACGGTACCGGGTTGCTCTTGGCGTTGAATTTCACCGCCACGACAATCAGCAGTGCCAGCACGAACAGTGTGATCGCGACGATCACCCAGAGCAGACAATTGTGGAACCAGATGATGTTGTCCATCACCGGGGTGGCGCCCTGCTGCAGGCCGAGCTGCCAAGGCTCCGGCTGACCGCTCGCGGCCAAGGCTGCGCCTCCGATGAAAACTGTCACATAAGTGACGACGAATGCGACCAACCGCTTGAGCACCAGCATTGTCGAATGCGCTCCCTCGACGAAAAAAAACGGCCCGAACAAGGCCCTCTTAGGTCCCTTTTGCCGCCCACCACAGACAGGATGTTCGGCGCGGCCCCGCTCAACACGGCATTTGCCACGGGCGTGGCAGCTTAGACGATGCAGCGGGACGGGGGGAAATCCCGGCTTCTCAAACCACAATTCGGGAGCTGCTGCAATGCAAGTCATTGGCAGTTACCTGTGGCAACCGGCTTAATCTTGGGGACCGTTTTGGGGGGCGATTTGACGCCGTATTTGCGCCACCCCGCACGCGCTTTGCTTGGCGGTAGATTGGCGGCCTTGGCGGTAGCCCTTGCGTGACAGAACCGGGCCGGGCATGACCCAACGGAAATACACTAAAGTGCGTGCGGGGCAGCGATTCGGGCGGCCGTTCGGGGCCTGAAAGCCGGTCCGGCAGCGTCTTCACGGTAGATCTATCGTGCCAAAGGATTGAGCGATGGGCATTTACAAGCAAAGCAGGCGCCGGATCTGGCAGGTGGCGTTGGCGGCGCTGGCCATGCTGGCAGGCCTCGCCTGGCCGGCCGAGCGGGTTGCGGCCCAGGGCGCCGTGAAATCGGTGCATAAAGATTGGCAGATCCGCTGCGACACCCCGCCAGGCGCCAAATCCGAGCAATGCGCGCTGATCCAGAGCGTCACTGCCGAGGACCGCGCCAATGTCGGCCTGACCGTCATCGTCTTGAAAACCGCCGACGCCAAGAGCCGGCTGATGCGCGTCGTAGCGCCGCTTGGCGTGCTGCTGCCGTCGGGCCTCGGCCTCAAGATCGACACCAACGATGTCGGCCGCGCCGGCTTTGTGCGCTGCCTGCCCAACGGCTGCATCGCCGAAGTGGTGATGGACGACGAACTGGTCAAAAAATTGCGAACCGGAAAGAGTGCAACTTTCATTATTTTTCAGACGCCGGAAGAAGGCATCGGCTTCCCGATGAGCCTCAACGGTTTCGGCGAAGGCTACGACAAGCTTCCCTGATTCTCTCTGCCCACCCTCGCCTTCGCCGTCCGATCCGTGGATACTGATAAAAAATGGTTCGGGTGGAGACGCGCAGTGAATCTTGGATTTGTGGGATTGGGTGCGATGGGGCAGTTGATTGTGCCCCGACTCATGACCGCCGGTCATGAAGTCACCGGCTGGAACCGGTCGAAGGACAAGGCAGTAAAGCTCCTGGACGCCGGCATGCGCTGGGCCGACACGCCGCGCGCGGTGGCCGAGCAATCCGACATCGTGTTCTCCATCGTCACCGACGCCAAGGCGGTCAAAGCCGTGGCGCTGGGCCAAGATGGCATCGTCTCCGGCCTCGCCAAAGGCGGCATCTACATCGACATGAGCACGATCGAGCCGGACGAGAGCCGCGCCGTCGCCGCGGAATTCACACGCGCCGGATTGGTCATGCTGGACGGCCCGATCTCCGGCTCGCCGGTGACGGTGGTGGCCGGCAATGCCTCGGTGATGATCGGCGGCGACGAAGCCGCCTTCGAGCGCGTGAAACCTGTTTTATTGGCGATAGGCCCGAAGGTGACGCGCATCGGCGGCAATGGCCTGGCCTGCCAGATGAAGATCGCGGTCAACCTGCTGCTGATGGTCGAGATCATCGCCTTCGGCGAGGCGGTCGCGCTCGCGGAAAAAGGCGGCGTCGCGCGCGAGGCGGCGGTCGATGCCATTCTCAAGAGCGTCGCCGCTTCGCCGGTGATCGGCTATCGCGGTCCTTTCATCCTCGAGGGCAAGATGCCGGAAGTGCCGCTCGCCGACGTCACGCTGCAACAGAAAGATATGATGCTGGCGCTCAATCTCGGCCGCACGCTCGGCTCACCGGTGCCGCTCGCCGCCGCCGCCAATGAAATGATGAATGCCTGCCGCGGGCTTGGCATCGACGCCAACGATTTCGTGGTCGCGCATCAGGTCTATCGCCGCTTGGGAGGACAACAATGACATCATCCGCAGAAAAGTTCGGCGCCGCTTTGGGCAAGGCCGTGAAGGCCACGGCCGACGCATGGAAGGCAGACCAGCCGGCGCCGGTCATGTTCCGCACCAATCTGAAAGACGTGCCGAAGGTCGAAGGCCTCAAACGCGACGACGGCTGGGTCGACATGCAGGTGCAATTCCTGATCGACAAGAAAACCGCCGACGCCAACCATGTGGTCGGCTGGACCGTGCTCAAGCCCGGCGCGCGGCACGAGAACCATCGCCATCACAATTGCGACGAGTTCTTCATCGTGCTGAAGGGCCACGGCATGATCTACACCGACCACGGCGACACGCCGTCGGTGGAAGGCGACGTGGTCTATTCGCCGCGCGGCTGCTGGCACGGCTTCAACAACACCTCGAACGAAGACGTCGTGCTGGTCTGGGGCTGGATGGGCGCCGGATCGATCGAGGATTCAGGTTACGAAGTGCATCCGGAGAGCCATCGCGCATGATCCCGAAAAGTGGGAACCGGTTTTCGGACAAGATCATGCGCAAAGGTAGAATGTAATGAACGCCTGGGACCATCCGCTGATTCAAAAGGGCATGCCGCTGCAGTTGGCGAAGCGGCGCGCCCGCATCGCCGCCGGTGAGCGGCCGCTCGGCTGGAAGGTCGGCCTCGGCGCGCCGGCCAGCATGCAAAAGGTCGGCATCACCGCGCCGATCGTCGGCTATCTGATGCAGCGCGCGCTGCTGCTGTCGGGCTCGACGGTGTCGCTGGACGGCTGGGTCAAGCCGGTGGCCGAGCCTGAAATCTGCGTGCGGATGATGAGCGACCTGCGCGGCGGCGCGACGCCCGACGCAGCGCTGGCGGCGGTGAAAGAAATTTTCCCCGCCATCGAGCTGGCCGATCTCGATCCCGTGCCGACGCCCGACAATATCGACGCCGTGCTCGAAGGCGACATCTATCAGCGCTACGTCATTCTCTGCGGCAACACCCGGTTCGGCGGCTCGACCGCCGGATTGACCTCGCGCCTGATCCGGCGCGGCGCGCAGACGGCGAACACCACCGACCCCGAGGCGCTGACCGGCAAGCTGCCCGACATCGTCGCGCACGTCGCCAACACGCTGGCGGCCTTCGGCGAGAAGCTGTCGGCCGGCGACGTCATCATCACCGGCTCGATCACGCCGCCGGTCATGATCGAGGCGGACGAAACCGACATCACCCACGCGCTCGATCCGATCGGCGAGGTGAGTGTGAGTTTTGCGCGGGACTAGGGCGCGACTCTTAAACACGTAGCCACGCCCACAACTCGGACGACTGGGTCCAATATTCGGCATTGCCGGCGGCGCCGAGTAGTGTCGCTACTGGAGCAAACCGGACATGGCTGAACCGAGCCAACAGCGCGAATGACCCGAAGCGGACAAGAGCGGGCCATTTCGTCGCGGGCTCGGTACGGTTTTGCATCGAACGGCAAACCAGACACGGAAAGGCATCGCCTGAAGTCGGCCGGCCGTAGTTTCGGATGGCTCAGTGTTGCGCGACCGCCATTGGCGGTCGAACGATCTTTCGCGCTCCAAGCGCCACCATTACGATGGCCCAGCCTGATGTCAGCAGGTTGATGCCGACGAGCAGACCAAGAACCCACACCACGCTGCCCGGCCATCCCATGATGATGATCGCGCCGAGTGCGAGGTCGGCAAGGCCACTTACGAACATCCAGCCCCATGATCCAGGCACCTCATCACGATAGATGAGTGCGGCCACCGCCTGGAAAATGCCTTCGACGATGAAAAAGGCGGTCAACAGGATGGTCAATGACCATGCTCCTTCAAGCGGATCCCACAGCAGTAGCCCGCCGACGACGATGGACAGCAAGGCAGTGACGAAGGTCCACAAGAACCCGGGAATATTCCGCGCCGAGAACATGGCAACGAGGCCGACCACGCCGCTGATCAGGAACAGCCATCCGACAAAGATATCGAACGCAAGGGTCGCCAAGACCGGGGCAGCGATGGCGAGGACGCCGAGGACGATCATGACCACGCCCTGAAACAAGAACAGACGCCAGTGAGCCCGCAATGTCTCGCTGAGTGTGCGTGGCATTTCGATGAGATTTGGATCTATGGTAGTCATCTTACTCTCCGATTGATTGATTGCGATATCCGAGCGCTTGGCCGCTTAGGAGGCTTCGGCCCTCTGGGCCAAGCGCTCGAAATCTCGCGTTGCTCAAGTGTGATTGTCGCGCCGCTGTCGCGGTGCGTGCCGGTTTCGGCCTATTTGGCTTGCGCGTGGTTGGCATCCTTGCGCGCCAGCCAAGCTTCGAGTGAGGCCTGCTCAGCCTCGTCCACCGCCGCGACCGCGACATCGACCGCCGCAGCTGCGTAACGCTCGGCATGACCGGCGCGGCCCTGCAGCTTGCCGATTTCACGCTTGGTCTTCCATTCGGCGATCTTGTCGCTGGTGACCGCCTTACGCTCCTCCAGCCAATTCTTCATGTCGGCTTGTGCCGCCGACACCTTGGTGCGCTCCTGCTCGATGCGATTGTGCACTCGGTCCAAATGACTTTGAACGTCTTGCTCGACGCTCGCGGCTTTGTTGTCGATCTTGGTCTTCAGGCCTTCCAGACCGGCGTCGGTCATGGTGAGCTTTTGACGAAGATTTTCGCAGAACTGATCGATTTGCTGGCCCATGGTGGGTCTCCTGTTTGCTGGTTGTTCAACACCATTGGAACTAGGCCATCCCCTGCGCAATGAAACGGTTGGCTCCGGCCAGGGGCCGGTGAGTTTCGGCCAATCGTTCGAACCGCCGGCTTTGGAAGTTATTTTTTCCATTTCCGGCGCTGAACAATCGTCTCGATTTCAACAGCTTTCTTCATAAATTCATGTCCTGCCGCTTCCAACTGCCTCGCGCAGCCGAAACATTCATCCGCGTTCCGTAGAAGGTGCTCGGCATCTGCGCTGCTAGCCGAACGATGGTCACCAATCGAATCGAGTGCGATCGCTCGCTGGAGCGATGCGGTGAGCGAAACAACCAAGTCTCGAAGGCGCTCAATTTCTTGTTTTAGCGCCTGAAATGCAGCTGCTTCTTGCTGAGAAATATTGTTTTTAGAATCGGACATTGAGGTTCAGCTACCGGGAACACCACGAATGAGTTTGGCGGCGCGCACGATATCTAGGCGCGGTCTACGGTAACTTAAGGTTTGATGTGGCCAACAATCGGTGAAATTCGGCCAATACTCGGAAATCAAAAAATTGAATTTAGCCTTTCCCCGAAATTCCTCTGAACTCGTGCGGCGTTCCTTTGGTCCAGCGCCGAAACGCGTGGCGAAAGTTGGCTGCGTCGCTGAAGCCTAATGCCTCAGCGATATCTTCAACGGTCAGGTCGGTATCACGCAAATATTTGATTGCGATGTCCTTTCGCAGTTCGTCGACTAGCATACGGAAGGATGCGCCCTCTTCCTGCAGCTTTCGCCGCAACGACCGCGCACTCATGTTCAGGCTCTTTGCGACGTCATCGAAATTCGTGGGGCGCATTAGATTGATCATAACCGCTCGCCGGACCTTTCCAACTAATCCGGTGCGCAGCCTGAATTCCTCCATTAGCCCATCACACAACGCGACCACCGTCGCGTAGCTGTTCTCATTTCCAAGATTTGGCGTGCCATCGAGCCAGGCCGCGTCGAAAAGAAGCGCATTCTCCGATTGGCCGAATAACACCGGTGAGCCGAAGATATCTGGATAGTTCGGCGCGTCGGCCGGCGGGTCGTAGGTGACATGAATTTCACGCGCCACAAACGAGGGTCCCATGACATCGCGGTGCAACGACAGAATAATACCGAATTGCATCTCCACGATAAATTTGTAAAGGCGAGCATCGATGCGTACATCCGGCAAAGGCATGAATGTCCAAATGCCACAACCGCTCTGCTCTTTGAAATTGATTGTGATGAGCGGCGTCGCCAGCTGGTGGTACTTCATCGCAAAATTCATCGTTTGACGATAATTCGTGCTGCTCAGAATCCCGAAGCCATACATTCCGTGGGCAGAAACGTTCAAGCGCAGGCCGGTGTGCAAGGCAAAATGAGGGTCGCGTGAAAGCTTGGCGGCGTTACGATAGAACTCGATGACCTGATTCAGCGAGACGCGCGTCGCAGGCGAAGAAATGGCGTCCCTGGATAGGGCGAAGCCCTTGAGTGCATCCGCAGACGAAATCCCTTCCGTCGCGAGTGCCTCCAGAATCGCTACCAGCTTGACGACCGGGTAAACTTTATCATTGGGGCCCGCCTCGGTCATTATCGTCGGCTCCCTAGCGGGGCTGCTCGGCCTCAAGCGCGTCATTGTTAGACGATCCATCCGACTAGACAACTAAAGAATAGATCATGTGAGGGGTAACTCCCGCAATCTCGCAGGCGACCTTCTCAATGTCCGGTATTGGCCCTTAGCGACACTTTCGGAATGTCCGCACAACGGTCGCTCTCGGGATAGAAGCGGACATACAGCCAGCCGCGCTAAACATACCGAATTCGTGAGTCCGCGCCTCAGTGCACCTCAAGCACCAGCTTGCCCTGTAGTTGGCACGCTTCGCTGAGGCGATGCGCCTCGACCGCTTGGCTGAGCTTGTAGTGCCTAATCGCGGGCGGCTTCACCGCGCCGCTTCCGATTTGATCGAGATCAACGTCGACCATCCCAGCACCGCTATACATATTAAAATATGAATACCAAAAGGCGCGGCGCGCCTGGATGGCGCGTGCGGCGAACCATGGAGATGGCAGCATGACGAATTGGCCGGAGCACAACAAGGAACTGACCGGGCAGTTGCGGACCTTGAGAAGCGGCACGCCTGAGGTCATGAAAGCATTTTCCGGCCTGGCACAAGCGGCGCTGGCGCCGAAGGCGCTTGACGCCAAGGCCAAGGAGCTGATCGCGCTCGGCATTGCGGTTGCCATCCGCTGCGACGATTGCATCGGTTTTCACGTCAAGGCGGCAATGGAGCACGGCGCGTCGTGCGCAGAAATCGACGAGACGCTCGGCATGGCGATCTATATGGGCGCGGGACCCTCGGTGATGTACGCGAGCCACGCCATCGATGCGTTCGAACAGTTCAACAAGCCGGTGAGCGCGCCGGCGGTTTCGGCCGCCTGATCCAGCGTCTGCGATCGCGGTCAGCACACGTCGAACACCAGCTTGCCTTGCAGGTGGCGCGCTTCGCTCACCTTGTGCGCCTCGGCCGCCTGGCTCAGCTTGTAGAACGTGATCGCAGGCGGCTTCACCGCGCCAACTTTAAGCAGCTCCAGCAGGCGCAAGAGATGCGCGCGATCGCGCTTGACGTCGGGCTTGAGCGTCTCGACGTCGGCGCGGGTAACGCCTTCCGGTCCCAGTGATATCCAGACCAGTCTGCCGCCGGATTTCAGCACCTTGTACGAACCGGCGCGCACGCCGCCGCCGACGGTGTCGAACACCACGTCGCAGATCGGCCCGATCTTGGTGAAGTCTTCCTTGTTGTAGTCGATGACCTGATCGGCGCCGAGGCCGCGCACGTAAGCATGATTGCCGGCGCTGGCCGTGGCGATCACTTTGGCGCCGAGATGCTTGGCGAGTTGCACGGCAAAGCCGGCCACGCCGCCGGCGCCGCCTTGAATGAGAATGGTCTGGCCTGCCTTGAGATGCGCGGTGTCCTCGATCGCCGTCAACGCCGTGAGGCTGACGAGGCCGAGCGCCGCCGCATCGTCGTGGCTGAGGCTGTCCGGCTTCTTGGCAACAATGGCGGCATTGATCGCGATCTTTTCCGCATAGGCGCCTTCGATGCCCTGCTCGGTGACGCCGAACACCGCATCGCCGACGGCGAAATCGGTGACCCCCGCGCCGACCTGGCTGACGATGCCGGAAAAGTCACGGCCGAGGATGTGCGGGAATTTGTCGAGCTTGTAGCGGCCATTGCCGACACGAACCTTGGGATCGGCGCCATTGACGGAGGCGGCATGAATATCGACCACGATCTCGCCGGCACCGGCCACCGGGTCCGGGGCGTCGCCGAGATGCAGATTGTCCGCGCCACCATGCTCGTTCAGCAACACAGCCTTCATGATCGTTCTCCGAAATGAGCGGGGACTGGCGATAGCGCGGTCTCCGCCCGATGCCAATAGCATAGGCACAGCGATGATACCGGCTTTTGTCTTAAGAGCAGCCGCTTGTGGTTTGCCTCCACTTTCCCCATGTCATCTGCGCTATGCCCGTTCACGAGTGGGGGACCTGTCCCCAGAAGGATCACGAATGTCACTGTTGTTTTCAAAGGCCACGCTGGGCCCGCTGACGCTGCAAAATCACATGGTGATGTGCCCCCTGACGCGCAGCCGCGCCCTGGGCAACGTGCCCAACGATCTGATGGTGGAATATTACAGCCAGCGTGCCTCCGCCGGCATGATCGTTACCGAAGGCACCTCGCCCTCGCCCAACGGCTTGGGCTATCCGCGCATTCCCGGGATCTTTTCGGACGCACAGGTCGCGGGCTGGAAAAAGATCACCGACGCGGTTCACGCGCGCGGCGCCAAGATGTTCGTCCAGTTGATGCACACCGGGCGTATCGGCCATCAGCTCAACTTGCCGGCGGGCGCGAAAGTGCTGGCGCCTTCCGCGATCGCGGCGGCCGGCCAGATGTTCACCGACGCCGAAGGCCTCAAGGCGCATCCCACGCCGGAGGCGATGACCGAAGCCGACATCATGGCGACGACGGCTGAATACGTGAACGCCGCCACCAACGCGGTGAAGGCGGGCTTCGACGGCATCGAATTGCATGGCGCGAACGGCTATCTGCTCGAGCAGTTCATCCGGCCGAATTCCAACCAGCGCACCGACCAATATGGCGGCTCCATCGAGAACCGCGCGCGCTTCGTGCTCGAAGTCGCTGAAGCGACCGCTGCGGCCATAGGCAAGGACAAAGTCGGCATCCGTCTGTCGCCGTTCGGCGTCTTCAACGACATGCCGCTCTACCCGGAGATCGAAGCGGATTACGCCTATCTGGCGGAAAAGCTCAACGCGCTCGGGCTGGTCTATATCCACCTGGTCGATCATTCCGCCGCCGGCGCACCGGTCGTGCCGGACTCGATCAAGGCCACCTTCCGCAAGACCTTCAAGCGCACGCTGATCTTGTCGGGCGGCTACGACGCCGCGCGCGCCGAAGCCGATCTGGCGGCGGGCAAGGCCGACCTCATCGCCTTCGGCAAGCCGTTCCTGGCCAACCCGGACCTGGTCGCGCGCTTAAAGGACAAGTCTGCGCTGAACGCCTTCGACGCCAGCACCTTCTATACGCCGGGCGCGAAGGGCTACACCGACTACCCAGCGCTGACGGCCTAAAGAGCGACATGCGCGTGGCGTGAGCAACCCTCACGTCACGCGTCCTTGTTTGCGGCCGCGCCAAGCGGGTAGAACGGCGCCATGATTCCCTGGAAATTGCTCGATACCGCGAAAGTGCCCGGCGGCGGCAACGACGAACTGCGCCTGAAACAGCGCGGCGCCGAATTCGTCATCATGCTGGGCGACAACCAGTTGATGAGCAACCGCCTCAGCGCCACCGAGCAGGGGCTGGCGACCATTGCCTGCGATGGACTGCGCGACGCCAAGCAGCCGCGCATCCTGATCGGCGGCCTGGGGATGGGCTTCACCTTGCGCGCGGCGCTCAAGGTGCTGGGGCCAAAGGCCCGCATCGAAGTCGCCGAACTGGTGCCGGCGGTGGTCGCATGGGGGCGCGGTCCGCTGGCGGAAATTTTTGACGGCTGTCTCGACGACGCGCGCGTCACGATCCACGAAACGGATGTCGGCGAATTGATCTGCGCCGGAAAGTTGGCTTACGACGCCATCCTGCTCGATGTCGACAATGGGCCGGAAGGGCTCAGCCGCGAAGCCAACGATGCACTGTATGACGAAAAGGGATTGCGCGCCGCCCATGCGGCTTTGCGTCCCGGCGGCGTGCTGGCGATCTGGTCGTCGGCGCCGCATCCCGAGTTCGCGGCCCGGCTGCGCAAGACGAAATTTGCCGTGAAGGAGATTGCGTTGCGCGCCAAGGGGCCGCGCGGCGGGGCGCAGCATCTCATCTGGACGGCGACGCGCGCCAAACGCTAGGTGAGCGGCTTGGGCAAACCCTCCCGCCCGCCCTCGCCAAACCGGCCCGGACGCCCTATCTAGACCGTTAAGGGCGCCACCGGAGAAACGCATGACGGACCCAGCCATTTCCTCTCTCATCGACCGTGCCGGGCTCGACAAGAGCAAGGTCCGCCAGTTGATCGGGCGCGGCCTGGAAGGCGCCGACGACGGCGAATTGTTCCTGGAATACAAACAGTCCGAAGTGCTGGCCTTCGACAACGGCCGGCTCAAGCAGGCGACCTACGACACCTCGCAAGGTTTCGGCCTGCGCGCGGTCAAAGGCGAAGCGGTCGGCTATGCCCACGCCTCTGATTTGTCGGAAGGCGCGCTGGCGCGCGCCGCCGAAGCTGTGCGCGCGGTCAATAGCGGCCACACCGGCATCTATGCCGACGCGCCCGGCCGCACCAACCGCAAGCTTTATGGCGACGACAACCCACTCGCGGCACAGCCGTTTGAAGCCAAAGTTAAGTTGCTCGAGACCATGGACGCCTATGCGCGCGCCAAGGATCCGCGGGTGCGGCAGGTCACCGCCAGCATCGCCGCCACCTGGCAGGTGGTCGAAATTTTGCGCGCCGACGGCGAGACCTATCGCGACATCAGGCCGCTGGTGCGGCTCAACGTCTCGGTGGTGACTGGCGACGGCGACCGGCAGGAATCCGGCAGTTACGGCGTCGGCGGCCGCGAGGGCTATGAGCGCTTCATCGCGACCAATAGCTGGCAGGCCGCGGTCGACGAAGCGCTGCGCCAGTCGCTGGTCAATCTCAGCGCGGTGGCGGCGCCCGCCGGCGAAATGGATGTTGTGCTCGGCGCCGGCTGGCCCGGCGTGATGCTGCACGAGGCGGTCGGCCACGGCCTCGAAGGCGACTTCAATCGCAAGAAGACCTCCGCATTCGCGGGCCTGATGGGCCAGCAAGTGGCGGCCAAGGGCGTCACCGTGATCGATGACGGCACCTTAAGCGCGCGCCGCGGTTCATTGTCGATCGACGACGAAGGCACGCCGACCAGCCGCACCGTGCTGATCGAAGACGGCATCCTGGTCGGCTACATGCAGGACCGGCAGAACGCGCGGCTGATGAACATGAAGCCGACCGGCAATGGACGGCGCGAAAGCCACGCCCACGTACCGATGCCGCGCATGACCAACACCGCGATGCTGGCGGGACAGCACGATCCGGCCGAGATCATCGCCTCGGTGAAGAACGGCCTCTACGCCGTCAACTTCGGCGGCGGCCAGGTCGACATCACCTCGGGCAAATACGTGTTCCAGTGCACCGAGGCCTACAAGATCGAAAACGGCAAGGTCACCGCGCCGGTGAAAGGCGCCATGCTGATCGGCAACGGCCCGACCGACCTGCATCGCATCTCGATGATCGGCAACGACTTCGCGCTCGATCCCGGCATCGGCACCTGCGGCAAGAACGGCCAGGGCGTGCCGGTTGGCGTCGGGCAACCCAGTCTGCGCATGGACCGCATCACGGTGGGAGGCACCGCGTGACCGCTGTCGCAACCGCGCCACGCAAACATCATCTGCTGAAGTCGATCGGCGAGATCGCCGGCATCGTACTGCTGGTGGCCGCGGCCAAGACCGCGATCGCCGAGCCGTTTTACATACCGTCAGGCTCGATGGAGCCGACGCTGCTGATCGGCGATGAATTGCTGGTGACCAAATATCCCTATGGCTACAACGCCGCCTCGCTGCCCGCTTTCGTCGTGCTGCCGGCCAATGAACGCTATTTCGGCGCGCTGCCGAAACGCGGCGACGTCGTGGTGTTCCGCTGGCCGGGCGACCGCAGCCAGACCTGGGTCAAGCGCGTCATCGGCCTGCCCGGCGACCGCATCGCCTTGCGCGACGGCCGCGTCTCGATCAACGGCAAGCCGGTCGAGCTTCGTCCCGCCGGCGCCGGGCAATCGGAAGTCGAGGACGGCTCGCGGATTCCGGCGGCGCGTTTCGTCGAGACCTTGGACAATCGCGAGCACGAAATTTTCAAACTGTCGGCGCTCAATTCGCTCGACAATATGCCGGAGACCGCGGTGCCGCCCGAACATCTGTTCGTCATGGGCGACAACCGCGACAACTCCGCCGACAGCCGCGTGCCTGTGCGAGACGGCGGCGTCGGCATGCTGCCGGTCGCCAATCTGGTCGGCCGCGTCGACGGCATCGTCGGCTCGTGGGATCTGGCGATGCGGAACCAGCCGGTCTGGACTTGGCCGTCGGGCTTCCGGCTGTCGCGGTTTTTCTCAAGCGTGAAGTAATTACCGCACCACGCCCGAAATGCAGCACGGCTTGCTGCGCGGCGGCTTGAGACTGTCCTTCAAATAGCAACGCGGCGTCACGCTGATGTAGCCGGGCCGCGCATAGGTCCAGGCGCGGCATTTGTTGTCGGCCTCGCAGGCCGCCTTGCAAGCGGCGCCGGTGGCGTCCGGGACAATATCGAAATAGCGATAGTCGCCACCGAGCCGGTCGATGTTGAATTCGAGCGTGGCGCTGCGCGGCTCGATCACGCCGGCGCCGCGGACGCCGGACACGCAGCAGGCGTCTTCGTTGCGCGGCGTCACTTTGTTCTTCAGCCAGCAGGTCGCCGGCGTCGTCTCGGTGCGCGGATAGGAGAAGCTCCAGGCCCGGCAGCGGTTGTCGCGTTCGCAGCGCGCCGCGCACAGCGCCGGATCGCCGGTGCGGATCGGAAACGACGTGTAGTCGCCGCCGCGGCGGTCGAACCCGCTCTGGGCCTGCGCCGCGCCGCTAAGCGCCACGACGGCCAGTGCCAGCGCGCCGATGAAACTGAGCCATGGCCGCATGTCCCGAGTGCTCCCTCAGGCCATGGTAACGCACTCAGTCGCGAAAAGTCCTTGAGCTAAAACGCATTGCGTGAAATTCCCGAAAAATTTGCGCCCGCCGGAGGGGCCGGCGGGCGCTGGATCCGGCCGCGAGAGGGGGATGTTCGCGGTGTCCGGATCGCGGCCGATGAGAGGGATCGGCCGTTTAGTTATTCATCAGACGGCGTGACGCGCCGGACGGTCGGTCCGGGGCTGGTGAAAGCCGTCGGCGATGCGCGGCTGGCGCTGCGCGCTCAGAACAGGGCGATACAGCCTCCGCTCGATGGCCCGCTCGCGCAGCAGCGCGGTCGGATCTTCCCAGAACGGCTCCGAGAAGGCGTCACGGACGTCGGCGCGGGTGAGCCCGATATCGGCCAGCATATGGCGGTCGAGCTTGACCAATTGCCTGGCCTCGCTCCGATGACGGCGGGCGCGTGCAACGATCTTGAGCCAATAGGCCGCCACAGCCAGCAGCGACGCGACTGCGCGCGCCAAGGCGCCACCGGCGATCGGCAAAACTGGGAACTTCGCGCTCATTTCAGCCTCCATCGGCTCACGGGTTGGGCCGCCAAATTCGGCCGGAACCCCGCCCGCAACCACCCGGAATCACCACCCGATTCCGTTGCGGGAAGGATAAATGGACCCGGGGGATTGATTAGTAAAACGAATGTTTCTAATCTGTTCCATCATCTTGGGTGATATGATTTTCCGGCCCGAATCGGCCGCTTTTCGAGGATTTGCGTCATGACCGCACTGCTCGACGTCGATCAATTACGCAGCTTCATCGCCATCGCCGAGACCGGCAGCTTCACCAAGGCCGCCGAGGTCGTGAACAAGACTCAGTCGGCTGTCTCGATGCAGATGAAGCGGCTGGAGGAGCGCCTCGACCGCCCGGTGTTCGCGCGCGACGGCCGCGCCTCCAAGCTCACCGAAGACGGCCAGCGCCTGCTCGATTACGCGCGCCGCATCGTCAAGCTCAACGTCGAAACCATTGCTGCCTTCTCGGACGCAGAGTTGTCCGGCCGCGTGCGGCTGGGCGTGCCCGACGATTATGCCGACCGCTATCTGCCTGAGATCATGGCGCGGTTCTCGCGCGCCTATCCGAGCGTCGAGCTGAGCGTGCTGTGCGAGCCATCGGTCGATCTGCTCGAGCGCATCGACGCCAACGAGATCGATCTCGCCATCGTCACCAATTGCGAGACCAAGCGCGCCTCGGAAACCTTCCGCCGCGAGCGGCTGCTGTGGGTGACATCGGCGCGGCATTCGACGCATACCGAGGAACGTCTGCCGCTCGCGCTCGGCCGGCCGTCGTGTAGCTGGCGACGCATCGCGGTTGAGAAACTGGAATCGGTCGGTCGGCCGTATCGCGTGATCTATTCGAGTTCGAGCGCCGGCGCGGTCGCAGCCGCGGTGCTTGCGGGATTGTCGGTGTCGGTGTTGCCCGAGTCAGGCTTGCGGCCCGGCATGCGCGTGCTCACCGCCGCCGAAGGATTTCCCGAACTGCCGACCTGCCGCATCGGCCTGGTGCGCAACGCCCATGAAAGCTCGGCACTGGCGGCAGCGCTCGCCGAACACATCGTGTCGTCGCTGGATAACCTGTCGGAAGCGCAGGCGGCGGAGTAGTTCTTTCTTGTCCCGGACGCGGTGCAGCGCGCTAGCGGTGCACTGCAGATCCGGGACCTTAGAAAATTCGGAAGTCGTGACGATCCCGGGTCTGCAGCGCACCGCCATAGCGCGGCGAAGACGCGCGTAAACGCGCTTATGGCGCTGCGCTGCGCCCGGGAAACGCAGCTAACAAATCTCCGAGGCGGTCGCGTCCAGAACCCGCACCAGATCGCCAGGCGCAAGCTCCGCCTGCAGGCCGCGCCGCCCGCCATTGACGACGATGCGTGGGAACGCCAGCGCCGATTGCTCGATGAACACGCGCACGCGTTTCTTCTGACCGAACGGCGAAATGCCGCCGACGTGATAGCCGGTGAGACGCTCGGCCTCCGCCGCGCCGAGCATCGCCGCGCTTTTGGCGCCGGCAACGGCGGCGAGTTTTTTCAGATTCACTTCGCGGTCGGACGGCGCCAGCACGCAGACTACGTCCCCCGCCCTCGCCATTAATGTCTTTAGAAGCCGCGCCGGCTCGATCCCTAAGGCTTCTGCCGCCTGCATGCCGATGCGCTCGGCGTTTGGGTCGTAGTCGTATTCATGCAGCATGAAGGCGATACCGGCTTTTTCAAGGGCGAGCGTCGCGGGCGTGGATTTCGCCATGGTCTTGCCTAATACGCATACTCGTCGAAAATCGGCTCTACCGAACTGTTCCACTCGTTGAAATATTTCTCGAGCAACTCTTCCGCCGGGGTGATGCCGCGGGCGACGCTCTCTTCGAGCGGGCGCAGATAGCGCGTCTCGTCGCGGCCGTTGCGGTCGAACTGCTTGCGCCGCGCCAGGCCGCGCGCGGCCAGCCGCAGCGTCTCCTGCGCCAGCGTCAACACGTTGCTGTTGCCGATTTCGGCGCGGAAGCCGCGCACCGGCACGTCGTCGCGCAGCTTCTGCCGCTGCTCGGCGCTCCAGCCTTTGACCATATCCCAGCAGCTGTTGAGCGCATCGTCGTCGTAGAGCAGGCCGACCCAATAGGCCGAGAACGACGGCAGCCGGCGCCACGGCCCGCCATCGGCGCCGCGCATTTCCAGATAACGCTTGAGCCGCACCTCGGGAAAAATCGTGCTGAGGTGATTGGCCCAATCCGAAATCGTCGGCCGCTCGCCCGGCAGCGCATCAAGCTTGCCGGCAAAGAAATCCTTGAACGACTTGCCCGACACATCGATGTAGCTGTCGCCGCGCTTGACGAAGTACATCGGCACGCCGAGCGCGTAATCGGTGTAGCGCTCGAAGCCCATGCCGTCTTCGAAGGCCCAGGGCAGCATGCCGGCGCGGTTGTTGTCGGTGTCGGTCCAGATTTGCGAGCGAAACGACAGGAAGCCGTTCGGCTTGCCTTCGGTGAACGGCGAGTTGGCGAACAGCGCGGTCGCCACCGGCTGCAGCGCCAGCGACACGCGCAGCTTCTTGACCATGTCGGCTTCGGACGAGAAGTCGAGGTTCGCCTGCACCGTGCAGGTGCGGTACATCATGTCGAGGCCGTACTTGCCGACCTTCGGCATGTAGTTGGTCATGATCTTGTAGCGGCCCTTCGGCATCGTCGGCATGTCGGCGCGGCTCCAATTGGGAGTCATGCCCATGCCGAGAAAGCCGATGCCCAAGGGCTTGGCCACTTCGCGCACCTGCGCCAGATGCGCCATCAGTTCCGACGCGGTCTGGTGCACGTTCTCGACCGGCGCGCCCGACAGCTCGAACTGGCCGCCCGGCTCCAGTGAGATGGCGCCGCCGTGGGTGACGTCGAACATGCCGATGATGTTGTCGCCTTCCATGATCGGCTCCCAGCCGAGCAGGCCATGCATGCCTTCGAGCAGCGCGCGGATGCCGCGCGGGCCGGCATAGGGCACCGGCTTGTGGCCATCGACGGTGAAGACGAATTTCTCGTGCTCGGTGCCGACGCGGAACTGCGCCTTCGGCTTGTTGCCGGCCTCGAACCACGCGACGAGCTCGTCGCGCGTTTCGATGGGGGTCATGTCGATCTGGTCACGAGCCATGCAAAAGTCCGGCAGGATTACGTAAAAAGGCCGCGACCTTAACCACGGCCATCCGGAAAGGGCAATGCGAGGCAGGTTGCGTTTTGGGCAAGGTCGTCCGTCATCCGATTGTCTTGTGGGGTGAAGCAGGCAAGCGACATCGCCCCTGTTCTTTGCGGCGCGGGGTACGCCGTCTTCCCTGCCCCATTCGCGGGGCACTTTCTTCGCCCCTCGCAAAAACGAGGGGATGGAGCACCGAGCGGCGCACCAGTCTTCCGTCTTGCCGCACTCTCTTTTGGAGAGTGCGGGCGCCTCTCGGCGCTCCATCGCAGCGTCTTACGGCGTCCGGTCCGCGCTTTCGGCCAGTCTCCCGAAGGACACGCCGTCAGCGAGCTCCTCGCGGGGCACCCTAGTGTGCCCGGGCGGAGTCCGGCGCCGCCCGGGCGCGAAGGCTTGCGTTTGCCTCCGCCCGCGAGCGCCGCGCCCTGCTCCACCATCCTGACGCCTCATGACAGCGCCCTCGATGAGCAGGACAAACGGTATATAGTCCGACTATGGGAATGATGTCAAGAGGCCGCTTTCGCGCGCCAGGAACGCCGCGGCCTTGGCGGGATACGCCTACCTTTGTGCCGCATATCCGCCATCGCTTACTGACCCTATAATCCGTCAAATCCGCGGGCTATAAGGCCGCCAGCCAACCGCAATCAATTCAAACGAGGAGACACCCCATGGACCAAGCCGTCCGTCAGATCAGCGCCGAGGACATCAACCCGCGCCACAATTGGGGCCGCGCTTTGCCCTCGCTCGGCATCATGGGCGTCGATTTCGAGGAGCGCGTCGATTACCGTCGCCTGCACCGCTACCGCCTCGGCCGCGCCAAGCAGGCGCTCGAGAAGTCGGAGCTCGGCGCGCTGCTGGTGTTCGACGTCAACAACATCCGCTATTTGACCTCGACCAAGATCGGCGAATGGGAACGCGACAAGCTGGCGCGCTGGGCGCTGCTGACCCGCACCGGCGAACCGATTTTGTGGGACTTCGGCTCCGCCGCCATCCATCACAAGCTCTACGCGCCCTGGCTCGAGCCGCAGAACTGCAAGGCCGGCCTGATCGGCCTGCGCGGCACCGTGCAGCCTTCGTTCGGCCTGATGAAGAAGCACGCCGAAGAACTCGCCTCGATGCTGCGCGAAGCCGGCGTCGCCGACATGCCGGTCGGCGTCGATATCATCGAACCGCCGATGATGTTCGAACTGCAGAAGGCCGGCATTAACGTGCAGGACGGCCAGCAGGTCATGCTGGAAGCGCGCGAGATCAAGTCGCAGGACGAGATCGCGCTGTTGAACCGCGCCGCCGCCATGGTCGACGGCGCCTACCATATGATCAACGAAGAGCTCAAACCCGGCGTGCGCGAGAACGACATCGTCGCCATGGTCAACGAGTTCCTCTATCGCCACGGCTCCGACGACGTCGAAGCGGTCAACGCCGTGTCTGGCGAGCGCTGCAACCCGCATCCGCACAACTTCACCGACCGCCTGATCCGCCCCGGCGACCAGGCCTTCTTCGACATCCTGCAAGCCTTCATGGGCTATCGCACCTGCTACTACCGCACCTTCAACGTCGGCCGCGCCACGCCGGCGCAGCACGACGCCTACAAGAAGGCGCGCGAGTGGCTCGACAACGCGATGGCGCGCATCAAGCCCGGCGCTTCGACCGCGCATATCGCCGAGGCGTTCCCGACCGCGCAGGAGTTCGGCTTCCCGGATGAGCTGTCGTGCTTCGGTCTGCAGTTCGCCCACGGCCTCGGCCTGGCGCTGCACGAGCGGCCGATCATCTCGCGCGTGATTTCGATGGAGCACCCGACCGAGATCAAGGAAGGCATGGTGTTCGCCATCGAGACCTATTGCCCGGCGACCGACGGCTACTCCGGCGCGCGCATCGAGGAAGAAGTCGTGGTCACCGACAAAGGCTGCCAGGTGATCTCGCTGTTCCCGGCCGAGGAACTGCCGATCGCGAATAGGTATTGAGTAGACTGGGCGTGCTTAGCGCACGCGGATGACGGCAAAGGATCGTGCATGGCACGCTTGCCGAATGGCGATCAGGCGGTCCTCGATCTGCGGAAGATCGAGGACTATTGCCTGAATCCTCTGCATCCGCGCGGCAGGCACAAGGCCCGGGTGTTTCGCGACGCGCTCGGAATCGGTCGGAGCGACGCACACTGGCTTAGAGACGCGCTGCTGGCGGCAGCATGCATAAAGGACGCGATAGAACTCGCGAACACCTTGAGCGGACGCCAATGGCGGATCGACATCCCCGTTACGCGACAAAATAGAAATATTATGGTAAGAACCATCTGGATCGTACGAACTGGCGAGCACGTGCCGCGGTTCGTCACCTGTTGGGTACTGTGATGGCTGATACAAACCGCACTGAAATGCCGCACGTCCTCGATGTCGTCGCGCTGCTCGCGGATCGCCCCGCTGACGCGCTCGCGCGCGGTCAGGTTGGCACCGTTGTCGAATCGCTTGATGATCAGACCGTGCTGGTCGAATTCAGCGATGACGAAGGCCGCGCTTACGCGATTACGCCCTGCCTGCGCAATTCTCTGTTGATTCTGCACTACGAGCCGGAAGCGGCCTGAGCGGGTGCCCGCACCGAATTGCGAAGTTGCTCAAGCCGCTGCCGCCGCCCGCATCATACTTCCCACCAACGCCGCGCAAGCGGTGTGGCGCGGCTTTCGCGGGCGCTGTCCCGCTTGCGGCGAAGGCCGCGTGTTCCGCGCGTTCCTGAAGGTGAATGACGCCTGCCCGGCCTGCGGCGAGGAACTGCATCATCACCGCGCCGACGATTTTCCCGCCTACCTCGTGATCGCCATTGTCGGCCAGATCCTGGTGCCGATCGTGCTGGCGGTAGAAACCAACATCGCCCCGCCGGTCGAAGTGAGCATGGCGCTGTGGCCGTCGATCGCACTCGTCATGGCGCTCTGCCTACTGCAGCCGGTCAAAGGCGCCGTGATCGCCATCCAGTGGTATGGCGGCATGCATGGCTTCGATGCCGCCAAGACGCGGCGAATAGCGGCTGCGGCTGACGCCCCGGTAGGGACGGTCTAGCCAGCCGCGATCGCACCCGAGCGGTTCGCCAGACCGGCGATGCCGATCACCACCGCGACCGCGCCGACCACAGTCATCCAGACCGGCCCGCAGGCGATGCAGATGACGATGCCGCCTGGAAACACGATCATGATCGCGCCGACGATGATGCAGACGAGATAGGCCAATAACGGCAAGTTCCTCATGACTTCCCCCCTGGCTGAACGACGCCGGCTGTTGCCGGTCATATGCACGCATATGATGCTATGAAAACATATTCAATCAAGAGTAGGTCGCATTAGCAAGGGGCCATCCGGACCGCTGCGTCCCGTCAGCCGCCCGTTTTCCCACCCAGCCCGCCGGCCTGCGCCATTGCCGCCGGCAGCGCGACGCTCATGGAATCGACCATCGACGTCGGGATCAGGATGGTGGCGCCGCGTTCCTTGGTGGTTTCATAGATGATGTTCATGGCGCGCAAATGCAGCGCCGCCGGCTCGCCGGCATACGTGCGCGCCGCGTCGACGAACTTCTGCGCGATGGCGGCCTCGGCGCTGCCTAAGATCACGCGGGCTTCCTTCTCGCGCTCGGCCTGGGCCTGGCGCGACATCGCGTCCTGCAGGGCGACGGGGATGGCGACGTCCCTGATCTCGACCGAATTGACCGAGATGCCCCAGTCGGCGGTCTTGCGCGCGATCTCGGTGCGCAGCACTTCGTCGGCCGCCTTGCGCTCGGCCAACAGCGCCGACAGCAGCGACGCGCCGATCATTTCCCGCAAGCTGGTCTGCGACACGCGGTCGATGGCTTGGCGATAATCGGTGATGTTGAGCGCGGCGCGCTGCGCGTCATGCACATGCCAGAAGATCACGGCATCGACATTGACCGGCACGGTGTCGCGGGTCAGCGCGGACTCGGCGTTGAACTGGGTGGTCTGGATGCGCTCGTCGATCACGGCGGTGATGCTGTCGATGATCGGAATGATGGCGAACAGGCCGGGGCCTTTCACGCTCGACAACTTGCCGGCGCGCAGGATGACGAAGCGCTCCCAATTGTTCGCCATCTTGAGCGAGAAAAAGGTAAGCGCCGCGAGGACAAAGAAGCCGGCGCCGGCTTGCGGCAGTTGCGCCAGGACCAGACCGGCGCCGACGACGCCGAAAACAACGGTGACAAGCAAAGTGATGGGATTCATGTGAGCGGCTCCCTGTGACGGGGGCGCTCCGAGAGCGCCGGCCCGGACCCCCTGGAGATACGCTTTAACCGCGGCGCCGCAAGGCGGTCGTCAGGCTGCCCGCACCTGCGCCACGAAGCTCTGGGCTTCTCCCTGCAGGGCCACGGCCTGGCGGTTGAGCGCGGCGACCGCTTCGAGAATCTGCTGGGCGTTGAGATGCGTGCGGTTGGCGAAATCGCTGACGCCGGCCACGCTGCTGGCGACCTGCTGGGAGCGGCTGGCCGCGCCGTCGACGGTTTCGGCGATCTTGAGGGTGGCCTCGCTTTGCAGCGCGACCGAATTGGTGATCGACCGCGACACGCCTTCGATCTGGGCGATGACGTTCGACATCAATTGCGTCGCGCCGCAGACGCCATCAATGATGTCGCGCACGGTGCGGGTTTTGTCCTTGATGCTGGCCAGCGCCAGCGTGGTCTGACCGGCGAGCGACTTGACCTCCTGCGCCACCACCGCGAAACCGCGGCCGGCCTCGCCTGCGCGGGCCGCTTCGATGGTCGCGTTCAAGGCCAGGAGATTGGTCTGGCTGGCGATCGCCTGGATCATGCTGGCGACCTTATCGATATCGCCGACCGCGACGCTCAGCCCGTCGGCATTGGTAACGGCGACATCGGCGCGCCGGGTCGCTTCGACCACCACCGCCGTCGCACTGGCGAGCTGGGTATCGATGTCGCGCATCGCCATCGAGAGTTCGTCGATGGCGTTGGACACCGTGCGGGCCACCGTCGTGGTCTCTTCCGCGACCACCGCCGCGGCGCGGGCATGCGAGCCGGACTCGTCGGCGGCGCCGCTCATGGAACGGGCCGAGCCGTCGAGCTGCGCGGCAGCGTTCGCCAGCGCCGCGGTCACACTCAGGATCTTGGTTTCGAAACTGCCGGCCAGCCGGTCGAGCGCGTCGCGCTTCTCGGTGGCGGCCTGCTCGCGGGCGCGTTGGCGCTGGAGCTGGGCGTCGCGCAAGGCGATCGCGTTATCGCGGAACACCAGAACCGCGCGCGCCATGGTGCCGACCTCGTCGCCGCGCCTGAGGCCGGCGATCGGCGGGTCGAAATCGCCTTGCGTGATCCGGTGCATCACGGCGGCCAGCCGCCGCAGCGGCCCCGCGACCGAGCGGTCCGCCAGGAACATGGCGACCATCAGCGTCGCGAAGGTGCCGCCCAGCAGCACGGCCAGGATGAGGTTATAGGTCCAGGCCTTCTCAGCGGCGGCGGCCGCCACCGCGAGGTTGCTGTCGCCGCCCAGAATATTGATCAGCCGATTCATATTGGTCGCGGCGTCGACCAGCGCGGGATCGAGTTTGAATTCGAGGATGGCGCGGGCGCGCTCGCGGTCGCCCGCCTTGAGCAAGATGTGTGCGTCGTTGGCGATATCGTTGACCCGGTCGAGGCGCTGGATCATGCCTCGGACATCCTCGACACGCTCGGGGAGATAGCCGATCGCGCCATAGAGCCAAGCCTTGGCGGCGGCATATTGGCCATTGCGTTCGTCGAGGCCCTCGCGCGCCGTATCGGGATCGCTGGTGCCGGCCATCTTATAGGTCGCAAGGCCCATCGAGGCGACGGCGATCTTCGCCTCGGTCAAAGCCAGCCGCGCCGGCGCCAGGTGATTGACCAGCCCGTTGCTCATCTCGTCCAACCGGTCGAGCCGCTGCAGGCAGAACCAGTTGGCGAGCGCCGACATGATGCCGAGGCCGGCGATCAGCACGACGGCTTTGGCAGTCACATTGAATCGGAATTTGGGAAGCGTCGGCATGCGGCTCGGCTGCGAAAGGGGCGATACGCTTTGCTAGTCCGAGTTCCTTGGCGTTTGATTAACGCCGATGACGCATGGACTTTGCAAAATTGTCACACAGCGCGGGCTTGTTGTTTCAAATGCGGGAAGCGTTCGCTCAGCAATGAGCCAGGGTAGTATGTCGGCGCGAAGGCCGGATGCGCGCGCACGTTGTCGAACCACGTGACGACACGCGGCAGGTCCTGCCACTGCGCCATGTTGAGATCGTCCATGCGCACCAGCGCCGGCATGATCGCGACGTCGGCGAGCGTGATGTCCTTGCCCAGCAACCACGGGCCGCCGCTCGCGGCGATCTCGCGATCCATGCGCTCGTAGCTGCGGCGCAGCCGCGACAGCGCCGCGTCCATGTCCGCTTGGAGAAAACCGGTCTGGCCCATGGTCATCATGAATTCACGGCGTAGCGGCTTCGACTCGGCCAAAGCGACGAATTCCTCGCGGCTCATCTTCTGGAAGCGCGGCAGGAAGGCGAGATTATAGGTCGGCACCCGCACGGAGGCGGCCGGCATCTCGTCGGTGAAATGCATCAGCGCGCGCATGCGGGCGCGCGCATGCGGCTGCTCCGGCGTGAAGCTCACGGCCGGAAATACCTCGTCGAGATACTCGGTGATGACGGTGGAATCGGTGACGATGGCGCCGTCGTGATCGAGCGTCGGCACCACGCCGTTCGGATTGAGCTTGAGATAATCCGGCTTGAGCTGGTCGCCCTCGAGCAGATTGAGTTTCACCTCATCGAAGGCCAGCTTCTTGGCATTCAACACGAAGCGGACGCGCTGGCTGCAGGTCGATTGCGGCGCGTTGTAGAGCGTGAAGGCCATTAACAATTCCCTTTCCAAGTGGGAGCGTCAGTCTGCCATCCGTCACTCGCCTTTGGCCAGCGACTCCTGAGACAAAGATTTACGCAGCTCCGCCAGACGCGCCTGATAATTCTCGCCGTCGCCGTAGTCGTCGAACGCGGCATAGCGGGCATGGGCGCCGACCAGACGGCGGGCATGCTTGATCGGGCACCAGTACTGCTCGGTGCGCGACGCGATCTCGCGCGCATAGGCGATGAGGCCGTTGGCGTAGGAGCAATAAGCGCAGTTGAGTTTCTCAAGCCCGTTGAGATAAGCGAGATGGTGGCGGTCGAAGACAAAATAGTCGGCGCGCTTGATCTTGGCGATGCCATAGATCGGAAAGCACACCGCCTGAAAGACGCTGACGAAAAGATCGAGCAGCAGAAACGGAACGATGCCGGCATAGATCACCGGCGCGGTCAGCATCACCAGCGGATCGGCGCCGAACAAATAAGGCAGCAGCTTCTGGCGCAAGGCGCGGTGGCGGCGCAGCAGCTCTGCCTCAAACGCAATACGGCCATGCTCCAGGCCGATGCGCAGCTCGGCGGCCCGCTTGGCCAACTCTGCGTCGAGTTCGCTTTCGAGCACGCGTATTCGACCCATCAGGTCGGCGATCTGCGGCGTCATGGTGGCCTTCTTTCGCTGCGAAACGAGGGTGTGAGCCGGTTTAGCACCAATGCAGCGCCGCTGGCGGGCGGTGAATTTATAGGCAATTTACTTGTGACGCCGCCGCGCGGCCTGTTCACTGTCAAACGTGCGCAGCTGCCGTTTTCTCCCTATCGGCTTAGACGGCGGCCTGAATCCTCCACCTTATGCACACAGGGCCCCGCAAGGGGCCCTTTTTTTATGTGCGTGTGGCTGTCGTCCCGGCCGAGCGCGTCGGCGCGAGGGCCGGGACCCATAGTCACAAGACTATCGAGAGGCCGCGGTGTATGGGTCCCCGCTTTCGCGGGGACGACAGTGGCTCACTCCAGCCCCGTCCCGACGTTCTTGTTTTCCGGCTCGAGCTTCATGCCGGCGGCAAGCGCCATGGTCTCCGCCAGCGCGGCGAAATCCTTGGCGAGATAGGCTTCCGGATCCTTCTGCAAAGTCGCGGCGCCGAAATGGCTTTGCAGCACTTCGCGGGTCGCCGCCGTCACCGGCATCGGCACGTCCCACTCGCGGGCGAGCGCCAGACCGAGATCGAGATCCTTGCGCAGCAGTTCCGGCGTGAAGGTCGTGGTCCAGTCGAGATTGACCAGCGCCGGCGTCTTGTACTTGGTGAACATCGAACCCATGACGCCGTTGTTCATGAAGGCCAGGAAGGCGTGGCGCGGCACGCCCATCTTGTTGGCGAGCAGCGTGATCTCGATCAGGTTCTCGATCACGACGCCGAGCATGACGTTGTGCGCGATCTTGCAGATGCGCGCCAGTTCGCCGTCGCCGACATAGGACACGCCCTGCGGCGCGAACACTTCGATCAGCGGCATCACGTTCTTGGCGTCGGCCTCGGGGCCGGACACCACCGACGACAGTTTGCCGGCCTTGATGACCTTGGCGTTGCCGGAGACCGGCGCGGCAATCAGGCTGACGCCGACCTTGGTCAGACGCGCGCGAATCTCGGCGGACTCTTCGACCGAGATCGACGAGCAGTCGACGAACACCTTGGGCAGCGTCTTGCCGGTGCACAGACCGTTTTCGCCGAACAGAACCTGGTCGACGTCCTTGCCGGTCGAGACGATGGCGAACACCACGTCGCAGCCCGCGAGCTCCGACGGCTTGTCGACCACTTTGCCGCCCAGTTTGGTCAGCGGCTCGGCCTTGGCGCGGGTGCGGTTCCAGATCGTCACGTCATGGCCGGCCTTGAGCAGGCGCTCCGCCATCGGCGTGCCCATGCGGCCCACGCCAATCCAGCCGATCTTCTGCGTTTTATTCGACATTACGAAACACTCCCGTTGGAATTTTTACCGCAAGCCTTGCGGATTTCAGGGGGGCTTTAGCCGGTCTGCCGCCAAATCGCCAGAGGCGAAGCCGCCTCATAAACGAGCGGGACCCATGCTTGTAGTCACGGTTCAAAGGGCTATCCTGAGCCGGTGAGCCGCAAAGCCCGACAAGAGGCTTGATGGCGAAACGGGAGGAGCGCCGATACCGATGCAGGATGCGGTCACCACCATCGCTATTGCGGATGCCGGCGAAAGCCGTGGGGCCGAGCGCTGGCGTCTGGTCGCGCGCAATATCTTTCCGTTCGCGGTGGTCGGTTCGATCTGGGAGATCGTCGCCTGGGCCGGCATCTTCCCGCACCGGTTGTTCCCGCCGCTCGAGGAAGTCGCGGTGTCGTTCGTCAATCTCACCATCTCCGGCATCCTGCCGCATCACGCCATCGAAACCATTCTGCGGCTGCTCGGCGGCTTCGCGCTGGCGGCAATTTTCGGCACCACGATCGGCGTGCTGATGGGGCGCTCGCGCCGCGCCGAGGACATCCTGCTGCCCCTGGTTTCCATCGGCGCGCCAATCCCGGGTCTCGCCTACGCGCCGCTGTTCCTGCTGTGGTTCGGGCTGGGCAATTTCTCTTCGGTGCTGCTGGTCGGGTTTGTTTCGGCGTTTCCGATCATCTTCAACAGCTGGACCGGGGTGAAAGCGGTCAAGGAAATCTGGGTGCGCTCGGCGCAATCGATGGGCGCCGACGACAAGCGGCTGTTTCGCTACGTCATCCTGCCGGGCGCGCTGCCTTACATCCTCACCGGCTTGCGGCTGGGCTTAGCGCAAGCCTGGCGCATCCTGGTCGCCGTCGAAATGCTCGCCGCGGTGCCGTGGGGCCTTGGCTGGCTGATCTTCGGCGCGCGCAAGTTCCTCAACACCGACGCCATGCTGGCCGGCATTGCGGTGATCGCGATCATCGGCATCGTGCTGGAGAAATACGTGTTCCAGAAAATCGAGAACTACACCGTGGTGCGCTGGGGCATGGTCAAGTCATGACCGACAACCAGCAGCGCACCCGTTCGATGATCCGCGGCGGGCTGTCGCTGCTGTTCGTTGCGGCGCTTTACGAAGCGGTGGCGCGCAGCGGCTATTTCCCGGCGGTGCTGCTGCCGACCCTTCCGACCATTGTGCAAACATTGATCGCGATGCTCGCCGACGGCACCATGCTGCAGCACGCCGCCTTCACGATGTACCGCGTGATGTTCGGCTTCTCGCTGGCTGTGGTGGTGGGACTGCCGCTCGGCATCCTGATGGCGCGGCATCCGCGCATCGAGCACTTCTTCCTGCCGCTGATCAGCGCCTTGATGCCGATCCCGTCCTTCGCGCTGATTCCGCTGTTCATGCTGTGGTTCGGCATCGGCAACACCACGACCGTGCTCATTGTGTTTTACGCCGCGACCTTCCCGATGGCGTTCAACACCTGGTCGGGCGTGCGCTCGGTCAATCCGATCTGGCTGCGCGCCGCCGGCGCCATGGGCGCCGACGAGCACAGCCTGTTCTGGAAAGTGATCATTCCCGGCGCCTCGCCTTTCATCATCACCGGCATGCGGCAGGCTTTCCTGCGCGCCTGGATCGGCGTGGTCGGCGCCGAGATGATCGCCGCGTCCGATTGGGGACTGGGCTGGGTGATCTTCGACGCCAAGGAATTCCTCAACGCCGACGTCATGCTGGCGGCGCTGGCGGTGATCGGCTTCATCGGCTTCGTGTTCGAGCGCGCGGTGTTCGGCACGCTCGAGCGCGCCACCATCCAGCGCTGGGGCATGGTGCGCGTGGCCAAGGGATAGACGGATGAACGATGCAGGCGCTGCCGGACCGGTTTTGTGGAACGTCGACGAGCGCGGCGTCGCGCACGTCGCGCTCAATCGGCCGGAGGTCTACAACGCCTATAATGGCGAACTGATTGCGGCGTTGCTCAAGACCTATGACGCGCTCGCCGGCAAGGCCTTACGCGCGGTGGTGCTGACCGGCAAAGGCAAGAATTTTCAGGCCGGCGCCGACGTTAATTGGCTCGACGCGGTGCGGCGCTCGTCGCCTGCGGAGAATTTGCGCGCCTCGCGCATGACCGCGGAAGCGGTGCAGCGGCTCAATTTGCTGCCGGTGCCAACCGTGGCGCTGGTGCAAGGCGCCTGCTTCGGCGGCGGCACCGGAATCGTCGCAGCCTGCGATATCGTGATCGCCGCCGACAACGCGATGTTCTCGATCGCCGAAGTCCGCGTCGGTGTGGCCGGCACCATCATCATTCCGCAGCTCAACGACGCCATCGGCCTCCGCCAAGTGCGGCGCTACGCGCTCACCGGCGAACGCTTCGACGCCGCCGAGGCGCGCCGTATCGGGTTGGTTCACGAAGTGGTGCCGCTCGCCGAGCTGGCAGCGGCGGGCGAGCGCATCGTCGGGCATCTCTTGAGCAACGCGCCCGATGCGGTGGCACAGACCAAGATCTGGGCGCTGCGCTCGGCGTGGAGCGATCTCGACGGCGCACAGTTCGGTGCGCTGGTCGAAGCGCATTCCAACAAACGCCAGAGCGCGGAGGCCGCCGAAGGCCTTGGCGCCTTCCGCGAGAAACGGCCGCCAAGCTGGGCGCCGAACGCCAGACGCTGATGCGGTCAATATTCGACAGGCGACAAGAGGCTTAGTGCATGCAACCGATTGCGATTCGCGATGTGAGCCTGAATTACGACACGCCCGGCGGTAAAGTGCAGGGCGTCGCCAATGTGTCGATCGATATCGACGCGTCGGAATTCGTCTGCATCGTCGGGCCGTCCGGCTGCGGCAAGTCGACACTGCTCAACATCATCGCCGGCTTCCTGTCGCCGGCCAGCGGCCAGATCAGCATCGGCGGCAAGCCGGTGACCGGCCGCGGCATGGACCGCGGCGTGGTGTTCCAGGATTTCGCGCAGCTGTTTCCGTGGCGCACCGCGCTCGGCAATGTCTCGTTCGGATTGGAGATGAAGGGCGTCGCCAATCCGGAACGCGACAAGATCGCGCGCGAGCAGTTGCGCCTGGTGAAACTGGAGAAATTCACCGACTCGTTCCCGCATCATCTGTCGGGCGGTATGCAGCAGCGCGTCGCCATCGCGCGGGCGCTGGCTTACAATCCGTCGGTGCTGCTGATGGACGAACCGTTCGCGGCGCTCGACGCCATGACGCGCGACGACATGCAGCGGCTGTTGGCCGACGTCTGGCGCGAGACGCGCAAGACCGTGATCTACGTCACGCATAACGTCGCCGAGGCAGTCTATCTCGCCGACCGCGTCGTGGTGATGTCGGCGCATCCCGGCACCGTCAAAGCCATCATCAAGATCGACCTGCCGCGGCCACGCGATCCGCTGAGCGTGGAATTTCTAGACTGCCAAAAAGAACTGATGGGGCACCTCGGCCACAACACCAATGGCGCCGCCCTTAACGGTCATGGCGCTTAAAACAAACCGGATGGAGGATACACTATGACCATTCTGCAAAACGGAATTACCCGCCGGCACGCGCTGGCGGGAGCGAGCGCCGGCGTGCTGGCGGCGGGACTGGGCCTCAAGCCCGCGGGCGCGGCGATGGAAACCATCCGCCAGGGCTATCAAACCAACATGTGGGGCATGCCGACTTATTACCTGCTGCGCTCCGGCCTGCTGGAAAAGCACGGCATCAAGTTCGAGGAATTCGCGGTGCCATCGGGCAACCTCACCATGCAGCAGATGGTGGCGCGCCAAGTCGACATGGGCACCTATGCCGGGCCGTCACTGGCGCTCGGCCACGACAAAGGCGGCATGGTCGGCATCGTCATGCTGGAATATGTCGGCAGGACCGCGCGCGTGCTGGCGCGCAAGGATCTCGGCATCACCAAGGTCGAGCAATTGAAGGGCCTGAAGGTCGCCAACCAGACCGGCTCGTCGACCGGCAATATCTTCACCGACCAGATTGCGCCCAAGGCCGGCTTGAAGAAGGGCGACTATCAGGAAATTCGCATGAACGTCGACGACATGGTGGCGGCGATGGCGGCCAAGACCGTCGACGCCATGGCCAATGTCGAGCCGTACAACGCGATCGCCGAAGCCGACGGCATCGGCGTCACCATTTCGGAATACGACACCTTCGACCGGCTGCCGGTGTTCATGGCGGCGACGCCGGACTTCGTCGAAAAGCACCCGGAGACGGTGGTGGCCTATCTCAAAGCCTGGATCGAGGTCGCCAAGGACTTCAAGAACGCGCCGGACAAGGTGTCGGACGTGATCTACGGCTTCTACACGTCGAAGGGCTACACCATGTCGAAGGACACCTTCAAAAAGGCGCTGGCGCGGGTCGAAGTGCAGCCCAGCTGGCCGGCCGACATCCAGCCCTACATGCAGAAGCAGGCCGAAATCCTGCTCGCGGAAAAGAAGATCAAGGCGATCCCGGACTGGAGCAAGGTGCTGCGCACCGAGTTCTTCAAGCAGGCCGGCGCCTGACGTTTTCCCCTCCCCGCGCAGCGTGGGGAGGGGTTAGGGGTGGGGGTGTTTCAACGCATCGAACTTTGCCCCCCACCCCCGACCCCTCCCCGCCACTCGCTACGCTCGTGTGGGGAGGGGAGCAGACAGAGACACCCCGGGTGACGGGACGCCATCGAATGGTCTAAACCACCGGCCGGCGCACCCCGCGCCGGCCGGTTTTCCTTTGCCAACCTCAATCCTCGGAGACGTGAATGTCCGCCGCTAAAGACCCGCTGCATAGCGGAGAGCCCGTAAGCTGGAATTTCAAACTGCTGTCGCAGAACAACCTGGGCGGCTTCGGCGGCATGGGCGAAGGCATGGCGTGTCAGATCGCCAAGGACGGCCGCCGCATCATGTGGCTGGCGCATGAAAGCGCGCCGAAGAATTTCACCGGCGTCGACGTGACCGACCCGCGCAATCCGAAGGTCGTCGTACAGACCGACCTGCCGCACGCCGATGTGCGCTCCAACTCGCTGGAAATGTCCGGCGACATTCTGGCCGTCGCCTATCAGACGAAGAAGAAGGGCATGAAGCCCGCCGGCTTCGAACTGTTCGACGTTTCCGTTCCGGAAAATCCCAAGTCGATTTCGTTCTTCGATTGCTCGGGCCCGACCTCGCGCGGCGTGCATCAGCTGTGGTTCTGCGACGGCGAATACGTCCACATGGCCGCGGGCAGCCCCGACTTCGAGGCCGCCAATCCCAATGACGACCAGTTCTACCGCTGCATCGACGTGCGCGATCCATCGAAGCCGAAGGAAATCGGCCGCTGGTGGCTGTCCGGCACGCGCAAGGGCGACAACGTCGCGCCGCCGCCGCGCCACACGCTCGACAAGGGCTACCGCGCGCACAACTGCAACGTCTACCCGCAGCGTCCCGACCGCATGTACCTCTGCTACCTCGACGGCGGCATGTACATCATGGACATCGCCGACAAGTCGCAGCCCAAGGTGATCTCGCACTGGACCAACTCGCCGCCTTACACCGGCTTCACCCACACCGCGGTGCCGCTATTCGATCGCGGCCTCGTGCTGGTCACGGAAGAGTCGACCGAGGATAATGCGAAGGATTGGCCGAAGCTGATCTGGATGCTGGACGTGCGCGACGAAACCCATCCGGTGTCGTTCGCGACGCTGCCGATGCCGCCGGTCGATGCCTACAAGAACCGCGGCGGCCGCTTGGCTCGCACAACATCCACGAGAACGTGCCGGTGCCAACCTCCTTCCAGTCGGACCAACTGGTGTTCGGCACCTTCTTCAACGGCGGCATGCGCGCCTTCGACATCTCGAACGCCTACCAGCCCAAGGAAGTCGCGGCCTTCGTGCCGCCGGCCCCGAACGGCTCCAAGCTCGGCGCCATCCAGCTCAACGACGTCTATGTTGACGAGCGGCAGATCGTCTACACGGTCGATCGCTTCTCGGGCGGGCTGTATATTCTCGAGATGGATTTCTAGGCCCAAATCCGCTCATTCCCGCGCAAGCGGGAATCCAGAGCCAAAGAACTGGGTCCCCGCTTTCGCGGAGACGAACGGGTGAGGGACGATATGCCCCTCACCCGATTTGCTGTCAGCTCTCGAAAATCGGCCTCTCTCCCCCGCAGGGCGAGGTAAAGTAAGTTATGGATCAAGTGTTCCCTTCACAAGCTGCCGGCATGTTCGGGCGCAGGCTGCGCCGCGAGCGCGGGCCGCGCGTGCCGGTGACCGTGCTCACCGGCTTCCTCGGCGCCGGCAAGACCACGCTGCTCAAGCGCTTTCTCGGCACGCCGGAAGGCGCCGGCACCGCCGTTGTGATCAACGAGTTCGGCGCCGCCGGCATCGACGACGCGCTGATCCGCGCCAGCGCCGACGAGACCGTGCTGCTCGGCAACGGCTGCCTGTGCTGCATCGCGCGCAGCGACTTGCAGAACACGCTGCGCCGCATGGTGATCGAGCGCGAGCGCGGCGAGATCCCGGACTTCCGCCGCATCGTGATCGAGACCTCGGGCCTCGCCGACCCCAGCCCGATATTGCAGACTTTCGCCACCGACCGCGCGCTCGGCGAAGTGTTCCATATCGAAGTGGTGATGACCGTGGTCGACGCCGAAAACGGCCTCGCCACGCTTGAGCGGTCGTCGGAAGCGCGCAAGCAGGCGATTTTGGCCGACCGCCTGGTGGTGACCAAGACCGACATCGCCGACGAAACCAAAGTCAAAGCGCTGACCGCGCGGCTGCGCGCGCTCAACGCCCAGGCCGAAATCCTGGTGGCGGTCAACGGCGACCTCGATACGACGCGGCTGACGGAATCGACCAACGCCTTGCGCAACGCTTTCGTCGCCGAGGCCGAGCACAGCGACGGCATTGTGAGCTTCGTGTTGAACGAGACCGCGCCGATGCCGTGGCCCGTGTTCTCGCGCGCGATGGAAACGCTGCTGACGTTGCGCGGCGCCGACGTCCTGCGCGTCAAAGGCTTCCTCGACGTCGCAGGCTGCAAAGGGCCGGTGCTGGTGCAGTTCGTGCAGCATTTGTCGCCGCCGCCGGTCGAGCTCGAGACGTGGCCGGACGGCGACCGGGCGAGCCGCGTGGTGTTCATCACGCGCAATATTTCCGAGAAGCAGGTGCGGGATTTGTTCGAGGCGGTGAAGGCGTTGGCTGTTTGATGTCGTCCCCGCGCAGGCGGGGACCCATACGCCGTGCCCCATCGAGAAGCCGCGGCGTATGGGTCCCGGGTCTCGCTGCGCTCGCCCGGGACGACAGAAATAACTACTCCCGCTCGCGCCCCGCGATTTCCGCCTGCCATGGCGCGACTTTGCGCTCGACGTAGCCGATCAGGCTGTTGAGCCCGATCGCCATCAACATCAACAGAATAATCGGCACGAACATCGTCGCAGTGTCGAAATTATTCGCCGAATTGATGATCACCGCGCCGAGGCCGGAAATGGTGGTGAAGAATTCCGCGATCACCATCGCCACCACGGCGCGGCCGACCGCCAGCCGCACGCCAGCCATGATGTAAGGCAGCGTCGCCGGCAGCACGATGCGGCGCAGGATGACGTGATTGGGCGCGACGAAGGATTTGCCGACCTCGATCAGCGTCTTCGGCACCGCGATGACGCCGAGCCAGGTGTTGATGCAGATTGGGAACAGCGCCATCAAAAAGATGACCGAGACCTTCACCTTGAAGCCAAGGCCGAGCCACAAGATCAGCAACGGCACCAGCGCGACCAGCGGCATGGCGTAGCCGGCGGTGACATAGATGCCAAGCGCGGCCTCCGCGGTGCGGAAGCGGCCGATCACGAGGCCGAGCGGAATGCCGATCACGATGGCGAGCAGGTAGCCGACGACGAACGGCTGCAGGCTTTCCAACAGCGCCTTCCACAGCGTGCCGGCTTTCAGCAATTCCCAAAACGCCACCGCGATGGCCGACGGATAGGACCCGAACACCGGGTTGATGTCGCGGCCGAAGATTTCCCAGAAGCCGACCAAACAGCCGACGGAAACCGTGGTGATGACCCAGCGCGGCAGCGGCCGGCGCTCGGCGGTTTCCACTTCCGGCGCCGCGATGTTTTTGTCTGCAATTTCCGCCATCATATTTTCCTTGCGCATGATCTGATCCGAAAACCGGTTCCCACTTTTCGGGATCATGCGCTAGTGCACCACGCTCTCGTCTTCGTGCAGATCGCGCCAGACCTTGTAACGGGTCTCGGCAAACTCGTGCGTGCCGCGAACGTCGACGAGATCGCCGCGCGGCCGCGGCAGCGGCACCGTCATGATGTCGTGCACTTTGCCGCCGCGCATGACGACGATGCGGTCGGCGATCAGCACGGCTTCATCGAGGTCATGGGTGACGAAAATGATGGTCTTGCCGGTGCGGGCGTGGATATCGAGCAATTCGGCCTGCAGCGCCTCGCGGGTCTGGGCGTCGAGCGCGCCGAACGGCTCGTCCATCAGCAATACCTTCGGATCGATGGCCAGCGCACGGGCAATGCCGACACGCTGCTTCATGCCGCCGGACAGTTGATGCGGCCGGCGGTTCTGCGAATCCGACAGGCCGACCAGCGCCAGATATTTCTCCGCGGTGTCGCGCAGTTCGCCGCCGCGTAGCCCCTTCATCTCCAGGCCGAACATGACGTTCTGCAAGGCGGAGAGCCACGGCAGCAGTTCGGCGTGCTGGAACACCATGCCGCGGTCATGACCGCAGCCGTGCACCTCGCGGCCGTCGACGGTGACGCGGCCGCCGGTCGAGGCATCGAGCCCCATGGCGACCCGCAGCGCCGTGGTCTTGCCGCAGCCGGACGGGCCGATCAGCGCCACGATCTCGCCGTCGCGCACGGTAAAGTTGATGCGGTCGAGCGCCTGCACGTGATGCACTTGGCCATCCACGCGCAAGGCAAAGCGCTTGGACACGTCGTGGAACGTCACTTCACCCATTCAAGAACTCCGCGCGGCGTTGCGATGGTTTCGTCAATGGCCAGTACTTACCATCTTCAACGCCTTCTCGCGATATTCCGGCGCGGTGACAGCGGCAAGATCGAGAGCCTTGGTGAGACTGCCGGCTTTCACCATCTGGTCCTGAATCCACATGATCTTTTCCGCCGGGATCGGCAGCGTCGGATCGACCGCTTTATGCAACACGGCGTCGTCGAATACAAAGCCGGGACGCGGATCGTCCGGCTTGCTGTTGGTCAGTTGGTGCGTCAGCGCCAAAGTGGCGTCCCTGTTGGCCAGCGCGAATTTCAGCGCGGTCATTTCGGCGGCGAGGAACTTGACGGCGTCGTCGCCGCGCGCGGCAAGCGTCTTGGCGGTCGACACCAGGCAGACGCGCAGGAAATTCGGCACCGCGTCGCGGCCGGCGACCAGCAGGTGCATGGCCTTCGGCGCGATCGGCTCGTATTCGTTCGACACCACCGCGGCCTCGACCACGCCGCCGATCAGCGCCTGATAGCGTTCGCGGTCGCCACCGACCGCCGCCAGTTTCACGTCCTTGTCCGATACGCCATGGCTCGCCAAGGCTTCGCGCGCCAGCATGTTGGGCATGGAATTCGGCGCCGAGACCGCAATCTGCTTGCCCTTGAGGTCCTCGACCTTGGCGATGGCCTGCATGGCGTAGATGCCGTGCGGCACCACGATCCAGTGGCAACCGAGGATCTTGGCGTCGCCGCCGTTGGAATCGGCGGCGAACACGCCCTGCGGCCCGCCCTCGAAGCTGTCGAGCTCGCCGGCGATCAGGGCCTTGAGCGCGAGCTGGTCGTCCTTGAACTGGGAAACCTCGAGCTTGAGGCCCTGCTTGGCGGCAAAATCGCGCGTCGACACCATCAAGAAAATACCGGCGTCGGCCTTGGCGTTGATCAGGCCATGACGCCAGACCTTGTCCTGTGCTTGGGCCTGGACTTGGGCCGAAGCCGTTAGCGCACAAACAGCGAGAGCGGCGGCAACACCGCCAAAACCGCCAAAACCGAATTGAATAAATGGTGCAGTGCGCATGAAGTTCCTCCCTGAGCGTCGCGCCTTTGGTTCCGCGTAACCCGCGGGAGGGCGTCTATTCCCGGCAATATAACATCATTTTTACGGGCGGGGCCGTTCCCAAGACCAGTGTGCGGGACTAGCCTCAGGGCCGCAAGGGATCGCGGAATAACCGCGACCGGGACGCCAGGCCGTAAGCCTGCTGTCTCCATAAAATTAGTTCGGGGAGCTGAACGCCATGACTCAAAAATTCACCCTCAATGTGAATGGCACGTCGCATACGGTCGATGCCGACCCAGACATGCCGCTGCTCTACGCGCTGCGCGACGACCTCGGCCTCAACAATCCGCATTTCGGCTGCGGGCTGGCGCAATGCGGCGCCTGCATCGTGCACATCGACGGCCAGCCGGCGCGCTCCTGCGTGACGCCGCTGTCGGCGGTGGGCAACGCCAAGGTGGTGACGCTCGCCGGCCTCGGCACACCGGAGAAGCCGCACCCGATCCAGACCGCCTATGTCGAGGAGCAGGTGCCGCAATGCGGCTACTGCATCAACGGCTGGCTGATGACCACCGCCGCCTTCCTGCGCGACAAAAAGAATCCGAGCGAGGCCGAGATCAAGGACGCGCTGTCCGGCTTGAAGTGCCGCTGCGGCACGCATGTCAGCATCCTCAAAGCGGTCAAGCGCGCCGCGACGATGATGGGTTGAGGGAGAGCACCATGACAAAATTTGAATCCACCTCATCCCTGTCCCGCCGCTCCGTCCTGCTCGGCGGCGGCGCACTCGTCGTATCGGTCGGTGCGGCGATGACGCTCGACACCATGATGTCGATGCAAGCCGCTTACGCACAAGGAGCGAAGCCGCCGCTGACGCCGGACCAGTTGTCATCCTACATCGCGGTCAATGCCGACGGCACGGTCGCCGCCTATTTCGGCAAGATGGACATGGGCCATGGCCTGCATGTCGCCATCGCGCAAATCGTGGCGGACGAGCTCGACGTGCCGTTCAAAGCCGTCAAGGTCTACATGGGCGACACCGGCACGTCGGTGAACCAGGGCGGCGCTTCCGGCTCCACCGGCATTCAGCTCGGCGGCAAACAGATGCGGATGGCTTCGGCGGAAGCGCGCCGCGTGCTGGTCGAGATGGCGGCCGGTCTGCTGTCGGTGCCGGCGGACAAGCTCGCCGTCAATGACGGCGTGGTATCGGCGACCGACGACAAGGCCAAGCGCATCTCCTACGCCGAGATGATCGGCGGCAAATATTTCAACGTTCAGCTCGACTGGAACAAACAATACGGCAACACGCTCTATGCGCCGGGCAAGGCGCAGCCGAAGAACCCGAAAGACCACAAGGTCGTCGGCCAGCCGATCAAACGCGAGGACGTCGCGCCGAAGGTGTTCTGCCAGGGAGACTTCTGCACCGACATCAAGGTGCCGGGCATGGTGCACGGCCGCATGATCCGCCCCGCGGTGGCGGGTTCGGTGCCGGTCAAAGTCGACGAGGCCTCGATCAAGGATATCGCCGGCGCCAAAGTGGTGTGGGACAAGGGCTTCCTCGGCGTCGTCGCCAACAAAGAGTGGGACGCGATCAAGGCCGCGGAAAAGCTTAAAGTTGAATGGTCGCAGGTCGATGCGCCGTTCCCGGAGCAGGCACAGCTTTACGATCACATCCGCAAGGCTCCAGTGCGCAAGCGCGAAGTGGAAAAGCAGAACGGCGATGTCGATGCCGCTTTCGCAAGCGCCGCGAAAGTCATCGAGGCCGAATATGAATGGCCGTTCCAGTCGCATGCCAGCATGGGTCCGGCCTGCGCTTTGGTCGAGATCAAGGACGGCAACGTCACCTGCTGGAGCGGCACGCAGAAGTCGCATTTCGTGCAGTTGGGCCTGGCCGCCACGCTCGGCGTGCCGGTCGAAAAGGTGCGGGTGATCCACAAGACCGGCCCGGGCTCCTACGGTCGCAACGACGCCGACGACTGCGCCAGCGATGCCGCAGTGCTCGCCAAGGCGGTCGGCAAGCCGGTGCGGCTACAATACATGCGCGATCAGGGCACCGGCTGGGATCCGAAAGGCCCCGCCTCGATCCACAAGGCCCGCGCCGCGCTGGACGCGTCGGGCAAGGTGATAGCCTATGAATTCTTCAGCAAGGGCTTCTCGCGCGTCGACGTCGACACCAACGGCAGCAAGCCGCAGGACACCCTGGCCGGCCAGACCCAAGGCGTTGCTCTCAAATCCGGCGACGGCTTCGGCATTCCGGCGGAATCCTATGCCTTCGACAACAAGCGCGCCGGCTGGGAGACCATCCCGCCGCTGTTGGACCGGTCGTCGCCGCTGCGCTCGTCGCATCTGCGCGATCCGGTCGGGCCGCAAATCCACTTCGCCAGCGAGTCGTTCATCGACGAAGTGGCGGCGGCGGTGAATGCCGATCCGATCGAGTTCCGGCTGCGCCACATCAAGGAAGCGCGCGACGTCGCCGTCATCAAGGCGGCGGCGGAAAAGGCCAAGTGGGACACGCGGCCGTCGCCGCGCAAGGACCAGACCGGCAGCAAGGTGTCGGGCCGCGGCATCGCCTACTCGCAACGCAATGGCACGCGGGTGGCGGTGATCGCCGAGGTCGATATCGACCGTTCGACCGGCAAGATCTTCGCCCGCAAGTTCACGGTGGCGCACGACTGCGGCCAGTTGATCAACCCGGACGGGCTGGTGAAATGCGTCGAGGGCAACATCGTGCAGGGCGTCAGCCGCACGCTGTGGGAGGAAGTGACCTTCGACAAAAAGGCGGTGACCAGCGTCGACTGGATCAGCTACCCGATCCTCGACATCACCGAAACGCCGGGCCAGGTCGACGTCGTTATCATCAACCATCCGGAGATCGCGCCGTCCGGCGCCGGCGAGCCGTCAATCCGGCCGGTGGCGGCGGCCATCGCCAACGCCATCTTCGACGCCACCGGCGTGCGCATCCGGCGGGTGCCGTTCTCGCCGGAGCGGGTCAAGGCGGCGTTGAGCTGAAGCTGTCGTCCCCCGCAAAAGCGGGGGACCCAGTCTAAGCGCTGGATTCCCACTTGCGCGGGAATGAGCGGGTGAGCGTTACGCCAGCCGCTTGATGCTCTTGCGCGCTTCTACAATGACCAGCGGCACCGCGGCGTCATTGTTCGGCGCCATGATGTGGACGCCGGCGACCTGCGGAATGTCGGCCAGCTCGCGTATGATGTCGACGCAGATGGCGCGGCTCTCGGCGGCCGGATCCGCGGCCGCTTCCATGCGCGCGATCGTCGCATCGGGAATGATGGCGCCGTAGAGTTTGTCCTTGATCCAGCGCGCCGACTTGGCCGAGCGCAGCGGCACGATGCCGATCAGGAATTTCAACTTGCCGCCGAGGCCCTGCTCGTCAAGCCGCGCCATGTAGCGCCGCACCACTTGAGAATCCATGCAGAACTGGGTCTGCACGAATTGCGCACCGGCCTCGTACTTGGCGGCGAGGCCCTTGGGCGTCCAGCCTTCGGGCGGATCGATCGGGTTGTCGGCGCTGCCGAGATAAAACGGCGCGCTGCCGGTGATCTTGCGGCCGGACGGCAGTTCGCCGGCGTCGCGCAGGCGGCGCGCGGTTTCCAGCAACTGACGCGGGTCGAGATCGAACACCGGCTTGGCGTCGGGCTGGTCGCCAGCGCTCGGATCGTCGCCGCGCAGCATGAGAAGGTTGCGCACGCCGCAGGCCGCGGCGCTCAACAGGTCGCTCTGCAAGGCGATGCGGTTGCGGTCGCGGCAGGTGAGCTGCAACACCGGTTCGATGCCCTGCTCGACCAATATCGCGGCCGCGGTCACCGCGCCGAGGTGCGGCCGCGCCCCGGCGCCATCGGTGACATTGACCGCGTCGGCGAGGCCCTTGAGCGGCAGCGCCTTGGCCAGCAGTTCGTCGCGCGAGGCGGATACGGGCGGCGTGACCTCCACGGTGATGGCGAAGCGTCCGGCGTCCAGCTTTTCTTGAAGGGTCATTCGGAACCCACTCGCAAAATCCGGTGGACCTGGCAAGCACAACAATGGGACATTGCCCGCTATCGCGTACCCGCAGGAAAATGGGGCCTTATGTTTCAAGCGGCGAAATCCCTGGACGACGCGTTGAGCGCCATCGCCGACGGCTGCATGCTGGTGGTGCCGCGCGAGGTCGCGGGCGTGCCGATGCACGCGACGCGCGCGCTGATCCGCCGCGGCGTCAAGCGGCTGCATCTGGTGGCGCTGCCGACCTCAAGTCTGCAGGCCGACATGCTGATCGGCGCCGGCTGCGTCGAGACGCTGGAGACGTCCGCGGTCAGCCTGGGCGAGTTCGGCCCGGCGCCGCGTTTTACCGCCGCGCTCACCGTCGGCACGATCAAGATGAAGGACGCCACCTGCCCGGCGCTGCACACGGCGCTGCAGGCGGCGGAAAAGGGCGTGCCATTCATGCCGCTGCGCGGGCTGATCGGCTCCGACGTGTTGAAATACCGCAACGACTGGAAAGTGATCGACAATCCGTTTGGCAACGACGACCCGATCGTGCTGCTGCCGGCGATCAAGCCGGACGTGGCGCTCATTCACGCAGCCATGGCCGATCGCTTCGGCAATGTCTGGATCGGACGGCAGCGCGAACTCGCCACCATGGCGCATGCCTCGGCTAAGACCGTCGCCACCGTGGAGAAAATTCACGATGGCAATCTGCTCGACGATCCCGTGCTCGCGGCGGGCACCCTACCCGGCTTTTATGTCGATAGCGTCGCGGTGTGCGAGCGCGGCGCCTGGCCGCTGGGGCTGCCGGACGCTTACGGCGCCGATGCCGGTCACCTCGCCGAATATGCGCGCATGGCGGCGACGGTCGAGGGCTTCGCGGAATATCTGGACAAGTATGTGTATGACAAGTGCGCCGCTTAGTTTCCGCCCCGAGGAACTGCTCGCGGACGTGATCGCGCGGCTGATCGGCGATGTGCGGCATGTTGCCGTTGGGAACGCATCTCCGATCCCGGCGACCGCCGCGCTGCTGGCGCGCGAGCGCGGCAATGGACGGCCTTATGTTTCGCTGCTGGGAAGTCCACAGCACACGTTCTGGACCGACGGCGGCCGCGAACTGTTCGACTGCGCCGGGCAAGGCCGCATCGACGTGTTCTTCCTGTCGGGCGGACAGATCGACGGTCACGGCAACATCAATCTGGTCAGCATCGGCGACTACGCGCATCCCAAGGTGCGGTTCCCCGGCTCATACGGCTCGGCGCATCTTTATTACGTGGTGCCCAAGGTGATTCTGTTCCGCACCGAACATTCGCGCCGCACGTTAGTGCCCGACGTCGACTTCATCAGCGCACCGGGCGCCAATGCGCCGAACGTCTATCGCCCGGGCGGGCCGATCGCGCTGGTCACCAACCGCTGCCTGTTCTCCTTCGCCAATGGCCGCTTCACGCTCGACAGCGTGCATCCCGGCCATAGCGTCGCGGACGTCGTCGAAAATACCGGCTTCGACTTTGACCGTCCAGCGCATGTACCGGATACCGAGCCGCCCTCGCCGACAACGCTCAAGCTGCTGCGCGAAACGGTGGCGCCGCAACTCGCCGAGGTCTATCCGCAGTTCGCGCTCCAAGTGTTCGGCGTCGGCCAGAGCGCTTTGACGGGCTGAAAACCATCGCTCTTCCAGTACCAACACCCCTGATATAGGGTGCCGCCGCGCGGTCGGCCGGCTGCGCCAAATCATCAATAAAGACGCAAGGAACTCGCACGGTGAAGACAGTTGAAGCAGCAGTGATCGGTGTCGGATGGGTCGGCGGCACGCGCGCGGAAACGCTGTCGCGCACCGCGCTGGTGGACAAATTGCATCTTTGCGACATCCGCCCGGACCGGCTGGCCGAGATGAAGGCGCTGTGCAAACCGGCGACCACGACGGCCGACTACCAGGACATCATCAACAACCCGAATATCTCGGTGGTCTATATTTCGACCACGCCGGAGACCAACCATTATCCGATTGCCAAGGACTGCCTGAAGAACGGCAAGAACGTGATGCTGGAAAAGCCGATCGCGCTCGAGCTGTGGGAAGCCGACGAACTGATCCATCTCGCCAAGCAGAACAATCTTAAATTCACCATCGGCTATTCGCAGCGCTTCAACACCAAGATCGCCTACGCCAAAAAGAAGATCACTGACGGCACGCTCGGCGGCGTCGTATCGGTGCTGGTCAGCCGCAACCTGTCGCGCAGCCTCGGCAAGAAGATCGCCGGCCGCGTCCGGCTGTCGCCAGTGGTGATGGAATCGACCCACGATCTCGACTTCGTGTTCTGGCTCTTGGAGCCGGCGAAACCCGTGCGCGTCTACAGCCAGGGCGCCTATGGCTACATGAAGCCGGTCAACGGCTCGCATGACGTGATGTTCACCACCGTCACCATGGACAACGGCGTGGTGGTGATGATCGGCGGCGGCTGGAATTTCCCGGTGAGCTATCCGAACTACTGCTCGACCTGGATCGAGATCACCGGCACCGAAGGCGCGCTGGTGCTCGACGATACCCAGCGCGACAACTGGCTCAACACCATGAAAGAAGGCCAGGTGTTCCCGATGTCGACCATGCCCGGCGAGCAGGTCGGCGAAGTGTTCGCCGGCGGCATGGGGCCGGAGACCATCCACTTCCTCGAAGCCTGCATCCGCAATACGGCGGTTATGGTCACACCGGAGAGCGCGCGCCGGGTGATGGAAACCTACAGCGCCGCCGATCTGTCGGCCTATCGCAACGAGCCGGTCGACCTGCCGCTAACAAATCAGACGATTTCGCAGATTGCGGAATTCAAGGAAAAGAACCGGTCGGGAGCCAATCCAGGATGAAGAATAAGACAAAGGGCGTCGGCCTCGCCATCGTTGGCGGCGGCCGCGTCGGGCTGTTTCGCGGCGAAGTCGCCGCGCGGCATCCGGCGGTGGAGTGGATCGGGCTCGCCGAGCGCAACCCGAACCGCGCCGGCGAAGTCGGCCCCAAGATCAGCGCCGATTTCGTCACGCAGAGCCACGTCGAACTGATCAACCGGCCGGAAACAACCGCGGTCATCATCGCCACCGACGAACACCTGCATGTCGCGCCGATCATGGCGGCGATCGAGCGCGGCCTGCCGATGCTGATCGAGAAGCCGCTGGCCACCAATCTCGCCGAATCGGCGAAGATCCTGAAGCTGATCAAGGACGCCAAGATCGACGCGGTGGTCGGCTATACCCAGCGCTTCCGCCGCCGCTGGCTGGCGGCCAAGGAAAAATGCCGCACCGGCGCGCTCGGCGATGTGACGCTGGTGACGTCGCGCGCCTTCATGAACCGCCTGGTGGCGATCGACAATTACAAGCGCACCGACGATCCATCGACGATTTCGCCGATGGTGATTTCCGGCACGCACGCGCTCGACATCTGCATGTGGTGCCTCGAAGGCAAGACGCCAGTCGAGGTCTATGCCCGCTCGATCGATAAGGTGCTCGGCCCGCTGTACCAGGGCATCGACGCCACCGCCGGCATGATCATGTTTTCCGACGGCACCGTCTATCACCTCAATATTTCATGGGCGCTGCCGGTGATCTGGCCGGGCGCGGTCTATTCGCTGGATGTCGGCATTGTCGGCACCACCGGCGTGCTCACCATCGATGACACGCATCGCGACATCGTGCTGGCGGTGTCGAAGGCGCAGAGCGAGGGCTACAATCCGGACTCGACGCGGCTGGTCGATTTCATGGGCAGCTATCCGCCGGGCGACATGGCGATGGGCGAATTGCGCGGGCCGATGGCCGACGAAACCGTGAGCTGGCTCGACCGCGTCGCCATGGGGCTGCCGACGGTGGCAGCGACCGTGGAAGAGGCCCACCGCAATCTAATGCTCACCAAGGCATTGGACCTGTCGGCCAAACGAAAAGTTCCAGTGAAGCTGCCGCTCGACCCGGCCGACGAACTGGCGGTGGCTTAGAGCGCTTGCGCCATCTAGAGTCTTTTCACGCAGGCCTAATCTGAATACATTCCCGCGGCTGTCACCCTTGGGGTCCGAATGCGCGCACGCCGCGACGCTGCCATCCGCCTGCTCAAGACCATGCTGGTGGCCTCCATCGTGCTGCCGGCTGGGCTGTTCTCCTATGCCGCCTGGACGACAAATCGCGACGCCTTTGCGCACGCCGACGAACAGCTGTCGGCCACGCTGGACATCATGTCCGAGCAGGCCAACAAGGTATTCCAATCGGTCGATCTGAGCTTCGCCAGCGTCCGCGCCATCGTCGGCACTATGTCCGACGACGAGATCAGGGCCTCGGAACAAACGCTGCATCTGAAGCTGCGCGAACTCGATACCGCGCTGAACACCATCGACGCCCTCGCGCTTGTCGACAAGGACGGGCTGGCGCTGGTGTCGTCGTCGGTATTTCCGGCACCCAGGGACTTGAACATCGCAAATCGGGATTATTTCCAAGCGCAGGTTGAGCGCGACGCCGGCACCTTTATCGGCGCGGTGGTCAAGCCGATCGTACGGCCGGACCTCTTGTTCGGCGTCAGCCGGCGCCGTGCGCCGCAAAACGGCGAGTTTTCCGGTGTCATCGCGATTTTCGTGATGCCGAAAATCTTTTCGGAATTTTACGACAAGATGGCCCGCGGCACCGACGCCAGCTTTTCGCTGGTGAAGAGCGACGGCACCATTCTCGCCCGCTATCCGGCGCCGCCGGGAAACGTCACCCGTTTCGAGTCCAATAGCGGCTTCATGAACACCCTCAATTCGTGGCCCGAGGGCGGTATCGTGGATATAGTGTCGATCGACGGGCTCAAGCGGCGCGTCGGCTACCGCAAGCTGGGTTACACCGATCTGTACGTGTCCGACGGCATCCCGACCAGTGCGATCCGCGCCGAATGGCTGGGGGCGATCTCGGCTCATTTGATCTTCGGCATTCCGGCGACGCTGTTCTTGTTCATGCTGGTGCTGCTGACGATGCGACGGACGCAGGAATTCTACGCCGAGGCCGAGCGCCGCGATTTGGCTGAACAGGCACTGCGCCAGGCGCAGAAGATGGAAGCCGTCGGCCAGTTGACCGGCGGCGTCGCCCACGACTTCAACAACCTGCTCACCATCATCATCGGCAATCTCGGCATTGCCAAGCGCGGCGTGGTCGAGGCGCGCGCCGAACGCGCGCTCGATAATGCACTGACCGGGGCGCAACGTGCCGCGCAATTGACGCAGCGGCTGCTCGCGTTCTCGCGCCGCCAGCCGCTCAATCCGCACGCCATCGATATCAACAAGCTGCTCACCGGCATGTCCGATTTGCTGACGCGGTCGCTCGGCGAAACCGTGCAGCTAGAGACCATCGGCGGCGCCGGCGTCTGGAACATCGAAGTCGATACTTCGGAAATGGAATCGACGCTGCTCAATCTGGCCTTGAACGCACGCGACGCCATGCCGGAAGGCGGCAAACTCACGATCGAAACCAGCAACGCCTATCTCGACGAGGAATATTGCCGCCACCACGACGGCCTGACGCCCGGACAATATGTGCTGATCGCCGTCACCGATAACGGTTCGGGCATGCCGCCCGAAACCGTCGAGAAGGCATTTGAGCCGTTCTTTACCACCAAGGAAGCCGGCAAGGGCACCGGCCTGGGGCTGAGCCAGGTCTACGGCTTCATGAAGCAGTCCGGCGGCCACATCAAAATCTACAGCGAGATCGGCGAAGGCACGACCATCAAGCTCTATTTCCCGCGCCACGACGGCGACGACGCCATCGTGGCGCCGGATGACGACAGCGTCTCCCACCGCGGCAATGGCGAAACCATTCTGGTCGTCGAGGACGACGACGGCGTGCGCCAATATGCGTCCGAAATCCTGCGCGACCTGAACTATCAAATCCTCGAGGCCCGCGACGCCACCACGGCCATGCGGCTGGTGGATGCGGACAAGCCGTTCGATCTACTGCTGACCGATGTGGTGCTGCCTGGCAAGAATGGCCGCGAACTGGCCACCGAGATCGAAAAACGCCGCCCGGGCATCAAGGTGATCTTCATGACCGGCTATTCCCGCAACGCCATCGTGCATCATGGCCGCCTCGACCGCAGCACCGAGCTGATCACAAAGCCATTGATCGAAGGCGTGCTGGCGCGCAAAATCCGCCAAGTGCTCGACGGGCCGGCACCGGCTAAACCGCGCGATTAAAACAGCTCAAGGGGAAATGCCGGCAATGACGACGTTACGGACTGTTGGCGTTTTTCTTGTCGCATTGTTCGGCTTGTCGCAGGCAATGGCCGCCGAAGACCCGGCGAATTATCCGACCAAGCCGATTCATATCGTCGTGCCCTTCGCGCCGGGCGGCGCCACTGACTTCTCGATCCGGCTGATTCAGCCCGGGCTGCAGCAGGCCCTCGGCCAGCAACTGGTGATCGACAACCGCACCGGGGCCGCCGGCAATGTCGGCATGGAAACCGCCGCGCGCGCGGCGCCCGACGGCTACACGCTGTTCCTCGGCAATATCGGCACCATCTCGATCAATCCGCACTTTTTCCCCGACCTGACCGTGGTGCCGGAGCGCGATTTCATCCCGATCTCGATCGCTTCCGAGACGCCGGGCATCGTCATCGCCAGCCCGAAATTCCCGGCGATCTCGCTGGGCGAAATGATCGCCTACGCCAAGGCGCATCCCGGCAAGATCAATTACGCGGCCGCCGGCATCAGCACGCTCAATACGCTGGCGATGGAGCAGTTCCGGCACCGGGCCGGCCTAGCGATGACGCAGGTGCCCTATAAAGGCGGTGCCGGTCCTGCAATCGTCGATCTAATGGCCGGCAATGTCGATGTGATGTTCGTGACGCTGTCGTCGGCGGCGCAGTTCGTCAAAGCCGGCAAGCTGAAAGCTTTCGCCGTGACCACGCGCGAGCGCGTCGAGTCGTTGCCCGATGTGCCGACCGTAGTCGAACTCGGCTTTCCCGACGACGTCAGTGCGTCCTGGCAAGGATTATTCGCGGTCGCGGGAACGCCGCAACCGATCATCGCCAAGCTGCATGCCGCCGTTGTCAAGGCGATGGCCGACCCGGGCGTGCGCCAGCACATGATCGCGGCCAGCATGCTGCCGACGTCGAGTCCGACGCCGGAAAGCTTCAAAGAATTTCTTGCCGCCGATACGGCGAAATGGAAGTCGGTGGTGAAGCAGATGGGCGGCAAGGCGGAATAGCCCTGCCGAGCCCTTTGCGGCTCCTTGCCGCCTATTCGACGCCTGGCTTGACGGCGCCGGCCAGCCACACACTCATCATCAGCACGCGCACAAAGCCGATCGAACCGGCCATCAGAATCGCAAACATCGGATCGCCGCGCCACAGCAGCAAAGCCGAACCTGCCAGCGCGATCGAAACGATGTTGAGCGAGAACAGGCCCTTCTGACGGCCCGCCAGTGTCGCGATATCGATCAGCGGCAAGGTCGCGGCGATTCCAGCCTGGAACAATGCCACCACCGGCAGCGTGGCCAGCGCCATGTGCCAGCTCGGCGCCAGCTCCAAACTGTTGAGCGTCAGTCCGCCGAGCGAGATCAGGCCGAATACGGCGATCGCGATGGCCGCCGGCAGCAGGAACGTGCCCCGCGACATCCATACCGTGCCGTGGCGGTTGCGATCGGCGATCTCCTTCATGAGAATCGGGCCAAGCGAGGCGGACGTCAGATTGGTCGGGACGTCGAGCAGACGAAACAGCAGCGCCAGTGTACCGGCCAGAATGCCGTTCGACACCGCCGGCAGGAAAAACAGCGGCGTGGTGGCGAACAGAAAGGCCGACGCCGCCGCCGTCAGATTGAGCGTCGGCAGCCCAAGATTGACCGAGGCCAATTCACCGATGCGGCGAAGCCGGATCGGCGCGCGCAGCACCGACGCGAATGCGCACCGCTCGCTGAGGTAAACGCATGACGCCGCGATCAATTGGCCGGCGAAGTCCGACAGCACGAAGGCCAAAAACGGATTGTGTCCCCGATAGATCAGGAACACCAGAATGGCCGGCTGGCCGATAGCGTGCGGCAACAGTGCCTTTACCGCGCGATCGTAGCGGCCGTGCCGCGTTGCCAAGGTCAAACCCAACCGCAGCCAGGCGCGCGCGAACAGCGCGCCGGTAAATGACAATGTGACATAGCTCACGAACAGATGCTGGACGGTGACGGCAACGGCGAAGGTGGCCGCAACCGCGAAGGCGCCGGTCAGGATGCAGAGATGAAAGGCGTCGGCGCATTTGCGCTCGTCGTCGGCGGCGACCACCAGCAATTCATAGCGGCCGAACACCGCGAGCGCCGCGAGATTAACCGCCGCGAGATAGAGCCCGAGATTGGCAAAGATCTGAACCGGGCAAATCCACAGCGCGATGACGAGCCCGGCCGCGGACAGGATTCGAATGGACATCAGATTGAGCGCGAGCTTGGCGATATTATGCAGAAGACAGTCGATGCGCCGGGGCGCATAGATTTCAAGCGCTGGTTGCTGCCAGTCCGCCTGCGCGACGTTCGCGGGAAATCCCATGATCTATCCGGCGGGATGCCCAGACCCTGCGGGGCATTTCCGTCAGCCGATCAAGCCGCAACATGATTAGTTTTGGGTTAACGGTGCGCCTTTGGCACGCCGCGCGACAGCCAAATCCGCTACCGCCGCACCCAGCGCTCCGCACCCATCCGCGTGCCGCCGGCATAGGTCCAGACTCCCGCCCAGCCGCTGCCGTCGGGCCCGTAAAGCGCAAGCCCGGTATTGTTGCCGGAGCGGTAGGACACTGCGAGGAAATCCTTGTTGCCGATGCCGGTGCCGACAAAGCGGGTCCCGCCGATCAGCCAGACGACACTGTAGGTTTCTCCGGTTTTTTCAACCGTCACTGTGCCGGTATAGGTGCCTGAGCTATTGCCGGGGTCGGTGCCCTCGACAAAGTACCTGCCGACCGGATCGGCGAACGCGGCGGTGATGCTGAACACCAGTGCGGCGGCGATGATGGCGAAAAACTTGCGCATGGACTCCCCCCTTGTGCGGTGCGCGAGTTGACCCTTGAATCGGAAACTCTGCAACCGCCAGCCTGAATAATTGCGGTCTATTTCGCCGCAGGCGGCGCGACGGCCGCCGACTGGTTGCTGCGTTTGATGGCGTCGGCGACAAAGCCCGACGCCTTCATCTCTTCGATGAAGGCCGTCAGATAGGCCGCGCCGGCGAGACGGCCCTTGGGCGTACCCATCGCCTGTTTGATTTCCATGAAGTGCTCTTCCATCACCCGCATGTCCGGATTGGTCGCAGCATAAGCGACCAGCGGCTGCTTCACGCCGGCGGCCACCTCGAGCTTGTCGTTGATGAACATGTCGATCATGGCCTTGCCGCCGCCCATCGAGGCACGGACGACGGTGGCGTTCTTGATGGTGCGCGTCAGGTAGAGATCGTAGGCCGAGCCGACTCCGACAGCGATGCGGATGCCGGGCTTGTCGACATCGGCGACCGTCTTCAGCGGCGAATCCTTATGCACCATGTAATTGCCTTCGATGATGACGTAAGGCGGGCTGAATTCGATTTCGGCGGCACGCACCGGCTCGATCGCGACGAAGGCGATGTCCCAGGCTCCGGTCTTGACCGCCTCGAACACCTTGCCGGCGGCATTGTAGGGCACGAGTTCGACCGGCACGTTCAACCGCTTGCCCAGTTCGCGCGCCAGATCGGGAGTGATGCCTTTGGGCTTACCGTCGTCGCCGGTTTGCGCCAGCACGCTATTGCCGAGATTGATCGCGGCGCGGAGTTTTCCCGACGGCGCGAGATCTTTCAGAACATCGGGCGACATTGCGCCTCCACTTTGAGCAAAAACTGGAATGGTCGCGGCCAAAAGCATGGACGCAACGACGAGAAGCGTATGCATGGCATTTCCCCCATCGGCTTTTTATCGACAGCGGCTTGTGCCGCTGTCGCAGTCTAGCGCGCCGCCAGCGGTTTGATCGACAATTCCGCCGCGAGCTTGTCGAGTTGCACCAGCAATTCCGGCGGCAGCGCCAGGCCGTTGGCCTTGCGGTCGGCGATGCGCTTGGCACGGGCGTCGCCCGGCAGACGCACTGCGTCGTGGCCCGGCAGCGATTTGGAGTTGCGCAGGCTGCGGATGTGGCGGTCGACCTCGGCCTTGAACACCTCGAGCTTCTGGAAGCGGCTGGGATCGAGCGCCAGCACGAACTGCCCGGTATTGGTCGGCGTATTGGGATCCGCGTTGAAGTCGACGCAATCGCGGCCGAACAGCGCGCCGTTGAGCGTGCCGGCGAGCAGCCCGAACATCAGCGCCAGACCGGCGCCTTTGTAGCCCGCCATCGGCAGCAGCAGCGCATTGCCGCTCTTGTTCGGATCAGTGATCGGCTCGCCGGTTTTCGGATCGATCATCCAGTCGTCGTTGAGCGGCTGGTTGAGCATCTTGTGGTTCTTGATGGTGCCGTAAGACACGATGGAGGTCGCGATATCGAGCACCAGCGGCGGCTCTTCACCAGCCGGGATCGCCATCGCCAGCGGATTGGTGCCGAGCAGCGGCTCGGCGCCGCCGGCCAGCGGCATGTGGTTGGCATTGGCCACCGCCGAATAGATGCCGATCATGTTGTGCTTGAGCGGCAGCGCGGCATAGACGCCGGCAGCGCCGGCATGTCCGGACATATTGCAGCCGACCCAGGCGACGCCGTTTTCCTTAGCCATTTCGATGGCCAGTTCAGCGCATTTCGACACGACCAGATGGCCCATGCCGTTGTCGCCTTCAACCAGAGCGGTTGCGGGCGCGGTACGGTTGACCTTGATGTTCGGCCGCGGGTTGGTCGAGCCGAGCTTCAGGCGCTGGATATATTGCGGCAGACGAAACACACCGTGCGCGTCGGCGCCGATCAGATCGGCTTCCAGCATCAGCTCGGCGATCTTCGCCGCATCGGCGGCCGGCACGCCGGCCTTCACCATCGCGTCATCGATGAAGCTCAGGACCTTGGCAGTCGACGTGCGGGCGATTTTGCTTTGCGCGTTCATGCCGACATCCCCGCCAGGAACTTCTCGAAGTTGCCTTGAAGGATCGCGGATTTGTCGGCATCCGAGATTTTCAGGCCGCGGACGTGCTTGACGCAATCCATCATGCCCATGTCGTAAGGATAATCGCTGCCGAGCATGACCTTGTCGGCGCCGACCAGCCCGATCATCGCCTCAAGCGTCTGATCGGAATGCAGGATGGTGTCGTAAATGAACCGCTTGGCGATACCCTTCGGCTGCGTCTTGACGTTGACCTTGGTCTCGCCGCGCACCGCCCAGCCGTGCTCCCAGCGTGCCGCCTGATACGGCGTGAAGCCGCCGCCATGCGCCAGCATGACCTTGAGCTTGGGATAGCGGTCCATGACGCCGCCGAAAATCAGCGACGCCGCCGCGATGGTGGTGTCGAGCGGATTGCCGATCAGGTTGGCGAGGTAATAGGACTTCAGCCGGTCGGCGCCGGCGATGTTGTTCGGGTGGACGAACATGAAAGCGCCGAGTTGTTCGGCGGCAGCCCACAGCGGCTCGAACATCGGGTCGTCCAGATTTTTGCCCTGGAAGTTCGAGGCGAACATCGCGCCCTTGAAGCCCAGCTTGGTGATGACGCGCTTGAGCTCGTCGGCGGCGCGTTCCGGCTGGCCCAGCGGCAGTGTCGCGATGGCCATGAAGCGGTCCGGGTGGGCGGCGACGTGTTTGGCCATCTGGTCGTTCTGGATGGTGGCGACGATGCCGCTCAGCTCTTCGCCGAGGCCGTAGAGATAGGTCTGCGGCGTCGCCGACAGCACGTGCACGTCGATGCCGGTGGCATCCATGTCCTTGAGGCGGCGCGCGATGTCGAAGCCGCCGGTCGGGAAATCCTTGTAGACGACGCCGGCCACATCCAGGGTCGCGAAATCGGCGTCCTGCGCCGTGATGGTCACCGGCGTCTTGGGCGACGCCTTGGTGATCAGGGCGGCGGTCTCAAGGGTCAGGATGTGGGTATGGGTATCGATGGTTCGCTGGGTGGCCATTTCGTCCCCTGAAAAGTGTTCTTCTATTGGGTGATGCGGGATTGTTGCGCCTGAGTGCCGCAGCCCGGGACCGGACGCAAGCCCCTGTCGCAGGCGATTTGGCTTGCTATAAAAGCGGTCCCGCAAGCCCATTTTTACGGACCTTCCTCATGTCAGCAAGCCCCGCCCCCAAGGACAAACCGCGCGTCGAGGACGAGGCTCTGCTGCGCGGACTGGGGCGGTTTGCCGACGACCCGAAACTGCCGAACCAGGCCTATGCCGCCTTCGTGCGTTCGCCCCATGCCCATGCCCGGGTGCTGAAGGTCGACACCGCCGCGGCGCGCAAGGCCAAGGGCGTGCTGGCGGTGCTGACCGCCGAGGATATCAAGGCCGCCGGCATCGGCGGCATCTCGCGTCATCCGCCGAGCGCCGGCCGGGGCGGCGCCAAATTGGCGATGCCGTTCCGCCCGACGTTGGCGGAAACCCCAATGCATGTCGGCGATCCGGTGGCGGTGGTGGTCGCGGAGACCGCTGCCCTAGCGCTCGACGCCGCCGACGTCGTGCAGGTCGAGTACGAGGAGTTGACGCCGGTGGTCGACCTCGACGCGGCGATGAAGGGGACGACGCAATTATTTCCGGACGTTCCCGGCAATCTCTGTATCGATTGGCCCGGCCCGGCGCCCAGCGAGGACAACGAGCGCGAGGTCGCCAGGATCATCAAGGAAGCGCCGCACGTGGCGCGCGTGAAGGTCGTCCATCAGCGCATGGTGGTGGCCTCGATGGAGACCCGCGGCGCCACCGGCGAATACGATAAAGCGAACGACAGCTACACGCTGCATGCCTGCTCGCAGAGCGCCGACGCGATGCGCGGCCAGGCGGCCTCGATCATGGGCGTACCGAACGACAAACTGCGGGTGCTCACCGCGGATGTCGGCGGCGCCTTCGGCATGAAGACGACCTGCTACCCGGAATATATCGCAGTGCTGGTGGCGGCCCGCAAAGTCGGACGCCCGGTGCACTGGCAGTCGACGCGATCGGAGGCCTTCATCAGCGATGCACAAGCCCGCGACGCCATCAGCGAAGCGGAACTCGCGCTCGACGACAAGGGCAAGTTCCTGGCCTTGCGCGTACGGCATGTGTGCAATCAGGGCGCCTACGTGGCCAATGCCGGCGTCAACATCAACACCAACAATTTCGCGCGCTGCCTGCCCGGCATGTACCGCATCGCGAAGATCGACGTCGGCGTCGCATGTTATTTTACCAACAAGGTGCCAATTGCACCCTATCGCGGTGCCGGACGGCCGGAAGCCAATTACGTTCTGGAACGCGTGGTTGAGGAAGCCGCGCGCGTCACCGGCATCGATCCGGTCAAGCTACGCAAGAAGAATCTGATCCCGGCTTCGGCGATGCCGTTCAAGACACCGATCAACACCTACGACAGCGGCGACTTCCCCGGCATCGTCGACAAGGCGCTCAAGCTTGCCGACTTCGACGGCTTCAGCAAACGCAAGCGCGAAGCCGCCAAGCGCAAGAAGCTGCGCGGCATCGGCGTGTCCTGCATGCTCGAACACGCCGGCGCGATGCCGACCGAGACCGCATCGCTCGGATTTCCCGGCAACGACAAATTGATTCTCGGCCTTAACGTGCAGTCGACCGGCCAGAGTCATGCCACGGTGTTCGGCCGCCTGCTCGCCGGCAAGCTCGGCATCGATCCTACGACGATCGAGCATCGCCACGGCGACACCGACCTGGGACTGACAGGTGCGGCTTCGGTCGGCTCGCGCTCGGCGATGTGCGCCGGTAATGCCATCATGCACACGGCTGACATCGTGCTGGAGAAGGGCAAAAAGATAGCCTCTGCTGCACTGGAAGCGGCCGAATCCGATATTGCCTATCGCGGAGGCCACTTCGAAGTGGTCGGCACCGACCGCAAGATTTCGCTGTTCGAGACCGCCAAGCGCGCCAAAACCATGGGCGAGAGCCTCGACAGCCTGGGCAAGCTCGATACGCCGCTGACGTTTCCGAATGGCTGCCACATCGCCGAGGTCGAGATCGATCCCGACACCGGCAAGCTCGACATCGTCACCTACACGGCGGTGGACGACTGCGGCAACATTCTCAGCCAGATGGTGGTCGAAGGCCAGGTGCAGGGCTCGATCGCAAACGGCCTCGGCCAGGCGCTGACGGAAAACGCCATCTACGATTCGGTAAGCGGGCAATTGGTGACCGGCTCTTTCATGGATTACGGCATGCCGCGCGCCCATGACATGCCGATCGAGCTGCGCGAGGCCTCGCATGTCGTGCCCGCGACCAGCAACGCGCTTGGCGTCAAAGGCACCGGCGAAGCCGGCACCACGGCGGCCATCGCCGCGGTGATGAACGCGGTGTCGAACGCGATCCCGAATGGCGCCGCCGATCACATGGAAATGCCGGCGACGCCGTCGAAGGTGTGGGCGGCATGTCAGAAGGGATTGGCGGCGAAGTAGCATGAAGCTGTCGTCCCCGCGCAGGCGGGGACCCAGTACACACAGATAGGTCAGTGATTACTGGATGCCCGCCTTCGCGGGTATGACAGGGATCGTATAAAAAATGGCCAGGCAATGCCCGGCCATTTTGATTCTGCACAAGTCGCAAGTCACCCCTGGCTGATGAACTTCGTGTTCATATACGCCTGTAACCCTTCGATGCCGCCTTCGGAGCCGTAGCCCGACTCCTTGATACCGCCGAACGGCGTTTCCGGCGTCGATATCATGACGCTGTTGACCCCGACCATGCCGGACTGGATGGCATCGCCGATCGCCATGGCCTGCGCGCCCGACGACGTGAAGGCATAGGCCGCAAGCCCGAAGGGCAGCGAGTTGGCGCGCGCCACCACTTCATCGAACGTCTTGAACGGCACGATCGGCGCCACCGGGCCGAACGGCTCCTCGGTCATGATCTTGGAATCGTCCGGCACGTCGGTGATCACCGTCGGCTCGAAGAAGAAGCCCTGGTTGCCGTGGCGCGAGCCGCCAGTCTGGATCTTGCCGCCGCGCGCCTTGGCGTCGTTGACGAAACTCTCCATGGCGTCGAGCCGGCGCGGATTGGCCAGCGGACCCATGGTGGTGCCCTTCTCCAGCCCGTCGCCGAGCTTGAGGCCCTTGGCGTATTCGGTGAAGCGCGCGACGAACTTGCTGTAGCCCTTCTCCTGCACATAGAAACGCGTCGGCGAGATGCAGACTTGTCCGGCGTTGCGGTACTTGAAGGCCGCGATGGTGTCGGCGGCCTTTTCCGGATCGGCGTCGTCGAACACTACGACCGGCGAGTGGCCGCCGAGCTCCATGGTGGCGCGCTTCATGTTCTTGCCGGCGAGCGCGGCGAGATGCTTGCCAACCGGGATCGAGCCGGTGAACGAAATTTTCTTGACGATCGCGGACGGGATCAGGTGCTCCGACACATTGGCCGGCACGCCGAACACCAGGTTCAGCACGCCCGCCGGAATGCCGGCGTCGGCGAAGCATTTCACCAGCTCGACGCAGCCGCCGGGGGTTTCTTCCGAGGCCTTGATGATGATGGTGCAGCCGGCGGCGAGCGCGCCGGCGATCTTGCGCACCGGGGTCAGCGTCGGGAAATTCCACGGTGTGAAAGCCGCGACGACGCCGACCGGCTCCTGCGTCACCAGTTGGCGAATGCCCTTCATGCGGCCCGGCACGATGCGGCCATAGGAACGGCGGCCCTCTTCGGCGTACCAATCGATGATGTCGGCCGAGGTCAGCACTTCGGCGCGCGACTCGACGAAGGCTTTGCCCTGCTCCTGGGTCTGCACCTTGGAGACGTGCTCGGCGCGCTCACGCAGCAAATCGGCGGCCTTGCGCATGATCTTGCCGCGGTCATAGGCCGAGGTCGCTTTCCACAGCGGGAACGCTTTGTTGGCGGCGGCCAGTGCCTCATCGAGATCGGCTTTGCTGGCGTGCGGCAATTGCGCCAATACCTTGCCGGTGGCCGGATTGACGACGTCCTCACTCTTGCGGCCTTCGCCGCTCAGCCATTTTCCGTCGATGAAAAGTTTGAGCTCGGTGTACATGCGAACCTCGTTGTTACCCGGATTTGTTGGGGCGTGGATTAGCACTTTCGTGCGGGTGCGGCCACTGCCCCGCTATGCGCTAGACGCCGTGATAGGCCCCGCCATTGATATGGATGGTCTGGCCGGTGACAAAACGTCCGCCCGGCCCGCACAGAAGCCGCACCATGGCGGCGACGTCATAGGGCTTGCCGCGCTCGCCGGTAATGGTGCCATGCGTGAGATGATGCGCGGGCTTCTGCGAGGTGCCCGGCCGCGCCGTGTCGATCGCGCCCGGTACCACGCAATTGGCGGTGATGTGCAAGGCGGCCAGATCGTGCGCCAGACCGCGGGTGAAGCCGACGAGGCCGGCCTTGGCGGTCATGACATGACTGCGGCCTTTGGAGCCGATATGCGCGCTCATGCCACCGATATTGATGATGGTGCCGCCCTGCTTCATCAGCGCCGGCAGGCAGGCCTTCACGCCATGAAACGCGGAGTCGAGCGTGACGTTCATCACCTCGCGCCACTCGTCGTAACTCATATCGACGATCGAGTTCTCGCGCCGCAGCGAGGCGTTGTTGACTAGGCAATCGATGCGGCCGAATTTCTTCACCGCGGCGTTGGCGAGCGCGTTCATCGCGGCGGCGGCGGCAACATCGCCGAGCACCGCCAGCGCTTGACCGCCGGCTTTTTCGATCTCCGCCACGACGGCGTCGGCCTCGGCCTTGTTCGACTTCACGTTGACGACCACCGCGGCGCCGGCTTGCGCCAATTGCATCGCGATGGCGCGGCCGATATTGCGCCCGGCGCCGGTGACGATGGCGACTTTGCCTTTAAGCTCGTCGCCGAGCTGGTTGTTGTCTGTCATGTTTATCCCCGGAATGGCGCCAGATCGACTTTACCGCCATAAAGCGTCGACAGCAGCTTCAGCGCGGCAGTGCTGCGCTTGTCGTCCCAGCCGCCGTGACGGGCGTTGAGCGTGAATTTCTCTTCAATGTCAGCGCGCGTCAGCGGCTCGTTGGCGCCGCCACGGAAATGCGGCTGGCGGTCTTCGAAAACCTGCCCGTCGGTCATGAACACGCGGATGTGGCCGGTGAAGGCGTTCGGATAAGGGTTATCCGGATCGATCACGTAACGGACCTTGGCGGCGAGCGCCAGGACGTCCGGATCGCGCACCGCCTCCGCCGTGAAGTCGCCCAAGCCGACGCCACCCTTCACGAAGCCGGTGGCGAGGATGAAGGGCGTGGCGAATTTCGCCGCATAGCCGTTCGGCGGACGCTGCTTGGCGGCGAGCGGCTCCCACAGCCGGTGCACGGTGCCTTCCGCGACCTCGCAGACCATTTCCTTGATGTTTGCCGCCTTGATGCCACGCGCGGCAAGGCGCTTGGCGCAATCGATGTAAGGATGCGCCATGGTGCCGCACGGATAGGGCTTGAACGCCAGCGTCTCGGTGACCCAGCGCGCACCAAAGTCGCCGGTGACGGCTTCGTAGTTGCCCTTGATGGTGTGGGCGAAGCCGTGGAACAGCCCGTGCACGCCCTCGAACACCGTGCGCGGCCCGGAAAAGCCGGCGCGCGCCAAGAGCGCGGCGCGGATGCCGGATTGCGCCGCCCAGCCCGGATGCATGCGCTTGGTCCAGGCGCCTTCCGCCAGATACTCGATGATGCCGGAGGCCATGCTGCCGGCGATGCCGAGCGCATCGACGATCTGCTTGGCGTTGAGACCGAGCGCGATGCCGACACCGGCGGCGGCGCCCATGGTGCCGTAAATCGCAGTCGGATGAAAACCGGCCTTGTGCGTGGCTTTCGGCACGACGGTGCTCAGCCGGCACATCACTTCGGTGCCGACCGCGATGCCGAGCATCGCCGCCTGGCCATCCGGATTGTGGCGTTCGCAGGCCGCCAGCACCGCCGGCACAATCACCGCGCCGGCATGCACCGGGCCGCCTTCGAAGGTGTCGTCGAAATCCTCGCCGTGGCAGGCGGTGCCGTTGACGAAGGCGGCGCTCGCCGCGCTCAGCGTGCGCGCATGGCCGATCGCGGTGCAGGGGCCGTCATCGTCGCAGCCGGCCAGCGCGCTGGTGACATAGTCCTCGTTGCGCGCGGTGACGCAGAGCCCGGCCACGTCGATCAAGAGGTCTTCGCATTTCTGCTTGACCGCCGGCGGCAGCGCCGCGGGTTTGAGCGCCACGATATGATCGGCCAAAAGCTGCGCAATCGACGTCGCCGGAAGTTGAGCATCCATAATCTTGATCTTACTTTTCAATTGCGCATGATCTTTTCCGAAAACCGGTTCCCACTTTTCGGGATCATGCGCTTAGTTTCGGAAGCGCACGTTGCCGAAGCCGGGAATGCGGTTGACCGCCGTCACCACCGCAAAGGTGATCAACAGCATGCCGATGCCGATCACCGAAATGGCGCCGAGATCGCCGCTCTCGTTGAGATCGTAGATCAGCACCGAGATCACCTTGGTTTCCGAGGTGAACAGAATGATCGCCGCCGACAATTCGCGCATCACACCGACGAAGATGAAGCACCAGGTCGCGATCACACCGGTGCGCAGCAGCGGCGCGGTGATTTCCCACAGCGAGCGTAGCCTGGTCGCGCCGAGAATGCGGCTGGCGTCTTCGAGTTCGGGATGGATGGTGCGAAACGCCGCCTGCAGTTGCTGATAGGCCGACGGCAGCGCGATGGTGACGAAGGCGATCAGCAGGATCCACAGTGTGCCGTACAGCACGAAGGGCGGCCTTGTGTAGCTCAGGAACAGGCCGACGCCAAGCACGATGCCGGGAATGGCGATCGGCGCGGTGGCGAGAAAACCGAGCACGCGCCAGCCGGTCACAGCCCGGCGCGCGGTGACATAGGCGATCACCACCGCGATCATGGTGCCGATGGTCGCGGTCGCGGTTCCGAGGATAACCGTGTTTTTCAGGGCCAGCGACGCCGCCGACAGGTCGAACAGCACGAACTGGATGTTGTGCAGCGTGGCGTTCTTGAAGGTCAGGAATGTGGTGGCGACGGGCGAGAAGGCGGCGTTGAACAGCGCCATGTAAGGCAGGAACACCGGCAGCATCAGCACCAGCAGGCAAATGATGAAGGCCACCCAGCGCCAACTATGCAGCGGAATCAGCCGCGGCGCGCCGTATTTGCCGCCGACCACCGAATAGCCGCGGCGGCCAAGGATCATGTGCTCGGCGCGCAGCAGGAACACCGTCAAGACCAGCAGAGGCAGCGAGGCCGCGGCGGCAAGTTCGGGCTTCGGCGGATACTGGAACAGGCTCCATATCTTGGTCGTCATGGTGTGGAAGCCGGCCGGCAGCGCCAAAATCGCCGGCGAGCCGAACAGCGTCATCGCCTGCAGGAACGCGACCAGCGCGCCGGCCAGCAGCGCCGGCAGCACCAGCGGAATGGTGATGCGCCGCGCGGTGTACCAGCGACCGCCGCCGAGAATCGAGGAAGCGTCTTCCAGTTCACCCGGCGTGCGGTCGAGCGAATTGGCGACCAGCACGAACACATAAGGGAACGTGTAGCAGGAGATCACGAAGATGATGCCCTGGATGGTGTAGATATTGAACAGATGCACGTCCGGCTCGGCGCCGGTGATGCCCCGGAAAATCTTGTTGAGCAGACCGCTGTTCGGAGCCGCCAACAATTCCCAGGCGATCGCGCCGAGGAACGGCGGCGTCACGAACGACGCCGTCACCAGCGCGCGGATCACGCCGGAAAACGGCAGATCGGTGCGCGCCACCAGCCAGCCCATCGGCGCCGCCACCGCGCAGCAGACGATGGCCGACGTCGTGGCGATGATGAAGGTAGTGACCAGTGGATCGTAGAACGAGGATTCAGTGAACAGCCGGTAGAAGTTCGCCAGCGTCAGCGCGCCCTTTGAATCGGTCAGGCTGTAGAGGAACAGCCACGACAGCGGCAGCACGATCAGCACGCACAGCACCGCGGCGAAGCCGTAGAGCACCGGCTTGGTGAAATCGATGCCGTATTTTCGCGGCGGCTGTGTGGCTGGTATGGCGATTGTCACCGGTCTGACCTTGAAATTACGCTTGTTGAGACGGCAGCGGCTGGCGCAGCGTCAGCTGAAGTGGGCACTAGACTTTGAAGATTTCCGTGTAGCGGCGTTTGACCTCGTCGGCCGACTTCTCGACGCCTTCGGGATCTTCCTTCATCAGCTTGATGTCGGCGAGTTTGCGCACGCCCGGCTTTTCGACGGCCTGGGCGTGGGGTGAATACTGGCGGGCGAAATCAATCAGAATCTGCTGCCCCTCGCGCGAATGCATCCAGTTATGGAACAGCTTCGCCGCATTCGGGTTAGGAGCGGCCTTCATCAGAGCGCTCGGGCTGGTGGCGAGCGGCGTGCCCTCGGACGGATAAATGACGTCGACCGGCTGGCCTTCCTCCTTGGCGCGGATGACCAGATAGCCGGCGCCGTCGATCATGATGGCACGCTCGCCAAGGGCAATTCGCTTGGGCGTGTCGGTCGCCGATTGCACCTGCATGATGTTCTGCTTGGCGAGCTTCTCGAAATAACCCCAACCGAGATCGCGCGCGATCTGGAAGGTCGCGTTCATGATGGTGCCGCTGTAGGCGGGATGCGCCTTCACCATCTTGCCGAACCATTTCGGATCGAGCAGATCGGCAAAGCTCTTCGGCGCATCTTCCATCTTCACCAAATTGGTGTTGATGCCGAAGGGCGAGACCAGGACGCGCGTCACCAGCTCGAAGCCCTCGGGGTCGTAGTATTTCTTGTCGTAATACTTGACCACTTCCTCGGGCAGATATTGCGCGAGCCAGCCGTTGCGCTTCCACAAGATAACGTGGGCTTGATCGGCGGTGTTGACGACGTCGACCGAGTGAATGTTGCTGGCATATTCTTGGCCGAGACGCTGGAACACGCGCTCGGCGCCCGATCGCTCGACACGCACAGCGATGCCCGGAAACCTCGTTTCGAACGAGCGGCCGAGGCGCTCGGCGAACGCCAGATCCATGGCCGTGTAGAACACGACCTTGGCTTCTTTCTTGGCCGCCTCGATCAGCGCCGGCGTGATCGCTTCCGCAGGCGGCGGCGCGGCGCGGGCTGGCTCGGCAAAGACGGTTCCGACCGCGAGCGCGGTCGAGCCCTTGAGCACATCGCGCCGACTGAACGTCGTTTTTCGCATGGCGTTCTCCTCCCGGCTTGCGCCGTCACCCTGAGATGCGCGTTTGGCTTAGACCTTGAAGATCTTGCTGTACTTCTGCTTGATCTCGTCGCTGGTGGCTTCGACGCCGGCGGGATCGTCCTTCATCACCTTGATGTCCTTGAAGGGCGTACGGCCGGGCTTGTCCTTGGTCTGCGGATGTACCGAGCGCAGGCCGCCGACATTGATGATGAGCTGCTGGCATTCCTGCGTGAAGCTGTAGGCGGTGAACAGCTTGGCGGCATTCGGATTCGGCGCCGTCTTAAACATCGCAGTCGGGCCGACGATCAGCGGCGAGCCTTCGGTGGCGTAGACCGGCGCGACCGGTCCGCCCTTCTCGCTGATCTCGAAGATATTGTACTCGTTGCCGTCGGCCATCACCGCGCGCTCGCCGAGCGCCAGGCGCTTCGGCGGGTCGGCCGACGATTGCACTTGCATGACGTTCTGCGCCGCCAGCTTCTCGAAGTAGCCCCAGCCGAGGTCGCGGGCCATCTGGAAGGTCGCGGTCATGATGGTGCCGCTGTAGCCGGGATGCGCCTTGACGATCTTGTTCTTCCACTTCGGATCGAGCAGATCGGCGAAGCTCTTCGGCGCGTCTTCCTTTTTCACCAGGTCGGTGTTGTAGGCGATAATCGACACCCAGACGCGGAAGCTGGCGAACATGCCGTCCGGATCCTTGTGCTCGACCGGATAGAACTTGGCGACGTCCTCGGGGACGAAGGCTTCGAGCAGATTGGCCTTCTTCCACACGATCGAATGCGCGGCGTCCGATGAATTGACGACGTCGACAGCGTGAATGTTGCTGGCGTTCTCCTGGCCGATGCGCTGGAACACGCGCTCGGCGCCGGAGCGTTCGACGCGCACCGCAACGCCGGGAAATTTCGCCTCGAACGCTTTCGCGACCTTCTCGGCAAGCGGCAAGTCGACCGAGGTGTACCAGATCACCTTGCCTTCTTTTTTCGCCGCCTCGATCAGCGCCGGTGTGATTTCAGTGGCCGGCGGCGACGCCGACAACACGCGCGTGGCGAAGGTGGCGCCCACGGCCAGCGCGCTCGAACCGATCAATACGTCGCGGCGTGAAATTTTCGGCTTTGTCATCGCGTACCCTCCGTTGCCCTTTGTTGTTTCGCCCCCGCGAAATCTTGCCGTTTCTTATTATGCAAACCGTCTCGCCAAACAGACTAACTAAGCAGACTAACCAAGCAGCGCGCGGCACCGCTCGGGCGGTAAATGCAGCCAGACATTGCTGCCTTGCGGAATGTTTTCTTCGGCCGCGGTGAGCGTGCGCAGTTGCGTGCCGTCCTTGGCCTCAACCATATAGTCCCGGCTGTCGCCGAGAAAGACCTGCCGCACCACGATGGCCGGAACGACGTTTTCGGTCTGTTGCGGCGGCTTGGCGGAAAGCGCGATGTCGTGCGGGCGGACCGACACGGCTGTCGTCGCGCCGGACACGACCGCTTCGCCGGTGCAGCGCAACGCGACGCCGGCGAAATCGACGCGGCCGCCGTCGAGGCCCTTGCCCTTGAGCACGTTGCTGGAGCCGATGAAGCGCGCGACGAATTCCGAGCGCGGCCGGTTGTAGATTTCTTCCGGCGAACCGGCCTGTTCGATCTTGCCGCCGTTCATGACGCAGATCAGGTCGGCGGTGGTCATCGCCTCGGACTGGTCGTGGGTGACGTAGACCGTGGTGTAGCGATAGGCGTCGTGCAGCCGGCGCACCTCGAAGCGCATTTCCTCGCGCAAGTTGGCGTCGAGGTTCGACAGCGGCTCGTCGAGCAAGAGCGTTTCCGGCTCGACAATGAGCGCGCGGGCCAGCGCCACGCGCTGCTGCTGACCGCCGGATAGCTCGCCGGGATAACGCTGCGCCAATGGCGCCAACTGGGTCGTGGTGAGAATAGCGTCAAGTTTCTTGGCGATGACGTCGCGCGCCAGTTTGCGCAGCTTGAGGCCGTAAACGATGTTCTCGGCCACCGTCATATGCGGCCACAGCGCGTAGCTCTGGAAGATCATCGACATGTTGCGCCGCTCGGGCGGCACGGTGAGCGCGGGCGAAGAAATCAGCCTGTCGCCGACATAGATTTCGCCTTCGCTCGGCTCGACGAAGCCGGCGATCAGCCGCAGCGTGGTGGTCTTGCCGCAACCGGACGGACCCAGCAAGCAGACCAGATCGCCATGCTCGATGTGCAGCGAAATACGATCGACCACCGCCGCGCTGCCGTATCGCTTGGTCAGGCCCTTCAACTCAACCGACGCCACGCAATCCTCCCTGGATATTCGATTTTTTATTTTTTATGGCCTCGCCCTTTTTGGGTCGAGGAAGTCAGTCTACTTACCAGTAAATGCCGGCTTGCGCTTCTCCATAAAGGCCTTGCGGCCTTCGATATAATCGGCGCTGGCGAAGCATTCCGCCACCAGGTCGGCGCACTTTTTCAGGTCGCGCTCGGCGCCCTGCTTGACCGCCTCGCCGACAATGAACTTGACCGCATCGACCGTCAAAGGCGCATTGCCGCCGATGGTCTCGGCGTAATTCTTGACGTAGCTCTCCAACTCTTCCACCGGCATCGACCGATTGACCAGACCCATTGTCACGGCCTCGGCGGCGGTGAACTGGCGCGCGGTGTAGAAGATTTCCTTGGCGAAGGACGGTCCGACGACATCGACCAGCTTCTTGATGCCCTTGAAGGCATAGCCGAGGCCGAGCTTGGCGGCCGGCACGCCGAATTTCGAATTGTCCGAGCAGATGCGCATGTCGCAGCACAGCGCCAGGCCGACGCCGCCGCCGATGCAATAACCCTGGATCATGGCGATGGTCGGCTTGGGGAATTCATAGACCGCGGTGTTGGCGGCATCGACCGCGACGTTGTAGCGATCGACGGCTTCCTTGCTGGAACGCTCGCTCTCGAACTTGGAAATGTCGGCGCCCGACACGAAGGCCTTGCCGCCGGCGCCGGACAGCACCACGACGCGAATGTTCTTGTCGTTCTTGAAATCCTCGAGATGGCCGGAGGCGGCCTCCCACATTTCCAGCGACACCGCGTTGTGGCGCTCGGGATTGTTGAAGGTCAGGTAGCCGACGTTGCCCTCTTTGCGGGACAGCATTTTGTCGGTCTTGGTCATGATGTTCATGTCGTGGTCCTTCCGACGGCCGGATGGGTCTCGTTAAACTGCCTTGGCCTGATGCAAGGCGGCGATTTCAGTGTCGGCGAAGCCGAATTCCTTGAGCACTTCGTCGGTGTGCTGGCCCTGTCCGGGCGGTGTCGCGACGATCTTGCTCGGCGTGCGCGACAGCCTGAACGGCTGCCCGACGAAAGTCTGCGTCTCGCCGTTCGGCTTGGTCGCATCCTGGGCGATGCCGAGATGCTTGACCTGCTCGTCGGCGAAAGTCTGGTCGATCGTGTAGATCGGCCCGCAAGGCACGCCAGCCTTGTTGAAAATGTCGATCCATTCGGCGCTGGTCTTGCTAACGGTCTTGGCCTCGATCAGGGCATTGAGCGCATTGCGATTTTTCGAGCGTTGCGCGCCGCTGTTGTAGTCGGGATGGTCGATCAGCTCCGGCATCTCGATGGACCGGCACGTGATCTCCCACATCTTCTGGCCGGTCGAGGCGATGTTGATGTGGCCGTCTTTGGTCTTGAACACGCCGGTTGGAATGCTGGTCGGATGATTGTTGCCGGCCTGCTGGGCGACTTCGTGCATCTGCAGCCAGCGCGCCGCCTGGAAATCGAGCATGAAGATCTGCGCCTGCAGCAACGAGGTCGAGACCCACTGGCCTTCGCCGGACACGTCACGTTCGAGCAGCGCCGTCAAAATGCCGATGGCGCAGAACAGCCCGGCGCAAAGATCGGCGATCGGGATGCCGACACGCACCGGCCCCTGGCCCGGCAGGCCGGTGATCGACATCAGTCCGCCCATGCCCTGCGCGATCTGGTCGAAGCCCGGCCGCTTGGCGTAAGGCCCGTCCTGGCCGAAACCGGAGATGCTGCCGAGCACGATGCCCTTGTTGATCTTCTTCAAGTCCTCGTAATTGATGCCGAGCCGGTCTTTCACGTCGGGACGGAAATTCTCCACCACCACGTCGGCCTTCGCGACCAGGCGCTTGAAGGCGGCGAGGCCTTCCGGCGACTTCAGGTCGAGCGTGATGCTGCGCTTGTTGCGGTGCAGGTTCTGGAAGTCGGCATTCTCGCGCGGGCCGCCCGGGCCCTCGCCTTTTTCCAGATGCGGCGGCGTCTCGATCTTGATGACGTTGGCGCCCCAATCGGCGAGCTGACGCACGCAGGTCGGACCGGAGCGGACGCGGGTGAGGTCGAGGACGGTGAAGCGTGAAAGCGCCTGAGAGGCGCTGGAAAACGGCATTGCAACGGCTCCGGATCGTCTAGAACGGCCTGGAAATGGCTTTTCGCGCCAGACCTTCCCCGATCTAAAGCGGCTTGTCCATCGGGCCGAATAGGGCTTCCGACACCTGTTTATTCATCATTTGGCGGAATAGTCGCGAAACGTGCCTTGAAAAGACCATAGCCACCTGTCATATGACCTCTGCGGATGAAAGACCCGGTCTCGGGTTTGCGGGCTGCGTGCACGAAAACTCTTTAAAACGATTTTCGCCCCGCCTCTTCTGCTTCTCTAACCAGCCGACAACCCTGGCCACGCGGGATGTCTTTAGAACCCCGCGATTCCGTCGCTTCGTCAGAAGCGGATCGGCCGATTCGCCATATAGAAAAGAGCCTCTTTGACTTCATTTACCGACTTCGGCCTCGCTGAGCCGATTCTTCGCGCCCTTGCCGAAGAGAAATACGAAACCCCCACGCCGATCCAATCTCAGACCATTCCGACCGCCCTTGCGGGCCGCGATGTCATCGGCATCGCCCAGACCGGAACCGGCAAGACCGCGGCTTTCGCGCTGCCGATCCTCAACCATCTCACCACCAAGCGCCTGCGGCCCGAGAAGAAATCCTGCCGCGTGCTGGTGCTATCGCCGACCCGCGAATTGTCCGGCCAGATCTCGGAAAGTTTCCGCGCCTATGGCCGCCACATCAAGCCGCTGGCCGTAGCACTCGCGATCGGCGGCGTGCCGATCAACCGTCAGGTGCGTTCGCTCGCGCATGGCGTCGAAGTACTGGTGGCAACGCCAGGCCGTCTGCTCGATCTGGTCAACCAGCGCGCCGTGACGCTCAATCAGGTCGAAATCCTGGTGCTCGACGAAGCCGACCGCATGCTCGACATGGGCTTTATCCACGACATCAAGCGTGTCGTGGCGATGCTGCGCAAGGAGCGGCAGACGCTGTTCTTCTCGGCCACCATGCCGCAGGAAATCACCCGCCTCGCCGACCAGATGCTGATCGACCCGGTGCGTGTGGCCGTGACGCCGCAGGCAACCACCGTCGAACGCATCGCCCAACGGGTTATTCATACGGAAAAGTCGGCCAAACCGGCGCTTCTGGTCGAAGTGCTCAAGGCCGAGAAGACCGATCGCGTGCTGGTGTTTACCCGCACCAAGCACGGCGCCGACAAGGTCGTGCGCTCGCTGGAAAAGACCGGCTTCTTCGCCGAAGCGATCCACGGCAACAAGTCGCAGAACCAGCGTGAGCGCGTGCTCGCCGACTTCCGCAGCGGCAAGCTGCGCATCCTGATCGCCACCGACATTGCTGCCCGCGGCATCGACGTCGACGGCGTCAGCCACGTCATCAACTACGACCTGCCGAACGTTCCCGAGAGCTATGTCCACCGCATCGGCCGCACCGCGCGCGCCGGCGCCGACGGCATCGCCATCTCGTTCTGCGATCAGGAAGAAGGCGTGTTCTTGCGCGATATCGAGCGCTTGATCCGGGTCGCGATCCCGGCCAGCGGCGAACGTCAGCCCCATCGTCCTGCGCCGCAGAACGCCGGCGGCCGCGGCAATAACGGCGGCGGCCGCAACCAGCGTGGCGGTAATGGCGGCGGCGGCAATGGCCGTCACGGCCAGAGCGGCAACCGTTCGCACGGCGGCGGCAATGGCGGCCAAGGCGGTCGCCCGAGCCATGGCCATCAGGGCATCCCCCGCGCGGGAGCAACTCCGGGGGAGCCAAACAGCATCGGAACTGTTACATTCCTCCAGCGCTCGGGTGAGCCGCGACGTAACGCCGGCCACCGCGCGCCGCGCTAGCGCATGATCCCGAAAAGTGGGAACCGGTTTTCGGTAAAGATCATGCGCCAAGCGAAAAATTGACCGGGAGAGAACTGGATGGCGAAGGAAGAACTGCTGGAATTCGACGGCACGGTCACGGAAGTGCTGCCGGACGGCAATTTTCGGGTGAAGCTCGACAACGAGCATGAGGTGCTGGCCTATACCGCCGGCAAGATGCGTAAATTCCGCATCCGCACCGGCGTCGGTGACCGCGTGATCGTGGAAATGTCGCCCTATGACTTGCAGCGCGGACGCATCAGTTTCCGCCACAAGGGCGATGCTCCGGCTCCCGGGCCGCAGACGCGGCGGCCTAACTTCCGCCGCCGATAAAAAGTTAGATGTCCCGGCCCCCACGGCCGGGACATTTTTTTATGGGGCTTGGGGCACGGAAACGATCGCTGGGAGGTCCAGGCGTGCCAAAGATTTTTTCGATCGCGCGTCTCGCTGTGGCGATTGTTCTCGCCTTCGGCCTTGCCTCCGCCTCTGCCCAAGAGGCCGCCAAAGACCAGCCGCCTAAACAGCCCAGCCGTTCCGAACCGCGCGACCCCAAAGGTCTGTTGCGGCTGTTGCCGGCCGACGCGGTCAGCGACCACTCCATCGCCACCGGCAACACCAAGCTCACTTACACCGCGACCGCCGGCACGCTGGCGTTCTACGACCAGTCCGGCGAGCAAAGCGCCGCGGTGTTTTACACCGCCTACATCGCGAAAAATTCGCCGCCCAACCGGCCGCTGACCTTCGTGTTCAACGGCGGGCCCGGTGCCGCCTCCGCCTTCCTGCATCTCGGTCTGGTCGGTCCGCGCGTGCTCGATCTCGGGCCGCAGTCGCACGACGCCGCGCGCGCCGAGCTGCGCGACAATCCCGACACCTGGCTCACTTTCACCGACCTGGTGCTGATCGATCCAATCGGCACCGGCTGGAGCCGCGCCGCCAAGGCCGACGACGCCAAGAATTTCTGGAATGTGCGCAGCGACGCCGACGCCATGGCGAAAGCCATCGCGCTCTATGTCGCCAAAAACAACCGTACCGCGTCGCCGAAATATCTGTTCGGCGAGAGCTATGGCGGCTTCCGCGCTGCCAAGACGGCGCGCGCGCTGCAACGCGACCAGGGCATCGCGGTCAACGGCATCGTGATGCTGTCGCCGCTCTTGGAAGGCTGGCTGACCTTTGGCGACGACAGTTCGGCGCTGCACGCGGCGCTGAAATTGCCGTCGCTCGCCGCCGCCGCCCTGGAACGCAAAAATGCTTTCACGCCCGAGGCGCTGGCCGCGGCGGAAAAGTTCGCCATAACTGACTATCTCACCACAATCGCCGGTGCGCCGCCGCAAGGCGCCGCCGGCGAAGCGTTCTATCAAAAGGTCGCCCAGATCACCGGCATGCCGCTCGATGCGGTGAATAAAACGCACGGCTTTATCTCGGACGATTACGTGAAAGGCCTGCGCCTGGCCGACGGCAAGATCGTCAGCCGCTATGATGCCAGTTTCGCGGTCGACGATCCGTTCCCAGAGCAGCGCTCGTCGCGCGGCAACGACCCGATCCTCGACGGCGTGACGCGCATCTATGGCGGCGCGTTTGCCTCCTACGCGCGCAATGAGCTCGGCTTCAAAACCGAGATGACGTATGCGCTGCTGGCCAGCGACGTCACCGGCGGCTGGGACTGGAAAGGCGGCCGCTATCAGGCCGGCGCCGAAGAAGATTTGCGTGTGCTGCTGGCATACAGCCCGTCATTCCGGCTGCTGATCGCACACGGCACGTCCGACATGGTCACGCCCTACGGCATGACGCGCTATGTGCTCGACCACATGCCGCCGCTCGATCCGCCCGGCCGCGCACAGCTCAAGCTCTATCGCGGCGGCCACATGGTCTATCTCGACCCGGCGTCACGCAAGGCGTTCAGCGCCGATGCGGCGGCGTTTTTTAGAGGCGAGTAGTTCCCCTCCCCCGCGAAGCGTGGGGAGGGGTTAGGGGTGGGGGCGATTGTTATCCGACGAAGACGCTCCCCCACCCCTGACCCCTCCCCACACTCGCAAGTGCTCGCGGGGGAGGGGAACTACTAGTGGCCGTTGAACTCCAGCACGTCGAACCCGACCAGGCGATCGACCACATAAATCAGCCCACGGCTGTCAAGCGCGACGTCGTTGCTTTGCGGCGCTTTGTTGCCCGCCACCGGATCCGGAATAAAGAAGCCGACCTCGCACGGCGACGACGGATCGGCCACGTCGACGATGCGCAGGCCGCCGCAGAACCACACCGCATGCACCAGCGTTCCCGTCATGCGCTCATGGAACTGGTGCGCGCCGAAACGCGCGCCGGGCGTGCGGGCGAACGGTGAATCCAACTCGCTGACTTCGAACAACGCCAGCGGCTTGACGTTCGCCAGATCGGTGACGTCATAGGTCGCCATGCCGGCATGCAGACGGCCGCGGCGCGCCTGTTCTTCGTTGGCGTTCTGCGCATGATCTTCCTCATCGATGCTCAGCGCGATGCGCTTGCCGCCGATCAGGCCAGGCGCCGGCATCACCGTATGCGTCGGCTCCGGAAACGGCGGATGATAATTGTACGACGCCACCGTCTTTGGCTTGGCGATGTCGGTGATATCGACGACGCGGAAGCCGCCGTGCCAGCAGCTCGCCCACATCTCATTGCCGAAGCGCAGGGCGTGATGGAGGCGGTGACGCTTGCCCGACCAGGTCGGCGTTTCGCCAGCTGCGATATTCTGCCCCGGTAGCCACCAGCGCGAGACTTCCTGCGGCTGCTTCGGATCCTTCATGTCGTAAATGACGAGGATGTTGCCGACGAAGCCGTCCATTTCGGTCGAGATGTAGGCGTAGCGCTCATCCATGTCGAAACGGTGCACGCCGATGCCGCCCGTCAGGTGATGATGGATCAGTTTCGGCTTCGACTTGTCGGCGATGTCGTAAATGCGGAAGCCGCCGTTGCGATAGGGCTGCGCCTCGTCTTTTTCGATGTCGACAAGGTCGGCTTCGCTCAAGTTGAGCTTCTGCAAGAGCTCGGCGCGAGTCGGATCGCGGCCGAGCGCCTCACGCAAGCCTCGCCGGATCGCGGGCATATCTTGGGCGCGCCGGCCGGCCGCCGTCGGATTGCGCTCGTGGTTGACCACCATAATGTCGCCTGCGACGCGCACCTTGTGGCTGTGCGAAGTCGGATCGTCGAGCGTGATAGTCGCCACCAGACGCGGATTGGCCGGATCGGCGATGTCGACGATCGAGGTGCCGAGGTTCTGCTTGTTCGGGATGTGCCCGATATAGGCGTAGTTGCCGGCGATAGTCACTTGCCCCGCGCCGGGCAGATCGAGATGGCCCAGGCGCCGCACATTGCGCGCCAGTGCGCCGTTCGGACGTTCGACTTTATTCATGATGTCTCTTCCTTACGCATGAGATCATGCGTTATTCCATGGTTGCGCCGGAGGCTTTGACGATCGCCGTCCATTTCGGGATTTCCGCGGCGATATAGGCTTTGAACTCATCCGGCGTGTCGCCGACGATATCGACGCCGAGCTTGGCCAGCGAGGCCTGCACGCCCGGGTCCTGAAGCGCCTTGACCGCCGCCGCGTGCAGCTTCGCGATCACATCAGGCGGCGTGGCGGCGGGCGCGACCAGGCCGTGCCAGGTGCTGGCATCGAACCCTTTCAAGCCGGCCTCGTCCATGGTCGGCAGCTCCGGCAGCACCGCCGTGCGCTTGAGCGTGGTGACCGCCAGTGCGCGCACCTGCCCGCCTTTGATCTGGCCGACCACGGAGGCGGCAGTCGCGAACATCATCTGCTCTCGGCCGCCGATCACGTCCTGCAAGGCCGGCGCCGCGCCCTTATAGGGCACATGCAAGATGTCGACCTGCGCCTGCGTCTTGAACAATTCGCCGGCCAGATGCGCCGCCGCGCCGTAGCCGGACGAGGCGAAGTTCAGCTTGCCCGGCTGCGCCTTGGCGAGCGCGATCAACTCGGTCAGCGACTTCGCCGGCACGTCGTTGTTGACCACCAGGATGTTGGCCTGGGTGCCGACCAGCGTGATCGGGATGAAGTCCTTCTGCGGGCTGTAAGTGATCTTCTTGTACAGCGCCTCGTTGGTGGCGAGGATGCTGTTATTGCCCATCAGCAGCGTGTAGCCGTCGGGCGCGGCATGGGCGACATAGTCGGCGGCGATATTGCCGCCGGCGCCGGGACGGTTCTCGATGATGAAGGGCTGGCCGAGCAGTTCTTCCATCTTCTTGCCGACGATGCGGGCCAGCACGTCGCTGGGGCCGCCGGGCGTGAAGGCCACCACCAGCATCACCGGCCGGGCCGGATAGTCCGCGGCTTTCGCCGGAGCCATCAGCGCCAATGCGGCGGCAAGGCCTGCGAACAGCGCCGCGCGGCGTGACGGGATGGTGGAATAGTTCATGAAGACCTCCAGCGTGGGGGGCATTCCATACGCCAGATGGCGCGCCACGCAAACAGGCGGCGGGCAGTGGCAGAGTTGCATTTTTCGATTGCGCCATGCGACAACGCGTTGCGCCGGGACCTATCGATATGAGCATTTTCAAAGAGCCGAAGATCGACTGCCACGCCCACGTTTTCGATCCGGTCCGGTTCCCCTACGGCAAGGACATCGCGTACAAGCCGGCCGGCCAGGAAATGGGCACCGCCGGGCAATATGCCCAGGTGATGAAGACCTATGGTGCGCGTTACGCGCTGCTGGTGCAACCGAACTCGGGCTACGGCAGCGACAACCGCTGTATGCTCGATGCCATCGCGCACAGCGACGGGCGCCTCAAGGGCATCGCCATTGTCGACCTCGACGCCGATGCGTCGGTGCTGCAAGCGCTGCAAGCCCAGGGCATCGTCGGTGTAGCGTTCAATCCGACCTTTCACGGCATCGATTATTACCGGCGCTCGGAAGGCTTGATCGCGCGGCTCGCCGAGCTCGACATGTTCCTGAATCTGCAATGCGAACACGATCAGCTTGAGTTGTTCGTGCCGTGGATCGAGGCCCTGCCGATCAAGGTGCTGATGGATCATTGTGGCCGCCCGACGCCGGAGGCGGGCCTCGCCCAGCCGGGCTTTGCCGCGCTGTTGCGCATCGCCAAGACCAAACGCGTCAGCGTCAAACTGTCGGGCTATTCGAAATTCTCACAAGTGCCCTACCCGTTCGAGGACTGCTGGCCCTACGTGCGCGCTTTGGTCGACGCCTTCACGCTCAACCGCTGCCTGTGGGCGTCGGACTGGCCTTATCTTCGCGCCCCGGAGCGGCAGGATTACGGGCCGCTGGTCGAATTGGTCGAGACGCTGTTTCCCAATGCCGCCGACCGCCGCGCCTTGTTCTGGGACACGCCGCAGCGGCTGCTTGGGTTCGGCTGAGTGAACGTCATCGATACTGCTGCATCCAGCGGCGGTCGATCCAGTCTTTGAGCGTCCAAACCCAGGCGCCCTCGACTTTGAAGACGCCGCGCGAGCCAATAGCATAGCGCTCACCGGTGGAGATCAGCGCCAGATGCCGGCGTTGCGGGCGCCAGGCTTGCAGCGGTTCGCCGTGCACATGGCGGCGCAAATTGGCGGCGAGCGCCGGACCGGCCCGCACCGCATAGACACCGGCCTTTTCGCGCGGCGACGGCAAAGCGGCGCAATCGCCGGCGGCGAACACGTCCGGATCGTTGGCCGATTGCAGCATTGCGTTGACGGCGAGGAAGCCTTCGACATTGAGCGCCAGACCGGTCGAGCTAAACCAGCTTGGCGCGGCGGCGTCGGTCGTGACCAGCACGGCGTCGGCGGCAATAATTTCACCGTTTTGCAATTCGACCCCGTCCGCAGTAATCGCGCGGGCGCGCGCGTGCTCGTAGGTGACGATGTTGCGGGCGGCGAAAATCTGGCGGAAGGCGGCACGCACGCGCGGATTATGCGTGGCGAGAATTTCGCCATCGGTGATGAGCGCGAAGGAAAATGCCGTAGCGCACGCTTGCGCCATGAGACGCGACCGGATCGACAGCAGCAGCTCGACACCGCCGGCACCGCCGCCGATCACCACGATCCGCCGCGGACCGTACGGCCGCCCCGCGCGCGCCAGCAGAATGTCGAATTTGTCGAGGAACGAGCCGATCGGTTTGACCGCGATGGCATGCTCGGCAGCCCCCGCAATCGGCGCCAGCGCCGGCGCGATGCCGACGTTAATCGACGCCACATCATAAGGGATCGGTGCGCCATCTGCGACCATCACGCGCTTGTTGGCGCGGTCGAGACCGATTGCCTCGGCGTGCAGGAGCTGCGCGCCAGTTGCCACCGCCAAATGCGCAAGATCGATATGGGCCTGCACTGGCGCATACAGCCCCGCGATCACGCCGGGCAGCATGCCAGAATATGGCGTCACCAAGTCGCGCGTCACCAGCGTCACGCGCACGCCCGGCTCCGCGCGCAAGGCCCTCAGCACATGAACATGGGCGTGGCCGCCGCCGACGAGGACAACGTCTTTTGGGCCAGGCCCGCTCATCGGCCGTCGCGGCGATCTAGTACGAATTGCCTCGTCGCGGGCGCGTCGGCGGCCACGAGATGCCGGGCTGCGAAGGCGGGCCGGATGCCGTCGAATTCCGCCTCAAGCATACGAAATGACGTGGCGTCATCGACGTCATACCATCCGGGCACGTTCATGACCGATAGTCCGATTTCGGCCGCGTGCGCCACAGTCAGTCGATACACCGCATCGGTGCTCCAAGGCATGGCATCGAACAACCGCGCGTGCGGACGCGACAGGCCGATCAGGGTGTAGCCGCCATCGAGGGCCGGGCTGAGCACGACATTGTCGCCCTGCCGCACGGCGTCGGCGGCCTCGCGTAAAATGGCTTTCGGCAAAGTGGGCGAATCGGAATTGACCAGGATGGCCCCGGCGTAACCGGCATCGAGCAGATCGGCGGTGGCTTGCAGAAGCCGCGCACCCAGGTCGCCCTCGCCCTGCAAGGTCAGCTCGAACGCGTCCGGCAGCAAATGGCGCAACGCCGTCTCCGAGCCGAGCGGCGTATAGACCGCGCAACCTTGCACGCCGCCATCGGCGGCCAGCGACTGGATGGTCGCCGACAGGTCGCGGATGAAGCAACCGGAGATCGCCGCGCACTCTTCGGGCCGCAGCGGCGGCGACAAGCGCGTTTTCGACGCGCCCGCAGCCGGGGTCTTGCAGACGATAGCGACCGCGACGGGTTTCATATCGTCACGCTACATTAAATGGCGACGGAGCACAGTTACCGCTTTTAACGCCCTTGAAGCGACGGCATGAGCCGGATCGCATTCGTTCGTTCGATCGCAGCAAGGTCGTCACCGGAAAGGTTCAAGTCGTTTAGTCCCTTCACCGTACCAATCATCGCCTCCTCCGGCGCATAAGGATAGTCGCTGCCGAACAGAACCTGCCGCGACGGCACCAGCCCAAGCAGTGCATCCATCGCCAGGCGATTGGCCGACAGAGCGGTGTCGTAATGCAAACGCTTCAGGGCCGCGAGCACACCTTCCGGAACATGACTTTTATATTCCGGACGGCGTTCAAGCCGGGCGAGGCGCTCGGCCAGAAACGGTATGGTTCCTCCGGCGTGCGAGAAGATGAACTTGATGTCGCGAAAGCGGTTGAGAGTCCCGCTGAAGAGAAGGCCGGCGATCGCCCGCGTCGTGTCAAACGGAAATTCCAACGAGGCCGGCGGCAAACCGAGGTCGCAACTGCAAGGCGTTTCGGTGGGATGCACGTAGACGACCGCTTGCCGCCGATTGAGTTCCTCGAACAAGGGGTCGAAGTGTGGGTCGCCTAGATGACGCCCACCGTAATTGGTCAGGATACAGATGCCTTCGGCTTTGAGCACTCCCGAGCTACGATCAATCTCGGCCAAACTCGCGTCGATATCCGGCAAAGGCAGGCTGGCGAAATTGCCGAAGCGGCCCGGAAAGTCGGCGCGCATCTGGGCGGCATAGTCGTTACAACGCTGGCATAGATCGGTCTTCTTTCCTTCGTCACAGGCAAAACCCGGCGCGGAGATCGACACCACAGCAGTCGCGATGCCATTGCGGTCCATGGCGTCAATCGAATGCCGGGGCGTCCACTCCGGCGCGCGGCCAGACACCAACGTACGCCCGATGGCTTCAGCGCCGACTTCGGATAGATAGAAGGGCGGCACATAATGATGGTGCGTATCGATCCGCCGATTAGACTGCATGAACTGACCTCTGCTGAACGGTAATGCGGCGCGCACGCGCTTCGGGTTCGCGCCGGGTTGTTGCTAAAGCTTGATACAAACGTTGCGCAGCTCCGTGTAGAACTCCATCGAGTGGACGCCGCCTTCCCGGCCGACGCCCGACTGCTTCGAGCCGCCAAAGGGCGTCCGCAGGTCGCGCAAGAACCAGGAGTTCACCCAGACGATTCCGACTTCGATCCGTGCGGCCAACCGGTGGGCCCGCGTCAGATCGTTGGTCCAGATGGCGGTCGCCAAACCGTATGGACTGTTATTCGCCAGCGTGGCGGCTTCGTCCTCGGTGTCGAACGGCGTGACGTGGCAACACGGGCCAAAGATTTCCTCCCGGACGACCGCCGATTCCTCGCTCAAGCCAGTCCAGATTGTCGGCTCGATCCAATAGCCAACGCTCAGCGGCGTCGCGAGATCGGGCACGCCGCCGCCGAGAATGACTTCCGCGCCCTCTGCTTTGGCGCGCCCATAGTAGGAGAGAACCTTTTTGCGATGGTCGCTGCTGATCAGCGGGCCGAGGTTGGTCGCCGGACTGAAGGGATCGCCCATCTTCAAGCCTTGGGCGGCCGTTTTCAGTCGCTCCACGAACGTGTTGAACAGCGGGCGCTCGACATAAATCCTTTCGGTACCGAGGCACACCTGGCCGCAATTGGCGAAGGTGGATCGCATGGTTCCTTCGATCGCCTTGTCGAGATTGCAATCGGCAAAAACCATGGCCGCGTTTTTGCCGCCGAGTTCCAGCGAGACGGGCCGCACGCCTTTGGAGGCGGCGGCCATAATGGCCTCGCCGGTGCGTGTCTCGCCGGTGAAAGTGATGCCGTTGACGCCGGGATGGCGGGTCAGGAATTCGCCGGTGCTGTTCGGCCCCAGGCCCTGCACGACATTATAGACACCCGGCGGAACACCGGCCTCGTTCATGACTTCACCGAGCAGCGCCGCGGTGGTGGGCGTTTCTTCCGACGGCTTAACGACGACGGTGTTGCCGCAAGCGAGCGCCGGCGCCACTTTCCACGTCATCAACAGCAGCGGCAGATTCCACGGACAGACCACCGCGATCACGCCGCGTGGCACCCGGATCGCATAGTTCAGCGCGCCCGCGCCGTCCGGAGTCGCCATGCGGAAGGCCTCGGTCGAGGCCGAGAGTATCTGGTCGGCGAAGACGCTGAAGTTTGCCGCGCCGCGCGGGATATCGAGGTGGGATGCGAGGCTGACCGGTTTGCCGGTGTCAAGCACTTCCGCCCTCAGAAATTCGTCGAAACGCCGCGTGATGCCTTCGGCGACTTTGCGCAGCAGACCCGACCGTTCCTGGTCGCTCATGCGCCCCCACGGCCCCTTCAGCGCGCGGCGTGCCGCCTGCACGGCGTCGTCGACCAGCGCCGCATCGGCCTCATGGACGAGGCTGACCACCTCCCCGGTCGCCGGATTTCGGTTTTCGAAGGCGGGACGCGCGGAGAAAACCTTGCGGCCATCGATGAAGTGGCCGACTTCGGCGGGCTTGCCGGACAGAACCGCCGGCGCGGCGATCGCGGTGCTGGTCATTTTGAGTCATTCCTTTTCTTGGAAGCGCTTTTCAATTTAACGTCGCGGTCGATTTTTCGGGGCGCGCTGGGAGAGCGATCCGGTTTCCGATCGGGCAAGCCGACCCGAAACAACATGTCGCGTGTTGCGGCAATGTGCCGTTCGATCAATTCGGCGGCCCGATTCTCGTCACGCTGCAGGACGGCGGATAGAATGGCTCGGTGCTCGGCGCGCACATCGCGCTTTGTCGAGCCATGCGAGAGGCTGAGACGCCGGTAGCGCTCATGTTGATGATAAAGAATGCTGCGAAAGTGCTTCAGCCAGCGCGACGGACAGGCCGCAATCAGCGCGTCGTGGAAGTCCTGATTGCGCAGCTCCCACTCGTCCACCCGGCCTTCGAGCGGACGCCCAGTCGCATCCTCCACCAAGCCGAGACGATGGAAGGCGGCGACAATGGCCGCTTCCCACGCATCATCGCCCAAGCGGATGGCCTGACGCAGCGCCGAGCTTTCGAGCTGCATCCGCGTATTGGTGATGTCGATCAGATCGTCTTCGGAAACCGGCGCGACCCAAAAGCCGCGCTGACCTTCTGGCGTCACCAGAGCGTCGGCGACCAGCAACGACAGCGCCTCGCGGACGGTCCCCGCACCGACGCCGTAGTCGATCTTCAGATGCTCGACCGGCAGCCGCGCCCCGGGCTGAAATTTGCCGTGCAGGATGTCGCGCCGCAACTGCAGATAGACCGCGTGAATGCGCGTCTTGCTGGCAGGTTCGCCGCCGGAAGGAAAGGCTGGCCGTTTCATCGGCATTGACCGCTGGCGCCCGGCGACGGGCGAATAACGCGACGATAGCGCGTTCGGCGGGGACATTTCTTCCGATCCAGGACGAGCATGGCGGCGACTATATTGGTATATATTCAGAATATCGATATTTTAGGATGTGACCCTCACTTTGTCCATACGGCATCGCCAAACGGCTTTTCGAACCCCGCCGCTGGCGCACGGCAAATAGACATCGGCGGTGCGGCGGCAGTCGCGTGTAACAGTTCGATGGCGAGCGCCGTTAAGACCAAGAGCGTCGCCGGTTGATTGCCGCTGTGAATCGATTGAGAGCTCAGCTCCGCTGACTCAAAGAGTCGCGCAACAATCAACTCGTCGGAATGCCATCGACGAGAACCTCGCGACAGCCCTATCCGCTTTACTCGTTGCTGGCGGTCCCGAGAGGACTGCACCAATTCTTCCCATGCGATCATTAGGTCTTTTACTCAAAGTGTCCCACCAAAATAGCCACTCGGGGCCAATTGGGAGAAAGCGACACGCACGCGATACGTCTGCTCCACCTACATAAGCGGACATGCAGACAGCACTTCCGCATGTCCGCTATGGGCCGATTTTGTTGAAAAAGTCCGACATCAGATCGAGATGGATCGAGGCGCGCTAGTGTTTAGGCGGACGATTGTCGGCTGATCTTCTCTCAGGCTGGTTTCAGGTTCGGTATCGGTATCAGCTTGGCCAGTTTCCGGAGGTTCTGGGCGGTTGCTGCGAGCAGGAACTCATCGCGAGCACCGTTCGGTCCTCGTAGTCGGAGCCGATCCAGCTTGAGAATGCGCTTGAGGTGCGCGAACAGCATCTCGATCTTCTTACGTAGTCGGCGAGACGTTCGGCCTTCCCAAGATTTTGCGATCTTACGGGCCATATCACGCGCCCCCTCGTGGATCGAACGCGGCACCTTGCGGGCCGGCTCCTTTGGGCAGCAGTGGGTTTTAACGGACAGGCTTCGCAGTCATGTTTGCTCACGCGGTAGAGTACGGTTGCACCGTCATTCACGAGCGTTCCCTTCATGGTCAGCATCCTGCCGCCAAGACAGGCGTAAACGCCTCGCTCGTGGTCGTAGGTAAAGTCGTCGCGTGAGAAGGTGCCGTCCGTGCGAGCCGATCTGTCGAAGACAGTCACATGCGGCTCGATGCCATGCTCATGGACCAGCCAGCCGAGCATCACGGCCGAGCCATAGGCACTGTCACCCATGAGCCTGGCGGGATAGAGATCGAAACGTTCCGCTGGCGGAAGGTCTGTTTGCTACAGTCTGAATTCCATACATAACCTGCCCGTCCAAATTTAACTTCGCGACGGCACGCAGGTGTTGGGGATCGGGCATACCGTGGCGCATTGCGGGGTATCGTACTCGCCCTTGCATTCCTGGCACTTGGACGGGTCGATTGCGTAGACGTCGGCCGCCATGCTGATGGCCTTGTTCGGGCATTCGAATTCGCACGCACCGCACGCTGTGCATAGGGAAGGCACAATCATGTAAGCCATGGCTTTGTCCTTGGTTCTTGGCTTTATATCGACGTCGTCGCGAGCAGGGCCGCGCTGATGTAATTGACGGCGTCCGGAGCGGTAACAGCGCTGCGGATCAGTTCCATAATCCGCAACGGCGCGAGATCGACCGGGCCGTCGCAAAGTCCCTCCGCGCTGCCAGCGGGATCGACGGGATCTAGCCGCAGATCGAACCCGTTCCCGCGATAGCGCACCTTACTACCTTCGGTCTCGAGCGAAACGACGCGTCCCTTCAGCCGGGCGTGTATGCGCAGCCCGTCGCCGACTTTTTCGTAGGCGAAGCCGTCGCGGGTGGGCGTCTGCGCCCAAGCGGCGACACTACCAAAAAACAACGGCTTGCTGAGATACGGCGCGCCATCCTCCGGACAGAACACATCGCAGTTGCCGCACTCATTGCAGGCGTCGGCAAACACGCCGATCTGCCATGGCTTGTCGTGCGTGATCACCCCCATCGTCTCGATTCTCCACCCTGCGCCGTTTCGCATCAGGCGCTCGATTGGCAGCTGTCCCTTGGGGGTCGCCAACACGAAGTTGGCGTCGTTTGGGCAGACGGGAATGCACTTGTCGCAGGTCATGCAATCAAACAATGTGAGTCGCGTTCCCATCTTCTTCGGCGGCGTGGCATTGTCGGCGGCGGCATAACGTGGATCTGACAGCATCCGATCCGCATAAGTCTCGGTATTGAGCAAGCGAGCGGCCGAGACCCAGGCGTCGAATGCCTCGCCCGCGGTTGCACGCAGATCTCCGCCTTGCTCGAGCGCGGCGCGGCAGGCTTGCGCGCGCTGCGCCAGCAGCGCGAGACTGTCGAGCGCGGTTTGCGCATGGCCATAGGCTTTGATGACGAACTGGTCGATGTCGGCAGCGCCCGAAGCGTTCATCCGCTTGACCAGATTGACGAGATAGCGCGCGCCGCGCGCGTAGCCGGAATAAGCGCCGCTCTTCAACATGTCCGAGCACACGCTGACTGGCTGCAACCCGAGCGCGACCGCGTCGGCAAAATTACCGGCGTCGATCCCGCCGGAGAACGAGATCGGAAGACGATCGCCGAATATTTGGCGGAAGCGGCGCACCAGCAGCATCGCCAGCACGTGCAATGGCGGGCCGGAGAGGTACATTACCTTCTCGCTGGCCGGGAAGAAGCTCTTGTGATTGTCTACCAGCAGGGTGTTGGAGAATTTGACGCCGAAGCCGCGTCCGAGCGAATGCGCCAGGGTGCCGAGTCGATCGACAAAGCCTGTCACCTGCTCCCAGGTGGCGTCCTTGTCGAACGCGGCAGCCGGTACGTTGAGCTCGCGGTAGCCCAGCCGCTCGTGCAGGATCTCCGTCACCTGCGCGCGACCGAGCAGCGTCGGGTTGAGCTTGACCACGACATGCAGCCCGACCTCTTGCAGCAGGAACGCGGCGATAGCCTCGATCTCCTGCGGCGGGCAGCCGTGGAAGGTGGAGAGAGTGACGGTATCGGAAATGCGGGTCACGAACGGCGTATCGCGCAGATGGGTGAGCGAAGGCGGGATCTGCTCGCGCAGCCGGGCGACGATCGGCGTCGCATCCATCAAGCCGGCCATAAAGCTGCACACGCGCGCCGAGCGGATGCCGGCGAGGTCGTAACCGACGCTCATGTCGAACACGGTGTCGGCGTAGCTGGGCGCCCATCCCGACGCCTTGAGCATGTCGATCAGCATCGAGGCTTTGACGTATTCCTCGAGCGACTGCTCGAGCGTGAGCTCCTGCGACCATTCCACGTTGAAGCCGACGGTCTGCATGTCGATGCAGGGGCGCGGGATAACGAGGTCGTCCTTGATCTGCACCGTCTTGAGCTCGATCACCCGGCCGCCCACGAGCCACGACAGCACGATGTTCTGGGCGAGTTGGGTATGCGGCCCGGCGGCGGGGCCAAACGGGCTGGACGCGCGCTGGCCGTGCACGGTACGCGACAGGTCGACGGTGGCGCCTTGAAAGAAGCGCGCAACCGGTAGGTCGAAGGCGGCCTTCTTTTGCGCGAGCTCGCGAAACAGTCGGGTCGCCAAGACTTTGAACGGAACGGGGATCAGTTCAGCCATATATCCTCTCGACAGCGATTGCATCATAACCGCGGCGGCGGCCGTTCGGTATCCGTAGTATTCCTGGCCCGCGGCGAGATCATCGGGTACTAGCGCTCGACGCCCGAGAAGATCACGGCGATTGGCCCGTATAGGTCAGGCGCACTCATCTCACTCATCGCACCCGCGAGCCCGGCCGTGCCGGTAGCTGATGCGGGAATGCCGGTATGAAGCCGCGCGAGATTATGTGCGCGTGCAACTATGTCTTCTTCAACGACGACGGGCCGCCCGCCGCTCGCGCGCATGCCCGCCGCCACCGCCCACCAGTCGTAGGTCTCGTCGTCGAGGATGCCGGTCGCTAGGCTTTGCGGCGGCGTCTCCCAGGGCCACATGAAGCGCGAGCGATGGCGCGCTGCAGCAGTGAGATCTAGCCTGTCCAGTTTGTTCCACGCGCGCGCCAACGGCGCGCAGCCCACGGTCTGCACCGCGATCAGTTTCGGTGCCTTCTCCACCCCCCCCAGTCGCGCGGCGATTTCGAAGCCCTGCGCCAACGCGCTTGCGAGGGCGCCGCCGCCCACCTGTACGTACAGCACAGCGGGAGCAACGCCTGCGGCAGAAAATTCTTCCGCCATCTCGAAGCCGAGCGTGCGCGCGCCTTCGACCGCGAGCCCGTTTTCGGTTCCCTGCACGCCGAACGGAATGGCCCCGCGCGCGACCGCCTCACGGAAGCGCAGGACGCACGGATCGCCCGTTTCGTCCGGACGTCGCTCACAGACGGCGATGCCCGCCCCGAGATCTTGCAACGCCTGTTTCACCGCCGCGCCGGCATCCGTCGGAATGAACACGTCGAGCGGCCAATCGGCGGCACGCGCGATGACCGCCGCCGCGAGCGCCGCATTGCCGCACGACGCGATGGCGAGACGGCGCGCTCGCAAGCCGTCGCCCGCAGGCAGCTTGGCGCGTTCTAGCACGCGCAGATAGAGCATCACACCCATGAGGTGGCGCGCCTTGTGCGAGCCGGAAACGTTCCCAGTCTCGTCCTTAATCCACAGCGGGCCGGAGAAGCCGAGCGCCGCTGCCAGAGACTTCTGCTCGGCCATAGGCGTGATGCGGAAACCGCGCCCATCAACGGCAACCAGCGCGGCGTCCAATGTTTCAACGATCTCCGTCCATACGGCCTCGGTGAGGCCCGCGGCGCGAGCCAATCGATAAGGCGACAGCAGCGTCCGATAGCGCAGGAAGGGATTTTGCTCTGCTCCGCGCGGGAATACCGCGTCGGGCGGCTCCGCGACCAGCACATGGTCGATGTCGTTGCCTGCCACGCCCGCGTTCGGGCAGCGGAACGGCAAAGCGTCGCCGGCGTCGACCGTCGCGCCGCAGCCATGACAGCGAAAGTGCATGATGACGCTCACAAACCGCGTGTCTTGCCGGCGCCGCTCCTCGCGTTGACCTTGGCGATCAGCGCGTCCCAGGCGGGCACCAGATCGAGTAGGCCATCCCAGAACGACTGCTTGGCGCGCACAGAAAATTCCTCAAGCGATACGCCCTGCTGTTCCACCCAGGTAAAGTAACCCAGATTGAACACGCGCTTGCGATCGATGTGCGTCATTTCCATGAAATGATCGGTGGTAGCGCCGGCAAGCGCCCGGCCCCAGGTCTCGCCAGCCGCCACCTCATCGAACCGGTTACCGAAATCGCGCGTCACGACCTTGGCGATCTCGCTGCCGTACATCGCCGCGCCGTCGGTCGCGACCGTGAGGATCACGTCGTCCGAACCGAGATCGAAGTACTTGGCGGTCTTGATCGCCGCCAGCATGTTACACAAAGACGACAGGCCGAGATCGCCGAGCCGTGCGACGAGGCCGGCATCGACACCGCGGCGCTCGACCAGGTATTTGCGCCCGACCTCGGTGTTGAACAGCACCATCAGCGTGTCGGTCGACCGGTCACTGACGCCGGCGACCACGTCGGTGTTCATCACGTTGTGGATATAGGGAACGTGCTTATCGCCAATGCCCTGGATGTTGTGCTCGCCGAAACCGTTATAAAGCAACGTCGGGCATTCGGCCGCTTCCCCGCCACGATGCGCGCGCCGAGCTTCTCCTTGAGATGGTCGCCGGCGGCAAGTGTGCCGCTCGAGCCCGAGGCAGAGACGAAGGCGGCAAGCTTGACCCCCGGCCGCTGTTGCGTCAGCGCCGCGAACAGCTTTTCCATTGCCGCGCCGGTACAGACGCGGTGGATCAGATAGTTCCCGAACTCGCAGAACTGGTTGAAGATGATATTGGTGGGCTCGCGGTCGAGCGCCGCGCAGGTGTCGTAGATCTCCTTGACGTTGCTCTCCGAGCCGGGCGTGCGGACGATATCGGCGGGGCTCGCCACCCATTGGTCCAGCCAGTCGAACCGCTCGCGGCTCATATTCTCCGGCAGCACGGCGATGCCGTGGCAGCCGAGAATACGCGAGATAGCGACGCCGCCGCGGCAGTAATTGCCGGTCGAAGGCCATACCGCGCGATCGCGCGCCGGATCGAACTGGCCGGTCACCAGCCGCGGCACCAGGCAGCCATAGGCGGCGAGCACCTTGTGGGCGCGGATCATGGGGAAGCGGTTGCCGAGCGCCAGCACGATGCGTGCCTTCACCCCGGTCAGTTCAGCCGGCAGCTCCAAGTAATCAGGAAACGCGACGAGGCTCTTGCGATCGGCGCCGTTGAACCAGTGCACGCGGAAAAGATTTAGCGCGTCGGGGCCGTCGGGATCGATATCGGCGAGCGCGGCGCGAACGACGGCGGGAATCGACGAGGGATCTTTCAGCTGCGCGATCGTGGGCAGCAGCACGCCGGCTTGCCCCAAGCGCGCGGCTGTTCGTTCGAGTACCGCCGCATCGATAACGGTGCGTTCAAGTCCGAGGCGCGCCATAGCTGTTCCTTTCGTCTTTCATCAAAGTGCCGCCATGCGGTCCCAAAGCCGGCCAGCATGTTTTTGCGCGTCTGCCGAAATCGCATCCATGGCTCGGCCCGCGAGGCAGCCGTTTTCAACCACAATACGGCCGCCCACAACGACGTGGCGGACACGACCGTTTTCGCGCACCACGAGATCGCCCAATGCGCCGGGCTTAAGCGGCTCCGGACCCGCGGAAAATCGCTCGGCGATCAGTGCAAGTCCCGCCGCCAGGCGGCCGGCCGCGCTATCGTCCCCGTGAGCTTTGGCGAGGCGAAACAACGCGGCCTCTTCCTCCGCCATGTCGCCGTTCCAGCCGTCGGTACCGAGTGCAACCTTTTGCGCATAGCGCAAGTTCTGCGCATAACCGACGCGATTGCCTTCATTAGAGCGCGGATTTTGCACCAGCCAGCACGACTGCTCTTCCGTGGACTCCACCTGTTCGCGGCTCAAGTGCACGCCATGTGCCAGGATCGAGCCGGGGATCAGCGCACCGAGCTTCGCCAGACGCTCCAGCGGACCATCGTAGCCTCGTGATCGGGCGTCCTCGACGTCCGCCAAGTCCTCGGCGACGTGCACGTGAACGACGGTGCCGAGTTCGCGTGCAAGCTCTCCGGCCGAGCGGATCGTGTCGTCGGAGACGGTGAAGCTCGCATGCAGTCCGACCAGGGCGCGGACCAACGGCGAAGCGGGAACCTTGCGGCATTCGGCCAAGCCGCGATCGGCTTCTTCGCTGCCGAAATTGCGTTCACTCGCACCATAACAAAGGAGCGCGCGCATGCCGAGCTGCTGGCAAACGTCGGCGAGAATCGCGAGCGAGCCTTCGATCAGGTTGGGCGATTCGTGATGATCGACAATCGCGATCGTGCCGGCGAGCAACGCACGCGCCACATAGTCCGTGGCGGAAGCGCGCAGCGTATCGGCGTCGAGGGCGCGATCGAGCCGCCACCACACTCGCTCGAGAATCTGGGAAAAGTTTTCCGGCGCTGGACTGGCAGCCGGCATGCCATAACGCGCAAGCCCACTGTAGAGATGCGTATGGCTGCACACCGCGCCGGAGAAAATTTCGCCGTCGGCGCAGGAGAGCACGTCCGCGCCCACGGGCGGCGCAGCGACGACGAGCCCGTCCGCCACCGCGACACGGCGCCCGTGGCGGTCGGGGCCGATCAGAAGTGGTTGCGTCAATGCCATTGATCTCGGTCCGCGTCGGGAATACGGCCGACATTGATGGCGCGCGCGGCAGGTGAATCCTTCATCGGCAGGGTCATGCGGCGCTGGCCGTCGAACGCTTCGAGCGCCGCGGCGACCGCGCCGGCGGTCGGCACCAGACCGATCTCGCCGATGCCCTTGGCGCCGAATGGACCTTCGGGTTCCGGCTCCTCGACCAAAATGACCTCGACCTCCGGCATATGCTGAGCGCGCAGCACGCCGATATTGCGCATATCGAATGTCACCGGCACGCCATCGCGGCAGGGAAGTTCCTCGGTGAGCGCATAGCCGAGCCCCATGTGCACCGCGCCCTGCACTTGCGCCTCGCATTGTTGCGGATTGATCGCGCGGCCGACATCGTGCGCGGCGACCACGCGCGCGACCGCACCGGCCGCGTCGAGCACCACCATTTGGGTTGCCCAGCCGAACGCAGTGTGGGTCTTGATCCTGCCGTCTTTTGTGGCACCGAGCGCCGTGGTGTCGTCTATCTTCACCTCGCCCGCATAGCTGCTTCCGATCAGATCGGCGAGCGAGCGACCCTTGTCGAGATCGGCCTTGAGCTTCGCGGCAGCTTGCGCCGCGGCTCGGCCGGCGAGCAGCGTGGCGCGCGAGCCGGTGGTCTGTCCGGCGCCGAGTTCGAAGCGGGTGTTCACCTTGGGACGGAACACATTGGCCGGCAGACCACTCGCTTCCACCGCGCATTGGATCAGCACCGTGAGCAGGCCCTGCCCCATCTCGGTGAAGCCGGTGTGCAGGCCAACGGTGCTATCCTCCTCGACCGTGAGACAGCACTTGCCGTACTCGATGACGCCATTGCCGAGCCCTGAATTTTTGACGCCACAGGCAACGCCGACCGCCCTACCTTGCTCCCGCGCGGCATAATAGGCGCTCTTCACTGCGAGCAGCGTCTGCTCGATGCCGACGCCTTTCTCCAGCACCTGGCCGGTGGTGAACACGTCGCCCGTCCGCAGCACGTTTCGCCAGCGCATCTCCCAGCCGTCGATGCCGATCTTGGCGGCGAGCAAGTCCATGCAGCCTTCGATCGCGAAGCTCGTCTGGTTGACGCCGAAGCCGCGCATGGCACCGCAGGGTGGATTGTTGGTATAGGCCGCGATCGACTCGATCGCGACGGCGGGCACGCGGTACGGTCCACAGGCGTGCCCAGCGGCACGCTCCAACACCTTGCCACCGACCGAGGCATAGGCGCCGGAATCACCGATTAGCGAGACCTTCGCCGCGGTCAGCCGCCCTTCTGCGTCGCATCCCACCGTGTAGAACATGGTGATGGGATGACGCTTGGTGTGCATGCGGATCGATTCTTCGCGGCTCAGCGTAATGCGCACCGGTCGCTTAGTGAGATAGGCGAGCAGCGCCGTCTGCGCCTGGATAGTCATGTCTTCGCGCCCGCCGAAGGCGCCGCCGTTCGGCACCAGTTCGACAAAGATCTGCGACTCCGGGATGCCGAGCACCGACGCAACCTGCGCGCGGTCGTCGAAGATGCCCTGGCCCTGGCTGTAGAGATGCAACAGGCCGTCAGGCTCCGGCACGGCCAGCATGGATTCCGGCTCGAGATAGAGCTGCTCGATGCGCTGTGTGCGCCAGATTCCGGAGACCACATGTGCGGAAGTCGCTAGCGCCGCGTCCGCATCGCCACGATTGATCCGGGTGGTGCCGAGAACGTTGTCGTGATTGGGATTGACCTGCGGCGCCCCCGGCTTGATCGCCTCGGCCGGATCGAGCACGGCGGGCAGCAACTCGTACTCCACCTCGACCAGCTTGGCGGCGGCGCGCGCGGTGCGCGGCGTATCGGCCGCGACTACGGCCAGCACATCGGCAACGGTGCGCACCTCCTCGCCCTCGGCGACGAAGCACGGCCAGTCTTTATAGATCAGGCCGACCCAGCGCTGGCCGGGCACGTCGATGGCGGTCGCGACCTTGACGACACCGGGCAACGCCAGCGCCTTGGACACGTCGATTTTCTTCACCAACGCGCGGGCGTGCCGCGCCAGCACGACCGCGCCATGCAGCAACCCAGGCACATCTATATCGGCGACAAAGGGCCGGACGCCGAGCGCTAGCTCGGCGCCCTGATAGCGCTGTAGCCGCTGGCCCACCCGGCCGTCCAGCACCGGCGCAGGCAGCGCGCCGCCATTGTGCTTGGCAGCGTGAATCAGCTCGACCGCGTCGATGATCTTCGTATAGCCGGTGCAACGACATAGATGCCCATCCAGGGCGCGCGCAATCTCGGCGCGCGAAAGCGCGCGGTTCTGATCGGTCAGCCATTTGGTCCGCAGCACGATGCCGGGCGTGCAGAACCCGCATTGTAGGCCGGCCGCCGCCTGGAACGCATCGGCATATAGCTTGCGCTCGTTGTCGGAGACGCCTTCGAGGGTGACGATCCCGCGGCCCTGGAGTTTGTCGGCCTTCACCATGCACGCGTTCTTCGGCTGACCATCGATCAGGGTGAGGCAGCATCCGCACAGGCCCTGGGGCGAGCAGGCGTCCTTGACCGAGGTAACTTTGAACGTCTCGCGCAACACCTCAAGCAGAGTGTGGTCCGGCTCCACCTGGACCTGCCGTGGCGTCCCGTTGAGATTGAAGGAGATTGTCTTCATCGTGATTAATTCCTGATCAGGGCTCGAGGTCGCTAAATTCTTCATGCAGCGACTCGATGCGTCGCAGACGCTCATGCGCCGACGTGCCGAGCGCCAGGGCGACACCAGAGCCCAGGTAATTCACGAGACTCATGGCGGCGACGTAGGAGTCAAACAGGCGCGCCCCGCGGCTGAAGCAATGAAACACGACATTGGCCGCTTTGCCGATTTCCCCGAGCGAGGAATCGCCCAGCAAGACGGTAGGCGTCTTGGCCGCGGCGGCGATGCGGAGAATTCGTCCCAGCACCGGCGGACGCCGGCGGAAGCCGAATGCCAAAATAGCGTCGGTCGGTCCGAGGTCGGACAATTCCTCGGACGCGGTCTGGCCGGAAACCGGCAGCAAGTTCACCTGCGGGCGGACGTGCACCAGCAGCTCGCGGGCGTAGAAGGCGAGCGGATAGCTGTTGCGGAATCCGACCACGGTCACGCGCTGTGCGCCGGCAAGTATGTTCACGGCGGCTTGCGCGCGCTCTGCCGGAATCGTCTCGACGGTACGCGTGAGGCAGGCAATGTCGTGCCCGAGATGGTGGGCCAGCGTTCCTTCGAGACCCTGTGTGCCGGACAACTCGGCGAGCGGCGAGCCGCTTTGAAACCGGTTGCGCGCCTGCTCACGCATTTCATGGAAATCGGCGTAGCCGAGGCGGCGCACCAGCCGGGCGCCGGTCGCCTTGGATACGCCGGCGCGGGACGCCAATTCGGTCGCCGAATAGGCCGCAAAATCGCCTTGCATCTCGAGAATCAGCTCGGCCAGCTTCCGCTCGCCAACCGGCAGTCCAGCATAGGTGTCGCGAATTCGTTGAACGAGCGAGTGCATAGCGGATATGAAACATATGTTTCATATCCTTGCAATAAGGAAATTTATGTTTCATAATCGAATAGAACCCGACAGGCCCCCCGGCGGGGAACGGTGCAATGCAGGACAATCTTCGCATCAACGGCGATCGGCTCAGCCAACGCCTGCAGGAATTGGCTCAAATCGGGCGCATTGCCGGCGACGGCGTGTGCCGGCTGGCGCTGAGCGACGAGGACCGCGCCGGGCGCGACCGAGTCGTGGGGTGGATGCGCGACCTCGGTCTGGCGGTGAAAATCGACACCATCGGCAATGTGGTCGGCGTGCGCGCCGGGCGCGAAGACGGACCACCGGTCATGACCGGGAGTCACATCGATACGGTGCGCACCGGCGGCCGCTATGACGGTACCCTCGGCGTGCTCGCCGGGCTTGAGGTGATCGCCACACTGAACGATGCCGAGATCACCACTAAGCGCCCGGTGGCGGTTGCCTTCTTCACCAACGAGGAGGGCTCTCGCTTCCAACCCGACATGTTCGGCAGCCTGGTCTATACCGGCGAACTGCCATTGGCGGTGGCGCTTGCCACCAAGGGCATCGACGGACTGACTGCGGGCGATGAGCTCACGCGCATCGGCTATGCCGGTCCCGAGCCGGTTGGCCAGCCGCGCGCCCACGCCTATGTCGAGCTGCATGTCGAGCAGGGACCGGTACTAGAGGCGGGAGGCTTCCGCATCGGCGCGGTCGAAGGCGTGCAAGGCATTTCGTGGAGCGAATTCACCCTCACGGGCCAGTCGAACCATGCCGGCACCACGCCCATGCGCATGCGCAAGGACGCCGGCTATGTCGCCGCCAAAATCGCCGTGTTCGCCCGCAAGCTGGCGAAGGAGATCGGCGGCTACCAGGTCGCCACCGTGGGCGCGCTGACGATGTCGCCCAATCTCGTCAATGTGGTGCCCAATCACGTCGTGATGACGGTCGATTTGCGCAACACCGACGAGGCACGCCTGCAAGAGGCGGAGCGCCGCCTGTTCGCCTACGCCGATGAAATCGCTGCCGCCGAGGGCGTCGGGCTGACGCGGCGCACGCTCGCCCGTTTCGCCCCGGTCGCTTTCACGCCGAATTTGGTGGATCGTGTCGAGGCGATCGCCAAGGATTTCGGCCTGCCGGTGAAGCGCTTGCCGAGCGGGGCCGGCCACGACGCTCAGATCATGGCGGCGGTCTGTCCAGCTTGCATGATCTTCGTGCCGAGCGTTGGCGGCATCAGCCACAATGTCGAAGAATACACCGCCCCGGCCGATCTCGCCGCCGGTGCGGACGTGCTGCTGCGCCTCGTGCTGGAATTGGCTGAGTGATGCGCCAGCTCATTCGCAATGCGCGCATCGTCAACGGCGACGGCCACACGCCGCCGTATTCCGGCGATGTGCTGATCGAGAACGACGTCATCGTCCGCCTCGGCGACGTACCGCCAAGCGATGCCGCTAACGCCGACCGAACGGTGGATGCCGCCGGTCGCGCGCTGGCGCCCGGATTCGTCGACACCCACAATCATGGCGCACTCGGCGGCACGATCATCGGCGACCGTGGGCTGCCGCGCAGTTGCGAGTTGGCCATTCTTGGCGGCGTGACCAAACGCATCTGTGGCGTCGATGGACTGTCGCCCGCGCCCGTGGTGGAACGCCAGCGCTCGCAATATGCCGCCCAGCTCAAGCCGCTCGACGGCGCGATCGAGGGTGACTGGAGCTGGAGCTCGGTGGCCGAATTCCTGGCCTGGCATCACGGCCGCTCGGTCACCGATATGGGGCTTTACCTTGGCCATTCAGCGGTACGCCGCGTGGTGATGGAGAACCTCGCCCGCGTCGCCACCGACGGCGAGATCGCGGCCATGCAGGACGTTATCCGCCGCGAGGCAGGACTGACGCTCGGGCTCTCGACCGGGCTGGTCTATAACCCGGCGGTTTATTGCGACCAGCGCGAGATTACGGCGCTGGTGCGGGCCTTCAACGAGGTTAAGCCGGGGGCGCTGTTTCCGCATCTGCGCTCGGAGAGCGACAACATCGTCGCCAGCCTCAAGGAGGTGGTGGAGGCGGCGGTCGACGGCGGCGGCGGCTACTGCAACGAGCATTCCAAGATCGCCGGCGCGCGCAACTACGCCGCCATGACGCGACTGGAAGACATTCTCGCGGATGCCGACTCGCTCATCCCCACCATGGAAAATATGTACCCTTACACCGCCGGCTCGACGACCGGCGATGCGATCTTTCCGCCCGAGATGCGCGCCGGCACGCGCGCCGAGTTCCTCGCGCGGCTGCGCGATCCGTCCCTGCGCCGGGCCATGGCGGACAAGATACGGCACGACACCAAAAGCTGGGATAATTTCATCGGCTTCTGCGGCGGGTTGCAGGGCATCCAGATTGCAGGCGTGAAACCCGGCGTCGGCGACCGCCATCTCGGCGCACGGCTTTCCGATGTCGCGCGAGCGAGCGGCATTTCGGAACCTGACGGCGACGCCGCCTACGACGCAGTATTCGATTTCTTTGCAGAGAACGACGGCGAAATCGCGATCATCACCCATTACGGTAACGACGCCACGGTCGAGCGGTTTTTCCGCCGGCCGACCATGGCGATCTGCACCGACGGCCTGATGCCCGGGCCGGGACAGAAGCCGCACCCGCGCGCGCTTGGTGCCTTTCCCAAGGCGCTGCGCATGGGACGCGAGATGGGGATTCCGCTGGAGCAGATGATCTGGCGTATGGCGACGCTGCCTTGCCGCTTCCTCAATTTACCCGACCCGACGCTGACTGTCGGCGCCGACGCCTCGCTGGTGCTGCTTGATCCCGAGACCGTCGCCGACCGCAACGACTACCTCGACCCCTTGGTCGCCCCGGCCGGCATCGACATGGTGTGGGTCCACGGCGAGTGCGTGCTCGATCATGGCCGTTTGATCGCGCCGTCGATATTCCCCGGCCGCATCCTGACCAGCCCGCTGCGAGCGGCTTGAACTGCCTGGAGCGGGCGCCGATCACCACCCCGCTTGCAGGCAAGCAAAATTCTAGAGCGGCCCTTCGTAAGCCGGTCCGAACGGCTTGCGCGGCAGATACCGTCCTGCCCCCGGCTCGGCGCGCAAATCCCCGTTGGCCCAGACATGGTGGCCGCGCGCCAGCGTGTGCACGACCACGCCTTTGACCTGCATTCCCTCCCACACAGAAAAATCGGTGTTCTGGTGCTGGGTCGCCGCCGAAAGGGTCTTGGTTCGCTCGGGATCGAGCACGATGAGATCGGCGTCGCCTTCCACCGCGAGCGAGCCTTTGCGCGGCCATAGGTTGAATGCTTTGGCGGCATTCGCCGCGGCGAGTGCGACAAATTTTTCCAGCGTCAGCCGGCCGCTATTGACGCCGAGATGCCACAGCACGTGCAAGCGGTCCTCGACACCGCCGCAGCCATTGGGGATCTTGGTGAAGTCGTCGTGGCCCAAGCGCTTCTGCGCCTTTGTGAAGCAGCAATGATCGGTCCCTGTGGTGCTGAGCACTCCGGCCTCGATCGCCCGCCAGATCGCCTCCTGGTGCCCCTTCGGCCGATAGGGCGGGCTCATCACGTGGCGGGCGGCGAGGTCAAAATTCTCCGCGCGGTACACCGAATCATCGATCGCGAGAAAACCTGGCAAAGTTTCGCCAATCACCTTGGCGCCGCGTTGCCTAGCGTGGCCGATGCCTCCGCCGCCTCGGCCGCCGAGACATGCACGACATACAGCGGCACATTGAGGATTTCGGCCATGGTGATCGCACGCGTCGTCGCCTCGCCCTCGCATTGCGAGGGCCGCGACAGGACATGCCCGAGCGGCCCCTTGATCCCGTCCGCCAAGACTTTCTGTTGCAGATAGGCGATCAGTTCGCCGTTCTCCGCATGAACTTGGACGAGGGCGCCGAGCTCGCGACAGCGGCGGAAGCCGGCGAGCAGGTCTTGATCGGGCAGCATCAGGCGGCCCTTGTAGGCGAGGAAGAACTTGAAGCTGGCGATCCCATGCTCGCTGACAAGTGTCGCCATGGCGTCGGAAAACGCCTCGCCCCACCACGACACCGTCATGTGGAAACCGTAGTCGATCGCCGACTTGGCCGCGCGATTGTGCCAGATCGCCAGCGCTTCGAACGGCGATTGCCCCGGCTCGGGCCCGACAAAATCGAGAATGGTGGTGGTGCCGCCGGCAGCCGCCGCCGCTGTGCCGGTAAGGAAGTCGTCCGCCACCACCGTGCCCATCATCGGGGGTTGCATATGGGTATGCGGATCTATCCCGCCGGGCATGACATAACAGCCGCCGGCCTCAATGACCTCGGCCCCGGCCGGCGCCCGACCGCGTATTGGTGTCGAGCGACACCGACCGGAGTTCCCTATTGTCCAATCAATCGTCGAAGTCCACCGAGTATAACTTGCTCAAACAACGGGCAAATCGTGGAATGCCCCATACGTGAATACCCCTAGATTGCCGAACACCCAATTTGGGGAATATTCTAGGACGTCTGGCGAGGCGTGCCGGATAATTGGGGGCTCAACATGAAATCTGATCATGCGTCCACGGTCGCACCCGTGGATGAAATCCTGCCTGCGCCGAAACTCGCAGCGCTCGGATTTCAACACGTCTTGGTGATGTATGCGGGCGCCGTTGCGGTGCCGCTGATTATCGGCCGCGCACTTAAGCTTCCACCGGAACAGATCGCGCTGCTAATCAATGCCGATCTGTTTGCCTGCGGCATCGTCACGTTGATTCAATCCTTCGGCGCCGGTCCGCTGTTCGGCATTCGTATGCCGGTCATGATGGGGGTGACCTTCGCCGCGGTGGGCCCGATGCTCGCCATGGCGAACGACCCGAATCTCGGCATTCTCGGAATTTTCGGTGCCGTTATGACCGCTGGCGTGTTCACCATGCTGGTGGCCCCGGCGATCAGCTATCTGTTGCCCCTGTTCCCGCCGGTGGTGACCGGTTCGATCATCCTGATGATCGGCATTTCGCTTATGCGCATCGGCGTCAACTGGGCCGCCGGCGCAACGCTGCCGACACTGCCGGGCTACGGGGATCCGTTCAATCTCGGCATGGCCGCCTTCGTGCTGGTGTGCGTCCTGGTGTGTACGCGCTTCGGCACCGGCTTCATGCGCAACATCGCGGTGCTGATCGGCGTCATCGTCGGCTGCATCGTCGCCTGGGCGCTCGGCCATATGAGCTTCGCCAAGGTCGTTGCCGCACCGTGGTTCTCGCTAATCTATCCGTTCCAGTTCGGTATGCCGAAGTTCGAGATTGTCTCGATCATCACTATGTGCGTCGTCATGATCGTGGTCATGATCGAATCCGCCGGCATGTTCCTGGCGCTCGGCGACATGACCGGCAAGAAGATCGAACCTGCCGATATGACCCGCGGCCTGCGCACCGACGGCCTAGGCACCTTGATTGGCGGCCTGTTCAATACCTTCCCGTACACGTCGTTCTCGCAGAATGTCGGGCTCGTCGGCGTCACCGGGATCAAGAGCCGGTACGTATGCGTTGCGGGCGGCGTTATCCTGATTGCCATGGGACTTGTGCCGAAACTCGGGGCGCTGGTCGAGGCGGTGCCGTTGTTCGTGCTCGGCGGCGCAGGCATCGTGATGTTCGGCATGGTCGCCGCGACCGGCATCCGCATTCTCGCCGGTGTCGACTACCAGACCAGCCGCAACAACCTTTACGTGGTCGCCATCGCCATCGGCTTCGGCATGATTCCGCTGGTGGCGCCGACCTTCTTCGCCAAGCTACCGACCCAGCTCGGCCCGATACTGAATTCGGGCATCCTGCTGACGGCGATAATCGCGGTGCTCCTCAATCTCTATTTCAACGGCACGGGTAACTGGACGAAAGCGTCTACCGACGTGCAGAACGCAGCGAAGCTGAACGAATCGTAAGCGCGAAGACGAACCCGCGACTCGCCGTCATGAACGGGCCGGCCCCCAGTGCCGCGTCCCGCCCATGGGGCGAGCACGTGCCCCGACATGCCGCGCCGTCATCGGCTTCCGCGATAGGTTGAATAGCTCCAGGGCGTGATCAGGAGCGGAACGTGATAGCGGCCTTCCGGCTCCGCGACTGCAAAGCGCGCGGGCACGAAATCGAGAAACGGCAGATCCGCGAGTGGCGTGCCGCTCTTGGAGAAATAGTCGCCAATGGTAAACTGCGGTTCGTAGCTACCGATCGGCACCGGACGATCGTCGATCAGCGGACGATCGGTACATCCATCCTGGTTGGTGACGATGCGCACAATCATCCGCTCCTCAGCCTTCCCCGCTATTTCGAAGAGAATTACGGCGACTCCCGCCGCCCGACGTCCCGAGATTGTGTCCAGCACATGGGAATGGTCTGCCCCCTGAAAAGTGGTCCTCCCTGAAGTATGGCTTATGGCCTGATGGAGGACTGAGGAATGCCAAGGAAGAGACACAAGGCGGAAGAGATTGTCGCGAAGCTGCGACAGGTTGAGGTGTTGATTGG
>CAIRGJ010000023.1 GCA_903878085.1 uncultured Hyphomicrobiales bacterium | reverse complement strand
GGCCAGTCTCCCGAAGGACACGCCGTCAGCGAGCTCCTCGCGGGGCACCCTAGTGTGCCCGGGCGGGGTCCGGCGCCGCCCGGGAGTCTGGAGTGCGTTTCTCCAAACCCGCGGGCGCCACATCCGATCCCACTTTCACGACGCCTCATGACAGCGCCCTCGGGTGGATCGGGCGATGACGACAACAAACCTATGATTATGGTCCTGTCAAATGGATTTTTACGACGACTTCTGCCACCGCGCGGCAGCGGCCTTCTTCGCAATTTCTTTCCGCTTGCGTGCCGACATCCCAGCCGCCCGCGCCTTGCCGCCCATTCGGCCAAGCGCAACAGCGGCGGCGTTCTTGCCGTCATCCGTTACCTCGATCTCGCCGGTGGCGATCCGCGCGACCGTGACGGCGCGCCGGTTTGCGTCGGCGGGACGCTTTTCGCCCTTTGGTCCGCGGGGCATTGCTGCTAGGCTCCTGCTTAGCGCTAAGCATGCCATAGTAGCGAAGATAAAGCGAGCCAAGCATGACAACGAAGCCGCCGGGATTTTTCGATGGCACAGAAATGCCAACCGCCGGATGGTGGGAAGCGTTGTGGCCCGATCCCGCCGGTGTGCTTGCCAAAGTTGGCGTAAAGCCCGGCATGGATGTCATCGACCTTTGTTCGGGCGACGGCTGGTTCACGCTGCAAATTGCAAAGATCGCACGCCACGTCGTGGCCATCGACATTGATCCGCACTTTTTAGATGTCGCGCGCCAGCGGCTTTCGGAAAACAACGTCAGCAATTGTGATTTCGTCGTCGGGGATGCTTACAAAATCACGGAGCTATGGCCCTCGCCGGTCGATTTCGTTTTCATGGCGAACGCCTTTCATGGCGTGCCGGATCGAGCGCGACTGGCAAAGTCAGTCTATGACGCGCTTAAGCCATCGGGTCTTTTCGCGGTGGTGAATTGGCACCCGCGACCGCGCGAGGAAACCGTGATCTTGGGCGAGCCGCGCGGTCCTCGAACCGAACTGAGGATAGGGCCTCAAGCGGTAGAGGCCGGGGTTACAAATTCCGGGCTAAAGCTCAAAACGGTACTTGAAATTCCGCCGTATCACTACGCTTCGATCTTCGAAAAATAAGGCTAAGCCGGCCTTTGTCGCAATCAAACAGAGACGCTACCAAGCTGCGGCCGCGGGCCGGCTGGCAATCGGAACGCTTCAGCCCCCAGGATCGGGCACGGTCCGTATTTACGCCGCACTGTCTTGGTTAGAATGCAAGAATATCCCGATCCAGTTGGAGATTTCACATGAAGTCCGCCGCCGCCGCTCTTGGTCTCGTTGCCCTCTTGTCCGGCACCGCGCTGGCCCAGTCGCCCTACGCCGGGATGCAGAGCCGCGCCATCAAGGCGCTTTCCAATGAACAGGTCGCGGACCTCAAGGCCGGCCGCGGCATGGGCTTAGCGCTCCCCGCCGAGTTGAATGGCTACCCAGGCCCGAGCCATGTTCTTGAGCTTGCCGACAAGCTCGAACTCTCCGCCGATCAAAAAGACCGCATCAAGCAGCTATTCGATTCGATGAAGGCCGAGTCCGTGCCCTTGGGCGAAAAATTGCTGGCGCAGGAAATCGCGCTCAACCAGCAATTCGCGGAGCGCACTGTCACGGCTGAGAGTCTGAAAGCGGCGACGGCACAGATCGGGATCACCCAGGCCGAACTCCGCAACACGCACCTCAAATATCATTTGCAGACCGTGCAAATTCTTTCAGCCAACCAAATGCTGCGCTATTCGATGCTGCGCGGCTATGCCTCCGATGCGCCGATGCAGCACCATCACATGCAGTAGAAGCCGGGACCGCTTCAGTTGGCGGCCTGCGCTCACACCGCCGACGGCCGCCCGCGCACATGGAGCCAGATCAGCAGCCCACCCGCGACGACGATGACCGGGAACGCCACTTCGTTGATCGCCTGCCAGCTCAGATAAGCCAGCATCTGGCCGGACGAGAACGACGTCACCGCCATGCTGCCGAAGATCAGGAAGTCGTTGAAGGCCTGCACCTTGTTGCGCTCTTCCGGCCGGTGGCACAGCGTCACCATGGTGGTGGCGCCGATGAAGGACAGGTTCCAGCCCAGCCCCAGCAGCACCAGCCCGGTCCAGAAATGCGCGACGCTGGTGCCGGCAATGCCGACCACGGCGGCGGCGCCGATCAGCGCCAGGCCGATGCCGGTGATGCGCTTGACGCCGAAGCGCGAAATCAGACTGCCGGTGAAAAAGCTCGGCGCATACATCGCCAGCACGTGCCACTGGATGCCGAGTGTCGCGTCGGTGACGGAATGGCCGCAGCCGACCATCGCCAGCGGCGCCGAGGTCATCACCATGTTCATCAGGCCATAGCTGGCGACGCCGCAGGCGACCGCGACCATGAAGCGCGGCACCAGCACGATGTCGCCGAGCGGCCGGCCCTGGCTGGCGCGCACCGCGGGCAGCGGCGGCACTTTGACAAACATCAGCACGATGGCCGCGAGCAGCGCGCAGGCCGACTGGCCGAGGAAGCTGGCGGCGAACAGATGCGGCGACAGCATGTCCTTGGTGAAGATCACCAGTTGCGGCCCGATCAAGGCGGCGAACACGCCGCCGGCCAGCACCCAGGACACGGCTTTCGGACGGAACGCCTCGCTCGCGGTATCGGCGGCGGCGAAGCGATAGGATTGATGAGCCGCAGCATAAAGTCCGCCGCAAAAGGTGCCGAACAGCAGCAGCCAGAACGAGCCACTCATCACCGCGGTATAGGAAATCAGCCCGGAGGCGATGCCGAAGAACGATCCGACCTGCAACGCAAAGCGGCGGCCAAAGTTACGCGCTAGCCAGCCTACCGGCAGCGTGCCGAACCACATGCCCAGCACCATGCAGGTGATCGGCAGCGTGGCGAGGCCTTTGTCCGGCGCCAGCACGGCGCCGATGATGCTCGAGGTGGAAACGATGACGGTGTTGTTGCCGCCGGCAAGCGCCTGCGCGACCGCCAGCACCAGCGCATTGCGCTTGGCGAGCCGGTCATCGAAGGCGTGTTGCAGCGGCTCGGCGATGGCCGACATGGTGCGATTCCCGGTAAAGGCATTCTCTCTTTAGCGGCGAAAAGAGAATGGAGCTACTGCCGATGGTGCAGGGCTGGGTTGATTCCCCTCCCCCGCGAAGCGCGGGGAGGGGTCAGGGGTGGGGGCGAGATTTGGTTTGCGCCATGAAGGCCCCCACCCTGGTTCGCATCGCTGACGCGATGCAAACCTTCCCTCCCCACGCTTCGCGGGGGAGGGAAAATCAGAACTCAATCTTCCCCGGATGGCGGATGGTGGCGTTGCGGGCTTCGGCCGGCGACAGGGCGCCGATCTGGCCGAGCGAGGCGCGCAACTCGTCGATATAGAGCGCGATCAACTGATCCGGCCCGGCATCGCCGAGCGCCGCGGTCGCCCACAGGAAAGATTTACCGGCAAAGCAGGCATCGGCGCCAAGCGCCAGCGCGCGCATCACGTCCTGGCCGGAGCGGATGCCGCTGTCGAGCAGGATGGTCGCCTTCTTGCCGACCGCGGCGGCGACGCCCGGCAGGCAATCGATCGACGGCATCAGCGCTTCGATCTGGCGGCCGCCGTGGTTCGACATCCAGATGCCTTCGATGCCGAGCGACACCGCCTTCTCGGCGTCGGCCGGATGCAGAATGCCCTTCACCGTCATCGGGCCTTTCCAGGCATCGCGATAACGCGCGACCTCTTCCCACGAGAACGCGCCGCCCATACGCTGGCGGGCATATTTGATGACCTCGTTGGTGTTGGTGCTGTTGGCATATTGCGAAATCGTCGCAAAGCGCGGATAGCCCTTGCGCAACAGCGCCCAGAGCCAGCGCGGCCTTATCATCATCTCGTAGATCATGCGCGGCGTCGGGCGAAATTCGCCGGCGAGCCCGGCGTAAGTTTCGCGCGAACGCGTGGTGCGCACCGGCACGTCGAGCGTCAGCGTCAGCACCTTGACGTTGACGGCCTGGGCGCGGCGCACCAGATCGAAACCGATTTTGTGATCCTCGTGCCAGAAGCGATAGAGTTGCAGCCAGAACACATCGGGCGCGGCGGCGGCGGCGTCTTCTATTGTTGCGCCGCCGGCGACGCTGAGCGTATAGGGCACGCGGGCGCGCTGCGCAGCTTTCGCCATCAACAGATCGGCGCCGGGCCAGACTAGCGACGGCCCGCCCATCGGCGCGATGCCGATTGGCGCTGCATATTTTGTCCCGAACAGTTCGACTTCGACCGGCGGCAGCGACGGCATGACGCCGTAGCGTGGCACGATCTTGACGGCGTCGAAGGCCGACCAGTTGTCGGCGATGCCGACGTCGTTGCCGGCGCCGGTGTCGCCATATTCATAAGCAAAGCGCGGCACGTGGCGCGGCGCCTCGCGGCGCATCCAGGCGGTGGTCGGGAAGCGCCGGTGGTTTTTCTGGTTCTCCAGGCTTCGGATTGACGAGGCCGGCTTTGCCGTCATGTCGTGCATGTCGATTCCTTGGCGTTTCCCGAGACTGTTTTTTTAAGACTATAGCGCGCCTGGCGCGGCCGCCGCCATGTCAGAAATATGTCAGAAATGGCTGAACGAGGCGCGCCTGAACGCGAGCTCCTGGCCTTGCGCATCGCGAAAACGGGCGCCCTCGCCTTCCTCGATGATGCCAATTTTGGTCACCGGGACGTTGGCGGCCTGCGCCGCGGCGCGAAAGCTGTCCGCTTTGCCGAGCGGCACGGTGCAGAGGATCTCGTAGTCGTCGCCGCCGGTCAGCGCGGTCTCGAGCAGCGCCGCATCGTGAGCAATTGCGGCTTTCGCGGCAGCGGACTGCGGCACGCGCGCGACGTCGATGTCGGCCGCGACCTGCGACACGCGGCACAATTTGGCGAGATCGCCAACGAGACCGTCGGACACGTCCATCGACGCCGAAGCATGCGTGCGCACGGCTTCGGCCAGCGCGTTGCGCGGCAGCGGCAGCAGATAGCGCGAGATGAGACGCTGGCGCTGCGCGGGCTCGAGCTTCCAGTCGGCATCGCCGCGGCGCAGCAACAGGCCGAGCGCAGCGTCGCCGATGGTGCCGGACACGAACACCAGATCGCCGGGCTTGGCGCCGGCGCGGCGCACCATGGTGCCTTCCGGCACCGCGCCGAACATCGCAATCGTGATCGTCGCCGGGCCCGGCGTGCGGTCGGTATCGCCGCCGAACAGCGGACAGGAAAACAGCACCGCGTCGCCGCGCAGACCGTTGGCGAAATCGGCGAGCCAGGCGTCGTTGGTTTCCTTCGGCAGCGCCAGCGACAGCAGGAAGCCGAGCGGCTTGGCGCCTTTGGCGGCCAAGTCGGAGAGGTTCACGCGCAGCGCCTTGCTGGCGACGGTGTGCGCGGCATCGTCGTTGAAAAAATGCACGCCGCCGATGATGGCGTCGGTCTTGAGCACCAAGTCACAGCCGGCCGGCGGCTTGATGAAGGCGGCGTCGTCCGACAGACCCAGCGCGCCGGGGTGCGTCGCGAGCGGCGCGAAGTGCTTCGCAATGAGCCGGTCTTCAGCGGAGGTCGGATCGTCCGCCATGCTGCCTCACCCGGCGAATTCGGCCGCGCGCAGGCTGCGCGCCAACTGATCGAGCACGGCATTGACCATGCCGGTCTCGTCGCGCTCGACGAAGGCGGCGGCGACGTCAGCATATTCCGACACCACGACGCGCGCCGGCACGTCGCGGCGATGATCGAGCTCGTAAGCGCCGGCGCGCAAGGCCGCGCGCAGCACCGCCTCGATGCGCTTGAGCGGCCAGCTCTTCTGCAGCGCCTCGTCGATCAAGGGATCGAGTTTGCGCTGCTCGCGCACCACGCCCGACACGACATCGCGGAAGAACGCGGCTTCGGCTGGCAGATATTGCGCGCCCTCGACCTCCTGGCCGAGCCAATGGCTTTCGAACTCGGCGAGGATTTCGTTCAAGCCGGTGCCGGCGAGATCCATCTGGTACAGCGCCTGCACCGCGGCCAACCGCGCCGCACCGCGCTTGTTGGCTTTACGCGCGTCCTTGTCGCCGGTGGGCGCGCCCGTTGCCATCATGCGCCTGCGAGCGTTTGCTTGAGCGCGATCATCGCCAGCGCGGCGCGCGCGGCGGCGGCGCCTTTGTTGCGGTCGTCGTCGCCCGAGCGCGCGGCGGCCTGCGCCGGCGTGTCGACGGTGAGGATGCCGTTGCCGATGGCGAGTTGCTGATTGACCGTGAGGTCCATCAGGCCGCGCGCCGACTCGTTCGACACGATTTCGAAATGATAGGTCTCGCCCTGGATGACGCAGCCGAGCGCGACCACGCCGTCATAAGGCTGCTTCTTGCGCGCGGCGGCCGCCATGGCGATGGCGCCGGGAATTTCCAGCGCGCCGGGCACCGAGAAGCGCTCGACGGTGCAACCCGCTTCGTCCAGCACCTTCATGGCGCCGCGCAACAACGCATCGGCAATGTGTTCGTAGAACCGCGCCTCGACAATCAGGATGCGCAGCGGAGCGCACTTTTTAACGGCGCTTGCTTTCTTGGCCATAAGTTCGAATTCCTTGGTTAGGCCGCGTGGTAGCAAGCACGGGGCCTGCGAACAAGGGGCTCGCGTTCCCCGGACGCGGCGCAGCGCGTAGCGAAAGCGGAGTGGTGCGACGCAGATCCGGGGCCTTACAAAATTCCGTATTTGTGACGGTCCCGGGTCTGCAGCGCACCGTTTTACGCTGCGCTGCGCCCGGGACAGGTCTCAGCGCATCTCGATCAGGCGCGCGGCGTAGCGCGCCATGGTGTCGATTTCGAGGTTAACGTCGTCATTTTCGGCAAGCGTACCGAAGGTCGTCACGGCAAGCGTGTGCGGGATGATCAGCACCGAGAAAGTGTCGCCGTCGACGGTATTGACCGTGAGCGACACGCCATCGAGCGCGACCGAGCCCTTGGCGGCAATGAAACGGGCCAGTTCATGCGGCGCGCACAAGGTGAAACGCGCCATTACGACTGAAGCATTGTCGGTCATATCGTCGCGCGCGATAACGCGGGCGATGCCATCGACGTGGCCGGCGACCAGATGGCCGCCCAGTTCGTCGCCGAGCTTCAGCGAGCGTTCGAGATTGACGCGCGCGCCGTGCCGCCAGCGACCGACGGTGGTGACGCGCAGGGTCTCGTCGGCGGCGTCGACCGCAAACCAGGTGCGGCCGTCCTCCTCGCCGGTATCGACCACGGTGAGGCAGACGCCCGAACAGGCAATCGACGCGCCCTGCGCGATGCCGGCGCGGTCATAGCCGCAAAAGATGGTGATGCGGTGCAGGTTGTTGGCGCGCGGGTGGACCGAGCGGATTTCGCCGACATCGCTGACCAGACCGGTGAACATTAGGCTGCTACCTCTTTCCCCGGACGCGGTGCAGCACGAAGCGAAAGCGAAGTGATGCACCGCTGATCCGGGGTCGCTACGAACACGGAATTCTCGACGGCCCCGGGTCTGCAGCGCACCGTTACACGCTGCGCTGCGCCCGGGGAACGAAGAAAGCGGTGCGCCGAATTCATCCTAAGCCCTCTCGAAAACTTCGAGCCTATCAGCGCCGAGCGTCTCGACGCCGCGCGATGTCATTTTGCCGGTGAGCTTGCCCAGCGCCATGCCCTCCAGCGCGGCGACGCCATCGGCGCCAATGATTTTGTCGGCGCGCAGCAGCACCGCCTCGTCGACCAGATCGGCATCGACGAACGAAGCCGCGACCGTCGCACCGCCCTCCACCATCAGCCGGGTGATGCCCTGCTCGGCCAGAACCTTGAGCACGGCGTTGAGATCGAGCTCGCCATTGTGATCGTCGACGCGGAACACCTTGCAGCCCTTGTGCTGCAAGATCTCTTCGGCAATCGGCGCGGCCTTGTGCGAGGTGAAGACCCAGGTCGGCGTATCGTTCACCGTCGACACCACCGACACCGACAGCGGCACGCGTAAGCGCGCGTCGAGCACGACGCGCACCGGCGAGCGCTCCATCAGGCCCGGCAGGCGGCAGGTCAGATGCGGATTGTCCGACAGCACCGTGCCGATGCCGACCAGAATGGCGTCGTGCTGGGCGCGCATCTGGAACACGCGCTCGCGCGCGATTTCGCCGGTGAGTTGGACCGGCTTGCGACCGGCGAGCCCGATCTTGTCGTCCTGCGACAGCGCGAGCTTGAGGGTCACAAAGGGCCGCGCCTGCTGCAGGCGCGTGATGTGGCCGGCGTGCGCGCGGCGCGCCTCATCGGCGCTTAAGCCCACCTCGACCGCAATGCCTTTGGCGCGCAGCTTCTCGTGGCCCTGGCCCGCGACCTCCGGGTTGGGATCTTCCAGCGCCGACACGACGCGCTTGATGCCGGCTTTGATGATGGCGTCGGCGCAAGGCGGCGACTTGCCGGTGTGCGAGCACGGCTCGAGCGTGACGTAGAGCGTGGCTCCGTGCGCGGCTTTCTTCGCCCGCTTCAAGGCCTCGACTTCGGCGTGCGGACGGCCGCCGGGTTGCGTCCAGCCGCGGCCGACGATGACGCCGTCTTTCACGATCACCGCACCGACCGCAGGGTTAGGCCAGGCATTGCCCAGCCCGCGGCGGCCGAGCGACAGCGCAAGCGCCATGTAGCGCTGATCGTCCGGTGTCGGCGCCGGTGCGGGCTGGTCGCTCATTTGCGTGGCGGGACAGGCGGCGGCGGCTCGGCTTCGTCGCCCGACAACTCATCGAGCGCGGCGCGGAAATCCTTGACCTCGCCGAAATTGCGATAGACCGAGGCGAAGCGCACATAGGCGACGTCGTCGATCTCGCGCAAATGCGCCATCACGGTTTCGCCGATCGCCTCGGACGAGACTTCGCTCTCGCCGCCGCTTTCCAGCTCGCGCACGATCTTTGACACCATCTGCTCGATGCGTTCCGGCTCGACCGCCCGCTTGCGCAACGCGATCTGCACCGAGCGCATGAGTTTATCGCGATCGAACGGCACGCGGCGGCCGTTGCGCTTGATCACGGTGAGCTCGCGCAACTGCACGCGCTCGAAGGTGGTGAAACGGAAATTGCAGGTCAGACAAACGCGGCGGCGGCGGATCACCGCCGAATCCTCGGTCGGCCGCGAATCCTTCACCTGGGTGTCGAGGCTTCCGCAACTTGGACAACGCATCGGGCCCCCTCAAATCTCTGTCGTCGTTAATGCGGATAAATCGGAAACCGTGCCAGCAATGTTTTCACTTTGTCGCGCACCGCGTGTTCGACCAGCGTGTCTTCGTCGACGCCCTTCTGCGATAGCACCTCAAGCACCTCGACGATCATCTCGCCGACCTGGCGGAATTCCGCGGCGCCGAAGCCGCGCGTGGTGCAGGCCGGGCTGCCGAGCCGGATGCCCGACGTGATCGTCGGCTTTTCCGGGTCGAACGGGATGCCGTTCTTGTTGCAGGTGATGTGGGCGCGGCCGAGCGCCAGTTCCGCCACCTTGCCGGTCAGCCGCTTGGGCCGCAGATCGACCAGCAGCAGATGGGTGTCGGTGCCGCCCGAGACGATGTCGAGGCCGTGCGATTTGAGCGTCTCGGCCAGCGCCTTGGCGTTCTCGACGACGTTCTTGGCGTAAGTGCGAAAGCTCGGCCGCAGCGCCTCGCCGAAGGCCACCGCCTTGGCGGCAATCACATGCATCAGCGGCCCGCCCTGCATGCCCGGGAACACCGCCGAGTTGATCTTCTTGGCCATCGCCTCGTCATCGCACAGGATCACACCACCGCGCGGACCGCGCAGCGTCTTGTGCGTAGTCGTGGTCACGACATGGGCGTGCGGGAACGGCGATGGATGCACGCCGCCGGCCACGAGGCCGGCGAAGTGCGCCATGTCGACCATCAGCAGCGCGCCGACCTCGTCGCAGATCTCGCGAAAGCGCTTGAAGTCGAAGATACGCGGATAGGCCGAGCCGCCGGCAATGATCAGCTTCGGTCTGTGCTCCTTGGCAAGCTTCTCCAGCTCTTCCATGTCGACGCGCTGGTCCTCGCGCCGCACATTGTACGGCACCGGCTTGAACCACTTGCCCGACATGTTGATCGCCATGCCGTGCGACAGATGGCCGCCGGCGGCGAGATTGAGGCCCATGAAGGTGTCGCCGGGCTGCATCAGCGCGAAGAACACTTCGGCGTTGGCGGAGGCGCCGGAATGCGGCTGCACATTGGCAAACTTGCAGCCGAACAGGCGGGTGACGCGCTCGATCGCCAGAGTTTCGGCGATGTCGACGTATTGGCAGCCGCCGTAATAGCGTTTGCCCGGCAGGCCCTCGGCATATTTGTTGGTCAACACCGAGCCTTGCGCTTCCAGCACCGCGCGCGAGACGATATTTTCAGAGGCAATCAGTTCGATCTCGTCACGCTGGCGGCCGGTCTCAAGGCCGATGGCGTGGGCGATTTCCGGGTCGACGTCGGCGAGACTCGCCGAAAACAGGGCTTCCACATCGCTTGAAGATTTCGCGCTCGACATCGCCGACATCACATTCTCCTGACGCCGCAATCACTTCGGCGCCGACTTATGGGCTTCTTCGGGGCTCATTCCGGGGTTGGCCTAGCGATTAGCATATCGCCCCCACCCCGCCAAGCGCTGGCGTGGCGTCAGCCTGAAACCGCAATATCTAGGGAATTTCGGCCTCGCGGGCGATGGCCAACTTCAGCTTGCCGAGCGCCAGCTGTTTTAGATCGGCCACAGACGCCTTGGCCGGTCCGATCGCCGCCACCTCGATGCCGGTCACGCTATCCATCGCCACGACTTTCGCGCTCGTGCCGACGATCGTTATCTCGAAATAGACTTCGGATTTGTCCGCCATCGCGGCCTCCGCCAAGGCCCCTAGTGCGGCGGATTTGAAGTTCCTCCTATTGTGGCCGCGAGTTCGTCGAGGAACTTCAAATCCAAAGCCGCACTAGAAACATAATACTTGCTAGTGTCCCTTTGATTCCGAAGTTCGCATAAGTGGGTGCTGCAACGTCTTGCGAACTTCGGAATCGGGACACTAGTATAGCCGGATTCTAGAACGTGTGCGTCACGCCGAGGCGCGCGGTGAAAGTTGCCGCGTAGCGAGCCGGGACGCTGACAGTGAACGAGGCAGTCACCGGACAAACGAAAAAGCCCCGGCCAATGAAGGCCGGGGCAAGTCGTTTCCGCCAGTCGGAGGTAAGACTACAGACGGTAAAGGATCTGATCGGTCCAGAAGCGCTCGAGCCGATGCAGCGACTTGTTGAGGGTCGCGAACTCGTCGGCATTGATGCCGCCGACCTGTTCGACCGTGCGCACGTGCTTCTGGTACAGCGTCTCGACGATGTCGCGAACCTCGCGGCCCTTGTCGGTCAGCTTGATGCGCACCGAACGGCGATCGACGCGCGAGCGCTGATGATCGAGAAACTCCATCTCGACCAGCTTCTTGAGATTGTAGGAGACGTTCGAGCCGAGATAGTAGCCGCGCGTGCGCAGCTCCCCAGCCGTCAGTTCCTTGTCGCCGATGTTATAGAGCAGCAGCGCCTGGACGGAGTTGATGTCGGAGCGCCCGCGCCGATCGAATTCGTCCTTGATGACGTCGAGCAGCCGGCGATGCAACCGCTCCACCAAGGTCAGCGCCTCGTGATAGAGAGGCCGGATGTGATCGAACCGCGCATCGACTTCGGCGGTGTCGACCGTTTTGGCAACGGCTTTCATGTGTAACGCCCCTTATATTTTTGTTTCGTAACGAGGCCCTGTTTCCTCGTCCGATACGCCAACCTATAAGCGGCAGTCTAAAATCGGCTTAAATAACACCATAAAGATTAGGTTTATTTGCAACGGTGAAGATTTCGTTGTCATTGCAATTGAATCGAACAACGCAACGCTTCGTTCACTGTGCAAGGCTTTGCGTTCACGGTTTGCGCCCGCCATTACCCGCGCAGGAAACGAATGATACCGGAAAAGTCGCGCGCGCCCTCGCCGCTCTCCGCGTATGACGAATAAATCCTTTCAGCGTTGGCGCCGAGTGGCGTTTTTGCACCACTCGCCTTCGCCGCTTCCTGCGCCAATCGTAAATCTTTCAGCATCATCGCCGCGGTGAAGCCCGCTTGGTAATCGCGATTGGCAGGCGACGTCGGCACCGGACCGGAAACCGGGCAATAGGTCGTCATCGACCAGCACTGGCCCGAGGACTTCGACGAGATGTCGAACAGCTTCTGGTGATCGAGGCCGAGTTTCTCCGCCAAGACGAAAGCTTCCGACACCGCGATCATCGACACGCCGAGGATCATGTTGTTGCAAATTTTTGCCGCCTGGCCGGTGCCGGCGCCGCCGGCGTGGACGATGGTCTTGCCCATTTTCTGCAAAATGGATTCCGCGCGCGTGAAGGCTTGCGCGCTGCCGCCGACCATGAAGGTGAGCGTACCCGCGGTGGCGCCGCCGACGCCGCCGGACACCGGCGCATCGAGCATCATCAGTCCCCTCGCCTTGGCAGCGCTGGCTACTTCGCGCGCGGTCTCGACGTCGATGGTGGAGCAGTCGATCAGCAGCGTGCCGGGATTGGCGTTCTCGATGATGCCGCCCGCACCGAGATAAACCTCACGCACCTGTTTGCCGGCTGGCAGCATGGTGATGACGACGTCGGCGCGCGATGCCGCGACCTTGGCGAACTCGACGCTGGTGCCGCCCGCGGCTTTAAGTTTTTCGATCGATGCCGGATTGAGATCGACGCCCTCGACCTGATGGCCGGCCTTGATCAGGTTCTGCGCCATCGGCAGACCCATATTGCCGAGCCCGATAAATCCTATGCGCGACATGTCTTCTCTCCCAATCGTACTTTGCTTATTGACGCATGATCTTATCCGAAAACCGCTTCACACTTTTCGGGATCATGCGCGATTACGGCGCCTGTTCCTGCGCCGACTTCAACGCCAGCCACAAATAGATCCCGAGCAGCCCGCCTTCCAGCAGCACGGAGAAGAAGCCGCCGCCGAACACCTGCGGGAAGAAGATGACCAGCACCAGCATCGAGGCCACCGAGGTGAGCCAGATCACCGCGCCCCAGGCGGCGGCGAGCCAAAGGCCGACGGCGGCGACCAGATCGATCACCGCGAAGAACACCGTCGCGGTCTGCCAGGCGATCGAATGATTTTCGAACAAGTCGCCGCCGGCGCCGATGCCGCACACTTGCGCCCAATGATACAGGCCCTTGAGCATCGACACGCCGGACATGACGCGCAGAAACAAGACGAGCCGGCCGGTCCAGTGGCCAACACCGTCCGCGCCCTCGTGCTCGTGAACGGGCTCGAGCGACTCAAAATCGGGGCTGAAGTCGCTGTTGGTGAAAGGATCGCCGTGATTGCTCATGACAGGATCAGCTCACGATCGAGCGGCGCAAAGTGGCGCTCTATCTCGGCATCGCTCACCTCGGCAAGCGTTGCTGGCTGCCAGTGTGGCTTGTTGTCCTTGTCGACGATCACGGCACGCACGCCCTCGTAGAAATCATGGCCATGGATGATGCGCGACACTATGCGGAATTCGGCGCGCATGCACGTCTCGAAATCCCAATGCCTGCCGCGCCGGACCTGCGCCAGGGCCAATTTGAGACTGAGCGGCGATTTGGCGCGGATCGTGGCTGCGGTCTTGCCCGCCCATTCGGCGGAGGCAGAAGTGGAACTTGCCTCGCGGTCGAGCGCAGCAAGGGTGTCCTCGACGCGATCGCCGGCAAACAGCCGATCGATGGCGGCGCGCTGCGCCAGGATCGGCCCCTCCCCGGCCGGTTCGGAAAACGCCGCGAGCACGGCGTCGACCGAGACCGTGCCGGCGAGGCCTTCGAGCAGCGCCGGAAACCGCGCCGACGGGATGCGATGCGTGGCGATGCCGGCGCCGACGCCGTCGGCTACGCCGAAGCGCTCGCCGGTCAGCGCGCAATAGGTGCCGATCTCGCCCGGCATGCGCGGCAGAAACCAGGTGGCGCCGACGTCGGGGAAAAAGCCGATGCCGACTTCCGGCATGGCGAAGGAGAACCTGTCGCCGGCGACGCGGTGCGAGCCGTGCACCGAGACGCCAACGCCGCCGCCCATCGCGATGCCGTCGAGCAGCGCGACATAGGGCTTGCGGTAATTCTTGATCGCGGCGTTGAGCGGATATTCGTCAGCCCAGAATTGCAGCGCCTTGTCGTGGCGGCCGGCACAGCCTAGATCGTACAGTGCGCGGATATCGCCGCCGGCGGAAAAAGCGCGCTCGCCCGCCGCGGTGATGACGACGCGCGTGATCGCCGGATCGTGCGCCCACGTGTTGAGTTGCGCGTGGAGCTCCAGCACCATGGCGTGGGTGACGGCATTGAGCGCTTTCGGGCGGTTGAGCGTCACCACACCGGCCGCGCCGCGGCGTTCGAACAGGATGTCAGTGGTCATTCCCCTCCCCCCACGAGCCCTTGCGAGTGGCGGGGCGGGGTCAGGGGTGGGGGGAAACAGTTTCGCAGAAACAACTCAGATCCTCGACGCCTCATGCACCCCCTCACCCCGTTTCGCATCGCTGACGCGATACGAAACGACCCTCCCCACCGCTTCGCGGGGGGAGGGAAAAAGCCGCGGCGTTCGAAGAGAATGTCGCTCAATTGAGCGCCCAAAGATAAGCGGCGACCGCGAGCATGCCGAGCGCGCTGCGGCCCATGTGCAGCCGGCCCCATTGCTGCACCAGTTCGCGCGTCTGCTCGGTGGCCTGTTGCGGCAGCGTCGCGTTGAGCACGTGGTTGGTTGGCATGATGATGAACATCGTATAGGGCCACGGCGCCAAAATGAGCGCGGCGCCAAGCAGCCAGCGCCAGTCATAGGTAAAGAAAAACGCCAGCACGCCGAGCACGCCGGAGACGATGGCGAGGCTCGCCTGCATCATGAAGCCGCGCCGATAGCTCGGCTGCCATTGCGTCAACAGCGCGGACGCATCGAGCCTGAGGCGCGCCGGTTGCTCGGCCACATTGATATAGACGGCGGCGCCGGTGAAAACCGCCGCCGTCGCCAGAGCCAGATCGCCGGTCCACATGTTCTACCCTTCTCCCCCCACCCCTGCCCCCTCCCCGCCACGCGCAAGTGCGCGTGTGGGGAGGGGAAACTATTTCGCCGGCGCCCAGGCGCCCGCGGCGATCACCCGTGCCATCGCCTGATCGGTGAATTCGGCGCGCGGGCCGTCACCACCGATCACGAACATCAATATCGATTCCGCGTTCGGATCGCCTTTGGTGACGTTTTCGAAGCGGCGGATCATGCCGGGCGGAAACGACACCACGTCGAGCGGCCCCAGATCGACGGCCTCGACCGCGCCGTTCTCGTCTTCCCAACTCGCCCGCCAGGTGCCGGTCATCGGGATGAAGGTTTCGTTGGTGTCGTGATTGTGCATCTCGGGGCCGTGGCCGGGCTTGGCCTTGCAGTAGCCGAGGTTGAAGCCTTCGCTGATCTTGATCGCCGCGAGCCGTGCCGCGTCGGCGCCGACCGGCGAGGTCACGCCGCCCTCGCCAATGCCCTTCGGCGGCTGGAAGCCGATGACGTTGAACAGCGTGCGCTCGCAGCCCGGCATCTTTGAGTCCGGCAGGCCGCCGTCGAAGCCGACGAGGTCTTTGAATTTGGCGACGCGCTTCATCATGTCGTCTTTGGCCAGATAGAGCCGCGGCAGCTGTTCCATGACGTTTCCCCGTGTTTTTAAGTCTTGGTTCGCCAGCATAGCGCCGCCGATGCGCTCCCGCCTAGCTGGGCCGATGGGACGTTCAGCCTGGCTGGCGCTTGCGCAAATAAATGAACCAATAGATCGCGCCCACCAGCCCGCCGCCGCCGACAATATTGCCGATCGTCACCGGGACAAGACTGGCGAAAAATGCCGGCCAGGTCAGCGCGGCATAGGCAGCCGAGGTCATGCCCATCTGGGTCCACAACTCGGTTGGCCCCCAGGCTTTGATGAACAAGCCAAGCGGGATGAGATACATGTTGGCGACCGAATGCTCGAAACCGGCGACGACAAAGGCAGACACTGGAAACAGCACGGCCAGCACTTTGTCGCTGGTGGTCCGCGCGCCGAAAGCAAGCCAGACCGCGAGGCACACCAGCACGTTGCACAGAATGCCGAGAAAGAACGCGTGGTCGAACGACAGGCTCACTTTGTTGAGCGCGAGATTAAGCGCCACGGTGGCGACGCTGCCGCGGCCCGACAAGTATTGCCCGGACAGCAGGACGAGCGCCGCGGTGCCGATCGCGCCGACAAAGTTGCCGACATAGACGATAAGCCAGGCCCGCAACATTTCGGCCAAGCGAACTTTGCCGGCGGCCCAGGCCATGACCATCAAAGTGTTGCCGGTGAACAATTCGGCGCCGCCGACCACGACCAGAACGAGGCCGAGGCAAAACACCAAGCCCGACAGCAGCCGGCTTATTCCGAAGGGAACGACGCCATCGGCTCCCGCCAGCACCGTGGTGGCAAACATGCCGCCGAGCGCAATGAAAGCGCCGCCGAGCACGGCGAGCGCCAGCAGGCTCAGCGTATCCATCCGGGTTTTCGCAACGCCGACCGCCTCGGCTTTCAGAGCGACCTCCGGCGGCAGCAGTGCATCGATGCCGTTAGCGGAATGGTCCGTGCCGTTCATGCCCGCGCTCCGTGATCAAGTTATTTGAAGTCTACTGCGGCAATGAGCGCTTGGATTGCGCTCGCTCAATTTCCCAGCATGGCGCGGCTGATGATGACGCGCATGATCTCGTTGGTGCCTTCGAGGATTTGATGCACGCGCACGTCGCGCAAGACCCGCTCAATCGGATGGTCGCGCAGATAGCCGTAGCCGCCGTGCAGTTGCAGGCAGCCGTTGACCACCTCGAAGCCCGTATCGGTGGCCAGGCGCTTGGCCTGCGCCGCCAGCCGCGTGGCGTTGCCTTCGCCCGCGCTGACAGCGACCGCGGCGCGATGCAGCAGCAGCCGCGCGGCTTCGAGTTCGGTGGCGTAGTCGGCAATGCGGAACTGCAGCGCCTGGAAATCGGCCAGCCGCGAGCCGAACTGCTTGCGCTCCTTCATATATTCGATGGTGCGGTCGAGGCAGAATTGCGCGCCGCCGAGCGAACAGGCGCCGATGTTGAGCCGCCCGCCGTCAAGCCCGGCCATCGCGATCTTGAAGCCCTGGCCTTCGGCGCCGATGCGGTTTGATACCGGCACGCGGCAGTTCTCGAACATCACCATCGCGGTCGGCTGGGTTTTCCAGCCGAGCTTCTTCTCCTGCGCGCCGTAGCTTAAGCCCGGCGTGCCCTTCTCGACCACGATGGTGGAGATGCCGCGCGGGCCGGCCTCGCCGGTGCGCGCCATCACCACATAAATGTCGGACACGCCGCCGCCGGATATAAACGCCTTGGTGCCGTCGAGCACGTAAGTGTCGCCGTCGCGGCGCGCGCGGGTGGTGAGGCTGGCGGCGTCGGAGCCGGAGCCCGGCTCAGTCAGGCAATAGCTGGCGAAATGCGCCATCGTGGTGAGCTTGGGCAGGAACTTCGCCCGCGTCTCGTCGCTGCCGTAGGCGTCGATCATCCACGCCGCCATGTTGTGGATCGAGATATAGGCGGCGGTCGAGGTGCAGCCCTGCGCCAGTTCCTCGAAGATGATCGCGGCGTCGAGCCGGTTCAACGCCGAGCCGCCGACGTCTTCCTTGACATAAATGCCGCCGAAGCCGAGCGCCGCGGCCTTTCGCAGCGCCGCAACCGGGAACACCTCGCCCTCGTCCCAGTCATGGGCATTCGGCATCATTTCGTCGCGGGCGAACTGCCGCGCGGTGGCCTGGAAGGCGCACTGCTCTTCGGTGAGGTCGAAGTCCATGGTTTGACCGATAAGGCGGGTGGTGGTGGACGTCAACGCGATACGCGCGTCGCCATCAGGCCATCGAAGTATCCCAAACGGCAACCCGGTTCCGCCCGGCTGCTTTCGCTGCGTAGAGGGCCTTGTCCGCTCGTTCAATCGACGTTTCGACCGGCACATCGGGATCGAGCAGCGTGAGCCCGAAAGAGACCGTGACGTGAAACGGCGCCTTGCCGTTGTACTCGAAAGGCAACTCGGCCATTTCCTGCCGCAGCCTGTCGACGATGGCGGAACCTGTCTTGATATCGGTGTTCGGCGCGCAGATCAGGAATTCTTCGCCGCCGTACCGGAAAAACATATCATAGGGTCGCAGCTTGCCCAGAATATGACTCGCCATCGCAACGATGACGCGGTCGCCGGTGGCGTGCCCGTAGGTATCGTTCACGGCCTTGAAGTAATCAATATCCATCATGGCCACGCAGCAGAAATGGACTTTGCGTTGCACGAACGCCTGCTGCTCGCGCAGCTTGGTCAACATACCGATCCGGTTGGCCGCGCCCGTCAACGGATCGAGGTTGTAGATGGCATCTTCGAGTTCGTGCTTGGTGGTCAACACCTCCAAGCGCATCTGCTTGAGCGCATTGACGAAGCGTTCGTAGTCATCGAGCGGGACGCGCCGGCCAGCCGTCGAAGCGAGCAGCATAGCCTTGGCGCAAGAATGCATGCGCTTGTGCGCGGCTTCTATCTCGGCAAGACCGGGATGCTTCGTGAGGCTTTCTACACCGGCGCCGTACAGCCACTGGCCGAACCGGCAATTGCGGTGCGCGTCGTCCTTGACGTCGCGCTGATCGGGCGCGAGCCCGCAAATCACCGCCCTGTTGAGCCCCTCGAGCCATTGCTCGTGATGAAACAACGCCTGTTCGAGCTCGCCCAGCGCCGCGCGCATGCTCTCTTGTGACAGGCCGGGAAACGCCATTCGTTGCTTCCTCGTACAGGACCAGCGTGGCCGCTTGCTCGATTCGGGGCGACAGCAAACACGCGCAAGCGTAGCACAAGGGCCGCACCTGATGAAAAACGGCCTGTCGGTACCAGGCGCCAGCCTAGCCCCGCCGGCCGGCGGCCGCCGGGTAGTCAGGTCCGATCGGACCGGCTAAAAAGGCGGCCGGAGAACACCATGCCAATCAAATTCGGCCGTCCGATCGAAGCCCGCTCGCGCCTGACCCCGGTTGAGGGCGGCGCGCCGGCGGATAACTGCCGCCTCGACCTCCCCACCCGGCTGCGCCGCAACCGCCGCAGCGACTGGGCACGACGCATGGTGCAGGAGAACGTCCTGACCACCGACGACCTGATCTGGCCGCTCTTCGTCATGGACGGCGATAATGCGCGGACCCCGATTGCCTCGATGCCCGGCGTCGAGCGATTGAGCATCGACCAGGCGGTGCGCGAGGCCGAACGCGCGGCCAAACTCTCCATCCCCTGCATCGCGCTGTTTCCCTATACCGATCCGAGCCTGCGCGACGAAACCGGCAGCGAGGCGCTCAACGCCGACAATCTGGTGTGCCGGGCCATCAAAGCCATCAAGAAAGAAGTGCCGAACGTCGGCATCCTGTGCGACGTCGCGCTCGATCCATTCACCAGCCACGGCCATGACGGGTTGCTGCGCGACGACGGCGTCATTCTTAATGACGAGACCGTCGCGCTGCTCGTCAAGCAGGCCTTGGTACAGGCGCAGGCCGGCTGCGACATCATCGCGCCGTCCGACATGATGGACGGCCGCGTCGGCGCCATCCGCAAGGCGCTCGATGCCGAGAACTTCACCGACGTCTCGATCATGGCCTATGCGGCGAAATACGCTTCCGCTTTCTACGGGCCGTTCCGCGATGCGGTCGGCTCCAGCAAGACGCTGAACGGCGACAAGCGCACCTATCAGATGGACCCCGGCAATTCCGACGAGGCGCTGCGCGAGGTCGCGCTCGACATCGAGGAAGGCGCCGACATGATCATGGTCAAGCCCGGTATGCCCTATCTCGACATCGTGCAGCGCGTGAAGGAAACCTTCGCGATGCCAACCTTCGCCTATCAAGTGTCCGGCGAGTACGCGATGATCATGGCGGCGTCGCAGAACGGCTGGCTCGACGGCGAGCGCGCGATGTTCGAAAGCCTGACCGCGTTCAAGCGTGCCGGCGCCGACGGCGTGCTGACGTATTTCGCGCCGCGCGTGGCGGAAAAACTAAAACAGGGCTAAACGCCTCATCCCTCCTCGTCACGTCGCGTGACCCCTGAAATCGACAGGTCAAGTTGCCATGGGTGAATTCGCAATCGGTCAAGGCGTGCCGCGCCTGGAAGACCCCAAGCTGGTGCGCGGCTACGGCAACTTCATCGACGACGTGGTCTATCCGGGCATGGCGCACGGCGTCGTGCTGCGCTCGCAGCACGCCCACGCCAAAATCCGGTCGCTCAATACCGAGGCAGCGAAGGCCGCGCCCGGCGTGCTCGCGGTGCTTACCGCGGCCGACGTGAAGGCGGCGGGCTTCGGCAGCCTGCCGAGCAATCCCGGCCTCAAGCGGCGCGGCGGCGCGCCCATGCATCTGCCGCCTTATCCGGTACTGGCCACCGATTATGTGCGCTGGGTCGGCGACCCGGTCGCCTTTGTGGTGGCCGAGACTGCCGCCCAGGCGATGGACGCGATGGAATTGATCGAGATCGACTACGAGGCGTTGCCCGCCGTCACCTCGCTCAAGGATGCGGTCAAGCCGGATGCACCCCGCGTGCATGCGCAATGCGACGACAACATCTCGTTCGTCGAACTGATCGGCAACAAAGAGGCGGTCGATGCCGCTTTCGCGCGCGCCGATCACGTCGTCAAACACCACTTCGTCATCAACCGCATTACCGCGGCCTGCATGGAGATGCGCGGCGCGGTCGGGCTTTATCATCCCGGCACCGGGCGCTACACCCTTCATTCACCGCTGCAGCGCGTCCACACCTATCGCCAGGGCCTGGCGAAGACGATGAACGTGCCGGAAAGCAAGCTGCACGTCACCACCGGCGACGTCGGCGGGAGCTTCGGCATGAAGACCCAGGTGTTCAACGAGGCGCCGCTGGTGCTGCTGGCGGCGAAGCTCTCCGGCCGCGCCGTCAAATGGATGAGCACGCGCACCGAGGCCTTCCTGTCCGACGCGCAGGCGCGCGACAACGTCACGGACGCAGAGCTCGCGCTCGACAAAGACGGCACCTTCCTCGCCATGCGCGTCAAGACGATCGCGGCGATCGGGGCCTATCTGCAGAACAACATGCCGGCCTTCTTCCTCAATTCCGGCACGCTCGCCGGCACCTACCGCACGCCGGCGATCTTCGTCGATGTCAGCGGCGTGTTCACCAACACCAACCCGGTCCGTCCCTACCGCGGCAACGGCCGGCCCGAGGCGGCTTTCATCATCGAACGCATGGTCGAGCTGGCGGCCACTGAGCTGAAGATCGATCCGATCGAATTGCGCCGGCGCAATTACATCTCGCCGCAGCAGATGCCATTCAAGACCGGACTGACCTTTGTTTACGACTGCGGCGAGTTCGAGAAGAGCATGGATATGGCGCTGAAGATGGCCGACTATGCCGGCTTCGAGCGGCGCAAGCGCGAAGCGCGCAAGCGCGGCAAGCTGCTCGGCTTCGGGCTGTCCAGCACGATCGAGCGCGCGGCGTCGGCCGGCAGCGAAGGCGCCGAAATCCGCTTCGACCGCGGCGGCAGCGTCACGATGTATTCCGGTTCGGTGACAGGCGGCCAAGGCCACGAGACCACCTTCAAGCAGGTGATCTGCGAACATCTCGGCATCGATCCGCATGAGGTGCACTACGTTCAGGGCGACACCGACAAGGTGTTTTTCGGCGAAGGCACCGGCGGCTCGCGCTCGGCGACAATGGCCGGCGCGGCGTTCCAGATGGCCGCGCACAAGGTGGTCGAGAAAGGCCGCGCCATCGCGGCGAAGGCGCTCAAGGTCGCGCCCGAGGACGTCAATTTCAATGAAGGCGTGTTCTCGTCGACCAAGACCAATCAGACGATGACGATCAAGGAAGTGGCGATCGCCGCCGCGGATCAGGCCAAGATCCCGGCCGACATGGAGCCCGGCCTGGTGGCGACCGCGGTGTACAAGACCGCCACGCAGAATTTCCCAAACGGCGTCCACGCCTGCGAAGTTGAGATCGACATGGAGACCGGCGTGCCGGACGTCGTGCGCTACAACGTCGTCGACGACGTCGGCACCGTCATCAATCCATTGCTGTTGCACGGCCAGATCCAGGGCGGCGTCGCGCAAGGCGTCGGCCAGGCACTGATGGAAGACATCCACTTCGACTCGAGCGGGCAGATGGTGACCGCGTCGTTCATGGATTACGCCATGCCGCGCGCGCACAATCTGTGCGACATGCACGTCGAGGCCAATTCGGTGCCGACCAAGACCAACCCGCTCGGCACCAAAGGCGCGGGCGAAGCCGGCTGCGTCGGCGCCCTGCCCGCCGTGGTGAATGCCGTCGTCAATGCGCTGTCGGAGTTCGGCATCAAGCACATCGAGATGCCCGCGACCTCGGAGCGCATCTGGCGCGCGATGCAGCCGAAAGGCCATTAAGCGGACGGCATCGCCGTCCGCCTAGCGCTTACTCCATCGCGTTGCCGGTCTCGATCCGCACCGGATGATAGTTGTCGGCGGCCAGCGCCTTCATTATTTCTGCGGCGTGGCCGGCGTCGCGGGTCTCGATGGTGACGTCGAGCTTGGCGCCCTTGGCCGGCACGTCGAGAAACAGCCGGCGGTGATCGACTTCCAGAATATTGGCGCCGAGCTCACCGAGCTTGGTCGCGATCAGGCCGAGCACGCCGGGCCGGTCCGGGATGGTGAGGCGGAACGAGACGATGCGGGATTCGCGGTCGAGTTCGCGCACCATGATCGACGCCAGAATGCGCGGGTCGATATTACCGCCGCACAGAATGAGCCCGACCTTTTTGCCCTTGAAGCGCTCGGGCTGCGCCAGCAAAGCGGCGAGGCCGGCGGCGCCAGCGCCCTCCGCCATGGTCTTCTGCAGCGTCAGATAGGCGTTGACCGCGCGTTCGAGGTGCGCCTCGTCGACCAGAATGATCTCCGCCACCAGTTCGCGGATCACCGGCAGCGTCAGTTTGCCGACATTCTTGACCGCGATGCCTTCGGCCAAAGTCGGTCCGCCGATCGGGCGGTTCTCGCCCTTGAGCGCATTCCACACCGCCGGATAGAGCGCGGCCTCGGCGCCGACGATCTCGATGTTCGGATTAATGGCGCGCGCGGCGATGGCGTTGCCGGATATCAGCCCGCCGCCGCCGACCGGAATGACGATGCTGTCGAGGTCGGTAACGTCCTCGAGCATCTCGAGCGCGATGGTGCCCTGCCCGGCCATGATCAGCGGATCGTCGTAGGGATGCACCAGCGTCAAGCCGCGCTCGGCCTGTATCCGCTCGCAGCGCGCCTGCGCGTCCGCCACGGTGTCGCCATCGAGCACGACCTCGGCGCCGTGCGAGCGCGTCGCCGCGACTTTGACGAAGGGCGTCGTCACCGGCATCACGATGGTGGCGGGAATGCCCAGCCTTGCTGCGTGATAGGCCACCGACTGGGCATGATTGCCGGCCGACATGGCGATGACGCCGCGCTTGCGCTCGGTGTCGGAAAGCGAGGTCAATTTGACCAGTGCGCCGCGGTCCTTGAACGAATTGGTGACCTGGAGATTTTCGTATTTGACGTAGACTTCGGCGCCGGTCAGCGCCGACAGGCGGGGCGCCAGCAGCATCGGCGTGCGCAGCACCGCGCCCTTGATGACGCTACGGGCCGCTTCGATGTCTTTGATCGTGATGCGCAAGGTCTTTTCTCTCCGGCGGGTGAGCGGCACCATGCCGCAAGCCTGCCGTTGGGGCTAGCGCCCCTTGCGCAAGCCGGGTTTATTCGCCATTTCCAGCGATGGCGAGGTTCCGCCGCAAAGGGCAACCGCATGTCGATCGACATCAAACCCCATGCCTACGACCCGGACCTGAACCCGGAGCTGTTCGAGGGCGTCCTGGCGCGCCGGATCGTGGCGTTCTTCATCGATTTCCTCTTTATCGCGGCCCCGGTGGTGCTGGCGGCAATGTTTATTTTCGCCTTCGGCATCGTCACTTTGGGCCTCGGCTGGGCGCTGTACTGGCTGCTGCCGCCGGCCGCGGTGATCTGGGCCATCGTCTATTTCGGGGTCACCCTCGGCGGCCCGCGCTCGGCCACCATCGGCATGCGGGTGATGGACCTGGAAATGCGCACCTGGTACGGCGCACCGGCCTATTTCGTGCTCGGCGCGGTGCATGCCATCGCCTTCTGGTTCTCGGTATCGTTCTTCTCGCCCTTCGTCCTGCTGGTGGCGTTCTTCAACCAGCGCCGCAGGCTGCTGCACGACATCGTGCTCGGCACCGTGGTGATTAATAATGCGCCGCGTGCCGCAATGTTACGCGCCTTTATGCCGCCGGGAACCGTGCGATAACGCTGCGAATAAGGCCTAAATAGTGCTTTGACGACGGCCCTGCGGCGCGCGATGCTGAGGCTCGAGTCTTGAGCGCGCCCACAATACGGATTGATTGGTGACCCAGCACTCCCGCGACACCCCGCAGTTTTACCTGACCGCGCCGTCGCCTTGCCCCTATCTGGAGGGCCAGGAGGAGCGCAAGGTTTTCACGCATCTGGTCGGCGAACGCGCCGGCGAACTCAACGACCTGCTGACGCATGGCGGCTTCCGCCGCAGCCAGTCGATCGCCTATCGCCCAGCCTGCGAGAGTTGCCGCGCCTGCGTCTCGGTGCGCGTGGTTGCCGCCGACTTCGAGCCGTCGCGCAGCATGCGCCGCGTCGCCGAGCGCAACGCCGACATCATCGGCGACATGCGCTCGCCGGCGCCGACGTCGGAGCAGTATTCGGTGTTCCGCACCTATCTGGATTCCCGCCACCGCGACGGCGGCATGGCCGACATGACGGTCCTCGACTATGCCATGATGATCGAGGACAGCCATGTCGATACCCGCGTGGTCGAATATCGAAAGCGCGGACCCGATAGCGGCATCAACGGCCGCGGCACCGGGCAATTGCTGGCGGTGGCGCTGACCGACGTGCTCAGCGACGGGCTGTCGATGGTCTATTCGTTCTTCGATCCGGAAGCCGCCGACCGCTCGCTCGGCACGCTGATGATCCTCGACCACATCGAGCGCGCGAAAAATATGGGGCTGGCTTACGTCTATCTCGGCTATTGGGTGCCGGGCTCGCGCAAGATGGATTACAAAGGCCGCTATCTGCCGCAGGAGCGCCTGATGCCGGCGGGCTGGAATAGGGTGGAAAAGTAGCCAAGCCGCGCACGCTTAAAGGCGAACCCCACGTCCAACAAACTCAGCCTGCCTTTTGAATCCAGAACTGGTACATCCCGGCGAAGGTGTCGGGATTTTCGGTTTCGAAAATTTGCCATTGCCCCAGATCGGTGGCGGCAATATCGTGGGGGAAACGCCGCTTGTAGGCTCGAATGACTTTGCTATCGATATCAAATCCGAGAAACGCCAGGCTGTTGTCACGGAGAAACGAGTCGATGGCAGTCAGCGTCGTAAGGTGTTCCTGCGCGTGAAAAAGCAGGTCACGGCAAGCGCTCACGCTATAAAAATCCGACGAATTCACCATTGTTCCAAAATTCACCCCTTGCCCCGGGTCCATCAAATCCTGGCGGCACCGCCGAATTTCATTCGCGGTAACCCCAACCCCACGCTCGGCGATATAAGCACGCGCCTTGACAATGTCCCGCCGCGCCAACTCGCTGTAAAAACCGAGGTTCATAAATCCGCCGGGGCGAAGCAGAGACAACAGCACCCGCCATCCGGCGAAGGGATCCGCCAGATGATGCAGAACCCCGACAGACCCAATGACATCAAATTGACGGCCGATCGAACCAAGCTCCGTCAAGTCGGCCTGGGCATATTCGATCGAGGTTAAACCCAGCTCCAGCGTTTTCCGCTTGGCGTAACTGAGACTGTTGAGACTCAGATCAACGGCCAGGATTTGCGCCGCCTTGAATATTTGCGCCGTCCCTATCGAATGCTGACCGGTGCCGCAGCCGGCAATCAGAAAATCAACCGGCCCGTTCTTGCTGTGATGCTTGAAATCCGTCAGAGGAAATTTATTGCGGATATACGGAACTAAATTGAATGAGTTTCCGGCAGGCTCCATTTTGACCCAGCGCGGGTATGGATTTTCTTCGTATTGATGCCGCACCAGTCTCGACACTTCGCCGCTGATTTTAGTCAGCTGGGGAATAGTCGTGCGTAGCTCCAACTCCGCCGCCGGCTCGCTGATCTGTTGCACCAGCATCGCCATAACCGGCGCGGGCCATTGCGTGTCCAGCAGGCGGGCGGCGAGCGGAAGAGAGGCGAGCGAAAAATAGGCTGCGACTGCCAATACCCAAAGAACCGGCACAGTTGTTCTGGCTTCCAGCGCCGCCGCCAGTTTATCGCGCAACTCATTTGCCTTTTGTACTTCGTCATCGGCGCAACAAAACACGTAGTCATTGATGAGGCACTGACGGGCCAATGCGCTGTAGAATCCCAGTGCTGTGTCAACACCGTCATCCGAAGTCACGCAGTCGATGGCGGCGTCGAGCATGACATGCCGAGCCGTCGTCAGGAAACGCTCCATGTCAATATCGGTATTTGGAGCCGAACAGAGCAACGCGCACAGCAATTCATTGGCGGCAAGCGCAACGAGGCCGTTCGACCCGAACAGATCTTGCCCAGACAGCCGCCGTGGCCAAGCGCCGGCGGCGCGCGCAATACATCCACCGATGTCCGGGCTGGCCTTGACGAGATCGGCTCCGACCCGCGTCAGTTTGCTCGGCCGGCACCAAGGCTCGGTCACTGCACGAGCGACGGCAGTTTGAACCCCATTGTCATTGTTTACGAAATTCAAATCTTTGATGCACTCGACAAAGATCCGCTTCGTTTCCGCCGTCTCTTTGATCTGCAGCGATAGCTTAATCGCGTTCAACGCCACGTTAGCGTTGCCTTGCTCCATAAGCAGCAAAGCGAGATTATTAAGAGCATCGACATAGCTCGGCCTGAGTTCGATCGCTCTGCGATAACAAACGAGCGCCTCGTCCAGCTTACCCTGGTCTTTCAGCGCACTGCCGAGATTGTTGTGTATCTCCGCCAGGTCCGGCTTGAGGACCAGCGCATGGCGAAAGCAGGCGACCGCCTCGTCAAGCTTTCCCTGGTCTCTCAACGTGTTGCCGAGATTGCTGTGGGCCTCGGCGTATTCCGGCGCGAAGGCAATTGCCTGACGAAAACAGGCCACCGCCTCATCAAGCTTTCCTTGGTCTCTCAACGCGTTGCCGAGATTGCTGTGGGCTGCGGCAGCGCCCGGCTTGTAGGCGATCGCCTTGCGATAGCTAGCTATGGCCTCATCCAGCTTGCCTTGGTCTTTAAGCGCATTACCGAGATTGATATGGGCCTCGATGTAGTCCGGCTGGAGCGCAAGCGCGCGGCGGCAACAGGCCGCGGCCTCCTCCGGTTTTCCCTGCGCGTTGAGGACCAATCCCAAGTTGGAATGATAAATGGACGCCTTAGGAGAGACTTCGATCGCATTCCCGATCAGCTCGACGGCCGCATCATATCCCCCCACCTGGTAGGCAATCATCCCAAGCAAATGCAGGCTGTCGGCGTGCTGGGGATTCCCCGCCAGGATCTGCCGGTAAAGCCGCTCGGCGTCGTTCAGGCGTCCGGCTTGATGGTGTTGAAGGGCTTCGGCAAGATCCCTATGAACGGCGGGCGACGCTGATTGCCCAGACCTGCCCTGCTTCTTTTCCGCTCGGCGTTGTTGGCGATTCATTTCACCTCAAACATTTCCGAAATCGGCGGAATCTGCGCAGGCACTTAAGTCACGAGATGGCCAGCCGAAGTGGATTAACGGCGATTCGCCGACCTCGATTCCATCTGGCACCTCCGATAACTTTCGGCAACCAGTTTTCACCTTGCAGCCGCCAGGCCTTGACGGCACCCATTCTTGGCCTTGGTACCCGCGACAGAACTGAACCTGGAACCGAGGCGAAAGCTGATTTTCAGAAGCCCGGGATTGGCAGCCCGAAGGTCTGCAAGATCAACACGGCATTGAGCAGCAGCACCAGCGCCGTTCCGATGACGGCGACGACATTGGTCAGCCGGCTATTGGCGAAGACGCCCATGATGTCGCGGCGGCGCGTGAACATCAGCAACGCAATCATCGGCAGCGGCAAAGCGATGCTCAGCACAACCTGACTGACCACCAGCGCCGTGGTCGCATTCACGCCCAGCGCCACCACGACAAACGCCGGTATCATCGTGATCAGCCGCCGCAGCCAGATCGGAATGCGAAAGCCCACGAAGCCTTGCATGATCATTTGTCCGGCCATGGTGCCCACGACCGATGAGGAGATGCCCGACGCGATCAGCGACAGCAGGAAAATCCCGGCGGCGCCAACGCCGAGCAAGGGCGCCAGCGTGTGATAGGCGGTCTCGATCTCGGCGACGTCGCTATGCCCGGCGTGGAATGCGCTCGACGCCATCATCACCATCGCCATGTTGACCAAACCGGCAATCGCCAGCGCGACGAGCACTTCCACATTCGAGATGCGCAACACGACGCGCTTTTCGTTATCGTCGTGGGCCGGTATGCGCGCCTGCGTCAGGCCGGAATGCAGATAGACCGCGTGCGGCATGACCGTCGCGCCAATGATACCGACCGAAAGCAGCAGAGCGCCGGCGTCGGCGATTTGCGGCGTCACCGTGTGCCAGGCGGCCGCCGACCAATCGACCGGCGCGATGAACATTTCGACCAGATAACAAAGCGCGATAATCGCCACCAAACTGCTGATGATCAGTTCGACCGGCCTGAATCCGCGGCTTTCGAACATCAGGATGCCGTAGGTGATGATCGCGGTGACGATCATCCCGGACAGCAGCGGCATTTTGAACAACAGCGCGAGCCCGATGGCGCCGCCGAGAAATTCGGCCAGATCGGTCGCCATGGCGGCGATCTCGCTGACCACCCACATCGCCCACACGATCGGCTTGGGAAACCGATCGCGGCACATTTCCGCCAGGTTGCGCCCGGTGACGATGCCGAGCTTGGCCGATAGCGCCTGGAACAGCATCGCAATCAAGTTGGCGAGCAGCACCACCCATAGCAGCGTGTAGCCGTATTTCGCGCCGGCCTGAATGTTGGTGGCGAAATTGCCGGGGTCCATATAGGCGATGGAGGCGACCACCGCAGGCCCGGCAAAGGCCAAGTAGCCGCGCACGCCGTGGCGCCGACCCGTCAGGACCGCCTGAGCCGCAACGATGCTCCGGTCGGTCAGCGACCTTTTACGGGCAGCAATATCGGCCATTGTCGCGCGTCGCCTCTTCAGCCTTTGCGTAAAAGTGTAGCCATGGCTACAGTTCACAATATGTGACGGAGCACGAATGTCAACGTACAAAATGTAGCCATGGCAACATTCTGATATTGAATGCGCAACTTTATTGGTGCAGACTGATTTGATGGTGCGGATACGCAAGAGAAAAGCGGTCGAGGCGGCGGTGGAGCTTCCCGCCGAACTCACCCAAGCGCGCCGATTCAGCAAGACCCGCTCGGCTCAATCCGGCGCCTTGCTCGAAGACTATGTCGAGCTCATCGCCGACCTGTTGAGCACCGGCGGCGAAGCGCGTCCGACCGATGTCGCCCGCCGCCTCGGCGTATCGCATGCCACCGCCATCAAAACGATTTCACGGCTGAAGCGTGAAGGGCTGGCAACGGGTCTCCCCTATCGCGGCGTTTTCTTGACCCAGGATGGACAAAAACTGGCGGCGCGCGTCAGGGCGCGTCACCGGCTTGTGGTGGATATGCTGCTCGCATTGGGCGTCCCCGCCGAAGCTGCGGAGGCCGATGCAGAAGGCATCGAGCATTATGTGTCAGAGGCGACGCTAAAAGCCTTTGCTCAGTTCTTGGAATCGCGAGGGCAAAGCTAGGCGCGCAGAGGGCGACCATAAGACGGAAGCGGCTGCGTCGGCCGCGCGTCATTGCCGGCAGCCGCTACTCTTCTTCCGCCTTCGCCGCGGTCGGTGCGCCGCGGAATTTGTTGTTCTTCGGCAGCCCTTGCGCAATACGGCCGGCGTCGGCGCGCTTGCCGCGGTAATCCTTGAGTTCTTTCAGCGACAGCGTCTGGGTACGGCCGGCGCCGTCGAGCCAGGTCAGTCCGTCGGCCGCCTTGAAGGTGGTGACGTCGGACAGCCCCTTCTCCTTGTATTTCTGCAAGCGCACGCCGCGGCCGCGCGTCATCTCCGGGATCTCGTCGAGCCCGAAGATCACCATCTTGCGGTTGGCGCCGATGGTCGCGACCATCTCGCCCTCGACCGTGGTCAGCGCCACGGCCTTATCCGGCGCCTTGAGATTGAGCACCTGCTTGCCCTTGCGGGTGGTGCCGAGCACCTCGTCTTCCGGCACGATAAAGCCGTTGCCGCCGTAGCTCGCGACCAGGAATTTGCGGCCGCCTTGATAGGCCATCGCGGTGACGATGTCGGCGTCCTGTTCGATGTCGAAATACATGCGCACCGGCTCGCCGTGACCGCGGCCGCCGGGCAGCTTGGAGGCTTCCAGCGTGTAGAACTTGCCGTTGCCGGCGAAGATCAAGACCTTTGCCGTCGACTCGGTCGGGAATGCGAATTTCAGCGCATCGTCGGTCTTGAAGGTCACGGAGGACAAATCCGCGACGTGCCCCCGTAATGCGCGGATCCAGCCCTTCTCCGACACCACGACGGTGATCGGCTCGCGCACCACCATCGCCTCTTCGATTGCGGCCTCGTCGTGCTCGGGCGCGTCGCCGAAGCTGGTGCGGCGTTTGCCGATCTCGGTCTTCGGTCCGAAAGTGTTGCGGATTTCCTTGATCTGGCCGGCGATGGTTTTCCACTGCTGGTCTTGCGAGCCGATCAGCGATTTGATCTTGGTGCGCTCTTCCTTCAGCGCCTTTTCCTCGGCGCGGATTTCCATTTCCTCAAGCTTGCGCAAATTGCGCAGCCGCATGTTGAGGATGGCGTCGGCCTGCACCTCGGAGAGCTTGAAGGTCTTCATCAGGACAGGCTTGGGCTCGTCCTCGCTACGGATGATCTTGATGACCTTGTCGAGATTCAAATAGGCGACCAGGAAGCCGCCGAGCATTTCCAGCCGGTGCTCGATCTCCGCCAGCCGGTGCTTGGAACGGCGCACCAGCACCTCGCGGCGGTGGTCGAGCCATTCCATCAGGCATTCGGCCAGGCCCAGCACCTTGGGGATGCGGCCTTTGACCAGCACGTTCATGTTGAGCGGAATGCGGTTCTCAAGCTCGGTCAGCTTGAACAGCGATTCCATCAGCAGCTCGGCATCGACCGTGCGGGCGCGCGGCTCGATCACCAGCCGGACGTCCTCGGCCGACTCGTCGCGCACGTCGGCGACCAGCGGCAGCTTCTTGTCGTTGAGCAGTTCCGCGATTTTCTCGACCAGCCGCGACTTCTGCACCAGCCACGGCATTTCCGTGATGACGATCACATAGGTGCCGCGCCCGGTCTCTTCCTGATGCCAGCGGGCGCGGACCCGGAACGAGCCGCGGCCGGTGGTGTAGGCCTCGGCGATGGTCTCCGCCGCATCGACCACGATGCCGCCGGTCGGGAAGTCGGGGCCTTTGACGTATTTCAGCAGCGTGCGGCTGCGCGCCTTGGGATTGTCGATCAGGAATAATGCCGCGTCGCACAATTCGGCGGCGTTGTGCGGAGGTATCGAGGTAGCCATGCCGACCGCGATGCCCTGCGAGCCGTTGGCCAGAAGATTAGGGAATGCCGCCGGCAGCACGATCGGCTCTTCGCCGGTGCCGTCATAACTCGGGCGGAAATCGACCGCGTCCTCGTCGATGCCGTCGATCAGCAGCCCCGCGACTGCGGTCAGCCGGGCCTCGGTGTAGCGCATCGCGGCGGCGTTATCGCCGTCGATATTGCCGAAATTGCCCTGCCCGTCGACCAGCGGATAGCGCTGGGCGAAATCCTGCGCCAGCCGCACCAGAGCGTCGTAAATCGCCTGGTCGCCGTGCGGGTGGAAGTTGCCCATCACGTCGCCGACCACCTTGGCCGACTTCTTGAACGCCGAGCCGGGGTCGAGGCGCAAAAGCCGCATGCCGTACAAAATGCGGCGGTGCACGGGCTTGAGCCCGTCGCGCGCATCCGGCAATGCGCGATTCATGATGGTCGACAGGGCGTAGGCGAGGTAGCGTTCTTCCAACGCCTCGCGCAGCCCGACTTCTTCGATCGACCCCTTGTCGGGGGGAATCAGTCTCTTACCCATGGCTGAGTGCTACTGCGGCGCAAAGCGATGAACAAGCGATGAACATGCCAGCCATGATTTCTTCGAAATAAACCGGCTAGAGTGACGAACCTAAACAGTTCGACTACGTTATCCTGCGCACGACTGCGGTCGGACATTTATCCAAGGGAGAGAAATCTATGCGCCGAACTACTCTTGCTACAGCGGCCACCCTCGCCGTGTTGGCGATGGCCAGCTTCGCGCCCAGCCAGGCAAACGCCATGGCTATATCGACGCCGGCCGGCATCCAGGCCGCCATCGACACCACCAGCCTGTCCCAGGACGTGGCTTACGTCTGCCGCCCGGTGCGGCGCTGCGGCCCCTACGGCTGCGTCGTGCGCCGTTCCTGCTTCTGGACCGGCGGCGGCGGTTACGGCTGGCGCGACCGTCGTTGGCGCCGTGGCCATCGCTGGTAGAACCAGGCCGATTTGAATTCTGGCAACGCATAACAGCCGGTTCCGCCGTGGGGCCGGCTGTTTGTTTGAGTCCGCGGCACGAAAGCCGTTGCAGCCGCCGGGTCGCCGGTCCGGCCAGAAGCCGGCCGGTTTTTTTGTGGCGTTTTATTTGCGCATGACCTTATCCGAAAACCGGTACCCACTTTTCGGGGTCATGCGCTAGGCGACGTTCGGCAGCGCCCGGGTCAGCGCCGCGATGAAATGGGCGCGCTCGTCGGTCAGCGTCTGGCCGCGCGGCAGAAGCACGTGGCGCTCGAGGAAAAATCCGGTGAGCGCGAAGCCATCGGCGAGATCGCGGCCGGCGGGTTCAGCGTCGCTGTCGCGCAGGAAATCCGGCAGCCGCAGCATGCGGTCGGCGTAAGGGGCACCGGCCAAGCGCGACACCGCCCGGCCCGACTTCGGCGACACATAGACGAGATCGGCGGTGGCGCCGGTCGAGGCGCATTGCTCGAGATCGAGGCCGAAGCCGAGCTCGCCGAGCATTTGCAATTCGAAGCGCACCACCAGCGGCGCCGCCAGCACCGGATCTTCGAGCCGATCGAGAATGCCTTCGAACACCGTAAACAGCTCGGCATGCGGATCGCGCTCCGGCAACAGCCGCATCAACGCCGCCAGATGGGTGACGCCATAAATCGCATGCGGCGCGCCGAAGAAATTCGACGCGCGCTGGCGCAGCGCTTCGACGGTGTAATTGCCCAGATGCTCGTCGAGCCGGGCGCGCCAGTTGGCGCTGACGCTGTTGCCGGTCTGCAGGATCGGCTTCATGCGGGTGCCGAAGCCGCCGCGCACGAGGCCTAAATGGCGGCCGTGCTCGCGCGTCATCAGCTCGAGGATGGCGCTGGCCTCCCCGTGCCGCCGCACGCCGATCACGATGCCTTCATCGGTCCATTGCATTTAGATGCGCCTAAGGGCTGTGCCCTGATCTAATAAACGCCAAGAGCGAGGACCACCAACCATCCCCACAAAACGTGCCCGCAGAGTTTTTTATCGTGAGTCGTTGCGACTTCGGCGACCGTAGTCGCCTTAAAATCAGTAAAACGACAAAAACTACATAAAAGACTGGGTCAAAGGGCCTCAGAATCGCTCCATTTTTGAGATTGGAGCATTTCTAACTTGGCCTACACCGCGTTGCTTGCGACCGCCCAAAGCGTGGCAATGCTATTATTCCTTCGGAAACTCCAGCCCCATGGCGCGATAGCGCTCCGGATCGTCGCCCCAGCCTTCGCGCACCTTGACGAACAAGAACAGGTGCACCTTGTGCTCGACGATGTCGGCGATTTCGCGCCGCGCCGATTCACCGATCGACTTGAGGGTCTGCCCGCCTTTGCCGATCACGATCTTGCGCTGGCTTTCACGCTCGACATAGATCGTCTGCTCGATGCGAACCTCGCCGCCGCGCAGTTCCTTCCAGGACTCGGTTTCGACCGTGGAGTGATAAGGCAGTTCCTGGTGCAGCCGCTCGAACAGTTTCTCGCGGGTGATTTCGGCCGCGAGTTGGCGCAACGGCGCATCCGACATCTGGTCCGGCGGGTACAGCCAAGGGCTCGCCGGCATGCGCTCGGCCAGCCAGGATTTGAGATCGGTAACGCCGTCGCCTTTGAGCGCCGAGATCATGAAGGTCGAATCGAACTTTGCCTTCTCGTTGGCGATCTTGGTCAGCAGCAGCAGCGCGTCACGCGGGATCAGATCGATCTTGTTGAGAATGAGAATTTTCGGCCCTTTGACGTCGCCGAGCCGCGCCAGCAACTCTTCCGCCTCTTCGTCGAGGCCCTTGCGCGCGTCGATCAGCACCGCGACCAGATCGGCCTCGTGTGCGCCGCTCCAGGCGGTGGTCACCATGGCGCGGTCGAGCCGCCGCTTCGGCGAAAAAATGCCGGGCGTATCGACGAAGATCAGTTGCGACTTGCCTTCGATGGTAATGCCGCGGATCAGCGCCCGCGTGGTCTGCACCTTGTGCGAGACGATGGTGACTTTCGAGCCGACCAGCGCGTTGAGCAGCGTCGATTTGCCCGCATTGGGCGCGCCGATCAAGGCGACAAAGCCGCAGCGGGTGTCGACGCCGCTTGGCATCAAGCTGGGGGTTTTTTTATCAACCATCAAGTTTGTCCACTGCCACTCCAACGCGCGTCAGCATCGCGGCCGCAGCCGCCTGTTCGGCGGCGCGTTTCGACGAGCCCTTGCCTTCGGCCGGCGGCTTGTCGGGCAGCACGACGGCGACGCGGAATTCCGGATCGTGATGCGGGCCGGTGCGCGCGAGCTCCTTATAGGCCGGCGTCGGCAGACCCCGCCCCTGCGCCCATTCCTGCAACATGGTTTTCGGATCGCGCAGCGGCCGCAGCGGCTTGAGCATACGCTCCAGCCAGAATTTGCCGATCAGGGCTTCGGACGCGGGATAGCCGCCGTCGATGAACACCGCACCGACCAGGCCTTCGCAGGCGTCGGCAAGAATCGTGGCGCGCAAGCGTCCGCCGGCGTGCGACTCCGAATTGCCGAGCTTGAGGGCCGGTCCGAGATCCATCGCTTTGGCAACCTCCGCGCAGGTTTCTTTGCGCACCAGATCGGCGAGCCGGCGCGACAGCTCGCCTTCATTCGCCTTCGGGAAGGCGCGAAACAACATATCGGAAATCACCAGCCCGAGCACGTGATCGCCGAGGAATTCCAGCCGCTGATAGCTTTCCGACCGCTTTTGCGGGCCGCCCGACAGCGCCGAGATATGCGTGAGCGCGCGCTCAAGCATGGCTTTGTCGGCAAACTTGTAGCCGATGCGCTCCTCGAGCGCCGATCTGTCCTTGGCGGCCTTGCGGCTCATCGTACGATCGTGAACAGCCTGTTCCAACGCACCGCAACGGGCCAGCGCCAGAACTGCCAGGCGCGTTCGCCCTCGTGGACAGAGAAGAAGATCAGCTGCGCGCGGCCGACGATGTTCTCGAACGGCACCATGCCGACTTGGCTGAAGCGGCTGTCCGTTGAATTGTCGCGGTTGTCGCCCATCATGAAATAGTGGCCGGGCGGCACGGTGTAGACCTGGGTGTTGTCGGCAAAGCCGTTATCGACCAGATCGAGCGTGTAGAAGCTGACGCCATTCGGCAGCGTGTCCTTCCAGCGCTTGACGGCGGCGTTCTGCGCGCCCTCCTCGGTCTCGATGAAGTCGCTCGCGCGCTCGTGCTTCACCGGCACGCCGTTGATGCTGACGATGCCGTCGATCACCTGGATCTGGTCGCCGGGCAATCCGATCACGCGCTTGATGTAATCGGTCGAGGTGTCTTTGGGCAGGCGGAACACCACGACGTCGCCGCGCGCGGGCACGAAGCCGTCGGGGATGCGGCCGGAGAACAACGGCGGCGACAGCGGCAGCGAAAACTGGCTGAAGCCGTAGCTGTATTTCGACACGAACAGGTAATCGCCGACCAGCAGCGTGGCCTTCATCGACCCGGAGGGAATGTTGAACGGCTGAAACAGAAAGGTCCGGATCACCAGTGCGATGACCAGCGCGTGAAAAATCACGCGGATCGTCTCGGCCAGGCCGCCTTCTTTTCGTTTGGTTCCGGATGTCACGCTCATCGGCCTTTTGTCCCGCAAATCACGCCCCGCGCTCCCCCGGCGACCTTGTAGCGGCAGAGTCCCCGGCACGCAATGAATAAGGCCATGAGCGCGGTATAAGCCGTTGGGCGGATTGCGTTTCCTGGATTACGCCGTGGCGCCGGACGGGCTCAAAGGCACCGACGAAATGATGACAATGGCCTGCGCGGTCGGGCCTTCGTCGGTCAGCGAAACGTCGATCTGGGCCATGCAGCCGGCCGGCGTGATCGCCTTGAGGCGCTCAAGCGCGCCGCCGGTGAGCTTCATGGTCGGCCGCCCCGACGGCATATTGACGACGCCCATGTCGCGCCAGAACACGCCGCGGCGAAAGCCGGTGCCCAGCGCCTTGGCGCAGGCCTCCTTGGCGGCAAAGCGTTTGGCGTAGGTTTCGGCGCGGTTGGCGCGCTGCTCGGCCTTGGCACGCTCGGCCGGGGTGAAGATGCGGTTGACAAAGCGGTCGCCGTGACGCTCCAGCACTTTGGCAATGCGCCGCGCGTCGCAGAGGTCCGAGCCGATGCCGATGATCATTGTTTCGCCGCCGCCGCGCGCGCCTTCGTCCGCCCGCGGTCCATCGCCGCGCGCATGAATTTCACCGTTTCGCTGAGGCCCTCGAACACGGCTTCGCCGATCAGGAAGTGGCCGATATTCAACTCGGTGATCTGCGGCAGCGCCGCGATGGTCTCGGCGCTCGCATAATCGAGGCCGTGGCCGGCGTGAACTTCAAGGCCGAGGCCTTTGGCGAATTGCGCGCCGGTGCGGATCAGCTCCCACTCGGTCTTGGCTTCGGCGGCGTGGCCTTGCGTGAGCGCATCGCACCAGGCGCCGGTGTGAATTTCGATCACTGGCGCGCCTAGTTCCGCCGCGGCTTCGATCTGCTCAGGCTGCGCGCCGATAAACAGCGACACGCGGATGCCGGCGTGCTTGAGCGCATGCACGACCGGCGCAAGCTGCGCGCGCTGCTTGACCGCGTCGAGCCCGCCTTCGGTGGTGCGCTCGGTGCGCTTTTCCGGGACCAGACACACCGCATGCGGATGGGTCTTGAGCGCAATCGCGACCATCTCGTCGGTCGCCGCCATTTCGAAATTCAACGGCTTGTCGATTTCCGCCTTCAGCCGCGCGATGTCGTCGTCGCGGATATGGCGGCGGTCTTCGCGTAAGTGCGCGGTAATGCCGTGGCAGCCGGCGGCAATCGCGAGCTTGGCGGCGCGCACCGGATCGGGGTGACGGCCGCCGCGGGCGTTCCGGATGGTGGCGACGTGATCGACATTGACGCCGAGGCGAAGGGTCATGTTGCGCTCCGCACGGTCCGATCCGAATGCCGGTTCCCACTGTTCGGGATCATGCGGCTACCCATTGACCCGTTCCGCTTTCGCCACCGTCGGCTTGGCGCGCAATTGCGCGATGATGGCGGTGAGATGCTTGAGGTCGTAGACCTCCAGATCGATCTGCACGTTGGTGAAATCGGGCGCGTCGCGCGTCATGCGGATGTTGTCGATATTGCCGTCATGTTCGGCGATCACTTGCGCGATCTGCGCCAGCGAGCCCGGCTCGTTGACCGACTGGATTTCGATGCGCGCCGGAAAACGCTGCGGTGTGTTCTCGTCGTCGTCCCAGCGCACGTCCAGCCAGCTTTCCGGCTTGTCCTCGAAGGCGGCGAGCGCCGCCGACTGGATCGGATAGATCGTGATGCCCTCGCCCGGCGTCAGAATGCCGACAATGCGGTCGCCCGGCACTGCGCCGCCATCGGGCGCAAAGCGCACCGGCAGATCGCCGTTGATGCCGCGGATCGGGATCGCCGGACCCGCCACACTGCCGGGCACCTTGAATTTCACCGAAGTCGCTTTCTTCAGGCCAAACCAGCCGCTCTCGGCCTTCGGCTTCACCGCCATCGAGGCGGCGCGCTCTTCCTTGTAGTCGGGGTACATCGCCCGCGCGACGTCGGAGGCCTTCAACTCGCTGCGGCCGACCGCCGCCATCACCTCCTCGACCGAGCCGCGCGCCAGCCGCGACAGTGCGCCGTGCAGCTTCTCGTCCGAATAGGCGATCTTGGCGCGCTGGAACAGCCGCATCACGATGCGGCGGCCGAGGCCGGAATATTGCGTGCGCACCGCGGTGCGGGTGGCGCGCCTTATCGCCGCGCGCGCCTTGCCGGTCACCACCAGCGATTCCCAGGCGCTCGGCGGCGCAATCTGACCCTTCGAGGTGATGACCTCGACTTCGTCGCCGTTGACGAGTTCCGACGTCAAAGGGGCAATTTGCCCATTGATCTTGCAGCCGACGGTGGCGTTGCCGACGTCGGTATGCACCGCATAGGCGAAATCGATCGGCGTCGCCTTGCGCGGCAGCGCGATCAGCTTGCCCTTGGGCGTGAAACAGAACACTTGGTCGTGGAACAGTTCGAGCTTGGTGTGCTCCAGGAATTCTTCCGGGTTCGAGCCTTCGGCCAGAAGCTCAATGGTCCGCCGCAGCCAGGCATAGGCGGTCGACTCCCGCGACAGCAATTCGGTCGGCGACCCGGCGCCGTCCTTGTAGAGCGCGTGCGCGGCGATGCCGTATTCGGCGATCTCCTGCATCTCGGTGGTGCGAATCTGCAGCTCGACGCGCTGCTTGCTCGGCCCGATCACCGTCGTGTGAATTGAACGGTAATCGTTCTGCTTCGGCGTCGAGATGTAATCCTTGAAGCGCCCCGGCACCACCGGCCAGGTCGTGTGCACGATGCCGAGCGCCTGATAGCAATCGGACAGCGACTTCACGATCACGCGGAAGCCGAAAATGTCGGACAACTGCTCGAAGCCGACCGACTTGCGCTCCATCTTGCGCCAGATCGAATATGCGCGCTTGCGCCTGCCCTTGACCACCGCCTCGATGCCGCGGTCCGCCAATTTCTTGGTGAGCTGTTTTTCGATTTCCGAGATCAGCAGCTTGTTGCGCTCGGCCAGCGCATCGAGCCTGCCGCCGACCACCTCGTAGGCGTCCGGATAAAGCTCGCGGAACGAAAGATCGTCGAGCTCCTCGCGCATCTCGTGCATGCCCATGCGGCCGGCGAGCGGCGCATAGATCTCCAGCGTCTCCTCGGCGGCGCGGCGGCGCGAGGCCGGCGGCATGAAGTGCAGCGTGCGCATGTTGTGCAGACGGTCGGCGAGCTTGACCAGCAGCACGCGGACGTCGTCGGCGATCGCCAGCAACAGCTTGCGCAGGTTTTCGGCCTGCTTGGCTTCCTTGGTCACCAGATCGAGGCGCTTGAGCTTGGTCAGGCCTTCGACCAGCGCGCCGATATCAGGTCCGAACAGACTGTCGATCTCGGTCCGCGTGGCTGCGGTATCCTCAATGGTGTCATGCAAAAGCGCCGCAGCGATGGTGGCGTCGTCGAGCTTGAGGTCGGTGAGAATCGCCGCGACTTCGATCGGGTGCGAGAAATACGGATCGCCGGAGGCGCGGCGCTGCTCGCCATGCGCCTTCATGGCGTAGACATAGGCGCGGTTGAGCAACGCCTCGTTGGTATTGGGATTGTAACGCCGGACCCGCTCGATCAGGTCGTATTGCCGCATCATTTTCAGCGGCTTTTTGGCCGGCGCCGGCTTTTCGAGCACCTGCGTCACGGCGTCGGCGGGCGGCTCCAGCGGCGCGCGGACAGGCGACTGCTTTTGCATACGCGGCAAATCGTTGCGCGTGCGCGGCATGGGTGCGACCTCGGCAGTGCCCGGCGCGCAAATCCGCGCCCGGGCTCACATTTGATTAGATATCACGTCATTTCCCTGCGGGAGCAAGGGGTTGCCTAACTCATTAACAAAAAGGCCCAGTCCAGGGACCGGGCCTTTGTCTTAAATGGTAGGAAAACCGGAGCGTGAGGGCTATTCGGCGTCGTCTTCCGGCACTTCTTCCGGCGGCGCCAGGCCTTCGAGGCCCTTGAGCAGTTCTTCCTCGGTCATCGGGGCAGCGACGGTTACGTCGGCATCGTCCGAATCGGCGGATGCGCCGGCGCCTGAACCGATCAGCGTCACCTCGGGCTCAGGCTCGTCGACCTCAACATACTTCTGCAGGCTGTGGATCAAGTCTTCCTTGAGATCGCCCGGGGATACCGTCGTCTCGGCGATTTCGCGCAAGGCGACGACCGGGTTCTTGTCGTTGTCGCGATCGAGCGTAATCTGCGAGCCGGACGAGATCATCCGCGCGCGGTAGCTCGCCAAAAGGACCAGATCGAAACGATTTTCGACTTTGTCGATGCAGTCTTCAACGGTGACACGGGCCATCGGCTCGTCACTCCTCGGGTGGAACTATGTGCTGAAATCAACTGCTAGCTATCCTTTATGGGATGAGAATTCAAGCATTTTTGTCTTGGATTAGCCGTATCCGTCGGTTACAGAACCCCACTGCGAACGGACCGATCCGGCTGGATTTTCTCGGAAATGGCCTGTCCGCAGGGCGCCAAATGATTTGATCGAAGGCGCCGTCAGCCTGTTAACGCCGATCCGCCGCTATTAAGCCCTGCACCCTCTTTTGTGCGGGCCGCCGCCGGATCACCCCTGTTGTGACGTTATCGCGAAGAATTGTGAGAAAGCCCCATGACCGTCCCCGGTGAAAAAATCGCATTGTTCATTGATGGCGCCAATCTTTACGCCACCGCCAAATCGCTTGGCTTCGACATCGACTACAAGAAGCTGCTGACCGAATTCCGCGCGCGCGGTTACCTGCTGCGGGCGTTTTATTACACCGCGGTGATCGAAGATCAGGAATACTCCTCGATCCGCCCGCTGATCGACTGGCTCGACTACAACGGCTATTCGGTCGTCACCAAGGCGACCAAGGAATTCGTCGACCAGACCGGCCGCCGCAAGATCAAGGGCAACATGGACATCGAACTCGCGGTCGATGCCATGGAGATCGCCGGCACCATCGACCATATGGTGCTGTTCTCCGGCGACGGCGATTTCCGCTCGCTGGTGGAAGCCGTGCAGCGCAGAGGCGTGAAGGTCACCGTGATCTCGACGATCTCGACGCAGCCGCCGATGATCGCCGACGAGTTGCGCCGCCAGGCCGACGTCTTCACCGACATCGTCACGCTGCAGAGCAAGATCGGCCGCGATCCGTCCGAGCGTCCGGCGCGCGCGCCGAACCACGACCGCGGCCCCGGCGAACCGGGTCAGCACACGCCGCAATTCCTGCAGCGTCCGCCGGCGCCGCAGCGCGCCGGTGCCGTTGTCGGCGCGGACGACGACGACTTCGAAGATTAGTCGCGCATAATCCCGAAAAGCATGCCCTCGGGCTTGACCCGAGGGTTAGGGAACCGGTTTTCGGATCAGATCATGCGCAAACAAAAATGAGCACAGCAAAGCTCGCGGGAAAGCCTGGGCGGAACTGCCCGCGCTGTCCGCGGCTGGTCGCCTATCGTGAAAGCTTGCGCGCCAAGGAACCGGCCTGGTTCAACGCGCCGGTGCCCTCGTTCGGACCGGCCGATGCGCGGCTCCTGATCGTGGGCCTCGCCCCCGGCGTGCAAGGCGCCAACCGCACCGGGCGGCCCTTCACCGGCGACTATGCCGGCTTGCTGTTGTACGAGACGCTCGGCCGCTACGGCTTTGCCCGCGGCAGTTTCGACGCGCGGATCGACGACGGCCTGGAGCTGATCGATTGCCGCATCACCAACGCGGTGCGCTGCGTGCCGCCGGAAAACAAGCCGACGCCGGCAGAGATCAATACCTGCCGCGATTTTCTTACACCCACCGTCGCCGAGATGAAAAATCTGACGGTCATCGTCGTGCTCGGCCATGTCGCGCACAACAGCGTGGTCAGCGCCTTCGGCGCCAAGAAATCGCAGACACCGTTCAAGCATGCCGGCAAGAACATGCTCACGCATGAAAGCACTGGCGCGTTGGCGCTGTTTTCCAGCTATCACTGCTCGCGCTACAACACCAATACCGGCGTGTTGACGACGGCAATGTTTCGCGATGTGTTTGAGAAGGTGCGCAGTTACTTGGACGCCTGAAGCCACGCAATGACTTCCTCGGCATTCTTGTCCGGCGGAAATACCGGGTAGAACGCTTTCACAATCACGCCGTCGTCGATCACCAGCGCCATGCGCTTTAACAGCGTCATGCCGGACGTCGTAAAGGTCGGCAGCTTGAGCGCCTGGGTCAGCGCCAGTTTGTTATCCGACAAAATCGCGAAGGGCAGATGCAGCCGCGTCGCCGCTTCCTGCTGATAGGCGGTGTCCTGCGTCGACAGGCCAAACAGATGCGCCACGCCAAGGCGCGTGAGCTCGCCGAAATGATCGCGGAACGAACAGGATTGCGGTGTGCAGCCGCGCGCGCCCGGAATCTCATTCCAGCCCGGCGGCAGATCGACGCCCGGCACGCCGGTGCGCGGATAGATGTAGACCACCGTGCGGCCGTTGAGCTTCGACAGATTGACCGGCGCGCCGTCAGTGGATGGCAGCGCCAGATCGGGCAACGTCATCCCGACAAGGTGGCGCGCGGCGCCGTCGTCTTGCGGGATCGGGATATTGGGCGGCAAAATGTTTGGATCATGCGTGCCGGGCGCTTCGGTCATCTATCACCTGTATATGACATAAATTCCATCAGCGAGCCGTCGGGATCGCGAAAGTAGACCGAGGTTCCCGGCCCCTTGGCGCCGAAGCGCTGCATCGGCCCGCGCTCGACGGCGATGCCATGGGCTTTGAGATGCGCGATGGCATCCTCGATCGGCCCGCCCCATTCGAAACAAAGATCGCTATTGCCGGGCTGCACCGGCAATAGCGCCACTTCGGCGGGCACAACGCCCGGCCCGTGGACATTAAGTTGCTTGTCGCCGAAGCGATAGGCGAAGCCGGCCGGCCGCGCCACCAACTCGGCGCCCATGACTTCGGAATAGAACCTGTTAGAGCGGTCCCAATCGGTGATCTTGATGACGCAGTGATCGAGCTTGGTCGGCGGCATTGCGGCGGGTCCTTAAGTGCACATCATCACGAAGGCTAACACCGAAGACCGGCGCGCATCTATCTGGCTATTTCTGCGGTGGTCGGCAACCGGGCCGGGTGCCGAGTTCAATGCGGTGCCCGCTCATCTGTCCAATCGCCGTCACGGCGAAACCGTGCCCGATCGCGTAATCGCGAATGATGCGGTCGACTTCGGCCTCGGCCGGATCGGTGCTGTCGAGATAATAGCCCCAGATCGCGATATCGGGATTCCACGTCCGGATGTGGGCCTCGAGATCGAACTGATCGCCCTTTCGCGCCACCGCCTCGCCGCGCAAGAACATCAGGAACGGCCCGGCCGCCATTTCGGGCGGATATTTCACGCCGTTTTCCAGCAGGAATAGCGGCGACGCCGTGTAGAGCCTGCGGTCGCAGGCATAGTCCTTGCCGACGATCTGCCGCGCCTTGGCTTGCAGCGTGCGCAGTTGCGCCACCGCGAGATTGCCGTCCGGCCCGACATTGCGCGCCGAGACTTGCGCGAGCACCACGCACTGTAGCCCGAGCGTCAGACCGCCCAGGATCAAGTACAAACGCCGCACTCTGGCGTCGGCTGAATTCCACGGCGCCGAGAACAGCAACAGCAGCAGAGCCAGCGGCCCCAGATATTGCTCGAAGACATAAATCGGCGAAATCGCCATCGCGCCGGCCGACACCAGCAACAGCAGTCTGCCGCAGGCCCTGCCCCGTTCCAGGCCCGCGCGACGCCATGCCTGCGCGCCCGCAACCAGGACGAAGCCGATCGGGATCGCCATCAGCACCACGAAAGTCGCGATGAATTTGCCGATCCGCTGCAAGCCGGTGGCGACATCGGGCACCCGCGTCGGCAAGATCAACTGGTGGATCTGCACGTTCCAGCGCAGGAAATTTTGGCTGTCGCGCACCAGGAAAAACAGGATGGGCGAAAACCCGGCCAGAAACCCGAAGCCGCAGGCCACGATGACGAACGGATCGCGCGCGGCCCGTTCGTGCAGCAGGAAGTAAATAAAAAGCGCCGGACACAGAAAGATGAAATAGAGCTTCGCCGACGTCGCCAGGCCGGCGCAGGCGCAGACGGCGAAACCGCGCCACAGCGGCGATCCCGGCGCCTGGATCGCCGTCACGGCAGCCGACAGCGCCAGCAGCGCGATCGCGTAATTGCCGATTTCGCTGCCGTCGAAGACGATGAAAAGATTGGTCAGACAGAGCGCGACGTACAGCACCCAGACAACAGGGTCGGCCCGCGTCGCGCGACCGAGCACCGGCAACAGGACGGCCAGCAGCACCAGCAGCATCGAGACGATGCGGCCAAGCAGAGCGATGTTGACGTCGCCGGTAATCGCGACCAGAGCCGAGTTCAGCAGGATCGACAGCGGCGCCTGCACGAAGGGCACGTCGGTGTAGAGCGCGCCATGCTGGGCCCACACCGCCGGCGCCAGCGCGTACATGAAATCGTTGTGGTTGAGCGGCGCCAGACTGCTGAGCACGAAGACTGCGAGCGCACCGCCGCCAATCGCGAACAAGACAATCAGGCGCCGGGTCGAGACGACGTCCGGCATGCTTTGCTCAGCCCTTGTCCCGCATCAGCCGACCGCGCTCGCGGTCCCATGAGCGCTTCTTCATCGTCTCGCGCTTGTCGTGCATCTTCTTGCCCTTGCCGAGCGCGATCTCGACCTTGGCGCGCCCTTGCGCGTTGAAATAGAGCTTGAGCGGCACCAGCGTCATGCCTTCGCGCTCGACCGCGCCGGCGAATTTGTTGATCTGGCGCTGGTGCAGCAGCAGTTTGCGCGGCCGCTTCGGCGTGTGATTGTAGCGGTGCGCCTGCAGGTATTCCGGGATATTGGCGTTGATCAGCCAGATCTCGCCGTCGCGGGTGTCGGCATAGGATTCTGCGATGGTCGCCTTGCCCAGCCGCAAGGATTTGACCTCGCTGCCGGTCAGCACGATGCCGGCCTCGACGACCTCGCCGATTTCATAGTTGAACCGCGCCTTGCGGTTTTCGGCGACGGACTTGAAACGCGGTTTGGCAGCCATGGCGGCAATCGATCAAATACAGGGGGCGGGGTCAACCGCGACAGGACGGCGGGCAGCAGAGGCTGAATTGCAGTATGTGGCTGCTGTCTCCCTTGACGACAAGTCCGGCCAGCCGACAAGATCGCAGCCGCCGACGCGCCCGGCTCATAAACAAGAAGCGCATATAGGGAGCATGATCATGAACCGACCGTTTCCGGCTATTCTTGCCATGGCGCTTTTGTCTTCGGTTTCCACCGCCTGGAGCCAGGCCGCGCCGCCGAATTTCCCCGACGGGCCGGGCAAGGACATCGTGGTCGCGACCTGCGGCGGCTGCCATGACATCAATCGCCTGCGCGCCGGCTATACGCCGGCCGGCTGGAACATGCTCCAACACATGATGCAGAACATGGCCGCGCCGATCGCACCGGAAGACTGGCCGACGGTCACCACCTATCTGATGAAGAACTTCCCCGAGCGGCCGCGACCGCCTGCCGCCGTCGTTGCCGGCCCCGTTCAGGCCAGCATCAAGCTGTGGGACGTCCCCACCATCGGCTCGCGTCCGCACGACCCGCTCGCCACCAAAGACGGCGCGATCTGGTGGTCGGGGCAACTGTCCAACAAGCTCGGCCGCATCGATCCCAAGACCGGCGCCATCCGCGAATACAGCCTGAAGTCGCCGCACAGCGGACCGCATGGCCTGGTCGAGGACAAGGATGGCAACATCTGGTTCACCGGCAATATCGGCAGCTTCATCGGCAAGCTCGATCCGAAAACCGGCATCACCACCGAATACGCCATGCCGGATCCGGCGGCGAAAGATCCGCACACCTTGATCTTCGATCATGACGGCATGCTGTGGTTCACGGTGCAGCAGGCCAACATGGTCGGCCGGCTCGACCCCAAATCCGGTGAGGTCAAGCTTGTCACCTCGCCGACGCCGAAGTCGCGGCCTTACGGCATGGCGGTGAATTCCAAGAACGTCGTGCACTTCGTCGAGTTCGGCGCCAACAAGGTCGCCACCATCGACAAGAACATGGCGATCAAGGAATACACTTTGCCCGATCCCGGCGCGCGTCCGCGGCGCCTCGTGATTGCGCCGGACGACATCATTTGGTACACCGATTTCGCGCGCGGTTTCCTCGGCCGCCTCGATCCGGCCACCGGCAAGGTCACCGAATGGCAGTCGCCGAGCGGCCCGAAGTCGGAGCCCTACGGCATCGTCTTCACGCGGGGCGCGCTCTGGTACACCGAGTCCTTCGCCAAGCCGAACACCATCGTGCGGTTCGATCCCAAGGCCGAGACATTCCAGAGCTGGGCGATCCCCGGCGGTGGCGACATCGTGCGCAACATGGACGTGATGCCGAACGGCAATCCGGTGACGGCCAACAGCCTCGCCAATCAGGTCGGCATGGTGGAGATCAAGTAGCGGAAGCGGTCAGGGCTTCTTTGCCAGGAAATCCCGTATCTCTGTCAGCAGTTGTTCCTGCTTGGACAGCGGCGGGGTCTTTTCGGCTTCCTTGGCCATCAGGCGGCCGATGGCGCGGATGATGAGGAACAGCACAAAACTGATGATGATGAAGTTAAGCGTGACAGTGAGAAAACTACCGTAAGCTATTACAGCACCTTGCTTTTTTGCCTCAAGCAAGGTCGTGGCGGTGACCTTGGACGACAGCGGCAGAAAATAGTTCGAGAAGTCGAGACCACCAGTCACCGCGCCGATCAGCGGCATGATGATGTCGCCGACCGCCGAGGTGACGATGGCGCCGAAGGCCGCGCCGATGATCACGCCGACCGCGAGATCGACAACATTGCCGCGCAGGGCGAATTTCTTGAATTCATCGAGCATGGCGTGCAGCCTCATCGCCCGCCTCGCGCTAGTTGATCAGCCCGGCATGCACCATGGCGTCGCGCACAATCGCCTTCGACTTGTCAGACAAAGGCACCATCGGCAGCCGCACTTCGTCCGAAATCTTGCCGAGCACCGACAGCGCATACTTGGCCGGCGACGGATTGGTCTCGACGAACAGATGCTGATGCAGCGGCATCAGCTTGTCCTGCAGCTTGAGCGCGGTGGCGAAGTCGCCCTTCAGGCAGGCGCTCTGGAATTCGGCGCACAGCCGCGGCGCCACGTTCGAGGTCACCGAAATACAGCCGTGGCCGCCATGCGCCATAAAGCCCAGGCACGTGCCGTCTTCGCCGGAGAGCTGGTTGAAGTCCGGCCCGAGCACTTCGCGCTGCTGCGACACCCGCATCATGCTGGCGGTGGCGTCCTTGACGCCGGAAATGTTCTTGCAGTCGAACAGCCGCTTCATGGTCTCGACCGACATATCGATCACCGAGCGGCCGGGGATGTTGTAGATGATGATCGGAATGCCGATGGCGTCGTTGATCGCCTTGAAGTGCTGGTACATGCCTTCCTGGGTCGGCTTGTTGTAATAGGGCGTGACGATCAGCACGGCGTCGGCGCCCGCCTCTTCGGCGTGCTGCGACAGTTCGACCGCCTCGGCGGTCGAGTTCGAGCCGGCGCCGGCGATCACCGGTACGCGGCCCTTGGTCTGGTCGATGCACCATTCCACCACGCGCTTGTGCTCGTCGTGCGACAGCGTCGGGCTCTCGCCGGTGGTGCCGACCGGCACCAAGCCATTAGTCCCTTCGCTTATTTGCCATTCGACCAGATCGCGGAACGCCTTCTCGTCGACCGCGCCGTTTTTGAACGGCGTAACCAGCGCGGTGAACGATCCTCGAAAGCTGGTCTTGGCGGTCATGGCACGGCTCCAGGATGATGGCGCCCATCAATATCGGGTCGCCGGGACCGTTGAAAGCCCTCCCCGCCAATGGGCCCATGAATTGGGATGATGGGTTGCGGCTTGCCCCGCTTTCGCCCCTGTCTTGTACTACCGAGCCGGCAGCGGATTTTAAGGTATCCCTTCTTCAAGAAAATCGGCCTAAATGGGGATCGGGCGTGCTTTGAGTCGGTGCCCGTAACGTAGCAAAGCGGCACGGCGAAACGATCACAAGATTCCGCGCAAGGGATTGAATGAACGGAACTTTTTTGAATCGGCTCGGTCTTGGCCTGAGCCTTGCGGCGGCTGGCGTTGTGAGCGCCGAGACCGGCTTGGCCGCGACCCAAAAAGTTCCATTGCCGCGGCCCCGGCCGGCCATCCATGCGGGCGCCAACGCGGCCAAATCCGCGGTTCAGGCCGCCAAGGACATCCTCAAGCCGGCGGGTAAAACCGCCACCCCAGCGGTGGTGGCGCAGCCGCCGATGCAGATCACACCGCAGCCGGCGAAACACGCGGCGGCCGACCCCAAGGGCCTGTCGTCGTTTGCCCAAGCCGGCGTCGGCTTGCGCGGCTCGTTGTTTGCCAGCCGCGCCACGTTCAAGCCGCTGGTGCGCCCGACCTCGGGACCTTTTGCCGTCGCGCCTTCGATGGCCACTTCGGCCGCCGACATCGCGCTGGTCAAACAGGTCATCGACGCCACCCGCAAGAACAGCGAGGTGGTCGCCGACGTCGCCAAGAATTCGATCACCGATCCGGTGGCGAAGAAGCTCGCCGAATGGATCATCCTGCGCAGCGACAACACCAAGCCGTCCTTCCAGCGCTACGCCGCCTTCGTCAACGCCAATCCGAGCTGGCCGCATTCGCCATTGTTCCGCCGCCGCGCCGAAAACGCGCTGTGGAACGACAAGCTCGACGACGGCACGGTGCGCACCTTCTTCGCCGACCGCGCGCCGTCGACCGCCAAGGGGCGTTACGTGCTGGCGCGTGCCTTGCTCGCGCAAGGCGACCGTGCGGGCGCCGAGGCGCTGGTGCGCCAAGCCTGGCGCAGTGACGATAGCAGCCCGGAGGTCGAGAAGCGTGTGCTGGAGATGTTTTCCGGCATGCTCACCGCCGCCGATCACAAGGCGCGCATGGAGCAGCGTTTCTACGTCGACGACGTCGAGGCCGGCATGCGCGCGGCCGAGCGGCTCGGCGGCAATGAACTCCTGATCGCGCGCGCCCGCGCCGCGGTGATCAAGAAGGCCGGCAACGCCAAGGCGCTGCTCGACGCGGTGCCCCAGGCGGCGCGCACCGACGCCGGTTATATTTTTGCGCGCGTGCAGTGGCTGCGCAAAAACGACAAAGCGGAAGAAGCCGGCAAACTGATCCTGACCGCGCCGCGCGATCCGGAAGCGCTGATCGATCTCGATCAATGGTGGATGGAACGGCGCCTGCTGGTGCGCAAGCTGCTCGACGAGCACGACGCGCAGACCGCCTATCGCGTGGCGCGCGAGGCGCCCTCGCCGCCCAAGGGCAATTACCGCGTCGATCAGCACTTCACCGCCGGCTGGATCGCGCTGCGCTTCCTGCACGATCCGGCGACCGCCGCCCAGCATTTCGCCAATATCAACGCCGACATCAACAACCCGCATGCGCTGGCGCGCGGCGGCTATTGGCAGGGCCGCGCCGCCGAGGCCATGGGCCAGCAGGCGCAAGCCAGGACGTTCTACGAAGCGGCATCGCAGCACACCGCGACTTATTACGGCCAATTGGCGCGGGCGCGGCTCGGGCTGCCCGATTTAGGTCTGCGCGGGCCGCCGACGTTTACGGCGGAGGAGCAGAACGTCCTCGGCAATCTCGAAATCGTACGCGCCGCGGAAATTCTCTACGCGCTGGACGAGCGCGACATGCTGGCCTCGATCTTTGCCGAGCTCGGCGAAAGCGGCACCGACATCGCCGGCATGGCCATGCTGGCGGAAGCCGCCGGCAAGCACGGCGACGGCCGTTCGATGCTGCTGCTCGGCAAAGGCGCCTATGGCCGCGGCCTGCCGCTCGACTATTACGCCTACCCGATCGTCGGCCTGCCGGATTATTCGCCGATCGCGCCGCCGGTCGATGCGGCGGTGACCTATTCGATCGCGCGCCAGGAGAGCCACTTCAATCAGAAGGTCGTATCGAGCGCGAACGCCTACGGTTTCATGCAAGTGACGCCGGCGGCGGCGCAAGACACCGCCAAGCTGTTCAAAGCGGTCTACAACAAGGCCCGCCTGCTCAGCGATCCGATTTACAACATGCAGATGGGCGCCGCCGAGCTGTCGATGCTGCTGCGGACTTATAACGGCAACTACATCCTCGCCTTCGCCGGCTACAATGCCGGGCGCGGCCGGGTGCGGCATTGGGTCGCCGCCTATGGCGACCCGCGCGACCCCAAGGTCGATCCGATCGACTGGGCCGAGCGCATCCCGATCGCCGAGACGCGCAATTACGTGCAGCGCATCATGGAAAATCTGCAGGTCTATCGCGCCCGCTTCGGCGGCGGCAGCAAGCTGTCGATCGAGGCCGACCTCAAGCGCGGCGGCGCGGATTAGTGGGTTGCTGTCGTCCCGGCCAAGCGAGCATTCGCGAGCGCGAGCCGGGACCCATAGCCGCAGGCCTATCGATCAATCGCATAATCGGTGATTATGGGTCCCCGCCTTCGCGGGGACGACAGCTTTAAACACATGCAATCAATCGCTCCCACCTCGACCTTCATCTCCGCTCCCGATGGCCTGCGGCTGCATGCGCGATTGCATGGCCCATCCGCCGCGCCGCTATTGCCGGTGGTGTGCCTGCCGGGGCTTGCCCGCACCGCGGAGGATTTCGATACGCTGGCCGCTGTCCTGGCGAGCAAGCATAGCCGGCGCGTGATCGCGCTCGACTACCGCGGCCGCGGCCTGTCCGATTACGATCCAGATCCGGCCAACTACTCGTTTCAGACCGAACTGGCCGACGTGCTGGCGGCGCTCACCGCGTTCGACGCCCTGCCCGCGATCTTCATCGGCACGTCGCGCGGCGGCATCCTCACGATGTTGCTCGCCGCCTTGCGGCCGACCGCGATCGCAGGCGCCGTGCTCAACGATATCGGGCCGGTGATCGAGCCGAAGGGGCTGATGCGGATCAAGGGTTATGTCGGCAAGCTGCCGCAGCCGCGCAGTTTCGAGGAAGGCGCCGAGATCCTGCGCCGCCTGTTCGACGCGCAATTTCCCAAACTGACCGCCGACGACTGGCTGGCCAGCGCGCGGCGCACGTTCAAGCAGCACAATGGCGCGCTGGTGCCGACCTACGACGTCAATCTCGCCAAGACGCTGGAAGGCGTGGACTTCGAGAAGCCCTTTCCGCCACTATGGGCGCAGTTCGACGCGCTGCAAAACGTGCCGGTGATGGTGATCCGCGGCGAGAACTCGGACCTGCTGTCTGCGGCCACGGTCGAGGCCATGAAATCCCGCCGGCCGACGCTCGAGAGCGTCGATGTGCCCGATCAGGGCCACGCACCGCTGCTGACCGAAGCCGACGTGATCGCGCGCATCGCCGATTTCGCCGCGCGCTGCGACAGCGCGCACGCGGGTTAGACAGGCAAGCTTCCAACGAGTGGCGGCCACAAAGAAAAACCCCCGGCAGTTTCCTGCCGGGCTTCTTTAGTTCAGCTCAAACGACTATCCGATCAGGGATAGAAGTTACGATGGATGCGGAACTGACCCATCCAGGAGCCCTGGTCGCCAACCGTGCGGAGGCCAGCCGGCTGCGCGCCGGAAGCAGCCACGATGATGCCGGCCGGGGTCGAGACCTGCGCGCTCATCAAGCGCTGATACACGATGTCCACGCCCATCGCCGTCTGGGAGTCGATGTTCCACTGAGTACGGGAACCGACGTTCCAGACGCCGTTGTTCATGTTGCAAACGCCGCCTACGGTCGCCAATACGCCAGGTGCGTAGAGACCGCAGAGGTTCGCGTTGGCATTCGTGCTGTACGAGGTCTTCAGGTACGCGCCGTAGACCGAAGTCTGCCACGACTTGTTCCAGAAGTGCTCGTAGGCCGCGTTGACGCCCCAAGCGGTGGTCAACTCGACGCTGCTCGGGGTAGCGCCATAGACGCCGTCCGAAGCAACACCTAAGCCATAGCTGCCGCCAACGCCGCCATTGTACTTCGAATACAGGCCGATGCCGGCTGCGTTCGTGTAGCCATAGGCGCCCTTGGTGTAGTTGACCTGCGCCTGGAAGTAATCACCAGCGCCGATCATCGGAGCGTTCAGCTTGATGCCCGCACCGACAGCCCAGCCCATCGCATCGCCCGGCTGACCGGTCGCGGTGGTGCCGCCGTAGTAGGTGCCGCTTGCGTCATGGAGAGCACCCATGACCTGCGCGCCGCCCCAAGCCTGATCGATACGCAGGTTGGCAACGACGTCAGGATACTGCTGAGCACGCTGCGCGCTGGCGGGTAGACCAACCGTGGTCGGAAGAGCGACAGTGCCGCCCGCCGTGGTGGCCGCACCGACCGGAGCGAACACGCCGGTATTGCGCTGAGCTTCGATGCCGATCGTGGCCGACAAACCATTGCCGAACTGAGCGGTATACGAAGTCACAGCCTTGCCGCCGTCGCCGGTGTCGGACGACGGGTTGACCAGGCCGCCGAAGAACGACGTCGCCGGGCCCGAGTAGAAGTCATAGAACGACTGCGTCACGCCGAACGTGAACCCAGCGAACTGGATGAACGCGCGGTTGGCGCTGAAGCCGTTGGCGCCGGTGGCCCCATCGCCAGCTGCAATCGAACCGGCCGCCGTGCCCGAGGACGACAGACCGACAGCGATGTAGCTGCGGACGGTGCCGTATTCGGTCTGGTTGCGCGCATCGGCGGTGATGTAACCGCGGCTACGCATAACGAAGTTCTGCGTCTGGCGGGTATCGATGTTCGCCACGTTAGCGCCGTTGGTCAGGCTGCCGTTGAGGCCCCAACCGATTTGCTGGCGAACGTAACCGCCAACCTTCAAGCACATGTCAGTGCCCGGGATGTAATAGAAACCCGCACCGTACAAGCTACAAATCTTCACGTACTGGACCGGCTTGGCCTTGACGGGAAGATCGGCAGCCTGGGCTCCGGACATAGCAACGAGACCCGCTGCCGTGCCGAGGAGAAGGCTTTTCACCATCTTCATCTTGAACCTCCAAACATTGTTTCTAATTGAGAGGGTTCCGTATCCGCCCAGTGCGACTGCACCGATGGAACTTCCCCTTGCTCCCCGCTATCAGGCTGGCTTTTCACACCGAGGTGCAATCGGCCGACCAAAAAGCACGACACGGGGATGCCCCCCTCCGTCGCAAGTCGGACATTAGCGAATGAGCCTTAGGGCGCAACGAAGAAGCGCCCTTCCCACAGGCTCTGGGCGCGGTTTCCAGAGGAGTGTTGCGCAAAAAACACGCATGGTATGCGGGCACGGACAGGCCTTATGCTGATTTGTCTGGCGAGGTCAGCTAACGTATTTTTACGTTTTATATCAATAGCTTAAATAGCGTCCCAAACACAACTATTACAATAAATATCGACCATATACTCGTTTAGAGAGCGCTCATGGCCGCTGAAGCGGCAAAATCGGCGGCCGATGCCCGGCTGGTGCGCGCGCCCGCGCCTATTTGAAAGGCAGGCTTGAAGCTCCCGAATCCTGGATTCGGGCACCATCCCGGCCGCACGATTCGGAGTCCAAAGGCCCAGCGGGTTGCGCCAAGCACAGCACCTGGCGCGAGGCGGCGCGCTGAAAAATCGAGGGTTCGAAGGAACCCGGCTGAAAGGCTGGCGGAGACGGAGGGATTCGAACCCTCGATACGCCTTTGGAGCGTATAACGGTTTAGCAAACCGCCGCCTTCAGCCACTCGGCCACATCTCCGGTACCGGAAATCCGTACAGATTCCGCATAGCCCGGTCAAACGCCGCGATAAGTTTTATGCCCGCCATGAACTAGAACGCCCAATGACGGGTTTAGTGCTGACAGGACTCAGCGTTTCAGACGGCAAAGGACAGCAACCATGACCGGGTTCAAATTGGCGTTTTCCACCGCTCTTTCCACCGCTCTTGCCCTCGCCGCGATGTCATCTTTGTCCCAGCCGGCCGCGGCGGCCATCGAATATCCTTGGTGTGTCCAATATGGCGGCGGCCACAGTGGCGGCGGCCGCAACTGCGGCTTCGTCAGTTACGAACAATGCATGATGACGGCGCGCGGCGCCGGCGGAATGTGCCAGCAGAATCTGTTCTATCCGGGCACCGGCGAGCAACCGCCACGCGCGCGCAAACGCCATTCCAGCAACTAGATTCACAGCGTTGGACGCATCACGGCCAGGAGGACGATCATGACCAAGCTCAATGTGGCACTCGCCGCCGCTGTCGCGGTCGCGGTCGCAACGATGTCATCCTTTACGCTGCCTGCCGCGGCGATCGAATATCCCTGGTGCGTCCAATACAGCGACATGGATGGCGGCGGCGGCCGCAACTGCGGCTTCGTCAGTTACGAGCAATGCATGATGACGGCGCGCGGTGCCGGCGGCGCATGCGAGCGAAATCTTTTCTATCCGGGCGCGGCCGAGCAGCCGCAACGGCCACAGAAACGCCGCAGCGGCAACTAAACACCCAGTATCTGGCCAAAGGAGGCGTTACCATGCGCAAGCTCAATGCGGCCTTCGCCGCCGCTGTCGCCATCGCGGCAATGTCATCCTTTGCGCCGCCAGCCGCGGCGGCGATCGAATATCCCTGGTGCGTCGAGTTCGGTGGCGGAGAGGACGGCGGCAGCGGACGCAATTGCGGTTTCGTCAGCTACGAGCAGTGCATGCTGACCGCACGCGGCATGGGCGGCTCTTGTGCACAGAATCTGTTCTATCTCGATCAGGTCGCCAAGCAGCGTCAGTCGCCGCGCAAGCGCCCGCGCAACGACTGAAGACGCGCCTCCCTCGGCTGCATTGACAATCGCTGCGGCACGACCAATCTCGCGGCCCGCATCCGCACGCCGCGGACATCGTCAACACCGCGAGCCGCCGTGCAGCCACCTCGTTTCAATATCGACCAGGCCATGCAGGAGGCGGTCGGCCTGCATCGCGCCGGCCGACTGCGCGAAGCCGAGAAGATCTATGCCCGCATCGTCAAGGCGGCGCCGGATTACTTCGACGCGCTGCATCTGTTCGGTTCGCTCAAGGCGCAATCAGGCCAGATGGGCGAAGCGCTGCGGCTGATCCAGACGGCGCTCAAGATCAATCCGCGCGCCACCGATGCGCTGATCAATCTCGCCAATGTGATGCACGCGCTCAAGCGCGACGCCGATGCGCTCGATTGCCTCGACAAAGCGCTGGCGATCGAGCCGAACCATCTGCAAGTGCTGCAAAATCGCGGCGCGGGGCTGCTGACCCTCAATCGCCCGCAGGACGCGCTGGCCAATTTCGAGCAGGCGCTGCGGATCGATCCGCGCAACGGCGAAGCTCTGCTCAACCGTGGCGTCGCCAAGGCGACCCTGGGGCAAGATGTTGAGGCGCTGAGCGATTTCGACGCCGCGCTGACGCTGATGCCGGGCCATCCCAACGTCTTGTATAACCGCGGCAACGCGCTGTCGCAGCTCGGCCGCACTGCCGAGGCACTTGCCGATTTCGACCGCGCGCTGGCCGTTGTTCCCGCGCACGCGCGCGCCTGGAACAATCGCGGCCGCGCCTTGCAGCAGCTCAATCGCCACGCCGAAGCGGTGGCGAACTTCGACAAGGCGATCGAGCTGCAAAAAGATTACGCCGACGCGCAGATCAATCGCGCGCTGTCGCTGCTCACGCTCGGCGACCTCAAAGAAGGCTTTAAACAATACGAGTGGCGCTGGAAGCGCAGCGGCATGACCGACACGCGGCGCGGCTATCGCGGCGCGCTCTGGCTCGGCGAATTTCCGCTCGGCCACAAGACCATTCTGCTGCATGCCGAACAGGGCCTCGGCGACACCATCCAGTTCGCCCGCTATGCGCCGCTGCTGGCGCGCGCCGGCGCGACGGTGGTGCTGGAAGTGCAGCCGGAGCTGAAAGAGTTGCTCGGGCAGATCGACGGCGTCGCGTCCTGTCATGCGCGCGGCGAGCCGCTTCCCGCCTATGATGTGCACTGCCCGCTCGGCAGCCTGCCGCTGGCGCTCAAGACCGAGGCGTCCAGCATTCCCGCCACGATCCCTTATCTGCACGCCGACCCCGCGCGCATCGCCAAATGGCGCGGGCGCATCGAGCCCCTGCCCGGCAAGCGCGTCACGCTGGCCTGGGCCGGTCAGGCCAGTCACGCCAATGACCGCAACCGCTCGCTCGCACTGAAATTGCTCGAGCCGCTGCTGGCACTCGATGGCATTTCGTTTGTCAGCATCCAGCGTGAATTGCGCGGCGACGATGCCGCTTTGCTCGCGCGCTGCGCCAACGTCACGCAGGTCGGCGGCGATCTCGCCGACATGGCCGACACCGCCGCGGTGATGGCGTTGGCCGATCTGTCGTTGGCGGTGGATACGTCGGTGGTGCATCTGGCCGGCGCGATGGGGCGCCCGGCCTGGGTGATGCTGCCCTTCGCGCCGGACTGGCGCTGGGGACTAACCGGAGAGAACAGCCTTTGGTACCCGCAGACCCGGCTGTTCCGTCAGCCTACGCCCGGCGATTGGCCGGGCGTGGTCGCGCAGGTGCGCGACGCGCTCGCAGCTTTTGCGAACACCTGAGCCGCGCGCGTTGCGCGGCTCGTTCGCTCAGGCCGCGACGCGAATGGCCGGCATCTCGACCGGGACCGGCGCCTGCGGATGGCTCTTGAGCCAGTCGCGTGCCGCCCGTTGCGCGCAGCCGATCTCGCTGTCGCTCATCTGCTCGGCGATTTCCTTGCGCATCTGCGCGCCGTCTTTGTGGCCGCGCATCGCCGCGATGTTGAACCACTTGTGTGCCTGCACCAGATCGGCCGCAACGCCCGCGCCCGACGAGTAGTTCATGCCGAGACCGAAACAATCGTCGGCATTCACCGGCTCGAGCTCCGCCATCATCATTTCAAAATAAGCCATTTTGGCTTCCCCGTTGTTGCGGCCGTTCCGCCGTGTGGCGGTCTGCCGCTTGGTCCCTGTTGCCCAGCGATCTTCCCCGTCCAGGCAAGCGCGATCATCGGGATAAAATTTGAATGACAGTTTAAGCATCGCGATGAATCGATCATGAACCCACTTTCACTCGGCGCTGGCCGCCGTGCGAAAAATGCCGTAAAATGGCCCTTAATGCGCCATCGAACGGCCCGGTCACAAAGCGCTAACCGCGCTCATTCAGGCGGAACTAACCACCGGGGCACATGACTTATCTGTGTGTCCGCGAACGCTATCGACAAACTCAATCGGAGAACGCGTGTGAAGAAACTTGTTTGTACAGCCGCAGTCGGCTTTTCGTTGCTGTCGGGCGCGGCGCTGGCCGCCGAACCGGAAGGCACTTGGCTGTCCGGCGACGGCGGCACCAAAGTTCATATTTCCAACTGCGGCGGCAAGCTCTGCGGCACGGTCGTCTGGCTGCAGGAGCCAGTCGACGGCAAGACCGGCAAGCCCAAGACCGACGAACTCAATCCCGATCCGGCCAAGCGCTCGCGCCCGATGCTGGGGCTGCAGGTCGTGCGTGGGCTGTCGCCGAGCGGCGCGAACCGTTGGTCGGGGGAAATCTATAACGCCGACGACGGCAAGACCTATGCGGCCAACATGCAGGTGGCGGATGAGAATACCGCCAAGGTCGAAGGCTGCGTGCTCGGCATTCTGTGCAAAGGCCAGACTTGGAAGCGCACGAAGTAGATTTGGAAGCGCACGACGACGTCGCGCACGAAAAAAGCCGTCCCCGATATCGCGGGAACGGCTTCGCGTCATTTAAGACCTAGGGCGTATACTCATAAATCGAGTTTGGTGCGCAGCGGTTGGTCAAAGTCCGCTGTTGGGCCATAAGCGGACATCGCGTCTATTTCTTGCAGGAGGGCTGGAGAAACGCGACAATTCGAGTTGGTTCGGAATTTATCCGAGGCCTTCTGGAGGCGACCTTGGTTATAGCCATCCTCGTCATCGTGTCAGTCGCCGATTTCGGGCTTGCTGCGCTGCTAATTAACGTGTCCGGCTTCTTGTTCGGTGCGGGACCTGAAAGCATGCATGGCGGCTCATTGGCGGCCGTGGCTTATACGGCCATGGTGATCGCTTGCATCCTGGCGCCGGTCGCCGGATTCATTTTCAAGTACCGTGGAAAATCTGGTCTTGGACTGCTGGTGGCATTCTTGCCGCTTTTAGCCGGACTCGTGGCGCTGATAATTCCGGCGCCGTACTAGCCAATAATACCGGCACGAACTGAGTTCGACCTGAGCCAAAAGCGGACATAGCGCAAGGGAGGCGCTCTACGCACTGAAGGCCCGGTTCGCCGCCCATCCCAAGGCAAACGACAGAGTGTGCCTACTTCTTGCGGCGATAGAGTCCGATGAACGTTACCCCGGAGCCACCGCAACCTCCATTATCCTCGACGAGAAGCCACGGGCCGATGCGCTGCATCCGCACATGGCATTCTTCCCCATAGGAAGTGCCATCGTCCACGAGGGCGATGGTGTCGTTTTGGGGCGTGACCTGCGCCTTGAAGCCGCCATTCTGAAAATCACCCGAGGGGGTCGGAACAGTCATGCCGCCCTCAATATGCAACTTGCCGCCGTCGCCGTTCTTGATTTCGATGCTTCCACCCGGGTGGTACCAGTCGCCGATCCAATCCGACGTCTTCGGCGACGGCATCGGGACAACCGGCGTCAGCGCCGAGCTCGGCAGCCAGCCTGTGGCCCAAATCTGCTTTTTCGCGAGCGGCGATTGGTAGCTGACACAGGTGAAAGCGCCTTGCGTCTTGCCGGTGAGCACCAGGTCGCCTGTCACGAGAAAGGACTTTCTCCGGCAAGCCTCGGTGGCTGCCGGGCAAGTCGTGGCCTTAAAATCATCGTCGTAGGGGCTCTTGATGAAGTTGACGCGCGGATGGGCGATCACCTTCGATACGACCACGGTGCGCTTGTCGTCATAATCGGCGCCGTTGCAATTGTTAGGGTCGTAGGGGTCATAGGCTGACGCAGGTCCCGCAAACAGGACCGAGCCCAGCATTAAGCCAATGACCATTGCTCGCATCATTGCCTCCTGCGCATGACCGGCACTCTTGCACCATAATAGGTCGCATCATCCATGGAGCCGGTTCAAACCAAGTTAGCCATCGTCATGTCCGCTTTACCCCCGAAAGCAGAACTTGGGCGACACACTGCGCCACTTCTTGGCTGCCCGTTTATGAGTCCGCGCCCTAGCTCGCGCGCGCACGCTGTCCGAACAGCACCGCCTGCACTTTCGGATCCTTCATATCGACGTTCTGGCGCAGCTCGAGGCCGAGCGCCATACCGCGTTTGACGGCCGGGCGCGCCTTCATGGTCTCGAGCCAGCGCTTGAGATGCGGGAATTCGTTGATGTCCTGGCCCTGCCGCTCCCAGCCATTGACCCAGCCGACGCAGGCCATGTCGGCGACGGAGTATTTGCCGGCGATGAATTCACGATCCGCCAGCCGCTTGTTCATCACGCCATAGAGCCGGTTCACTTCATTGACGTAGCGGTTGATCGCGTAGGTCAGCGTCTCGACCGCGTAGTTCTTGAAGTGGTGCACCTGCCCCGCCATCGGCCCGATGCCGCCCATCTGCCAGAACAGCCATTGGTCGACCTCGACGCGGCCGCGCTCGTCCTTGGGATAGAACTTGCCAGTCTTGCGGCCGAGATATTGCAGGATGGCGCCGGACTCGAAGATCGAGATCGGCTTGCCGCCGGGGCCGTCGGGATCGACGATCGCCGGCATGCGATTGTTCGGCGCGATTTTCAGGAAGTCGGGGTTGAACTGCTCGCCCTTGGAGATGTTCACGGGCTTGAGATTGTAGGGCAGCTTGCACTCTTCCAGCATGATCGAAATCTTGAAGCCGTTCGGCGTCGGCCAGTAATAGAGGTCGATCGGCTTTGGCCCCTTGGTCCGCTTGACCGCCACCTTGCCGGTCTTGGCCGCCGATTTGACCTTCGACTTCGCTTTGGCCGGCTTTGATTTTGCCGTCTGTTTTGCCTTAACGCGCGCCATTTCAGTGCTCCATGCCCAAAAACTGCGAAAAAACAGCCCTTTGACCTAGGCGCGGCGGTTCCAAACCGCAACCACCCCGGGCGGCAGCGATACTGGACGGCTACAACCTCTACTGGTTATTCTGCCATGCAGGGTTGTAGGCCGCCGCCTGCATCCTGCGAGGGCAATAGGGGGAGCAATGACCAAAACGATGTTCGCCGTCCTGGTGGCCGCAGGTCTGATCGCCGTGCCGCTGCCGCAGTTCGTTTCGACCGCGGCGGCGCAAACCGCGCAACCGGCGCCGGAAACGAAAACCGCGAAAACCAAAAAGCCACCGAGCGCCGGTCTGCTGGCGATGCGCGAACGGCAAAAGAAGTGCGGCGCCGAATGGAAAGAAGCCAAGGCCGCCGGCAAGATCGAAAAGGGAATGAAGTGGCCGAAATATTGGAGCGCGTGCAACAAGCGCCTGAAGGGTGCTGGCTGACTCATTGCGCGCTGACGAGCGCGCGCCACCTTCGATCGCGGCTCTGAAACGACTGAGGGCGTCGGAGAGACTGAAAGTCTCACCGACGCCCTCTGTCATCATTCGAACCGGGGCGTCTCGGGCAACCGCGTTGCGCTCGTCACACCGTGACGCACACCGGCCCGTATGACGCAATCTCCGCCAACGATGGCCGAAGATCGAAAGGAAGCGTCAGAAGACTAGAGCTTCTTCTTCTTGCTCTTCTTCGCCTTCTTCGCCACTGCCTTCTTTCTACGTTTAGCCATTTGCTGCCCTCCTAGCCATGTAACATGGCGGGTGTCTCATCTCAGTACGGTCGCGGATCGACGCGTACCGCAATCGGTTTACTACAGAGCTATGAAAAAAACACTGACTCCACTTGACGATGTGTATAGCTGGCGCGGCAAACACAGCGCGCGCATACGCCAAGACGTTTCGCATATACACGCCAACGCTTCGCGCGCGGCAACATCGCCGTAACATTCGCGGCATACGCGCGTCACAAAACATTCGATGGAATAAGGGTTATTTGCATCATCGCAATTTTACGCCGGGCGCGGCGCGAAAAATATTTTCATCCGCGAACGCGACGAATTTCTCAACAACGCCGGTCTTGTGCACCGCAAATAATTTCCAAAAATAATTTGCAAAAAACACGCCGCGCTTGCTTGCGGATCGCCTGAATCGATCAAAAACGAGCGAATCAGTGACAAGTGATTCGCGAACGCGTCGTCGCTTGCGCAAACTTTTTGCGTCAAAGCGACCTGCGATTCAGTTTTGTGAGAGGTAAACTTGTGAGTGCGATGTCGCGCGCGGGAAGTTTACGGGCGTCAACGTGGCAACCGTTTGTTAACCAAGCCGGCGCCGCGTTAGAGCCCGAGTTTCGATTTCAGAAGTTCGTTGACCGCCTGCGGACTGGCTTTACCGCCGGTCGACTTCATCACCTGGCCGACGAACCACATCATCGCTTTCGGATTGGCCTTGGCTTGCGCGACCTTGTCGGGATTTTGCGCGATCGCAGCATCGACCAGCGCCTCGATGGCGCCCATGTCGGTGACCTGGGTCAGGTCGCGGGCTTTGACGATGTCGCGCGGATCGCCGCCTTCGGTCCAGACGATCTCGAATAAGTCCTTGGCAATCTTGCCGGAAATCGTGTTGTCGCCGATCAGGTCGATGATCGCGCCGAGTTGATCCGCCGACATCGGCGACCTGGTGATGGTGTGGCCCTCTTTGTTGAGCCGGGCGAACAGCTCGTTCATCACCCAGTTGGCGGCGAGCTTGGCATCGCGGCCTTTGGCGACCGCCTCGAAGTAATCGGCGGTCTCGCGCTCGGCCACCATTTGACCGGCGTCGTAAGCCGACAGGCCGAAGTCGCGCATGAAGCGCGCCTTCTTGCCATCCGGCAGTTCCGGCAGGTGGCTTTTGAGCTCATCGACGTAGCTTTGGCTGACTTCAAGCGGCAGCAGGTCGGGATCGGGGAAATACCGGTAGTCGTGCGCCTCTTCCTTGGAGCGCATCGAACGGGTTTCGCCTTTGCTCGGATCGAACAGCCGCGTTTCCTGATCGATCGTGCCGCCTTCTTCGATAATCTCGATCTGGCGGCGTGCTTCGTACTCGATCGCATCGCCGATAAAGCTGATCGAGTTCATGTTTTTGATCTCGCAGCGGGTGCCGAGCGCTTCGCCCGGCTTGCGCACCGAGACATTGACGTCGGCGCGTAAGGATCCCTTCTCCATGTCGCCGTCGCAGGTGCCCAAATAGCGCAGGATGGCGCGCAGCTTGCCGAGGAAGGCCATGGCCTGCTCCGACGAGCGAATATCGGGCTTGGAGACGATCTCCATCAGTGCCACGCCGGAGCGGTTGAGATCGACGTAGGAATATTGCGGGTGCTTGTCGTGCACCGATTTACCGGCGTCTTGTTCCAGATGCAGCCGCTCGATGCCGACGGTGACGCTCTCGCCGTCGGCCAGATCGACCGTAACCTCGCCCTCGCCGACCACCGGCGATTTGTACTGGCTGATCTGATAGCCCTGCGGCAGATCGGGATAGAAATAGTTCTTGCGGTCGAACACCGATCGAAGATTGATCTGCGCCTGTAACCCTAAGCCGGTGCGGATCGCCTGACGCACGCATTCCTCGTTGATCACCGGCAGCATGCCTGGCATGGCGGCATCGACCAGCGAGACGTGGCTGTTGGGCGCGCCGCCGAATTCGGTCGAGGCGCCGGAGAACAGCTTGGAGTTCGAGGTGACCTGGGCATGGACTTCCATGCCGATGACGACTTCCCAGTCGCCGGTTGCGCCTTTGATCAGTTTCGAGGGTTTGGCTTGCACGTTCATGGTGCCGACTATCTATCGCGGGATGCGGCTCGAGACTAGACTTGGTTCCAGAAAACATAAAACGCGCCGGCGAGCGCGATGGGGGAGACGACCATGAAAATCCAAGGAATTATTGCGGCTTCGCTGCTGCTGTCGGGGGCCGGCTTGGCCCATGCCGTCGAGATCACCGTGCTGTCGACCCAGGCCACCGAGCAAACCTGCCGCGAGCTGCTGCCGCAGTTCGAAAAGGCCACCGGCAATACCGTCAAGATCAGCTACACCGGCACGCTCGACGCCAAGAAGCGCATTGCCGCCGGCGAAACCTTCGACGTGCTGGTCATGGCGAGCCCCGAGATCGAAGAATACCTCGCGGCGGGCAAGCTCGCGCCCGGCAGCCGCGTCGATATTGCAAAGTCCGGTGTCGGCATCGGCGTCAAGGCCGGCGCGCCCAAGCCCGACATCTCCACCACCGAGGCTTTCAAGAAGACGCTGCTCGCCGCCAAGTCGATCGGCTATTCCACCGGCCCGAGCGGCAACTATGTCATCGGCTTGTTCGACAAGCTCGGCATTGCCGATGCCGTCAAGCCGAAGCTCAAGCAGACGCCGACCGGCGTCTTCGTCGGCACTATCACCGCCAGCGGCGAAGCCGAGATCGGCATCCAGCAGGTCAGCGAGATGTCGCAATTCCCCGGCGTCGATTATGTCGGGCCGCTGCCGGCGGATATCCAGAAGATGACGGTATTTACCAGTGGCATCGCCGCCAATGCCAAACAACCGGCGGCGGCCAAGGCGCTGGTCAAGTTCATCACCACGCCGGAGGCCGGCGCGGCGTTCAAGAAGCGCGGCATGGAGCCGGGCTGAACCCCAGCGAACGCGAGCGCGGCCTTACAGTTCGACCACGCGACCAAGCGCTTGCTCGACCTGGTCGAAGCTGTCGGCGAATTCGCGGAATTCAATCAGCCGGCCGTCCTGCACCCGCAGGAAATTGGCCACCCGGAAACGCAGGATGCGGCCGGTGGCATATTGCGTCAGCGCGACATCGGCCATCACCGCAGCGCGGTCGTCATCGACGATGATGAAGTCCGGCAGGTAGCTATCGAGCGAATACGACAGCGCCATCCCGGCCAAAGCCTGCAGCACCGCGGGCCGGCCCCGCCGCAGCCCCGCGAAGGGGAATACCGCCATTGGTCCGTGGATTACCCAGTCGATATCGTCGTGGATCAGGGCGGCAAAGCGGTCGAAACTCCGCTCTAGGTAGGCGTCATAGAGCGCTCGTACGGTTTCACGTGTCCCGCCTTCGCTCAAACCTACCTCCTAAGCCTTCGCTGAGTATGCCAATACCTCTGCCGAGTTCCAAGCTTTTCCTGAGTGTTATCAGTCGCATTCTAGTACTAGTATACCTATTGCAGTGCCGCATGGCTGGGCCGCTTTTCCCGGCAGGAATGGCCTGAATTCTGCATGATTTAGCCGCCAGATGCCGTCATGCAGCCGCGCCCGGAATTCCATTCCCGCGGCCGGCGTTAGGACTTCGTCATGAAGACAAACAACGGATTGTTCGGACTGGTCATCGGCGGCATCGTCGCGCTGGCCGCTATTCTCTTCATTCTCAGCGGCGGCGACTACGGCGGCAAGAAAACCATCGAGGGCGACGACGACCTGCCGCCGGTCGAGACCACGGCGCGCTAGATCACCACCACTTCGCCGCCTTGAAATGCCCGGCCGCCTGCTCGATCACGTGGGCTGCCGAGAACAATGTCTCTTCGTCGAACGGCCGCCCGATCAGTTGCAAGCCGAGCGGCAAGCCCTGTCCGTCAAGGCCCGCCGGCACCGCGATGCCGGGCAGCCCCGCCATGTTCACCGTCACCGTGAACACGTCGTTCAAATACATTTCGACCGGATCGGCCTGGCCCTTTTCGCCGACGCCAAAGGCCGCCGACGGCGTCGCCGGCGTCAGCATGGCGTGCACGCCGGCTTTGAAGCAGGCCTCGAAGTCGCGCTTGATCAGCGTGCGCACTTGCTGCGCGCGCAAATAATAAGCGTCGTAATAACCGGCCGACAGCACGTAAGTGCCGATCATGATGCGGCGGCGCACTTCGGCGCCGAAACCTTCGGCCCGGGTCCGCTCATACATGTCGGTGATGTCGCGCCCCGGCACGCGCAGGCCGTACCGCACGCCGTCATAGCGCGCGAGATTGGACGAGGCCTCCGCCGGCGCCACGATGTAATAAGCCGGCAGCGCGTATTTGGTATGCGGCAGCGACACCTCGACCAGCTCGGCGCCCGCGGCCTTCAACCAGGCGCGGCCCTGCTCCCAGATCTTCTCGATCTCCGCCGGCATGCCGTCGAGCCGGTATTCTTTCGGAATGCCAATGCGCAGGCCCTTGACCGATCGGCCGACTGCCTTCTCGTAATCCGGCACCGGGCTGTCGATGCAGGTCGTATCCTTGGCGTCGTGGCCGGCCATCGAACGCAGCAGAATGGCGCTATCGCGCACCGTGCGCGCGAAAGGTCCGGCCTGATCCAGCGACGATGCGAAGGCGACGACGCCCCAGCGCGACACGCGGCCGTAAGTCGGCTTGATGCCGACGGTGCCGGTGAAAGCCGCCGGCTGGCGGATCGAACCGCCAGTGTCGGTGCCCGTGGCGCCCAGACACAAATGCGCCGCGACCGCCGCCGCCGACCCGCCGGACGAGCCGCCCGGCGTGATCGCGACATTGGAGCCCTTGCGCCGCCACGGCGACGTCACCGGCCCGAAATGCGAGGTCTCGTTCGACGAGCCCATGGCGAATTCGTCGTTGTTGGTCTTACCGAGCAGCACCGCGCCGGCGCGCCACAACTGCGAGGTCACGGTCGAGTCGTAAGTCGGCACGAAATTCTCGAGGATCTTCGAGCAGGCCGAGGTGCGCACGCCCTCTGTGCAGAACATATCCTTGATCGCCAGCGGAATGCCCTCGAGCGGACCCGCCTTGCCGGCGTGAATGCGCGCGTCGGAGGCCTTTGCCATCGCCAATGCGCGTTCTGGTGTCTCCAGGACAAATGCGTTGAGCGCGCGCGCCTGCTCGATCGCGAGCAGATGCGCGTCGGCGAGTTCGACGGCGGAGAAGTCTTTCTTCGCCAGTCCGTCGCGCGCTTGAGCCAAGCTGAGCGAAGTCAGTTCATTCATTGGGAGCGTCGCATGCGAAAGCGGATTTGATCTGCGACGGCGCGATCTGCCGGATGATCACGGTGCCGTCGGCTTGCATCTCGCGGATCAATTCGCCGGGCTGCGGCAGACCCAGTCTGCGCAGGTCGTCGGCGGTATGGTCGGGCGGCATCGCGCCGGTGGAGATGATCTCCACCAGTTCCCAAAGCCGTTCCTGATCGCCCAGCTCGCAGGCCATGCACATTTTATTCGATCACCTTGGGCACAAGGAAATAATGATCCTCGCTGGCCGGCGCATTCTTCAGCACCGCCTCGGCGTCGTCGCCGTCGGTCACTTTGTCGTGCCGCTTCTTCATGGCCATCGGCGTCACCGAGGTCATCGGCTCGACGCCCGCGACATCGACCTCCTGGAGCTGCTCGACAAAGGCCAGCATGGCGTTGAGTTCGCCCTGCAAATGCTCGACCTCGTTCTCGGCGACCGCGATGCGGGCGAGATGCGCGATACGGCGGACGGTGGCGGCATCGACGGACATGGGAGCCTCGGGAACTGCTTTGCGCGTGTCAGTAAATCGATTTGCTCGGATTTGCCAGCGGCATGTCGGGGCGCGCAACCCGTCAGCGGTCCTTTGGGACTATAATCACAATCGCGTGAGAACTTATCCCCGCGCTTCCTGGCGGGGTTATATTGGCCCGGTCCGGTCCACCGAGGGCGCTGTCATGAGGCGTTATGAAAGTGGGACCGGATGTGGCGCCCGCGGGCGAAGGCAAACGCAAGCCTTCGCGCTCGGGCGGCGCCGGACCCCGCCCGGGCACACTAGGGTGCCCTGCGAGGAGCTCGCTGACGGCGTGTCCTTCGGGAGACTGGCCGAAAGCGCGGACCGGACGCCGTAAGACGTCGCGATGGAGCGCCGAGAGGCGCCCGCGCTCTCCAAAAGAGAGTGCGGCTACTGAAAGACTGGTGCGCCGCTCGGTGCTCCATCCCCTCGGCTTTCGAGGGGCACGAAAGCGAAGTCGGCGTACCCCGCGCCGCAAAGAACAGGGGCGATGACGCACGCCTATTGTCCGCCCACTGAAAGCGCCCCGCATGCCCCACCACGGCCGCTACCCCTACTCCCCCATCGCCGAGCGTCCGGTCTACGACTGGCCCGGCGGCAAACGGCTCGCGGTCTATGTCGGGCTCAATCTCGAATGGTTTTCGTTCGGCGAAGGCCTCGGCGCCGAGCTGGCGCCCGCCGCCCACCAGCCGGATGTGCTGAACTACGCGTGGCGCGACTATGGCAACCGGGTCGGCGTGTTCCGCCTTGCCGAATTGTTCGCCGAGTTGAAGCTGCCGGTGTCGCTCTTGGTCAATGCGCAGATGTATGAGCACGCGCCGCAGGCGGTGGCGGCATTTCCCAACGCCGAGATCGTCGGCCACGGCCGCAGCAATTCCGAACGCCAAGGCACGCTCGACGAGACCGCCGAACGCGCGCTGATCAAGGAGACCACCGCGGCGATCGCGAAGCATTCTGGCGCGCGGCCGCAAGGGTGGCTCGGGCCCTGGATCTCGCAGTCGCACGTCACGCCCGATCTGCTGCAGGAAGCCGGCTACACTTATTTGCTGGACTGGTGTCATGACGACCAGCCGGTCTGGATGAAGACGCGCCGCGGCCGCATCTTGTCGGTGCCCTACCCGCAGGAACTCAACGACATTCCCCAGATCGTCGCGCGCAAACGCGAAGGCGCCGAATTCGCCGATATGATCGTCGATGCCTTCGATGTGATGCACGAAGAATGCGCCCGCCGCCCGCTGGTGATGGGCATCGCGCTGCATCCTTATCTGGTCGGATGGCCGCACCGCTTCAAACATCTGGCGCGCGCGCTCAAACACATTGCCGCGCATGCCGACGACCGCGTCTGGCTCACCACAGCCGGCGACATCGCCGCCCATGCGGCAAAGCTGCCGGAGGGTGTCGTTCCCTGATTCAGTCGCAGCTACATATTTTTGCCCATGCCGCGGATGCGCCGCGCCATCGTGCCCATGATGTAGGACGCGAAATTCGGCACTTCATCGACCATGAAACGGAACGTGCGCGCGTCGATCAGCGACAGCTCGCACACCTCGCGCGCCACCGCGGTGGACGACCGCGGATTGTCGTCAACCATCGACATGAAGCCGAGCGCCTCATTCGCACCGAGACTTTCGATCACCTTGTCGCCGATCATCATGTCGATGGCGCCGGATTGCACGATGTACATGCAGTCGCCGGGCTCACCTTTGGCGAAGATGATGCCGCCGACCGGGACCTTGATGGTCGCGCCGGCGTTCTTGGCGAAGGTGCGCATATCGATATCGGCGCGTTTGCGCTTGCCGCTGCTGCTGACGCTCATGCTGTTCCCCCAATATAAGCCCACGTTATGTGAAAACGCTTTTCCCGCCAAGCTTGGCAGTACAAGTCTGGCGATATCGGGCGCGCAAGTGATAGAGTCAGCGGCCGGGAAGGAGGATTTGCCATGACAACATTCCCGAATTTGTTCAATCTTCTGCCGTTCTCCGGCGGCAATTGGCAGACCATCGACACGCGCTGGTGGTCGCCGAACGTATCGGTGAACTTCGCCGGCAACCCGGCCGTGGAGCGCGAGGTCACGGAGGATGTCGCCAGTTACGGCAGCCAGATCGGCTGGCTCAACGACATCGTCCTGGCGCTGACGGCGGCGGCGCCCGACAGCCTGAAACCCGGCACCGAGGCCGAAAGCGCGTTGAAAAAACTCAAGCTGGCGCAGGCCAAGATCGACGAGATCAAGCAGCGCCGCAAGACGACCGCCGTCGATACCGCGCGCGATGCGCTCGCCAATCTTGGCTCGACCGACAAGGCGGCCTATGGCCGGCTGGTGCGTTCGCTCGACCCCGACCAGCCGCCGAGCATCGAATAGATGGCGGTAGGTGCGCTGATCGAGATGGAGTTTGCGCCGCGCGGCGCCCTGATCGGGCTCGATCTCGGCACCAAGACCATCGGCGTGGCGGTGTGCGACCCCGACCGCAAGCTCGCCACCGGCGTCGAGACCGTGGCGCGAACGAATTTCACCAAGGACGCCGCCCGCGTGCTGGCGCTGGCCACTGAGCGTTCCGCCGTCGGCTTCGTGCTCGGTCTGCCGATCAATATGGACGGAACGGAAGGCCCGCGGGCGCAATCGACCCGCGCCTTCGCGCGCAATTTCGCCAAGCTGACCGAACTGCCGATCGGTCTATGGGACGAACGGCTCTCGACCGCCGCGGTCGAGCGCGAATTGATTGGCCATGACGTCAGCCGCGCCAAGCGCGCGGCGGTGATCGATCAGCACGCCGCCATGTACATTCTACAGGGCGCGCTCGACCGGCTGGCCCATTCAAAAAAGTAACCGGCCACAACAAAAAGGGCGGACCCTTCGGTCCGCCCTCGTTTGCCGAAATTAGCCGTGGGTCAGCACCCCGAGCCGGCGTTCATCGAGGCCGGCGACGTATTGCAACTGCCGCTGTTACCACGCTGGTAATAGCGCGGTCCCGAATTGTAATAATAACGCGGGGCCGGCGCGTAGACCGGGGCGGGTTCGTAAGCGTAGTAACCCGGCTCATAGGCGTAACCTGGGCCATAGCCCGGTTCGCCGTAGTAGTAGCCGCTATTGTAGGAGTTCGCGGCCGCCGCGCCGATCAGCGCGCCGGCGCCAAAGCCGATCGCCGCCGCGGCATTCCGGCCGCCACGGGCCTCGCTCGGCGACGCCGCCGCCAGCGCAAGCGCGCCTGTCAGGGCAGCCGCAACCGCATATTTCATAAAAGTCTTCATGGTGCCTCCTTTGCGCCATCGGGCGCGATGTTCACCCCAATAACCCGCGAAAGGCGGCAAGGTTCCCGCGGCGGCCGAAACGGCGCTTCACGAATTTGTGCCAGCGGCAGTAAGAACCGTTAACGCGTCTTGTGGATCAGCCGAAGGCGCCCTTGCCGCGTCCCGGCAGAGGCCGTATAGGACTGGCTTTAATGACCATCGCGCCGAAATCATCGTTCGTCCTCAGCCATCGGCATTTGTTGGGGATCGAAGGGCTTTCCGCCGCCGAAATTTCAGGCCTGCTCGATCTCGGCGAGGAATTCGTCGAACTCAATCGCCAGGTCGAGAAAAAGCGTACCTCGCTGCGCGGCCGCACCCAGATCAATCTGTTCTTCGAAGTCTCGACCCGCACCCAATCGTCGTTCGAACTGGCCGGTAAACGGCTCGGCGCCGACGTGATGAACATGTCAACCGGCTCGTCGTCGATGCGCAAGGGCGAGACGCTGATCGACACCGCGATCACCCTCAACGCCATGCACCCCGACATCCTGGTGGTGCGCCATCACGCCTCCGGCGCGGTCGAACTGCTGGCCAGCAAGCTCGACTGCTCGGTGATCAATGCCGGCGACGGCTCCCATGAGCACCCGACCCAGGCGTTGCTCGACGCTTTGACCATCCGCCGCAACAAAGGCCGTATCGAAGGCCTGACGGTCGCGATCTGCGGCGACATCCTGCATTCGCGGGTGGCGCGCTCCAACATCATCCTGCTCAACCAGATGGGCGCGCGGGTGCGGGTCGTGGCCCCCTCCACGCTCCTCCCCCCCGGCATCGAGCGCTTCGGCGTCGAAGTCGCGCGCGACATGCGCGAAGGCCTCAACGGCGCCGACATCGTGATGATGCTGCGGCTGCAGCGCGAGCGCATGAACGGCTCCTACGTGCCGTCGGTGTCGGAATATTTCCACTACTGGGGCCTCGACGAGAAGAAGCTCAGCTACGCCAAGCCGGACGCGCTGGTGATGCACCCGGGCCCGATGAACCGCGGCGTCGAGATCGACAGCATTGTCGCCGACGGCCCGCAGTCGCTGATCCGCGAACAAGTCGAAATGGGAGTGGCGATGCGCATGGCGGTGCTGGAAGCACTGTCACGTAATTTGCCGAACGCATGATGCTGTCCGACCGCCGCCCCATCCTGTTCGCCAATGCCCGGATCGTCGATCCGTCGCGCGATCTCGACATCGTCGGCGACCTGCTGATCGCCGATGGCGTCATCCGCGAGGCCAAAAAGGGCATCGGCGCCGCCGGCGTGCCGGAAGGCACCGACGTCATCGACTGCCGCGGTAAATTGATCGCGCCCGGCCTGGTCGACATGCGCGCCTTCATCGGCGAACCCGGCGCTGGCCATCGCGAGACCTTTGCCTCGGCGAGCCAGGCGGCAGCCGCCGGCGGCGTCACCACCATCATCTGCCAGCCCGATACTTCGCCGGTGATCGACGATCCGGCGACCGTCGACTTCGTGCTGCGCCGCGCCCGCGACACCGCGATCGTGCATGTGCATCCGATGGCCGCGCTCACCAAAGGCCTCGAAGGCACGGAGATGACCGAGATCGGCCTCTTGAAGGCCGCCGGCGCAGTCGCCTTCACCGACGGCGAGAAGAGCATCACCAATGCGCAGGTCATGCGCCGCGCGCTGACCTACGCCCGCGATTTCGACGCGCTTATTGTCCATCAAACGGAAGATCCCGACCTGATCGGCGACGGCGTGATGAACGAAGGCGAATTCGCCGCCCGCCTCGGCCTGTTGGGAATTCCGAAAGCCGCAGAAACGGTCATGCTGGAGCGCGATATCCGCATGGTGGCTTTGACCGGCGGGCGTTACCACGCCGCCTCGATCACCTGCGCGGAATCGCTGCAGGTGCTGGGCCGCGCCAAACATGCCGGTCTGAAGATCACGGCGTCGGCCTCGATCAATCATCTCACGCTCAACGAAAACGACATCGGTCCCTACCGCACCTTCCTGAAGGTCTCGCCGCCGCTGCGCGCCGAGGACGATCGCAAGGCGCTGGTCGAAGCGCTCAGCAAGGGCCTCATCGACGTCGTGATGTCCGATCACAATCCGCAGGACGTCGAGACCAAGCGTCTGCCTTTTGCCGAAGCCGCCCCCGGCGCCATCGGGCTGGAGACCATGCTCACCGCGGGCTTGCGGCTGGTGCACAATGGCGAACTCGAACTGATCACGCTCTTGCGCGCGATGTCGACGCGCCCGGCCGAACTGCTCGGCCTGCCCGGCGGCTCGCTGCGGAGCGGCGCGCCGGCCGATCTGATCGTGATCGACATGGACGTGCCGTGGATCGTCGATCCGAAAGAATTGAAATCGAAGTGCAAGAATACGCCGTTCGATGAAGCGCGCATGACCGGCCGCGTGGTGCGCACCATCGTCGCCGGCCGCACCGTCTACGAAATCGTATGAGCGTCGCGCTCGCCATCCTGTTCGGCTATCTGCTCGGCTCCATCCCGTTCGGCTTGATCCTGACGCGGGCCGCCGGCGGGCCGGACGTGCGCACCATCGGCTCCGGCAATATCGGCGCCACCAATGTGCTGCGCACCGGCCGCAAGGGCCTCGCCGCGGCGACGCTGCTTTGCGACATGCTCAAAGGCACGCTGGCCGTGCTGATCGCCGCGCATTTTGCAAAGGACCTTTCAAGCCACGAAGCCGCGCTCGCCGCGGGGCTCGGCGCGTTCCTCGGTCATCTGTTTCCGATGTGGCTGAAGTTCAAAGGCGGCAAAGGCGTCGCCACCTATATCGGCGTGCTGATCGGGCTGGTCTGGCCGGCGGCTATGATCTTCTGCGCGATCTGGCTCGTGGTGGCCTGGGCGTTTCGCTATTCGTCGCTCGCAGCATTAGTCGCCAGCGCCGTCACGCCGTTGACGTTGTGGCTGCTGGGCGAGCCCGGCCCGGCCGTCTTGTTTCTGGCGCTGACCGCGGCGCTGTGGATCATGCACCGCGCCAATATCGCGCGGCTGTTGGCCGGGACTGAGGGCAAGATCGGGGCGAAGAGTTAGTCGCCTTCCGGCTAGGTACGCTGTGCGGGCGCGAGCAGCCTAGAGTGCATTAATCACTATCGTTATGGCGGAAAGTGGTGATCCAGGTAGCGGGGCCGCGCTTATTCCAAGCTCCAATAAGGAAACAATAGTTCGTATATCGCTGCCTCTGAAACGCAACCAAATAAGTAACTTTTCCAAAAACATAGAGGCTGTGGGTACCCTTCCGAAATTGGCGCAATTCGGCTTTATTCAGCGTTCTATCCAAAATGCCCTTTGTGAATCGATTTTGTTGCGTTCCCAAAGTCAAAACGCCAGCGCCAGTGGGTGCTGGAATATTACCATCCCAATCAAAATCGGCCGCGGTGGTGGTTTCCAAAAACAAGAGGGCACCGCTTATGTTGACTTTATACGCCGGGGTTTGTCCGGTATTAATGACCACGGGTCGGAATTCAAATTTTAGTCCCTTAACTGCGCCCTGCCTAAAGCCCTCACCTGTTGCGATGCTCAGATAGGCTCGCAATTGCGCCCGAGTGGTCCTGATTTGTTGATAACCAGCCCAAACCAATCCACCGGTTACGAATGTAAGCAGCACTGTAGCGATTGCAGTGATGACGGCGTTGTGGGCCTCAAGAAATCTAGCCGTACACAATGGCGCGAAAAACTTCTCCACGAAAATGGAAAAACGTTCTGGTTGCTGCGCGGGAGCACCATCTGTTTTGTATTGGGCATTCTGGCATTGTTGAAATGATGGTGCACTGTCACGCGTTATCAGACCGAGAGTAACGGTTGCTACAAGAAAAAAAGATGCAAGAGCTAAATTGCGAACTAAATTTAGCATCCCTCAATCGCCCGCCCCGCAACGGTTTTTAATCGCATCCAATGCTACGCTGTCCAATTCGAGGGCCGCAAGACAGGCCAAAAAGAACGTGGCCGAAACGATCCCCAGCCGAAATCTCGCCTTGCACGCCACCTAAGCTTAGGTTGTATCACACCCTTTCCGGTTGTGCCGCGCCGTCCCCTTTGCGACACTGCCTGCTGTGACGGGCCGGGGGCGGACGTGACCAGCGACGGCGTGCGACTGAGCGATGAGCAACGGCTCGACTGGTTGCGGCTTATCCGGTCGGACCACATTGGGCCGCGGACTTTCCGCGAACTCGTCAACCATTTCGGCGGCGCCCGCGCCGCGCTCGACGCCCTGCCCCGCCTCGCCCGGCGCGGCGGCGCATCGGGCGCGCGCATCTGTTCGCGCGAGGACGCCGAACGCGAACTGAACGCTGCCCGCGCCCTCGGCATCGAACTCATCGGGCTCGGCGAGCCGGACTATCCGCAACGCCTGCAGATGATCGACGACGCGCCGCCTTTGCTGGCGGTCAGCGGCCAACGCGACATCCTGGCGCGGCCTTTGGTCGCCATCGTCGGCTCGCGCAATGCGTCCGCGGCCGGCGTGAAATTCGCCGAACGGCTGGCGCGCGACCTGGGCGACGCCAGCTTCGTCATCGTGTCCGGGCTGGCGCGCGGCATCGATGCCGCCGCGCACCGCGCCAGTCTCGCGAGCGGCACGGTCGCGGTGCTGGCCGGCGGCCATGAGCGCATCTATCCGGCCGAGCACGCCGAACTGCTGGACCAGATTATTGCCGAAGGCGCGGGTGTGTCCGAAATGCCGCTCGCCTGGGAACCGCGCGCCCGCGACTTTCCCCGCCGCAACCGGCTGATCTCGGGGCTGTCGCTCGGCGTCGTCATCGTCGAGGCGGCGCGCCGCTCCGGCTCGCTGATCACGGCGCGGCTGGCCGGCGAGCAAGGCCGCGAGGTCTTTGCCGTGCCCGGCTCGCCGCTCGACCCGCGCGCCGAAGGCACCAACGGCCTGCTCAAGCAGGGCGCGACCTTGGTCACGGAAGCTGCCGACGTGATCGCCGTGCTGGAGCCGATCCTCGGCCGCGGCATCGACCTGCCGGCACAGGAACCGGAATGGGAGGCGCCCGCGCCGCACGACGCCGAGCCTGCCGAAGACGACCGCGCCCGCATCGTCTCGCTGCTCGGGCCGACGCCGTCGTCGCTCGACGATCTGGTGCGGATGTCGCGCACCTCGCCGGCGATCGTGCGCACGGTATTGCTGGAGCTGGAAATCGCCGGCCGGCTGGAGCGCCACGGCGGCGCGATGGTATCGCTGATATAAGATCCTCACGATTCGATACCGGGACAACACAATGCTCGCACGTCTGATCGCCGCGCTGATGGTTCTTGCATTCTGTGGCGCGCCGGCGCGGGCGCAGGACGCCAACCAATCCTTCGCCGCCTTCGTCGCCGAGCTTTGGCCGGATGCGCAGGCCAAAGGCATCACCCGCGCCAATTTCGATCTCGCGATGAAAGGCGTCACGCCCGATCCGCGCGTGATCGCCGCCACCAAGCGGCAGCCGGAATACGGCAAGCCGGTCGGCGCTTACATCAACGATATTGTTTCGCAGAGCCGCATCAACCGCGGCATGGTCAAAGCCAAGGAATGGCAGAAGACCTTTGACGCGGTCGAAAAGAAATTTGCCGTCGAACGCTCGGTGCTGGTCGCGCTTTGGGGCATGGAGAGCGACTACGGCGCGGCTAAAGATAAATGGGACGTGTTCCGCTCGCTGGCGACGCTGGGTTATGTGAAGTATCGCCATCCGTATTTTCGCAACGAGTTGATCGTCGCGATGGGCATCATGCAGAACGGCCATTTTTCGCGCGACAAGATGGTCAGTTCATGGGCGGGCGCCATGGGCCAGACCCAGTTCATGCCGACCAACGTGGTCGATTTCGCCATCGATTTCTCCGGCGATGGCATCAGCGATATCTGGAATAACGTTCCCGACGTGCTCGCCTCCACCGGCAACTACCTGCACAAGGGGAAATGGAAGTATGGCCTGCCTTGGGGCTTCGAGGTCATGGTGCCGAACGGTTTCGATACCATGCGCAGCCGCGGCAGTTTCGCCGAATGGCAGAAACTTGGCGTACGCCGCGCCGACGGCAAAGCGTTTCCGTCGTCCGGCAGCGCCATCCTGTTTTTTCCGAGCGGCGCCAAGGGCCCGGCTTTTCTTGTCACGGAGAATTTCGACGTGCTCAAGGAGTACAATAATTCGGACGCCTATGCGATCGCGGTCGGCCACCTCGCCGACCGGCTCAATAGCGGGGGGGCGATCAAAGCGGCGTGGCCCACCGACGATCGTCCGTTGCCGCGCGACGCCCGCGTCGCCTTGCAGAAAAAATTGGCCGAGCTCGGCTACAAGGTGAATGAGTTCGACGGCCACGTCGATTTTGACTTGCGCGACAACATCCGCGCCGAGCAGGCGAAATTCGGCATGGTGCCGGATGGCAATCCGACGGCAGCTTTTCTGGAAAGACTTGGCGTGAAGGTGGCGAACTAACGACGGCCGTTCGGCGCCGGGCTTTGGCGGGCGGAACTCTCCGCTTCGAGCCGTACCATTTCGAGCAGGTAACCGAGGGTATCGAGCCCGGTGTCGCGGGCCATGTTGGCGAGATCCGCCGAAAGGCTGGCGACGTACGTGGCTACCGCCGTGCGATCCCCAGTTTCTTTCTGGTCTGGCATCGTCATTCCAAGCCGAGGCAGGGTTCCCGGCGAAGTTGAATAATCAGCGCCCCCGCTGTCAAAAATACACCGTCCTTGCCAAATAGTAACCTGGAATTGGTAATTTTGATAAAATACGTCTCTAGGTTGTATTCAGGTGTATACGCCTCGTTGACGCCCAAATTCGCTGTTTCTAAAGGTCTGTCGAACTACCCTCATTTGACAGCGTGGGTCGCCTTCCCCATGTTCCCGGCGAAGCAAGCGGCCGATTCAGCCTTGGATCGCGTGATCTAGGCAGCTAACCCATTGGATTTACATGAAAGTTGTCGTTGTCGAGTCGCCCTCCAAGGCGAAGACGATCAACAAGTATCTTGGCCCCGGCTACGAGGTATTGGCCTCGTTCGGGCATATCCGCGACCTTCCGGCCAAGGATGGCTCGGTCGATCCGGACAATGATTTCAAGATGCTTTGGGAAGTCGACCCGCAGTCGCAGAAGCGGGTCAACGATATCGCACATGCGCTTAAGGGCGCCGACACCCTCATTCTCGCGACCGACCCGGATCGCGAGGGCGAGGCGATTTCCTGGCACGTGCTGGAAGCGCTCAATGAAAAGAAGGCGCTGAAAGGCCAGAAGGTCGAGCGCGTCGTCTTCAACGCGATCACCAAGCAATCGGTAACCGAGGCGATGAAGCACCCCCGCGCCATCGACGATGCGCTGGTGGACGCCTACCTCGCCCGCCGCGCGCTCGATTATCTGGTCGGCTTCACGCTGTCGCCGGTGCTGTGGCGCAAGCTGCCGGGCGCGCGCTCGGCCGGCCGCGTGCAATCGGTCGCGCTGCGGCTGGTCTGCGACCGCGAACTCGACATCGAGAAATTCGTCGCCAAGGAATACTGGTCGATTATCGCCAAGCTGGAGACGCCACGCGGCGACGCCTTCGAAGCGCGTATCACCGGCGCTGACGGACAAAAGCTGCAGCGGCTCGATATCGGCACCGGCGTCCAGGCAAACGATCTAAAGGACGCCCTTGAGGGCGCCAAGTTCGTTGTGTCGTCGGTCGAGGCCAAGCCCGCGCGGCGCAATCCGCCGCCGCCGTTCACCACCTCGACCATGCAGCAGGAAGCCAGCCGCAAGCTCGGCTTTGCGCCGGCGATTGCCATGCGTCTGGCCCAGCGGCTCTACGAGGGCGTCGAGATCGACGGCGAGACCACCGGTCTCATTACCTATATGCGTACCGACGGCATCGACATCGCGCCGGAGGCGATCGCCGACATCCGCGCCATGATCGGCAAGAACTACGGCAAAGAATACGTGCCGGCTTCGCCACGCACCTATCAGAACAAATCCAAGAACGCGCAAGAGGCGCACGAAGCCGTGCGGCCGACGTCGCCGTCGCGCACCCCCGCCGAAGTCGCCAAATATGTCGATCGCGATCAAGCGTGCCTGTACGAATTGATCTGGAATCGCGCGGTCGCAAGCCAGATGGAATCCGCCGAACTCGAACGCACCACCGTCGATATTCTCGCCACCAACGGCCCGCGCAACATCGATCTGCGCGCCACCGGCCAGGTGGTGAAGTTCGACGGCTTCCTCACACTCTATCAAGAAGGCGTCGATGAGGCCGCCGAAGACGAAGATTCCAAACGCCTGCCCGCGATGTCGGAAGCGGAACTACTCAAGAAGCAGTCGATCGACGCCGCGCAGCATTTCACCGAACCGCCGCCGCGCTTTTCCGAAGCGGCGCTGGTCAAGCGCATGGAAGAGCTCAGCATCGGCCGGCCGTCGACCTACGCCTCGATCCTGCAGGTGCTGCAAGACCGCGGCTACGTACGCATCGACAAAAAACGGCTGATTCCGGAAGACAAAGGCCGCGTCGTCGTCGGCTTCCTGGAAAGCTTCTTCCAGAAATATGTCGAATACGATTTCACCGCCTCGCTCGAAGAACAGCTCGACAAGGTGTCGAACAACGAGCTGAACTGGAAGAAGGTGCTGGAGGATTTCTGGACCGGCTTCATCGGCGCGGTCAACGACATCAAGGAACTGCGCATCACGCAGGTGCTCGACGCGCTCAACGATCTGCTCGAGCCGCATATCTTCCCGGCGCGTGCCGACGGCGGCGAGGTACGGCAGTGCCCGACCTGCAGCACCGGCAAGTTGTCGCTCAAGGTCGGCCGTTTCGGCGCCTTCATCGGCTGCTCGAATTATCCGGAATGCCGCTTCACGCGTCAGATGACACCCGGCGCCGGCGGCCAGCAGACCACGAAGGTGCTCGGCACCGATCCGGTCACCAATCTTGAAGTCACGCTGCGCGGCGGACGCTTCGGCACCTATTTGCAACTCGGCGAACAAGCGCCGGTGGAAAAGCGGCCGAAGGGTCCCAAGCCCCCCGCCCCAGAGAAGCCGAAACGCGCCAGCCTGCCGAAAGGCGTGAACCCTGAGGACGTCGATCTCGACAAGGCGCTGGCGCTGCTGTCGCTGCCGCGCGAAGTCGGCATTTCGCCGGAAGACGGCGAGCCGATTTTGGCCGGCGTCGGACGTTTTGGCCCATACGTGAAACACGGCAAGGTCTATGCGAGCCTGGAAGCCGACGACGACGTTCTCACCGTCGGTCTCAACCGCGCCATCCATCTGATCGCGGAAAAGATCGCCAATCCGAAAAAGGGCGGCCGCCGTTTCGGCGCCGATCCCGGCAAGCAGCTTGGCGACCATCCGGACAAAGGCGGCCCGATCGTGGTCAAGAACGGCCGCTTCGGTCCCTATGTCAGCCATAACGGCGTCAACGCCACGCTGACCGGCGACAAGACGCCGGAGACCGTCACGCTCGACGAAGCCGTGGTGCTGCTCGATGCCCGGGCAGCGCTCGTCGGCAATTCGCCGAAGGGCCGTCGAGCCGCCGGCCGCAAGACCGCCAACGCCACCAAGGCCGCCGGCGCGTCCAAAGCCAAGCCGGACAGCCGAGCCAAAAAGCCCGCCGCCAAGGCGAAAAAGCCCGTCAAGGCCAAGACGCCGCGCGCGTCCAAGGCGACCGCTGCCGAGTAGGTAGCGGACGCCGTTCCCAATGATTACATTCTGTTTTAGTCGCGCTGTTTTAGCGCCGGAAAATCTATTTTGAAAAAGCCACCTAAAAACCCATCCTCCCTCCCCTCCAAGGCCGACATCCTCGCCTTCATCGCCACCCAGAGCGGCAATGTCGGCACCCGCGAAATCGCCCGCGCCTTTGGCCTCAAGAACGCCATGCGCGCCGAACTCAAGCGCCTGTTGCGCGAACTCGGCGACGAAGGCGCCGTCGAGAAGAAACGCAAGAAACTCCACCACCCCGGCACACTGCCATCGACCGTGCTCGCCGACGTCACCGCGCGCGACCGCGACGGCGATCTGATCGCCACGCCCGACGAGTGGGACGAAGTCGCCCACGGCCCGGCGCCGAAAATCCGCATCCATGTGCCGCGCAAGGCGCGCCCCTCTGAGACCGCCGGCCTCGGCGACCGCGTCCTGGTCCATGTCGAGGAGATCGAGGAAGAAGACGGCATCCGCCACGCGGGCCGTGTCATCAAGATCATCGACCGGCCCAAACACCGCGTGCTGGGCGTGTTCCGGAAGAATGCGACTGGCGGCGGCCGTATCGAGTCGGTCGACAAGAAGATGCTCGGCAAGGAGTTGGCGATCCCCGCCGGCGCCACCGGCGACGCCGAGGATGGCGACCTGGTCGCGGTCGAGACCAGCAGCGGCCCGCGCCTGGGCCTGCCGACCGGCCGCATTGTCGAGCGGCTCGGCTCGCTCTCCAGCGAAAAGGCCATCAGCCTGATCGCCATTCACGCCCATCAGATCCCGGATGTGTTCCGCCGCGACACCGTCATCGAGGCGGACGCCGCCAGGCCGGCGACGCTGTCGGGCCGTGAAGACTGGCGCAAACTGCCGCTGATCACCATCGATCCGCCGGACGCCAAGGATCACGACGACGCCGTGCATGCCAAACCCGACGAATCCGGCAACAACGCCGGCGGCTTCATCCTCACCGTCGCAATCGCCGATGTTGCGCATTACGTCACGCCCGGTTCCGCGCTCGACCGCGAAGCGCTGGTGCGCGGCAATTCGGTCTATTTCCCCGACCGCGTCGTGCCGATGCTGCCGGAGCGCATTTCCAACGATCTGTGCTCGCTGCGTCCACGCGAAGACCGCGCCGCGCTCGCGGTGCGCATGGTGATCGGCGCCGACGGCCGCAAGCGCTCGCACACCTTCCACCGCATCATGATGCGCTCGGCCGCCAAGCTGTCCTACGAGCAGACGCAATTGGCGATCGGCGGCCGTACCGACGAGGACACCGCGGACCTCATCAAGCCGGTGCTTGAGCCGCTGTACTCAGCTTACGAGGCGCTTACCCGCGCGCGCGCCGAACGCCAGCCGCTCGATCTCGATATTCCTGAACGCAAAATCCTGCTCAAGCACGACGGCACCGTTGACCGGGTCATCGTACCGGAACGGCTGGAAGCCAACCGGCTGATCGAGGAGTTCATGATCCTCGCCAACGTCGCGGCCGCGGAAACGCTGGAAAAAGCGCGCGTGCCGCTGATCTATCGCGTGCACGACGAGCCTTCGATCGAGAAGCTCAATAGCTTGCGCGAATTCCTGGCGAGCTTGCAAATTCCCTTGGCCAAGGCTGGCGCGCTGCGACCGGAAGCCTTCAACCGCATCCTTGGAAGCGTGAAAGGCGGCGAGCGCGAACAACTGGTCAACGAAGTCGTGCTGCGCTCGCAGGCGCAGGCCGAATATGCCGCCGAGAACTACGGCCATTTCGGCCTGAACCTGCGGCGCTACGCGCACTTCACCTCACCCATCCGCCGCTATGCCGACTTGATCGTGCATCGCGGCTTGATCCGCGCGCTCAAGCTCGGCGCCGATGGCCTGCCGGAAACCGCCGACGTCAAGGAACTCGCCGAAATCGGCGCGGAGATTTCCGCCACCGAGCGCCGCGCCATGGTCGCCGAACGCGAAACCAAGGACCGGCTGATCGCGCATTTCCTCGCCGACCGCATCGGCGCCAGCTTCGAGGGCCGTGTCTCCGGCATGGTGGGCGCCGGCCTGTTCGTGAAGCTCAACGAGACCGGCGCCGACGGCTTCGTGCCGGCGCGCACCATCGGCGACGAATATTTCCGCTATGACGAGGCCGCGCGCGCCATGATCGGCGGCCGCACCGGCATGACCTACCGGCTGGGCGATGCCGTCACCGTCAAACTGGTGGAAGCCGCGCCGGTCGCCGGGGCGCTGCGGTTCGAGCTTTTGTCCGAAGGGCGAATGGACGGCCCGCGACGCAGGCAGCAGCATCAGCAACGGCGGCCGGGCAACATCGATCACAAGAAACCGAACCGGCACCGCCGGCACAAGCAACGGAAAGCACGATGACGCAAGACCTCGGAAAGCTCTGGGCCGAGCGGATGACCAAGACGGAGCGCGATCAGTCGTTCCCCGACAGCGAGCCGCGCGATGCCGCGACCATCATGCTGATCGACCGCGCCGGCGCGCTGCCGAAGGTGCTGCTCGGCCGCCGCCACGCCGGCCATAAATTCATGCCGGGCAAGTTCGTGTTTCCGGGCGGCCGCATCGAGGCGCAGGACCGCAACATGCAGGCCGCGACCGAGCTGCATCCAGACACGCAGGCCAAGCTCATGGCGCGCGTGGCAGAGCCTAGCGCCGAACTGGCGCGTGGCTTTGCGCTGGCCGCGGTGCGCGAAATGGCGGAGGAGACCGGCCTGCTCCTTGGCGCCAAACGGGACGACGCGCCGAAGACGCCCGCCGAGGATTGGGCGCCGTTCGCCGCGGCCAAGATTTTTCCCGATCTGGCGCAGATGCATCTCATCGCCCGCGCCATCACACCGCCGCGGCGGCCGAAGCGCTTCGACACCCGGTTCTTCACCGCCGACGCCACCTTGATCGCGCACAAGATCGAGGGCGTCGTCGGCGAGGAGTCGGAGTTGGTCGAACTGGTCTGGATTCCGATCGTCGAGGCCACCCATCTCGACATGCCCACCATCACCGGCGTGGTGCTGGAGGAACTAGCCGCCCGCGTAGCCTCCGGCATGGCGCACAGCCTGCCGGTGCCGTTTTATTTCATGCAGGACCAGAAGTTTCACCGGGAACTGCTGTAAACGCTGACAAAATCGCCCTTTCTTGACATTTGGCCGTTGGACGCTAGGTTCCCGGCCAAAGGCGAAATCGCCCCGCAATTTTAAGGATTTCCTATGGCTAAAGCCGCCAGTCTCAAGATCAAGCTCGTGTCCAGCGCCGGCACCGGGCACTACTACGTGACCAAGAAGAACTCGCGCACCCAGACCGACAAGCTCAAGAAGAACAAGTACGACCCGGTCGCCAAGAAGCACGTCGAATACACCGAATCCAAGATCAAGTAGGCGCGATCGCCGCTCGATCCGACAAGGGCGCCCCAACGGGCGCCCTACGGCGTTTTGGGGCGCCCTACGACGTTTTTGTGCTGGCTTCCCGCAAAGCTTGGAATGTTCAGGCGCAGCCGCACTTGATAGTCTGAGCCAAACGCCGGGAGACCTTCATGACCATCATGCTTCGCTATCTCTTTGCCGCCCTGCTCGCGCTGCCGCTTGCCTTCGCCTCGGCACATGCGGCGGAAAAGCACCGGCTGGCGCTGCAGATCAGCGACAACGATCCGGCCAAGATGAACGCCGTGCTCAACGTCGCCGCCAATGTGTCGAAGTATTATTCCGACAAGGGCGAAGAGGTCGACGTTGAGATCGTCGCCTTCAATGCCGGCCTCCACATGCTGCGCGACGACACTTCGCCGGTGAAGCCGCGGCTGAAATCGTTCAAGCAAGGCATGCCCAACGTCGCGTTCATGGCCTGCGAGAACACGCTCGACGCCATGGCCCGCACCGAAGGCAAGGAGCCGCCGCTGGTCGAGAATGCGACCCGCGTGCCGGCCGGCGTGGTGACGCTGATGGAGTTGGGCGAAAAAGGCTGGACCATCGTTAGGCCTTAAATTGGGGCGTGGACTAAACGGAGCGCCAAACGCCTGCGTGGCCGCCCAATCATCGGATCCTTAGCCTGGAGCAGACACCCTAGAAAAACCGATTGCAGCTGATATCGTCTCGCTCGAATTAGCTCCAGGTGCTTCCGTTCATGCGCTTCATCATCGGTTTCCTGTCCGGCGTTCTTGGCCTGCTTGCCGGCTGGTTCGCGCTCGCCGCTCTCGTGGTTGCCGTCTCGGGGCCGGACCGCGATGGCGGTATCGCCATGGGAGCGGTCTTCACCATCGGGCCAATCGGTGGCCTTATCGGCTTCGTCGCTGGCGTGCTGCTGTTCATCAAGATCGGCCAAGTCTCCGTCGGCCAAGTCTCCATCGACCAAGTCTCCGTAGACAAAGTCTCTGTCGACCAAGTCGCTACCGACCCAGTGTTTATCGACCAAGTCTCTCAAGGCCCATTATCGCCCGGCGCGGAACAGTCTGGCGCCGCGCCTGCGCGGAAGCGCGTGTCGCCCGCTTTTGCCGCCGTGGTTCTGGTGCTAACGGCAGGCCTCAGCTGGTGGGGCTGGTACGAATTGATTCGTTCGCCCTACCTCACGCACGGCTTCATGACACTCGAACTGCAATTCAGACTTCCGCCCGGAATGGCACTGCCGCCGGACGAAAAGGATGTGCACATCGACGTGGAGGAAGGGCGCCAACATGCCACGGCCCTGCTCCACGCAAGGTGGCGCGGGACTGACGGCGATAAAAAAGGGATTCTCGCCAGCGCGTCGCTCAGCATGAAGACGAGCCGAAGGGTCGTACACTTAGAGCTCCCCGGTTTTCCGGAGCAGATTTGGCAGATAGATCTTCCGAGCGATCCGGATCCCACGCCCGACTATTCGCCCTGGCGAGGATCGAGCGGCACCGCCGCCCCGAAGATCGAAATGAGCTTCCGCCTCAACGCTGACCGTTGACCGGTCCTTGTCGTGCATTCAATCGGGCTGGCGCTATTGGAATTTCGGTACAGCGGCCGCTGTCGGGCAGTCGTAGACATTCAGCCCGCCGCGCTCAACAAGCTGGATTTTTGAGTTAGGTGACCGGCCGGAAGCGCCACGAGGAGGCCCCTCGCGTCTCTTCCAGCCGGCCGAACCCCACGGACCCAGGAGATGCGGCGGACCTGGGCAGCTCCGCAGGGCTAACTTTTGGCGCGCCAAAAGCGCAGCCCGAATCAGTTGCCCGAATCACTAGGCATTTGCCGACGTTAGATCAGCCGCCGCTGCCGGCCAAATCGCAATTTGAAGCGTTGAAGACCAGCCAATTTAGGCCGCGTCTTGCACGACCCGGTTACGGCCGTCGCGCTTGGCGCGATAGAGCGCAGTATCGGCGCGCTTGAGAATCGCCGCGGCAGTATCGCCCGGCGCGCCGATGGCGGCGATGCCGATCGAGATCGTCACCTCGAGGCTTTTTGTCCCCTGCTGGATCGCGAAGGCTTCGCTGGCGATGCGGCGGCGGATGCGCTCGGCCACCATGGTCGCCACCGCCATGTCGGTTTCCGGCATGACGATGACAAATTCCTCGCCGCCGTAGCGGCAGGCCAGATCGATGTTGCGGATCGCCTTGCGGATGCGCATCGAGAATTCGCGCAAAACATCGTCGCCGGCGTCGTGGCCATGCGTGTCGTTGACCGATTTGAAATAATCGATGTCGAGGATCATCACCGCGATAGGCTTGCCGCGCGAGGCCGCCTGCTCGACCAGGCTCGCCAGATGCATTTCCATGTAACGGCGGTTGAACAGGCCGGTCAGCGCGTCGGTGATCGCCATCTCGATCGACATCTGCACGTTGTCGCGCAGCCGCTCGGTGTAGCGCTTCTTCTTGATCTGGGTGCGCACGCGCGCCAGCATCTCGCTCTTGTCGATCGGGCGGATCAGGTAATCGTTGACGCCGATTTCCAGGCCACGCACCAGCCGCGTATTGTTGTCGGCTTCGGCGACCGCGAGGATCGGCACACTGCGGGTGCGCTCGAGCGAACGGATCTGGCTGCACAGCCGCAAGCCGTCGAAATCCTTCAAGCCCAGCGACACGATCATCAGATCGTAATTGCCTTCGGCGGCGTGAAACAAAGCTTCGGCCGGATCGGTCTCGACGTCGACGGCGTGCTCGATCGACAAGGTCTCGACCATGCGCTCGTACGACGCCTGGCGGTCGTCGACGATCAGGATGCGGCCGTTGCGTCCGGTTTCCGCGACCGCGTCGCGTTCCGGGGATTGGATGCCGATCTCCTTCGAGGTCAGCGCGCGCATGCGCAACTCGTCGGTCACCATTTTCAGACGCGCCAGCGAGCGCACCCGCGACACCAGCACCACGTCGGTCACCGGCTTGGTCAGAAAATCGTCGGCGCCGGCCTCCAGACCCTTGATGCGGTCGGACGGCTGGTCGAGCGCGGTCACCATCACCACCGGAATGTGATGGGTGGCAGGGTTCGACTTGAGCTTGCGGCAGACTTCGAAGCCGTCCATGTCCGGCATCATGACGTCGAGCAGTACGATGTCGCATTCGGCGCGCTCGCACAGCGCCAGCGCCTCGGCGCCGCTATAGGCGGTGGCGACGTCGAAATATTCGGCCGACAGCCGGGCTTCCAACAGCTTCACATTGGCCGGGATGTCATCGACGACGAGAACGCGGGCGGTCATCGGGGCATCCTCACGCTGGGCCGAGGAAATGACGAATGGTCTCGATGAACTTGCCCACCGAGATCGGCTTGGACAGATAGGCTTCGCAGCCGCCCTCGCGGATGCGTTCCTCGTCGCCCTTCATGGCGAAGGCGGTGACCGCAACCACGGGGATCGCCTTGAGGTCGGGATCGTCCTTGAGCCATTTGGTCACTTCGAGGCCGGACACCTCCGGCAGTTGGATATCCATCAAAATCAGGTCGGGCCGGTACTTGCGCGCGAGATCGAGCGCCTCGATACCGTTGCGGGTGCCCACGGTGGCGTAGCCATGCGCTTCGAGTAGGTCGTGGAAGAGCTTCATATTCAGCTCGTTGTCCTCCACGATCAGGACGGTCTTCGGCATTGCCCCATTTGTCCCCAAAGCACCGCGGCTTTCGCACGCGCCGTCGCCAGGCCGCCTTCGGTCGGGCATGATCTGGGTTCACGGTAACGGCGAAATCTTACGGAAAGGCAAATTTAGCCGATGAAACCGCAGCGTTCTTTAACGGTCGAAGTGGCAGAAGCGCTGGCAATTCAGGCGCTTACCTTCATTGCGGAGGATGGCGACCGGCTGGGCCGGTTTCTCGCCATCACCGGCATCGGCCCGGCCGAGATTCGCGCCGCCAGCGCCGAACCGGGCTTCCTGGCCGGCGTGCTCGATTATGTCGCCGGCGACGAGAAGATGGTCACCGAATTCGCCGCCGCGGCGGGCATCGACCCCTCCCATATCGGTGCGGCCCGCGCGGCGCTGGGCGGCGGCAACTGGGAGCGCGAGGTGCCGTGAGCTTCTGCCGCGATTGCCTGGTTGAGGCGCCGGAGACCGCGACGCGATGTCCGGCCTGCCGCTCGCCCCGGCTGGCGCGCCATGCGGAACTCGACACGCTGACCATCGCCCATATCGACTGCGACGCCTTCTACGCCACCATCGAGAAACGCGACGACCCTGCCCTGATCGACAGACCGGTGATCGTCGGCGGGGGAAAGCGCGGCGTGGTCGCGGCGTGCTGTTACGTGGCGCGGACCTACGGCATTCGCTCGGCAATGCCGATGTTTGAGGCGCTACGCCGCTGCCCGAACGCCGTGGTGATCAAGCCGAACATGGCGAAATACGTCAAAGCCGGCCGCGAAGTGCGCAAGGCGATGCTGGAGCTGACGCCGCTGGTTGAGCCTTTGTCGATCGACGAGGCTTTTCTCGATTTGACCGGCACCGAACGACTGCACGGCATGGCGGCTGCGAAGGTGCTGGCGCGCTTTGCCAGCCAAGTCGAGCGCGACATCGGCATCACCGTGTCGATCGGTCTGTCGGCCAACAAATTCCTCGCCAAGATCGCCTCCGACATGGACAAGCCGCGCGGTTTCGCCGTGCTCGGGCAAAGCGAAGCCGCGGCCTTCCTGGCGCCCAAGCCGGTCGGTTTCATCTACGGCGTCGGCGCGGTCAGCGCCGCCAAGCTCGCCGGCGACGGCTATCGCCTGATCGCCGACCTGCAGCGTGCCGACAAGATCGAACTGATGCGGCGCTACGGCGAGGAAGGCGCGCGGCTGTGGCATCTGGCGCGCGGGCTCGACCAGCGCGCCATTAGCGCCGACCGCGAGACCAAGAGCGTCTCGGCGGAGACCACGTTCAATTCAGACATCAGCGAATTCCGGCCGCTCGAGCAGCATCTATGGGATTTGACCGAGCGTGTGTCGACGCGGCTCAAAGCCGATGCGCTCGCCGGCTCAACAGTAACGCTCAAGCTCAAAACCGCCGATTTCAAAACCCGCACCCGGGCGCGTTCGCTTGGCAATCCAACGCAACTGGCCTCGCGTATCTTTGCCGCCGGCCGCGACCTGCTCAAAAACGAGGTTGGCGACACGCGCTTTCGCCTGATCGGCATCGGCGTCAGCCATCTCGAAGACGCCACCGGCGACGACCTGTCGGACCTGATCGATCGCCGCGCCGCCGGCGCCGAACTCGCCATCGACAGACTGCGCGCGAAATTCGGCAAGGACGCGGTGGTGAAAGGAATCACGCTGGAGGACGATTAGGCTGTGGAGAACTTCGCGTTCTTCCGGAAAACATCTCCGCGCCAATCCGGCATGATTAATTTTTCGGAATAAACAACTTGGCAACCTACAAGGCGCCGATACCGACAATTTTATCGATGTCTGTAACGTGGGCAACATTGAGAAATGATACAAAGGAGGTTCAAAATTTAGGGAGCGTGCCTCATGAAGCGCTCAATAGTTTGCACCTCGATCCTTGCGCTCGCACTTTCTGCGACAGTCTTTGCGGCCATGGCACGGCAGGCCGCGCCGCTATTGCCGCCCTTGCCGGTCGATGCCGACGGCCAACTGCAAGTCGGGCGCAGCGAATCCGTTCCTGCCGAATTCGCGGTCGCCTTTGCCGCCGCGGCCCAATCGACCAACACCGATCCAGCGCTCCTGTTTGCGCTCGCCGCGCGTTCGAAGTTCGCGGCCAATCGGTACGGCGCGAGCGCCGGGGTTGATCCGGATGCCCCCGTCGGCGGCCCTTTTGCCTACGGCTCGGCACGCTGGCTCACAGACCTCGCCCTGTACGGAAGCGATGCCGGCTATCCGGAGTTGGCAACCGCGGTGACGCGATCACCGTCCGGCGCGCTGATGATCACGGACCCCGAGCTCCGGTTCCGGGCGATGACCGCGCGAACCGACCCTTATTTGTCTTCTTTCGTGGCGGCGAAGGCATGGCGGCAGGTCCGCATGCAACTCGGGGCCCTGCGCACGCCTTCCGACGGTCTGGTCATGATGGCGCTCCTCGGGGGCGTGCGCTTCGCAAATGGATTGGGCGAGCGGCGCGACAAGGATCGTGCCGAACGGCTGGAAAAGATCGTCGGAGCCGACAGCAGCGTGCTCCTGATATTGGCTGGACTTCCAGCCCGCGACACGCGGATGGATGAGGAGTGGACGATCGGGAATTTCATCGACGAAATCACCAGCCAGTTGCGTGATGACGTCAGCGCTTACAGCGCGGCCCGGCGGATCGACGTGCCGGACGGATACCGTCCGCGCAAGCCCATCGTTGAATATTGATTTTCGGAAGTCTCAATTCCAGCTGCAATCTATCCGGCTAACCGCTTCGTAAAAAGCCGAACCACATCACGATCGTGCAAGCCTGGCACAATAATGCGGCCTATCGCCGCGACATCGTCTTGCCGCTCGGCAAGGCATTCCGGGAATCGTTGCCGGTCCGCTCCGGCAGGCTCTACGACGGGCGGCTCTACGGGCCGCTGACCTGAACGGCGGCAGCGCTCTGCTTGGCGCACAATGTGGCCAAGGGCACGTCGAGTTCGTATTCGACGCCGTCCGGCGCATAATTGAGCCGCGCCTCGCCATGGAGCTGACCCGCCAGCCGGTTGATCAGCCGCGTGCCGAAACTGCGCCGCTTGGGTTCTTCGACCCGCGGTCCGCCCTTTTCCGTCCACGCCAGCTTGAAACGTTGCTGCGGTTCGTCGATTGCGGCCGCAATTGCAATTCGTCCGCCAGGTACCGACAGGGCGCCATACTTGACCCCGTTGGTGCAGAGTTCGTTGAGCGACATGGTGAGCGGCAGCACCGCGGCGGGAACGATATCGAGATCGATCGTCTGCACCGCGAACTTCGACATCTTATGATCATCGAAAGGGGCAATGGCGGCACGAATGACGTCGGGCAATCGCGCGCTGGCAAAGTTTGCTTGCAGCAGCAGATCGTGCGCGCGGCCGAGCGCGATCAATCGGTTCTCGACGGCAAAGCGACCCTGCTCGAGAGTCTCGGCGCTGCGCAGGCTTTGCGAGGTGATGGCAATCACCGTCGCCAGCGTATTCTTCACGCGGTGATGCAATTCTTCCAGCAACAGGCGTTGCAGTTGCTTAGCGGTCTCGTTGTCGGAGGCGGTGATGCCGGCCTGGGCCAGCAGCCGCGCCGCATCGAGTCCGGCCTGCGTTATGAGTTCGCGCAGACCGATATTCTCGGCCTCAAGAGCATCTTCTTTGTCGGTGTGGGTTGTCATGACGCTCTTGAATGTAAGGCCCTGCTTCAAGCTTTACAGGACTTACCTCATGAGTTGGCGATAAATACGGGTGCCAGGGCCATTAAATCGCCCACTAAGTCGCAAAGCGCACTTTTAGATCGGCCGTTAAGTCGGAAGGCCGACTTTGATGCCAAATCGCCCTGAAACCACGCCCCCCAGCGATGAAAGTTCCACCTTTTTCAGGGCAGGTCTTTTCCCATTTGATCTTCGGCGAGGTCATTTCGCCGGAAATTTGCGGCGTTTCCTGACACTTGAACCAGGGCCATCTGGCAAAATTGGCGCGGTCGTGGCCAATTGATCCAGATCAAAAAACGCCGTCTCATACGTCGTACGCCAAATACAAGCGGCTATCGGACGAGCGATTTATCAAGGGGGTAATCGCATGTGCGTCAAACGAGCCCCGCTAGAAACTTTCCTGGTGCAGGATACGGAATTTCACCAGCCGGCGGATTGCCCGCTTGTGCAATGTCCCGCAATCACCACCGGCAAGACCGAGCTGGAAAGATTTAAGCGAACGGAAACCGAGTTGAGGGAGGCCCTCGCCCGGGAAGAACTGTTGCTGAATCAAAAAGACGAGCTCATCCGCGAGAAAGAGTTGTTGAGCCGCGAGTCCAATCATCGGTTCTTGAACGGCCTGCAATTGGTCGCAAGCCCACTCTCGACGCAAAGCGCCCTCAGCAAAGACGCCGAAGCAGCGGCACAATTGAGAATTGCGGCAAACCGCGTGATCAGAATCGGCGGCGTCCACCGCCGCCTTCATGGCTTGGATACGCTCGATAGCGTTGAATTAAAACAATACCTGGAGGCTCTTTGTCAGGACATGGCCGGCATGTTGCCGATCGAATGTCCGGATAACGCTCTTTCGGTTGAAGGAATAGCACTTACGGTTCCGACCGCCACGGGCATTCCGATTGGATTCATCGTCAGCGAACTGGTCACCAATGCCGCCAAGTATGCCAAGGGCAAGATAACAATCAGTTTGGGGCTGACCAACGACAATACATACAAGCTTTCCGTTTCCGACGATGGACCGGGTTTGCCGGAAGAATTCGATCCGGCGAAGTCCAAAGGTCTTGGAATGAAGATCGTTTCGTCGCTGGTCAAACAGGTTCACGGTCAGTTGCTGTTTGGCCGGAATGACACTGGCCAAGGCGCGCGGTTCACGGTGCTGTTCGCTTGAAGATAGCCGGAATTTTTCTTTGGAGTCTGTTTTGCCCGCAACGCCCCACGTCGAAAAACACTTCACGGCGACAGAAACAGTTCGCGATGTCGTCATCGGCATGGCTGACGGCCTCACCGTTCCGTTCGCTTTAGCGGCGGGGCTTGCGGCCGCCGTCTCATCGACGAAAGTGATTGTCACCGCCGGTCTCGCCGAGATCGTCGCGGGCGCCATCGCGATGGGGCTCGGGGGTTATCTTGCCGCCCGCACCGACGCGGAGCACTACGCGTCGGAGCAGCGCCGGGAGAACTGGGAAATCGACAACCTCCGCGACAAAGAGGTCCAGGAGGTCACGGAAATATTTCGCGGCTATGGCTTGAAGGGCGAAGGGCTGACGACCGTTGTCACGGCGGTAACGTCCGACCGCAAGCGCTGGCTGGACTTCATGATGCGCTTCGAACTCGGCTTGGAGAAACCGGACCCGGCACGCGCGCCGATCAGCGCCGGAACAATTGCCGCGTCCTATTTCGTCGGCGGTCTCATTCCGCTGGCACCCTACATTTTCATGTCGAGCATTTCGGAGGCCTTCGCCTATTCGGTCGGATTCACGGGCGTGGCGCTGATTCTATTCGGCGGCATAAAAGGTCATTTCACGGGCATCAACAAAGCCAAATCGGCCGGCCAGACGCTTCTTGTCGGCGGCCTTGCCGCGGCGGCGGCTTATGCCTTGGCTCACGCCTTCGGCTGATGCGCTCTGCCGACCGCCACGATCACGGACAGGCCTTTTCCTGCTTCATCTCCAGCGCCGTCATTTCACCGGAAATGCTGAAGTCGCTGTAGTTGAGCACCAGCGCGCGGGAAATGCCGTTCTCGTACAGCTCGAACGAAATCGAATAGACCGGGGTCTGCTCGCCGCCGCGCTCGTCTTTGGCGTCCTGCTGCTCGAAATAGCTGATGGTCACCGGCCACCGCGTCAGCTTGGCCAAAGCGGGCACTTTGGCCGCGGCATCGGCGGGTGGCTTGGCGCCCGGGGCGATCGCGCGGCCGATGACGGTCAGCGTGTTGTAGAGCTTCTCGCCGGTTTCCGAGCCGTCATAGACCGGAAACTCAAGAATGGTTTTGCCCTCGCGCGCCGCAACGATGACGCGGCGCATGTGCTCGATCGGAAACACCGAGCCGGACGGAACGGTCAGCGTCTTTTCCTTCGGCTTGCTCAGGTTGACCGCCACCGTATCGGCGTTGCGGTCGGCGCGGCCGTTGACGACGTCGGTGCGCGTGTCGTTGACCATGTTTTCCGAGTTGAAGCGGAATTTCTTGGCGGCGCCGTCTTCCCAGGTGGTCGAGCGCAGGTCGCTCAGCGCAGCCTTCCCCTCACCGGAATCGAGCTCGGAAACCTGGCGGAACTGCAGCTCGTAGCCGTCGCAGGCATTGCCGGAGAAATCATAAAGGATGCGCCCGCGCACGCCCTGGACGCTGCGGCTGCTTTGGGATTTTGCCAGTTTAAGGTCGTAGACCGCCCGGTGCGGCGCCAGCGTCACCTTGTCGGCCGGCGCCGCCGCCGAGGCGGGATGATGGGTGGCAACCGCGGCAAAGCCGATGGCCAAGACCACCGGAACCAGCCATCGGGCGTTGGCGGCTATCGTCATGAAGTCGGGCCTCTCCGCGGCAGCGTTTCGAGCCGTGTTCGGATCAAGAAAGATGCGAAGATAGCGGCAAGATAGAGGCCGCCAAGGATTCCGGCAACCAAGCCTTTCGGCGTCCGAACCCCCGCTTGCGCGCTTCGCGCCGATCAGCCAAGAGAGCATCCGTCGTATTTTGGGAGGATTTCATGGCCGGAACGGCTGAGCAAAGAATCGCGGATCTCGGTATCGAACTACCGAGCCCGGCCAAGCCGATCGCCAATTACGTGGCCTGCGTGCGCACCGGCAACATCCTGGTAGTCTCCGGCCAACTGTGCTTCGGCGCCGAAGGCAAGCTCGCGGCCAAAGGCCAGCTCGGCGCCGGCGTCTCGATCGAGGACGGGCAGAAGGCGGCCCGCGCCTGCGCGGTCAACCTGCTGGCCCAGATCAAGGCCGAGATCGGCGAACTCGACAAGGTGGTCCGGGTCGTGCGGCTCGGCGGCTTCATCAATTCCGCACCCGGCTTTACCGATGGGCCGAAGGTCATGAACGGCGCCTCCGATCTGATGGTCGAGGTGTTCGGCGACAAAGGCCGCCATGCCCGCTCCACGGTCGGCGTCTCCGCCCTGCCCGCCGATGCGGCGGTCGAAGTCGAAGGCATGTTCGAGGTGTCCTAAGCGCATGATCCCGAAAAGCATGCCCTCGGGCTTGACCCGAGGGTCAGGGAACCGGTTTCCGGATAAGATCATGCGCCGATATTTATAATGTCAAAATTGGATTGGCTCACCGCGCGACCGATCGCGCACCGAGGGCTGCATAATCCCGCCGGCGGCGTGATTGAGAACACCGCGTCGGCTTTTACCGCCGCCATTGCCGGCGGCTACGGCATCGAAACCGACGTCCAGATCAGCGCCGATGGCGAGGCCATGGTGCATCATGACGATGCGTTGGGCCGGTTGACCGACGGCAGCGCCCGCCTCGCAGACTTGAGCACCACGGAGATCAAGGCGGTGCGGTTCAAGGCGACCGCCGACCGCGTTCTGATGCTCGGCGAATTATGCGAATTGGTCGCCGGCCGCGCGGCGCTGGTGATCGAACTCAAGAGCCATTTCGACGGCGACCGGCGCCTGGTGCAGCGCGTGGCGCAAGTGCTGGCGGCCTATCGCGGTCCGGCGGCGGTGATGTCGTTCGACCCAGGTATGGTGGAAGCGGCGCGGCAGATCGCGCCAACGCTGCCACGTGGCATCGTCGCCGAACGGCACTACGCGCATCATGAGTGGGATCGCATGACGCCCGCCGAAAAACGCCGCCTGGCGTTCCTGCTGCACGGCTTTCGCACCCGGCCGCACTTCGTCGCCTACGGCGTCAAGGATTTGCCGGCGATCGCGCCCCTGGTGGCGCGCTGGGTGTTCGGGCTGCCGCTGCTGACCTGGACCGTGCGCAGCGAGGCCGACCGCGGCAGCGCCGCGCGCTGGGCCGACCAGATGATCTTCGAGGGCTGGCGGCCTTGACCGATTACCCCTCTGGCAAGACCTGTGCAGGGGTATTCACCCGTCCAGCAAGACCGAAAGTCGGGGTAAATCGCACACCCTTTCCGGGATAAAGTCGGGTTAGAAAACTTCCGATGGCCGACCTCGACATCCGCATCCGCCTTGCCAAATCGCTCGCCGACGTCCCGGCCGCGGCCTGGGACGCCTGCGCGGCCGGCTCATCGACAGTTAAACCAATGCATGAGGATAACTTATCCTCGGTGTTATCAACAGGAGGACAAGCCGATAACCCTTTTGTTTCACATGCCTTTTTATATTCACTAGAAGCCTCGCATTCGGTCGGCGGCCGCACCGGTTGGCAACCCCGCCACCTGCTCGTCGAGCAGGCTGACGGCACATTGCTGGGCTGCGCACCCTGCTACGTGAAGTCCCATTCGCAGGGCGAATACGTCTTCGACCAGGGCTGGGCCGAAGCCTTCGAACGCGCCGGCGGCGATTACTACCCCAAGCTCCAGGTTTCCGTGCCTTTCACCCCCGTCACCGGTCCCCGCCTGCTGGCGCGGCCCGGTCCACAGGCTGAGGCGGTGCGCGGCGCGCTGGCCGATGCCCTGATGGAAATCACCAATGCCAGCGAGCTGTCGTCGGCGCACGTCACTTTCCTCCCCGAGTCCGAATGGGACCTGCTGGGAAAACGCGGCTTCCTGCAACGCACCGACCAGCAATTCCACTGGCAGAATGCCGGCTACGCGACCTTCGAGGACTTTCTCGGCCAGCTTTCCTCCCGCAAGCGCAAGACCATCCGCCGCGAGCGCAAGGAGGCGCTATCCCCCGGCATCGAGATTGCCTGGCTCACCGGCTCCGACCTGACGGAAGAGGTCTGGGACGCGTTCTTTGCGTTCTACGTGGACACCGGATCGCGCAAATGGGGGCGGCCTTATCTGACCCGCGAATTCTTTTCGCTCATCGGCCAAACCATGCCCGACCGCGTCCTGCTGGTGATGGCCAAACGCGCGGGGCGCTGGATCGCCGGCGCCATCAACTTCATCGGCACCGAGGCGCTGTACGGCCGCAATTGGGGCGCGGTCGAGCACCACCCGTTCCTGCATTTCGAGGTCTGCTACTACCAGGCCATCGACTACGCCATCGCCCACAAGCTCAAGCGGGTCGAGGCCGGCGCGCAAGGGGAACATAAGCTGGCGCGCGGCTACCTGCCCCACACCACCTATTCCGCCCATTTCATCGCCAATGCGGGCTTGCGGCGGGCGGTCGCCGACTATCTCGCCCGCGAGCGCGCTTATGTTGAAGCCGCCGGCGAGGAGCTTGCGGCGGCCGCGCCATTCCGCAAGGATTTGATCGAACAAGAGTGAGTCTTGGGGGAACGATGCCGAGCTACGATCCCAACAACATTTTCGCCAAAATCCTGCGCGGCGAGTTGCCCTGTTACAAGGTCTACGAAGACGACAAGGCGCTGGCCTTCCTCGACATCATGCCGCGCGCGCCCGGCCACACCTTGGTGCTACCGAAGGCCCCGGCGCGCAATCTGCTCGACGTCAGCGCCAGCGATCTGGCGCATGTCATGACGGTGGCGCAGAAAGTCGCGAAAGGCGCCATGGCGGCCTTCGGCGCCGACGGCATCACCATCCAACAGTTCAACGAGGGCGCCGGCGGCCAGGTGGTGTTCCACCTGCACGTCCATGTCATTCCGCGCAAAGCCGGCGCCGCCATGAAGCCGCCGGCGGCTGAAAAGGAAAAGCCCGACGCGCTGGCCGAGCAAGCCAAGAAGCTCGCGGCGGCTATCGCTAGTGGCTGAATAGATAACCGCCGATCAGCAACGCCGCTTCGCCGGCGAGGACGCCGGCGAACACCGAGCGTTTGAGCAGCACAAAGGCGACAAAGCCCAGGACCGCCGCCCCGACCCGTACCGACAGCGGCACCGTGGTCAGCGCGCCGTTGGCAAACAGAATAAGCTTGGCGATGACGCCAGCCAGGAGTGCGATCGCCACCGCGCGCGACCACACCACGATTTCGGAATCCTCGTTGAGGCCGCGCGCCAGCACCAGCCCGAGCACGCGCCATATCTCGTTCGGCAGGTAGCCGACCAGGATCAGCACCAGATAAGGCCACAGGTCTGCGAGCACGGCGTTCATTGCGCCGCCTCGCGAAAGCGGTGAACCAGATAAGCCAGCGTGCCGCCGATCAGCCCGGTCCACATCAAATCGAGCCCAACTGCGAAATAAGCCAGCGAAGGCCCGAGCACGAGACCCAGCGCGAAGGCGAGCCTGTCCACCATCATGCGGGCATTGTTCGCCGTCGAAATCAGGAACGACATCGGCGTCAGGAACAGCAAGGTCGCCGCCAGCAGCACCGGCAGACCGGCGGCGAGGTAATAGCCGACAAAGCCGAACGTAACCGCGGTGCCCATGTAGCCGACAGACAGGCCGTTGCAGAAGGCGATGCGCCGCGCCGGCGGCATGCCCGGCAGCAGCCGCAGCGATTCTACCCACATGCTCACCGAGGTGAAATGGGTCGGCAGCAGCAGATCGCGCAGCCGTGTGCCGGGTCCGCGCAGCAGCGGCAGCAGCGCCACCACCATCGGAAACAGCCGGATCGCGCTCAAGGAGACCGCGAGCCCCGCCTCGAACAGCGATGCGCCGGTGCCGAGCGCGGAAATCAGGATCACTTGCGCGGGCGCCGCCCAAACCAGCATCGACGACAGCGCCAGCCACCACGACGGAAAGCCGAAATCATGGGCCAGCGCGCCCATGCCGATATAGGTGCCCGCCAGCACCAGAAAGAACACCGACGTCAGCGCCGACCGCACCCCGGCAAAGAAGGTGCCGGTGCTGGAGGGTTCTATTTCGGGCGACGCGCTTGCGAGCGGCTCAGACATAACATCGCTCATGTCATGGCGCCGCTTGCTTCGCAACGGGCGCCGCCCGCCCGCATAAGCCGCCTGCAAAAACGCCAAGGCCTAAAGGTGACGCCCCAAAAGAAAAGGCCGGGCATGGAGCCCGGCCTTTTGTTTCGTACACGAGCGGTCCTTAGACCTTGGCCAGCGGCACCTTCGGCACCGAGCCCTTTTTGCCGCCGCCGTCTTTGCCGCCCTCGCCTTTCGGCTTTGGCCGCGGCGAGCGGCGCTTGGCTTTGGGCCGCGCTTCCGCCGGCAGCTTTTCCGGCTTCGGCGTGATCGGGCCGTCGAGGAATTCGAAGCCGAGCTTGTCGCGGCCCACCTCATCCTTGTCGACGATGACGCGGACGTGGCCGCCATTCTTTAAGTGGCCGAACAGCACCTCGTCGGCCAGCGGCTTCTTGATGTACTCCTGGATCACGCGCGCCATCGGGCGGGCGCCCATCAGCTCGTCGTAGCCACTGGCGATCAGCCAGCGCGCCGCCTCCTCGGACAGCTCGATGGTGACGTTGCGGTCGCCGAGCTGGGCTTCGAGCTGCAGCACGAACTTCTCGACCACCTTAGCAATCACCTCTTGCGACAGATGCGCGAAGGTGATGGTGGCATCGAGACGGTTGCGGAATTCCGGTGCGAACAGTCGGTTGAGCGCCTCGGTGTCGTCGCCTTCGCGCTTGCTGCGGGTGAAGCCGTAGGCCGCCTTCGCCATATCGGACGCGCCCGCATTCGTGGTCATGATCAGCACGATATTGCGGAAGTCGACTTGCTTGCCGTTATGGTCGGTCAGCTTGCCGTGATCCATGATCTGCAGCAGCACGTTAAACAGATCGGGATGCGCCTTCTCGATTTCGTCGAGCAGCAGCACGCAATGCGGATGCTGATCGACCCCGTCGGTCAGCAGGCCGCCTTGATCGAAGCCGACATAGCCCGGCGGCGCGCCGATCAGGCGCGACACGGTATGCCGCTCCATGTATTCCGACATGTCGAAGCGGATCAGCTCGACACCGAGCGACAGCGCCAATTGCTTGGCGACCTCGGTCTTGCCGACGCCGGTCGGGCCGGAGAACAGATAGCAACCGATCGGCTTTTCCGGTTCGCGCAAGCCGGCGCGCGCCAGTTTGATCGATGACGACAGCGCCTCGATCGCCTTGTCCTGACCGTAGACCGTGGTCTTGAGCGTCTGTTCGAGATGCTGCAGCACCGCGGCATCGTCCTTCGACACGGTCTTGGGCGGGATGCGAGCCATGGTGGAGATCGTGACTTCGATTTCCTTGATGCCGATGGTCTTCTTGCGCCGGTTCTCCGGCAGCAGCATCTGCGCCGCGCCCGACTCGTCGATCACGTCAATCGCCTTGTCCGGCAGCTTGCGGTCATGGATGTAGCGCGACGACAGCTCCACCGCCGCCTTGATGGCTTCGTTGGTGTATTTGAGCTTGTGGTATTCCTCGAAATACGGCTTGAGGCCTTTGAGGATTTCGATGGCGTCCGGGATCGACGGCTCGTTGACGTCGATTTTCTGGAAGCGCCGCACCAGGGCGCGATCCTTCTCGAAATACTGACGGTATTCCTTGTAGGTGGTCGAACCGATGCAGCGGATTGCGCCGCCGGCCAGTGCAGGCTTGAGCAGATTGGACGCATCCATCGCGCCGCCGGAAGTAGCGCCGGCGCCGATCACGGTGTGGATCTCGTCGATGAACATGATCGCGCCCGGATAGGCCTCGATCTCCTTGATCACCTGCTTGAGCCGTTCCTCGAAGTCGCCGCGGTAGCGGGTGCCGGCGAGCAGCGTGCCCATGTCGAGCGCAAACACCGTGGCGTTCTTGAGCACTTCCGGCACTTCGCCATGAATGATCCGGCGGGCAAGGCCTTCGGCGATCGCGGTCTTGCCGACGCCGGCCTCACCGACGAACAGCGGATTGTTCTTCTGGCGGCGGCACAGCACCTGAATGGTGCGGCTGATCTCGCTGTCGCGGCCGATCAGCGGATCGATCTTGCCCTCTTTGGCTTTCTTGTTGAGATTGACGCAATAGGCCTCGAGCGCATCGCCCTTCTTCTTGGGCTCGTCGCCGCTGCTCTTGCTGTCGGTCTCCTCTTCGGCGCCGCGCACCGGACGCGTTTCGGTCAGACCCGGCCGCTTGGCGATGCCGTGGCTGATGTAATTGACCGCGTCGTAGCGCGTCATGTCCTGCTCTTGCAGGAAATAGGCGGCGTGGCTCTCGCGCTCGGCGAAAATCGCCACCAGCACATTGGCGCCGGTGACTTCCTCGCGGCCGGACGACTGCACGTGGATGACCGCGCGCTGGATCACGCGCTGGAAGCCGGCGGTCGGCTTGGAATCTTCGGCGCCGTCGGTGATCAGGTTTTCGAGTTCGGATTCGAGATAGGCGACCAGGCTGCGCTTTAACTTATCGAGGTCGACATTACAGGCCCGCATTACCGCGGAGGCGTCCTGGTCGTCGATCAGCGCAAGCAGCAGATGCTCAAGCGTCGCGTATTCGTGGTGCCGCTCATTGGCGAGGGCAAGGGCCCGGTGAAGAGATTGCTCTAGGCTTCGCGAGAACGTTGGCATTTGCTTCCGATCTTCATTGTATTGAGCGTCCCCCGAATCTCACTTTTTTTCCATCACGCATTGCAAAGGATGCTGATGTTTTCTGGCAAAGTCCATAACCTGCGTCACTTTGGTCTCGGCCACTTCATAAGTATAGATCCCGCACTCGCCGATACCGTGGTGATGCACATGCAACATAATTCGCGTCGCGGCCTCGTGATCCTTGCCGAAGAACCGCTCCAGCACGTGGGTCACGAATTCCATCGGCGTGTAGTCGTCGTTGAGAATGAGCACGCGGTACAGGTTCGGCCGCTTGGTCTGCGTCTTGGTCTTGGTGATGACCGCGGTGCCGGGGCCGCCCGGACCGCCGGTGTCGCCTTTGCGCTTGCGATCGTCGTCCGCCATGCGGGGGGCACCGGCGGGCAACGCACCATCGCTTGGTTTCATTTGGGTGCGGGACATATCGTTTGCAATGAAGCTCATGGCTTGGCCGACGTCATTCTTGAAGGTCCCGGTGGCCGCGCCGGCACGCGGCCATCCTCATCTTAATGACCTGAGCGCCGCCATTCCAAGCCAGCAATTTGCATAAAATGCCGATTTCGCGGGCATCGCCCCGATCCGGGACAGAAAACGCCCGGTTTCCGGTCCCAGACAGTCAGATATCCACTGGTTACGCGATCACAAGCCGCCCGTGGGCGTTTCGACGCCAATTTTCCCGATTCGAATCGTCCCAGGCCGGTTCGGCAAGAATAACGATGCAATCTTGGGAACTCCGGCCCTCGCTAAAGCCGCGCAACAGCCGCTCATTCGCCGGCCGCTCCAACCAAGCGTTAACGACGTCGACTAAGAACTATTCGGCATTCGCATGATCGAAGGCAGGCTGCATTAACCAGCCAAGTCCTTGGCCGAACGGAATTACCGCCGCAACCACGGGTCCGACACTTACCGGCCGGCCCGGATTTTCGCCCTCGCCATATACCAGCGGTTTAAGAGCCGCGGTTATGAGTGCAAGGGAATTCAACGGTATTCGGGTGGACGTCATGACAACCCTCTGGACCAGCCTTCGCCGCAGCCTCGGCGCATTCCGCGAGGCGCGCGCCGGCAATGTCGCGATCACCTTCGCGCTCGCCACGTTGCCGATCGTCGGCACCGTGGGTTTTGCGGTCGACTACAGCCACGCCAATTCGGTCAAGGTCGCAATGCAAGCCGCGCTCGACTCGACCGCGTTGATGCTGTCGAAGGAAGCCGCAACGGTCAGCTCCGGGCAATTGCAGACCGACGCCTTGAACTATTTCAATGCGTTGTTCACCAGGCCCGAAGCCTCGAGCATTTCCATCACCGCCACCTACACAGCCACCGGCGGATCCAAGGTGGTCGTGAACGGTTCGGCTAACGTGCCGACCGCCTTTCTTGGCATCATCGGCTACAACAACATCACCGTGAACGGCTCATCCACCACGTCATGGGGCTCGTCGCGGCTTCGCGTCGCGCTGGTGCTCGATAACACAGGATCGATGGCCGACGACGGCAAGATCGCCGCGCTCAAGTCATCGACCAAGGCGCTGCTGACCCAGTTACAGAATGCCGCCGGCACCAATGGCGACGTCTATGTCTCAATTATTCCGTTCAACCACGACGTCAATGTCGGCCCCAACAATTACAATGGCACCTGGATCGATTGGGACGATTGGGAAACGGCAAACGGCAGTTGGCAAACCACGACGACTTGTACAGGCACTTCACGCCGCGGTCGCAGCCGCTGCAGTAGTAACCAGACTTGGGTGCCGGCCAGCTACAGCACCTGGAACGGCTGTATCACCGATCGCGACCAGAATTACGATCAGACTGTCACCGCGGCGAACCCGGCCGACGCGAGCTTGCCGGCGGCATCCGCGTCAACGCTGTACCCCGCCGACCAGTACAGCAGTTGCCCGCTTGCCATGATGGGCCTCAGTTACAACTGGACCGCCATGAGCAGCTTGGTCGACCAGATGCAGCCGAACGGCAACACGAACCAGCCGATCGGCCTGGTTTGGGGCTGGTTGTCTCTGGTTGGCGGCGGACCGCTGACCGCGCCCGCCAAGGATTCCAACTATAAATATACCGACGTCATCGTGTTGATGTCGGATGGCTTGAATACGCAGAACCGCTGGTCGAGCGACCAAGCCACGATCGACAAGCGGATGTACGACTCCTCGAACAGCGGCGCCGGCACCTGCGCCAACATCAAGAATTCCGGCGTCACGCTCTACACCATCCAGGTCAATACCGGCGGCGATCCGCTGTCGACCCTGCTGCAAAACTGCGCCGGCGGCCCGGACAAGTTCGCCGACCCGACAAAGTTCTACATGGTCACGAGCGCGAGCGGCCTTGGCACCGTGTTCAACACCATCGGCACCAACCTGACCCAGTTGCGCGTCGCCAAATAACGGCTCGGATATAAATGGCAAGCGGGCTCGAATTCATATTGTCCGCTTGCCGCCCTGCCATCAAATATCCAGCGCCTTTTTCCGAATACGCCAAGCGTGTGTTAACGCCATCACCGAAATAGTGAGCCGCGTTTGCGGTATTCGGCGCCATTGGATTTAACCATTTAGACCGCGGGCGCCATTGCCGATCTGGCTGGCAAAAGGGCCAAGCTTTACCGTAACCCGCGCCATTCCATCGATTGACAACACACCCCATTTAGGGCTGCGGCCTAACACCACAATCGAAATCAAACGATTGTCGGGCAACTGTGATGCGCGCTCTCAAATTCGTCATTCGTAAAGTTAGGCGTGCGCTCGCCGGCTTCAAACGGGCGCGCCGCGGCAATGTCGCGATCACCTTTTCACTTACGCTAATTCCAATCCTGGGCATGGTCGGGGCGGCGATCGATTTTAGCCGAGCCAACTCGGTCAAGACCTCGATGCAGGCTGCGCTCGACTCGACCGCGCTGATGCTGTCGAAGGATGCCGCAACCGTGAGCAGCGGCGCCTTGCAGACCAATGCGCTGAACTATTTCAACGCGCTGTTCACACGGCCTGAAGCCAAGAACATCGTGATTGCCGCCAGTTATTCAGCAACAGGCGGATCCACGGTGGTCGTGACCGGCTCGGCCACCGTCCCAACCGCGTTCCTCGGCATCATCGGCTACAATGACATCACGGTAAACGGGTCGTCCACGTCGGCCTGGGGCTCCTCGCGCCTGCGCGTGGCTCTGGTGCTCGACACCACGGGGTCGATGGCCGCCGACGGCAAGATCGAGGCGCTCAAGTCAGCGACCAAGGACCTGCTCACGCAGTTGAAGTCCGCCGCCAGCACCAACGGCGACGTCTACGTATCGATCATCCCGTTCAGCCGCAGCGTGAACGTCGGAGCGGCCAATTACACCGCAAGCTGGATTGATTGGAGCGAGTGGGAAGCGGCGCCGGCTTACATGGCCACCTGGTTGGCCAACAGCACGAACAAGAGCACCTGGGATCAAGCCGGTCCCGGCGACCCCTGCCCGTTCAGCAGTTCCCAGACCGGCTTTACATGCGTCAACAGCCCGGTTGACGGCGCGTCGAGCACGAATACGATCCCGTCAAGCGGCAGCTACTCTGGATATATTTGTCCGGGCGTGGACAGCGGCAACAAAGACGGGACGAAAGGCGGCTTTGACTACCCCGGCTGCTACAACAGCACGACCTATAGCAGCACGGGCACCTCAGCGACTTGCACCGGCCATAGCAATTGCTCTTGCTCAGGCAGCGGCAGCAGCAAGACCTGCAAGACAAACAACGGGTATTTCGAGCACGCGTGGCTTCCGAATGCACGCAGCACCTGGACCGGCTGCGTCGCCGACCGTGGTTCGACTACAGCGCCCGGCACAAACGCCGGCAACGACCAGACCGCGACCGCGCCGTCGACCACCGACATCACCACGCGATATCCGGCGCGCCAGGATACCTATTGCCCGTCGGCTTCCATGGGGCTGAATTACAGTTGGACGGCAATGAACTCGGCGGTCGATGCCCTCAACCCCAACGGCGGAACAAATCAACCGATCGGCCTTGTCACGGGCTGGCATTCGCTCGTTGGCATCGGCCCCTTCACTGCGCCGGCGAAGAATTCCAATTACACATACTCGGACGTCATCATCCTGCTGTCGGACGGCTTGAATACATGGGACCGCTGGTACGGCAACGGTTCAGCCATCAACACGTCGGTTGACGGCCGTATGTACAATTCTTCGACCGGCGCCGGCACTTGCGCCAACATCAAGAATTCCGGCGTCACGCTCTACACCATCCAGGTCAATACCGGCGGCGATCCGCTCTCGACATTGCTGCAGAACTGCGCCGGCGGCCCCGACAAATTCAGCGATCCCTCGAAATTCTACATGGTGACGGCGTCGAGCGGCCTGGGCAGTGTGTTCAACGCGATCGGCACCAACCTGACCAAGTTGCGCGTCGCCAAATAACGCCGCCGCCGCCGTCCGGACAACGAAAAGCCCGGCTTCAACCAGCCGGGCTTTGTATTTGACGCAGGACGCAACGCTACAAAACGAGCACGCTACAACACGTATTCGTTAGACCTTGGCTTTCGCCATCAGGGTCTCGAACGGCTTGTAGCTTTCCTTGGCGAGATCGGTATAAAGCTCGCCGATCTTGGTGGCCTTGGCGGCAAAGCCTTCGTAGCTGGTCTTGGCATATTCGGACTGCAGCTCGATCGCCTTCTCAAGCGACTTCACGCCGAACAGCTTCTCCAGCATCGCGGAACCGTCTTCGAAGGCCTTCTTGGAGTAATCCGCGACCTCGGCCGCAATGGCCTGGGCGCCCTTCGACATCGACTCGGCGGACTTCATCGCAACTTCAACGTTCTCTTTGCCGACCTGCTGCAGGTCCTCGAAATTCTTGGCCATGTTGGATCCTCTCCCGGCCGATCTTCATGTCCCGGCTCGTCCGGGAATGATTAACTTTATAGTGCACTGCACAATAAAGTCAATCACTATGTTGCAATGCGAAAAAAGCTTTAAAATCCAGGGGATTGGCTTAAGATTTTGTAAACCCTAGACTCATACGGTCATAAATTGTCGCGCCGCGAAGGCGCTATAAATTCGCCTGGTTTGGCGGCTTTACACCGCCCAAGGACCGCTCAAAGAAGGGGTTGGGGAGAGCCGATTTTGCGTGCGCGAGCCGAAGTTTGTCGTGTTGTCCGCTGGGGGCTTTGCAGCCTGGCGGTGGTGCTCGCTGTCACTGCAATTGCCGGTGACGCGGATGCCCGCGGCCGCCGTCATCGCCGTGGCGCAAGCCCCGCCGCTCAAGCCTATCAGCCGCCGCCGGCCTCGATCGTGGTCGACGCCAACACCGGCAAGACGATGCAGGCCACCGAGGCCGACAGCCCGCGCCATCCCGCCTCGCTCACCAAGATCATGACGCTCTATCTGCTGTTCGAACGGCTGGAGAGCGGCAAGATCAAGATGACGACCGAGATGCCGGCGTCGCCGCACGCCGCCATGCAGGCGCCGTCCAAGCTCGGCCTGCAGCCCGGCGAAACCATCAAGGTCGAAACCGCGATCCGCGCCATTGTCACCAAGTCGGCCAACGACGTCGCGGTCATCGTCGCCGAAGCGCTCGGCGGCGACGAGCCCAGCTTCGCCAAGCTGATGACCGCCAAGGCGCGCGCGCTCGGCATGAAGGGCACGACCTATTACAACGCCTCCGGTCTGCCGCACGATCAACAGTTGACCACCGCGCGCGACCAGGCCCTGCTCGGCCGCGCCATCTTCGACCGCTTCCCGAACTACTATCGCTACTTCTCGACCCGGACCTTCGACTTCCGCGGCAAGTCGATGCGTAACCACAATCACCTGCTGGGCCAGGTCGAAGGCATCGACGGCATCAAGACCGGCTACGTCAACGCGTCCGGATTCAACATCGTCACCTCGGTCAACCGCGGCGGCCGTCATATCGTCGCCGTGGTGTTCGGCGGTCGCACTGCCTCGGCGCGCGATGCCCGCGTGGTCAGCTTGATCGAGAGCAACATCAATATTGCGTCGGCCAAGCGCACCATCCCGCCGGTGGCCGAAGGCATCGAAGTCGCGGAAGCGCCGAAGGAGTCGAAAGAGAAAGAGCAGACCGTCGCGGCGCTGCGCGTCGCCGCAACGGCCGCGCCCGAGCCCGCAGCGCCGGCGCCTGGCTCGACCGATCCGATCAAGCCGGTCGCGGTCAAGACCGTCACCGTCCACGCCGGCAGCATGCGGACCGCGTCGCTGTCGCCGCTGCCGTCCGACAGCCGCAAACTTGCGCCGGCACCGGCCACGTCTGGCGCGGCCAGCATTACCAATATCGTGACCGTCAAAGGCGAAACGCCGCAGCTACCGCCGCCGCCCGGCGCCAAGCCCGGCGTACTCGGCACGCTGCCGGCCAAGGTGGCCTCGGCCAGTGACATTGTGCCGATCCCGGCTGCCGAGCCCGCGGCAAAGCCCAAAAGCGCCGGCGGCTGGATGATCCAGGTCGGCGCCTTCCCGGACGAGAACGAGGCCAAGCTGCGTTTGAGCGCGGCCCAAAGCAAAGCCAAGGAACAACTCGGCCAAGCCGATCCGTTTACCGAAAAGGTCGCCAAGGGCGATAAGCCGCTCTACCGCGCCCGCTTCGCCGGACTTGAGAAGGAACAGGCGGAAAACGCCTGCAAGCATCTCAAGCGCAGCGAAATACCCTGCATGCTGTTGAAGAATTAGACGCGCAATCCCGAAAAGTGGGAACCGGTTTTCGGACAAGATTGCGCGAACGCTAAAAAGACCAACGCGGGCCGCCGAAAGCGATTTCGGAAACGAGCCTTGCGAATAAGACGATCGATACGGGACTTACGTCAGATCAGAGACCCAGGAGCCGCTGATGATTATGTACGGAGTACATCAGCGATGGCTGCGCATAAGGACTTCCTTGGCCTCGTTAATCCGGGCCGCCAGGTACGTCGATCCCCCTTGGTCGGGATGGAATTTCTTCATCAACGCGCGATGCGCGCGGGCGATGGCGTCGGCGCTCGCCCCGGCTTCCACGCCAAGGATCTGATAGGCCTCCTGTTCAGACATTTTGCCGCTGGACGCCGCGCTCCGCCCCGCTGCCGCGTCACCTTGCGCGTGCTCACTCCAACCGGCATCCCGGCGGTCAAGATACGCCACCAATAGCGCGCGGCTTTCGTCGTCGATGTCGCCGAGCATGGCGGCCAAGGTTTTGACATCGAGGCTTTCAAGCGCGGCGCCCTGATGCCGGCCGGCAATGACGCGGCCGCGCATCTGGCCGCTGTCGTGGTCCAACTCCATCACGAAATAGGCCGTGCGGACCTGCGAGGTCTTGCCGCTGCTCTTCTGCGTGCGTGCCGAAAAACCCGCCGCCCCGAACGGCAGCCAGCCGAGCAGCCCTAAACCCACCGCGCCGAGCGGCAGCGCGACGCCGATCTCGCCGCGAAGCCCCAGGAACACAGCAAAGCCCAGCGCCAGCAGCCCGCCGCCGGCCTTGAGCACGCGGGCACCGATCTTGGGATCGATTTTGGAAATCACGCCGAGCGCCCACAGCGCCGCGACCAGGATCAGAACGCCGAAGATAAGGGTTGGCATGTGCTATGCGCGCAATTGGGTGAGCAGCATGCGCGCGGCGCCGGATTTGCGCGCCGACAGATCGCTCAGCGCCTTGATGCCGCCGGCGGCATAGGCTGCGACCGCGCGCAGCAATTCGCCGAGTTCGCGCGCAGCACCCGTATCGAAGCGGCAATAGGCGCCGCGCGACAGTCGCGCGATCTCGCGATAGGCATTTTCCGCCACCGGGTCGCCGCCCTCCTGGAACATGAAAACGGGAACGCCGAGAAGGCCGAGTTCGCCGGCCGCCGCGCAAAGATCGTCGACCGCCTCTTCCATCGCGTCGCCAACGAACACCAGCGCCTGCACCCGTTGCTTGGCATGCTCCTGGCGGGCGTGGCTCAGCACTTTGCCGATCTGGGTGTGGCCGCCGCGGCAGTCGATGGCCGACATCAGGCCAGCGAGTTTCTCGGTGCCGGCGACCCAGCCGGAGGCGCGGCATTCGTTGAGGCCACGGAAATAGACAAGCTGGATATCGAGCCCGCCGATGCCGGCCGCTTCGCGGAACATATCGGCCTGCAGCGCGCAGGCACTGTCCCAGGTCGGCTGGCGGCTCATGGTGGCGTCGAGCGCGAACACCAGCCGCCCGCGTTTGCCGGCCGTGCTGGTCGAGGGCCCGAGCGATTTTACCCGCGCCAGGAATTCGTCGATTTCGGGCCGCGACGAGGTCGGCGCCGGGGTTTGGGAGCGGTCTTTGCTCATGCGGCCAGTCTACACCGATTCAAAGCGCGCTGCGCGAGCGCGCGCTTTAGGTGGCGATAACTGGCATTGGGTGCAAGAGAGCCGCTCAGGCCAGCAAATCGTGGACCTGGAGCGGCTGGTCCATGACCGAATACCATTCGGCGCGGGCGGCGGCGCGGCGGCGGCCGTTTTCCGACATCGGCAGGCGCAGCGAATTCAAGAGGCCGATCACTTCCTCGCGCGCGGTGACGTGCGACATATTCGGGCGGGTGCCGAGCGTCTGCTCGTCGAGATCGTCCAGCGCGGTCAGCCCGCGCGGGAAGAATTCGCGATAGACCACGCGCTCGGCAAAGCCGTCGACGCTGCGAAAGCCCATGCGCTTGCCGAGCTCGGTGATGCCCTCGCCGACGAGCCGCTTGTTGCGCGAGCCGAGCGTGGCCAGACGGTTGCGCACCACGATCCAGTCGGTGAGCTTGCCGTCGACCAGGCGGCGCTGGCGGCGCGCTTCGCGCACCATGCTGGCGTAGTGGCTTTCGCCGGTGACGGTGAAATTGGTCGGGTCGAGCGTGGCGAGCACGTCGAAATCGACGAAGCTGTCGTTGAGCGGCGTCACCAGCGTGTCGGCCATCGAATGCGCCAGGCGCATCAGGTAGCTGTCATGGCCGGGCGTATCGATCACCACCACGTCGTGGCTGTGCTCGATGGCGCTGATCGCGCGCGAGAAGCTGTTGAAATCTTCGGCCTCGTTGGCCTCGACCGAATTGCCATCGGCGCGCGTCACGCAGAAATGCGTCGGCTGCTCGAGTTTGAGGCGGGCGCGCTCGGCCCAGGCGCGGCGGTTTTCGATATAGTGGGTGAAACTCTTCTGGCGCGAGTCGAGGTCGATGGTGGCGACGCGCTGGCCGGCCTTGAGCAAGGCGACCGCGATGTGCAAAGCCGTGGTGGATTTGCCCGAGCCGCCCTTCTCGTTGCCGAGCACGACGACGTGCGCGGACTGCGGCGACTCTTGGATCGATTGGACCAACATGAACGCGTCCTCTGATCCGGTAATTCTCAATCAGTTACGGTACTTAATCAAGTTTATCCCAATTTAACCATTAATCTGCATGGCCGGGATTAACCGCTCCTGATAATGGCTAACGGGGTTCCGTGACAGGAACCTAACAAGGCCCCATTCCATGGCACAGCGCCCGACCGTCGCCCGCACCGTCGCCAAGCTTCGCAGCCTGCTTTCGCCCTATCGCGCCAGGGGCCAAAGCATCGCGCTGGTGCCGACCATGGGCGCGCTGCATCGCGGCCATCTGGCGCTGGTCAAGGAAGCGCAACGCCGGGCGCGCCGCGTGGTCGTGTCGATCTTCGTTAATCCAACCCAGTTTGCCCCGCATGAGGACTTCGGCAGCTATCCGCGCCGTTTCGCGGCCGACATCGAGGTGCTGACCGAGGCCAAGGTTGACATGGTCTGGGCGCCTGCGGCCGAGGTCATGTATCCGGACGGATTCGCCACGCGCATCGCGCCGCAAGGCGCCGCGTTGGCCGGACTGGAGGACAAATTCCGTCCGCACTTTTTCGGCGGCGTCGCCACCGTGGTGGCCAAGCTGTTCACGCAAGTGTCGCCCGACGTCGCGATCTTTGGCCAGAAGGACTACCAGCAGCTCCGCGTCGTCACGCAGATGGCGAAGGACCTCGATTTGCCGCTGAAGGTGATCGGCCTGAAGACCGTGCGCGAGAAGGACGGCTTGGCGCTGTCGTCGCGCAACGTCTATTTGTCCGAGCTTGAGCGCGGCCATGCGCCGGCGTTGTATCGCACGCTTGAGGAGTGCGCGGCGCGCATCAAGGCCGGCGAGCCGATCGAAATGGTGCTGGAAGAAGGCCGCGCCCAGATCGCGCTCGCCGAGTTCACGCTCGACTATCTGGAAGCGCGCCACGCGCTGACGCTGGCGCCGATCGCATCGGTCAAGGACGGACCGATCCGGCTGCTGGTCGCGGCGAAGATCGGCAAGACACGGCTGATCGATAATTTGGGCGTGTGATTTTCGCGGGCATGCGTCATCGCCCCTGTTCTTTGCGGCGCGAGGTACGCCGTCGTTCCCTTTTTCCTTTCCGCGAGGGAATGGAGCGCCGGGAGGCGCCAAGGGCGGCGGTGCAACCGCCCTTTGACGGGTTGGTGCGACCCGCCGCGCGCCCTGCGAAGGCGCGCGCCCCCAATGACGGAGGGGGCGGCGCCTCCCGGCGCTCCACCACATCAAGCTTGCGCGCTTTGCGCAGGCCTGACCGCGGCACGCATTGTCGGCGCGCCGGCTTTGTTTGCGTTGGGCGTCACCTCGAGATGACGGCCGCTGCGAACAAGCGCGATCAATATAAGTGCGGTTTTGCGCGCGGGGATAAGTTTTTTTAAGAGCAGCGAGTCGCTGGTGCCCGCCTAAGCGAGATCACCGGGACAAGCCCGGTGATGACAAACAATCTATAGCAAGCCGAGTTCACGCAATTCGCGGCGCATTTGCTCCGGCATCTTGGACGCGCCGGGCGCCGCGCGCGACAGGTCGCGGGGCGCTTCCTTGTCCTCCAGATAGCGCCAGCCCTGGAACGCGCTACGCGGCCGCGGCTCGACCAGGATGCACTTCGGATCGAGCACCAGGCGGCAGCGGCCGATACCGTCTTTGTCGGTGAAGGGCCGGATGTCGAGGATGCGCTCGCGGCACATGATCTGGCCCTTGATGACCCAGAAGATCGAGCCGCCGTTTTTGAGCTCTTCGGCGCGCTTGGGCACCATGCGCGTGATGTGAATGCGCTCCGGTTTTTGCCCGCGCCGCTTCTTCTCTTTGAGCTTGAGCTTGATCCAGTCCTCGAGGTCGGCGACCGAGTCGGTTCCGACCGAAAGCTTGATGAGATGCAGCGGCACGAATTGACGTCCTTACTTGTCCGGCTTGTCGCCCACAGCCGCAATCATCATCACCTTGGCGCCCTCGCCGACCTGCGCGTCCTTGGCCACCGCGATCTCGGCCACGGTGCCGTCGATCGGCGCCACCAGCGTATGCTCCATCTTCATCGCCTCGATGATGGCAAGACGTTGGCCGCGCGTGACGGCCTCGCCGTTCTCCACCAGGATGCTCAACACCTTGCCATGCATCGGCGCGCGGACAAGGCCGCCGGCGCTGCCATCCCCAGCCTCGTCGAGCGCGAGATCGCGCAACGACACTTTGGTCTGGCGGCCGTGGCGCAGCACATAGACCGCCGTACCCGCCGCCACCGCCACGGCGTCATTGGCCGGCGCGGTTCCGTCGATGGTGACGGCGCCGCCTGCAACCTGCGCCACCAGGTTCGCGCCATCGGCCAGGATCGGCAACGCCAAACGGCGCTCGCCCGCCAGTTGGAAAGCATCTTCACTGTCCCAGGGCGACGGCGGCGCGTCCGGCTCGCGCAGCGCGGCGAGGCGCGCGCGTTCCTGCGCCAGCAATTCCAACGCACCGGCGGCGGCGGCGGCCCGATCGAGGCCCTGCGGTTCGGCTTTGAGATCGCTGAGATTGCGGTCGATGAAACCGGTGTCGAAATCGCCGTCGCGGAAGGCTTGCGAGCGGCACAGGCGGCTCAGAAACCCGGCATTGCTGCGCGGGCCGATGACGATGGTTTTTTCCAGCGCATCCGCCAGCCGGCCGAGCGCCGCGCCGCGCGTCGGCGCGGAGGCAATCACCTTGGCGATCATCGGATCGTAGAACGGCGTCACCTCGTCGCCGGCCTCGACGCCGCTGTCGATGCGAAGACCCTCGCCTTGCGGAAACGCCAGCGCAATGAGCTTGCCGGTGGAGGGCAGAAAGCCGCGCTCGGGATCCTCGGCATAAAGCCGCGCCTCGACGGCGTGGCCGGTGAGCGGCACCTGTTCCTGCGTGAGCGGCAGCTTCTCGCCCGATGCAATGCGGAATTGCCACTCGACCAAATCGAGCCCCGTGATGGCTTCGGTGACCGGATGCTCGACCTGCAGCCGTGTGTTCATTTCCATGAACCAGAAGCCGTCGCTTTTAAGACCGCCCGCGCCGTCGGCAATGAACTCGATGGTGCCGGCGCCGACATAGCCGCAGGCCTTGGCGGCGGCGACAGCGGCAGCGCCCATCGTGGCGCGCATCTCGGCGCTCAATCCGGGCGCGGGCGCCTCCTCGATCACTTTCTGATGGCGGCGTTGCAGCGAACAGTCGCGCTCGTTGAGATGAATGGCGTTGCCGTGGCTGTCGGCAAAAATCTGCATCTCAATGTGGCGCGGCGCAGTAACGTATTTCTCGATCAGCACGCGCTCGTCGCCGAACGCGGCCTTGGCCTCGCGCATGGCGCCGGACAGCGCGGCGTCGAAATCGGCGTGGCGGTCGACGCGGCGCATGCCCTTGCCGCCGCCGCCGGCGACTGCCTTGATCAGCACCGGATAGCCGATCTCGTAGGCCTTGCGGCTGAGGAATTTCGGGTCTTGCAGGTCGCCGTGATAGCCCGGCACCACGGGAACGCCGGCTTTTTCCATCAGCGCCTTGGCGCGGTCTTTCAGGCCCATGGCCCGCATGGCCGACGGCGGCGGACCGACGAAGGCAATGCCGGCATCGATACAGGCCTGCGCGAAGGCGGCGTTCTCCGACAAAAAGCCGTAGCCGGGATGGATGCAGTCCGCATGCGACGCCTTGGCGGCGGCGATCAATTTGTCGATGACGAGATAGCTCTGCGCCGCCGGCGCAGGACCGATGGCCACCGCCTCGTCGCACAGCCGCACGTGCAGCGCGTGGCTGTCTGCCTGCGAATAGACCGCAATGGTGCGCAGCCCCAACCGCTTGGCGGTGCGGGCAATGCGGCAGGCGATTTCGCCGCGATTGGCGATCAGGACGGATTTGAACATGGGGGTCCGGCGTTTAAGTCGGCGGGATACTAGAGCATGTCGCGCGCTAGCGCGCGGGCGTCGCGGCCTGGGCTTGTGGACGCTTCGGCGGCACCGGGACGGCGGCTTCCTCGTCGCCCTTCGGCTGCGCAGCAGCTGGCGCTACGGCTTTCGGCAGCGGCGGCTCGGCATTCATGATGCTGACCGGCGGGATCGAGGCGGCCGACGGGAAATCGTATTTGTCCGAGACCGGACGGCCGGACGGCGCTTCCGACGCTGCGGCAACCGCCGCGGACGGCGCGGCGGCGGCGACCGGCGCCTGCTTGTCCGGCTCCTTGTTCCAGCCGGCGGCATGGCGCGACACATATTGGTCGTAGACCTGGGCCTTGAGATTGGCCTTGAGCGCCGCGGTGTCGTGCAGCCAGGCAAAGGCCGCGCATTGCTCGGCGGTACAGCCGTCGCGCACCGCCAGCACATGGGCGGCGATGCCGTAGCGGTCGAGTTCGACGGCGCGGCGCGTGGCGGCAAAGCTCTCGGCCATCGCGGGCTGGGTCGCGGCCACGTCAGCCAGCAGCGCCAGACGCGCCGCCATATAGGCGACAGCGCTCGCGGCGCGTTGCGGATCGGCGAACACCTGTTTCTCGCAGGCATTCTCCACCGCCTCGCCGGCGCCACCGTCGAGACAGGCCAGCGCCGAGCCCGGCGCCATCGCGCTGAGGCTGAGTTCGGCGTTGCGTTGTACGAGCGTGCGCCGCTCCGCCGCCTGATGGTCAATTTTGTATTCTTGCGTCATACGGTCGAGCACGACGACGACGCCCAAAGCGCCACCGGCGATCACGGCGCCTGCGATCGCCAGCTTGAGCAGTCCGTTCAACGCGCGGTCGAGATTCATATCGCGATCATTGCACCTTCGCGCCGGACACCTTGACCACTTCGGCCCACTTCTCGATGTCCTTCTTCAAGTAGGCCTCGAATTCCGCAGGCGTCTTGACCAGTGGAATCGCGCCCTGCTTGAGCCAGACTTCCTTGACGTCCGGAAGGTTGATGACCTTGTTGATCGCGGTGTTGAGGAAGGCGATGACGTCCTTCGGCGTGTTTTTCGGCGCCATGACGCCGAGCCAGATCGTCGCCTCGTAACCGGGCACGGTCTCGGCGACCGTCGGCAGATCCGGCGTCAGCGGATTGCGCGTCAGGCCGGTGGTGGCGACCGCACGCACCTGTCCGGCTTTAGCCAAAGCCGACATGGTGGTGACGGCGTCGAACATCATCTGCACATTGCCGGACAGCACGCTGTTGCGGGCGTCGCCCGAGGCCTTGTGCGGAATGTGCACGACGTCGACCTTGGCCATGGCTTTGAACAGCTCGCCGGCCATGTGGTACGGCGTGCCGGGGCCGGACGAGGCGTAATTGAGCTTGCCCGGGTCCTTTTTCGCCAGCGCGATGAACTCGGCGACAGTCTTGGCCTCGACGGAGGGATGCACCACCATCAGCAGGTCGGAGTAATTGATGGTCGCCACCGGCACGAAGTCGCGCATCAACTCGTAGGGCTTGTTCGCCAGCAGCGACTCGTTGGTGGTGTGGGTGTTCGACATCACCAGCAGCGTGTAGCCATCGGGCGCAGCTTTCGCGACCGCGTCGGTGCCGATCAGCGCGCCGGCGCCGGGGCGATCTTCCACCACGAAGGATTGCTTGGTCTCTTCCGAGAGATGCTGCGCCAGGATGCGCGCATAGACGTCGGCGGGGCCGCCGGCGCCGAACGGCACGATCATTTTCACCGGCCGGCTCGGATAATTCTGCGCCGAGGCCGGCAGCGCCAGCACGATGGGAAACAACATCAGCGCGGCGGTCCGCAAGAATTTTAGCGAAAACTTGATCATGAATCCTCCAGGAGCGTTTGATCGGAGTGCTTTTGTTCAGACTTTTTATAAGGTCGCTGGGCTTTTGTTTATTCCGTCAGGTTCCGCCAGGCGCTTTATAGCCGGGCGCGAGGTCGCTGGCCGCGGCAAAGGCGCCCTTGGCCTCGATCGAGGTCATGGCGACGGTGGTCTTGAGATCGGTGACGCCGCCGCTGCTGCCGGCGGCCAGCAGCACCGCGGCCATCTGGGTGTCGTTCGGCACCTCGGCAATCGACAGGAAGTCATATTCGCCGAAGGTCAGGTAATAGCCGATCAGCTTGCCGCCGACTTTGGCCAAAATACGCGCCAGCGGATCGGCGCGATCCTCCGGCTTGATCAGCATGCCTTTGATGGCATCCCGCGTGTAACGGCCTTGAGTGATGTAAATCGGCATGCGCTGTCCCCCCGCTTTTCATTAGCGCATTGTAGGCAATGGCGGAGACGAATTAGCAATGGGCGGGAGCGCCTAGCGCTCACATCTTGTCGAGCTGGCTTTCCTTGGCCACGCGCTCGAAGGCCTCGCCGGAACTCTTGATCCGGTATTGGTAATCGTCGCTCTCGGACGGCAGCAGCTTGACCACCGTATAGGTGCCCGAGGCGGCGGCGCGGCCGAAGGTCGGCGACGTGAAATAGACTATCTCGCCGACGTGATACCTGTGGCTCTTGAGCGCGATCTCGGGCGCGGCCGGCTGCACCGGCGGGCTCGCGATCATCTTGGCCGGCGCCGGCGTGACCGCGACCTTGGAGGTGCGGGCAGCCGCGATCAGCGTGCGCGCGGTCTCGGCGGTCTTGCCGACCGGGCTGCGCGCCGATTTGGACGCCTTCTTGTCGGCGCCGCGCGCGCTTTTCTCGGCGCTGCGCGCACCCTTGGTGGGCTTGGTGTGTTTTTTGGCGGTTCGCGCCGCAGCCTTGGTGGGCCGCTTGGTGCTCTTGGTTGTTTGTGTACCCATAACGACAATATAGCAGCTAATTTTCATTTCGGGCGAAGTTTTTGAAGGCAGAACATTAGTTATTTCAATAGCTTACAACATTTATTTTGGCGCCTGGCGGCTTCTGTGACAGGACACCCAGTCCCCGCGGTAACCGGTTCAGCCGGGGGAACTTCGCCCCGTGCGGGACGTTGCTGCTGCGGGGATACGTGGAGAATTCATCATGCGCGTCTTGTTCGGAATCATCCTGGGCGTCTGTCTGACGATCGGCGGCGCCTATCTTTATGACTCGCATAATGCGCTCGACGCCGTGAACGCGCCGGCGAGCGCCCAGCGGCCGATGGTCAACTGGGACATCGTCAACACCCAGTGGCAGCACCTGACCGAAAAGGCCCGGTCGGAGTGGACCCGCCTCGCCGGCTGATCGCTTCTGACCTCAGTCTAATGATATCGTACCGCCTCCATGAGAGGGGGCGTCGATGCGAGCGGCTTATTACGAGGCGAACGGTGCGGCGCGCGCGGTATTGCGCGTCGGCGACATCGCCACCCCGCAGGCGGGCCCCGGCGAAGTCCGGGTCAAGCTCGCCACCTCGGGGGTCAACCCGTCCGACGTCAAAGCCCGTCAGGGCAGCCGCAAAATCGCCTGGCCGCAATTGATCCCGCAAAGCGATGGCGCCGGCGTGATCGACCAGGTCGGCGACGGCGTGGCGAAATCGCGCATCGGCGAGCGCGTCTGGGTCTGGAACGGCCAGTGGAAGCGGCCGTTCGGCACCGCCGCCGAATACATCGCGCTGCCCACCGACATGGCGGTGAAGCTACCGGATAAAGTGAGCTTCGAGGCAGGCGCCTGCCTCGGCATTCCCGCCATGACCGCCTATCACGCCATCGTTCTGGCCGGCGCGGGCAAAGGCACCACGCTGCTGGTCGCCGGCGGCGCCGGGTCGGTGGGCCAATACATCATCCAATTCGCCAAGGCGGCAGGCTGCACCGTTCTCACCACCGTGTCGTCGCCCGAGAAAGCCGCGATCGCGCGCGAGGCCGGTGCCGACCACACCATCGACTACAAACGCGACAATGTCGGCGAGCGGGTGATGGAATTGACGGGAAAACGCGGCGTCGATGCGGTGATCGAGATGGACATCGCCGCCAACGCCAGATTGCTGCCCAGCGTGCTGCGGCCCAAAGGCAGCGTCATCATCTACGGCACCGGCGGGCCGGAAGCGGCCATCCCCGCGTCGTTCTGCCTGGTCAATTCGATCCGGCTGCAGTTCTTCCTGGTCTACGAGCTCGACGCGACCGAGCGCGCGCGCGCCGTCGCCGCGATCAATGCCGCGCTGGCACAAGGCACCTTGGTCAACCGCGTGGCGCAGCCGATTTATGCGCTGGCCGATATCGTCGCCGCCCACGAGGCGGTCGAGCGCGGCACGGTGGGGAATGTGATCGTGACGATGTAACCAACGCGGGATGGGGACCGTGTCGCAACGCTTTGGCTGGTACCTTGCGGCCTTGCAGCTGTTCTTCACGCTGTGCTGGACGGTTTACGTCATCTATCTGCCGAAGCTGGCGGCCGCCGCCGGCATCGCGCCCGGCGCGGTGATCTGGCTGCTGATGCTCGATCAGGCGATCTTCACCGTCAGCGATTTCATCACCGGCATCGCCGCCGACAAAATGACGCGCGTGCTGGGACGGCTTGGCGTTTGGGTTGCCATTGCCACCGCGGTGTCCTGCGCCGCGTTCCTGGCGCTGCCCTTCGTCGCCGGCGCGGGCGCGGCCACGCTGATCGCGGTGACGGTGGTGTGGACCGTCACCTCCTCCGCACTGCGGTCGCCGCCGCTGATGCTGCTCGGCAAATATGCCGCCAAGCCTTCGATCCCGTTTCTCGCGAGCCTTGCTTTGCTGGGCACCGGCATCGCCGGGGCGGTCGCGCCCTATCTGGCAATCACCCTGCGCGACGTCGATCCGCGCATCCCGTTCGCTGTGGCGAGCATCGTGCTGGTGCTGACGACGTTGGGCATGATTTCGGCCGAGCGCAAGCTGGCGAGCGTACCGAAGCCCGCCAGCCCGCCGGTCGGCAGCTTCGGCACCATGACAAAACCGGCGATCGTCTTCGCGCTCGGCATGATCGTGCTGGCGCTCGGCTACCAGATCCATTTCGCGCTCGACAGCGCGCCGCTGTTCCTGCGCTTTGCGCCGGCGGCCGAATTGCAATGGCTGATGCCGGTGTTCTGGATCGGCTTCAATATCTCCATGTTCCCGGCCGGCGTCGTCACCAAACGGCTCGGCGGTTATGCGGTGATGGGCGGCGCCGCGCTGATCGGCGCGCTCGCCATTCTCGCGGCGCATCTGGCGCAAGGCCTCGAGCAACTGGTGATCGCGCAATTCGCCGCTGGCGCCGCCTGGGGCGCGATCCTGATGAGCGCCTTCACCGTGGCCTTTGCCGTTGGCGCCAATGGCGGCGAAGGCCGCATGTCGGGGCTGCTGTTCTCGGCGCTGGCGCTGGCGACCTTGGCGCGCATGGCGACGGTGGCGACCGGCTTCAACGCCGATCCGGTGCTCAACGCTACGCTGCAGTGGACGCCGATCGCATGTTGGGCGCTGGCCGGCGCGGCATTGTTGTATCTGGCGGTGACGGCCGTCAGGGCGCGACTTCGGCGTCCTTGAACCCGGCGGCATCGAGCGCGCGGCGCACGGCGCCGGATTTCTTGGCGTCTTCCAGCAACGCGCTGGCGATCTTCAACGCCGCGCCCCGGCCCTTCGGCACCGCGACGGAAATCCCGGTCTGCTGGAAATGGCCCGGCAGCACGCGCGCGCCCGGCAGCTTCGGCAGTAAGCCGGCAAACGAGTCATGCGACAGCGCGAAGGCATCGCCGTTGCCGGCGGCCGCCATCTCAGTCATCAGATCGACGCTCGCCACTTCCTCGGCCGAGGCCAAAGGCGCGGTGCGGCGCGCGCTGCGCACCGTCGTGGTGTTGGAGATGCCGACGATGCGCACGCCGGGCCGGTTGACCTCATCGATGGTTTTGATGGTCGAGCCGGCCGGCACCAGATAGGTGCTGGAAATGAAGTAATAGGCCGGGCCGAAATCGACCTTGCCCTCGCGCGTCACGTCGCGCGGCATGAAGGCGACGTCGCAAACGCCGGAGGCAACCGCATCGGTCACCTGCCCGGAATTCTCGTAGATCTGCAATTCGAGCGGCAGCTTCAGCTTGTCCGCAAAGGCGTACAGCAAGTCGATGGTGACGCCGCGCGGTGCGCCGCCGGCGTCCCTGATGGCGAAGAACGCCGACGCCGCCGGCGACACCACGATGCCGCCGCGCAGGTTTCCGGTGGGGGCGAGTTGCTTGAGTTCGGTGGGATCGATCATGGCCCGCGTTTACCACGCGGGGCGCGGGCGGCGCTACCGGCTAAGCGTAGATGTTGACCGACTGGCCGGGCGTGTCGGTGGGCGGCGGGGCAACCGGCGCGTCGGCGGAAGCGGCCGCGACGGTCGCAGCGCGCGACGCATCTTTGAGCGAGCCGCCGAACGTGGTTACCGCTTGGTTATCGAAGCTGGACGCCGGGCTGGCTTTATCCGGAGCCGAGCCATCCGGCGCAGTCGTCTCTTTGGCTTTCTTTGCCGCTTCGGCGTCGCGCTTCTTGGTGGCCTCGGCCTCGGCTTTGCGCGCCCAGTCGACGTCATAGCAATTGCGGCACACCGTGCCGTTGATTTTCACCGGAGTCGCCAAAATCCCCATGACGGTGACGCTAGGCGTCCGGGGGTAAACGGCCTCTGAATCGGCCGGTCACGGCTGCGTGAGCTCTTTGTGCGGCGCGGCCGGCAATAAATTAGGCCGTCAAAACTTCTCGACGAAAGGCCGCAGCTCCAGCTCTTGCGTCCAGGCGCTGCGCGGCTGTTGCAGCACGTGCAGATAACTGGCGGCGATGGCCTCGGGATCGAGTAGCGAGTCCGGGCTGGAAGCGGGTTCGGCGCGGCGCGGGCTCTTGATGCCGCCGTCGATGACGAAATGCGCGACGTGGATGCCCTGCGGCGCTAGCTCGCGCGCCATGCTTTGCGCCAGGCCGCGCAGTGCGAACTTGCCCATCGCGAACGGCGCCGACTGCGCATAGCCCTTCACAGATGCCGAGGCGCCGGTGAACAGGATCGCGCCCTGCCCCTTGGGCAGCATGCGGCGCACCGCCGCCTGGGCGACCAGAAAGCCGCCGAAGGCAGTGATCTCGATCGCCTTGGCGACCTCGACCGGATCGAGATCGATCAGCGGCCCGCGCGTGCGATAGCTGGCGTTGTAGACGACGACGTCGGGCGTGAGCTTCTCCGCATCGAGATCGGCGAACAGCTTCTCGACCTCACCGCGCTTTGCGGCATCGCAATTGTATGCCCTAGCGCCGGTCGCCTTGACGAACTCACTGAGCTTGTCGGCGGACCGCGCCGCCAGCGCGACGCTCATGCCCGCCTTGGCGAAGGCGCGCGCCAGCGCGGCCGACAGCCCGGAGCCGGCGCCGACGATGAGGGCGGATTTGTAATTCATGGCGCCCGGTCCGCTGTTGTCACTTCTTGCCCGGCGCAGTCTTGCCGGCCGGCGCGGCCGTGCACGGTCCGATCCATTTCGAATCCACTGTCTTATTGGAGGTCGCGGTCTGACCGCCGTGGATGATGGTCGATTTCATGGTGCCGATGTAATGCCGCCGGTCCAGGAAGGTGTAGGTGCCGATCATTTCGATCGACATTTCCTTGGGGTCGCCGCATTGCATCTCGATCGACACGACATTGCCCTTCTCCTTGACCTCGAGCTTCTTACACTGCCCGGCGCCGTCCTTCATCACGGACAATGCCTTGACCGGATCCTTAGCCTCTTCCGGCGCCATGCAATCGCTGGTGACCTCGGGCTTGACTGGCTTGCCGTCCTCTTCGCCGGTCTCGGTGTCCTGCCACATCCCCGGATCGAGCTCGATCGCGGCAAAGGCGGGAGAAGCGGCGGATAGCAGGAAAAGCGAAACGCAGAGCGCGAGACTGCAGCGAGATGTCATCAGCATCGGATGCCCCCTTGAGCGTCAGGGGACGATTATAGGCCAAGAACTGCTTGTAGGGTGGGCTAAGCGAAGCGAGCCCACCGACTTTTTATGCGTGTTTGAAATCGCAAGCGCGTGGGCACGCGCGCTACGCGCCTTTGCCCACCCTACGCTCGCTCTCACCAAGCATTTTCAATATCTCAGGATGAATCTGCGTTAGCCACGCCTCGGTGGAGGAACCTCTCGGATCCCGATCAATAAATATTTTGCGCGTGATATGTTCAAATTCTTCGAACTCAGACAACATCCAAACGGCAACAATTTGTTGTAACACTACAGGCTTCTGACCATCAATTTCTTGACCAATGATAATATCAATGAGCCGTTCATATCGCTGTCGTCGTTTTTCTTTTTGCTCCAATGCCCTTGCATCGAGCCATTTGATGAAAGCAAATATTCCGCCAGCGACTGTCAGCAGCGCCGTTAGCGCTCCAGTGTGAGATAATAAAAAGTTTACAAGATCAGACATTATCGTCACATCCTAAACACCCCGAACTTCGTCTCCGGCACCGGCGCATTGAGCGCCGCGCTGAACGCCAACGCCAGCACGCGTCGCGTCTCAGACGGTGCGATGATGCCGTCGTCCCACAGCCGCGCGGTGGCGTAATAGGGATTGCCCTCGGTCTCGTATTGGTCGCGGATCGGCGCCTTGAATTCCTCTTCCTCGACCTCCGACCATTTGCCGCCGCCGGCCTCGATGTTGTCGCGCTTGACGGTGGCCAGCACCGAGGCCGCCTGCTCGCCGCCCATCACCGAGATGCGCGCATTCGGCCAGGTGAACAGAAAGCGCGGGCCGTAGGCGCGGCCGCACATGCCGTAATTGCCGGCGCCGTAGGAGCCGCCAAGGATCAGCGTGATTTTCGGCACCTGGGCGCAGGCCACCGCCGTCACCATCTTGGCGCCGTCCTTGGCGATGCCGCCGGCCTCGTAGTCGCGGCCGACCATGAAGCCGACGATGTTCTGCAGGAACAAGAGCGGAATGCGGCGCTGGCAGCACAGCTCGACGAAGTGCGCGGCCTTCTGCGCGCTTTCCGAAAACAGAATGCCGTTATTGCCGAGGATGCCGACCGGCATGCCGTGGATGCGGGCGAAGCCGGTGACCAACGTCGGCCCGTAGAGCTGCTTGAACTCGTCGAACTCGGACGCGTCGACCAGCCGCGCGATCACCTCGCGCACGTCGTATTGTTTCTTGAGGTCGGCCGGCACGATGCCGTCGAGCTCGGATATGTCAAAGGCCGGATCGCGCGACGCGGAGAGCGGAATGTCGACGGACTTCTTGCTGTTGAGATTGGCGACGATGCGGCGCGCGAGGCTGAGCGCGTGGTGGTCGTCCTGCGCCAGATGATCGGCAACGCCGGACTTGCGCGCGTGCAGATCGCCGCCGCCGAGATCCTCGGCGCTCACCACCTCGCCGGTCGCGGCTTTCACCAGCGGCGGGCCGCCGAGAAAGATGGTGCCCTGATTTTTCACGATGATGGTCTCGTCCGACATCGCCGGCACGTAGGCGCCGCCGGCGGTGCAGGAACCCATCACGACTGCAATTTGAGGAATGCGCGCCGCGGACAAATTCGCCTGGTTGAAAAAGATGCGGCCGAAATGCTCGCGGTCGGGAAACACCTCCGTCTGCGTCGGCAGATTGGCGCCGCCTGAGTCGACCAGATAGACGCAAGGCAGCCGGTTCTCGCGCGCGATCTCCTGGGCGCGAAGGTGCTTCTTCACCGTCATCGGGAAATAGCTGCCGCCTTTGATGGTGGCGTCATTGGCGACGATCATGCACTCGCGGCCCTCGACACGGCCGATGCCGGTGATCACGCCTGCGCCGTGCACGGCGCCGTCATACATGCCGTTGGCGGCCAGCGGCGACAGTTCCAGGAACGGCGAACCCGGATCGATCAGGTTCATCACCCGGTCGCGTGGAAGAAGTTTTCCGCGCGCCAGGTGGCGTTCCCGCGCTTTGTCCGGACCGCCCAGCGCCGCCTCGGCGCGGCGCGCCTGCAATTGCGCGGTGAGCGCGGCCATGCGCTCGGCATTGGCGCGAAATTCGAGCGAATTGCCGTCGATCTGACTGCCGATCTGCGCCACGCCTCGCCCCTCCCCGAATCTTTAAGACCGCCACTATGGCGCGGGTGGAAAGGGAAGGAAATGCTTCCGCACTGGGCTAGCATGGGCCGATATCCAGCCGCTTCCGGCCCGAAAGGAGCCCCTTGATGATCACGCGATTTCCCGGTCTGACGCCGACCCGCAGCCGTGCCGTGGTTCACGACGGCTTGGTGTTCACGGTGGCGGTGTCGCCCGATCCCGACCCCGGTTTCTACGAGCAGACCCGAAAAGCGCTGCGCCGGATCGACGAGAGCCTGGCGATGTCCGGCATCGACAAGAGCCGCATCCTGTCGGCGATCGTCTACATCGCCGACATCGCGCACAAGGAAGAGATGAACCAAGCGTGGGACGAATGGGTCGACCGCGCCAATCCGCCGATGCGCGCCTGCCTCGGCGTCGATCTCGAGCCTCCGCATCTGGTCGAAATCGTGGTCACCGCCGCACAAGGTTGATACCTGTGCACGCGACCTGCCCGATCGCAGCCGTGGTAACTACACTCCGCGCACCAGCGGCCAGTCCGGCTCGTTGTGCTGCATCACCCAGGGTTCCTTGAGCGCGGCGTCGTGCCATTCGCGCCAGGCCGGCAGTGCCATCACCGCGTCCATGTAGAGGCGCGACTCGGCGCTGACCGGCAGCCCGTAGCTGTGCAGCCGCGACACCACCGGCGCATACATCGCGTCGGCCGCGCCGAAGCCGCCGAACAGAAAATCGCCGCCGTCACCGAAGCGCGCGCGGCAGTCGCGCCACAGCGCGTCGATGCGCCAGACATTCTCCATGACGTCGTCGGGCTGCGGCCGCGTTTTCGGCGGCAGCCACATGTTCATCGGGCACGCCTTGCGCAGCGCCTGGAAGCCGCCGTGCATCTCGTTGGCGACGACGCGGGCATGGCCGCGGGCGCGCATGTCGGCCGGCCACAGCTCGGCGATCGGAAACTTCTCCGCCAGATATTCAAGGATGGCGAGCGATTCCCAGATGACGGTGTCACCGTCGATCAGCACCGGCACCTTGCCGGCGGGCGAAACTTTCAAAACCTGTTCCCGGCTGCCCGGCTCATAGAGCGGGATCAGCTCTTCGTCGAAGGCGATGGCGGCAGCCTTCATCGCGATCCAGGGCCGCAACGACCAGGACGAATAGTTCTTGTTGCCGATGAGCAGTTTCAGCATCATGGCCGCTTACTCTTTCTTCGGCGCAGCGTGTTTGGCCTCCGGCGTCTCGACCGGGCCGCCGGCCTTTTTCCAGGCGCCAAAGCCGCCACGAATATGCGCGACCGGTTTGAGCCCCATGTGCTGCGCGGTCTGCGCCGCCAAAGCCGACCGCAAACCGCCGGCGCAGAAGAACACGAACTTCTTGTCCTGCGCGAACACCGGCTTGTGATAGGGGCTCTGCGGGTCGATCCAGAACTCCAGCATGCCGCGCGGACAATGGAAGGCGCCCGGCACCTTGCCGTCCCGCGTCAATTCGCGCGGATCGCGGATATCGACCAGCACAATGTCGTCACGCCCGGCCAAGGCGACCGCCTGCTCGACCGGCAGCGTCTCGATCTCGCGCTCGGCGGCCTCGACCAGCGCCTTGTAGCCAACGGTAATGGTTTGCGGCATGACGAACTCCTGTCCCCCCTATTTGGCAGAGGCGGCAGCGCCGCTCAAGCGTGAGGACGGTTGAACCCTTGAGCGTCAGCAGGCACGATGGGAACAGAGGAACGACTCGATGCCGGTGCTGACCCTGCCTGACCTTTTTGCTATCGCCTATTTCGCCGGCGCCTGGATCGTCTATTCGCTCGTCATCGAGAAAACCGCCGCCGGACGCCGCAGCCTCAACGCGCGCGTCAACGGCTACCGCGATAACTGGATGGAGCAACTGCTGGGACGCGACGTACGCATGGTCGATGCCCAGGTCACCGCGGCGCTGCAGAACGGTACGGCGTTCTTCGCCTCCACCAGCCTGATCGCGATCGGCGGCGCGCTGACCATGATGCGGGCCAGCGAAGACATCCTGCCGGTGATCACCCTGCTCAACCTCGGCTCCATCCCATCCCGGCAGTTATGGGAATTGAAGATGCTGGGGCTGATCGTCGTCTTCGTCTATGCGTTCTTCAAGTTCGCCTGGTCGTACCGGCTGTTCAATTACTTCGCGATCATGGTCGGCGCCGCGCCGCCGCCCGAAGCCAAAGACACACCGGCCGCGAAAGCTTTCGCCCACCGCGCCGCACGGCTGTGCGAGGATGCCGGCCGCCATTTCAACCGCGGCCAGCGCGCGTTCTTCTTCGCGCTCGGCTATCTCGGCTGGCTGCTGGGTCCACTGCCACTGGTGCTGACCACCACCGGCGTGGTGATCGTGATGTGGCGGCGGCAATTTTCCTCGGAGTCAGCCAAGGCTTTCGCCGCGGATATCGATCCCGCGCCGAAGCCCTAGGCCAGACCCATCAGCACCGCGATAACCGCCACCACCAGCACGCCGGTACCGGCGGCGAGGATGGCGACGACGTTTTCGCTCCAGTCGGCGCGAAAGCCGATGCCGGCATAAGGCGCGGACTCCGACGGAGTTGTGGAGTGAGTGTCGAGCGACATGGGCGGATTCCTCATTTAAGAGAGCATCGCTGGATGGTGCGCGAGCACGCAGACGCGGACTCGGGCGCACGAATCGCCCTTGATGACGAAAGGATAACGCCGCTTCCGGATTCCACAAACTAAGGCGCGGGCAGCAACGCGCCGGTGCGGCCGGTCAGGCGGTAAAAGATCAAGCCGAGCCATTCATGTGTGGCCAGATCCAGCGTATTGAGCCCGCCGCTGAGCGTGCCGCCGAGCGTAAAGCTGCCGCGCGGGCGCGTGCGCCAGGCCACCGGATAGGCCTCGACCTCGAAACCAGCCTGCCGGAAACAGCCGACCGCGCGCGGCATATGCTGCGCCGAAGTCACCAGCAGCCAGCGTTCGCCGGGTTTCGGCTTCACCAGTTCTTTGCTGAAAATGGCATTTTCGGAAGTGTTGCGCGCTTTGGTTTCCATCGTCACGCGATCGCGCGGGACACCGAAGCTGTCGAGCAGCAAATAGAGATATTTCTCGTCGCTCGCGCCGGTAGCGAACAGGCTGGCGTCACCATTCGTGTAGACGATGCGCGCCTTCGGAAAAGCGCGCGCCAGCTTGGCGATCGCGGTGATGCGCCCGCCATCGCCGGTGAGCACGGGCTCGTCATAGTCCGCCGACAGCGTCGTGGCGATGCCGCCGCCAAGCACCACAATACCGTCCGGCGGCCCGCGCCCGGCATCCCAGGGCGGAAACCGGCTTTCAAGTTTCGCGGCCAGCATGCCGCCGAGCGGCGAGAAGCCGAGCATCGCCAGCATGAGCAGACTTGCGACGGCGAGGCCAAGCCCGGCGCGCCGCCATCGCGTCGCCAGCAGCACGACGCCCAAGAGGCCAAGCGCGATCAATATATTCGACGGCAGCAGCAGAAACGCGACGGTCTTGGAAAGGATGAAAAACATTCAGCGCCCGATCATGGCCCGATCTTGCCGACCGAAGCTTAAATCTAGCAAATATCCAGCGCGGCCGCCGGCGTTTTCGCAAAGCCGACGATCGGGCTAGCGCGACTTCTTCCACGCCTCGTAACGCTTCTTGTTCTCTTCGTTCGGCGGATAAAGGCCGGGGAGCTTCTCGCCCTTCTCGACTTCCAGCACCAGCCAGCTTTCCAGCAGTTCGTGCTCGGCGCCTTCCTCGGCGACGAAATCGGCGAGATCCTTCGGGATCACCACCGCGCCGTCGTCGTCGGCCACGATGATGTCGCCGGGGAAAATCGCGCAGCCGCCGCAGCCGATCGGCTCTTCCCAGCCGACGAAGGTCAACTGATTGACGGACGCCGGCGCGGCCATGCCGGCGCACCAGACCGGCAGGCCGGTGGCGACGACGCCGTGCTTGTCGCGCATCACGCCATCGGTGATCAGCGCGGTGACGCCGCGCTTGACCATGCGCATGCACAAAATGTCGCCGAAAATGCCGGCGCTTGTGACGCCCATGGCGTCAGTGACCACGATGCAATCCGCCGGCATGGCCTCAATGGCCGAACGTGTCGAGATCGGGTTCGACCAGCTCGCCGGCGTCGCCAGGTCCTCGCGCACCGGCACGAAGCGCAAGGTGAAGGCCGGGCCAACGACGCGCTTGCCGGAGAAACCGAGCGGCATGGCGCCCGCCATCCAGGAGCGGCGAATGCCCTTTTTCAGCAAAATCGTCGTGATGGTGCCGGTGGTGATGTTCTTCAGCTTCTCGATCGTCGATGTCATTGGAATCCCCGTATTGGCGTTTGGTTACGCCGGCATCAGGCCGAGCCGCTCATCGCGGCGGCGAAGGTAAGTGACAAACGGGACGGCGAGCAGCACCATCCACAACTTGCCGACGACTTGGCCCATGAGAAAGTCGAGCGAACCGAAAGCGAGCCACAAAAAGATGATAGAATCGATCACCAGCCCGGCGAAGCTCGAAGCGACTACCGCCAGCACGAGGCGGCGGCGGGCCAGCGGCGTATAGACCGCGAAATCGGCGAGCTCCGAGAGCATGAACGCGGTCGCCGAGGCCAGCACCAGCGACGCCGGCGACAAAGCGGCCGAGATCGCGGCGCCAACAACGATCGCGCCGATACCGAACTCGACGCCCAGCCGCCGTTGCACCAGATCGCGCAGCACCAAAGCCGCGCCGATCAACAGCACACCCGACGGCGCCATCAGCCCCGGCGCCACCGGCACCAGACACGGGCTGTTCGGCGGACAGACCGTGCCGAAATGCTCGAGCATCCAGTTGGCGGCAGGGATCGTCAGGCAGAACAGAATGAGGAAAATCGCGCCTTCGATGTTCTTCCGCTTTTCATTATCGATCGTCATGTCGTCTTTCGTAAGTGTATGAATTTCGCATAGCCCTGAGCCCGCAGGTTGCAGGCCGGGCACTCGCCGCAGCCATAGCCCCAGTCGTGGCGATGAGTGCGGTCGCCCAAATAACAGCTATGGGTGTCCGCGACAACGAGGTCGAGCAAGGCATTTCCGCCGATCTGCTCTGCCATCGCGAAAGTGCCGGCCTTATCGATCCACATCAGCGGCGTATGGAGGGTGACGCGTTTGTCGAGGCCGAGGCTGAGCGCCACCTGCATCGCCTTCACGGTATCGTCGCGGCAGTCGGGGTAGCCGGAATAATCGGTCTCGCACATGCCAGCGACGATGTGGCGGGCGCCGCGGCGATAGGCCAGCGCGCCGGCAAAGCAGAAGAAGATCAGATTGCGGCCCGGCACGAAGGTGGTCGGCAGCCCGTCGGCGGCGATTTCGATGGCGGTTTCGCGCGTCAGCGCGGTCTCCGAGATCGCGGCCAGCGCATCGAGCTTGACAAGATGATCCTCGCCAAGCCGCGCCGCCCATTGCGGCCGCATCGCGCTCAGGCTGTCGCGCAGGCCCGCCCGCACCTCCAACTCGACCGCATGGCGCTGGCCGTAGTCGAAGCCGACGGTCTCGACGCGCGCGTAACGCTCGAGCGCCCAGGCCAGACAGACTGTGGAGTCCTGCCCTCCCGAGAACAGGACGAGCGCGGTGTCGTTGCCTTCGGTCACAGCCGCATCAATCCCATTTCGGCGACCAGGACCAATCGACAAGGCGGCCGTCGTTGCGCGCGAGAGTGGCGATTTCCTTCATCTCCGCGTCGGACAAATGGAAATCGAACAGCGCAAAATTTTCTTGCAGCCGCTCGACTTTGCTGGTGCGCGGGATCACCGCGATGTCCTGTTGCGTGAGCCAGCGCAGGCAGACCTGCGCCGCACTCTTGCCATAGGCCTTGCCAATCCGTTCGAGTAGTTCATCGCCTTTGGCGGAACCGCGAGCGATCGGACTATAGGCGACCACCGCCATGCCGGCTTTGCGGCAGGCCGCAATCACCTTGTCCTGGTTGAGATAGGGATGGCATTCGATCTGATTGCAGACCAGTGGCTCGGTCGTGGCTTTCACCGCCTCCTCGACCAGCGCCACCGTGAAGTTCGACACCCCGATCTGTTTGACGTAGCCGTCATGCTTCAGCTTGGCCATGGCACCGAGCGTTTCTGCGAGCGGCACGCGCGGGTTCGGCCAATGGATCAACAGCACGTCGATGGCATCGAGCCGCAGCCGCGACAGACTTTCCTTCACCGACCGTTCGAGGTCGTGCGGCGCCAGCCGCTCCGGCGCCACCTTGGTGCAGACGATGACTTCGGACCGCAGCCCCGACGTGCGCACGCCCTCGCCGACCGCCGCCTCGTTGTCGTACATCTGCGCGGTGTCGATATAGCGGTAGCCGATGCGGATCGCCTGCGTCACGACGCGCGTGCAGTCGCGGCCGCGCAGGACCCAGGTGCCGAGCCCGATCAGCGGAATCTTGAAACCATGGGTCTCGATTGCTTGCATCACAGGTCCCCGCGCAGAGTCTTGTCCGGCGCTACGGCGTGTCCCAGACCGGCGCGTGCGGCGGACTGACCACGCGCATATTGGTGGCGTTGAGCTTCTTGAGTTCCGCCATCTCGGCATCCGACAATTTGAAATCGAACACGTCGATGTTGGCTTTGAGATGGTCCGGCGTCGCGGTGCGGGGAATGGCGCAGACGCCCATCTGCACCAGATAGCGCAGCGAGACCTGCGCCACGGTCTTGTTGTGCGCCTTGCCGATGCGCTCAAGCGCGTCGGCGCCAATCTCTTGAGAGCCTTGCACCTTGCCGCGCGCGATCGGGCAATAGGCGACCACCGCCATGCCGTGCTTCTTGCTCGCCGCGACCACCTTGTCCTGGTTGATGAAGGGATGCATCTCGATCTGATTGCAGACTAGCGGCTCGCTGGTCACCGCCCAGGCCTCGTCCAGCATCTTGGTGGTGAAGTTCGCAACGCCAATATGCTTGGCCTTGCCGTCCTTCTTGGCCTTGCACAGCGCCGGAATGCTGACGCTGAAAGGAATGTCTTTGTTGTTCCAGTGGATCAGCAACAGATCGACATAAGGCAATTGCAGATTGGCCAGACTCTGGTCGAGCGACTTGACGAAGTTTTCCGGCGTCAGGTTGTTTTCGCGTACCTTGGTGCAGATGAACACGTCCTCGCGCTTGATGCCGGAGGCGCGCAGCCCCTCGCCGACTTCCTTCTCGTTGCCGTAGAAAGCCGCGGTGTCGAGGTGGGTGTAACCGACCTGGAGCGCGGTCTTGACCGCCTGGACGCAAACGTCCTCTTTCAAGGTCATGGTGCCGAGGCCGATTTGGGGGATACGGGCGCCATGGGCTTCAACAAACTGCATTATTTGCTCCTGGGAGGTCGGCTGGAATGAGGGCGTGGCGGGAGAATGCCCGCTTGCCGGGGCGCTGCCAACCCGGCCTGCTCCGGGGGTGAAGCCGGCCTGCGGCCGTCGTTCCGCGGCGCGCGGCGAAAGAACACGGGGCTTTGCGCTAACGCAAAGCGGGACATTACTTGGCCGGCCAGTCCATTGGCTCGCTTCTTACATTGGAATAATTCAAGACTGAAAAACAACACTTGCATCAATGGGTTTTAATGCTTTTGTGAGGCCTGCGACCTAGCCTGGAAACCCAATGCGCAGCTTTTTAATCCTGCTCGGCCTTGCCGCCCTGGTGACGTTGGCGCCCGCCTCCGCCCGCGCCCAGGACTATGTCCTGACCATCAAGGACCACAAGTTCACGCCGGAAGACATCAAGGTGCCCGCCAACCAGCGGGTGGCGATCACCGTAATCAATGAAGACGCCACGGCCGAGGAATTCGAAAGCAAGATTTTGAAAGTCGAGAAGATTATTGCCGGCAAATCGAAGGGTGTGGTGCGGATCGGTCCGCTCAAGCCCGGCCGCTATCCATTCGTCGGCGAGTTTCATGAAGCCACCGCCAAAGGCGTGGTCATCGCGGAATAAATCATGCTTGGCGCACTCATTATCGTATTTCGCGAAGTCATCGAAGCCGGCCTCATCATCGGCATTGTTATGGCAGCGACGCGCGGCGTCTTCGGGCGCGGCCGCTGGATCAATATCGGCGTCGGCTGCGGCGTGCTGGGCGCCGCGATCGTGGCGCTGTTCGCCGGCGCAATTTCACAAGCGTTCGAGGGCGCAGGCCAGGAGCTGTTCAACGCCGCCGTACTTGGCATCGCTGTCGTGATGCTGATGTGGCACAACGCTTGGATGGCGCGGCACGGCCGCGAGATCGCCACCGAGATGCAGTCCATAGGCACGGCGGTGAGCGAAGGCGCCAAGCCGCTGACCGCCCTCGCCATCGTCGTCGGCCTCGCGGTACTGCGCGAAGGCTCGGAAGTGGTCTTGTTTCTCTACGGAATTTTCGCTTCCGGCACGTCCGGTTCGGCGCTGCTGATCGGCGGCCTGCTCGGCATCGTGGCCGGTGCGGCATTCACCGGGCTGACTTATATCGGCCTGGTGGCGATCCCGACCCGCCACATCTTCACGGTCACGACCTGGCTGATCGCGCTCTTGGCCGCCGGCATGGCGGCACAGTCGGTGCAGTTCCTCAACAATGCCGGATTTGCCGAAGTGCTCGGCCGCACGGTCTGGGACACGTCGTGGATTCTGTCGGATGGCAGCATCATGGGCCGCTTGCTGCACACGCTGATCGGTTACACCGAGCGGCCGACCGAATTGCAGCTGATCGTCTACATCGCCACGCTATTTGCGATGTTCCTGTTGATGCGGCTCGCGCGCACTTCGCCGCCCAAGCCTATTCCAGCTGTCGCCGAGTAACCGAGAAATTCTAGCGCCTTCGCCGCCCAAAAGGCGCGCTAGCGCCGTCTTCCGCCTAATGCGGCGAAGGCCGCCTCGGGTGCGCTGTCGATCAGCTTGAGCAGCGCGCGCGCCGGTCCCTGCGGGCTACGCTTGCCCTGCTCCCAGTTGCGTACGGTCTCGATCGGCACTTCGATCTTTTCAGCGAAGGCTGCTTGCGTGAGCCCACAGCGCGAACGCACATGTCGCACGAAGGCAGCCGGATCCTTATGATCGACGGTCTTTTCGCTGCCGTCGGGCATGATTTCGACGATCCGCCCATCCGCCTTCAACCGCACCCGCATCATGGCCCTGTCCCCATTCAAAAGAGGTAGGCCACTGCACTAGCTGATTCGGGGCGGCCAAAAGTTAACGGGGATTGCCCGGCCGGCGGCGCTTCAGGAACCAGGACACCGCAAAAATCGCCACGACCGCGGCGCCCAGCGCCCAGCTCACTTCGCTTGGCAATTCGGGCGCGATCGCCAGACCGATGAACAGGCCGACGAAAACGCCGAGGATCGTCAGACCGGTCCAACTCAGTTCCTGCAGCGCGCGTTTCACCGCGTCTTCTCGAAGATCTCCCGCCCGATCAGCATGCGACGGATTTCCGAGGTGCCAGCGCCGATCTCATAGAGCTTGGCATCGCGCAGCAGACGCCCGGTCGAGAAATCGTTGATGTAGCCATTGCCGCCGAGGCACTGGATCGCCTCCAGCGCCATCCAGGTCGCCTTCTCGGCGGCAAACAGGATCGCGCCGGCGGCATCCTCGCGCGTGGTGCGGCCGTCGTCGCTGGCGCGTGCCACCGCGTACACATAGGACTTGGCGGCGTTCATCGTCACATACATGTCGGCGAGCTTGGCCTGCACCAGTTGGAACTGGCCGATGGCCTGCCCGAACTGCTTGCGTTCGTGCACATAGGGCACCACCACGTCCATGCAGGCCTGCATGATGCCCAAGGGACCCGCGGCGAGCACAACGCGCTCATAGTCGAGGCCGGACATCAGCACGTTGACGCCGTTGCCGACTGCGCCGAGCACGTTTTCTTCCGGCACTTCACAGTCGATAAAGACCAACTCGCTGGTGTCGGAGCCGCGCATGCCGAGCTTGTCGAGCTTTTGCGCCGGCGTGAAACCCTTCATGCCCTTCTCGACAATGAAGGCGGTGATGCCGCGTGCGCCGGCGGTGCGGTCGGTCTTGGCATAGATGACCAAGGTGTCGGCGACCGGCCCGTTGGTGATCCACATCTTGGAACCGTTGAGGACGTAACGGTCGCCGACTTTGTCGGCGCGGGTGCGCATCGACACCACGTCGGAACCGGCGCCGGGCTCCGACATCGCCAGCGCACCGACGTGCGCACCGGAAATCAGCTTCGGCAGATATTTGCGCTTCTGTTCCGCCGTGCCGTTGCGGTTGAGCTGGTTGACGCAGAGATTGGAATGCGCGCCGTAGGACAGTCCGACCGAGGCGCTGGCGCGCGAAATCTCCTCCATCGCCACGCAATGGGCGAGATAGCCCAAACCCGCCCCGCCATCGTCCTCTGCGACGGTGATGCCATGCAGCCCGAGTGCGCCCATCTCCGGCCACAGGTCGCGTGGAAATTCGTTGTCGCGGTCGATGGCCGCGGCGCGCGGCGCGATGCGGTCCTGGGCAAAGCCGTTGACCGACTGACGCAGCATGTCGACCTCGGAACCGAGACCAAAATCGAAGCCCGCCCATGCATTGGGAATCATCGTGTCCTCCCGCGCGCGCCCGGTGGGCGCGGTCAGATGAAAGACAACTCTAGCCCCTGCCGGTCAGGCTGTCAGCGCCTCGGCCGGCATCGGCGCGCGGGCCGAGCGTTTGGCCTGCGCCAGCAGCCGGTCGATGGTTGAGGCCGGCGCCGGCTTGGCGAACAGGAAGCCCTGCATCTCGTCGCAACCGGCAAGGCGCAGCAGCACGCGCTGTTGCTCGGTCTCGACGCCCTCGACCAGAACCGACAGGCCGAGCGCGCGGCCCAGCGCCACGATGGCCTGAATGATCACGCCGCCATTGGCGGAACTGCCCAGTGCCGTGACAAAGCAACGGTCGATCTTGAGCTTGTCGAGCGGAAAGCGCTGCAGATAGCCGAGGTTCGAATAGCCCGAACCGAAATCGTCGAGCGCGATGCGCACGCCGAGCGCGTGCAGATCCTCGATCCGCTTGACCATCTCTTCGGGGTTGTCGATCAGCACGCCCTCGGTGATTTCGAGCATCAATTGCGACGGCGGCACGCCGCTGTCGGCCAGCGCCGAGCGCACCAGATCGACGATGGCGCGATCGCGCACTTGCAGCGGCGACAGATTCACCGCGACGTAGAGCTCCGGCCAGCGCTTGGCTTCTTTCAGCGCACGGCGCAGCACGAAGGCGCCGAGAGAATCCATCAGCCCCATCTGTTCGGCGACCGGAATGAAGACCGCCGGACCGATCGGTCCGCGCGTCGCATGGGTCCAGCGCAGCAAGGCCTCGACGCCGACGATGCGGCCGCCTTGGGCGGCGACGATCGGCTGATAGTGCAATTCGAGATCGCCGGCGCTAAGCGCGCGTGGCAACTCGCGCTGGATGAATTTCTGGTCGGCCGAGACGGTGTCGATCCCGGGATCGAAGCCGACCAAGGTGCCGTGGCCCTTCTTGGCAGCGGTGCGCAAGGCCAACTCGGCGCGGCGCGTCAGTTCGCCGCGGGTGGTGGCGTGCTGCGGCGTCTGTGCATAGCCGGCATGGGCGCTGATCCGCACCGCGCTATCGACCCAATGCGGCCGCTGGAGCGATTCAAGGATGGCGCGCATGACAGGCTCGGCATCGCCGGCGTTCTCGCCGGTAAACGTCACCGCGAACTCGTTGCTGCCGATGCGGCCGCAGCGGCCCTGCGGCGGCAGTGCGTCCTTCAGCCGCTTGGCGACCGAGACGATCAGTTCATCGCCGCCCAGCACGCCGAGATCAGCGTTGATGTCGGACATGCCGTCGATCTCGATCAGCGCGAAGGTCGTTACTTCATTGTCGGCGCGTTCGGCCAAGATTAGATCGAGCAGTTCCAGCGTCTTGGCGTGATTGGGCAGGCCGGTGAGCTTGTCGGCGTCGGCCGCCAGCTCTGCCTGCTCTTCGCTGGCGATGAGTTCGCGCCGCGCCCGGCGAAGCTGCCACAAGGAAAATCCGGCAAAGCAAATCAGCAGCGCGTTGATGCCGACGATGATCGGCATCAGGCGTTCCATGGCGTCGGTCGCCGGATGCGTTTTGTCCCAGGTGAAGAATCCGGCGATGCGGCCCTGCGCGTCGATCACCGGCTGCAACTCGCGTTTGTTCGCTTCCGGCTCGGTCTCGAATTTCAGGTCTTTCAAGCCAGTACTCTGCTCGACCATGCGCACGAAGCGGGGATCGAGCGGCCCGCTCTGGCCGAACAATGCGCGGAATTCGGAGACGGCATTGCGCAGCGAAGCGCGCTGGTCGACCGCCAAATGTTCGTCGTTGCGCCGCGCCACTTCGTAGCCGACGCCGACGCTCAGCGCGGTCGCACCCATGGCGAGAAGCGCCAGCACAACGATCAGCCGGGATGCCGAGAAACGGCGGCGCACGCGCGCGCGCGGCACGGCGCTGCGCCTGCTCGCCGCCGGGCGGCGCCCAGCAAACCACGCGCGGCCAGGGCCCGCCCCCGTTGCTGTACTGACTTCGCCGTCCACCGAAAGCCCCACGCGTTACGCTGCGTTTACGGCCTAGGCTTACGGATTCAGCATTAATGGCCGGTCAGGAAATAAGGTGAACGGAAAGTAACCGCGTTACCGCAGGCCAAACCACAGCGTGGCAATGGATAGGAACGAGAAAAACCCGACCACGTCGGTGACCGTGGTGACGAACGGGCTCGACGCCACCGCCGGATCGACTCGGAGCCGGTGCAGCGCCAGCGGGATCAGGATGCCGCCGGCGGCGGCCGCAATCAGGTTGCAGATCATGGCGAGCCCGATCACGACCCCGAGGCCCGGCACCTTGAACCAGACCACGGCGGCGACCCCGGTGATCACGGCAAAGGCCACGCCGTTGAGCACGCCGACCATAATCTCGCGGAAGATCACGCGCCGGGCATTGGCGTCGCTCAAGGCCTGGGTCGCCAGCGCGCGCACCGCGACCGTCATGGTCTGCGTGGTCGCATTGCCGCCCTGGCTGGCCACGATCGGCGCCAGCACGGCGAGCGCGACCATCTTTTCCAACTGGCCCTCGAACAGGCCGAGCACCGAGGACGCCAGGAATGCAGTGGCGAGATTGACCAGCAGCCAGCTGAAGCGGCCGCGCGCAATCGACCACACCGAATCCGACAATTCTTCGTCGCGGATGACGCCGCCCAGCGCTTTGATGTCTTCTTCGGCCTCTTCCACGATGACGTCGGCGATGTCGTCGAAGGTAATGGCGCCGACCAGGCACTCATTGGCATCGACCACCGGCGCCGCCACCAAGTCGTAGCGCTGGAACAGCCGCGCCACTTCTTCCTGGTCCTGATCGGCATGCACCAGCCGGCGTTCGGCATCCATCAGGTCGGAAATCGGCACCGGCCGTTTGCTGCGCAACAGCCGGTCGAGCGAAACGGCGCCGAGAAAACGCTGGGCGTCGTCGACCACGTAGAGCTCGTAGAAGTGCTCCGGCAACTCGGCGGTCTCACGCATATAGTCGATGGCCTTGCCGACATCCCATTCCGGCGCACCGCGATGACTTCGGTCTGCATACGCCGGCCGGCCGAATCCTCGGGATAGTCGAGGCTGCGGGCGAGCGAGATACGTTCCGGCTGCGGCAATTGTTCGAGAATTTCGGCGCGTTCGGCTTGCGGCAGATCCTCCAGGATCGCCACGGCATCGTCGGATTCCATCTCGCTGACGCCTTGGGCGACGGCCTGCGGCGGCAGCTCTTCGAGGATTTCCTCGCGCACCGAGTCGTCGACCTCGGTCAGTGCGGTAAAATCGAAGTGGATGCCGAGCAATTCAACCAGACGCGAGCGCTTTTCGGCCTCGAGCGCCTCCAGCACCGCACCAAGATCGGATTCATGCAGATCGCCAACCAGGGCGCGCAGCGCCGCGACATCGGCCGCATCGATGGCGCGGTCAACCTGTGCGACGAATTTGGCGTTGATCGCGCCCTTGTCGTCCCGCATCGGCGGCGGCGTCTTGGTCTTTTTTCGCGGCATGCCGACCTCGGCGTTTTGTGATTGGCGGGCTTGTACGCCGCGTCCATAATTCCGCCAAATGATTAACGCGTAAACTCTGTCATCAAGACGCGCTTGCCGGACGCGCAAAGTTGCGGTCAATTGCATGCTTCCGAGGCGTTTATGATTCGAACAATTGCCCTAGCGCTCGCCGTGGCCATCGCTCCTTTGGCCGTCGCAGCCGCGCCATGTCCGGGCAACAGCCCGGCGCTCGGTACCGAGCGTGTCATCGAGGTCGATGCCAAGACCACGCCACGGGTCGGGCGCAAGCACTTCCCCACCACGCTGCCGCTGCGCCGCAAAGAACTGGTTCTGACTTTCGACGACGGCCCCTGGCCCGGCACCACGCCCAAGGTGCTCGACGCGCTTAAAGCCGAATGCGTACGCGCCACGTTTTTTCTGTTGGGCAAGAACGCCGAGGTAGCAGCGGCGCTCGCCCGGCGGACGCTGGCCGAGGGCCACACCATCGGTCACCACACCTATGCGCATCCACTGCTCGACCACATGCCGTTCGCCAAGGCGGAAGCGGAAATCGATCACGGCATCGAGGAAGACGAATACGCAGTGTTCGGCCAGCGCCGCGCCACGCCGGTGACGCCGTTCTTCCGGTTCCCGGGTTTCGCCTCGACCAAGCCGCTGCTCGACCGCTTGAATGAGCGCGGCATTGTCGTGTTCGGGGCCGACGTCTGGGCCAGCGACTGGGACCCGATGTCGCCCGAGCAGGAACTCCGATTGATCCTTGGCCGGATCGAGCAGGTCGACCACGGCATCGTGCTGTTTCACGACACCAAGGCGCAGACCGCCCAGATGCTGCCGGCCTTCCTCCGTGAGCTCAAAAAACGCGGATTCCACATTGTCCATGTGGTTCCGGCCGGCGCCCGCGGCATTTTGAACTGAAAAAGCCCCGTTCCGGGGCGTTTCGCCGAAAAATCCCCAAAAACAAAGCTGTGGAACGTTAACCATATTTTGGTAATGGTTAACGAAAGGTTAATATTAGGGTCGTTAGTCCCGTCGGGTTCCGCCATCTATGGGGGGCGCCACACGGCGCGAGGGCGGAGTTGAGGGCATAATGCGCGGCGTTGCGGTTGTTTTTTGTTGTCTGGCCGGCGGTATTTTCGGCGCCGTGAGCCCGGCTATTGCCGCCTCATGCCCCGGCAATCCGAACGCCATCGGCACCAGCCGGACCATCACCGTCGACCCGTCGGCGCTGCCCCGGATCGGCAGCATGCAATACAAGACGACACTGGCGCTCGAGGACCACGAGGTCGCGATCACCTTCGATGACGGCCCGCTGCCGCCCTATACCAACCGCATTCTCGAGACGCTGGCCGCCGAATGCGTGAAGGTCACCTACTTCCTGGTCGGCCGCCAAGCCAATGCCTATCCGGATCTGGTGCGCCGCATCTATAGCGCCGGCCACGTGCTCGGCACCCACAGCCAGAACCATCCCCTCACCTTCGACCAGATGGCGCTGACGCGCGTCGAGCGTGAAGTGGATGGCGGCATTGCCTCGGTGCAGACCGCGGCCGGCGATCCGCGCGCGGTGGCGCCGTTCTTCCGCGTTCCCGGCCTGCTGCGCAGCAAGCAGGTTGAAAGCTATCTTGCCACAAAGTCGATTGCGGTGTGGAGCGCCGATGAAGTGGCCGACGACTGGTTCCGGCAGGTGAGCGCCAAGGACATCGTTCGTAAGGCGATGAGCCGGATCGAGGCCAAGGGTCATCGCGGCATCCTGCTGTTGCACGACATCCATCCCGCCACCGCCATGGCGCTACCGGTGCTGCTGCGCGAACTCAAGGCCAAGGGCTATCGCATCGTACAGGCGGTGCCGACCGGCGAGCGGCCGAAAATGCTGCCCGAACCGCAGCCGGCTATGGTTGCCGACGCCGCCGGCGGCTGGCCGCGGCTGGTGACGACGACGGCAAGCGCTGCGACGAAGACGCCTAATAAGTCCGATGCGCTAAAGCCGAAAGCCGGCAAAAGCGGCCCCGGCAATACCGACCGGACGATCAAGACCGCCCGTCACAACCTGCGTGACAAGCTCGCGCGCCACGACCGTGGCCGCGATCCGGTCGTCACCGCCAGCATCTCCAGAAAAAAACAAAAAGCCAAAACTGCGGCGACGGACGCCGGCTGGACCCTATTCCAGCGCTAGCGCCAACGGCTTCTGGCGGCTATCAACGGCCTTATCGTCGCACCTAAGCGCCGTGGGGAGGCTTGGTTGAGAAGATTGACCGCATTCGGATGGGCATGCGCCGCCCTGCTGTCGATTTCCGGACAGGCCTCTGCACAAAGTGAATACCCATCCCATCCGATCCGGATCGTCGTCGGCTTCGCCGCGGGCGGCGCCACCGACGTTGCCGCGCGCATTCTCGCGTCGAAAATGTCGGAAGAGCTCGGACAGACGATGATTGTCGAAAACCGGCCCGGCGCCAGCACCACGATTGCCGGCGAGACGGTCGCGAAGTCGGACCCGGATGGCTACACGCTATTCATGGCCGGCAACGCCAATGCCGTGAACGCGGTCGCCGAGTCAAAGCTGCCGTTCGATGTGCTGCGCGACTTTGCCCCGATCGGTATCTCCGTCACCTCGCCGAGCGTCTTGGTCGCGCATCCGGACTCCGGGTTCAAAACCGTGGCCGATCTGGTCGCCGAAGCCAAAGCCAATCCCGGCAAGATCATGTACGCCTCAGCCGGCGCCGCTGCCGTCTCGCATCTGGCCGGCGAATTGTTCGCCTATGAGCAGAACGTCAAGATGACGCACGTGCCTTACAAAGGCAGCCCGCCGGCCATGACCGATGTGCTCGCCGGCCGCGTCCCCATCATGTTCGCGCCGATCTCGACCGCGTTGCCGCATATCAGGAGCGGTAAACTCATTGCGCTTGCGGTCACCTATCCGCAGCGCCTGGACGACCTGCCGAATACTCCGACGCTTGCCGAAGCCGGGATCAAGAATTTCGACATGTCGATCTGGTTTGGGCTGGTAGCGCCGAAAGGCACGCCGCCCGACCGGATCGCCAAGCTCGGTGCGGTGATGCAAAAGACACTCGTTCGCGACGACGTGCGCAAGGCGCTCGCAATACAAGGCATCGTGCCCGCCATCGGCCAGGGTCCCGCCGCATTTACCCGGCGCATGGAAGTCGATATCGAAAAACTGCGCGCCGTATTCGCGGCGACCGGCATGAAGATGTCTGAGTAGTCTGTACGGCAAGCGGCGAGAGGTTGCGATGACACTGAAGGCCTTAATCGAGACCGGCGAGTTGATCGTCGCGCCTGTCGCGCTCAACCCGATGATGGCGCGGCTCGCCGAAGACGCCGGCTTCAAGGCGGTCTATCTGAGCGGCGGCTCGCTCGGCTGGCTCAAATGCGTGACCGAGGCCAATCTCAGCCTGACCGACATGGTCGAGGTCGGGGTCGACATTCGCGGCGCGACCAAGATTCCGATTGTGCTCGACGCCGGCGGCGGCTGGGGCGAGCCGGTGCATATCCATCGCACCGTGGCGATGTCTGAGGTCGCCGGCTTTGCCGCGATCGAAATCGAGGACCAGTATCTGCCGCGGCGGGTGCAGCATCACATCGGCGAGGAGAACCTGATCCCGCCGGAATCGATGGTCGACAAGATCAAGGAAGCGGTCGCGGCGCGCACCGATCCCAATCTCATCATCATCGGGCGCACCAACGCCCAGAGGCTTCATGGCCTGGACGAGGCCTTGCGGCGTGGCGAGATGTATCATCGCGCCGGCGCCGACATGCTGTTCATCCACTCGCGCAAGCCGGACGAACTGCGGCGGATCGGCGAGCGCCTGCCCGGCCCGCTGATGATGTTCGCGCCTGAGGACGGTTTCAGCACTTTCGAAATGACGCCGGCCGAACTGGCGAAGCTCGGGTTCCGGCTGGCGGCATCGTCCGGCTCCGCCTTTGCAGCGATGTACAAAGCCGTCCGGCAATCCTACGAATGCCTGGCGCGCGGCGAACTCGATCCGTTCCTAGGGCCCGGCGGCGCGGTCGCGCAGATGAAACGGGCGCACGAGACGACGGGGCTGGCCCGTCTGCTCGCGATCGAAAAACGCACAACGCAGCGCGTCGGCTAATACGAAAATATTAACGGCTTCGTTAGCCGCTCGCTGCGAATCGCTTCGCAACGCCAGCGACATCTGTCGTGGCTGCAATTTTCATTTTTGAAATAGACTTGGAGTCTAAATCCGCTACGTTTTCCGCAGGGCGAATCACATGCACGCGGCGCGGACCGGGACTCAATTCAAGTACTCCTGTGTCCTGTTGCTGGCCGGCATCGCGCTGTTGCCTGCCTCCACGACTTATGGCGCCTTCTATGTCGACGATTACGAAGTCGACGAGGTCGGCTCATGCAGCGTCGAAAGCTGGATCTCATTCGCAAGCAATAAAGATTTCATGGCGGCCACGTCGCCGTCCTGCGTGGTCAAGATCGGCGTGCCGATCGAAGTTGGCACCGAATATCAGCGCAGCCGTGAAAACGGCGAATGGAAAACGAGCGGCGGCGTCAGCGGCAAGGTGACAGTATTGCCGATGACCAATGGCGTCGGCGTCGGCCTGTCCGGCCAGACCAACTGGAATTTGCTCAGCGGCGCCAGCACCGGCGGCAACATCAATGTGCCGGTCTCATTCGATCTCGGCCATCACCTCAGACTGAACGTGAACGGCGGTTATCTTTATGACGCTCCCAACAAATTCAATTACGCCACCTGGGGCACCAGCCTGGAATGGACCGTCCGCCCGCAGGTGGCCCTGGTCGCCGAGATATTTGGCCAGGCCGGTCCGCGCGGCGACACCATTTCGACCACGCAAACGCGGTTTCAGACCGGCGTCCGGTTCTCGCCGCTGTCAAATCTGGATGTGACGGTGATCTACGGGCGCAATATCAACGGCGAAAATGCCAATTGGCTGACCTTGGGCTTTACCGCAAATATCCAGCCTCACTAGCCCGCGTCAATTTTAGAAGCTCACCATCGAGCGAATGCCCAGAACCTTGGCGTCGCGGCCGGCAAAGCCGCTCGGATGAAAGATGTATTGAAAGTCCGGCTGCAAAGTCCAGCCGGGAACGATCTGAGCAACATAGGAAAGCTCGAGGTTGGTTTCGTAGTCGCGTGGCGTTCCCGGCACGCCACTGAAATTGATCTGATCCTGATCGGCAGCCCGCACGCGGCTGGAGAAGCGCGAATAGACGACGCTGGCGCCGAACCGGTCCTGCGGCCGGTGTAAAATAAAACCGGTAAACACGATTCCGCCATTGAGCTGGACATCGACCAGATTGCGGTCGGACGGAGTCATCGAAGCAAGGCCATAGACCGATATGCCGCTGTCCGCCGCGCCGCCACGCGGCCGGTACAGTTGCTGATCGATGATGCCGTAGAAACCGTAGTCGCCGCGATGCAGCGCCGGCACGCCGCTGCCGGCCGGGTTGGCGAGCAAGGTGCCGTCATTGGCAAAACGCTGATCGGCGAATTGCCCGAGATGAGTCCAACCGCCAAGCTTCAGCGTTCGGGCAAGCCCAGTGTCGGCCTTGCCCTGGTTAGTGCGGAACTGCGCCTCGCCGATGACGAATGCCGGATCGCGTAGGCGAAAATTGAGACCGTAGCGATTGCAGGTGTCCGGATCGCCGGCGCAAGGTCCGGCCGGATCGCCATTGAAGACGGCCAGCAGGAACGACGCCTCTTGGCCGACATCGAATTTTACCCGCGCGCCGGGCGTGGACAGTGGATAAGCCGGGGCGCCACCCGGCAGGTTGACCGCCGTGATGGTCGGCCAATCCGTCTGCAGGAACATGTTGCTAAGATCGCTGAAGAAGAACTCATTATCGGCGACGAGTTGACCGACCCTGACGGTGGCGGCGCCGCTGAGAAATTTCCGCTCAACCCACAATTCGGACAGCCGCGTCGACGGTGCAGCCTCAATCGCCGCAATCGTGTTCATGCCGCCGACATAGTCGCGCCGGATCCGGCCGGTATTGTGTGTCTGAAAGCCGTTGGCGTAGAGCGTGAAATCTTTCCACCCGGCGAGCTTCTCCAGGTCGAAAGTGAACTGGCCCTCGAGTTTGCCCTGGTCGATGGTGCCGCGCCGGGTGCCGCCCGACAGGTTGCTCAGCACGTCGTTGGTGTAGATGAGCGTGTAGGTGAAGCCGCGGTCGCTCAGACGCTGGCGTAGGCCGGATGGGTCGCCGTTTTGCGGCAGGCTGGTCGAGATCGATCCATAGGGCATGCCGCTCGTAGCGTCCTGCGCCCGCAGCGAATTGGTCTGGAGACCGCCAAAGACCAAGAGCCCGACACAAAGAACCCGCCACCACCGCACCGTCATGACTTTCCGGTATGCCTTTAGCCCTGCGAACTGCGAGGCGGCCTATTGGCCTTAAACCGGGACAGATAACAAGTGAATGACACCCACCCGTCGCGGCAATGCAGTAATTAGCATAGGCACCACGACTCTAGTTGCAAGTTATTCTTAATAGATATTGCGCTGCAGCACACTGAAATGTTGTCGGGTTGTAACGTCGGCCAGAAAAAATGTTTATACGAGAGTAACACCATAGAAGAACGCCAGCGCCTATAAGCTGCGCAAAGGGGGCGATCCGGGAAAGGGGGATTCTTGGATCGACAATCTGGGACAATCATGGCGCGGTTCGATCTGGGACCATTGACGCATACGCGCAACGGCGTGCTCGCCGCTATCGGTTTGACCGTTTGCATATCGCTTGCGATTGCGGCGGGAGTCTCGCGCAAACCCGACGCGACTGCGGAAGCCGACGTGCCGAACCAGGCCCGCCGCGTCGGCGCGCTATATTACCCGACGCCGAAGCAATGGATCTCGCTCACGACCGAACCGGTCAGTGAGGTCATGTTCCGCGCCGAGCATCTGACCGAAGGCAAGATTGCGGTCGACGAAGATCGCGCGACGCTGGTCTATTCGCCTTATGCGGGCCGCGTCATCAAGCTGCTGGCGAAGCCGGGGGATATTGTCACAGCCGGCCAGGCTTTGTTCGCCGTTGAATCGTCGGACATGGTCCAGACGCAGAACGATTTCATCACCGCCGTCGCCGGCTTGAACAAGGCGCACTCGACGCTTGATCTGGCCAAGATCGTCGAACAACAGAGCAGGTCTCTGTACGAGACCAAGGCCGGTCCGCTGCGCGATTTCCAGCAGGCCCAGGCGAACTCTCTTGCGGCACAAAACGATTTGCGTTCGGCTCAGATCGCACTCGAAGCCGCTCGCAACCGATTGCGGATTTTCGGCAAGACCGACGAGGAAATCACCAAGTTCAGCGAAACCGGCACGATCAGCCCGCAGATGACGATCTACTCGCCGATTGCAGGCACCGTCGTGCAGCGCAAGGCGGGCCCCGGCCAGTACGTCAACTCCGCATCGAACAATGCCGCCGCGAACGATGCCACCTTTGTCATCGGCGACTTGTCCACGGTGTGGCTGGTGGCCTATGTCCGCGAGTCTGAGACGCAGAACGTCAAGATCGGGCAAACCGTACGCTTCTCCGTGCTCGCGTTTCCGAACCGCACATTCAAGGCCAACATCGGCTATGCGGCGACCTCGTTCGATCCAAGCACGCGGCGTCTGCTCGTGCGCGCGACGATCGATAACGCCGAGGGTTTGCTGCGACCCGAAATGTTTGCAAGCGTGACCATCCAGACCGGCGAAGGCGAAAACTCGCCGGCGGTGTCGCACGAAGCGATCATCTATGACGGCAATACCGCGCGGGTCTGGATCGCGCGCGACGATAAATCCGTCGAAGCACGGCAAATCAAAACCGGACTTTCCAACGGGCAAATGGTTCAGGTGCTCGACGGCCTGCGTCTTGGTGAAAAGGTCGTCTCCAAGGGCAGCCTGTTCGTCGATCGCGCCGCCGCCGGAAGCTGACAGTTCAGGCGATGCCGATGGCGGCGGGATAAACAATCATGTTGCGTCATCTGATCGCATTTTGCCTGTCGCGGCGGCCGTTGGCGCTGGTCGGCTTTGCGGCATTTCTCGGCATTGGCTACGCGGCTTTCACGACCCTCAACGTCGAGGCCTATCCCGATCCCTCGCCGCCGATCATTGAAATCATCGCGCAGTATCCCGGCCAATCGCCGGAGGAAGTCGAGCGCTACGTCACCGTGCCGCTGGAGATTGCCGTCGCCAGCACGCCCGGCCTCACTTATATCCGCTCGAACACCGTGTTCGCGCTCGGCTTCATCCGCCTGCAATTCGAATATGGCCGCGACTACAATTTCGTCCGCCAGCAGGTCACCAACCGCCTCAAGGATGCCACCCTCCCCGCCACCGTGACGCCGGTGATTTCGCCGGCCGGCGGCATCAGCGAAATCATCCGCTATCAACTCAAGGGTCCGCCGGGGATGGACCTGATCGAGCTCAAAACGCTGCAGGATTGGGTGGTGGAGCGGAAACTCCGCATCGTGCCGGGTATCTCGGATATTTCGCCCCTGGGCGGCAAGACCAAGGAATATCAAGCCGAGATCGATCTCGATCGCATGCGGGCCTATGGACTCACTTTGCCGCAGATCATCAGCGCGATTTCGACCAGCAACGCCAATGTCGGCGGGCGCAACATCGCGGTGGGTGAGCAGGCCGTCAACGTGCGCGGCATCGGGGCGCTCAGCTCGCTCACCGACATCGACAGTATTGTTCTGAGCCAACAAGGCGGGCTGCCGGTCCTGCTCCGCGATATCGCCCGCGATCAAGTCGGCTTTACGCCGCGCATGGGCATCGCCGGCCGCGACAGCCAGGACGACGTCCTGTTCGGCATCGTGCTGATGCAGAAGAACGAGCGCACCATGGATGTGGTGACGCGGGTGCGCGCCGCCATCGAGCGCATCAACACCGATGGCAGCCTGCCGCAGGGTGTGAGGATCGACACGTTCTACGACCGCGGCGACCTGGTGGGCATCACCGTACGCACGGTAATGCACAACATGCTGTTCGGCATTGTGCTGATCTTCCTGATCCAGTGGATATTCCTGGGCAATCTACGCTGCGCGCTGATCGTGGCCGCCACCATTCCGGTCGCGCTGTTCCTTGCCGTCATCATCACCGTGCTGCGCGGGGATTCAGCCAATCTGCTGTCGGTCGGCGCGATCGACCTCGGCATCATCGTCGACGGCACCGTGATCATGGTCGAGAACGTTTTCCGGCATCTGGCCCATCAGGTCGGCCGCGAAATCTCCGACCGCGACAGCAAGCTGACGGACAAGCTGCGCCGCATTCTCAATGCCGCCGTGGAGGTCGACAAGGCGATCCTATTTTCGGTGATCATTACAATCGCCGCCTTCCTGCCACTGTTCACCATGCAAGGCGTGGAAGGCCAGATCTTTGGGCCGATGTCGCGGACTTACGCTTATGCGCTGCTCGGAGCGGTGATCGCGACTTTCACGGTGACGCCGGTGATGTCGTCGCTGCTGCTGCCCGACAAAGTGAGTGAGGTCGAAACCTTTCTGGTCCGGCAGTTACGCGCCGTCTACCAGCGCGTTCTTTCGGCCGCAGTAGGCAATGCACGACTGGCCGCGGTGGTTGCGGTCGCATTTCTGGTGGTCTGCGGCGGCCTCGGCATGCGGCTCGGCACCGAATTTCTGCCCAAGCTGGAAGAAGGCAATCTCTGGATTCGCGCGCTGCTGCCGCCGACCATCACGCTCGAGGCGGGCCGCGAAACCACAAACAAGATTCGCAATATCATCGCGAGCTATGCGCCGGTGCGCACCGTCGTGTCGGAGCAAGGCCGCGGCGAAGACGGCACCGACCCCGACGGCTCGTTTATCGCCGAGTTCTTCGTGCCGCTCAAACCGTTCGAGGAATGGCCGGACGGGCTGACCAAACCCAAATTGGTCAAAGAGATGGCGGCGCGGCTGGAAAGCGAGTTCATCGGCATCGACTTCAATTTCTCGCAATATATCCAGGACAATATCGAAGAAGCCGTCTCCGGCGTGAAAGGCGAGAATTCGGTCAAGATTTTCGGACGCAGCTTGGACGAGCTCGAACGTCTGTCCAGGGCGGTCAAGGACGAACTCGCCAAGGTGCCGGGCATCACCGATCCGGCTGCATTCAACCTGCTCGGCCAGCCGAACTTGTTGATCCAGGTGGATCGCGCCAAGGCCGCCCGCTACGGCATCACTGTTACCGATATCAACACCGTGGTGCAGGCGGCAATCGGCGGCCAGGAAATCACGCGCGTCTACGAGGGCGAAATGAACTTCCCCCCTCACCATTCGCCTCGCCTCGCAATACCGGGACAATATCGACACCATCCGTTCAATACCGGTCGGTCTGCCGAATCCCGATCCGAAGTCGCCGACCAGCTATATCGCGCTGGGCGACGTCGCCACCGTGCGGCTCGAAACGGGCGCCGCTTATATCTACCGGGAAAACACCGAACGTTTCGTTCCGATCAAATACAGCGTGCGCGGCCGCGACCTGGGCTCGACCGTTGCCGAAGCGCAGGAGCGTATCGCCAAGAACGTGGTGCTCAAGGAAGGCTATCGCCTGGAGTGGTCGGGCGAGTTCGGCGCGCTGGTCGAAGCCAAGAAGCGGCTCGCCGTCATCATCCCGCTCAGCCTGATCCTGATCATGATGCTGCTCTACAGCCTGTTCAATTCCGTGCGCGACAGTCTGCTGGCGCTGTCCGGCATTCCGTTCGCGGCCTGCGGCGGCATTCTCGGGCTTTATGTTTTCGGTTTGAACGCCAGCGTGTCGGCCGCCGTCGGATTCATCTCGCTGTTCGGCGTGTCGGCGATGGATGGCATCCTGCTGGTCTCTTACATTCGCCGCGCCATGGACCAGGGCCTCGGCAAAGACGAGGCCATCATCCAGGCGGCGCAAACCCGCATGCGGCAGATTTTCATGACCGGTTTCTCGGCCTGCATCGGCCTGGTGCCGGCGGCGCTATCCACCGGCATCGGTTCGCAGGTTCAACAGCCGCTGGCCTGCGTGATCGTCGGCGGCATGTTGCTGTCGCCGATCTGCAGCTTGCTGGTGATTCCGATCTTTGCCCGGCTGACGATGCCGGCGGTCCGCAAGACAGCGACCGGCGAGCGAAAAGCCTTCGCCTGACGCGCGCCCCGGCGCGCTCACAGTTAAGGCACTGAGATCGCTGCAATTCTATAGTGGTGGCCAAAAGGAGGCCGCGCTAACGATTTCTACTGCTTTTTTTTCAACAACTATTTGATCTATCAATATTTCTTCTCGTTTTCTTGCGATAGTTCCTTTCACACTTTTAGGCAGATACTGGCAAAGAACGTTTGGTACCTCGTCCAACGAACGAGCGGCTTTTATGCGGTCACGCTGACAATTCAACGGGCGGGGCTTATGTGCACGGCACCTCAAGTGAGGCAATGAAAGAAGCATTGACGAAGCTTCATTTTGACGGCTTCAACCTATTGTCCGCATCGGTGAGATGATCAGACATCGTGCGGCTTTGCTGTCACGTTCGCTAATGGCCCATCGCTACCGTTCGCGGCAATGCAGCGAATGCCTGCTGTTCACCCGATAGCGAACAAAAATACTGGCATCGCATCCATTCGGTTCGGATAACTCAGCCGGGGCGCACGGTCGCTATAGGGTGATTTTGGTTGCTAACGGGGGATAAGCGAACATTCTAAGGCATCGCCATTTGGTCGTGAGTGACCTAAAGCGGACATGCCACTCGCGCTAATGAACGTCCGCCATTGGCGGGTAACCAGTGAAGCCCGCCTTGTATATGTCCTCTCTATGTCGCCTATATGTTCGCTAACTGATACAACTGTGATCTAGATCAAAGCAGGCCACGCCCAATTCCAAATCAGGCCGCTGGTGGTCAAAACAGGCCAGTGTGCAATTGCTGCAGGCAGGAAATGCACCAACAGTTTTTTCGTACGCTAATGATTACGACGCTTGTGCTGGGCTGCATCATGATCACGGGTGTTATTCATGCAGGTCCCATGGAAGATTCAATGGCCGCCTATGATGGCGGTGATTATGCGACCGCGATGCGGCTATTGCGTCCACTAGCAGAACAGGGGGATGCGCAAGCGCAGAATGGTCTTGGCGCAATGTATTATAACGGAAAAGGTGTCGCTCAGGACTTCAAAGCGGCAGTAAAATGGTATCGGTTGGCGGCGGCGCAAGGGTATGCAAGCGCGCAGTTGAATCTCGGCGCGATGTATTACGAAGGACAAGGTGTTCCTGAGGATTTTATTCGCGCTTATATGTGGCTGAGTATAGCTGCTGCAAAAGGCAACCCTAATGCAGTTCGCCTGCGTGACACCGTTTCAAAATATATCATTGATCCGCAGGTCGTCGAAGCGCTGACGATGGCGCACAAGTGTGAGACATCGCAATACAAACAGTGCGATTGAATTGATTGTCTCGCAATCTGCCGATCGCAAATACAATGACAAAACTTGCGGAGTTGTAGGATTGGATGGGAGGACGGCGGCCGCCGTTGTGCCAGCCCGGATAGAGGTCGTCGCTGGCGCCGGACTTAATTGTGTACACGTGATAATTCGTTTGCCGCAGATTTCGTCTTGCTTTTTATCAATCAATCAACGTGCTCGCCGCGTGCTTATTTTTAGTTGGCGAGTTTGACCCAGATCATGGTTTTTGCACTTGCTAACGGTTACGTTTTGTTAATGTTTTCGGGGGCGGGCTGAGCATACGAGCATCAAGCGTGTGCTAAACGAGTAGAGTAGACTTGAAGTATCGCAGTTGCGTTTCGTAGCATCCCGCCAAACTGATGCGCTTCTATAGTCAGCGTCGTGTCGACGCGTGACGTGGGGCTGTGTGTTAGCGGGGGTGGTTACGTGAAAAACTGTGGTCGCATTGCAGTTGATTTCGCTTCCAGCGAGACATCATCAGCAAAAATTCCGCTAATATCAAAATTCAGGCTGAATAAGAAATTTCTATTCTTCACAGCGTCAGCGCTAATCTTGTGCGCCTCGCTTGATTTTAGTCAGCCGGCCAAAGCAGAGGCCACATTCACTGTCGCGGGCATCCAGTCTGCCTTGCGCGGCGAGGCCCAGACAGTCAGTTCCCAACAATCCGGACAGGCTACCCGCCAGGATGCCGGCGATGAGGCCGTGTCGGCGCTAAGCGCTTTTGCGCAACAGATTGCGGCCGGTGATTCGAAACGGCCTGCCGCTTCGGCAGTTAATGCGGATCGCCAGTTCGACGACCAAGCCTATGCCGCGCTGCAGGACTTCGCGCAGCGGTTGGGCACGGCGCAGCCGCAATCGATCAAGGCTCTGCCGAAAGTGGCCGAGGCCGACAATATTTTCGACTCGCTGATGGAAGGCATGAAGGGCTCGGGACAATCTGCGCCCGCGGGCGAAGCACCGAAGGCCTCGAAGTCGTCGGCGGCAAAAAATAAGAGTGCCCCGGTCGACGCAACCTTTGTCGGCGCGAAGACCTGCTTGACTTGCCATGCGAGCCAGACGGCGGCGTTCGAAAAGACGCTCATGGGCAAGATCGGCAAGACCCAAAAAGGAAAATTTGACTGTGAGAACTGCCACGGTCCTGGATCGGCCCACGTCAAGGCCGGCGGCGGACGCGGCGTTGGCGGAATCGTTTCCTTCCGCACGGACGATATGAGCCGGACCGCGGAAGAAAACAACGCGCTCTGCCTCGGCTGCCACGAAAAGGGCAACCGAACGAATTGGCACGGCAGCACGCACGATGAGCGCGGTCTTATGTGCACAAACTGCCACACGGTGATGAAGAACGTGTCGCGTAAGTCTCAATTGAAGACGGAATTCCAGCCCGACACTTGCTTCCAGTGCCACAAGAACAAGCGAGCGGAGATGTGGCGTTCGTCCCATATCCCGGTGCGCGAGGGTAAGGTCGTATGCTCGGACTGCCACAACCCGCACGGCAGCTATTCGGAATCTTTGCTGAAGACGGCGACCGTCAACGACGCCTGCTTCCAGTGCCATGCCGAGAAGCGCGGACCGTTCCTGTGGGAGCACCCGCCGGTGACCGAGAGCTGCCTGAACTGTCACGATCCGCACGGCTCCAACAATGACTTCCTACTGAAGGTTTCGCGGCCGCGTCTGTGCCAGCAGTGCCACTCGGGTGGCCAGCACAACAGCAATCCGCGCAACCCGTCGGTCTCGCTCTATGCGCAAGGTCGCGAGTGCCAGAACTGCCATTCGAACCACCATGGTTCGAACAATCCGGCTGGCGCGCGGTTCATGCGGTAAACGACGGTGGTTCGGCCGCCTGCCAAATGCGGGCGGCCGCAAAGCTGAAACTGGGGTAAGGCGCGAACCGTACCAAGGTTTGTTAAGGGGCGAGTGGCATGAAAGTCCGAAGCAACATTTTTGTATCTCGCAAGGCAGTCTTGCTTAGCGGAGCCATGCTGGTAGCGATATTTCCAGCGGTCACGGCCAAGGCGGCCGACCAAATGCCGGTGAAGGCAGCGGCTACGGAAGATATATCCGGCTGGTACTCGAACGGCAGCATCGAAGCGGGCTCCAATTTCTTCATTCAGAAGCCTGGCAACGGCTTCGGCAAGACCTCCACCGACCCCTTCTGGCTGACGCCGTCGACAACCACCAGCTCTGCTAAAATGGATGAATACGGCAAGGTGCCGCGTAGCCTGTTTCTCAATGAAATCTCGGTCAACGCCGGCAGCAAGGACGGTCGCTACGCCGTCGATATCTGGGCCGACAATGTCGGCATGGACAATCAGCGCTATTACCTCGGTCTCTACGAGCCCGGCCGGCAGTACTTCAACATGGGCTGGGACCAGACGCCGCATCTGCTGGGCACCAGCGCCAAGAGCATCTTCGGCGGCGTCGGCACCAACCGACTGACGGTGGACTCCGCGTCACGGACCTTCTTGCAGTCCAACCTGGGCCCGGCGACGCAAACCCAGGCCCAGCGAAACGCGATCGAAAACTACATCGACAACACTGCGCCGATGTCCAACATCGAGCTGAAGACGTTGCGTGAAAAAGCCACCATTGGCTATCGCAACACGATGCTGGACAACTGGGATTTCAACTTCGATTATTCCAATGAGCACCGTACTGGCACGCGCCCGCTTGGCATCGGATATGGCTACTCGCTGACCACCGCCGCCGGCGTTCCGGCCGCAAACTCACCGCGTCCTAGTTCGGGTGCGATCGAGGTCCCTCAGCCGCTCGACGACCGCACGCAGAACGTCAATGGCGCCGGCGAGTATTCCGGCGCGACCCCGTGGGGCACGCGCTGGAACACCTCGGTCAAATATATGGGATCGTTCTATAACAACAGCATCAAATCAATCGACGTCGACAATCCGTTCTGTATTACCTGCGTTGCTGAAACTGGCGCCTCCGTTGCCGCGGGGACGCAAATCGGGCCCAATTTGATGCGCTACGGCCTCGCCCCCGACAATTCCGCCAATGGCGTGACCTGGAATACCGCGGTCGATCTGCCGGTCATGAAAAGCCGCTACGTCAGCACGGTGCAATACACCATGTTCCGGCAGAATGACGCGTTCATCAATGATGCCATAAATGGTATTACCGTGGGGCCGGGCGCGAGTCAGCTTAATCCCTATCCAGCGGGGAGCCTGAACGGGGCGGTGAATGCCTTCCTCAGCAATAACGTGTTGACGTCTCACATCACCAACGATCTGAGCAATACCGCCCGCGTGCGTTACTACGACCGCAAAGACAACACGCCGACGCTGGCCTTCACGGACTACGTCTATGGAGACGCCGGCACCGCAAATACCGCGTCGATCACCCGATTGCCGACCTCCAGCACCAGGCTGAACCTCGAAGATCAGCTGAAATGGCAGATCAACCGGACCTGGGCGATTGGCGGCGGTCCCTTCATGGAACGCCTCAACCTTCAGAACGCCGAGGTCGATTCAACCAATGAGGTCGGCGGTAAGGCCTTCGTCAATGCGACGTGGAAATTGGCCACCATGCGGTCCTCGGTGGATTATTCGCAGCGCCGTTACAACAACTGGCTCGCCACTTCCACCGACCCGGCAGCCGCCGCGATGCGCTACTTCTTCGTGGCCAATCGCGACCGCACCAAATTGAACACCGTGGTCGAGCTCGCCGCCTTCAAGAACGTCACCATCAGCCCGAACGGTGGCCTGCGCTATGATAACTACCCCGGCCAACAAGTAATGTCGGGAAACGCGGCGTCGGCATTGGTTCTGCCGCTGACAGATTCGCTCGGCACGAAATACGACCGGTCGTGGAATCTCGGTACCGATGTGAACGTTCGCGTCACTCCCGAACTGCGCATGACATTCGGATATAATCACGAAGAGCACTATCTGCGGCTGCAATCCTGCTGCGGCGGCGGTGCCGCCACCGTGCCGTTCAACGACGCGGACAAGTGGTCGAGCGATATCACGCAGAAATACGACACCTTTAGCGCCTCGACCACATGGAACGCGATCCCCGGCAAGCTCGACTTCAAAGCGGACTACGTCGCCGCGATCTCGAACGAAGCCAACCAGACAGCGTACTGCACGTCCAACGGCACCGGCTGTAATGGCCTCAATACCGGGCAGACCACGGCGACCCAGTTCCCGGATGAGCGCAACATCTTCCAGCGCTTCAGCATCCTCGCGAAGTACTATTTCGATCCGAGCTACGTGAAACAGATGGGCTTGTTCGGCAGCGTGACCGCCAAGCTGCGTTACACTTGGGAGCGTAACGCCAACACCAACTGGGCGACCGACAACTTCAGCCCGTACTCGCCGTCGGCGGCCGATGCTGGTGGCACGGACATTACCAGCGGTGGCCGCTCCTTGTTCCTGGCCTATAACAACCCGAACTACACGGCGCAGATCATCACCGCGTCGCTTGCCTGGAAGTGGTAGCCAGAGCGCGGAAGATTTGAATGGGCGGCGGCGGGAGGCGGAGGACGCGCCTTCACCGATAATGACACAGATTACCGGAACAGTCAACTTTGCCATTTCAAATAAGTTCCTGGCAATTGCCTCTGCCTGTCCACGCTCTTCAGCTTCTATACCGGGAAAT
>CAIRGJ010000022.1 GCA_903878085.1 uncultured Hyphomicrobiales bacterium | reverse complement strand
TCTTTTCCTGGCGCTCCATCAATTGCCGCTCGACCACCATCTGCGTGGCGATGCCGGCGTGATCGGTGCCCGGCTGCCACAGCACGTCCTTGCCGCGCATGCGCTCGAAGCGCGCGAGAATATCTTGCAGTGTGTTGTTGAGCGCATGGCCCATATGCAATGAGCCGGTGACGTTGGGCGGCGGGATGACGATGCAGTAAGGCTGCGCAGCGGCGCGTTCGGGCCGGCCGGCCTTGAAGGCGCCCGCCTGTTCCCAGGTCTGGTAGATGCGGCCCTCGACTTCGGCGGGCTGATAGGTCTTATCGATCATTTTGCTTTTGGGCGCTTTGTTCTGACTGCTTTGGCGGGTTAGAAAGCCCGCCCCCTACCGAGAGTCAACTTTGCCGGACAATTCGACCATTCTCCCCGCCCCGCCGAGCGGCAGCGCCACCCGCGCCATCGCCTGCCTCGCCATTGCGGCCTTCGCCGCTCAGGCCATGGTGCGCGTCACCGATTCGCTGCTGCCACAGATTGCCGCCGATTTTAACACCACCGTCGGCGCGGCTTCGATCGTGGTCACGGTTTACCTGCTGGCTCATGGTTCGGTGCAACTGGTGATCGGTCCGATCGGCGACCGCTTCGGCAAATATCTCTGCGCCTCGATCGCCGCGGCGGTTTCGGCGGCGATGGTCTTGGCCTGCGGGCTGGCGCCATCGCTGACGCTGCTGGTGGCAGCGAGATTAGGCAGCGGGCTCGCCACCGGCTGGATCGTGCCGTTTGCGCTGGCCTTTGTCGGCGACGTCATCCCCTATGAGCGGCGCCAGCAGGTGATCGGCACGTTCCTGTCGGGGCAAATCCTCGGCCAGATGTTCGGCCAGGCGGCAGGCGGCGCGCTCGGCGATTATTTCGGCTGGCGCACGGTGTTCCTGCTGCTGGCCGGCCTGATCGGCATCGCCACCGTCGGGCTGTTCTACGAACTGTGGCGCAATCCGATCACGCATGCGCGCAACGCGCCAAAACGAAGCGGCGGCGGCTTTGTCGCGGATTATATCGCGGTGCTGCGCTCGCCCTGGAGCCGCGCGCTGATCGCGCTGGCCTTCGTCGAGGCTGCCGCGATGTTTGGCGCTTTCGCCTATGTCGGCGCCGACCTGCATTTGCGTTTCGGCGTCAGCTTCACGCTGGTCGGGCTGTTCGTCGGCTTTTTCGCGGCCGGCGGATTGATCTACAGCCTGTCGGTCGGCCGCCTCGTCACGCGGTTCGGTCCGGTGGGCCTGGCCTGCGGCGGCGGTGTGGTGCTGGCGCTGGCCTATGTCGTTTTGGCCGTCGAGCCGGTGGCTTGGATCGCGCCGTTCGCCATCATCGCCATCGGCCTTGGCTTCTACATGCTGCACAACACGCTGCAGACCAATGCCACGCAGATGACGCCGGAAGCGCGCGGCACCGCGGTCGGCATTTTCTCGGCGGGGCTTTATCTCGGCCAGACCGCGGGCGTGGCCGTCGGCGGCATCATTTTCGACCGCTACACCGCGGTGCCGGTGTTCCTCGGCGCCGCCGTGGTGCTGCTGTTGTGCGGTCTGTGGTTCGCGCGCGCATTGAAACGGCGCGCGGTGCGGGAAATCTGAAGCCGGATTACGGCCTTCCGCGCGAGACGCGTTCGATCTCGGCGCGCACGATACGCTCGACCATGCTGGGCAGATTGTCGTCGAGCCAGCCCTTGAGCATCGGGCGCAGCATTTCCTTGACCAGATCCTCAAGCGTGCGCGCATTGTTGCCGAGCACGGTGTTGGCCAGCGAATTGAACGCACTGTCGACCGCCGACATCGTCGCACCCGAGATCAGCGCCTGATCGGGCGCCGGGGCCGGGGTAAATTGGGGCCGCGGCTCTTCGGCAAAGCGGACCGGCGGTTCGGGCGGCGGTACCGGCGCCCGGTCGGTGAACACCACGTCGTTGGCGCCATCGATGGTGCGGAAATTAGGCGCCGGCGGCGGCGCCGCAGCCGCGGTCATCGCCTCGGTCAGATCGAGCACGTCGGCTACCGGCGGCGCGGCCGGGATCGGCGGCGGCACGAATTTCGGCGGCGCGTCGAGATCGGCGAGCATGGCGTCGATGTCTTGCTGATTATTGGCGGCGGCCGCAGGTGGCGGCGGCACCGGAGCCGGACGGCTGGTAACGGCAGCAGCCGGCGGTGGCGGCGCGACCGGCTTGGCGGCCTCGGCAGGCTTGGCGCCTTTGCCGCTATCGTCGTCGGCGATGATACGCCGGATGGAGGCTAGGATTTCCTCCATCGAGGGCTCTTGGGCCTTCGCCGCTTGGGTCATTTCTTACTTCCCGACCGCAGTTTGGTGCGTCCCGCACGGCGACACGCCGAGGCATGTGCGGAATGAGCGAATCGTTACTTGAGTCCCTTTTATACGCCAGCCGGACGCAACTGTGGCAGTCCCAAACTATGAAAAGGCAATGATCTGTGGACACGCCCACCGCGTTCCACAGTCTGGAACCGGTCAGCGGCCGTCGGGGGTGCGCACGCCGGCCCAATTGTCGCGCACCTGCTCGTAATGCACCGTAGCGCTATAGACCGGCACGTTCAGCCCGAGCACCGGCGGCGTCAGCCGGCCGACCGCCGACAGCAGCGTGTAGGATGCGACCACGCGGTCGCGCTGGGCGGTGACCAGCGCCACCCGCGCATTCACTAGCGTTTGCTGGGCGTTGAGGACGTCGAGCGTGGTGCGCTGACCGACCCGCGCCTCCTCGCGCACGCCGTTCAGCGCGATCTCCGAGGACTGCACCTGCGCGGACGTCGCCTCGATATTGGCCTTGGCCGCATCGAGCTGGCCCCAGGACTGCACCACGGCCTGGCGTACCTGATCGCGCGCACCGTCGAAGTCGAGACGGCGCTGGCCGAGCGTTTCTTTCGCCTGGCGAATGGCGGCATATTCTGCGCCGCCCTGATAGATCGGCACGCTCAACGTGCCCAGCACCGTGGCCGAAGAGTTCACGAAGGCGTTGAGGCTCGACGCGCTCATGAAGTTTTGGTTGTAGCTGCCCTGCACCGACAGCGTCGGATACAGCGCGCCCTCGGCGACCTTCACCTGCAACTGCGCCGCATCGATATTGTATTGTGCGGTGGCCACCGCCGGATGGGTGTTGCTGGCAAAACCGATCGCGTCCTGCAGACTGCGCGGCGAAAAACGATCGACCGGCGTGGCGGGCGTCAGTTTGGCGGCATCGTGGCCGATCACCTGACGGTAGGTTGCGCCTGAGGACTTGTAGTTGGATTCCGCGGTCAGCACTTGCGACCGGCCAGCCGCCAGACTCGATTCCGACTGCGCCACGTCGGTGCGCGTGACTTCGCCGACGTTGAAGCGGTCGCGCACCTGGCGCAATTGCTCCTGCAGCACCTCGACGTTGCGGCGCTGCAGATCGAGGATGGCGGTGTCGCGCAACAAATTCATATAGGCGGTGACGGCATTGAGCAGCACGGTCTGCTCGGAGGTGCGCAGGGTCTCGCGCGCCGCCAGCACCTGCGCCTCGGCCTGCCGGGTGCGGTTGGCGGTCTGGAAGCCGTTGAACAAGGTCTGGCTGATGGTGGCGCCGGCACCGTAAGGCGAATTATAGCCGTTCTGGGTGAAATACGTGGCCGGCGCGCCTGGCGCGCGCGTCGGGTTCGTCAGTGAGGTCGAGGACAGAACCTGCTCGCCGCCGGTCGCTGTGACCGTGACGCGCGGCCGGTAGCCGGCCAGCGCCGTCGGCACGCTTTCATCGACGGCGCGCACGGCGGCGCGCTGCGAATTGAGCGTCGGATTGTTCTGGTAGGCCTGGATCAGCGCGGATTCGACGGTTTCGGCCTGTGCCTGACCGGGCGACCACGCCATGCCTGCGATCGTCACGACCGCAAAACCGATTTTCAACCCGCTCACACACCGACGCGACATTGCACTGCCTGACTACAAGCGCGCGTCCGAATATGGCCCGCGCGCTACCTTAGGAACCGGAAACCATATGCGCAGGGCGTGTGGGTTTAAACCCCCCGAAACTTTCCGCCCACAGAAAGGCGGCGGCATGGGGATTTTGCGCCACGGTTTGGAACCGTTTGCCGCAATTTCAGCCGTCTCAGAATGCAAAAACCGGCGCTTTAGCGAAACCTGGCAACAAAGGCGCCGCTGCATCGAAGACCGGCCGGCCACCCAACTCGTCGCCGCTGCGGCGATAGAGCATGGCCTTGGCGTTGGGACCGGAACCCAACACGCACAGCAGCCGCCCGCCTTCCTTCAATTGCGCGCAAAAGGCCTGCGGCTCAACTTCAATGGCGCCTTCGAGCAGGATGAGGTCATAGGGACCGCCCGAGGCCCAGCCGGCGGTGAGCGGGCCGCTGACCACGCTGACGTTCGGCAGGCTTGCCAGCGCGGTTTGCGCCGCCTTGGCGAGGCCGGCGTCCTGTTCGAGCGCGACCACCTGCCCGGCAATGGCGGCCAGCAGCGCCGCCGAGTAACCGGTGGCGCAGCCGACATCCAGCACCCGATCGGTGCCGGTCAGGTCAGCAGCGCTAAGCAGCTTGGCCAGCACCTGCGGCTTGAGCAGACGGCGCGAGCCGCCCTCGCCGATGACCATTTCGAGATCGAGATAGGCCAAAGCTGTGGCGGAAGCCGGCACGAATCGCTCGCGCGGAACCTCCAGCATGGCGGAAATCACCCGCAGGTCGGTAACGTCGACGGTGCGGACCTGGCCGTCCACCATATGACGGCGTGCGGAGGAAAAATCGGTCATCGCGGCCCCGATTGTGAAGATAAAGCGGAGGAAAGGCGTGGCTTTTGTGCGGCAAGCGCCGGCAAAAGGCAAGTGACCGCAAGCGTTGTGGAGCTACGAATGCTCCTATATAGGCTAGCACTTAGGCGGAGTGCGCGGACGTGTCCGGGTGCGCCATCTAAGGCCACGTGGCGGAGTGGTTACGCAGAGGACTGCAAATCCTTCTATCCCGGTTCGATTCCGGGCGTGGCCTCCACTCCATTCGCCCCTAAATCGGCGAAATTCCGCGTCTAAGCTGGCGCGAAGTTCATGCTTTGCAAAGCGGTTAGGGCTTTGTTATAGGCCCGTTGCATAAGAAGTACCGTATTCCCTGGTAGCTCAGCGGTAGAGCGTTCGACTGTTAATCGAAATGTCGCTGGTTCGATCCCAGCCCGGGGAGCCACTCTTTTAAGTGGCCAAGCTTTTAGCCGCCGCCGCTACTTCCCCCGATCAGCAACCGATCCGACAGGTCCTTGAGCGCCACGCCGGACAGGCGACGCGCGCGCATGGCGGCCAGCAGATGCGTCAGCTTGAAGGCGGCATCGGCATAGCCAATGCCGTCGGGTCGGATGTTGGAGATGCAATTGCGCTCGGCGTCGGTGGTCTGCGCCGACGGTTGCCACGTGAGATATGCGCCCATGCTGTCGGGCGCCGACAGGCCGGGACGTTCGCCGATCAGGACCACGGCGCAGCTTGCGCCAAGCGCCGCGGCGATAGCGTCGCCGATGGCGACACGGCCGTGGCGCGCCATTACGAACGGCGCGATGCGCCAGCTTTGCTTTTGCAGTTCCGACAACACCGCCGCCAGCACCGGCGCGGCATGTATCTGCACCGCGCCGGCCGACAGACCGTCGCTGACCACGAACACCACGTCGTAGCCACCGGCGTGCGGCTTCAGTTTTGCCGCGGCGCCTTCCGCCAATTGGCGGCCGAGATCGGGACGCATCAGATAAGTCTGCTTGTCGGCGGCGGCGCTGGCGACATCCACCACCGGCAGCCCAAGCGGCGCCAGGTCGTCATTGAGACGCGCGATATCGAGCGGCGCATGCACGGCATCGCGGGCGCGGGCATGCGCGAGTTGGAATTCGAGCAACGCCTGGGTCGCCAGCGACGCGCCCGCTCTTTTGAGGCCGATGCGCGCCGCGGTGAGCTTGCGCAAGTTCACCCACAGCGCAGCGCCTTCCAATTTTTCCGGAGACTTTGTCATGGTTCTATCTTTCGCATGATCCTATCCGAAAACCGGTTCCCACTTTTCGGGATCATGCGGGTGGCAACAATGCGCGGAAGCGGCTGGGCAACTCGCCCGGGCGAATGCGGTTCGCGCTATCGATCAGGCCCTGCTTCGCCAGCCAGGCCTCGAATTCCGGCGCCGGTTTGCGGCCATAGAGATCGCGCATCGCCAACGCATCGTGAAACGACGTGCTCTGATAGCCGAGCATGACATCGTCGGCACCGGGCACACCCATCACGAAGGTGACGCCGGCCGCGACCAGCAACGCCAGCAGCGCGTCGGCGTCGTCCTGATCGGCCTCGGCGTGATTGGTATAGCAAACGTCGACGCCCATCGGCAGGCCGAGCAGCTTGCCACAAAAATGATCCTCCAGTCCGGCGCGCGCGATCTGCTTGCCGTCATATAGATATTCCGGCCCGATGAAGCCGACCACGGTGTTGACCAGCAGCGGCTTGAAGGCGCGGGCGACCGCATAAGCGCGCGCCTCCAGCGTTTGCTGATCGACGCCGTGATGCGCATTCGCCGACAGCGCGCTGCCCTGCCCGGTTTCGAAATACATCACGTTGTCGCCGACGGTGCCGCGCTTGAGCGCTAGCGCAGCATCGCGCGCCTCGCGCAGCAAAGCGAGATCGATGCCGAAGCTCTTGTTGGCGCTCTGCGTGCCGGCGATCGACTGGAACACCAGATCGACCGGCGAACCTTTGCCGATCAGTTCGAGCGTGGTGGTGACATGGGCGAGCACGCAAGATTGCGTCGGGATTTCGAGCTTAGCGCGGATCTCGTCGAGCATCGACAGCAGCGCGTGCGTGCGCTCCGGACTGTCGGTCGCCGGATTGATGCCGATGACGGCGTCACCTGACCCGAGCAGCAGACCGTCGAGAATGCTGGCGGCGATGCCACGTGCGTCGTCGGTCGGATGATTGGGCTGGAGGCGCACCGACAGCCGGCCCGGCAGGCCGATGGTGTTGCGAAAGCGCGTCACCACCGAGCACTTTGCCGCCATCACCATCAGGTCTTGCAACCGGCTGATCTTGACGACCGCCGCCGCCATTTCCGGCGTGATCCCGGGCGCCAGCGCCGCCAGCACCGGCGCGGTCGCCTCGTCCGCCAGCAGCCAGTCGCGAAAGCCACCGACGGTCAGATGCGCGACGGGCGCAAAGGCTGCCTTGTCATGAGTATCGACAATGAGGCGGGTCACCTCACAGCTCTCGTAAGGCACCACGGCCTCGCTGAGAAACGTCGTCAGCGGCGTATCGGCCAGTGCGAATTGGGCGGCGACGCGCTCCTCGCCGGTCGCGGCGACAAGCCCGGCCAATTGATCGCCGCTGCGCAACGGCGTGGCCTTGGCGAGCAGCGTTTTCAGATCGGAAAAGCTGTAAGTCCGACTTCCGATCGTGGCGCGGTACATGGGGCAATGATTCCGTTGATTGCTGAGACTATAGCGTAAGCCGGTCCAGCGCGTTTGGAACTCGCCGCTTGGCGCGCCGGGCAGGCTGGGCTACCACTCAGGCCCGCTTCCGCACGGCGCGCAAACCACGCATGACGACAGCCAGCCCCCTCACCACCGACCTTTACGAACTCAACATGGTCCAAGCCTATCTGGACCGCGGCGAGATCAAGGAAGCCGTGTTCGAATTTTTTGTGCGGCGGCTGCCGGCGCGGCGCAGCTTCATGGTCGCGGCAGGCCTCGACGACGCGCTGTCCTATCTGGAAACGCTCCAGTTTTCCGAAGCCGACATTGCCTGGCTCAAGAGCACCGGCCGGTTTCGCGACAATATGCTGGAATATCTCGCGGCATTTCGCTTCACCGGCGACGTACACGCGATCCCCGAAGGCAGCGTGTGCTTCCCCAACGAGCCGCTGCTGCGCATCACGGCCCCTTTGCCGCAAGCGCAACTGGTCGAGTCGCGGCTGATCAACATCATGAACTTCCAGACTTTAGTCGCGTCCAAGGCGGCACGCATGGTGCTGGCGGCGCCGGGCAAGGTGCTGGCCGATTTCGGCCTACGCACGGCGCACGGCGCGGAAGCCGGCCTCTATTCGGCGCGCGCGAGCTACATCGCCGGTTTCGGTGGCGCGGCCAATGTCGCGGCTGGCCAGCGCTACGGCATCCCGATCGTCGGCACCATGGCGCACTCGTTCGTGCAGGTGCACGACGACGAGATGCAGGCCTTCGAGAATTTCGCCCGCGCCCGGCCGGACGGCATCATTCTGCTAATCGACACCTACGACACCGAAGCCGGCGCCCGCAAAGTGGTCGAACTGGCGCCGCGGCTTGCGGCCGACGGTATTTCGATCCGCGGCGTGCGCATCGACAGCGGCGATCTGACGGCGGCAGCGTCCAAAGTGCGCGGCATTCTCGACGACGGCGGGCTACGCGACGCTATCATCCTGGTCAGCGGCGGCATCGATGAAGACGTGCTGCAAGCTATGGTGAAGGCCGGTGCGCCGATCGACGGCTATGGCATCGGCGTCAGTCTCGCCACCTCGATCGATGCGCCGGCCTTCGACTGCGCCTACAAGCTGCAGGAATATGCCGGCCATCCGAAGCGCAAATTGTCCGAGGGCAAGCAGACCTGGCCTGGCCGCAAGCAGGTGTGGCGCGCCTACGATGCCGAGGGCCGCATGTGCGGCGACATTCTCTCGCTCGAAACAGACAAGCAGGCGGGCGAGACGCTGATCGCGCAAGTGATGCGCGGCGGCAAGCGCATCGGCGCGGCGCCGACGCTCGACCAGATCCGCGACCGCGCCGTGCACGATCTGGCGCGGCTACCGTTGGCTATGGTGCAATTGCAGCCGGGTGCGAGCTATCCGGTCGAGGTCGCGGATGCGCTCCGGAATTTGGCGATCCAGACCGATGCGCAGATGAAAAAATAATTCCGCTCATTCCCGCGCGAGCGGGAATCCAGGCTTACTTTCAAAAAGGACTGGGTCCCCGCTTTAGCGGGGACGAACGGTAAAGAGTTAGACCCCCGTCGCGCCTCTATTCCACCCGCGCAGGCCCTCGCCGTAGACTTCGTGGCCCGTCTCGGTCACGACCACGGTGTCTTCGAGCTTGATGAAGCCGCGCGTCGGGTGCTGCAGCGTGGTTTCCACCGACACCACCATGCCGGCTTCGAGCGGCACATTGGCGTGATCGCCGGGATATTTCATCGGCGAATTCTGCGCCAGACGCGGTGCCTCGTGGCTGACCAGCCCCATGCCGTGCGCCAGAAAATCGAGATGGTTGCGATGCTTCGATTTCTGCACCAGCGGCTCGCCGGCAGCGTAGATTTCCTTGCCGAGTGCACCCGGCTTTGTCGCCTTGAACGCGGCGCGTTGGATGGTCTCGATCTCGCCGAGCAGATCAACCAACTCGGCATCCGGCTCGCCGTGGATCGCCATGCGGCAGATATCGCCGATATAGCCGTGATAATTGCCGCCGGAGTCGAGCGACAGGATATCGCCCTTGCTCCAGACTTGGTCGGTCGGCGCACGGTTAAGGCTGGTGCCGCAGGTGATCAGGCAATATTCGAAGGTCATGCCGCGATTGGTTTCCTCGCGGCGCAACGCCTCGACGAGTTCCTTCTTTGACGCGCCGGGACCGTGCTTGGCGATGACCGCTTGCATCGAATCGATCACGCCGCCCGACGCGGTCCGCAGCATCGCCAGCTCCTCGGCGGATTTAACGGCGCGCTGCGCCTCAAGCACGAACAGCGCATCGACCCAGTCGGCATCGGGGAACGCGTCGCGCAGGATCTGCGCGGCGTCATAGGGCATGAAACCGAATTCGAAGGCGATGCGCTTGGGCTTCATACCGGCCTTGCGCATGTAGTCGATCGCCTGCGTGATGGCGTCGGGCGAATTGTTGACCGAGGTTTGCGTCTCCGGCGTCCACACCGGATCGGCCTGCAACTGGAATTTTTCCAGGCGGTGTCCGAAGTAACCGGCCTTCTCCGGCGCGCCCTTGGCGTAGACCATCACCGGCAGATAACGGCTGATGCCGACCGCATCCATGTAGTCGAAGAAATGCGCGCGGTGGCCGCCGAGCAGGTACTGCACATTGTGCTTCGACGTGGTGACGATGACGTCGATGCCGGCCTGATCCATCAGCCGGTCGAGCCGCTTGTGGTCGAACGGCGTCTTCAAGCCGCTGGAATGCTGCGCGCTGATGTTCATGGGTCTTAGGCTCCCGGCTGATCCGGCGTCATAGGCGCGCCGATTAGCAAAGAGACTATGACCACAATTCCTTGCTCGCAAGCCGGGCACCCTCGGCCAGCGCCTGTAGTTTGGCCCACATGATGGACGGGTGGACGCGGCGGTGGAACGGTCCCTGCGCGAAGCCGCAATCGGTGCCGGCGATGACGTTCTCTCGGCCGACATTTTTCGCCAGGCGAACAATGCGCTCGGCGACAAGTTCCGGATGCTCGACCACATTGGTGGCGTGGCTGATGACACCCGGGATCAGCACCTGCCCTGGCGCCAGCTTGGCGTCTTTCCATACCTTCCATTCGTGCTCGTGGCGCGGATTGGCGCCCTCGATCACGTAGGCGCCGACTTTCACCTTGAGGATCAGATCGACAATGTCCTTGAGCGGCACGTCGCTGACATGCGGGCCCGGCCAGCTGCCCCAGCACACATGATAGCGGATGCGGTCGGCCGGCAGACCTTTGATCGCGGTGTTGATGATCTCGACCTGCTGGCCGAGCCACTTGCGGTAATCGGCAAAACTCGCGGGTGGCACCATGCGGTCATAGGTGACGGCGTTGCGCGCGTCGTCGAGTTGCACCAGGAAACCGGCGTCGATGATCATCTTGTATTCGGTGTGCATGGCGGCGGCGATCGCCGCCATGATGTCGTCTTCGTTCTTGTAGTATTCATTCTTGCGGTCGGGAATGACGCTGGCGGGCGCGGCGACCGGCAGGAACGCCTCTTCGACCTTGGTGACTTTAAGCGCGGCCTTGAAGTTGTCGATGTCGCGCTGCAACTCGGCCTGCCCGGTATATTCGATCGGGCCGACGCAGATCGCTTCGACCGTGGTGGCGACGCCGTCATGGGCGTCGAGCTCGGCGTAGAATTCGGAGAACTGCGTACGGTCGGCGCCGCGCTTAAACGGATTGGCAGTGTCGGCCTTGATCGGCCGGCGCTCGAAGCCGCTCAGCCGCTCCAGCGCATATTGCGACCACGAAATCGCCTTGCCGAACTCGCCATCGCTGACGACATCGACGCCGGCTTTCGCCTGTTGCGCGACGACCTCGGCCACCGACGACGTCAGACAGGCATTATAGGCCTTCTCGTCGTAAGGCTTGCCGCTCTGCTTGGCGCGCAGAAATTCCTGCAAAGGCTGCGGCCGGATCAGGCTGCCGACATGGGTGGTGAGGATACGGGAGTCGCTGCGCTTCATGGGTCGAGGCTCGCTTGTTGTTACGAGCCTAGCCTATGCGCACCGTTGCGGCAGAAAGCAATGGTGGGCAACGCCCCACCCGCAAAATTAGGCCTTCACGACGCCGATCAATTGCTCAAGCTTGGCCGGGTCGTTGCGCAACGTCTCGCTTTTGCCGTCGAACACGATGCGACCGCGGTCCATCACCACCGCGCGCGGCGCGATGTCGAGCGCCAGCCGGGTGTTCTGTTCGACCAGGATCATCGCCAGGCCGCCGGCCTGGGTCAGCCGCTTCACGGCGCGAGCCAGTTCCTCGACGATGACCGGCGCCAAGCCCTCGGACGGCTCGTCCATCAGCAGCACGGTCGGATTGCCGACCAGCGCGCGGCCGATCGCCAGCATCTGCTGTTCGCCGCCGGACAACTGGTTGCCACTGTTGTTGGCGCGCTCGGCGAGCCGCGGAAACAGCTCGCAGACGGCATCGAAGGTCCACACGCCCGGCCGCGCCGCGACCTCCATGTTCTCGCGTACGCTGAGCGAGGGAAAGATTTCGCGCTCCTGCGGTACATAGCCGAGGCCGGCCTTCACGCGCGCGTAGGTGGCAAGCTTGGAAATATCCTTGCCGTGCAGCGCCACCCGGCCACCATGCAACTGGGTGTGGCCCATGATGGTGGCGAGCAGCGTGCTTTTGCCGACGCCGTTGCGGCCGATGATCGACAGCGTTTCGCCGACGTCGAGCGCCAGCCGGATATCTTCCAGCACCACGGTCTCGCCGTAGCCGGCGGACACCTTGTCGAGTTCGAGCGCGCGCTCGGCCAATGCTTCAGCCATTTTGGGCGGCTCCCCGATGGCCATCCTGACCGAGATAGACCGCGCGCACGCGCTCGTCGCTCATGATCGCGTCCGGCGCGCCTTCGACCAGCACCGCGCCCTGCACCAGCACCGTGATCTCCTTGGCGAAGCGGTACACGACGTCCATGTCGTGCTCGATGATCAGGACCGCGATATCGGGATCGAGACGATCGACAACATCGAGGATGAGGTGGCTCTCCGACGACGGCACGCCCGCCGCGGGCTCGTCGAGCAGCAGCACGCGCGGCTTCTGCGCCAGCGCAATGGCGATCTCCACCAGGCGCTGGCGGCCATAGGGCAGTTCGCGCACCAGCTTGAGCGCGTCGTCGGCCAGTTGCAGCGATTCAAGATGATCGATCGCCTCGTCGATGACGGCCGGATTGGCGCCAGCCGAGCGCCAGAGATTATTGCAATGGCCGTCGCGCTCCCCAATGGTCATGCAGAGATTTTCCAGCACCGTGAGGCCGCGGAACAACTGGTTGATCTGGAAAGTGCGCGCCAGCCCGCGGCGCGCGCGATCGGCCTGCGAGGACGCAGTGATGTCCTCGCCGTTGAGCAGCACGCGGCCGGCCGACGGCTTGAGCACGCCGGTGATCAGATTGATCAGCGTGGTTTTGCCGGCGCCATTCGGCCCGATCAAAGCGCGGCGCGCGCCGCGTTCCAGCGTCAGATTGACGTTGTACGTCACCAGCAGCGCGCCGAAGCTGCGGTTAAGCCCCTGCACTTCCAGCGCGGCGGTCACGACCGGAACCTCTTCAAGTATTGGCCGGCGTCTTCGAACAGCCCAAGCACGCCGCGGCGCGCGAACAGCACCGCCAGCACCAGCAGCAGGCCAATGCCGAATTGCCAGAAGGTCGGACTCAGTTTCGAGAGATGGTCTTCGAGCACCATGTAGACCGCGGCGCCCAGGAACGCGCCATAGAGCCGCCCCGTGCCGCCGAGGATCAGCATCACCATGACCTTGGCGGAGTTGTCGAAATCGAACACCGTCAGCGTGACGTAGGCGTTGGTCTGGGTGAACAGCGCGCCGGCAATGCCGGCGATGCCGGCGGCAATCGAATAGACCGTCACCAGCCGCCGGTGCACCGGCGAGCCGATGGCATGCATACGCTTGACGTTCTCGCGGATGCCGGTCAGCGCCTGTCCGAACGGCGAATAGACGATGCGCCGCACGAAAAAGAACACCACCGCCAGCACCGCCAAGGCGTAGAGATAATAAGTGTGACCGTAGAGATCGTAATCGAACAGGCCGAGCAGCGGCTTGAATTCCAGGCCCGGCAGGCCGTCATAGCCGCCGGAAAAATCCGATCGCAGATTGCCGGTCTCCTGCAGCATGATCGCGGTCGCCAGCGTCAGCATCAGCAGCGTCAGGCCGCGATAGCGCAGCAGGAACCAACCGGTGATGAAGCCGACGAAGGCGGAGACGATGGCCGCGGCGAACAGTCCGCTGACCGGCTCGGTCCAGCCGAGACGCGCCGCGCCGAGCCCCACCGTATAAGCGCCGATGCCGAAGAACGCCGCATGGCCGAGCGTGACGATGCCGGCATAACCGAGGATGAGGTCGAGCGAGAGCGCGAACATGATCATGACCAGGACCTGGCTACCGAAGGTCATGCGGTCCGGAAACAGGAAAAACGCCGCGATGGCGACGATCCACGGCAGCGCTTCCGGCCATTGGAAGTGATGCCGCCGCAACAGATAGCCTGCGGCGCGATCGCGCGCCTGCCGGCGATCGGCGCTCACATCCAAGACGCGCTCCGCGGCTTTGCTGTCACTCACGGCCATAGAACCCCGCCGGCTTGATCAGCAGCACCACGACCGTGATCGCGTAAATGAAGAAGCCGCCGGCCTCCGCCAGCAGATATTTTCCGCCGGTATCGATAATGCCGATCACCAGCGCGGCCATCAGCGTGCCCTTCAGGCTGCCGAGGCCGCCGACCGCGACCACGATCAGGAACAGCACGAGATAGAGCACCGCGAAACTGGGCGACAGACCGAACAACTGGATCGCGAGCCCGCCGCCGAGCGCGGCCAAGCCTGAGCCGACCGCGAAGGTCAGCGTGAACAGCAGGTCGACATTGATGCCGACCGATTCCGCCATGCGGCGGTTATCAACCGCGGCACGGATCTTGGCGCCGATATTGGTGCGCTCGAAAGCGTACCACAGCACCGTGACCAGCACGACGCCGAGCACGATCAGGAAGGCGCGGTAGCTTGGGAACGAGCGGAAGCCGAGATTGATGTCGCCTTGCAGCCATTCTGGGAGTGGCACAGATTTTGGGATCGGGCCGTAAAGATAAGTCGCCGTGGCAATCGCCATGAAGGCGAGCCCGATGGTGAGCAGCACCTGCTCCAGGTCGGTCGCCTTGTAGAGCCTGCGATAGAGCCCGCGCTCGAACACGACGCTGACCGCGCCGACCGTAACGGCCGCGACCGCAAGCGATGGCACAAATCCGATGCCGAGGTTACGGGTGAGTGAAACCACGATATAGCCGCCCGCCATGGCGAAGGCGCCGTGCGCAAGATTCACGAACCCCATCAGCCCCATCGTCACCGACAGGCCGACGGAGGTGATGAACAGGAACATGGCATAGGCCAAGCCGTCGAACAGAATACTGACGGCTATGATGGCAAAATGCGGCACGAGCCCCACCCCGTTGCGAATGTAAAGAAAACGCCGCCGCGTCTATATGCGCGGCGGCGCCGTTTGCTGTCAATTCAAGAGACGGATTTGAAGACCATCAGGAAGCGCAACGGCCGATCTTCTGCACCTTGCACTCGTCCTTCACCGCCTTGGTGGTGCCGAGGACTTTGATTCCGAGCTTGCCGTCCGGCTTGCGGATGACTTCCATGGCGTGCTCGTCCTGCACGATGTCGCGGGTGTCGGCGTCAATCATAACGTGGCCGCGCGGACCGTTGGTGGACCAGCCCTTCATCGCATCGACCACTTTGGCGCCGTCGTCAACTTTGCCATTGAGCTTTTTGATAGCGTCGAAGATGGCGTGCATGCTGTCCCAGGCGGCCGCCGACATGAAGTCCGGATAGGAGTCCTTGCCGTAAGCCTTGTGCCATTCCTCGTTGAACGCCTTGTTCTCGGCATTCTCGAGATCGACCGCGTAGTTGCCCATGACGATGGTGCCGATGGCGGCGTCGCCCATATCCTGCAACTTGTTGTCCGGGATCAGATCCATCGGACCGATCAGCTTGACGCCGGCTTTGCGCATGCCGAGTTCGCCATAAGCCTTGGTCACACCGGTGGCGTGCGCGCCCGACGGAATGAACACATACATGCAGTCGGGCTTCTCATCCTTGATCTTCTGGAAGTACGGCGTGAAATCCGGCACCTGCACCGGGCTGCCGAGCGGGACCGAGTCGACGATCTTGCCGCCGGCCTTCTCGAAGCCGGTCTTGAAGGCTTCGGTCGAATCCTTACCCGGCGGGAAGTCAGTATAGGCGAGCGCCGCGGTCTTGCAGCCGATCTTGTCATAGGCAAAGGCGCCCATCGGATAACCGTGGTGCCACATGCTGAACGACAGCCGCACGATATAGGGCGACAGGTTGGTGATCCACGCCGTCCCGGCATTGGAGATAACCATCGGGATTTTTGCCTGGGTCACCACCGGTGCGAGCGCAATCGACGACGGCGAGAACGAGAAGCCGGCGAGCATGTTCACCTTGTCGTTGGTGATCAGCTCGGTCGCGACGGTCTTGGCCTGCGCGCCGGTCGGCGGGCCTTCGTCGCGCTTGATCAGTTCGACCGTGTTGGGCGCGATGTCCTTGGCGTGCAGCTTGACGTAAAGATCGAACGCCTTGTCCATTTGCTGGCCAAGATCGGCATTGGCGCCGCTGAACGGCAACACCACGCCGATTTTGACATTTTCTGCGTTCGCGGTGCCAGTCACCGCAAGGGCCAGTGCGGCGGCCCCCAGGTATTTCATTAGTTTCATCTCATCCTCCCTGACGTTTTCGAGTCGTGTATATTCGATTCTTGGGCGTCTTTTAGACGCTTTTTGGCGTTCGATTGCTGCGCGTTCGAATTAGTTTGGCGTCCTACTAATTCCTGCGCCCGAGTGGTGCGCCCTTCGCGATAAAATGGACTAATTCGAAGGCTGCGGTCAATGCGAATTGCCGCGACCACGCGCCGCGCGGCACGGCTATTGTATCGTATCGCAGGCGGCCCGACGCCCGCTATTTGTGCACGAACGGATTGGGATTGAACGCCGCGGTGGTCAGGCGGCGCTTTGGGTGGCGGGCGGCGGCAGCGCTGGCTCAGAAACCGCAATCTCGCGGATCTGGCGCTGCATGATCATATCCAGCGAGGCGACCTCGACCCGATTGCGGCCGTTTTCCTTGGCGAAATAAAGCGCCTGGTCGGCCTGCGCCAGAAGTTCGGGCACGTCGAGGACCGGCCCCTCGCAATGCACAAGGCCGATGCTCACAGTGGCGCAGACCGGACGGCCGCCGACGTCCTGTGCGATTCGGGCGAAGGTCTCGCGCATGCGCTCGGACGCCACCACTGCCTTTTCGCGACTGGTGTCGTACAAGATCGCGGCAAACTCCTCGCCGCCGAGGCGGCCGATCAGATCGGTGGCGCGGATCGATTGCTGCGCCGCGTCGGTAAAAATCTCCAGCACCCGGTCGCCGAGCGCATGACCGAAGCGGTCGTTGATCGACTTGAAGTGGTCGAGATCGATCAACAGCACGGCGGTCGGCCGGGGATTGGCGCTGTGGCGCTTCGCCATGACGCCGGCTTCATGCAGGAACGCGCGGCGATTGGCGATGCCGGTAAGCGGGTCGATCATCGCCGCGGTGCGGTGGCGCAATTCGGTGCGCTCTTTCGCCATTGCCAGCAGGATGAACGCGATCGAGATCGTAAACAGCAGGGCTTCGAAGCTGAGCACTGTCAGCCAGACGCTGCCGTACAAGTTCGACGTCGACCAAGGCAGCAGCGTGACCAGCGGCGTGCGCAGCATGAACAGCGCGCCATGGGCAAACAGCATGAAGATCGCCGGCCAACGCGACACCAGTTGCTCGTTGCGGCCGCGCCAGAATTCATAGGCCGTGAGCCAAGTGTAGGCGGTGATGATACCGGACGCGATCATGGCGCGGATTTCGATCGCGTCGGCCAAAACCGGTAGGCGGCACACCAGAAGCCAGATCACGGCGCCGGTCACCAGATAGACCGGTTCGACCGGACGGCCGTCGAAGACCCGCGCGCCGGTCCAGGTGACCGCGAAGGCGGTGAACAGCAAGGCGTTGGCGAGATCGATGGTGATCAGGTCGGGCGCGCTGCCGTACATGCCGAACAGTACGATCGAGGCGGCACGGATCAGATGGGCGAACCCCCACCAGGCGACGGCGTAGAGCTGGGTGTTCTGGGCCCAGGCGAACAGCAGCAGCAATCCGAGGATTGCTTCCACATAGATCGTCACCATAAACAGGGTGTTGACGTCGAGATTCATCATTTCGGCGGCCCAGTGGCACGGAACCTTGGGTATTCTTCTTGATCCACCGCTACGATTAAGGCTTCGGGCCAAAGAAGTGGTGAATGGGGCCAAATACCGCCGGCCAATGCGTCGATATGGTTTCGGCGAGGTTTCCAACACCACCACGAGTTGAATTACGGTTTGGTTTTACTGTCAAAATCCCGGTCTTGTGGCCCCCGCTGCCCTCTATTAGGTTCAATTTCGTCCCCCCCTTACCCCCGGAACCGGGCATGAAGATCCGAGACGGCCTCGTCGACGCAATCGGCCATACCCCCCTGATCAAGCTGCAGGCCGCCTCCGCGGCGACCGGCTGCACGATTTTGGGCAAGGCGGAGTTCATGAATCCGGGCGGCTCGGTCAAGGACCGCGCCGCCCGCCAGATGATCCTGGAGGCCGAGGCCCGCGGCGAATTGCGCCCCGGCGGGTTGGTGGTGGAAGCGACCGCCGGCAATACCGGCATTGGCCTTGCATTGGTCGCGAATGCGCGCGGCTACCGCACGCTGATCGTCATTCCCGAGACGCAGAGCCAAGAAAAGAAAGACATGCTGCGGCTGTGCGGCGCCGAACTATTGGAAGTGCCCGCGCTTCCTTTCGCCAATCCAAACAACTACCAGCATGTCGGCCGAAGGCTGGCTGAGCAATTGAAGCAGTCTGAGCCGAACGGCGTGATCTTCGCCGACCAGTGGAACAACCTCGACAACAGCAAGGCCCATTACGTCTCGACCGGCCCCGAAATCTGGAACGAGACCGGCGGCAAGATCGACGGCTTCATCTGCGCGGTCGGCAGCGGTGGCACGCTTGCCGGAGTTTCTAATTTTCTGAAGGAAAAGAAAAGCAGCATCACGATCGGAGTCGCCGATCCGCGTGGAGCGGCAATGTACAATCTGTTTGCCCATGGCGAGGCCAAGGTCAGCGCAGGCGGATCGATCACCGAGGGCATTGGGCTTGCCCGGGTCACGGCTATCGTCGAGCAGATGAAGGTCGACAAGGCCTATCTCATTCCCGACGAGGAAGCCGTGCCGATCGTGTTCGATCTGCTCGAACACGAAGGCCTGTGTCTCGGCGGCTCGTCCGGTATCAATGTCGCCGGTACGATCAGGCTGGCGAAAGACCTCGGCCCTGGCCATACCATCGTCACCGTGCTGTGCGACTCTGGCGCGCGCTATCAATCGAAATTGTTCAATCCGGAATTCCTGCGCTCGAAGCATCTGCCGGTGCCGGAACGGCTGGAGCGCATGTCGAACATCAAGCCGCCGTTTATCTGATCGCCGCGCCCGCTGGCATTGCGGGATCGGAACAATTAGGCGAGGCTGGGCATTAACGCTGACGCAATTGAGAAACAAGAACCCATGACAAATCCCGCGAGCAAATGGCTTAAATCCACCGAATGGCTTGCCGGCCAGCTAGGTAAACCCGGCATCGTGGTGATCGACGGCTCATTTTATCTGCCGGCGCATAAGCGCGACGCCAAGGCCGAATATCTCGCCAGCCATATTCCGGGTGCGGTGTTCTTCGACATCGACGTCGTGGCCGATCATTCCAGCGATCTGCCGCATATGTTGCCGGGGCCGAAGCAATTCGGCGACGCCGCCGGCGCGCTCGGCATTGCCGAGACCGACACCATTGTCGTCTACGACGGCCTCGGGCTAATGTCCGCGCCGCGCGTGTGGTGGACGTTCCGCATCTTCGGCGCCCAGAACGTGTTCATTCTCGACGGCGGTTTGCCGACCTGGAAAGCGGAAGGCCGCGAAACCGAAGGCGGCGAGGTCAAGCGCCCTGCCCGCGTCTTCAACGCCGTCATGCAGACCGGCGCGGTGGCGATGCATAGCGACGTGCAGATGGCGCTCAACGACGAGAGCGTGCAGGTGGTCGATGCCCGTCCGGCGGGCCGCTTTGCCGGCCGCGATCCCGAGCCGCGTCCGGGCCTGCGGGCCGGCCATATGCCGGGCGCCTTCAACGTGCCGTCGAGCGAACTGGTGGAAAACGGCCGCCTGGTCTCGCCCGAACGCATCGCGCAAGCATTCAAGAAAGCCGGCGTCGATACCGACAAGCCCGTGATCACGAGTTGCGGCTCGGGCGTCTCGGCCGTGGTCCTGTCGCTCGGGCTCGACGCGATCGGCAAGAAGCTGGCGCCGGTTTATGACGGCTCGTGGTCGGAATGGGGCGCGCGGCCGGATTTGCCGGTCGAGAAGGACTAGGCGCGGCCTTGCTAAACGCACTTTAGGGCGCGTACTCATAAATTCGGTTCTGTAAGTGCAGCTTTCTGAACGTCCGCTTCGCTCCGAAAGCGCCATAATTGGCGCAATATCGCGAAGGGCCACTCAGCGACATTGCGCTTTTGGTTTGAAATGAAAGAGGCGGCCAACTAAGGCGGCCTCGTCAGATCACAGCCTCAGTTAATGTACTGGGGTAAAACGCGGCTTTCCCTTCTCTAGAACGAAAACGTTGATCACTTTTGTCGGCTTGTCTAGCCATACCGTTTTCGTACGGACCTAGCGGCTGCTTCGGGTCATTTTGACCGAGACAGCCGGTTTTGCGCTTTGGGCCTAGTGCAAAATCTGGCTCAGGAACAGCTTGGTTCGCTCATGTTGCGGGTGATTGAAAAATTCCTCGGGCACATTGGACTCGATGATCTGCCCGGCATCCATGAAAATGATTAGGTCGGCCACCTGACGCGCGAACCCCATTTCGTGGGTGACGCACAGCATGGTCATCCCGTCGTCGGCGAGCCCCACCATGGTGTCGAGCACCTCCTTGACCATTTCCGGATCGAGCGCCGAGGTCGGCTCGTCGAACAGCATGATCTTAGGGCTCATGCACAGCGCCCGCGCGATGGCGACACGCTGCTGCTGCCCCCCCGACAACTGGCCCGGATATTTCAACGCCTGGTCCGGGATCTTCACCCGCGTCAAATAATACATCGCGATCTCTTCAGCCTCGCGCTTCGGGATCTTGCGGACCCAGAGCGGCGCCAGCGTGCAGTTCTCCAGCACCGTGAGATGCGGAAACAGGTTGAAGTGCTGGAACACCATGCCGACCTCGCGCCGCACCTCGTCGATCTTCTTGAGGTCGTTGGTCAACTCGACGCCGTCGACGATGATCTGGCCTTGCTGATGTTCCTCCAGCCGGTTGATGCAGCGGATCATGGTCGATTTGCCGGAGCCGGACGGCCCGCAGATCACGATGCGCTCGCCGCCTTTGACCTTGAGATTGATGTCACGCAGCACGTGGAAGTCGCCGTACCACTTGTTGACGCCGATCAGGTCTACCGCCATATCGGTCTTGAGCTTGCTCGGCTTGATATGAGGCTTGGCTTTGGCGCTGTCGGGCATGACGGTTTTTCCTGATTATCGCCTGTCGCTGAGGCCAAGCCGCGCCTCGGTGGCGCGGGCATAGCGCGACATCGCGTAGCAGAAGATGAGATAGAAGATGGCGGCGACCGCGTAACCGGTCGTGCTGGTGACCGGCGACGCCCATTTCGGATCGATGCGCGACACTTCGACGGTGTGCAGGAAATCGAAGATGCCGACGATGAACACCAGCGTGGTGTCCTTGAACAGGCCGATATAGGTGTTGACGATGTTCGGGATGGTGATCTTGAGCGCCTGCGGCAGGATGATCAGCCGCATCATCTGCGAATAGCCAAGGCCGACCGCCATCGCGCCTTCGAACTGACCCTTGGGAATCGCCTGCAAGCCGGCGCGCACCACTTCAGCCATATAGGCCGAGGCGAACAGCGCGATGCCGACTAGCGCACGCAGCAACTTGTCGGGCGAATATTGCTCCGGCACGAACAGCGGCAGCATCACGCTCGCCATGAACAGCACGGTCACCAGCGGCACGCCGCGCACGAACTCGATGAAGGTGATGCTGAACAGCCGCACCGCGGGCATAGGCGAACGGCGGCCGAGCGCCAGCAGGATGCCGAGCGGCAGCGACACCACGATGCCGACCCAGGCCACCACGATGGTCACCAGGATGCCACCCCACAGCACGGTATCCACCGGCTCCAGGCCGATAGCACGCCAGCCGGTCAACAATATGAAGGCGGTGATCGGCACCACGGCGAAGAAATAGATCGCGCCGAGACCGCGGCGCGGCGCGTGCAGCCACAGCATCCAGACTACGCCGATCGCCAGCATGACGAAGAACACATCGACCCGCCAGCGCTCGGAGAGCGGATAGGAGCCGTAGACGAAATAGGGCCAACGCTCGAACACGAAGGGCCAGCAGGCACCGACGGTGCGGTTCTGCACCAGTTCGCGGCAAGCGTCGCGGTCGGCGCCGCTCCACACCGCATCGATCAGCAGAAATCGGATCAGGTCAGGGACGATCCAGGCAAACAGCAGCCCGATGAGGATGGTCAGGGTGATGTTGAACGGCGTCGACAGCAGATTTTCGCGTAGCCAGCCGACCGCGCCGCGCATCCCCGCTGGCGGCGGTTGCGACTCGAGCATAGCGGCGCGCACGAATCTGAGTTCCATCACCGCGAGATCGCCTTCCGACATGGTCATCGGCGCGTCCTCATCGTTCCACCAGCGCGATGCGGCTGTTGTAGATGTTCATCAGCAACGAGGTCGCCAGACTGATGGTGAGATAGACCGCCATGGTGATGGCGACGACTTCGACCGCCTGCCCGGTCTGGTTCAGCACCGTGCCCGTGAACACCTGCACCAGATCGGGATAGCCGATCGCCACCGCCAGCGATGAGTTCTTGGTCAAGTTGAGATATTGGCTAGTGAGCGGTGGGATGATGACGCGCATCGCCTGCGGCACCACGATCAGCCGCAAGGTCGGCTGCGGCCGCATTCCCAGCGAATAGGCCGCCTCGGTCTGGCCGCGCGACACCGCGAGAATGCCGGCGCGCACCACCTCGGCGATGAAGGCCGCGGTGTAGATCGACAGGCCGAACAGCAGAGCGGCAAATTCCGGCAGCACTTCCATGCCGCCGCTGATGTTGAAACGCCCGGCCTGCGGGAAGCCGAACGACAGCGGAAATCCGGCTGCGATCAGCACCAGGATCGATAGGCCGATGATCAGGCCGAATGCCGTCGTGAACACCGGCGCCTGTTGTCCGGTCTGCTCCTGGCGCTTGCGCGCCCAGATGTAGAATACGATCGAGGCCGCAATGCCGGCGACAAACGCAATCACAACCCAGTAGAAGCCGGGCCCGAGGATCGGGTTCGGCAGAAACAGGCCGCGGTTGTTGAGAACGATGCCGCCGGGGATTTTGTAGCTGTCGCGCATCTCCGGCAACGTCTTGAGCACGGCGTTGTACCAGAACAGCAACTGTAGCAGCAGCGGGATGTTGCGGATGGTCTCGACGTAACCGGTGGCGGCTTTCGACACCAGCCAGTTCTTCGACAGCCGCGCGATGCCGATGATGAAGCCAAGGATGGTGGCGAAGACAACGCCGAGGCCGGCGACCAAAAGCGTATTGAGCAGACCAACCCAGAACGCGCGGCCGTAGGTCGAGGCCTGCGCGCTGTACTCGATCAGCGTCTGGCTGATGTCGAAGCCGGCGGTATTGTGCCAAAAGCCGAAGCCGGACGCGATATGCGCGCGTTCCAGGTTGGTAATGGCGTTGCTGGCGGCCTCGTAGATCAGAAAGCCAACCGCGACGCAGAGTGCCACCTGATAGGCAATGCTGCGGACCTTGGGGTCGTTGTAGAAGGCAACCCGCACGGGGGGTAACCCCGCCGGAAGGTCAGTCGACATTTACCCCTCGTTTCGTCCCGGCCGGGCTTTCTCGTAGGGCATAATCGCCGCGGCAATCGGGCCGCGGCGATGCAGTCAGCTTAGCGAACCGGCGGCGCGTAGACGATGCCGCCCTTGTTCCACAATTTGTTCAGGCCGCGATCGATCTTGAGCGGCGAAGTGGCGCCGACATTGCGGTCGAACACTTCGCCGTAATTGCCGACGGCCTTGACGATCTGCACCGCCCAGTCCTTCGCCAAGCCGAGTTGTTCGCCGTAATTTCCTTCGGTGCCGACAAAGCGTTTTACATCCGGGTTGGCCGACTTCAGCATTTCATCGACGTTCTTCTGCGTCATGCCCAGCTCTTCGGCGTTGATGAGCGCGAACAGCGTCCACTTTGCGATGTCGAACCACTGGTCGTCGCCATGGCGCACCGCCGGCCCGAGCGGCTCCTTGGAGATGACCTCGGGCAGCACGATATGCTCGTCGGCATTGGCCAGGCGCAGGCGCTCGGCGTAAAGGCCCGAGGCGTCCGTGGTGTAGGCGTCGCAGCGGCCGGCGTCGTAGGCCTTCACCGCCTCGTTGGCGGTGGCGAAGGTCACGGTCTTGACCTGCATGTTGTGAGCGCGGAAGAAGTCCGACAGGTTGAGCTCGGTGGTGGTGCCTTGCTGCACGCAGACCGAGGCGCCGTTGAGTTCGAGCGCGGAATTCACTTTCAGCGCTTTGCGCACCATGAAGCCCTGGCCGTCGTAGTAATCGACGCCGACAAAGTTGAGGCCGAGCGAGGTATCGCGCGAACTCGTCCATGTGGTGTTGCGCGCCAGCACGTCGACTTCGCCGGACTGCAGCGCGGTGAAACGATCCTTTGCCGACAGCGGCACGAACTTGACCTTATTGGGATCGCCAAGCACCGCGGCGGCCAGCGCCTTGCAGTAGTCGACGTCGAGGCCGGTCCATTTGCCTTGCGCGTCAGGCAGGCCGAAGCCGGCCAGCGTGCCGTTTGAACCGCAGTTCAACGAACCGCGGTCCTTGACGGCTTTCAATGTTGTTTGGGCGGATGCGCTTTGCGCGGTGAACACGATGGCGAGCGCGGCAAGTGCAATAATTTTTTTCATCTGGCAGCCTCTTCAACGCATGACGGGATGCGGCGCCCCTCGCGGACGGGCCATACAAGTCAGCCGCAACGGGCTTTACGCCCTTGCGGATCATTGCAGGTCTGGCGTCGCACCACGAGTCCCCTCGACTTCTTGTATCTCAGACCGATCGGGTTGACAGGTCAAGGGGTTGACGGTCGCGGCCGTTGCGGACGTATATGCCTTTAGCATTACGGTTCCGCAGCCCACACCAAATCGGACCCAAAACCACATGGCGAAGACGCCCAAAACCCCGCCGAAGCCGGAAACCCAGCTGGTCAATGCCGGCCGCGACCCGAAGGCCTATCATGGCTTCGTCAATCCACCAGTTTATCACGCCTCGACTGTGCTTTATCCGACCGCCGCGGATCAGGTCGCACATCGCGCCCGCTACAGCTACGGCCGCCGCGGCACGCCGACCTCCGAAGCCCTTGAGAATGCGTTGCGCGAGATCGAGGGCGACAAATGCGCCGGCGTCGCGTTGCTACCGTCGGGACTGGCGGCGATTTCGACCGCCCTGCTCGCGTCCGCAGGTGCCGGCGACCACATCCTGATGAGCGACAGCGTCTACCGGCCGACCCGCACGTTTTGCGAAGGCGTGTTCAAGCGCATGGGCGTGACCACAACCTATTACGACCCGTTGATCGGCGCCGGCATCGCCGCGCTGTTCAAGCCGAACACCAAGGCTGTGTTCGTCGAAGCGCCCGGATCGCAAAGTTTCGAGATGCAGGACATTCCAGCCATCGCCAGGGTCGCGCATGACAAAGGCGCGACGGTGTTGATGGATAACACCTGGGCGACGCCGCTGTATTTCAAACCGTTCGAGAAAGGCGTCGATCTGTCGATCCAGGCCGGCACCAAATATATCGGCGGCCATTCCGACATCATGTTCGGTTGCGTCTCGGCCAACGCCAAGATGCTGCCGGCGCTCAAGGAGACGGTCTACACCATGGGCCTCTGCGTCGGGCCCGACGACATGAACCTGGCGCTACGCGGCTTGCGCACCATGGGCGTGCGGCTGCCGCGGCATTTTCAATCCGGACTGCAGATCGCGCGCTGGTTGGAGCAAAGGCCGGAAGTCGTCCGCGTGCTGCATCCGGCGCTGGAGAGCGATCCCGGTCACGCAATCTGGCAGCGGGACTTCACCGGCGCCTGCGGCCTATTCAGCATCGTGCTCAAACCTACGAGCGAAAAAGCCGTCTACGCCTTCATGGACGAACTGGCACTGTTCGGCATGGGCTTCTCGTGGGGCGGCTTCGAGAGTCTGGTGATCTTGTTCGACTGCGCCGAATACCGAACCGCCACGCCGTGGAAGCCGGAAGGACCGACGCTGCGTTTCCATATCGGACTGGAAGATCCCGGCGACTTGATTGCCGATCTCGAAGGCGGCTTCGCCGCGATGGCTGCTGCTAAATAGTCTTATTGCTTACGCATGATCTTATCCGAAAACCGGATCCCACTTTTCGGGATCATGCGCTAAATCGCCGCCGCACCGCCGCTGCGCATGACGAATTGCAGATTGCGCAGATAGACGAAGACGCCGAAGGCCTGGCCGATGATGAAGACCGGGTCTTTGCGGTACAGTGCATAGGCGAGCAGCATGAAGCCGCCGCCGATCGAGAATATCCAGAATGCGGTCGGCACCACGCTGCGCCCCGCGCGCTCGGACGCGATCCACTGCACCACGAAGCGCATCGCGAACATCGCCTGCGCGATGTAGCCCACAAGGATGCCCCAATCGAGGTTGCCGACGAACACGTCGTGCAGATAGCCGCCGACGGCTTGGGTGATATCAACGAGCATAGAATTATTCCCTTAGTTTGCGCGTGATCTTGTCCGAAAACCGGTTTCCACTTTTCGGGATCACGCGCTAATCCTCCACCAATTCCGGGACGCGCTTCTTGCGGCGGATCAGCCACCACACGCCGGCGAGATCGAGAATCCCGACCCAGAGCCGGTCCCATAATCCATAATTCGACACGCCGCTCGCGCGTTCGCGGTCGACCACATCGACATAACCGATGTCGTAACCGTCGCGGCGCACCAGCGCCGGCAGAAAGCGATGCAGGCCGTCGAAATACGGCAGCGCCAGGAACACGTCGCGGCGGAAGGCTTTCAAACCGCAGCCGGTGTCGCGGGTGCCGTCGCGCAACACCGCGCTGCGCACGGCATTGGCGATGCGCGATTGCAGTTTCTTGAAGCCGGTCGCCTTGCGGCCGACGCGTTGCCCTGCGACCAAACCAACCCTCGGCGCGCCCGCTTCCAGCGCGCGTAGCATCGCCGGGATGAAGGCCGGGTCGTTCTGGCCATCGCCGTCGAGCGTCACCACCAAAGGCGCGCGCGCCAAGGCGACGCCGCTGCGCACCGCGCTCGACTGGCCGCAGGATTGTTTGTGCCGCACACGGCGCAGCCACGGGTGCAGCGCGATCAGCCGCTTGAGCTCGGCCTCGGTGCCGTCGGTGGAACCGTCATTGACGTAGACCACCTCGAAACGCCAATGGCCGTTGAGCGCCTTGGCGATCTCGGCCACAAGCTGGGCGATATTGCCGGCCTCGTTGCGGACCGGCACCACGACAGACACCGCCGGATCGTTCGTGTTCATTGTCATGGTCCCGCCGGCAGCCCGCAGGCCGCATTGGCCCGCTTCTTATTAAGCCAATAGCTCGCGGGCAACTGATTTGATGCGCCGGAACGACGGGGCCGGATAGGCCAGCAGCGTGCCATCCGGCCGCACCGAAAAACCCAAGCGCCGCAGCGCGAAAAAGCGGGCCACCAGCAGCGCCCCGGCCGCGCCCATCACGGCGCCGCCCAGCACGTCGGTCGGGTGATGCGCGGTCACGACGACCCGGCTGATGCAGATCAGCAGCGCGTAGAGCAACAGCACCGTGCGGGCGCGCGGCCATATGATGCCGAAGGCCACGAGCACCGAAAACGCCGTCGTCGCGTGGCCTGACGGCATGCTGGCATAGGCTGCGCTGCCGGTGAACGGGGCAAAGACATAAGGGTCGGCAATGCCGCTGACGAAGGGCCGCGCCCGTCCGATCACGTGCTTGATGGCGTTGGTCGCGATGCCGGGCAGCGCGATGGCCCAGAACAAAAATCCGATGCGCACCATCATCGCCGCCAGCACGCGTTGTGCGATTCCGGCAGGCCGTGGCAACGCCGCGAGGCCGATGAACAGAAAGCCAAGCGGCCACAGGAACCAGCCCGACTTGCCGAAATCGGTGATCCAGTCGAAGAAATCGATCAGCCAGCGCGGCAGCGTGCGCGCGTAAGTGATCGCGGGCGCGTCGATCGAGACCATGCCGAGCGCAAACACGGCGGCCGCGATGGCCACGGTGATGCTAAGCTTGCGCGGCGGCCAGAGCCAAGCCTGCCGCGGATGAAGCCGCGCCGGGCGCAGCAGCATCTTGCCGCTGATAACGATATTGCCGACGCAACGCCGCAGCAGCGGCGCGCTTGCGCTTTCCAGCTTCGCGCCATTCGCCAAAGTCATGGTGACGCCGCCGAGCGGAACACGGCCAAGGCCACAGCCCGCCCGATGCTGATGTTGTAGCCCTCGATGCGCTGGCTCAGGGCGTAGCGCAAGCCAATCGCATTGGCGCGCTGCACGAAGTTGCGCTCGCTGCGCGGATCGATCAGCGCGAAATGGCACTCGCCGGTGTTGAGGAATTCGGCGGCGCCGGCGCCGTCGGTGAAACGGGTGCCGGTGCCGACCATGAATACCAAACTCGGTTCCTGATAGGCGAAGGTGGACGCCACCTGCGGCGCCTTGCAGCCACTCAAGCGAATCTCGTCGGCAATCAGCTTGCTAGGGAACAACGCCGGCAGCAGCGGGAACATCACCGCATAGACGGTGATCGCAATGAACACCGAGGCAATCATGCCGCAAAGCAACGAGCGCTCGGCGCCATCGACTTCATAAAGCCGCCAGGCGAATAGGCCGAACACCAATGCCGCGGCTGCAAAGGGCCAGGCGATGATGCCGGGATCGCGGCCGATCCAGATGAAGCCCGCCACCACCGCGACCGCGATCACCGCGGGAAACACGAACCAGCCGACGGTGCCGCGCACCATCCAGCGGGTCTTCGACAGGCTACCCGGTTCCAGAATGCCGGCGATGAGGATGGCGATGGCCGGATAAAGCGGCAGCACATAATGCGGCAGCTTGGTCATGACGACTTCGAACACGATCCAGGACGGCATCAGCCACGCCAGCAGAAATTGTGCGCCCGGCTCGCGCCGCGCTTTCCACACCATCGGCGCGGCGAGGCCCGCCAGCACGCAGCCCGGCCAGAAGGTCACCCAGAACAGCAGCAGGTAATAGCCCGGCGGCGCACCATGGGCTTCCTGCCCGCTTGTGATCTTGGACAGCATGTCGTCGCCGATCGCCTGCACGAAGAAACTGTCGCCGGACTTGGCCACGATGGCGATGAACCACGGCAGCACCAGCACGATCAGCCAGGCAAAGCCGGCCAAGGGCCGTAGCTTCCCGATCCAGCGCCATGAGCGATCGGCGATCGACAGCGTCAGCGCGGTAAGCGCCACGAACATCAGGATCAAGGGACCCTTGAGCAACACGCCGCCGGCGAGCGCGGTCCACAAGACTACCGGCATTTTCCAGCCAAGGACTACCTCAGGCGCGCGACGGTGCGTCAGATAGATACGCGCCATCACGCCCATCGCCGCCACCGCAGTGAACAGCAGCATGGCGTCGGTCTTGGCGAGCCGCGCCTCGACGCCAAGAAGGATCGAACTCGCCATCATCAACGCTGCAATCAGCGCGGCGCGGCGCGCGACAAAGGCCAGCGCCGCCCAATAAGTCAGCAGCACAGCTCCGATGGCGCCGGCGAGCGACGGCATGCGGTAGAGCCAGATGGTGGTGCGGGCCTCCGGCACGCCGAGCGCCTCGGCGGTTTTCACCACCGCAGCCTGCAGCCAATAGATGCCGACCGGCTTCTTGTAGCGAACCTCGTCCTGAAACCGGATGTCGACATATTCGCCACTCTCCACCATCTGCTTGGTGGCCTGGGCAAAGCGGGCCTCGTCGCGATCGACCGGCGGAATCTGGAAAAAGCCCGGCAGGAACGCGATCAGGCAAAAGGCCACAAGCATCGCCAGCGCGCGGGCATTCGACCCGGTGGCATAGTCGAGCACGGACGACAGGCTCCGCACGGAGCCTAGCGATTGACGCGCGTCGTTGGTGGTCGTGCTCACGCTGGTATTCACCCTTGGGGCCTCTTTGGGCCTATCGGATATATAGGGGCTGATTCCACAGCCTGCGCTGCACAATAAAGAGCCCGGCCCGGTCTGTCATGGCGCAGGCCGGATTACAGTTGCCGCACTATTGCACGCGCACCATGACGCTGTCGGCCGTACCGCGAGCGTCGATGACTGTCAGCCGCACAAAGCCGGGCCCATCCGGCTGGAAAAGCAACGACCGGCGGCTCGTTTCGGGCCCAATCGGCACGCCATTGACCATGACGGTGAGCGGCGCCAGCCCGCCGGCGATCTTAAGCGCGACCGAGTTTTGCTCGCTGCCGGCCAGTTCGATGCGGGCGCCGTCCGGCGGGAACATGATGCGCGGCGGCTCGGCGACAAGGCTCGGCCCGGTTGATGGATTGAAACGCTGCAACGGCGGCGGTAGCCGGTTGTTGGTGGCAAAGACCGCCCCCTTCGGCGCCGGCGGAAGCGGCATTGGCGTCAGCCCGGACCGGGCAAAAGCATCGAACAAGATCGGCGCGGCGGCGGCGCGGCCGACCAGGCCCGGCACCGGTGCACCATCGGGACGTCCGACCCAGACGCCAATCGTCATGCGGCCGTCGAAGCCCAGCGCCCAAGCGTCGCGGAAGCCGTAGGACGTGCCAGTCTTGAAGGCGATGCGGCCGTGCGGCGCATTGTCCGGCGGCGGCGCGCCGATCAGGACATTGCCGACATACCAGGCAGCGACCGGATCGAGCAGCCGGCGTGGATTGGCCTCGGCGACGCCGGCCCGCTCGACCAGCGGCACCGCCAGGCCGCCGCGCGCCAGCCCGGTATAGAGCATCACCAGATCGTTGAGTTTAATGCCGACGCCGCCCAGCCCCATGGCCAGACCGGGCGCCTCGCCTTTCGGCAGCACTAGGCCCGCGCCGGTCTGGGTGAGCCGCGCGCTCAGGCGATTGACGCCGACTTTGCCGAGCACGGCGATGGCCGGCACGTTGAGCGACAGTTGCAGCGCCTTGCGGATCGTGACGGTACCCTGGAAGGTCAGATCGAAATTCTCCGGCGTGTAATTGCCGTAACGCGCCGGGCGGTCGTCGATCAGCGTTTCCGGATGGATCAGGCCGTCCTCGAAACCGAGGCCGTAGATGAAAGGCTTGAGCGTCGAGCCGGGCGAGCGCAGCGCGTTGGTCATGTCGACCTGACCGGCGCGGCGGGCATCGAAATAATCCGCCGAGCCGACGCGCGCCCTCACCTCACCGGTGGCGTTGTCGACGGCGAGGATGGCTATCGAGATGTCGGGCCCCAGCGACCGCGCCCGCTCGCGCGCGAGATCTTCCAGCGTCTTTTGCAAAGGCGCGTCGATCGTCAAGCGGTGAATGCGCGCGGCAGGCTCGGCAGCGACAATCTGATCGCCGGCATGCGGCGCCAAGACCGGCAGTTCTTTGCGCGCCGTCGGCACACCTTCGGCCTTGGCGTGCGCGATCTCATCGAGCGGTATCGCGCCGGCCGCCACGACGCGGTCGAGCACACGATCGCGCGCCGCGCGCGCGGCGCTGGCGTAACGATCCGGCCGGCGCCGTTCCGGCGACTGCGGCAGCGCCACCAGCAGTGCGGCTTCGCCGACGCTCAACCGGCGCGGCTCCTTGCCGAAATAGGCGAGCGAAGCCGCGCGAATGCCTTCCAGATTTCCGCCGTAAGGCGCCAGCGTCAAATAAAGCGCGAGGATGTCGTCCTTGCTCAGCGCGTATTCGAGCTGGAACGCGCGCGTGACCTGGCGCAGCTTGGCGCCAAAGCTGCGATGCTCGCGTGGCTCGAGCAGCCGCGCTACCTGCATGGTGATCGTTGAGCCGCCGGAGACGATGTGGCCGCTACCGGCGAATTGCAGGGCCGCGCGCGCCATCGCCTTCGGATCGACGCCGTGGTGGCTGCGGAAACGCTTGTCTTCATAGGCGAACAACATGGTCAGGAATCGAGGATCGACGTCCTGCACCGCCGCCGGCAGCCGCCAGCGGCCATCGGGCGTCGCGTAGGCCCGCAGCAGCCGGCCGTCGCGGTCGAGCACGATATGCGAGGTCTCGATATTTTTACCGAGCGGCGGCGGGCCCAGTGCGTATAGCCAAGCCCCGCCCGCAACAGCCATCACCGCCGCAGCGACGGCGAAGCTTGCGAGCGTGAGCCGCCAGCGTTTCATTTTGCCGCCGTGATCTCGATTAAGCCGGTCGCGGTGCGGCCGAAGCGGTCGGGCCGGTACATATCCTCGACCTTGGCCTGCGGCAGCACGTAGCGGCCGGGCGACACCGCGCGGACCACATAGGCGACCGTGAACACCGCCGGTGACTCCGCATTGCGATCGAAGGCCGCGGTGAAACGGTCGTCGCGGAATTCGTTGTTGACCGGCTCGGAAGCATCGGAAATCCACGGCAGCGTGCCGGTCTGACCCGACGACACCAGCCGCGGATTGTCGATCTCGAAACCGGCGGGGAGATAATCGGCGACGATGACGCGGCCATATTGCGGCTTCGGCTCGGTCATTTTCAGCACCACGACGAAGCGCTGGTTCTGCCTGGCCTTGGACGGGTCGGCGGCGTCGCCGTCGAGCGTGTGGAATTCGCGCTCGATCTTGAAGCCCTGCTCGACGGCGGGCTCCGGCGTGACCGGCGCGCCGCTGACCGACACCACCGCCTGCACGGTGCCTTCGCCGCTGTTGCTCACGGCCAGAGGCGCACCCAACTGGTCGGCGCGCAGGCTGCGATACAACGCACCCTTATGCGCCTCGCCACCGACATTGAGCGAGATGGCGCTGAGTTGCTTGGCGAGCGAGCGCGCCGCCAGCACCAGCCAGGCGTCTTCCTGCGTCGAGGTGCGTCGCGACAAGGCCCGCGCGGTATCGACGCGAAGGATCGCGTTGTCGATGGTCGCTTGTGGCGCGCGGCCTTCCGAGGCGAGCGTCACCAGCGCCGCGGCATCGCGCAGCGCCGAACCGAAATCGGACCGGCCGAGATCGAGCTTGGGCTGCGGCGCGATGGAGTCGAGCGCGGCCAGATAAACCCGATCGGCGCGCGCCTTGTCGCCGAGCATGCCGAGGGCTGCGGCGATCTGCGCCTTGCCGATGGGCGTGACAATATCGCCGAGCTTGACGTCGGCGATGTAGCGCAAGTCGCCGACCGGGGCCGCGCCGTTACGCGCCAGCACGTAGAGCGCGTAAGCCAATTCGCGGCCGCCGTTCTTGCCGGGCTCGGGCGCCGAGGCGACGTAATTACGCAGGCGGTCGATGGCGAGCGTGTAGGCGGTCGCCGGAATCTCGAAACCACGCTCGCGCGCACGCGTCAGGAAATCGGTGATGTAAGCATCGAGCCACGCATCGTCGCCGCCGACCGACCACAGCCCGAACGAGCCGTTCGAGCCCTGTCGCGCCAAAAGCCGCGCGATGGCGTCTTTCAGGCGGGTATCGATCTCGCCGTCGGGCGCGAGCTTAGCCTGCGCCGCGAGCTCGTTGATGTAGAGCATCGACACCGCGCGGCTGGTGATCTGCTCCGAGCAGCCGAACGGATAGCGGTCGAGCTCGTTGAGCAGCGTCGCCGCGTCGAGCGACGTCGAAATCGAAATCGACAGCGCCGCGCGCCCGGTGCCCGGCACGAAATCGGCGAACATGTCGTTCGACAGCGTCAGCGTCTCGCCTTTGGCAAGTGATCGCACCGTGCGCCGCGTCAGCACCTGGTTGGCCGGCCGCACGTCGAGCGCAAAAGCACGCTCCAGCGCAAAGCCGTTAGGGCCGGACACTTTGACATTGATGGTGCTGGCGCCCGAGCCAGAGCCCGAGGCGGACACCGCCACCGACACCTTGTCGCGCTGCTTGGCGGCAAGCTTGAGCACTTGCGGCTTGTCGCTGTCGCTTTTCACCGAACCGTCGGCGGCGACGGCAAAGCTGTAGTCGCCGGCCGCGCCCTCGACATTGTCCAGTTCAAGCTGGATGTTGCCGCGGTCGCCGCTGCGCAAGAAACGCGGCAGCGTCGCGGTCAGCACGACCGGATCGCGCACCACGACGTCGCCCGACGCCTTGCCGACTTTGTCCTTGGTCCAGGCCACCGCCATCACGCGCACGGTGCCGGCAAAAGCCGGAATATCGAACTGTACGTTGGCGACGCCGTCGGCGCCGACCGTGACGATGCCCGAGTAGAGCGCGAGCGGCGCCTGCGTCGGCGGCGAGCCGGACAATTCAGCTCCACCGGCGTCGCCGCCGGAGCGGATCGCGCCCTTGGCGCCCTGCATGCCGTCAATCAATTGGCCGTAAAGATCGCGCACTTCCGCCGTGAGGCGGCGCTGGCCGAGATAATAATCGTCGGGCGCCGGCGGCTTATAATTGGTCAGGTTGAGAATGCCGACATCGACCGCGGCGACGACAACGCGGGCGTCCTCGCCTGCGGCTAGACCTGCAAGCTTGACCGGCACGGTGAGCGTGGAATTCGGCCGCAACGTCGCCGGCAGTTTCATGTCGAGCGCGAGCGAATGCGCACCGCGGTCGATCGAGAACCACTGCACGCCGATGGCGCGGCCCGGCATGCGCTGCGCCGGCGCATCGAGCGGGCGGCGCAAGGTGGCGACGACGTAGGCGCCGGTGCCCCAGTCCTTGCCGACGGTCAATTTAACCTGCGAGACGCCAGTTTTGACGTCCTGCGCTTGCGTTGAGACCAGCCGGTCGGTGAAGACGTTGACGGTGAGTTGGCCGGCGGTTGCCGCGGTCACGGCGACATTCAGAGCGTCGCCGGATTTAACGTCGGTCTTGTCGAGCGCGATTTCCAACAGGTCCGGCGTGTCGGCGCTGGATTCGGCATAGAAGCCGGCATCGAACGACAGCGAGGTGACGGTGGCGTTCGGCTCGGAGACTTCGAGGCGATAGCGGCCCCACTTCACCGGCAGCGACAGCCGCGCCGGTTTGTCGGCGGCGATGTCGAGCGCGCCGTTGGCAACGCGTTCGGTGCGCTTGACCGGCTCGAACTCCCACTGCCCGTTCTGGCGATACCATTGATAGCTGGTGTCGACGCGCAGCAGCTCGTATTTCAGGCCGCTCTTCGCAAGCGTCTTACCGTCGGGCCCGACCATCACCACGTCGAAATCGGCATTGGCGCCGTCGGCCAGCGAGCGGCCGGAGAAGGCTGGCTTGACGCCGATCATCGGCGCCTCGGCGGCGATCGGCAGCGTCAGACTGCGCTCGACGGCGCGGCCGCCGGATTCCGCCATGCTGACATTGATCTGGGCTTCGAGCGGCCGCGAGGTCTGCGGAATCTTGTCGAGCTTGACCGGGAAGCTCGCCTTGCCGGCGGCATCGGTGTTCGGCACGTCTTCGAGTTCCTGGCGGACCGCCGTCACCTCGTCGTCGAACAGGCCGAAGGCGTAGCCGGCAAAGCCAGGCCGCTCTTTCGCCGCGGCAATGACGAGCGCGCCTGACAGTTCGAGATTGGAGGCCGGCGCGCCGTAGAGGAAATGGCCGTCGACGCTGAGTTGCGCCGGCTCATTGCGCGGCAGCACGGGCGTGGCGGATTTCAAATCGAATTCGACGCGGTCGGCGACGTAGTCTTCGACCATGAAGGTGGTCTCGCCAACTGGCGGGCGCTTCGGATCGGTATAGGCGCGCACGCGCCAGGTGCCGGTCGAAGCCGACGACACCAGCGGCACATTGAGGCTACGGCCGCCGAGGCCCTGGTCGGCCACCACGACGCGGCGATATTCGACGCCGTCGGGCCGCTCCACCACCAGCGTCAGCGGCGCAGCGGGCGCGGCGACGCCGCGCACATCGCGCAGCAGCGCCGTCACCGCGACGGATTCGCCGGTGCGATAGACGCCGCGCTCGGTATAGACGAAGGCATCGAGCCCGGCCGGCACCTGACGGCCGCCGACGCCGCGGTCGGACAGATCGAAGGCCGGCGATTTCAAACTGAGGAAGGCGTAGTCGGCCTTGTCGGTGGCGACCACCGCCGCCGGCGACAGGCCGCCCTCGCCGCGCGACAGCCCCGCTTCGAAATGCACGAAACCGTTTTTGTCGGTCGGCTTGGTCGCCAGCACTTCGTTGTTGCGCGCGACCAGCCGCACGTTTGCGCCGGCAGCCGGCGCAGCGTTGGCCAAAGAGTGAATGAAGACGTCGATGCCGTCCTGGCCGCTATAGGCCGTCAGGCCTAAGTCGGACACGATGAACCATTGGGTGGCGAGTTGTTCGTAGTCGTCGACGACGGCATTTTTCGGCACAGCCGTCATCGCGTAAATGCCGGGGCCGATGTCTTTGAGCGCTTCCCCGACCGGAAACGCGGTGGCGACTTCGGTGTTGAGCTGCTGCTCGACGGCGAGTTCGCCGCTCCAGACCTTGGCGCCGCGCTCGCTGCCGATGCGCTCGGCGTCGTTGCGGCTCAAGTTGCGCTGGAAATCGTAGCCCAACACGGTGTCGATGAGATTGCGGTCGCCGATGCGGTAGACCGCCATGTTGAGCGCCGCGGTGTTGACGCTGAGCACCGGAATGCCGCGCTGGCCGGTGCGCGGCAGCACATAGGCCTTGCCGGAAAACCGAGCGAAGGGTTTGCGGTCGCGCACGAAGATGGTGAAGTCGGCCGACTTCGCCAACGTCTCGCGTACCGTCGACGGCAGGCCGGCGCGCAGCGTCACGGTGTAGCGTTCGCCGTGCTTGAGGCCCTCGACGCAAAGCTGCTTGTCGTTGGCCGAGATCGCCGGCTTGTCGATGCCGGCCACCGCGACGAAGGGCGAAAAATCGGTGCGGCGGCCCGGCAGGTTCTCCGAGAACTGGAAACAGGCGCGCGGCGAGACGGCGTCGGAATCGACGGAGTAATCGAGATAGCGGAAGCCGTGCTCGACGCGCAGCCGCTCATATTGGCCGCGCAGGTCGGCGCTCTCGCGCATGTCGAGCGACAGCCGCAAGGTATCGAGCGCGGGCCGCCATTGCTTGCGGTCGGCGAGCGCGCGACCGAGCACGGCGAGGCTGTCGCCTTCCAACGTGCGGTCGGTGGCTCGGCTGTAGGCGACGTAGGCGGCGGTGGTGGCGCGGTCGAGCAGCAACGCGCGCTCTTTGTCGTCGCGCGGACGGATCTGCAGCACCGTGCGCGCCAGCTTCAGCCAGGTCGCGGCGTCCTCGGGCGCCACCGCAACCGCCTGGCCGAGCACCGTCATGCCGGTGCGGAAATCGTTCTTCTGGAACGCGGCATCGGCATCTTTGCGCAACGTCGCCGCCGGCTTGGTCACCGTGCCGGCGTCGGTCTTGATCTGGGCTTCGAGCTTGATCGCCGCCTCGCCGAGATCGCCGTTCTGGTAGGCCTTGTCCGCGGCCATGGCGCCGAGCGGGGCAAGGCAAAGCAGCGCAGCAGCTAGACCGGCGCAAAGACCGGCGCGGGCAAACGTCAGCATGGCGTGAAACCTCCCGAAGCAGCGAGCGACTATCATTCGAGTTCCCGATGGTGTCGAGGTCATGGCGGATCGATAAACCGCCGGGCCGCCCGAGCCGCGACCGCAGCTTTAGCCCCGCCCGGCCACCGGCCTCTCGCGGTCAACTTCAGAAATTAGATGAGCTACGCGAACAATAGCGCGCAACCTATTTGTTTATCTGCCCAATTATCGTGACAACGCCCCCGGCAGACCCCGAATTGACCGGCCGAATCCCTGCCGCACACCTTTCAAACGGCCGTCAGGACGCGTAAAAACCGGACGCGAACGACCCCGTAGCTCAGTTGGATAGAGCACCGGCCTTCTAAGCCGGGGGCCGCTGGTTCGAATCCAGCCGGGGTCGCCACTCAACCGGATAATCGGTCACGCAACCGTGGCCCGTCCTGCCGCCGGCCGGCAACCCATAATTAACGAGTTTGGAACACCAATAACGGGATCGGTAATCGAACACCGACAACCGGCGCGTGCACCAATGACAGATATGGCCGCCTCATCGCCGCCTAACCCCTCCGACATCATCGTGGGGTCGCCGCCTTTGGCGCCCGGCGCCGCCCCGCTCTGCTATGTGGTCGACGAGTCGGCCAGCATCCGGCACTTTCTATCGCTGGTGCTGCACGGCTCCGGCGTCGACACCATGGAATTCGCCGATGGCGCCGCGATGCGCCGCGCGCTCGATAACCGCATTCCCGCTTTGGTATTCCACAGTATCGCGCTCGATTCCGCCGACGCCATCGAGTCGGTGAAAGCCCTCGGCAAACACACTTTTAACGGCTCCGTGCAGTTGATGAGCAATCGCGGCGCGGCGGTGCTCGAGCACGTCAAGAACATCGGCACGCAACAGCACATCAGCATGCTGCCGGTGCTCAAGCAGCCGTTCGAGACCGATGCGGTCGTCAAGATCCTGCACGAACTCAAGATCGGCATGCCGGCCGAGGCCGCCGTCCGCCTCAGCCTCGACGAAGCGCTCGATAAAAAATGGATCGAGTTCTGGTATCAGCCGAAAATCGCGCTGCGCAAGAAACAGCTCGCCGGCGCCGAAGCCTATGTGCGTGCGCGCCATCCGCAGAACGGCATCGTGATGCCGGCCACTTTCATGCCGGGCGCATCCGACGCCGCCGTTCTCAGACTGTCGGAACTGGCGCTGCACAGCGCGCTCCAGGCCGGGCATAATTTTTCCAAGATGGGCATCAACCTGCGGCTCACCGTCAATATCCCGCTCGCCGCGCTGACCAAGCTGCCGGTAGAGGACATCGTTAAATCGCAACGTCCCAGCGCCGATAACTGGCCGGGCCTGATCATCGACGTGCCGGAAGACCAGATTGTCGCCGACCTGCCGCAGGCGATCGAACTCGCGAAAAAGCTCGAGCCGATCAACGTCCGGCTGGCGATCGACGATTGCGGCCGCGCCTACGCGATGCTGGCGGGCCTTGCCGAATTTCCGTTCGCCGAGATCAAACTCGACCGCGCCTTCGTCGCCGATTGCGCCACCGACCGGGTGAACGCGCCGCTGTGCAAGGCGATGATCAACCTGGCGCACCATTTCGGCCGCACCGCGGTCGCTATGGGCATCGAAAAGGCGCCGGACGCCGTCGCCATGGTGAGCATGGGCTGCGATTTCGGTCAGGGCTTCCTGCTCGGCCTGCCGATGGCGCAAGAACGGTTTGTCTCGCTGCTGCGCCAGCGCTCGGGCGCGCGCGCCGAGGCGGCGGCGCCTTAAGTCCCGCAGACTATCCAGTTATTTAGTGGGTCCAGGCGTCGCGGCGCTTGAACGCGAAATTGTCCGCGTATGAGGCGATGCGCCGCTTCACGGGGGCCGCTTCGGTGAGCTGGTAGGCGACGCCGTGGCGCTCGCAATAGGCGACCGCCTCTTCCTTGGTGGCAAAGCGCAGCCGCAGCTGCTGGCGCATATCGCTGGACGAGGTCCAGCCCATCAACGGCTCAACGTGGCGCGGCTCTTCCGGGTCGAAATCGACCACCCAGTTCTTGGTCTTGGCAAAGCCGGACTGCATGGCGGTCTTGGCTGGCTTGTAGATGCGCGCGGACATGGTCGATTCCTTGGTCGTTCGCTGGTCGTCACCTTGGCCTTCGTCGTCTGGATTTGCAGTCTAAGCGCCTGCGCCTAACGAGCAAACCCGACCTTCGCATAAGTCGCCGAAAAACTTGGTCGGAGCGGCAGGATTTGAACCTGCGACCCTCTGGTCCCAAACCAGATGCGCTACCAGACTGCGCTACGCTCCGACGATTGATGGTCTGGTACACGCTTCGCCCCAACCCAGCAAGCAAACGCCAGCCTGCCCTCAACGCCCACCGAAGATCGGATGGGCCACCCGGTCGCCGACGGCGATGCCGAGCTTGCGGGAGGTGCCGCCGATCACTTCCAACACACCGCGCACCGGCGCCCGCGACGGGATCAGCTTCGTCGACAGCGGCTCGGTGTTCTCGACGATATTGGCGATCCGCCCGTCGGCCTTGATGAAGATCATGTCGAGCGGGATGTAGGTATTCTGCATCCAGAACGAGACGTCCTGCTCGCGGTGGAAGTCGAACAGCATGCCTTGGCCTTCCGGCAGGACCTTGCGATACATCAGGCCCTTGGCGCGGTCGGCTTCGTTTTCGACCAGTTCGACCGCAAACGGATGCACGCCGGTTTTGCTGGCGATTTCCAGGGTCTGCGGCTCGGCCGCCGGTAGCGGGCCGGCGGCGACCAGCAGGCCGAACAGAGCGAAGGCGGCAAAGGTCAAAGCGCGCATGCGTTCGCCTTTACGCGGCCTAAAGCTCAGCGGCAATGGGAAATTCGGAGGAATTTAGTGCCAGGTCAATCAGTGCGAGGCCAAGCCCAGCGGGCCGCCGTCGGGCCGCACTTCGGCGGCCATCAGCCCCTTGGGTCCGGGCCCGAAACGCACCAGCACGGTCTGCCCCGGCCGCAGTTCGGCCAAGCCGTAACGGCGCAGCGTTTCCATGTGCACGAAGATGTCCTCGGTACCCTCGCCGCGCGTCAGAAACCCGAAGCCGCGTAAGCGGTTGAACCATTTCACCTGGGCCCGCTCGAGCCCCGAGGTCGGCGTCACCGTGACATGGGTACGCGGCGGCGGCATCTGCGCCGGGTGCAGCGCGGTCGACTCGTCCATCGACACGATGCGGAAGGCCTGCAAGCCCTTCTCACGTTGCGAGACTTCGACCACGACCCGCGCGCCTTCGTAAGCGGTCTGGTAACCGTCGCGGCGCAGGCAGGTGACGTGCAGCAGCACGTCCGCTGCGCCGTTGTCAGGAACGATGAACCCGAAGCCCTTGGAGACGTCGAACCATTTGATGACCCCGGTCAATTCGACGAGGTCGGTTGCGGTATCGTCGAGGAGATCTCGAACCGTTCCCGGCCGGAGAGTTGTGCCTGGCATTTTTGATTCAATCCCGTCCGCCGCCGTAACTCGCCATGATGATCGCGCCTGTCAGAGAGCGCTTCGACGAATCTGTGACTTGAAGATAACACCCGGCCTCGAACCGCAAAGTGCAAAATGGGCTTGCACACAACTCTGTACACAGCACAAACCCTTGCGAATCAGTTGCCAATGAAGGGTGCGAGCACGTCGCCAATGTCGTGCCGCACCACCAGATCGGCGAGTTCGTCGAACTCGGTCGGCTCGCGATTGACGATGACGAGCACCGCGCCATTGCGTTTCGCCATCAGCGGAAATCCCGCCGCCGGCCACACCACCAGCGACGAACCGACCGCCAGAAACAGGTCGCAGCTCTTGGCTAATTCTTCGGCACGCTGCATCGCCGTGGCCGGCATCGCCTGTCCAAACGACACCGTGGCGGTTTTTATGTAACCGCCGCAGGCGCAATCAGGCGCATGCTGGCTGGCGGCATCGAATTGCTCCTTCACCCACGAGACGTCGTAGCGCCGCGCGCAATCGAGGCAGGTCGCGTAGGTGGTATTGCCGTGCAATTCGACGACGTCCTGCGGCGCGATTCCGGAAATTTGATGGAGGTTGTCGATATTCTGGGTGACGACGGCCGGCACCTTGCCGGCGTGATAAAGCGTCGCCAGCGCGCGATGGCCCCGCCCCGGCTCGGCCTTGGCGAAGCTTTCCTCCAGGGCGAAGCGCCGCCGCCAGGATTCGTCGCGCATTGCGCGGCTCGCCATGAAGTCGTCGAACGGGATTGGTCTATTCTTGGTCCACAGGCCGCCGGGCGAGCGGAAATCGGGAATGCCGCATTCGGTCGAGATGCCGGCCCCGGTGAACGGTAGAATCCGGTCGGCGTTCTTGATCAGGCGGCGCAAATCGGAAATTGCGGTCGTGAGATCGGGCGGCGTCATGGCTATAGTGCCGTCAGGTTCGGGCCGATGCCCATCAGTCGTGAGGAATTCCCATGCGATATCTGCACACCATGCTGCGCGTGCGCAATCTCGATGCCGCGCTGGATTTCTACGTCAACAAGCTCGGCCTCAAGGAAACCCGTCGCCGGGTCGACGAAAAGAACAAGTACACGCTGGTGTTCCTGATCGGCCCTGACGACGCCGCGGTGGTCGAGGGCAGCAAGAAGTCCGGCCGCCCCGGTCCCGAGCTGGAACTCACCTTCAACTGGGACACCGAAGACTATGGCGAGGCGCGGTATTTCGGCCATCTCGCCTACGAGGTCGACGATATTTACGCCACCTGCGACCGGCTGATGAAGGCGGGTGTCACCATCAACCGCCCGCCGCGCGACGGCGTCATGGCTTTCGTGCGCTCGCCCGACCACCATTCGATCGAATTGCTGCAGAAGGGCGAGGCCAAACCGCCGCAGGAACCGTGGAAATCGATGCCCAATACCGGGAAATGGTAGGCGGGCAAAACTTGGGGCGGGGTTGCCGCTGGCGGCGAAGCTCTTTATACGCCTCCCACGTGAGCGCCCTTCGTCTAGAGGCCTAGGACACCGCCCTTTCACGGCGGTAACAGGGGTTCGAATCCCCTAGGGCGCGCCAAATAGTTTAATATAAACAAAAGCTTAGTTTTAAGGTCTTTTTTGCCACGCCCGGCAAACAAAGAATGGGCAAAATATAATTCCCGCTCGGCGGCGGGGAAAGCCACCTACCCCCACCCTAAACGCGCCCATGGCCTTGCCTGGGCGAATACGCGGGTGAAAAACGGGCACGACCGAGCGGTGCGGCACCCGTCAATTCTTGGGACGCCCACCGCATTGCTACGTCGACGCCGCCGCCAAGTTCGCCCAAACGCGACTCAACTAATCAGGCGGGCGGGTGCCCAATATCTGCACATCCAGCGCGGCGGCCCTTCCCTGCCCTGAAAAGCGAGTGCAGAATCGAGCGCATGGGGATCGGGGCAAACAACATAGAGTGGCTTTGGGCCGTCGTCGCACTGGGGGGCGTGCTGTATCTGTGGGAGCACTGGCGATCGCGTAAAGCGGCAGCGGCCGCCTCAGCCGCCCCCACTTCGACCCCGCTCGGCATGAATATGGCATCAGATAGAGAGCTGATGCTTGACACATTCCGTCGCGAGCTCGCCAACTATCTGGTGCGCCTCGATCCTGATCGTTTTTTGCGAATTTATCGGAAGGCGCAAGCGGCCGAGGCGGCGATCGGCACTGCCGACAAGGCGGTGCGTGAGGCCGAGCTTACGATCATCACTAACAAATATCCCATGTACACCGATTTCGATTTCGTCGGCACGCGCGAGCACGTGCTCTATGCAGACTCGCTGAGCAATTACGCGATCGAGGACATCGAGGAGCACTATCTCAATTTGGTGAAGTTTCAGGCGCTGCAACGCGCGTTGAATCCTGACTGGCAATTTCGATCATCCGCGACGAGCGATAAAGACCTTGAGCATCTTCAAGAGTACGCTCGAAAAATCAAAGATACAAAATTTAAGCAGCGCATCGATGCAGCGATTGCGGAGTTTCATGCATTCAACATCGACTACCGAGTGAGCAGGCTCAGCCCCCCCGGTGAGACACCGTTTGTGTATGAAACGGACGTGCTCGCTGTCTGCTATGTACCGCATATTATGGAAAGCCGGATCGGCTTCCACTTCAAGGACACCGACGAGTACGCCCTCTATAGCGTGTTCTACGCAGACGGGCGCGACGAGCCTTATCGGAGCTTCTATCGCTCTGATGCTAATTTCGAAGCCGAGAACTATATCGAGCACCTCCTCATCGACGAGAAAATTTGAGAGGGTGCGCGGGGAACCCCAACAAGCGCCATGACGGCCGAAAGCAAGAAGACGGTCAGACCGCAAGGGATTAATTCATGGAAGGCTCGGCCGCGCCGCCTCTGACGGCATTTTGCACCAAGCTCTCCGCGCCCGAAACCTTGCTCGGCATGGTCGATCGGATGACGGCCGAAGCGGGCCATGTCGACAACCGCGCTATTGCGCTCTCGCTTACAATCATGGGCGCAGCGGGTAACTTCATCAGCGGCTTGCATTGGGATGCACACCCCATGTGGGAGGGGTCCGACCGCTATCTTCGCGACACGAACAACGATGCGATCGCGGCCGAGACGATAGTATGGATTGCGGTTTTGATGGGGAGCTTTTGGTTAGCCGACCAGAGGAACGATCGCGAGATGTTCGAGCGTGTCGGCTTCGGGACGGTAGGCACGGCAGACCGTATCGCCGTCTCGATGATCGAGAACCTGACCGGCGTTGATTTCACGGACCACGCCGTCGAGCGGCGTAAGTTTTATTTACAAGCCGAGAAGGAGAATACACGACCGCTATTCGAGCCCTTTGCTTCCATCGTCTTAAACTCAGTCGGACGAGGCTCGCCCGCCGATCCACTCCGCAGCATTGGTCTGCTAGCTCCCCTGGAGTGGACACCGCTTTCGGCTTATGTGGCGATTTTCTTTTCGACCATGCCTCAAGGATTCTATGACACATTTAAACGCATGCTGCAGGCATGGCCGGAGCGTTTTCCTGACGACGAAGACGAGAGCGGATTTTAGCCCGAATGGTCGAGGGATCGAGCAAAAAAGGAAACCGCAAAAGCCGGCGTGTTCGCCTTCCCTATTCAATCGGATGGGTGGCCGACCAATCTTTCGAACCGCAGCCGGCCGACTGGCGCCGCATTGAGGCAGCTTACCATCATGCGCTTGATGCCGAACTTCGCTGCACGATCATTGCCCACGTCGAGAAATATTTTCGTGGCGCCCCGGGCGAGCAGAACGCCCCTTATGTTGATGACGCGCTTCGTTATCTGGATCGGCTTCACAAGGCCGGCCAGAAATTTTGGCTGTTAATGTTCGAATCGAACGAGGGAGCGCAAACGACGGCGGCGGGATACGTGCAGGGTCAGGTGGGGAAATATCTTGCCCAACTCCACCGGCCAGGTTGGAAGGAGTTGCTCGACTTCATGACGAGTCTTCAAGGAGCGCTCGAAATGACGAAGAAGCAGATCAGCGAAGGCGAGCAGCGTGGGTTTGTCGAAGGCAGCTCATGGAATAATTTGACCTATGAGCTGGGAGAACTATTCGCCGCTCGTGGATTGCCCGTCGGTCTGGGGAAGTTCGATGATCCGGGCCGAGCCTCGCCCTTCGTGTCTTTTTTTCGGGAACTGCAACGCACTTTCCCGGAGCAATATCAGCGACACGGCTCGACCAATGCCGGCCTTACGGAGGCGGTCACCAAGGCCCGCCGCCGCATCAAAAGCTTTTTGAAGCAGCAGGCACAGAAGAATAACGCGACGGCGGCAGCCGATTAATCTTCCTACTGCCCACCTCCCCTTTGAGCCATCGTGAGGCCGGCCGGTAATGCGGCCGGTGCGTTGCCGCTCTCGCGATCGTGGAATCAATAGAGAGCCTCAACGCCGAATCGCGGAGGCCCTATGAAACCGACTGATCTCGTTGCCCTCATCCCGACCGTCACCAACGGTTGGACGTTCGCCGCCTTCATCGTGGGGTTGGCGGTATGGCTTTATGTCAACCGGCGCGATGCACCCTAAGCTGACTCAGGTATTGATCCATGCTGTGATCTTTTATGACTTCAGCCGCGCTATCGCTTCGACCGCAACGAACGAAGGAGAGTTGCTGTCTTTTACTAGCGCCTGCACGGCGTCCTTTAGGCGAGACGCAAGGCCTGAGGGTTTTGCGAGAAGTTCCGGGTCGGCCATCAGCTGCTTGAAAGCCAGTCTGTACGCTTCATTGAATAACTTGATCTTGCTCATGCAGTGATTCTCCCGCAACAATTTTATCACCCGCAAACTGGAATTGCATAATCATTCGGCATGTTTGAAATTTTAGTGAACGGCACTCCCCGCACCTACCGTAACCGAGAGGACATGGCTATTGACGCCGGTCGCATTCTGAAAAGCCGCGACAAGTCGGAAGTTATGTGAGTTGGATTCAATTATGTATCAACTATGCTCAGCGTTGGGTTTTAACCGGCGAACTGAGGCATGAACCATGCTGGCGCGTATTCGGGATTGGCATCAAAATCTAAGCTGGAATATTGGCTATCGGTGCGGAAAAGAAAACCGTCCATTTAACTGTCCATGGTGGGCTGATCGTGAAATCTGCGCGCTCGCTTATTTGCAAGGGAAAGGCGCTGATCTTACGAAGGCGGCAGCGTGGGCAAAGCAGAACGCTGCAGATGCGCAAAAAATGCTAGATTCCATGAAAAATCTCAATATCAAGTGACGCAACAAGGCTTAGTTTTAGCTGGCTTCGCCGTCCTTCTTCTGCCCCCGCGCGACAATCTTCAACATCCCAAAACCCAGCGGCCTCTGAAGCTCTAATGCCTCATCAACCGGCGCCGTAAGCCAAGTCTCAATCTCTTCCGGCTTAGTCAGAATGACTGGCATTGCCTTGGGGTGAATAGGCCCTACGACGTTGTTCGGCTCTGTCGTCAGAAAACCGAAAAGATCGTTTGTCGTGTCGCCCTCTTTCACTTTCCGTACCGACGTCCAGTTCGTCCAAATGCCGGCGAACACTGCGAGCGGCCTGCTCTCGTCTAGAGCGAACCATATGTCGCCGCCCTCAGCCTTGTTGAATTCGCTGAACGATGTGAACGGCACAACGCAGCGCTGCTCAATGCCGAGCCACCTCTGCCAGTGTTTGCTTGATGTATTCCGAATATTGGTCGTGCCGCCGTCAGGCTCCATCCGCAACAACTCTTTGAAATCGACTGGCTTGCCCTTGGCCTCCAACTTCGCCGCGCGCTTCTTGGCGGCTTGCATCTGCGCGAACTGTGACGACGGCAAGCCCCAGCGCATCATGCAGAGTTCGCGGATGCCGCCTCTGTTGGCGACGACGGGCGCTTTGTAGTCAGGGAATAGGTGGCTACACATATACGATGCCATCATCGCCACATCATTGTCTGAGCATCTGGCGACATTCATCTTGATATAAATCCCTAATGCTTGAAGCGCTTTCGCAGCGCGGGCCAACCAGTTTTTGCCATTCGCGAAGTGTATCTGCCAAGCCCTGAACTGCTTCATCCTCGGTAAGTGGCTCCGGCTTCCCTTCTTGTGACGCATTCATCCGCGCCATTGACATGAATGCGCTTCGGTACGCATCGCGAAACTGCGGTGTCACACACTGCAAACCAACGAAAAAATAACCAGCGCATTTTTTGTAATCAGCTTGAGCGTTGGCTTCTTTGACAACAGATAAATAAACGACTGCGGTCAGTAAAAAAAACAGCCTCGCGTGACTTGCCATTGCCGCCGCCCTCCAATCGCAATCATTCAAATTTAACGCGGATCATCATCTAAAAAGGGTAGGCATCTGAGGATGTGCGTCAGCCGGACCAATGTAGTTCATTAGGCTGCTGGCTTGAATTCGAAGTTGAACCGCCTCTTGGGCGTTTGCATTCCAGTAGTCACATTGTCCGGAAACCTGTGAACGTTCGAAACCTCCACGACCAGCCGATCTGAATTCTGAATGAAATCTGTCATAATTATAACCGTGTTGCACCATTGAAGCTGCTCTTTCATTGAAGCTAAAGTACGGAGCTTCAAGGAGAAGTGCGACTTGCGCAGGCGCCTTGATGATTTTGCATCCATATGCAAAGCCAATGTAGGCTACTCGACTGTAGAACGCTTTTAAACTCACTTCCCATTCATCGAGTTGCATTTTTCGTGCGGCCACATCGTATCGGTCGCCCTGCTGCGCAAAAGTCTCACCTTTTCCCGATGAATACGGCTGGCCAACCTGAGGACCGCTGACAGGCGCACCCGCCGAATTAAATTTTTGAATTGCCGCGAGCTGCTGCTCCTTGATGCACGCTGCGTCTGACCCACAAGCTCGTCGTGATTGCAAAAGCGGCAGCGTAATTGATTTTGCAAATTGAGCGCCATTGGTACGACGAACATATTCGTAGCCGGCGTTGGCAATATTATCTAGCTGACTTAGTTCAGCGTTGGAGCAGATGGCCCGCTCGTCGGGATAAGTCGCTTTGGCGCAGTCAAAGCTCGGTTTGAACGTTCCCGTTTGCGCGACTTGCGACTGATGATTTCTGCCCGAGTTCGTTAGACCGCGTTCCAACTCGCGGCACTGAGCCGCATCGCGAGGATTTCGGCAATCAAGCGCTCTGTCTTCGTTGCGCGGAGTGGGCTGCGCAATTTCGTATGATTGAGAGTTGGCGACGTCATACGAAACGAATACCGCGACAGCCCAGGCAAACGCGGCAATTCCAACAATTGCGATGGCACGCATGGTCACGCCCCCAACTGCTCAGACAATGCGCTCCTTGAGGCGGGGCCGCAACGGGGTGCGGCGCTTCGCTTCGTGTATGCTAAGAATGCATCGGCGCGAGGTCGCTTGCCGAGGGCAACGATATACATGGGAGCAAACGTCCGTGACTGACAACTTGGAAAATATTGCGGTGCGGCTTCGTGACTTCATTCATGAGGTAGAGATGAATGCGAGCAGCCGCATGCCTATGATGACCCGCGCTATGCCGCGCACCGGCGGGCCGAAGGAACCAATGTTGGTAGCTTATGAACAGTGCTTGAGTAAGCTTACGGATGCAGAACGCGGCGAGCTTGATCGGATAATCCAAAAAATGTCGGGTACATTCAATAGTCCACCCGGAGCCATCAATCCGCCGTGAAAGACAGCATCGGCCATGTCGCCGTCTCGCTATACGTCAATTAAACTCAAAGACTATCCGAAGCCGATGGTCCGGCTGGTCTGCTCGCGTTGCGACCGAAAAGGCCAATACCGAAAAGAGACGTTGATTGATCTGCACGGCCCCGACGTGACCATGCCGGACCTGCTGCACCTGATCGCGAAGTGCGAGCGCCACGGTAAGAATGGCGATGTCTGCGGAATTCGTTACGGCGATTTGATCCCACGCGGCATGACGCCCTGATCTGTCGAAGGTGATGTGGTCGAGTTTGGGCAATATCCTTGTGATGCAATGCAGCGCCTCATACGCCCTGCACTAGCTCACCACGCGTATCTGATGGTTCCGGTGCCCGCATAGGTCTGTGAGCGATTGGAAAACTCGCCATCAAACTTGGCACCAAAAGATACCACGCTCTCCAGCCTGATCTCAGCACCCGCGGACACGCCGACACCAACGCCAAATTTAAAGTTGAAGTTTTTTGGTACAAAGTCGAAGGCTACAAGTTAAGGGCAGTCGTGTCCCCGGATTCGTAAAGCATGGCGCGCTCTTTACATTCGGCCTTGTCTTTCGCCCAATCCTTGTCGAATTTGTAAATTTCAGAGCACCAGTCAAGTGGCTTCAGTTTGGCCCTCTCGCGCTCCGTGTTATTTTTTTGGAAATTCGTAGTGAATTCGGCCCGCGCCTCCTGCGTCTTAGCGCTATGATAGATCGCGCCGCCGACCAGCGCCGCCACACAACCATTAAGTAGCAGGCCGACGCCCGACAGCGCGAGCAAATATCCGGCCTTGGATAGCTTTCCGCTCATGCCCCGTCCCCTTACTGATACGCCCGCGGCCGCTGATTCACCCTTGTTCTCTATACATAAAGGTACGGGCTTGATTGCGCCCACGCCGGACCCGGGCCCAGCAACAGGCCAGCCCCACCCAACAGAAACGCGACTGGTACCCGCACCCGGCCCCCGGCAAAAAACCTTTTTCAACCAATCGTTGATGCTACTTCGTCGCGCTACCAGAGTCGACTGGGAACGGCAGGCATTTGGGCCGCTGTTAAAGCCCCCCCAAACCGGGTTCTGCCGTGCGCAGTCTGGAAGGGACGGCTCAAGATTCCACCGTCTTTATCAACGTCCATCTTGACTGCTGGAATCGCGAGCAATAAGCCGCGACCGGCGTCAGACGGGCGGATCGAGGACCGCGAGCTTCCTAAATTCCAGCTTGTCGCCAAGCACATGATAGGCGACACGGATCGTCGGCAACTGGCTAGCGACGTCGCCCTCGGCTTCAAAGACCCTGTTTGAACTGTTGCCGCCGATCGCGGCACCTTCCTTATGGCCGGTCATCTTCAGGCGCTGTTTGACGGCCGCCCAATGCTCTTGAGCGCGCGGCCATCTCTGGGCATAGCCCTGAAGCAACGCGCCAAAAGTTGCGGGCTCCGTAATGATGAAGCCCGTCGCCGGTCGAGCAATTCTCACGCGAAGGCGCTCTTCGCCCACTCCACCGCTTCAGCCGTGATCTCAGCCGGGACGACCGCCCCAGCGGCAACAGGCATCGCAGCGCCGATCTCCGTTTCTTCCCACAACACATCGTGGCTCTTGTCGGAGATGGATTTCGCGCTCTCGCCGTTGCAGATCCAGTCCATAACCTCGTTGAGCAAATCAACTTCGTCGCCCGCGAAAGGCGCTAGGGTCGGCTCTTCAAGCCAAACATATTCACGGCGAATTCCAACCGGGGTGTCACTAGGCCGTTCGGCGATCTTGCCTTCTTTCTTCAGCTTTTCGAGAACGCCGAGCATGTTCCGCTGCACGGGACCGAATTGCTGCTTCACGTAATTATCGACGCCCGTGATAGTGCGCCCATGCCGGCGATAATAGATCACGTCCGCGAACCAAAGAACCTTGTTCAGTTTGGTCGCGCCGAGTTTGGCTGGATCACAGCGGGCGATGACGTAATGCGTCACGCTCGGCAAACGATCTTCATTGGAAGCCATGTTCCCCTCCGCAATGCTCAATCTTTATAGAGCTAACTGCTGATTCTACGTTAATAGCGCCTGTTTGTTCCAATTTTAAAGGCTTTTCTGACCCGGGGCAATTCCGCGTGCCGCGAGAATTGCCGCTGTTATGGGTGCCGTTCGCCCCTGGAACCCTTCGTAATCTGCCAAAAATGAAAGAGCCGAGCATGACGCCCGTCCCTTCCATCGCTATCCTAGTGAACTATCAAGCGAGCTAGGGAGCGAAGCTGTGTCTGAGAATGAGCAATCTACGCAGAACATCACCTTCGATGCTAAACCACCATTCACTTTCGGTTTAGGATTGCAGGGAGAGTTGTTGATCGGATTCTCCCTATCTGGATTATCCGCCAACCTTGTGATTCCAGCGGAGGAACTAGACCGATTACAACGCGCTCTTGAGCAGAGCAAAACCATTCGGGAAACGCTCGCCGCAAAAGCGCCAACGCAAGGTGCTCACTAATTTTCTGAATGGCCGTCATGATGACAAACGTCTCCAATTGGCAGTTTCCTTCGGCGTGATGCCTAACCACCGTCCGGTAACCAGGAAGAGAGCCGGACGGCGGGCCGTCATCCGCTTGTCGTCGAATGACGGCCCTTTGCATCTCGAGCTTGCCCCAAGGAGTAGAAAGGCCGCTACCGATGCAATCCTTTAAAGGGCCGCCCGCCTGCGGATCAAACGAGCGGCCCTACTGCACCTTCGGCGACCTCAAAAGGAGATTTTGAAACAAGCCGCCGAGACGCAACTCAAACCGGCAATGACGTTGATGCGTCAGTTGCCAATACATCACGAGCCTTCTGCCACGGCGCAAGGATGGCGTTTTTCGACCACCCATCTCCATACTCAAGCAACAGAAACGGATGGCCTAAGAAGTCGTTCATCATTTCGTATTCTGGGGATGAACTGTCAAAGCCGTTGCGCATCAGCCAACGCAACAGACAACGGTACTCGACAAACTTGTCGCGCGCTGCTGTGGCCTCTTTCAATAATTCAGCAATAGAAGGCACAGAAGCCCCGATAACGTCACGCACGGCATCATCGACTTTTTGCTGGCACGCAGCCAGCGCTGCATTCGTGCGCTGGTGCCGTGCGCCGAGGGCCTCACGCGTGGCACGCGCAACGGAAAGGTCGTTTTGTGCCTTGGTCAAGGCGTCGGTGGCATCTTGCGTTGAGATGCCGACAGGTTCTCCCAACGCAACAGCGGCAAGCCTGCGACTTGTATTGGCTTGCGCCTCGGCAAGCTGCGTTTCGGCTGCCTCTACTGAGGGACGGCACGCATAAACAGTTTCGGACGCATGTTCGAGAGCCTCCGCGACCCGCTTTTGCAAGGCAAGCGTGGCGGCATGATCTTTGATTGCGGCGGCGAGTTGGTCGCGTGGCGCAGCTTCGGCGGCTTTGAGTTTGGCTTGCTGTGTCATCACACAAACCCAATCCGCTTAGCGTTAGGGAAGCGTCCGAAGAAGCCGACGGCGCTGTCCATGGCTCCCCCGACTTTCGGTTTGCCAAGGAACGAAGAAGGATCGTCAGTGGCATCGACTTCGCTCGGCTTGCCTGAGCCGACAGCCTCAAGAAGACGGTGCAGCTCTGACATGCTGTCGGCGTCGAGCCTACCTTTGAGAAACTCCATGACGCGGCCGTATGCTTCGGCTGTCATTCCGCCGACTTGCTTCATCGACTTGTTCGGGTCGATATCGTCACGAGCCATGCGGAAGGATCTAATCTTAAGGCCTTCAGGCATGGCATCGTAAGCCCAGCCGCGTCCGTCGGTGTTGCGACCGCCGGAGATTTCGATGAAGAGGTTTTCTTTATTCGTACCGTAACGGGATGGCATCGGCATGATCTGCATTGTTAGCTCCTTGGGTTGACGTTCAGAAGAAAACTCTCGTGGATGATTGGCGAGATGTTGGCAGGTGTGAGTGCGCTCGCGCGAGAACTGCATTTGTAACGACAAGAGGCGCTGGCTGGCTGGTTGCGAGATCGGCAGTCCCAGCAACTGCGTTCGCCAAGTCGTCGTGACTGCCAGGGCCATGATCGATGCTGTCTTTGCCTGAGCGCGCAGTGCGACGCTCAAGGCCAGTCAACTGGCCGACAAGCCGTTCAGACTTCGGTAGCACGATGCGGCCCGCATTTAGCAACGGCAGCAAATCGCGGAACAGATCTGACTTCGGCTTCTCCGAGCAGACGTAGCCGATGCCGCGCTTGCGGAATAATTCACGGGGAAACTCGCCCGCGTATCGGTCGCCGACAACCTTCGTGACGCGATAGGATTTGAGAAGAACCGAGAAGTCATCGATCACGCCTTCAGGCGAGAACGGCGGCTTCACCTCACGCGTGGCATCGACAATAATGCGCTCGCCGTCACGGTGGCTAATTGCCAGTGTGAAACTATCAGCGCTGCCGCCGCTTGGATCGACGAAGGCATGATAATGACGGCGCGGAAGTGGTGCCATCTCGACATGATCACCAACACAAGCTTGGACGATTTCATAGCTGACGAAGCCCTCTATGTCGTTCCTGAACTGCGCAAGAAATTCGGCTGATGCTGCTGCGTGATCGCGTTCCAATGCGCGATCAACGACTGACTGCAGCAGCGACGGATTGAAGTCCCGGCTCGCGCCCTGAGCCACGAGGATTAACGGATCGCCATCCGGCCCGAAGTTACGTTTGTATGCGTCGAACAAAACGCCGCGCTTTGCATACGGGCTCGAGGCGATGATCAGCGGACCGCCAGTCGTTGCCAAGCCCGGTCGGACGGCATTGAGGATTTCGGTGTCTGCGTTCGCTGAGAACTCGTCGCTGTACCAAAACGCCGCCTCGTCGGCGATGACAGCGATATAAGTCGGGCCGCGCAGGCGGCGAAAGGATGCCGCGCGAACTTCGATGCTGACGCCGTTGGTCAATTCCAAGGTGTCACTGTTTTTGTTGGCGATGAGCCGCTTGAGGATCGGTGACTGTTCGAAGGTGGCTACGGCGTAATTGAGAGCTATGACGGCTTGCTTTTGATCTGGCGCGATCAACAAGACGACACCGCGCTCGCCGCACACAAGAAGGTGCTTACAGAGTGCTGCGATGAAAGTTGCAAGGACTGCCATTGCTCTCGACTTGCCGCCACGCCTCCCGACGACGGCCACAAACTCTTCGACGCATTGCAGCGGTTCGCGCTCGCGCCCCGTCAATTGGGTGAAGATGACGCGCTCGTCGTCGGTCAGCGGTTCGCCCATCGCGGCGATCAGCAGAACGCGCCAAGGGTGCCAGGTCTTACCGGCGAGCACGTTGCCGAGCAGCTTCTTGTCGAAGAGCGCCTTGCGGATGCTGATGGACGGTTTCATGCCGCGCTCGCCTCTTCGTCAGCGGCGGCGTTGGCAACGTAGTCGGCGACCGAAGGCGTCACGTCGCGCTGACGGCGCTCTATGCCCAGTGTCTCGCAGATGCGCCGATAATGCCCAGCAATGCGCCCGTACATGTCAGTGTCGATGGCCTCGCCAACAGACAGGCGGCCTTCGAGCCGTTCAAGCTCGCAACGCATGGTCGCCGCAGTGCCCACCAAGCCGAGTTGAAATTCGGAAAGCGAGCCCTCACCACCCAGGTCGTCGGCGTACAGGGTCTTGAGGTCGCGCCAGCGCCGCGCCCATGGCCCCCGGCCGTCGCCATCGACGAACAGGCGGCGACCGTTCGTTTTGGCGCTCCGGCTGGCGGGCGGCATTGCGGCGACTGTTGCGCTTTCAGCTGGCAATATGTCTCTCTATATTTGCTCTCTGAACTATTTATAGCCCGGAATCAGCATAAAATCCATAATTATATGGGTTTTTAGAAGTTAATGCGAGTTATGTTACCCCCTTAATAAGGGGGCTTCGTGTGTTTAGCTGAGCTGCACGGGAGCGGTTTCCCCAACGCAAATGAGCGGCTAGAAAAAAACGACGGCCGAGCCCTTACGTTGGCGCAGGCTACCGGGCCGACTGGTAAGAGCGCGCGGCGGATGCTTCCCAGACAGGCCCAATGGTCCATTTTCTTCGATCCGAGCCAACGTATTGCCGCAGCACGGCAATGAGCGGCCGTCGCGGGCGATTGTGGGGCGTTGTGGGGCCTTCCGGCGTGCAGTCGAGCCCGGCGGCATTTTTTTGGGCGGGTATTCGATCTGCCCAGGGAGAGGTTTAAACTCCCCGCTTGGCCGCTGCGCCGCTCCAGTAGTAGTTCCCCTAAAGGGGAACAACTACTACTGGCGCAAACGGCGTGTGGGTTGCGACACTCTGAATGCGCCAGTCCGCCAACTGGCGCAAAGGCCCATTCCATCGGCATTTCCTAGGCCCTGGGTGCAAAAAACCCTGCGCCACTCAATCAACTGGCGCACTCGGGCACCTCATTCCACGGCGGCGGATCGGGCGGCCCCTCTAGCGACATATCGTTCGGCACCGCCTCGGCAGCCGGAGCATCAACCGGCGTTTTTCCAACCTCGACGTAATCCTTCGGCTTGCGATGGGCGTCGAGCTTTTCGACTTTCTTCAACCAACCCGCCTGCAGCCAGCCGCGCACAATTTTATCAATGTCGCGCTTGTCTTTCCTCTTGTCCTCGCTGAGGCCAAGGACGGCCGCGATAGGTGAGCCAACCCACGGCTCTTTCGTTGAGCGCTGGTCAAGACGCCAAGGCCCGCCCGCCGCGATGGCTTTTTGCGCCTGCGATATGGTGCTTGCGGTGATCGTCGGTGGGTTTGCGCCAGGATAATTCCACGGCGTCACGACGCCCACTTGATCGCCGCCCCACTCGATTTCGTTGTTACCGAGATCGATCGAAACCAGTTTGAACCAATCGGCCTGTTCCGCTGGCGGTGTCATGTTTGACTTGCCGTTGTCGCAGCGAAAATGAAGCCGCCGTTCGCTATGCTCAACACCAGCGTCGTCGGCTTCCGTTTCGTTCATGGTATTTAACGTGCGCGCGGACCGCACCGCCGCCAGCAATGCACTCGCCCCGCGACCATCGTCAACGCTCACCTCCTTGCCGCCGGTCTTGCGGGTATGGTGGATCAACATAACCGAGCAATCCGTCGACTCGGCAATGTGCGACCAACTCTTGGCGACGCGCTCGATGGCGGTATTATCGTTCTCAGGCACATGGTGGCAAGAAACAAACGGATCGATAATAAGCACATCGATCTTATTGTCCTGCAAGGTCGCAATAACTTCCGCGATGACCGGCATCGCGATCTTCGGCCCGAGCTTTGAGTCCTCCGCAACCACGATTGGCATGGTGCGACCGCTATCGATAAACAGGCGGCCGCCAATATCTTCGCTGGTGATGTCAAAGTGCTTGCAGGTAGCAGCGATACGCCGATCCAATTCGTCCTTTGGGTCTTCACCGTTCCAGTACCAAACCCGCAAAGCTTTCGCTGGCTGGATTGCGAGCAGCGGCTTGCCCGTGGCCATGGCCAACACCTCGGCAATCGCGAGCGAGCTTTTACCAACGCCACCAGTCGAGAATGTGGCGCTTAAAAACTGTCTTATGTAATGCGGCTTATAGAGCCACCGTCTCGGCGGGATTTTTGTCGGATCAATCCACTCGAAAGGTGTGGCGCGGATACGGGGCTTCGGCGCTTCCCCCTTGCTGACCGGCGCGGCGGTCGGCCCTTCACCTGTCTCCGGTAAATGGAGTTTTTTGCCATCAACAGCGGTCAGAAATAAACCCGCTCCGAGCGCGCCCGTGTTTGTGTGCTCAAGTTCGGCTCTTTGCTGTGCGTCGTATTCATCGCGCCAGTTCGGATCCGCCTCGTCGGCATGGAAAAAGATCGTCCCGGCACTAAAGCCGGTTACTTTTTTGCAAGCGCGCCATTTCTTTGCACATTCAGTGGCGTTGTACTTATCCGACTTCTGCGACCACTTTTCGAACAGCGGAAAGCCATCGTCGCCGAGTTCTTTGCGGATCGCACAGCCTATCTGGAACCATACCTGGTAATTGTCGCTCGCGGTCACTTCGAGCGCGGCGTCGATCTCCTCCAAGGTGACGGACGGATAGGTGTCGGCCCTAGTGGAGTCGTTCTGCTCGTCGCTGTGATGCCTTTCGGGAGGCCGCAGATCGGCAGGCCACGGCGGAAGGTTGCTTAAGTCATGCCCCTTCACCCAAGTGTAGCCCGGCGAAGGGGGGACGATGATGTAGCCGCCATTGCCCCTTGTATCGACGCCTCGTGCGATCTGGTCGGAGGTACTGCTGATGGTGCCGTCCGATTTGCAGTAGATATGTGCGCCACCATTGACCGTACGGGCGATGACCGGCGACAGCTTTCTCCAGTCAGGCACAGCAGCAAAACCGTTTTTGCCGTTCTTGACATCGAGGTCGAGGACATCGACGCCCGATGCCGGGCCGGTCGGCATGGCAAGCAACGCATCGGGCCACGTACGCCACCACCGCGTGATCTGTAACGGGTCGCGCGTCGCATCTTTGAACCCGTGAGGGGTCAATGGCGCCTTGTGTGTCGCCTCATTCTTCGGCGTGTTCTTACAGGGAAAAACCGGAATGCCTTGCGCTGCAAAGGCGAGCGCTGCATCGAGCATGGACGGCACGGCGACCATCTTGTTGGCGGCATTCATTGCACACCCCCCGTCGCCGCATGCGGCGTATCAAGCACGCGCATGCCTGGCCATAGCCGCTTGAGCGCAGCCGTGGTCCGTTCGGGATGTTGGTTGCATTCGTCACAGAGCGCGGACACAAGCCATGAGACGGCGGTCTGCTGCCACGGCCGGGAGAAAACGAATGCGGCCGGCGGGCGTTGCTCAACCGTTTGCCATTCGTGGTCGCAAGCCAAACACAACGGATGCACTGCCGAGATCGTGCTTGCCCACCAGAGCGTGGCTTCGAGCAACTTTTCTTTTTGAGGGTGCGCGGGAATATCAACCGTGCGGACCGTCTCGACCTCGACGATGCCACGTGCGGATTTGTGAAACGCACGGATGCCCGCCCGCAGTTTCCGGCGGTCGTGACGGTTCAGTGGGCCGCCCGGCGCGACTTGCACCGGCTTGGTAGATGGGTTACTATTAGTAACTACGTCGCTTACCGCAGACGTGTTGTTACCAGCCGCGCCCGGGATGCCCCCCGAGGCGCGGTTTGCTTTTTGATGCATGGCGCTATCACCGGCCTGCCCGGTGGTACGCCTTGCGCTCTTCCGGCGACATTTTGCTGATGTGGCGCGGCGATTTGGCGGAGAGCTTCCCGGCCTTCTTGCCGCGCGCGACCGTCATCGCTTCGGAACGGGCCTTCGCCTCCGCTTCTTGGCCTGTTGGATAGGTACGCGCCCGCTGCCATTTCAATTCAGCTTCGGCTGTGATGCGGATCACATTGCCGATGCGCATCTCGTCCGGGCCAAGGCCGGCATTTTTCAATTTATGATAAGTCGGCGGGCTAATATCGTTCCGCCAACAGAACTCTTGAATCGAGAATGCAACGCGATCAATTCCGCGCGCAGGCGCATCCTCGTATTTGACAGCTTGTATAGAACGCATGTGTAGCGACTCCATCACTCGCAAGCGCCCATTGAGCGTTTGCTTTAGCGAGCGCTTGTGCGAGCGCCCTATGAGTGAGGGTCGTCCTGTGAAAGTCATCGGGGATCTGACCCGATAGCCTAGCGAAATGTTAACTGTGGCAGCACAACTTGCCCCGACCGTCGGCGTCTTTTCGCCGTTTCATACCGATGGCCGCTCGTTATGGTTGCATATTTAGGCCGATTTGCCCGTTAATGCAAGCCCGCCAAAGTTAATAAAAAACCCCAATTAACGCGGCAATACAGCGATCTTCTTATCCT
>CAIRGJ010000021.1 GCA_903878085.1 uncultured Hyphomicrobiales bacterium | reverse complement strand
GGCGTCTTACGGCGTCCGGTCCGCGCTTTCGGCCAGTCTCCCGAAGGACACGCCGTCAGCGAGCTCCTCGCGGGGCACCCTAGTGTGCCCGGGCAGGGTCCGGCGCCGCCCGGGAGTCTGGAGTGCGTTTCTCCAAACCCGCGGGCGCCACATCCTGCTCCACCATCCTGACGCCTCATGACAGCGCCCTCGATGAGCAGGACGGCTCCAACATATAGTCCTAGGATTTAATGTCAAGGGACGTTTGCGCCACTCTCTCTGCCGTCATTGCCGGGCTTGACCCGGCAATCCATGAGCACGTGCGTCGCCGGCAGACTTACGTAAGACCTCCGATGACGTGACTAAGTCATGGATGCCACCCAAACTCGGGCATGACAAGAGTGCGCGCGAAGCGCTGGGTCGTGCGCCTACCCCACCGCCTTCGCCACCCGCGCCCCGAACGCGTCGGTGCCGAGCTTGCCGCCCAAGTCGCCCGTGCGGCCGTCCGGCGTGGCGATGACGCGATCGAGCGCGGCTTCGATCGCGGCCGCCGCTTTCACCAACTTGTCCTCGCCCCGGCGCTCGCCGAGCCAGGCCAGCAGCATCGCCGCCGAACCGATCAGCGACGACGGATTGGCGATATTCTTGCCCGCGATGTCGGGCGCCGAACCGTGCTGCGCCTGCGCCACGCCGTATTTGTCGCCAGCATTGACCGACGCCGCCAGGCCCAAGCTGCCGGCGATCTCGGAGGCCTCATCGGAGAGAATGTCGCCGAACATGTTGGTGGTGACGATGACGTCGAAGGCGCCGGCGTCGCGGATCAACAATGCCGCCATGGCGTCGATGATACGCTCTTCGTATTGGACCTGCGGATATTTCGCCGCGACCGCGCGCGTGCACTCCAGATAAAGTCCGTCCGACACGCGCAGCACATTGGCCTTGTGCACGCAGGTGATCTTCTTGCGCCGCTGCATCGCCAGCTTGAACGCAGTTTCGGCAATGCGCATCGAGCCGTCGCGCGTCACCTTGCGCACGGCGAGCGCGAGGTCCGGCGTCGGCATGAACTCGCCGGAGCCCTGGAACATGTTGCGGTCGGCGTAGAATCCCTCCGTGTTCTCGCGCACCACGACGAGATCGACGGCCTTGCCGCAGCGCGGCGGAAAGCCGTCGCGCGAGCGCGCCGGACGGATGTTGGCGTAGAGATCGAGCCGCTTGCGCAATTCGCCGGAGGGATTGAGCCCGCCTTCGGCGCGCGGCGGATAATCGTTATGCGAAACAGGCCCCAGCAGCACGCCGTCGGCGGCCTTGGCCGCGACTTCCACCGCATCGGGAAAGGTGGTGCCGACAGCCTTGTGCGCGACCCAGCCGACATCGGCTTTCTCGAAGCTAAAGCCGAGCGAGAATTTGGCGTCGGCGGCGCGCAACACGTCGAGCGTCGCAGCCGTGATCTCCGGGCCGATGCCATCGCCCTCCAGCACCAGAATTCGCAATGTCATAGAACGCCTCTTCCCTGTTCCGCATCCGCGTGCGGCCCCTCGATATAGCCGGATTGGCGCGTCGCGGCCATGCGCGGCAGCCCATGGCGGCCTGCGCGATTTCCACTGGACGCGGCCGCTTTGCTCCGTCGCGCGCCTCGGCTATGGTATGCCACAGCAGCATAGGACGGCGCGAGGCAGCCATGGAGCTCAAGGAACTACGTAACTTCATGCGCGTGGCGCGGGCCGGCAGCGTCAGCCGCGCCGCGAAGGAATTGCGGCTGGCGCAGCCGGCGCTGAGCCGCCAGATCAAGAAGCTCGAGGACGAACTCGGCGTGTCGCTGTTCGCCCGCCACGGCCGCGGCGTGCGGCTCAGCGCCGCCGGCTCGCTGCTGCTGGAGCGCGCCGAGGCCATTTCGGATCTGGTGCACCGGACCGGCGAAGAAATCCGCGACGAGCGCTCGCCGTCGGCCGGCCGCATCACGCTCGGCGTGCCGCCGGCGGCGGGACGCCTGATCATCCCGCCTTTCGTCGAGCGCTTTCAGAAGACCTGGCCGCAGACCACGCTGCACATCCGCGAAGGCGTCACCAGTTCGCTGCTGGAGTGGCTCACGGAAAAGCGCATCGATATCGCCGTCCTGCATAATCCGCCGCATCTGGAGACGCTGCAAATAACCCCGCTTTTGACCGAGCGGATGCTGGTGATCGGACCGCCGGCGCACCGGCTCAAAGGCCAGACACAGAAAGTCAGCTACCGCATCCGCGATATCGGCGATCTGCCGCTGATATTGCCGAACATGGCGCACACCAATAGGCGGCTGGTCGAGCACGCCGCGCTGGAGCACGGCGTGCGCCTCAACATCAAGATGGAAGCCGACAGCGTCGCCTTCGCCAAGGCACTGGTCGAGAAAGGCCTTGGCTATACCATTTTGACCTATGCCGCCGTGCAGGACGACGTCGAGCGCAAGCGGCTGACCGCAACGCCGATCGCGCGGCCTGCGCTGACCACCAAAGTGACGCTGGTGACGTTGCGCGCCACACCGCCGCCGAAGCCGATCGAAGATGCCAGCGCGCTGCTGCTCGACGTCTGCCGGTCCCTGGTGCGCAGTAAAGTGTGGGCCGGCGCGCACTTAAGCCGATGACACTTTCTTTGCCATGCCGAAAGAGTATTGCCGGCGCGCTATCAATGACATCCGCGGCGCTCTAAAACCTCCGCCAAAGCAAAATGCCTGGAGGACTGCCGTGAAAGCCGTGAAATTGTTGGTCGCCGGAATGTGCCTGCTGAGCCCCGCTTTGGTGCAAAGTTCCGCGCTTGCGCAGGATTTCCCGAACAAGCCGATCCGGCTGATCGTGCCGTTCCCGCCCGGTGGCCCCAACGACATCATCGCCCGCGTCGTTTCCAAGCGCATGGGCGAAATCCTCAAAGAGACCATCGTCGTCGACAACCGCGGCGGCCAGGGCGGCGTGCTCGGCACCGACATGGTCGCGAAATCGGCGCCCGACGGCTACACCATCGCCATCACCAGCGCCGGTGCGCTGGCGATCTCGCCGAGCATGGAAAAGGTCGCCTACGACACGCTCAAGGATCTGCAGCCGGTGACGCTGATCGCCAAGGTGCCGGAAATGCTGGTGGTCGCCACCAGCGTGCCCGCCAACAATATGGCGGAACTCGTGGCACTGGCGAAAGCGCAGCCCGGCAAGTTCAACTTCGCCTCCTCTGGCCCCGGCAGCATGCCGCATCTGGCCGGCGAACTGTTCAAGCTGACCGCCAAGATCGACATTACGCACGTGCCCTATCGCGGTGCTGCGCCGGCGGTGAACGACCTGCTCGGCCAGCAGGTGCAGATGGTGTTCCTCGATCTGCCGATCCTGCTGCCGCAGATCAATGCCGGTAAGCTCAAGCCGATCGCGGTCGGCACCACGCAACGCGTGCCGAGCGCGCCGACCGTCCCAACCACGGTGGAAGCCGGCATGCCTGCCCTGCAGACCGAGAACTGGTACGGCATGGTGGCGCCGGCCAAGACGCCGCCGGCAATCGTCGCCGCCCTGAACAAGGCCGCGGTCGAGGCGATTAAAGACCCTGACGTGATTTCGAAGCTGTCGAGCCAGGGCGCGATTTTGGTCGGCGATACGCCGGAGCATTTCGGCGCCTTCATCGCCAGTGAAACCACGAAATGGGCTAAGGTCATCAAGGACGCCGGCGTCCAGACCGAGAAGTAGCGCCGGGGGCAACAGACCGGCGTGACGATGTCAGCGAACGATCAGAGCTTCGTGCTGCGCTCGACGGCGACCTCGCCGTTCGGGCGCAAGGTGCGCATCGCCGCCGAGGTGCTGGGCTTGAGCGCACGCGTGACGCTGGCGCCTGCCGACACGCTCGATGCCAAGGACACGCTGCGGCAGCAGAACCCCCTCGGCAAAATGCCGTGCCTGCTGCTCGAAGACGGCACCGCGATCTACGACAGCGGCGTCATCGTCGAGTTCCTCCAAGAGGTGGCGGGCAGCGAGGCGCTGGTCGCCGCTTCGGGCCCGGCGCGCTACGCCGCGCTGACGCTCGCGACATTGGCCGACGGCATCACCGACGCCGCGCTGCTGATGGTCTACGAAAAGCGCTTCCGCGATCCCGGCACCCAGTCGGAGCGCTGGCTCGACCATCAGCGCGGCAAGATCGCGCGCGCCATGGCGGCCTTCGAGGCGGCGCCGCCCGATCCGGCCCGGACCGATATCGTCGCCATTGGCTTGTCCTGCGCATTGGGATACCTGGACTGGCGTCGGCCGGTCCAATGGCGTGACAATCATCCCCGGCTGACGGCGTGGCTTACCGCTTTTGCCAGGCATGAGCCCGCCTTCGAGCGCACCCGCGCCTCCAATTCATGATGGAACGACCATGGCCGAACCGAGCATCCCGCAACTGGCGCCGACCCACATGGCGCAGCCGACACAGCCGAAGCTGAAACTGCCGCCCGGCTCGACCGACACGCATTTCCATATCTTCGGGCCGGGACGGCGCTTCCCCTATCGCGCCGACCTCAAGGCGACGCCGGCCGACGCGCCGAAAGAGGCGCTGTTCGCGCTGCATGAGTTTCTCGGCATCGACCACGGCGTCATCGTGCACACCGCCTCGCACGGCACCGACAATTCCGCCACCGAAGAGGCGCTGATCGCCAGCGGCGGCGCCTATCGCGGCGTGGCGCTGGTGCCAATCGACGTGCCGGACGGCGAACTCAGGCGGCTCAACGCCGCGGGCTTTCGCGGCGCGCGTTTCCATTACATGGGCCATCTCGCCAAGGCGGCGACCATCGACGAGGTCATCGCCTTCGGCAAACGGCTCGCCAAGGTCGGCTGGCATCTGCAAATTCACATGGCGCCCGAGCTGATCGCGGAGCTGTCGCCGGCGATCAAGCGCTCGCCGGTGCCGGTGGTGATCGATCACATGGGCCGCGTCGATGCCTCGCTGGGCTTACAGCAGCCGGCGTTCCAGGCCCTGCTGCGGCTGATGGACGACAAGAACGTGTGGATGAAAGTCAGCGGCGCCGACCGCGCCACCAAACTTGGCCCGCCTTATGCCGACGCGGTGCCGTTCGCCAAGAAGCTGGTCGCCGATTTCGGCGACCGCTGTGTGTGGGGCACCGACTGGCCGCATCCCAATCATCAGGGCCCGATCCCGGACGACGGCGTGCTGGTCGACATCCTGGCCGAGATCGCTCCGACGCCGGCGCAATTGCAGGCGCTGATGGTCGACAATCCGATGCGGTTCTACCAGTTCGCCGCGCCGATGACGCGCGCGGCAACGCCGGAGGTCAAGCAATGAGCGGACGTCTCGCTGGCAAGATCGCACTCGTCACCGGCGCCGGTTGCGTCGGCCCGGGCTGGGGCAACGGCCGCGCCACCTGCGTGCGCTTCGCCGAGGAAGGCGCCAAGATTTTCGCGGTCGACCGCGATCTCGACAGCGTCACCGAAACCGTCGAGCGCGTGACAAAAGCCGGCGGCGAGATCACGGTGCAATATTGCGACGTCACCGACAACGACTCTGTAGCGGCGATGGTGGCGGCCTGCATGAAGCAGTACGGCCGCATCGACGTGCTGGTGAACAATGTCGGCGGCTCGGCGGCGGGCGGCCCGGTCGAGATGACGAAGGAAGTCTGGGACAAGCAGTTCGCCACCAACCTCGACAGCGTATTTCTCACCTTGAAGCACGTGCTGCCGATCATGGAACAGCAGAAGAGCGGCGCGATCGTCAATCTGGCCTCGACCTCGGGCATCCGTTACACCGGCGCCGCGCAGGTCGGTTACGCGGCGTCGAAGGCGGCCGTGATCCAGTTGTCGCGCGTTACCGCCGTGCAATACGCGGCGCGCGGCATTCGCGTGAACACCGTTATTCCAGGCCAGTTGCACACGCCGATGGTGGAGGTACGGCTCGCCAAGCAGCGCGCCGGCGGCGACGTCGCGGCGCTGATCAAGTCGCGCATCGCGCGCATTCCGCAGGGTTTCATGGGCGACGGCCGCGACACCGCCAACGCGGCGTTGTTCCTGGCGTCGGACGAAGCACGCTTCGTCACCGGCACCGAGATCATCGTCGATGGCGGCATGTCGGTCAGGTGCGATTAGCGAAAGCGCCAGGCTCTATTCGGCCTTGATGCCGGCTTCTTTGATGATCGGCCACCACTTTTCGATTTCTTCCCGCTGGAATTTGGCGAGCGCCTCCGGCGTCTGCTCCTCGGCGGGAAATACATCCTGCGAGAGCCCATCGAGCTTTTTTCGGGTGTCGGGATCGCTCAACGTGGTGCGAAGCGCCGCGTTAAGCTTGGCAATGACGTCCTTGGGGGTGCCCTTCGGCACCCACAGCGCATGCCAAAAGGTGAAATAGAATCCCGGAAGGCCAGCCTCGTCGGTTGTCGGCACGTCGGGCGCCGTCGCCAGCCGCCGTTTGTCGGTGACGGCAAAGACCTTGACCTGCCCGGCCTTGAGCTGCGTCATGGAGACAGCCGGCGTGTTCAGCAACACATCGATCTGGCCCGAAACGATGGCCTGCGTCGATTCGCCGGCGCCGCGATACGGAATCATCTGGATTGGCGAATTGATGGCCTTCTGGAACAGAATACCGCTGACGTGGCTCGGCGAGCCGATGCCGGAATTACCTTCCGTGGCCTTGTCGGGGTTGGCCTTGATCCAGGCGATCAGTTCCTTGAGGTTATTGGCCGGGATCGAACTGCGCGACACGATCAGGAACGGCTGCGTTGCGATCAAGCCCACCGGCTCCAGATCTTTCAGCAGATCAAATTTGAGATTGTAGATCGCGCCGGTTGCAACATTGGTGCCCCACTGCCCGATCAAAACGGTGTAACCGTCCGGCGTCGCGTGCACGGCACGGCCGACGCCGATCGTGCCTCCCGCCCCTCCGACGTTTTCAGCGATGACGGTCTGGTTCAGAGCCTTGCGCATCCCTTCTGCGACCAGCCGGCCAATCACGTCGGTCGATCCGCCGACGCTGAGCGGAATGATCATGGCAATGGGCCGTGACGGATAATCGTCGGCCCAGGCCGAGCCGAGACAATTCATCGAGAGCAACAGAGCCAGCAACCATTTCTTCACGGGTATTTCCTTTATTGACCGACAGGACCATGACGGCATTTTCGGCGGAGCCGCAATACCCTTTGGAGCGATCGATACAATTTGGTTATCTGTTACCGCTCACCGCGCCGCGCTCGATCGTGAACGCGCGGGCGAGTAGATCGAGCACGTGCAACTCGTTCGACTCCGCGATCAGCACGGAGACGCCCTCGGTCTTCAGGTTCGCCAGCACTTCGCCGAGCCGCCGCGCCAGCGCCGGCGCCAGCCCCTCGAACGGCTCATCGAGCAACAGAATGCGCGTGCCGGCCATCAGTGCGCGCGCCAGCGCCACCATCTTCTGCTGGCCGCCGGATAATTCCAGCGCCCGGCGTTCCTTGAAGCGCGCCACCTCCGGCATGATCGAGAATATCCACTCCAGCCGCGGTTCGACGCCGTCCATCTCGGTCGACCAGGTCGGCAGCCGGATGTTTTCCTCGACGGTGAATTCCGGCACCAGGCGGCGGTCTTCCGGCATGTAGCCGATGCCGTGCGCGGCGCGGCGGTGCGGTGGCAGCGCCAGGAGATCGATGTGCTCGAACTGCACCGTGCCGGTCGCCGGGATCGCGCCCATCAGCGCGCGCAAGAGCGTGGTCTTGCCGGCGCCGTTGCGGCCGATCAGCCCGCACATCTCGCCCTCGTCGACCTGGAGCGAGGCGTTGCGGATGATCGGAATGGGGCCGATCGAGACGTTGAGGTTTTCGATCTTAAGCATGGCTGGCCGCCTTCAGCCGCACGCCGCTGATCAGTTCCTGCACGCGCGGATTATCCAGCGTTTCGTGCGCGGTGCCGTCGGCGATCACGGTGCCGTCGTAGAAGGCCAGCACGCGGTCGGCGAATTTGGCGACGATCTCCATGTCGTGCTCGACGAACAGCACGGTGATCTTGCGCGACTTCAGCGCCGACATCACCACATTCATCAGGTCGAATTTCTCTTCGATGGAAATGCCGCTGGTCGGCTCGTCCAAAAGCAGCAGGCGCGGCGAACCGGCAACAGCCATGCCGATGTCGAGCAGTTTGCGCACGCCCTGCGGCAGCGCGTTGGCGGTGACGTCGCGATAGCGGGCGATCTGGAACAGGTCGATAGCGGCCTCGGCTTCGGACGTGGCGGCGGGGGACGTCACCGGCGTCAAGATATTGCCCAGCAAGCCGCTTTTGCGCCGCGCGATGGCCGCGGCGATGCACATGTTCTCGAACACCGTCAGCGTCGGGAAAATCTGCGCCACCTGAAACGAGCGAGAAATGCCGAGCCGCACGATCTCGCGCGACGGCTTGCCGGTGATGTCGCGGCCCTCGAAGCGGATGCTGCCTTTGGTCGGCCGCAGATGGCCGGTGATCATGTTGATGAAGGTGGTCTTGCCGGCGCCGTTGGCGCCGATGACGCCGACGGTCTGATGCGCCGGCACGCTGACATTGATGTCGCGCGCAGCGACCAGCGAGCCGAAGGTCTTTTCAAGATCGCGGACGTCGAGAATGGGCGTCATGGCTTCACCGCGCGGCGCTGCCGCAGCCGCGACACCAGCGAGCCAAGCCCTTCCGGCAGGAACAGGATCGTCAGCAGCAGCACCGAGCCGAGCGTCATCTGCCAAAGCTGCGGCATCACATCGACGGCGAAGGAGCGCAAGGCTTCGAACGCCAGCGAGCCGACGAAGGCCGCCGCGACATAGCCGGAGCCGGCCAGCACTGTGACGAAGACGAAGCCGCCCGAGGTGGTCCAATAGGCCATGTTGGGATCGACATGGCCGATCGACATCGCGGCAAGCGCGCCACCGAGCCCGCCGAGGACACCGGCGATGATGACCTTGGTGTGGATGATGCCGCTGACCGAAATGCCAAGGAATTCGACGCGAATCTCATTGTCGCGGATCGGCGCCGCCAGCGCGCCGGCCACCGAGCGGAAATACAGCCCGACCAGCAGCGCGGCGATGGCGTCGACGCCAAGCGTCAGCCAATACAGCCAGTGCGAGAGTTGGGCGCCGTGCGGGGCATAGCCAAAGAAGGTTGGGGTGGCGACGCTGAAGCCGTCGGTGGAGCCGAGCGACTCGGTCTTCACCAGCACGCCGTAGAGGATCATCGACAGCGCCAGGCTGAGCATGGCGAAGAAGATTTCGCGATAGCGCGCCAGCAGGAAACCGATGCTGGCCGCGACGATGCCGGCGCCGACGCCGCCGAGCAGCACCAGCGCAAGCGCGTCGGTAAAGCCGGTCCAGCGCCCGGTCAGCGCCACGGCATAAGCGCCGATGCAGTAGTAGAGGGCCTGGCCGAACGAAACCAGGCCGACGCGCCACAGCACCACCAGGCCGAGCACGACCAGCGCGTTGGCGAAAGCGATGGTGGCGAGCGACACCATCCAGTCCGGCAGAAACGGCGCCGCCAAGGCCGCCGCGACCAGCAGCGCCAGTCCGCCGAGCAATGAGGCGCGGCTTTGCATGTCAGATCTTTCTCGGCTGGGCGCGCACGAACAGCCCGTAAGGCCTCGCCACCAGCACCAGCGCCATCACGCCATAGATCACGAACAGCTCGATCTGCGGCACCAGATGGACGGCTGCGGCGCGGCAGATGCCGACGATCAGCGCGCCGACCAGCGCGCCCTCGATCGAGCCCATGCCGCCGATCGCCACGACCGCGAAGGCGAGTACAATGACCTCGACGCCGATGCCGAGGGTGACGGAAATCTTCGGCGCCATCACCGCGCCGCCGAGCGCGCCCAATGCAGCCCCGATCAGGAAGGTGACGGTGTAGACCAGCGTGACGTTGATACCGAAGGCCGCCGCGGTTTCGCGATCATAGATCACGGTTGTCAGCAGCCGGCCGTAGCGGGTGAATTTCAGCGACCAGTAGGCGAGTGCTGCGACGACAGCGGCGAGAACCACCAGCACGATGTCGTAATTCGACAGCACCAGGTCGCCGATCTCGATATTGCCGGCGGCGATCATCGGCTGATAGGCGGCGTAGGATGCCGTGCCCCACACCAGGCCGATGACGTCTTCGAGAATGAGGAAGGTCGCGTAGGTGACCAGCACGATCACCACCTCGTCCTTGCCGTAGACCAGCCGGAGCAAGCCGCGCTCGAGGATGATGCCCATGACGAGACCGATCGCCATGGCGAAGCCGAGCATGAACAGAAAGCCGAGCGCCGCCGGCCAGTCGCCGTTGGTGTAGATGCCGACCGCGGTGGCCGCGCCATAGGCGCCGAAGGCGTAGAACGAGCCATGCGTGACGTTCAATATCTTCATGACGCCGAAGATCAGCGTCAGGCCGACCGCGACGATGAAGAGATAGGCCGCGTAGACGAGGCCGTCGGTCAATATGGCGGAGGCGGTTAGCATGTTTCGATTCCCCTCCCCCCACGAGCCCTTGCGAGTGGTGGGGAGGGGTTAGGGGTGGGGGGGCATAACGCAATGACTTTTCATGTTGAAGGCCCCCACCCTGGTTTGCATCGCAGACGCGATGCAAACCATCCCTCCCCGCGCTTCGCGGGGGAGGGAAAGCAAGACAGCACGCCATTCATCAATATTGTCGCAAGTGCGCGAGCACCTTGCACCTCAGCACTTCGCGCCCTTCATGCCGTCGGCGATCCACTTGTCGGCGTCGATGCCCGGCGGCGGGTTCACGCATTCCGCCGGGAAGCGCATGACGTCGACGATCTCCGGCTCTTTCTTCGCCTTGTTGAAGCGGTAGGTGCCGTAGGCCGTCTCCTGGATGCCCTGATGGCCGTCGCCGAGCACCATCTTGGTCTCGCCGGACGGCCCGGTGAAGGTGAGGCCCTTGAAGGCAGCCGCGATCTGATCGGCATTCGGCTTGGCGCCACCCGCGGCGGCTTTCTCATAGGCAAGCTTGAGGCCGAGCAACGACTGCGCCATCTGGTAGGACGGATAGGTCGGCGGCACGTTGTAGCGGTCGGTGTAAATCTTGCTGAACCACTTGTTGAACGCGTTGTCGGGCGCGAGCGGGCCGTGCGGGCCGCGGCCGCCGATGATGGTGCCGTCCGGCATCTTGTCGCGCAGCCGCCAGATCGACGATTCGCCGGTGGTCGCAATGATGGTCATGCGCTTGTCGAGACCGCGCGCCTGTTCCTGATAGATGAAGCCCTCGAGGTCCCCATCCCAGAAGCTGGTGTGCAGCGCCTGCGACTTCGACGTCAGCAGCGTCGAAACTTCGGCGCCGAATTCGCCGGCGAACAGTTTCGGAAACAGGATCTTGTCGGCTTCGGCCTTGGGCGCCAGCACCTTCATGGCGCCGATGAAATCGCGCCAGGAATCCTGGCCCCAGGCGTAGTTCTGGTTGATGCCGGAATAGCTGGTGATGTTCTTTTTCTTGGCGACCAGATAACGCGCCGCCCCGACGCTATCCATGGTGGCGTGCGGGCTGGCGCGGAACACGTAAGCGCGCGCCTTCTCTTCGAAGATGCGCGGCGTGCCGCAGTCGTAGAACACCGTAAGCGCCTTGAGCTCCTCGGCCACCGGCGCCACGGCGAGACAATTACCCGACGAAATGTAGCCGACCACGGCGTCGACTTGATCGCGCTGCACCAGATTGCGGAAGTCGGTGACGACGTTGGCGGCGGAACCGGCCTCGTCGACATATTTCGCTTCGACCTTGGTGCCGCCGAAGCCGACTTTGTTGTACGGGGCCGGCGCGGTGCCGGCGTTCAGCGCCTCGAGAACGATCTCGGCGCCATTGCGGCCCGGGATGCCGAACGGCGACGCCGCCGGACCGGACAGAAACGAAACGATGCCGAGCTTGATCGGCGCGGCCGCCGGCGCAGGTGTCTGGGCAAAGACTTCAAATTGCGCGGGCACCATCGCGGCCACGGCCGCGAGACCGGCGAGCGACCAAAGAGTCGCAGTTCTCCTGTGAGCCATTTTAGACTTCCTCCCCTGAACGTGCCCTTTTTGGGCTTCTCGCTATTGCCGCCAAGCAAACTCGATCCGAGATCAAGTTTCAACCGCTATTTCCTTATTGATGCACGCCCGCTCACATGGTCGTATCGGGCCATGACATCGGCGCAAGACACAGGGCTGGCAGCGCGGCTGGCGATCCGCAGCGGCGCGCATCGCGGCCCGACCTCAGGGCTAGCGGGCGGCTATGTCCAGGGCAATCTCGCGATTTTGCCCAAGGCCCTGGCCGCGGACTTCATGCGCTTCTGCCAGCTCAACCCGAAGCCCTGCCCGCTGATCGGCGCGTCGGCGGCAGGCTCCTGGCGCGTGCCGGAATTGGGCGCGGATCTCGACATCCGCACCGACATTCCACGCTACCGGGTGTGGCAAAACGGCGAACTGATCGCCGAGCCGACCGACCTGCGCGATGTTTGGCGCGACGATCTGGTCAGCTTCGTCATCGGCTGCTCATTCTCTTTTGAAGAGGCGCTGATGGCCGACGGCATCGAGATGCGGCACATCGCCTTGAACAAGACCGTGCCTATGTACCGCACGTCGGTGGCGACTGCCGCAGCCGGGCCGTTTCACGGGCCGATGGTGGTGTCGATGCGGCCGATGTCGCCTTCGCACGCCATCCGCGCCGTGCAGATCACCACGCGGTTTCCCGCCGTGCACGGCGCGCCGGTGCACCTCGGCCGACCGGACCTGATCGGCATCAAGGACATCATGAAGCCGGACTACGGCGACGCGGTGCCGGTTCGCGACGACGAGATCCCGGTGTTCTGGGCTTGCGGCGTAACGCCGCAATCGGTGATCGCGACGGCAAAGCCGGATTTTTGCATCACGCATTACCCCGGCACCATGCTGGTGACGGACCGCAAGAACACCGAGTTTGCGATTATGTAATCAGACCGCCAATTCAAGCTGACGCGCGAATAGAAGTGGCGGCGGACAACGTCCTCTGTCCGCGACAAGCGGAGTCTTGTCGCCATGCGCCGAACGACGTTAATGAAAGGTTTAGCAAAAATATCAGTTTGAATTCGATATGCGACGGCCCATTAGGCAATCCCTCGTAGCATGCCGCATCTGGACTACGCTACATCGGGGCTTTTGGGTTCGTATGAAACTGGCGAATAACTTGCGGTCGGCATTGATGCGTTACAGCCGGACCTTCCTGTGGTCCGTCACCGCATTCGGGCTATTCGTCTTGCTCTCATTCTTTGCCACGATTTCCTATGATTCCTATCGCAGCACCCTGGAGATCAATGACCAGGCCGCCACGAACATTGCCACGCTCGCCGAGCAGGACGTGGCGCGCAACCTCGAACTCTTCGATCTCTCGCTCCAATCGGTCCTGGAGAGCGTCAACGACCCAGAGGCCATTGACCAAAAGCCGCGGTTGCGGCAAAAAATTCTGTTTGATCGATCGGCGACTGCGCGTGGATTGGGGGCTCTCGTCGCTCTGGACCAAAGCGGTTCGATCTTTCTCGACTCGCTTAGCGAAACGCCTCGAAAAGGAAACTTCGGCGATCGCGAGTACTTCATCATCCACCGCGATTCGGTCACGGATATCGGACTCTACCTAAGCCGTCCCTTCAATGCGCGATTGCAGGGCGGCATTTGGAGCATCTCGGTCAGCCGGCGCATCACGCGGCCCGATGGCGGCTTTGGAGGAATTGTCTCGGGCACGCTTAAGCTCGAATATTTCCAGCAACTGTTCAACAAAGTCGCGTTGGGGACCGGCGGCACGATCACCCTGTTCAGAGAGGATGGTACGCTGCTTGTGCGCAATGTCGCCGATGACGATCAGATCGGTAAAGATTGGCATAGCGCCCCGGTCTTCGCGCATTTGCCGGGTCAAGCACGCGGATCGTTCATCAGCGACCAATCGACGGACGGCGTCGGACGCCTCTATGCATTTAGTCGCGTCGGACAATTGCCGCTTGTCGTCGTTGTAGCGCTTCCCCTTCGTCAGGTTCTCGCGCCGTGGTGGTCCAAAATCTTGGTCTTTGCTGCAATATTCGGGGTCATGGCCGGCAGCGTCCTGATTCTCGTCTGGATGCTGGAGAAGGAACTCAGGCGCCGGGCGGCCGCGGAAGATGCTGCCGCGCTATTAGCCAGAACGGATGAGCTCACGAAGCTTGCCAATCGTCGTGCGTTTGACGAATGGCTTTCGCATGAATGGGCTCGCGGCGCGCGCTACGGACACCCGATCTCACTCATCATGATCGACGTGGATCAATTCAAGCTATTCAACGATACCTATGGCCATCTGGCCGGCGACAATACACTCAAGGCAATCGCCGATGTCATCGCCTATTCCTCAAAGCGCCCAGGCGATCTTGCCGCGCGTTACGGCGGTGAAGAATTTGCGATCTTGCTGCCGGATACCGACCAGCGCGGTGCAATTCAGATTGCGGAAGCTATCCGCGACGAAGTTAGCCGCTTACGTATCGACCATAGTGGCAGTGACCACAAGGTCGTGACGATCAGCGCTGGAGTTGCGACGGGAGTGCTCCGAGACGGGCTGACGGCGACCTCATTGATCCACGACGCGGATGCCGCACTTTACCGGGCGAAAGCGCGTGGGCGAAACGCGGTTAACTGCGGCAATACCTCAGCTGTGACGAACATTGAACTGCAGTTCAGCCGCGCCAGTTGATGTTGAAATATCTCGGCCGCACCGGCCGCGCGCTTGATAAGTGCGCGCCCTACGCCGCGTCCCGCGCCGCGTTCTTGTCGAGCAACCCGGCATCGATCAGCGCCTGACGGATGCGCGCGATCTCGGCGCGTTCGATCTTGACCAGAGGCGGGCGCACCACCGCGCGCGGCAGTTTGCCGAGCAGCACCAGCGCTTCCTTCATGCGGTTGTGCATGTCGACGAAGGGATCGGCATAGAAGGCGCGCGCCACCGGCTCGATGCGGTCGGCAAGCACCCGAGCCTGCGCCAGATCGTTGCCCTGCACCGCGCGGAACAGCCTGGCCTGCAGATCGGCGATCACGCTGCCGGAGCCCGACAGCAAACCGTTGCAGCCGAGCACCAGCGACGGTAACAGCCAGGCGCTATGCGTCGTCAGCACGTTCACCGGGCGCGGCAGGCTTTGCAGCGTGCGCACGTGCCAGTCGTGATGCGGCACGTTGCCGATCCAGTCCTTGATGGCGCGGATGGTCGGCACTTCCTCGCACAGCTTGAGCAGCGTGTCCTTCGGATAGCCTTGGCCCGTCGACAGCGCATATTGGAAGACGATGAGCGGCAGATCGGTGGCGTCGGCGATGCGCTTGAAATGCGCCAGCGCCATCGCCGGATTCTGCCCCATGGTGAAGGGCGCCGGCGGAAACACCAGCAGCGCCGAGGCGCCGCCCTGCGCCGCCATCTTGGCGATGCGCGCGGCCTCTAAACTGCCGTCGGCCCAGATGCCGTTGACGATCGGGAGTTGGTCGCCGATTTCGTCCTGGGCGATGTCGAGCACGCGGCGCTGTTCGTCGAAGGTGCACGACGCCACTTCGGTCGAGTGCGCGTTCAGCGTGATGGCCGACAGGCCTTCGACCGACGCGACGTCGCGCAGGTGCTTGCGGAAGCTCGCCTCGTCGATGGACAGATCGTTCTCGAACGGCAGCAGCACCGCCGGGATCACGCCGTGAGGAACGTAAGTCGCGTGCCTTGGCATTGTACCGTCTCCTGTAAAATTATTCCGCGGCGCTGACCCGCGGCTCGACGTCGCCAGTATAGCCGAATTCGGCCGACAGACGCGCGGCGGCGGCGCGCACCGAACGGGCGTATTTCTGCAACGTCTCGTGCGACAGCCGCCACACCGGCCCCGATAGCCCGATGGCGCCGATGATCTGGGCGCTGAAATCGCGCACCGGCATCGCCACGCAGCGCAATTCGATATCGTATTCGCCGTCATCGATCGCCAAGCCGGCCTGACGCACCTTCTCGATCTCGCGGCGCAGCTCGCCGGCGCGCACGATCGACTTCGGCGTATTGGCCTTGAGGTCGGCGCGCGCCAGGAAGCGCTCGAACTGCTCGCCCGTCAGCGCGGACAGCATGATCTTGCCGATCGCGGTGCAATGCGCCGGGCGGATGCCGCCGACGCGGTCGGTCAACTGGAAGGCGCCCTGCCCGCTGGTGCGCGCCAGCACCACCACGGCGTCGCCGGAGCGCACGGAAAATTGCGTGCCCTCGCCGGTTTCATGCGACAGCGTCGCGAGGATCGGCGACGCCAGGCTGGTCATCTCGACTTCGTCGAGCGCGCTGGCCGCCAGCGCGAACAGCGGGCGGCCGATGCGGTAGCGCTTTGAATCCTTCAACTGGCGCACATAGCCGAGCGACACCATGGTCTTGACCAGGTGGAACGTCGTGCTGTTGTGCAGGCCGACGCGTTTGCTTAGTTCTGCCAAGCCTATCCCATCGCGGTGGCGCGCGATCTCTTCCATGATGCCGAAGGCGCGGCCGAGCGACTGCACGCCGGCGCGCGTGCCTTCGGTTGCGACCGGCTCGACGGCAATCGCCGTTCGCGCGCGCGGCGCACGGACGCTGGACAATTTGGTTCGCGGACGCGGCATGGGATCAGACCGGCTTGACGTCGTCGGTGACCGGCGAGGTCACCACCAGGAACACCAGATCGGTGAGCCCGGTGTTGGAGATAGCGTGCACGATGCCCGGCGGCAGGAAGATGAAGTCGTGCTTGCGCACCACATGATCCTTGCCGTCGACATGCATCAGGCCCTCGCCGTCGATGACGTGATAAACCTGCTCTTGCACCTTGTGGCTGTGCTTCTCGACATAGGCCTTGGGCTGGTACATTGAAATACGGTAATCGACGTGATGCGAGCCCGCGGTGTCGGGCATCACCAGCGGCTTCGACAGCGCACCGCCGAAATGGTTGGGAAACTCCAGCCATGGCACTTCGGCGATGTTGCGTATAAAAGCCGTACGGCGATCGGCGGTCATTGTCGTGAAGCCTCGGTGGTGGCAATTCTGCGCGGTGGGACCGCTGTTTTTGCGGTTGCGATCATGCGAGAGAGACTTTAACCATATCGTCGCCGATACGACAATAACGGGCATTCCCAAGCCAAATCCGGTCTTGGGCCCCGCTTTTTCCCGACCAGGACCAGCGTAGCGTATCCATGAAAGCAGCGCCGTTCGAGTATTCCCGTGCCGCCGACATCGACGAAGCCTGTGCGTGGCTCGCCGCCGACGAGAATGCGCGCATCATCGCCGGCGGCCAGACGCTGGTGCCGATGATGGCGATGCGGCTGGCGCGGCCGACCCGGCTGGTGGATATCAACCGGATCGCGGGACTCTCTTATATACGCGCCGACGGCGACGCCATCGCGATCGGCGCCACCACGCGGCAATGCGATCTCGAGCGCGACGCCCTGGTGGCGCGCGATCTGCCGCTGATGGCCAAGGCGATTCCGTGGATCGGCCACGCCGCCACGCGCGCCCGCGGCACCATCGGCGGCTCGCTGTCCAATGCCGACCCGGCCGCCGAACAGGCGCTGATGGCGGTGACGCTCGACGCGGTGCTGAATTATCGCGAAGCCGGCAAGACCGCGGAGATCAAGGCGCGCGACTTCTTTATCGGGCCGATGGTGACGGCGCTGCCCGCGGCCGCGTGCCTGACCGGCGTGCGCTACCCGGTGTGGCGCGGCAAGATCGGCATCGGCTTCCATGAAGTGAACGCGCGGCGCAGCGATTTCGCTTTCGTTTCGGCGGCGGTGCAGGTCGAGCTTGGCGCCGACGGCATGTGTAAAAGAATTGCAATAGGCGTCGGCGCGGCGACCGATTTCCCGATGCGGCTCGACAGCGCCGAGGCGCAATTGACCGGCACCATGCTCGATGCCGCCGCGGTCAAGGATGCGGTGACGCAGGCGCTGGCCGATATCGAGGCGATGGACGACCTGCACGCCTCGGCTGCTTACCGCAAGCGCGTCGCCGTCAGTCTGGCGTGCCGCGCGGTTGCCGACGCGCGCGCGTCCGCGCTCGGAGAGAAGATTCATGCGCATTGAACTCGACATCAACGGCGAAACCCGCGAACTCGAGGTCGAGCCGCGCACCACGCTGCTCGATTGCCTGCGCGATCAGATGCAGCTCACCGGCGCGCATGCCGGCTGCGAGCACGGCGTCTGCGGCGCCTGCACCGTGCTGTTCGACGGCGTCGCGGTGCGCGCGTGCCTGATATTCGCGCCGCAGGCGCAAGGCTCCAAGATCACCACCATCGAAGGCGTCACGCCCGGCCCCGGCGAAATGTCGGTCATTCAAGACGCGTTTTGCGAAACCCACGGCATGCAATGCGGCTATTGCACCCCGGCCATGGTGCTGGTCGCGCATGCGCTGCTGGTCGACAACCCGAACCCGACGCGCGAGCAGATCGTCGACGCGATTTCCGGCAATATCTGCCGTTGCACCGGCTATGCCCAGATCATCGACGCCATCGCGCTGGCCGCGGAACGCCTGCGCGGCGCCAACCGTCCGGTGGAGCAGCGCGTATGAGCTCCTTGGGAAAATTCCGCTACGTCTCGACCGACCGCCGCGTACGCGAGGACCGCCGCTTTGTCGCCGGCAAGGGCCGCTTCGTCGCCGACATCGTGCTGCCGAACACCAAGCACGTCGCGCTGGTGACCTGCCCGCACGCTGCCGCGCGCATCGTCGGCATCGACAAGAGCGCAGCTTTGGCGATGCCGGGCGTGCATTATATTCTCGACGGCGCGGAGCTCGCCGCCGCGACCCTGCCGCTGATGACCGGGCTCGACACGCCGAACGTGCCGCGTAGGCCTCTGGCGCACGAGATCGCGCGCTATTCCGGCGAATGGGTCGTCGCCGTCGTCGCCGACAGCCGCGCTTTGGCCGAGGACGCCGCGGAAGAAGTCATTGTCGATTACGAGCCGCTGCCCTTCGTGCTCGATGCCGAACAGGCGCTGGAATCCAACGATATCCTGGTGCACGAGGCGCACGGCTCCAACGTACTGCTCGACAAGACCTTCACCTGGGGCGAGGTCGACAAGGACTTCGCCGCCGCGCCGCGCAAGCTGAAGCTGCGGGTGAAATGGGGCCGCTCCTCGACGGTGCCGATCGAAACCTTCGGCGTCACCGCAAGCTGGGACCCGTGGCGCGACATGCTCGATGTCCACGCCTCGATCCAGATGCCGCGCTTTCAGGATCAGATTGCCGTGGCGCTGAAAATCCCCGTCACCTCGGTGCGCGTGCATCACGACGTCGATGTCGGCGGCAGCTACGGCGTCAAGCGCGGCATCAAGCACACTATTCTCTGCGGCTACCTGTCGCGGCGGCTGGGCTTCCCGGTAAGGCTGATCGAGGACCGGCTGGAGAACATGCGTGGCGGCGATGCGCATGGCCCGGAGCGGCTCTTTGACGTGGAAGTCGCATTTGACGACAACGGCATCGTGCGCTCGATGAAGATGCGGGCGCTGGAGAATGTCGGCGCCTATGCCGGCCGTTCACCGTTCCAGCTCGGCAAGCCGGTCGGTGCCATCGTCGGTCCCTACAAGATTCAGAGCGTGCAATATCGCGCCGTCGCTGTGGTCACCAACAAGACCACGCAGGACGCGGTGCGCGGCTTCGGCCAGGCACCGACCAATGTGGCGCTCGAGCGCACCATGGACGAGGTCGCCAACGTGCTCGGCCTCGACCGGCTGGAAATCCGCCGCCGCAACATGATCCGGCACGATGAGTTCCCCTACGTCATCCCCAGCGGCACCACCTATGACAGCGGCGACTATCACGCCTTGGTCGACAAGGTGATGGCGCACACCAGCTACGACAGCCTGAAGGCCGAGCGCGACGCGCTGCGCGCCAAGGGCCTGCTCGCCGGCATCGGCTTTGCCGCCTGTCTCGAGCCGTCCGGCGGCAACGCCATGTTCGAAGCGCTGCTCAATCCGAAGATCCAGACCACGACCTTCATGGATTCCTGCCGCATCAATGTCGACGGCGTCGGCTCCATCACCGCCACCATGCACACCACCTCCTCCGGCCAGGGCCACGAGACGCTGGTCGGCACCGCGATCGGCGAGGTGTTGCAGATCGATCCGGAGACGATCCGCGTGGTGCGGCCGGATTCGCTCAATTCATTGCCAAGTGGAACCCCTGTCGGCAGCCGCATGGCGATCATGCTCGGCGGCGCCGCGTTCCACGCCGCCACCAAGCTCAAGACCAAGCTGACGACCATTGCCGCGCACGACCTCGGCATTCCGCTGGAGCGCGCGGGCTATGATCAGGGCGAGGTTTACGACAAGAACAAGCCGGAACACCGCCGCACCTGGCTCGACCTGGTGCAGATCGCCTGGCGCAGCTATCACCGCATGCCGGCCGACATGGAGCCGGGACTCGCCGTCAGCCACGTCATGCAGGTACCGACCGGCGGCGTGCTGCCGACGGCGGACGGCAAGGTGCAGATGTATCCCTGCACCTCGTTCGAATTCCATTTCATCCTCGTCAGCATCGATCCGGTGATCGGCCGGCCGGAGATCGTGAAATACCGCATCGGCCACGACTGCGGCACCGTCATCAACCCGAAGATCGTGCGCGGTATGACCATGGGCGGCATCGCCCACGGCATCGGTGCAGCGCTGTACGAGGAATTCGCCTATAATGACGACGGACAATTGATCGCGCAGACCTTCATGGATTATCTGCTGCCGTCATCGCACGAAGTGCCGGACGTCGAGATCATCTATCACGTGACGCCATCGCCGAACACCGTGTTCGGCCAGAAGGGTTCGGGCGAGAGCGGCTATCTCGGCGCGCCGGCGGCCGTCGCCAACGCCATCAACGACGCGCTCAAGCCGCTCGGCATTTCGACCAATTCGCTGCCGATCAAGGTCTCGAAGCTCGGCGACATGATTGCCGCGGCGCAGGAAAAGAAGAGCAAAGGAAATTAGATGATCGTCGATTGTCATGCCCACCTGGTGCCGCCCGATCTCTTGACCGCGATCCGCAAGGACGCCGCGAAGTTTCCCAGCATCAAGCAGACCGAGACCGATCACGGCGTCGCGCTGTCATTCGCCGGCGCCAAGCCAATCCGGCCGGTGTCGAAGCCGCTGTCGGATATTCCGGCGCGGCTGGCCTGGATGGATAAAAATGCCATCGACAAGCAGGTCACCGGCGGCTGGGTCGATATGTTCGGCTACGAGTTGCAGGGCGCCGAAAGCGAAGCCTGGGCGAGCCTGACCAATGACGCGTTGATGGCGGCGGCCAAGGCGCAACCAAGATTTGTTCCGTTGGCTACGGTCCCGCTCGGCGACGGTGCGCGTGCGGCGACGGTGCTCAAGGCCGCGATGAAAGCAGGCTTTCCAGGCGCCATGATCGGCACGCTGCCGCGCGGCGTCGGCTCGGTGCTCGATGCCGCCGACCTCGACCCGTTCTGGCAGGCCGCCGACGAGACCGGCGCCCTCATCCATATCCATCCGAGCTTCGATGCCGGCGACGTGCGCGTCAACGATTTCGGCCTTGCCAACGGGCTGGGCCGCGTCACCGACGCGGTGATCGCGATCGCACGGCTGATCTCGGCCGGTCATGTCGCCAAATACAAGAACGTGAAGTTCTTCGCGCCGATTGGCGGCGCGGCGCTGCCCTTCGTGCTGGGCCGATTGAAGAAGAACTATTCGATCACACCGGGCATCGGCGATCCGGAAGCCGGCGTCGCCGCGCTTTATACCGACACCATCCTGCACGACGTGCGCATCCTGAAGTTCGTCATCGAGATGCTCGGCACCGAAAAGCTGATGATGGGTTCCGACATGCCGTTCCCGATCGGCGACCTGGAGCCGACCAAGATCGTCGCGGCGGCGGGCCTCAGCGCGGCGCAGACCGCCTCGATCAACGGTGGCTTGGCGCAAAAAATCTTTAATATCCAATAGCAAGAAGGCGCAAAGCCTCACTGTGAACAGGCAACGGAGGATTCAAATGACCAAGCCATCTAACTTCATCAAGGCGGCCTTCGGCGCCGCCGCGGTCGCGCTCGCGCTTGCCGCCCTCACGCCGGCACCGGCCTCCGCACAGGCCCCGGCCAAAGTCACCATCGTGGTGTTCGGCTTCCCGTCGCTCGGCGCCTTCATGCCGCCGGTGATCAAGGCCAAGAAGATGGACGAGGCCAACGGCCTCGATATCGAATTCGTCGAGCGCACGCCCGACGCCTATACGACGCAGTTCAATTCCGGCGAGTTCAAGCTCGGCGGCAGCGCCGCGGTGCTCACTGTTGGCCTCGCCGACGCGCGCGGCGTCAAGGTGAAGTACCTGTTCAACCTGTTCGACTTCTGGGGCACCATCGTCACCTCGCGGCCCGAGATCAAGACGGTCAAGGACCTCGAAGGCAAGGAGCTCGCCGCCGCCAGCGCCACCACCAACTACGTCATGTCGCAGTTTTTCGCCAAACAGCAGGGCGTCGACATGGCGAAGGTGAAGGTGGTCAATACCGCGACGCCGGGGCTGATCGGCTATGCCATCGCCGACCGCGCCGACGCGGTGCAGCTCTGGGAACCGGCTTACACCTTGCTGAAATCCAAGAAGCCGGACGTCCGCATGCTCGACACCGGCCTCGCCGCAACCTGGAAGAAGTTCGCCGGCGGCGAGCGCATTCCCTATCTTGGCGTCGCCGCACACACCGACTGGATCGAGGCCAACCCGGCGCTCGTGCAGAAGCTCTATACGACCTACAAGGCGGCCGGCGAGTTCATCGCCAAGAACCCCGAGGAAGCCGCCTCCCTGATCGCGCCGAAATCGACGGCGGATGACCGCGCCGCACTGGTGGCCTTGATCAAGGCCAACGACCGGCTCGGCATGAGCGTCATTGGCGCCAATGAAGTGAGCAAGCAGATCGAGGCGGTCTACAAGGCCGGCATCGACGTCGGCTTCCTCAAAGTTCAGCCGTCGAACGACACCATCTACAACAAACCGCTGAAGTGATGAATTCGAGCATCGCACGGGTTCTGCAAGCCACCGCCGGCATGATCCTGCTGGCGGTGATCTGGCAGATTCTGTCGATGACGCTGCCGCCGTTCTTGTTTCCGCCGGTGCCCGAAATTATCTCGCGCACCATCGAAATTCTGATCACCGGCTCGCTGCTGGTCGACGTGCTGCTGACCGCGGCGCGCATTTTCGGCGGCCTGTTCGGCGCCTTCATCATCGGCGCGATTCTGGCGTTGCTGATCGCGCGCTCGAAGACGCTGGAGAACTTCATCAGCCCGGTACTGACATTCTTCCAGGGCATCCCGGCTCTGTCCTGGGTGGTGTTCGCGATCATCTGGTTCCATGGCACCGAGTTTCGCGTGCTGTTCATCATGATCATGACGACGCTGCCGGCCTTCACCTTCCAGATTCTCGACGCCATCCGTTCGATGTCGAAGGATCTGTTCGAGATGACGATGTCGTTTCGGCCGTCGCGCTGGACGCTGTTCCGCTTCCTGATCGTGCCGACTATCGTGCCGGGCATCCTCACCGCCTGGAAAGTCAATTTGGGCAACGCCGCCCGCGTGGTGGTGGTGGCGGAGCTCGTCGGCGCCACCGGCGGCGTCGGCTATCAGCTGCTGCGGCAGCAGCAACTGTTCGACATGGCCGGCGCCATGGCCTGGACGCTGCAGCTGGTGCTGTTCGTGCTGGTGGTGCAGCAGACCATCAACGCCATCGAGGCCTGGGCGCTACGCTATCGCCCCGTGTCCGAGCGCTCGATATGACGAAACCGGGCATGCTGACTAACCTGTCCCGGGCGCAGCGCAGCGCATCAGCGATGCGCTGCAGAACCGGGACCGTCGCGAGTTCCGAATTTGGAAAGTCCCCGGCTCAGCGGCGCACCACTTCGCTTACGCTCGTGCTGCGCCGCGTCCGGGGAAGGCAGCCCATATGACCGCCGACCCCGTCATTCGCTTCACCGACGTCACCAAGACGTTCCGGCGCCCGGACGGGCGTGGCGATTTCGTTGCGGTCGACAAGTTGTCGTTCGAGATCGCCAAAGGCGAGATCGTCGCGGTGCTGGGCAAGACCGGCTGCGGCAAGTCGACGATGTTCAACATCGTTGCCGGGCTGACCGAGCCGAGCGAGGGCGAGGCCCGCGTCGTCGGCCACGATCCGTTCCGCGAATTCGATTTCTTTCGCGGCAAGATCGGCATTGTGTTCCAGAACGACCGGCTGATGCCGTGGCGCACCGCGCTCGACAACGTGCTGCTGGGCTTACAGGTGCTCGACACCGATCCGAAACAGGCGGTCGAGACCGCGCGCGGCTGGCTGGCGCGGCTCGGGCTGTCCGGCCACGAGAACGATTATCCGCACGCTTTGTCCGGCGGCATGCGCCAGCGCGTATCGATTGCGCGGGCCTTTGCGGTCAACCCGGAAATCCTGCTGTGCGACGAGCCGTTCTCCGCGCTCGACGAGATGACCGCGCGGGATCTGCGCGCCGAGTTCGTGCGGCTGGTGCGGCAGAACAACAAGACCGCGGTGTTCATCACCCACCAGATCAACGAGGCGATGGAGATCGGCGACCGCGTGCTGGTGTTCCACCGCCCGGCGCGCATCGCCTATGAGACCCGGCTTTCCGCCGCCACCGGCGAGGCCGAGCGCCGCAAGGTGCAAGAAGACATCATGCGCGTGCTGTCGGTGGAACAGGCGACGGCCTAAGGGCCGCCTTGCGGACGGCCGCGTCCGCTGTCACGCTCCCGGCAAGCCCCAACGAGAGACCGGTCAACCGGCGCGGGGCCGCGGGAGGGGACCATGAGATTCGTTGCGTATATTGCCGCTGCGCTTGTCGCGCTGGGCGCCGCCGGAGCATCGGCGCAATCGAACTATCCGAACCGTCCGGTGAAAATCCTGGTCGGCTTCACGCCCGGCACGGCGCCCGACCTCGCCGCCCGCATTCTCGCCGGCAAATTCTCAGAGAGCTGGGGTGTGTCGGTGATCGTCGAGAACGTGCCCGGCGCCGGCAGCAACATCGCCACCGACCGGGTCGCGAAATCGCCGCCGGACGGCTACACGCTGCTGATGGGCGGCAACCCGTCGCTGGTCATCAGCCCGAGCCTCTACGACAAGCTGCCTTACGATCCGGAGAAGGATTTCGCGCCGATCTCGCAGGTGTTCGTCGCGGCCAACGCGCTGACGGTGCCGCTCGATGTGCCGGCGAAAAGCGTTCAGGACCTGGTGGCGATGGCGAAAGCCCAGCCGGGCAAACTCACTTATGGCCATGCCGGTATCGGCACCTCGCAACACCTGGCGGCCGAGTTGTTCAAATATATGGCCCATGTCGAGATCACGTCGGTGGCCTATCGCGGCACGACCGCCATGCTGCCGGACCTGCTGGCCGGGCGCCTGACCATGTCCTTCGCCAATATCGTCAATGTCCTGCCGCTAGCAAAGGACGGCAAGCTGCGCGTCTTCGCGGTCACCTCGCTCAAGCGTTCGGCGCTGGCGCCCGACCTGCCGACCATGGCGGAATCAGGCTATCCGGGCTTCGAGGCCGTGCCGTGGTTCGGCCTGCTGGCGCCGGCCGGAACGCCTGGGGCCATCGTTGACAAATTGCACGCGGAAACAGTGAAGACGCTGGCGATGCCGGACGTGCTCAAGCAATTCGCGGAGATCGGGCTCGAGCCCATCGGCAATACGCCGGCGGAATTCCTGGCCACGATTAAAAAAGAGACGCCGGAATGGGCCAAGCTGATCAAGGACGCCAACATCAAGCTGAGCAACTAGCTTTGCGGCCCTAATATCGCGGGTCGTACATCCGCGCGCGCACGAAGGCGAGGAGATCGTTCGGCGAATCGCCGTCTGCGAGACCGCGTTGGTACGCCACCCCGGCGACCGCCGCAGCGATTTGGGCCGAGACTTCGCGCAGCCGCGGCAGCGCCGGGTAGAGACTGCCCTGCTCGATGTCCGCCTCGCTGACCAGCCCGGCCAGCGTATGGGCTGCGGCCATGAACATCTCATCGTTCACCAACCGCGCGCCGCTGGCGATCACGCCTAAGCCCACGCCGGGGAAGATGTAGGAGTTGTTGCCCTGACGCGGCACGAAGACTTTGCCGTTGAGCGTCACCGGGCCGTAGGGACTGCCGCAGGCAAACAACGCACGTCCGCCGGTGGCGCGATAGGCTTGCTCGGCGGAGCATTCGGCCTGCGAGGTCGGATTGGACAGCGCAAAGATGATCGGCCGTGCGTTGATTTCCGCCATGGCCTCGAGCACGGCGGATGTGAATGCGCCGCCGACGCCGGCCGCGCCGATGATCGCCGTCGGCCGCAACGCGCGGATCGCCGCGACGAAATTCCCGACCGGCGGCCCCGGTTGGGCGTAACGCATGACCTGGTCCGACAAATCATTGCGGCCCTGCACCACCAGGCCATTCACATCGAAAAACGCGACACGTGCCAGCGCCTCGGCCTCGGTTGCGCCTTGCGCCATCATCGCCGAAGTCACCAGACCGGCGATACCGGTGGCCGCCTGCCCGGCGCCAAAGAACAACAGGGTTTGGCCAGTCAGCGTGCCGCCGGTCACGCGCAACGCCGACAGCAGCCCGGCCAGCGCGACCGCGGCCGTGCCCTGGATGTCGTCGTTGAAAGTGCAGAAGCGGTCGCGATATTTCTCAAGCAGATGGAACGAGGTGTGGCTGGCGAAATCCTCGAACTGGATCAGCACGCCGGGAAAGACATCGCGCGCGGCATGCATGAATTCGTCGACCAATTCGTCGTAAGCCGGGCCGCGCAACCGCTTCTCCCGTACGCCGACATAATAAGGATCGTTCAGGAGCGTTTCATTGTTGGTGCCGACATCCAGCATCACCGGCAGGCAGAGCTCGGGGTGAATGCCCGCGCAGGCAGTATACAGCGACAATTTTCCGACCGGGATGCCCATGCCGTTGGCACCGAGATCGCCGAGACCGAGAATACGCTCGCCGTCCGTCACCACGATCAGCTTGGCTTTATAGGGCCAGTTGCGGAGCAACTCGGCGATCCGCCCGCGATCGTCGGCGCCGATGAACAGTCCACGCGGACGCTGGAAGATGTGGCCGAACCGCTGGCAGGCAAGGCCGACGGTCGGGGTATAGATCAGCGGCTGGATCTCATCGATATTGTCGGCAACGATACGAAAGAATAGCGCTTCGTTGCGGTCATGCAGCGCGTTGAGCGCCACATGTTTTTCGAGATCGTTGGTCAGGCTGCGCAGATTGGTCATCACGCGCTCGGCTTGCAGTTCCATGGATTGTACGTGCGCCGGCAGCAGGCCGCGCAGGCCCAGCGCATCGCGCTCCCGCTCGGTGAAAGCAGTGCCTTTGTTGAGCAACGGATCGCGCAACAGCGCTATGCCCCGCAAAGAATCCATAACCTCTCCTGCCCCGATTACCGTCCGAATACAGCGACGCAGCTTGCTGTTATATACCGACCTAGACCGCCGCAACGGTCATCAAAACAAAGATAAGCCAGAGCGTCATCGCGCCCTTCTACAGAGAATTGCCCAGAATCAAAGCTTGGCGGCGCGCGGCTCCGGCGCCGTCACCGGAATGACATCGACCTCGACCTCGAGCTCGGCGCCGCCGGAGCCAACGAACATGCCATAGACCGGCGAGACGTCGGAAAAGTCGCGCCCCACCGCCAAGGAGATATGATCGTTGCCGACATCGATGGCGTTGGTCGGGTCGAAGCCGAGCCAGCCGACGGACGCGCCGCACCACACCGACACCCAGGCATGGGTGGCGTCGGCGCCTTCGAGCCGCTTTTCGCCCGGCGGCGGGATGGTGCGGATGTAGCCGCTGACATAGGCCGCCGGCAGTCCAAGGCCGCGCAGCCCCGCGATCATGATATGCGCGAAATCCTGGCAGACGCCGTGGCGCTGCTTGAAAGCCTGCAGCAGCGGCGTGTTGATATCGGTCTTCTCCGGTTCGTAGTCGAAGTCGGCCCTGATGCGCCGGATCAGGTCGCGCGACGCTTCGAGAATGCCGCGGCCCGGCTTGAAGCTGTCGCGCGCGTATCGCGTGACCTCCGGCGACAATTGAACGCGCGAACTGGCAAACATGAAATGCGCCGGTGCCGTTCCGGTGAGATCGCGGCTGAGTAGCGCGGCGTTCGAGATGTCTTCCCAGGGTTCGCCCGATAACGGCAAGGCCGCCTGATGCGTCAACTCGACGGTCGAGATGGCCTCGATGCTGAGTTCTTTGTGTTCGGTATCGATGGTGACGACATTGACGGCGTTGCCGTAAAAATCGTGTTCGGTTTCGACCGACAGCGGCAACGGCGATATGTTCAAGGTATAGGCGATGCAGTGCTGGCCAATTTCCTCGCGCGGCGTGACGCGCAGCACCAACCGCGCTGACGCGACCTGGCGGGTATACGAGTAAGCGGTCAGATGCCGAATGTTATAGATCACGCCAAACCGCTCGCGCCGAGGCCGCCCGGAAGCTCGGGACGTTGCAGGAAATAGCGCGTGGCGACCGCCTCGGCAAAACTCGTGACTTTCTGTTCGAACGCCAGGATCGTCGAGGTTTCAAGATTGCCGGCGGCCGAAGTGGCGATTTCGGTCCCAAGCCGCTCGACGATCTGCCGCGGCTCCTCCAGCAGGCCGTCTTCGTACAAAACGGGCAGATCCGCAATGTGCGCCTGGAGCGAGGCGATCTGGAACCCGACCGAGCGCGGATTGAACGGGTCGAGCAGCACCATATCGCGCACCGGCGCTAAAGCAACACCGATCACGTAGCGCGAGCGATAGGTGATTTGCGAGTCGATCAGGTCGAGCATGACGTCGAGATCGTCGGCTGTGGCGTCGTCCGACGCAAAGGTTCGCGCCAGACGGCAGGTATTGATGGCGCGTTCGGTGCGCCGCCCCATGTCGAGAAAGCGCCAGCCGGCGCTGCGGTTCATGTTCTCCTGCTCGAGGCCGGCCAGAGCAGCGAGCGTCTGCAAGGCGCGGTCGGCGGCCTCGAACACATCGGATTCGTTCATCAGCTCGTCCATGTTGGTGAGCTGGTTGTCGAGAATGCGCAGCAGCTTGGAGGCGTCGATCGAAATGCGCTCGCGGATGATCGAGCCGGCGCTGCGCGCCAGCCGCACGCCGGACAGGCCCGAGCCGTAGGCCTGGTCATCGCACAACGCCTGGCGGGCGATGGTGAAGGTCGGCGCCTCTTCGTTTTCTTCCGTTACCGCGCCCCAGGCGAACAATTGATGCCCGAGCAACGTCAGCGTCTTCGACAGGTCACCCGACGACAGATCCATTTCCAGGCTGCGCGCGCACAGGCAGCGCACCACGCGCAAGGTCGCCTCAGCGCGCTCCAGATAGCGGCCGTACCAGAATAGGTTGTCGGCGGCGCGGCTCGGCAGATTGCCGAGAATGCGGCGGATCTGGACCTTGTCGGTGGACGGCAGCAGCGTTTCCATCACCACCGGCTTGGACGACAGCACCCAGACGTCGGCCGACTGCACGCCCTCGCCCATGCTGACCGCGCGCGCATCGGGCCGCGCCGAGATGCGGCAGAAGCCGCCGGGCATCACCCGCCAGCCGTCCGCCGTCGCGGTCGCGAACACCCGCAGCACGAAAGGCCGCGGCACCAATTTGCCGTCGCTCCACACCGGCGCGGTGGACAACCGCACCACTTCCTGGCCGACATAATCGAGGCCGCGGGTCTCGACCGCCTCGCGCAGGCGGGCGCGGTCGGCCGGCAACAGACTGCCCGGCAGCACCTGCTGCTCGGCGGCAAAACCGGGAATCTCGTTGCCGAAGGCGCCGGCGATCGCCATGTCATCGAAATCCTCGAGCACGTCGCGCTGCGCCTCGCGGTCGCCGCACCACCAGGTCGCGATGTTCGGCATGCGCAGCTCTTCGCCGAGCAGATGCTTGGCGATGCGCGGCATGAAGCTCATCAGCGCGCGGGATTCGGCAAAGCCGGAGCCCGGCGCGTTGCTGACTGCGGTATGGCCGGCGCGCATCGCCGACAGTAGTCCGGGAACGCCCAAACGCGATTTGCCGTTGAGCTCCAGCGGATCGATGAAGTCGCTGTCGACGCGCCGCCAGATCACGTCGGCCCGCTTGAGGCCGGCGATGGTGCGGACATGGGTGAGACCGTTGTTCACGACCAGGTCGTCGCCCTCGACCAGCAGGAAGCCGAGATAGCGCGCGAGATAGGCCTGCTCGAAATAAGTTGCGCTAAAGGGACCGGGCGTCAGCAGGCAGATGCGCGGCTGCGAGCGCTCGGCGGCGTCTGCCAGCGACGAGCGGAAGGCGCGGAAGAACGGCGCCAGCCGCTCGATATTCATGCCGCGGTATTTCGCCGGCCAGGCGCGCGACATCACCAGGCGATTTTCCAGCGCGTAGCCTGCGCCGGACGGCGCCTGGGCGCGGTCGCCGAGCACCCACCAGCGGCCGTCGGGACCGCGGCCGAGATCGACCGCGTACATGTTCATCCAGCGCCCGCCCGGCGGCTTCATGTCGACCATCGGCCGGACAAAGTCGCGGCTGCCGGCGACCACCGCCGCCGGCAAGATGCCGTCGCCGACCAGACGCCCGTCGCCATAGACATCGGCCAGCAGCGCTTCGATCAGCGCAGCGCGCTGCGTGACGCCGGCGACGATTTCGGTCCAGTCGGTTTCCTCGATCAGCAGCGGCAGCCGGCTCATCTGCCAGGCGCGCTCGCTACTCTCGCCATGCACGCGGTACGACACGCCGATGTCGCGGATGCGGCGGTCGGCGGCGGCGAACGAACGCTCGCTGTCGCCGGCGTCGACTTGTTCGAGAAAATTGCGCCACGACGCGCGCGGCTTGCCGTCCGCCCCGATGAATTCATCGGGGATGCCCGGCAGAGGCTTGTAGTTCTCATACCAGGCAGCCGGCGTCTTTGGAGATGGCAAAGGCGTGCTCAATTTTTTCTCCAGACCGCGCCGTTCGATCAATGGCCGATGTTTCGGCGCAGATCGAGCGTCAACGGAAATTCTCCCGCGACCTCTTCAGGCGGCGGCTCGACAAGCCCGGCAGTATGCCCGTGATCCTGGAATCGTGCCAGCCGACGGGCTTCGGCTTCGTAGGAATTCACTGGAAAGGTATCGTAATTGCGGCCTCCGGGGTGAGCTACATGATACACGCAACCGCCCAGCGAGCGGTTATTCCACAAATCGACCAGATCGAAGGTCAGCGGCGCCTGCACCGGGATCGTGGGATGCAAACCCGACACCGCCTGCCACGCTTTGAAGCGCACGCCGGCGACAGCTTCGCCCGATTCGCCAGTCGAGGTCATCGGCATGCGGCGGCCGTTGCAGGTGATCAGATGACGGCCGAGGACAAAGCCGTCGGCCTTGACCTGCAGGCGCTCCACTGAGGAATCGACGAAACGCACGGTGCCGCCGCCGGCGCTTTCCTCGGCCAGCACGTGCCAGGGCTCGAGCGCCTGGCGCACTTCGAGTTTGACGCCGCCATACTCGACCGCGCCACAGAATGGGAAGCGGAACTCGCGCGCCGCCTTGAACCAGTCCGGATCGAAGGCGTAGCCGGCGCCGTTGAGATCGGCGAGCACGCCGGAAAAATCCTCCCAGACAAAATGCGGCAACATGAAGCGGTCGTGCAGCGCGGTGCCCCAGCGGATCAGCTTGCCGTGCTGCGGCTCGCGCCAGAACCACGACACCAGCGCGCGGATCAGCAACTGCTGCGCCAGACTCATGCGCGGATCGGGCGGCATCTCGAAGGAGCGGAATTCGATGAGGCCTAGGCGGCCGGTGGCGCTGTCGGGCGAATAAAGTTTGTCGATGCAGATTTCGGCCCGATGCGTGTTGCCGGTGACGTCGGCGAGAATGTTGCGGAACAGGCGGTCCACCAGCCAAGGCGGCACGCCCTCCGCCCCGACCTTCGGCATCAGGCCGAGCGCGATCTCGAGTTCGTAGAGCCCGTCGTGGCGCGCTTCGTCCATGCGCGGCGCCTGGCTGGTCGGGCCGACGAACAGGCCGGAGAACAGATAGGACAGCGACGGATGGCGCTGCCAGTACAGCACCAGGCTGCGCAGCAGATCGGGCCGGCGCAGGAACGGCGAATCCGCGGGCGTGGCGCCGCCGAGCACGACGTGATTGCCGCCGCCGGTGCCGATGTGGCGGCCATCGAGCATGTATTTGTCGGTGCCGAGCCGGCACTGCCGCGCCTCTTCGTAGAGGATCGTCGTCGTCTCCACCGCCTGCCGCCAACTGGTCGCCGGATGGATGTTGACTTCGATCACCGCCGGATCGGGCGTCACCCGGATCATGTTGAGGCGCGGGTCCTGCGGCGGCGGATAGCCCTCGATGTGAACGGTGCTGCCGGTGGTCTTGGCCGCGAGTTCGATGGCGGCGATCAGTTCGAGATAATCCTCAAGCTTTTCCACCGGCGGCATGAACACGCAGATCACGCCGTCGCGCGGCTCGATCGACAGCGCGGTGCGAACCGCGCCCAGCACCGGCACCTGTTCGATATGGGTCTGGCGATCGCCGCTGGCCTCGTCCGAACTGCCGCCCGCATTGTAGAATTGCGTGATGCGTTCATGGGTCGGCAGCGGCTCGCGCGGCGCAGTCGGGTCCTGCGGATTGACGAAGGGATAGTCGGACTTCGGCTTCCACGGCAGCGCGCCGAGCGGCAGGCGGAAGCCGAGCGGTGAATCGCCCGGCACCAGAAACAATCTGCCGCGGCGTAGATTCCACTTCTCGCTTTTCCAGCGCCGGTCGGTAGCCTCGGCGTTCCAGCGCTGCACCGGCAGCACGAAACCGGACGGATTCGACAGCCCGCGGTCGAAGGTGCGCACCATGCGTGCGCGCGTTTCCGGATCGTCGATCTTGGGGTCCGACGGATCGACGTTGGGCGGCAGCTCGGATTCCTTCAGCATCCAATGCGTCGGGTCTTCGTAAGCCGGGATCGCGTATTCATGGTCGAGGCCGAGCCGCGTCGCGATGTCGTCGGTGAAACGCTCGGCCTGCTGGATGGTGGCCTGGCGCGCGCCGTCCTCCTTGGCGATCAGCGACGGATCGCTCCAGATCAATTCGCCGTCCTTGCGCCAATACAGCGCGAAGGCCCAGCGCGGCAGGCTTTCGCCGGGATACCATTTGCCCTGGCCGTAATGCAGGAAGCCGTTGGGCGCGAAGCGCTCGCGCAAGCGGCGGATCAGCTTGTCGGCGAGCCCGCGCTTGGTCGGACCGACGGCGGACGTGTTCCACTCGGCGGCCTCGAAGTCATCGATCGAAATGAAAGTCGGCTCGCCGCCCATGGTGAGGCGGACGTCCTGCTTGACCAGATCGCGGTCGACGTCGTCGCCGATCGCGTCAAGCCGACTCCAGCTTTCGTCGGAGAACGGCTTGGTGACGCGCGGCGTCTCGTTGATGCGGTCGACCCGCATCTCGAACGCGAAGTCGCAATTGCCGGCGCTGACATTGCCGACGATCGGCGCGGCCGAGCGGTAATGCGGCGTGGCGGCGAGCGGGATGTGGCCTTCGCCGCACAATAAGCCGGAGGTGACGTCGAGCCCGATCCAGCCGGCGCCGGGAATGTAGATTTCGGTCCAGGCGTGCAGGTCGCAAAAGTCCACCTGCGTGCCCATCGGGCCTTCGAGCGGATCGACGTCGGCCTTGAGCTGGATCAGATAGCCGGAGACGAAGCGCGCCGCCAAACCAAGGCTGCGCGCGATCTGCACCAAGAGCCAGGCGGAGTCGCGGCAGGAGCCGGCGGCGAGCGTCAGCGTTTCGTCCGGCGTCTGCACGCCCGGCTCCATGCGGATCAAATAGCGCACTTTGCTTTGCAGGCGCGCATTGAGATCCATCAGGAACGTGATGGTGCGCAGTCTGTCCTTCGGCAGGCCGTCGATGAAAGCCTGCACGGCCGGGCCATGCGGCTCCGGGGTCAGATAGGCGGCGAGATCGGCGCGCAGGTCGTCGGTATAGACGAACGGAAATTCCTCGGCGTAAGGCTCGACGAAGAAATCGAACGGGTTGATCACCGCCATGTTGGCGGTGAGATCGACCTCGACGCGGAATTCGGTCGTGGGGTCGGGGAAGACGTAGCGCGCCAGCCAGTTGCCGTGCGGATCCTGCTGCCAGTTGATGAAGTGCTTTTCCGGCTTCACCTTCAGCGAATAGCTGAGAATCTGGGTGCGGCTGTGCGGCGCCGGCCGCAGCCGGACGATCTGGGGACCGAGGGACACCGGCCGGTCGTATTTGTAGGACGTGACGTGATGGAGCGCGGCGATGATCGGCACGAAAACCCCCGCAGAGCGGCCATTTGTACGGGCTGTTGCCCGCACTCTATATTGCTCTGCAGCAAATAGACTGTCACGTCAGGCGCTCGTTTCAAAGCCGTCCGCCGCCCAGTTTTGCCGCAAGGCTGCCTATTTAGCGGTCACGGCTTGAGCGGTGGCGCCAAAACGCCGAAGCTATCGAAGCGAGCGGCGAGGAAAAAATGAGCATGCCGGAAAACACGCCCGAGCTGGAGACACCGTTTTGGGCGTTTTCGCTCGCCGTCTACGCGGCCGACGGTGTCGCCGGGGAGTGCCTCGGCCTGCAAGAGCGGCTCGGCCTCGACGTCAATTTGCTGCTGTTTGCGGCCTACTCCGGCGCGGTCGAGGGCGTGCGGCTGGAGCCGCAGGACGTCGCAAGCGCCCATGATGCGGTCGCCGAATGGCATGCCGAGATCGTGCGGCCGATGCGCACCGCCCGCCGCGCCTTGAAAGCGCCGAGCGCCAATACCGCGGACCCCTTGCAGCCGGCGAGCGCGACCTTACGAACGCAAGTGAAGCGCGTCGAACTGGAGGCGGAACAAATCGAGCAGGCGATGCTGTGGCAATGGTCGCGAACGCACTTGCAGGACCTTGCGCACGACGGCGGCGCGCTCGCCGCAAATCTGCGCCACGTGCTGGCACTCTATGACGACGCCGACGCGCCCTCCCCTCGATTGATCGAGGCAGCGATTGCTTATGCGGCGCGATGAGCTAGCGCGTGGAATCATTAACGCGCAGCCAAGAGGCAGTGAGGATGTGCTGCACAACGTCCGCTTACGGGGCTTGAGCGGACATCGATATTAAAGGCCGTCACTTCCGCTAATGACCCAAAGCGGACATTGCGAGGCACCAGAGAAACGCACTTATGGGCAACCCAATCGATAGTTAACCTTGTACAAGAGTCCAGATTGTCCTCCCTCCCTAACCGTTTGATGATCGCTGGGGCGGGGAGAATCCATGCGTGGCGTTTGGATTTTAATCATTTGCGGCTTAATCGTCGGCGCATTCGCTATTCAGCGCACCGTGGTCGCAAAGGAGGGCCAACACAATATGTTTGGTCTTAGCGGACTGCAGGTGATCGCTTGCTTGGGTGCGCCCGCAACGAAATCGGTAGTCGGGATTAGTGAAATTTGGTCCTTTGCACCAGGCAACAAAAATAAAAGGACGGCAGAATCGACCTTGGGAAATGTTGGACCGGGCTACAAATTCTCAGCAGCCAATGCATTGGAAAAGAGCTTTTGCACCTTCGAGGTCACGATGGTTGGCGGCAACGTTACGCAAGCGAATTATGTCGGCTCGACCGGCGACCTGCTGACTCAAAATGAGCAGTGCACTTTTACGATACAGAACTGCTTCCATTAGCCCGTTTATAAAACTCACACTGAAAATATGAGGAACCCGCACGAACTTGTCGCCGTGCGCGCTAAGGATGTTATTTGCTGCGACGCAAAAGTCTGCTTTTGGCCCGTCGCGACCATTTGCGGCAACGCAGCGAATGTCTTCTCTTCACCCGATAGCGACCACAAAACGCCGCATCGGGAAAAATAGCGCGCACATTAAGGTTGCTTCCTTACGCTAACTTTGAAACGCAATTGATGGTAGAATGGCGCTGGTTATGCTCGTGCGTCCGGGCCGATTTGCAAACACAATGCCCGAACTCTCAGTGAGGTCGAGCATGACCGCAAACTACCGCGATGTTCTTCGGGTACTAAACCCGACATATATATGGGCCCGCAACGAAACTTGGCACGTTTGGCCGGTGACGATCCCGAGGCGATCAATTGCAGGTCGCCTAGTGTGGGGAACGGTATGGCGCAGATGGGATGGGCGTCGATGGATCTACAAGAAATTTATAGAATAGACGAATTGCTGCGTTGCATGAGCCCGCTGTTGATGACCAAAGCGGACCTCAAGTAGCGGCATTTCGTGCCGCTCATTCGCCGCCAACGCGGTTCGCCTTGCCGCGTTCACGGTGGAGCAACCTAAGTATAATTACGGAGGTTCGTCTTAGTCGGCGGCCACCTGTTTTTAACGCTCCCTTGATAGGCGTGAAGTTGTGCGCGACCTTCAGAGGAGTTTGTCTGATGTTTAAGATTGCGCAGTTTCTGACCAGCGAGTCCGGCGCTACCGCCATCGAATATGGTTTGATTGCCGCAGGCATCGCTGTTGCGATTATTGCGGTGGTCAATGGCCTTGGCACGCAACTCAACGCCACGTTTACGAACGTCTCGACCAAACTTAATTAATGCTTCATTCCGCTTCCGCGTGCCTCGATCAAAACGTCGAACGGAAATGACGCGGACGTTTGGCGATGTCGCTTTTGGCCCAAAGCGGACCTGTCTCCGGTACAGGCGAGTGTCTGCTTTCAGAGGTAGAGCGGACCTAAATGAGGGCAAAGCGGAAATCGGCGAACCACCGCTCACCAATCTCGATTGATGAGGACACGCCCTAGCCAGTTAAGCCTTGCCGTTGCCCTTGGGCTTGTCTTCGTCCGGCCGGAACTTGGTTTCCGGCTTGATGCCTTTGCGCAATTGCTTGGCGCTGATCTTGCCGTTCTCGAGGTACTTGCCTTGCGCGGCGCGCTTGGCCGCCTCGTCCCATTGCGGCAACCAGTCGCCGAGCGAGTAGCCGAACCACGGCGACTGCGGGCGCAACGGCCCGAGGTCGAGCTTCTGCCAGATTGCCTTGGCGCGCTCCATGTATTCTTGCTTCGGCAGCGCCAGAGGCGGCATGTCGCCCTTCATGGTGGCGTCCATCAGCATCGTGGAGTCTTCTTCGTTGTCGTGCTCGCGCTTGGGGCCATGACCCTGGCCGCGATGCGGCACCAACTGCACGTCCTCGACCGGGTTCATGCGATAGGCCATCGCCCACAGCAGCGAGTCGGCATTGTCGACGTCGATGTCGTCGTTGACCGCGATGCAGATCTTGCCGCAATCGCCCTTGAAGAACGCGGCGCCCTGCAGCGCGCGCCAGATTTCGGTGCGCGGCGTGCCCTTCTCCAGCGTGATGACGGTGACGCGCAGCAGCCCGGTCAGCGGCTCGTGCAGCGACACTTTCTTGACGCCGCGAATACCGAGCGTATTGCGTAAGTGCGAGGTGAACAACGGCTCATAGGCGACGCGCTTGATGACGCTGGATTCGCTCGGCGCCACCTGGCTGATGTAGGACGGAATGACCGGCTTCTTGCGATGCGTGATCGCGGTGACCCGCATCGGCATGTTGAACTCTTCGAGCGCGACGTGGCCGTGGGATTCGCCGAACGGCGCTTCCGGCTCGAGATATTCGGTGTCGATCAGGCCTTCGATGACGATTTCGGATTCCGCCGGGATCAAGAGATCGACGGTGCGGCCGCGCGTGATGTTGATCGGGCCGCCGGCCAGACCGCCCGCGACTGTCAACTCGTCGACGCCAATCGGAAGCTTCTGCGGGCCCATGAAGGCGACATAAGGCGGACAGCCGAGCACGATGGCGCAAGGCATCGGCTCGCCGCGCTTCTGGTATTTCAGATAATGCTGATAGCCGCCGGCGCCGCCGACCCGCGTCGCCATGCGCACCACCAGACGGTCCGGCGCTTTGAGCGCAGCACGATACGTGCCCATGTTCTGGATGCCGGTTTCCGGATCGCGGGTGATGACGTTGGTCGCGGTCAGTGTCGGCGCTGAGTCGAAGCCCGGCGTCGAAATCGGGATCGGCAGCATGTCGAGGCCGTTGCCCTCGCCCTTGATGGCGTCGCCTTCGATCACGACCTCATGGCACACCGCGTCATTGACCAGCCGCGGCTCGACCGGGTTGGCGATGGCGTGATCCCATTTCGCCTGGATGTCCGACAGCTCGGCGCGCATGCCGACGCTGTAGATCGCCGGATTGGCGGCGATGGCGCCGACCACGACCGGGATGTTGTATTTACGGCCCAGGCCGTCGGTGATGTTGGTGAACAAAAATGCCTTGCGCTCGGCCTCGGCGACGCCGCCGACGAATTGCCAGCGCACCAGCGGATGCATTTCCGAATCTTTGTCGATCGGCGTGTCGATGGTGCGCAGCAGGCCGCGTCTGTCGAGTTCGGCGAGGTGTTCGTGCAGGTCGGGATAGGTACGCGGCGCGTCGGTCATTAGTCTTTCTCTTCTGCGGCGTCGGGGTTCCAACGCTTGACCAGGCCGCTGTCGATATCGAACAAATCGAGGCAGCGGCCGACGGTCTGATTGACGATGTCGTCGATGGTCTTGGGGCGATGATAGAAAGCCGGCATCGGCGGCATGATGATGGCGCCGTTTTCGGTGGCGGCCGTCAGCGTGCGCAAATGCCCGGCATGCAGCGGCGTCTCACGCACCACGAGAACGAGGCGGCGGCGCTCCTTGAGCACGACGTCGGCGGCGCGGCTGAGCAGCGTATCGGTGGTGCCGTAGGCGATGTCGGAGACGGTGCGGATCGAGCACGGCACGATCACCATGCCCAGCGTCTTGAACGAGCCGCTCGACACCGCGGCGCCGACGTCGCCGTTGGAATAAGTCACGTCCGCCAGGTCGCGGACCTGATTGACGGTCATGTCCAGCTCGGCCTTGAGCGTCAGCGCGGCGGACTTGGACACCACCAGATGCGACGGCACCTTGGCCTGGCGCAGCGCCTCGAGCAGCCGGACGCCGTAGATGGCGCCGGATGCGCCGCTGATGCCGACAATGAGAGGAAGCGCCATGGGTATTCCCGGCCGCATAAGTGCGGAATGCGGTCTGTATAGGCACTTTCCCGGCCGATTAGAAGCCCGTATAGCGCGTGCTCGCCGGGCTAGGCCTATGAATCGACAGGCGATTTAGCCGTGCCGCCGTTCTAAAAGCTGCTTGAGCACCGCCCCCGCCATCTCGACGGCACGATCGACGATGACTTGGCCGAATTCCGCCGACGCGGCCTTGGGATCGCCGATGACGCCGGTGTCGGCGAGGCCCTTCTCATCGCTCGTCCAGGGCCAGGTGACGCCGCGTTGCAGGATCGTCTTGCGGATGGCGTCGCCGTCCGGCGGATTTTTCAACGCGGCGATGGCTTCGCGGCGCACCAGATGCGGCGCGACCGCCAGCATCATCGACGTTTCGTTCTTGCCGCCGTGAATTTCGGGCGCGGCGGAATCCGCCTTGGTGTCGGCCAAGGCGGCGGGATGCAGGATACAGATGTTGAGGCCGAAGTCGGCGCGCAACTCCTGCGCCAGCGCTTCGAGAATGCCGCGGTTGCCGCCGTGGCCATTGACGATCATCAGGTTGCGGGCCAGCAGCGAACGAGAAATTTCGCGGCCGAGATCGCGCATATAGGCCGTCATGCCGGCGATCGACAGCGACAGCGTGCCGGGCGCCCAGTCGTGCTCGCGCGCCAGGCTGATCGATATGGTCGGCAACTGCCACAGATCGAGCGCCTCGCCCCACCGCGCCACGATCTGGCGGGTGACGCCCTCGGCCAAGACGACATCGGTGTTGAGCGGCAGATGCGGTCCGTGCTGTTCGATCGAGCCGATCGGCAGACACAGAATCGACGTCGCGCTGAGGCGCTGTGAAATCTCCTGGAACGTCAGCTCGCCGATCAGCCGAGCCGCACCGGCGTTTGCCATGGTCACGGCGCCAGCGGCGCGATGTCGGCGTCGGACGAATCCGCCAGCGACGTCACCAAATGATCGAGCCGGTGCCCCGCCCGCGCCGCCTTCGCCGTCAGATAGCGACGGTTGTCGGCGTTGACCGGCGCCTCGATGGGCATGCGCGCCGTGATCTCGATACCGTATTCGGCAAGGCCGTCGAGCTTGGCCGGGTTGTTCGTCAGCAGCACGACACGGTGGCAATCGAGCATCTGCAACATGCGGGCGGCGATGCCGTAGTCGCGTTCGTCGTCATCGAAGCCGAGCGTGGTGTTGGCGTCGACCGTGTCGAGACCGTCGTCCTGCATCTGATAGGTGCGCATCTTGTTGGCGAGGCCGAGGCCACGGCCTTCCTGCGCGAGGTACAAGACGATGCCGCCGCCGATCTCCTCGATGCGCTTGATCGCCAGATCGAGCTGATCGCCGCAGTCGCAACGCCGCGAACCGAACACGTCGCCGGTGAGACAGGCCGAGTGCAGCCGCACCAGAACCGGCTTGGCATAATCCGGCTTGCCGACAATGATGGCGACCGGGCTGCCGCCCATGGCGTCGCGAAACACGACAAAGCGCGCGCGGCGCCCGGAGTCGAGCGGCACGAAGGCCTTGCTGGCGATGGTCAGCGTGCGGATCGCTTCATCGCCGAACTGGGTAACGGCCTTGGCTTCGACGGTGACGATCATGTGCTCGGTTGCGAGCGACGCGGCGGCATCGGCCACCAGCACCGCGGGCAGGCCTTGCGACAATTTCACCAGTTCGATGGCCGCGGCGGCCGCTTCGCCGGCGGGCTTTGCTTCAACCGCGCATTCGACCTTGGCATCGGCGACTAGCGCCAGGATCGCAGCCACGCCGATGTCGGGCGCAAGCTGCAAGGCCATCGGCGACGTGGCGTCGAGCCCGAGCGCATGCGCGCGGCGCGCGGTGACGACGAGCCGCGGCCGCACCGGCGCACAGAGCGCAATGAATTCGGCGAGCCGTTGCGCGTCGAGACCCTCGACCGGCAAGGCCAGCATTGTTTCGCCCGCGCCCGTGACCAGCACCGGGCGGCGGGCGTGAAACTCCGCGACGCCGCGATTGACGCCGGTTTGTCCCTTGGTGCCGAACAAAGCGGAAACTTTACCGACCGAACTCATGTAGTGAATTTTCCCAGCGGACGTCCGATGGCGCTTTTGCCATGGGCTTCAATTGTAGAACACCGCGAGCCCCCTGGCCATTCCGGTCGCGCGAGCGATTGTTTTGTGCCAGCTTATTGAAAGCAAAATCGTTTCTATGAAGGCAAGCTTGTGCCGTTGAAGCCGCCATATGGGCCCGTCGGCGAGGCTGGGCCGGACACCACCGCCGGGAGTTGGGCCGCATTCGCGCGGGCTTTTCGCGATCCGGTTCAAGCTTTACCGCCGCCGTGGGCCGACTTGTTCGCGCCGCTGCGAACCGGCGCGGTCGACGATCTGGTCGTGATCGGCCAGATCGGCCAGTCGCTCGACGGCCGGATCGCCACTGAAACCGGGCACTCCCATTACATCAATGGTCCGGCGGGGATCGAGCATCTGCACCGGCTACGCGCGCTGGTCGATGCCGTGGTGGTCGGCGTCGGCACGGCCATCGCCGACGATCCGCAGCTCACGGTGCGTCGGTGCGAAGGCCCGCACCCGGCGCGCGTCGTGCTCGACCCCAAGGGGCGGCTTGCGGGCAGCGCAAAAATATTTGCAGCCGATGGCGTGCGCCGTCTGGTGGTGACGGCCGCAGACACGCGCTGCGCCCCGCCCGCCGGTGTCGAGATCGTCGCCTTGCCGCTAGAGGGCGGGCATATCGCGCCGCACGACGTCCTCGCCAGCCTGGCCGAACGCGGCTTGCGGCGCATCCTGATCGAGGGCGGCGCCGACACCGTGTCGCGCTTTCTTGCCGCCGGTTGTCTCGACCGCCTGCATGTGATGGTGGCGCCGATCATCCTCGGCAGCGGCCGCGCCAGCTTCATCCTGCCGCCGGTCGAACGCGCCGACCAGGCGCTACGGGTGCCGATGCGGACGTTTCGCCTCGACGGCGAGACCTTGTTCGATTGCGACCTGTCGGCTCAGCGCGTGCCGGTGGGACGTGCAAAAATATCGACATGACCGACGCGGAGTGACGAGCGCCCGGCGGCGACCTGGTCGCGGCGAAACGTCAGCCACTCGACGATGTCCGGCAGCGGCAGATCGCCGGTGTCGCGCGCAGCGCTGGCCCAGCCGGAAAAAATCTCGATCTGAAATTCGCGCTCGGTCGGGCCGGCGGCCCAATCGGACGCGCCATGCACGACCGAGCAACCAAGCTGCTCGAACCGCGCGATGCAGGCTTTCGCCGCTTCCGGCCCGAGCGCGGGGCCGAAGCCTTTGTTGCCGCGCTGATGTTTATTGACCGCGGCGATAATCGCCGCATCGCGCTGGTGCGACGGCGCGATCTCGATGCGGCCGTCATAGCTCAAAGCCGCATACAGCGGAATCCCGCGCGCCAGCGTCTCGACCGCAAGCCGGTCGAGCCACGCTTCGGAGACGAGATCGAGCAGCGCCGAGGTGGTGACCAAATCGACCGGGCCGTCGAGCGCGGCTTCGAGATCGTGATTGAGATCGATCGGCGTCGTCGTCACCGTGACGCGCAGGGGCCGCGCCATGCCGGACGCGCGCGCCAACAGGCTGAGATCGTTGTCGGCGAGCCGCCAGTTCTGCGCGGCTGGGAAACGCGGCGCCAGCGCGCGCATCGTCGAGCCGGTACCGCAGGCAAGATCGACGATGCGGATTTGATTATTGCCGGCGAGCGAGGCGACGACCGCGTCGAGAACCGCTGGATTGCGCGCACGGAGATCGTAAGGCTCGCGCAAGGCCAGCCAGTCGGCGGAGAAGCCCGTCATGCCACGGCCTCGATGGCGCGTGCGAACAATTTCGCGGAGTCCTGCCAGGTGGGAAGGCTGTGCGCCGCGGCGCGTGCGGCGCCGGCCATGCGCTGCCGTTCGCCAGGATGTTCGATGACTTGGCGCAGCGCCGCCGCCAGCGCGGCGGCATCGTCCGGCGGCACTAGCAGCCCCGCCCCTTTCGGCACGGTTTCGGGAATGGCGCCGGCGGTGGTGCCGACCACCGGCAGGCCACGGGCGATGGCTTCGGAAAACGCCATGCCATAGCCTTCAAAGCGCGAGGCCAGCACGAACGCATCGGCGCTTGTATAGAGTTCGGACAGCCACTCTGGCGGCACCGCGCCCGTGACCGTGACTCGGTCCGTAAGGTTCAAGCCCGCGATATCGGCAGCAAGCCGCGCGGCGGTGCCGCGGTCGCGGCCAGCATCGCCGGCGATGGTCAGATGCCATGGCAATTCGGCAAGCGTCGCCAGCGCCGCAACCAACACGTCAAAGCCCTTGCGCGGCACCAGTGCGCCGACCGAGATCAATCGAACAATGCCGTCGCTGCTGCCCTGCGCCATCGGCGCCAGATCGGTCCCGGGGCATGCAATCGCGATGCGATCGGCAGCCACAGCATAATCGCTCGTCAGGTGTCGGGCGGTCTCCGCACTGTTGGCAATGACAAGCCGCGCCGCGGTGAGCGCCGCACGCTCGCAGCTGCGCAGGATATTGGCTTGCTGCATCGAAAGTCCGGCCTCCAACGCAAGCGGATGATGCACCAAGGCGATCAGCGGATTTTCCACGCGAAGCTGAAGCACGGCCTCAGGCAAGACACCGAAGGCCAGTCCATCAATGACAATTGTACGGCCGGGCGGGATGTCGGATAATCGCCCCCACGCCCGCGCACGCGTCTGATCGCTTGGCCAGGGAAACCCATCGCCCAGATCGACGACATCGACTTGCCAGCCCAGCCGCTCAAGCTCCGCGATCATGCGCCGGTCGTAGGCATAGCCGCCGGTCGGGGTTGCGAGATCGCCCGGCACCGCGAAGGCGAAACGCCTCACCACAAGGGCGCCTCGTACCAGGCGCGCGCAACATGCGATTCCGACAGCGTGATGCGGATCGATTTGAGTTCGTGGCCGTCGCGGCCAAATGAGCCGGCGCGCGCGGCCTCGGCGAGTTTGTCGTAAATGTGCTTGGTCAGGAATTCGGTGGTGGTGTTCTTGCCTTTGAAATCAGGCACCGCGTCGAGATTGGAATAATTCAGCGGCGCGAGCGTTGCTTTCAGCGCCTCATGGGCGCGGCCGATGTCGATGACGATGCCGTTCTCATCGAGCGTCTCGGCCATGAAGGCGGCGTCGATGACGAAGGTCGCGCCGTGCAGCGCCTGCGCCGGGCCGAACACGGTGCCGCGAAACGAATGGGCAATCATGATGTGGTCGCGAACTTCGACGGCGAACAAGGGAAACCTCTCAAGCGTCAGGGTAAGTCACAAGCTGGCACAGCACGCCGCTAGCAGGTGACAGCATACCGGGAAGCCGCGCCGGAAGATCGTGAAATTTGATGGCCGGCGCCAACAGCGCGTCAAGCTTCGGATCGGCCAGCAGATCGAGCGCGGCGGCGAGCCTGCGCGCATGACTCCAGCGCGCACGGTGCGAGGCTGAGACCTTGCCGACCTGGCTCGATATCAACTTCAGGCGGCGGCTGTGGAACGCCGCGCCCAACGGCACGGCGACGTCGTCCGTGCCATACCAGCTCATCTCCAGCACCGTCGCCTCCTCACCGGCCAGACCGAGCGCGGTGGCTAAACCGGCGGCCGCGCCGCTGGCGTGGACGACGAGATCGCAATCGCGTGCCGCCGCATCGGGCGCCGCAAAGCTAACACCGAGGGCGCGCGCTAATTCCGCACGCGACGGTTCGACATCGACCAATGTCACTTGAGTGCCGGGAATCCGTCCGCACAGATAGGCGACCAGCGCGCCGACGACACCGGCGCCGACCACCGCGATCCGGTCGGCAGGTCCGGGTGCCGCGTCCCACACGGCATTGAGCGCGGTCTCCGTATTGGCGGCAAGCACCGCACGCGCCGGCGGCACGCCATCGGGGACCGGCGCCACCGCCACGGCAGGCACATTGAAGACGCTCTGATGCGGATGCAGCGCGAACACCGTACGGCCTTGCAGTTCGGCCGGTCCCTGCTCGACCCGGCCGACCACGGCGTAGCCATATTTGACCGGAAACGGGAACGCGCCAGCCATGAACGGCGCGCGCATGCGCTCGAATTCACTGGGCGGCACGCGACCGGCCAGCACCAGGCGTTCGGTGCCGCGGCTGATGGCGCTGTGCAGCGCGCGCACCCGGACCTCGCCCGGAAGCGGCGCAACGACCTGCTCGTCGCGAATTTCAGCGCGGCCTGGCCCGATATACCAAAGTGCCTGGGTCGATCGATCTGACACTTTTTTCTTCGCTCGCCCTTTGACGCCTTTGGACTTTCCGGCCGTGTCCCGGGTATATCCTGAACGGGGCAAGAAATGCAGGGGGATTAAGTTGCTCGACCGTACCATCGCGCTCGCGGCCGTTGCCGTACCAAATTCAGCGGCGGCGGCACTCACGCGCCGCCGGGCGCTGTTTGGCGCGCTGGCGGCCAGTACGATGATCGCCGTGCTCTGGCTCGCCGCAATCGCCGTGCCGCCTCATAGCTTTGGCGCCATCGCCTTTCTGGTGCTGTTCGCCATCACTTTGCCCTGGTCGGTGATGGGCTTCTGGAACGCCATCATCGGCTTTCTGATCATGCGCTTGGCCCGCGATCCGGCGGTGACGGTGAACCCGCTGGCGGCGAGCATCCGCGGCGACGAGCCGATCACGACGTCGACCGCGATTTTGATGTGCATTCGCAACGAAAGCCCCGACCCGGTGGCGCGCAATCTCCAGCCGTTACTGGAAGGCCTGGTCGAAGCGCGCGTCGCGCATCTGTTTCATGTCTATGTGCTGAGCGACAGCAGCGACCCCGAGATCATCGCCGCCGAGACGGCCTTGGTCGACGCCTTCACCGCCAAGTGGCAAGGCATCATCCCGGTCACCTACCGCCGCCGCGCGGTGAACACCGCGTTCAAATCCGGCAATATCCGCGACTTCTGCGAGCGCTGGGGCGCCGACCACGAGTTCGCCATCACGCTGGATGCCGACAGCTTCATGCCGGCCGACGCCGTGCTGCGGCTGATCCGCATCGCGCAGGCCAACCCGACGCTCGGCATTCTGCAGACGCTGATCGTCGGCATGCCGTCGGTCAGCGTGTTCGCGCGCGTGTTCCAATTCGGCATGCGGCTCGGTATGCGCTCCTACACGCTCGGCGCGACGTGGTGGCAGGGCGATTGCGGGCCCTATTGGGGCCACAACGCCATCATCCGGCTGGCGCCGTTCATCGCGCATTGCCACATGCCGGTGCTGCCGGGCAACGGGCCGCTCTCAGGCTACGTGCTCAGCCACGATCAGGTCGAAGCGGTGATGATGCGGCGCGCCGGTTACGAGGTGCGCGTTCTCCCCATCGAAGGCATGAGCTGGGAGGAGAACCCGCCGACGCTGATGGAGTTCAGCCGCCGCGATCTGCGCTGGCTGCAAGGCAACATGCAGTATTGGCAATTGCTGGGCATGCCTGGCCTGAAGCCGGTCAGCCGTTTCCAATTGCTGTTCGCGATCTGGATGTATCTCGGCTCGCCGGCCTGGATGGCGATGATCGCACTCGGCACCGTTCTGCTCGCGCTGTCCGACACACCGGCGGCGCAATACATGCCGGTCGAGCCCGGCGCCGGCACCTTGCTGTTTGCCATCATGACGCTGATGACGTTTACGCCGAAGATCGCCACGGTCGCCGACGTGCTGCTGACGCCGCCGCTGCGCCGCGCCTTTGGCGGCACCTTGGTATTCGCCGCCAACATCGCGGCCGAGTTGCTGTTCATGATCCTGCTGACGCCGGTGATCGCGCTGTCGCACACGATCTTCATGACGCGGCTGTTCGTGTTCCGGCGCGGCGGCACCTGGACCAGCCAGACGCGGCAAAGCCATGCGGTGCCGTTTGGCATGGCGTTCGCCAAGCTGTGGCCGCAGACGCTGGCCGGTTGCGTGGTGCTGGCCGTCGCCGCCATTAAGGCGCCGCACGACATTGCCTTCTTTTTGCTGGGCACCATCGGGCTTATTCTGGCGGCACCGTTCGCGGTCGCGACCGCCTCGCCGCTGCTCGGCCGCTGGTTCGCGCGGATCGGCATCTGCCATCTGCCCGAGGAAAAAGAAGTGCCGGTCGCCTTGGCGCCTCTGCGTCTACCGGCCATCGAGGTCAACGCGCCTTCGGCGCGCTAGGGCACCATGCTGGATGCGCTCAGAACGGTCCGTGGAATTCTCCGCTCGCTGCGCATCTACTACGGCAACCGCCGGCACGGCCCGGCCATGGACCGGCTCTATGCGCAGTTCGTGCGGCCCGGCGATCTGGTATTCGACATCGGCGCCCATGTCGGCGACCGCGTCGCCGCGTTCCGGCGGCTGGGCGCACGAGTCGTCGCCGTCGAACCGCAGCCGGCGTTGGCCAAGACGCTGCGGCTGCTCTACGGCCGCGACGCCAAGGTGGCGATCGAGGCCGCCGCGGTCGGGCGGACGCCGGGCGACATCGACTTGAGGCTCAACATCGACAATCCGACGGTCTCGACCGCGTCGGCGGATTTCATCGCCGCCGCGGCGGGCGCGCCGGGATGGCAAGGCCAAAACTGGGGCAAGCGTGTGCGCGTGCCGCTGACCACCATCGATGCCTTGATCGCGCAACGTGGCGCGCCGTCTTTTATCAAGATTGACGTCGAGGGCTTCGAGGCCGAGGCGCTGGGTGGCCTGTCCCAGCCCGTTCCGGCGCTGTCCTTCGAGTTCACGCTGATCCAGCGCGATATTGCGCGCGCCTGCGTCAACCGCTGTCATGCGCTAGGCTATGCGCGTTTCAATGCGGTGCTGGGAGAGAGCCAGACGTTCGAGCACAGCGATTGGATCGCTGCCGCCGCCCTACTGCGTTGGCTCGACGCGCTGCCGCCCGAGGCCAACTCCGGGGATATCTATGCCCGGCTGGGATGACACCATGCACACAAAGCTGCCGATCGCCGCGCTATGCGGCATGGGCTTCGCGCTGACGCTGTGGGTGTTCTGGCCCGGCGTCATGACCTTCGACGCACGCTACATCTACATGGACATGGCCAAGGGTTTCTACGGCGACTGGCAATCGCCGGTTATGATCGTGTTGTGGCGCCTCGTCGATCCGATTGCACCGGGACCGGGCAGCCTGTTGCTGCTGACCGTGGCGCTGTATTGGCTGACCTTTGCCATCGTGGCGCTGACGGTGGCGCGGCGGGCGCCCTTGCTGGCGCTATTACTGCCGTTGCTGGCGCTGTCGCCGCCAGCCTTCGTGTTTGTCGGCATCATCTGGCGCGATGTCCTATTCGCGGTCGCGTGGTTGTTGGCGGCAGCATTGGTTTTTGCGACGGCTGGGCACGGCGCGAAATTGCGCATAACCGTACAGGTCATTGCGCTCGCGCTGCTGGCCTTCGGCGTGCTGCTGCGGCCGAACGGGCTGGCCGCGGCGCCAATTCTCGCCGCGTACATCCTCTGGCCGTCACGTTTCCAATGGAAGCGCGCGGCGATCCTGTATGTCCCCGCGGCGCTGGCGCTGTTCGGCCTTGTACAGCTCGTCTACTACGGCGTGCTCGGCGCAACGCGGCAGCAGCCGTTGCATTCGATCATGGTGTTCGACCTCGGCGGCATCTCGCATTTTGCCAAGGACAACGTGTTCCCGGGAACGTGGACGCGGGACGAAGCCAAGCTGATCACCGATGGCTGCTATAATCCGGTGGCGTGGGATGTCTACTGGACGCAGCAGCCGTGCCTGTTCGTGATGGCGCATCTTGAGCGCGACAAGCGCTTCGCTTCGCCGGAACTGACGGAGGCCTGGGCGCATGCCATCGCAAAGCATCCTATCGCCTATCTCGAACACCGCATGACCTTCATGGCGACGTTCCTCGCCGGTTCCCAAAACATGGCCATGTGGACGCGCGATCTCGACGACCACGACAAGATCATCTTCGCCAATAATCCGCGACTGATGGCGCTTAAAAGCATTCACGACGTGCTCAAGCCGACACCGCTATTTTGGACCGGCACCTGGCTGCTGCTGGATGTCATCGTCTGTCTGTTCGCGTGGCGCCGTCGCGACACAGCCGCCGGCGCCTTTGCGTTTTGGATCTGTGGCGCGGCCGTCATCTACGTGATGACGTTTTTCACGGTCGGCGTAGGCACAGATTTCCGTTACGCTTATTGGGCGGTGCTCGCGGGGTTGACCGGCACGGTGGCGCTGGCGGCGCGGCGGACGTGATGGACGCCGGCGACAGCGCGGCGTGGCGGCGGCTGCGCAGCCTTGCCGTCGCCGCCGGCATCGGCAGCGCGATCCTATTCGTCCTGATCGGCCTTTCAACAGGCCTGCAGATGTTCGGCGACGGCTCGCTCTTTTCCTATGCGGTCGCGGTGCAGGAGGCCTGGGCCTTTCACTGGCACAACATTTCGGGCCGCTTGTTCAGCTATATCTACGCCTACATTCCGGCCGAGGCGGTCGTCGCCCTGAGCGGCAGCGCGCAAGCCGGCATCGCGGTTTATGGGCTGCTTTTCTTCGCGGCGCCGTTGCTGGGCCTCGTGGCGACCTTTGCCGCCGACCGCAGCAGAGATCGGGTGATTTTCGTCACCGCCTGCCTGTCGACGGCGGGCCTGTGTCCGCTGGTCTATGGCGCGCCGACCGAAATGTGGATGGCCCATGCGCTGTTCTGGCCGGCGCTCGCCATCTGTCTGCACGCTCCGCAGAATATGCGCGGCACGGCCACCGTGTTCGCCGCGCTGTTGGCTCTGGTGTTCACGCATGAGGGCGCAATCGTCCTCGCGGGCGCGATCCTGTTCGCGGTATTCCTGCGCGGCTGGCGCGATCAGGCTTTCATTCGCATTGTCGGCGCGCTTGCCGCCGTGATGACGATCTGGCTGATCGTCAAGCTCACGATCAGGCCCGACGACACTATCGCGCCCGTCCTGGATGCGGCCGCTTACAGATTTATCGACATCGGCAACCTCACCGAACCGGCCTTCGTGCTGTTGATGGCCGCGCTGGCCGGTTTCGATATTGCGGTGATCCTATTGCGGCGGGCAGCGCCACGCAGCGCCTATGCCTGTGCCGTCCTGGCCTGTGCCTTATTGCTTGCGGTGTATTGGTTCTGGTTCGACCGCTCGCTGCTCGCCGAAGCCCGCTACAATCTACGCACCGTGTTGCTGATCGTAACGCCCGCCTTCGGCCTCGCCGCCGCGATCCATGCGATGGACGACGCAGCCCGGCAGCGATCGCCGCTGCCGTTCCTGTCGAATGTCGCGGCGGCAATTGAGAAAGCCATGAACCCGCGGCTGATCGCCGGTGCTTTCGTGCTGACGCTGCTGGTGCACGCGGTCGAGACGGCGAAATTTGTTCTCGCGTGGACCGATTACAAAACAGCGATACGCGCGCTCGCGACCGGTTCGGATTCCGATCCGGCGCTTGGCAATCCGCTGTTCGTGTCGTCGCAACGGATCGGCGCGAGCCTCAACCGGTTGTCGTGGAATTCGACCTCGCCCTATCTCTCGGTATTGGTCGCGCCGGGCCTGTCGCCGACGCGGCTCGTGGTCGATCCGAGCGCCGGCTTCTTCTGGCTATCGTGCTGGACGGCAACACACAGTGAGCAAATCAGCACCGCCATTCCGGCGCAGAGCCGCCGCCTGATCCGGCTACACGCCTGCCTGCATCGCTGACGCGATTACGGCTTGGTCACTCCCGCCGTCCACGTCTTGAAGTCGGCTTCCGACACGTTCGGCAGCCGCTTTAGGAACGCCACGATCTGCCACAGCTCTTCGTCCTTGGCGCCGGCCAGCGCGAAGCTCGGCATGCCGGTCATGTTGATGCCGTTCTTGATCACCCAGAACAGTTCCGACGGCGTGCGCTCGCCAACCACTTCTTTCAGGTCCGGCGGATCGGGATGCAGGCCTTCCGAGAACTTGGCCCAGTTCGCGCCGGGGCAACCGTGGCAGGTGGTGCAGCCCTGCCCGACGAACTGGCGCGCGCCGGCCTGAATGGTGGCCGGCTCTTCGAGATTGGCGGGCGCCGGGTCCTTGGCGTGGCGCGCGATCGAGGCGGTGCGGACGCGGATCAGCACCGATTTCACGATCTCCGGTTCATCGGCGGTACCGGCGACGCTGTAGAAGCCGCCGAAGAAATACGCCGCCGCGACGATGGCGCCGATCAAACCCAGCGCGCCGATCAATGCCAAGAGTCTCATGCCGTCCTCCTGTCGCCCCACCGATGCGCGGTGAGATTAGCCAATTCGGCGACCCCGGTCCAACACAGCGAATGGCTGATGGTCGCAGCCGCGGCTAGCTGCAGGACGGGGCATGTGCTGTAGTCATAAAAAAAATCATGCGGGGAGGCTCTTCGTGAAGCTCGTTCTGTTCCAATCGTCGCCCACGGCCGAGATCGTGCCGGGCGTGCTGACCGGCCGCGGCGTGGTCGACATCTCTACCGCGGTGCCGAAGAGCTACACGCCGCAACTGACCATGCAGGACATCATCGACGGCTTCGACAGACTGCGCCCGGCGCTGGAGAAACTCGCCAAGGACGGCAACGCCATCGCGCTCGACACCGTGCGGCTGCGGGCGCCGCTGCCGCGGCCCGGCAAGATCCTTGCCTGCATTGCGAACTACTGGGAACATGCGCAGCGCGAGGCGCGGCCGCTCAACATGTTCATGAAGAACCCGGACGCCGTGATCGGCCCGGGCGACACCATCATGCTGCCGGAATACACCGTGCCGTGGATGTTCATGCACGAGGCGGAGCTGGCGCTGGTGATCAAGGGCCCGGCCAAGATGGTCAAGGCCAAGGACTGGCAGAACGCGGTGTTCGGCTACACCGCGATGATCGACGTCTCGGCGCGCGAGCAAGGCCGCCGCACCTGGCCGGCGACGCCGCTGACCAGTTGGCTCGGCAAATCGTTCGACACCTTCGCGCCGATCGGTCCCTGCATCACCACTGCCGACGAGATCAAAGACCCCAACGACCTGGTCGTGAAGTTCTGGAACGACGGTCAGTTGCGCCATCACTACAACACCGACGACATGGAGCATCGCGTGCCCGAACTGATCGAGTTCGCGACCACGGTGATGACCATGAATTCCGGCGACCTGATCGCCTGCGGCACCAATCACGAAGGCCTCGGCGCGCTGCAGGACGGCGAAACCGTCGATATCGAAATCCAGCACATCGGCAAGATGACGCTGAAAGTGTCGGACCCGCTCAAGCGCACGTGGGACCGCGGCATCTACATGGGCGCCGATTCCACCAATCCCGACGCCGTTAAGCGCCACCGGCCGCAATAAGACAGGATTTTATCTATGGACTTTGCCAAGAGTGAAGTGCGCGACGGCATACAGATCGACTGGGACGCCGCCATCCGCATGGACGACGGCATCGTGCTGCGCGCCGACGTGTTCCGGCCGGCCGGCGACGGGCAATATCCGGTGATCCTGAGCTACGGGCCCTACGCTAAGGGGCTGTCGTTTCAGGAAGGCTACAAGAGCCAATGGTCGCGCGTGATCAAGGCGGCGCCCGAGGTGCTGCAAGGCTCCAGCAACAAGTATCAAAACTGGGAACTGGTCGATCCGGAAAAATGGGTGCCGGACGGCTATGCCTGCGTGCGCGTCGACTCGCGCGGCTCGGGGCGTTCGCCAGGCCTGCTCGATGTCTGGTCGACGCGCGAAGCGCAGGACATCTACGAATGCGTCGAATGGGCTGGCACGCAAGGCTGGAGCAACGGCAAGGTCGGCATCAACGGCATTTCCTACTATGCGATGAACCAGTGGAACGCCGGCGCGCTACGGCCGCCGCACCTCGCCGCGTTGTGCATCTGGGAAGGGTCCTGCGACTACTACCGCGAGCTTTGCCGCCACGGCGGCATCTTAAGCGATTTTCTCAACACCTGGCATCCGCGTCAGGTGGCGGGCGTGCAGCATGGCGTCGGCGACCGCGGCGCCAAAAGCTTGGTAACCGGCGAGCCGGTCGCGGGCCCGCCGACGCTGCCGCCGGACGTGCTCGCGCAGAATCGCACCGACACACCCGGCGAAGCCAAGGCGCGCACGCTCGCCGACGATTATTACGCGGCGCGCACCGCCGATTGCGCGCAGATCGAAGCGCCGTTGTTGTCCGCCGGAAATTGGGGCGGCATGGGTCTGCACACCCGCGGCAATTTCGAAGGCTGGCTGGCCGCCGGCTCCAAGCAGAAATGGCTGGAGGTGCACGGCGACACGCACTTCACGCATTTCTACAGCCAATACGGCGAGACGCTGCAGAAGAAATTCTTGGGCCATTTCCTCAAAGGCGAGGACACCGGCTGGAGCAAGCAGCCGCGCGTCTCGATCAACGTCCGGCACCCGGGCGAGAAATTCGTGCTGCGCGCGGAGAACGAATGGCCGCTGGCGCGCACGCAATGGACCAAGTTATTCCTGCACCCGCAGGGGCGCGCGCTGGCGACCGGCGAACCGGAGCCAGCGACGGCGCTGAGCTACGAGACCAGCGGCGATGGCCTGACGTTCAGCACGCCGCCGCTGACGCGCAGCGTCGAGATCACCGGGCCGGTCGCGGCCAAGCTCTGGGTGTCGTCGGACACGACCGACGCCGATCTGTTCCTGGCGCTGCGTGTGTTCGATCCGGCCGACAAGGAAGTCACCTTCATCGGCTCCAACGATCCGCGCGTGCCGGTCGGTCTTGGCTGGCTGCGCGCCTCGCAGCGCAAGCTCAATCCGGCGAAGTCGCAGCCCTACCGGCCGTGGCACAGCCACGACGAGGAACGGCCGCTGACGCCCGGCGAACCGGTCGAACTCGACGTCGAAATCTGGCCGACCAGCATCGTCGTGCCGCCAGGCTACCGCTTGGCGCTGAACGTGCGCGGCAAGGACTACGAGGTGGACGGCACCGATATCGCGCTGCCGAACGCGCCCTACCCGATGAAAGGCGTCGGCCCGTTCCTGCACATCGACGCTAACGACCGGCCGCCCGCCCTTTTCGGCGGCCGCAACACGCTGCATTTCGCCGCCGGTCAGCAGCCCTACCTCTTGTTGCCGGTAATCCCTGAGGCGTAAGCTTGCCGGCAAAAGCATAATACTTGGGAGGATTCGATGATGAAGCGCGTCGCCGCCTTTACCATGGCCGCCGTCGGCCTGTTTTTATTCACAGCGCCGGGCACGGCGCAGCAATATCCGAGCCGCACCGTCACCATCGTGTGTCCCTACCCGGCCGGCGGGCCGACCGACCAGACCGCGCGCGTGGTCGCCAACTTCCTGTCGAAGAAATTCGGCCAGACATTCATCGTCGAGAACGTCACCGGCGGCGGCACCATCATCGCCACCAACCGCGTCGCCAAGGCGTCTCCGGACGGTTACACGCTGCTGCTGCACAACCTGCAGATTTCCGCGAACGCGACGCTGTATAAAAATCTGCCGTTCGACACCGCAAAAGATCTGACCGCGGTGATGATGGTCAACAACAATCCGCTGGTGCTGCTCGGCCGCAAGGACCTCGCACCGAATTCGCTGCCTGACCTGCTCGCCTACATGAAAGACCACCGCCTGAAGGCCGCGCTGCCGGGCTACGGCGCCACCGGACATCTCGCCACGACATTGGTCGCGCAGGAAGCCAAGGTGCCGGTCGACCAGATCCCCTATCGCGGCGCGGCGCCGGCGATGACCGACCTGATGGGCGGCCATGTCGACCTGTTCTTCGCCACGCCGCAATCGGCCGTGCCGCAGGTCAAGGCGGGGCAGGCCAAGGCCTACGGCGTCACTTCGAAAGACAAGCTGGAGCAACTGCCGAACGTCGAGAGTTTCGTGAAAGTGCTCGGGCCGAAACTTGAGATTCTTTATTGGCAGGCCATGTATGCGCCGGCCGGAACGCCCGAGGCCGTACTCAAGATGCTCAACGCCGCATTGCAGGAGGCGGTGTCGGACCCGACCATCATCAAGACCTGGGATACCGAAGGCTTCTTCATCTATCCGAAGGAGCAGCGCAGCGCGGCCTTCGCGAACTCGCTGCTCAAGAGCGAGATTACGCGCTGGGGTCAGGTGATCCGCGACAACAACATCCACGTCGATCAGTGACGCGGAGTTAGAATCGCCTCATTGTCCGCTCGTCCCCGCGAAAGCGGGGACCCAGAGCCAAACCAGTTGGATTCCCGCTCATTCCCGCCCCCGCGCAGGCGGGGGCGGGAATGAGCGGGGCGAGATTTCTCGGCAGATCGCGAACTAGCGCCCCGGCTGCAGCACGTCTTCGAGCCAGTCCCACATATAGGCCGTACAAATACTCTGGTTGTCGATCTGGCAGTGGTGGTAACCGCCCTCGTCGCGGGTGAAGATCTTCATGGTCTTTTGCTTCGAGCCGACGGCGTCGAAGCATTTCTGCGCCTCTGGTAGCGGGATCTGCTCGTCACCCTCGCCGTGCAACATCACGAACGGGCACGTGATCTTCTGCACCACGCCGTCGAGCTTGAACGGCTCGAGCAGCTTGAGTGCTTCGTCCTGACCGCTGGCGTTCAGCACCCAGGAGATGTGTTGGGCTGCGACGGAGAGCGACGGCGTCACCGACTGCGCCATCCGGTCGAAGCGGTCGCGCCAGATCTTCTGGTAGTCCCATTGCGCGCCCCAGGCGATGCAGCAGGCAAAGCGCTGCTCGAAGGCCGCGGCGCGCGGCGCGTAATAGCCGCCGAGGCTGATCGCCATGACGCCGATGCGCTTGGCGTCGACCTCGGGCCGCGCCGCGAGCCATTCGTAGGCCGGCGTGGCATAGACTTCGGTGTCGTGCCGCAGATAAAGATTGCGGAAGCGGATGCTCTCGCCGTTGCCGGGGCCGTCGACGATCAGGCAGGCGATGCCGCGCGCGGCGAGGTCGGCGACGCCCTTGAGATATTGAATCTCCTTCGTGACGTCGAGCCCGTCGAAAAACACCATCGCCGGCACCTTGCCGCCGCCATTCATCGGCTCGGCGTGGACATAGATCGCCGGCAGGCTGGTTTCGCCATACGGAATTTCGACGTGTTCCAGCCGCGGCCGCTTCAAATATTTGGCGGCGTCGCGCATACAATCGACGCCGCGCCTATAGGCGTCGTTGCCCTGCTGGCTCTTGGGCTGCAGAAAACGTTCGCCGACATGGTAGTAGGCGCTGGCGCGCTGCAGATATTGCGCGCCACTGGCGGTGTGGCCTTGCGCGATGCGTTCGCGGCCGCGATCCTCGACGGTGCGCGCCTCGCGCGACCATTCGCGGAACCAGGTGTCATCGTCGCCGACATGATTTTTGAGGCGAAGGCCAATGCGGTTGACCTCGCCGATCTCGGCGCCGCCCCACGGCGCCATGTTCAGGCCGATCAGCAGGCCATGCGACCAGCGGTAGTTCTCGGGAAAGTAAGTGAACGACAATTCTTCTTGTTTTTGAGTCATGTGAATTTCCAGCCCAGGTTTTGACGCCTGCAATTGATTCTATTTCAAAGCGCGAAGCAACCGTTGTAGGTTTGAAATTACAGCTAAGTTCTGCACCGCAACAATTTCACGATACGAACGGCCGCTCCCAGCGGTCGACCACTGCAAGGCGCCCCATGACAAAGCCGCACGTACCGTTTCGTCTCGAAGAAGCAACCATTGATGAGTTGCATGCTGCGATCAAATCCGGCGAAACGACTGTCAAAGCCACGGTCGAACACTACATCGCGCGCGTGCGCGCCTTTAACGGGCCCGCCAGCATGCTGGTGACGGAAGACGGCAGCCCGGTTCCGGCGGAAACCGGCACGGTGCGCGGGCAGCAGCCGCTGCGCTTCCCGGCGCAGACGGTGAAAGCTTCCACCATCCTCCCCGATCTCGACAAATACAAAGGGCCGCCGCTCGAATACGGCCGCATGGAGCCGACCGCATCCGATCCCTCGGTCAAGCAGCAATTCGGCATGGTGGTCGGCATTCCGAACGCCGGGCAGGTGAACGCGCTGGGCACGCTGAACATTCGCGGCGAGCGCTCGGTGACCTGTCGCGGCGACTACGACCGGCACCCATCCCTGGGCCCTCTGCCGAAAGGCGCGCCGCCGGTCTGCGAATTCTTCCGCCAGCAGCCCGATGCGCTTGAGCGCGCCGCCGAGCTCGACGCCCAATACGGACGCAATCCCGACCTCGAAAAATTGCCGATGTATGGCGTGGTGTTCTCGTTCAAAGACCCATTCGACACCAAGGACATGCGCTCGACCGGCGGCGGCGACGCGGCTTACGACATCGATTTTCCGGCGCGCGACCATCAACTCGTCGAACAACTTCGCAACAAAGGCGCCATTATTTTCGCCAAGGCGGTGAACACGGAATACAACGGCCGCGCCGGCGATCCCGGCGGCCGCCACAAGCCAGACAAGGCGCTGCCCTCGACGCTCGGCTATCAGCGCAGCACCTGGGCCGGCAATCCGTCGAACCCTTACGATACGACACGCTCCGCTTCGCTCGGCTCGAGCTCCGGCTCGGCGCTGTCGGTCTCGACCAATATGGTGATGGCGAGCCTCGGCGAGGAAACGCGAGCGTCTTGCCGCGGGCCGTCCAACCACAACGCCGTGGCGTTGATTCTGCCGCACAAGGCGATGCTCGGCTTCGACGGCGGCGCCATCGGCGCCGATATTTATTGCGACCGGACTGGCATTCATTGCCGCACGCTGATCGATTGCGCCAAGGTTCTCGACGCCTTGAAGGATCCCGACAACGGCTATTACGACCCGCGCGACCCTTATACGACCGTGCCGCGCTCGTCTATGATCGAAGGCGGCTACACCAAACACGCGACCGCGAATGGTACGGCCGGCGCACTCAAAGGCGTGCGCCTTGGCGTGATCCGGGAATCGATGGTCTATCCGCGAGGCTCCAAGACCGAGCAGCCGATCGTCGATGCCGCCACCGGGGAAATCAAACAGGTGCTCGGCGAAAAGCTCGGCGCCACACTGGTCGAATCCGGCGATCCGCTGTGGACGCCCGATCCCGCATGCGAAAAGATGACAGTGGACTTCCGCCGCGCGCTAGCGCGGCTGGTGCCGGTGTTCATGCCTGATCTGCTGTTCCGGCTCGGCGCCGACGGTCAGCCGGTGTTCAAGGAATTCGCCGCCGCCATCGTTCCCACCGAATTCCTGCCAGGCAAGACGTTCGGTTCCGGAACGATGCAGCCGATCGACTATTGCGTCGCGCTGGCGGACGGCCATATCGAGCCGCCGTCAAATCTCGACCTCGGCACCATCCAGCAACAAGAACTGGCGAACACTTTCCGCTTCCACATCCCGCAATATCTCACGCGCCGCGCCGCCGACTGGAAGGAACGCGGCTTTACCGAGACGCTGACGAATTTCGCCGAACTCAACCGCCACTCCAAGTTCTGGGGCGACGACCAGCGCGCGGCCTTCAAGAACTGGGAAGAAATCGGCGATCCGCGCAATCCGCTCGGCGGCCGGCAAGGCGTCAACGAGCGCATCATGCTGCGCGAGCTGTTACGCCGCGCCGACATGATGGTGATCCTGGAAAACAAGCTCGACGCGCTGGTGCGTCTGCACACGCCCTGGCCGCCCGGACTGATCGGGCATGCGTATCAATACAACATACCGAGCAACCTGCGGCCGGAGTCGCTGTACGGGCCGAATGCCGGTCTCACCGAAATGCTGGTGCCCGCGGGTTATGTGACGACGACCTATGACCCCATTTACAAACTGACGGACGACGGCAAGCGCTACGTCTCGCAGGCCTCCGACAAGCCGACAACCATTCCGGCGCCGGGCCTGCCCTTCTCGCTCGTGTTCCGCACCGAGCCTGGCAAGGAAGACCGGCTGCTGGAAATCGCGTCGGCCTACGAAGCCGCCTCGAAGCGGCGTATTCCGCCGCCGGCCTTTGGCCCGCTGGCGTCTGCGGGTTACTTACCAGACCCCCGTCGAATGTGACCAAGTCGATGGGCAGCGTTGTAGCCGCGGGGTCTAACGCCTGTTTATTCATACGGGCTTGAAAGGACTGGCCTTTTTTGGCCAGCCCCCATTAGGTGGTTCGGGTTGAATGTTAGTGCATGACCACGAGCCCCGCAGACTCAAGTTGATCAAAGTGGACTTTTCGAAACCAATGAAGTGATTGCCTTGGTGACGCGCCGCCCTTCACGATCAATGATTAGTTCACCGTCTTCTTTTTCAAACGGCCCTGGCGGCAATCGGTCGAGTAGATCGAGGACCGTTTCACTCGGGCGGCATAGCCGAACACCCTTGGATGTGCAGACAATCGGACGATTTACAAGAATTGGATGCTTGATCATCGCCTCAAGGATTAATTCGTTGGAGACATTCTGATCGAGAAGCTTTAGTTCCGCGGCCGGTGACTTCGTCTCGCGCAGTGCCGCCCGCGGTGTAAGCGAGGCGGCGGCGAAGAGGCCCAAAAGCTGAGGCTCTGTCCATCCAACCTTCAAATATTCGATCACAGTCGGCGCGTAGCCCGCAGCTCTGATGATATCCAAAACATTGCGGGACGTTCCGCAGTCTGGGTTATGGTGGATTACGACGTCCACCGGTCAAGGCTCCGTCTTCTGCGCGCCTACACGCTGCCGCACCTTTGCACCCGTTTCATACCAGCTGCGCGAGGCATTCACGATCTTCACCACCGACAGCATTACCGGCACCTCGATAAGCACGCCGACAACTGTCGCCAACGCCGCGCCCGAATTGAAGCCGAACAGGCTAATTGCGGCAGCAACTGCCAGTTCGAAGAAGTTGCTGGCCCCGATCAGCGCAGAGGGACCAGCGACGCAATGCGCTTCACCCGTCGCACGATTGAGCATATAAGCCAGACCGGAATTGAAATAGACCTGGATCAAGATTGGAACGGCGAGCATGCCGATAATCAGCGGCTGAGCGATGATTTGTTCGCCCTGAAATCCGAACAGAAGCACCAGCGTGGAGAGCAGCGCCACAAGGGAGATGGGCTGTAGGAACTCAAGCAGCCGAGCCAGACCTGGCTGCCCACTCCCTGCCAATATTGCCCGCCGGACGACTTGCGCAATGATAACCGGGACTACGATGTAGAGGCCCACAGAGAGGAGCAGCGTCTCCCACGGTATCGTTATCGCTGACAGGCCGAGCAGCAGCCCGACAAGCGGCGCAAAAGCGAACACCATAATGACATCGTTGAGAGCAACCTGGCTTAGCGTGAAGTGCGGCTCACCGTCGGTCAAATTGCTCCAGACAAACACCATCGCAGTGCACGGCGCTGCTGCCAGAAGGATCAGGCCCGCAATGTAGCTGTTGATCTGGTCTGAAGGCAGATAGGGCCTGAAAATCCAGCCGATGAAGAGCCAGCCCAACAGCGCCATCGAGAATGGCTTTACCGCCCAGTTGATAAACAGGGTAACGCCGATCCCACGCCAATGGTTCTTGACGCCCGACAGCGCTAGAAAATCGATCTTAACCAGCATCGGAATGATCATCAGCCAGATCAGTGTGGCAACTGGCAGATTGACCTTGGCGATTTCAGCCGAACCGATGGCCTGAAACGCGGCGGGAAAGAATTGCCCGAGCGCAATTCCAACGACAATGCAGAGAGCCACCCAGAGGGTGAGATAACGCTCGAATATGGACATCGACGCCTTTCAGGCCATCCGTTGCCGTGCTGCCACCGATTGAACAGCGGCGGGAAGGAGGAACGTCACGAGCCAACAGATGGCCAGCATGACCGCCGAGCCGATCAAGCACGCGCTGATCCCGCCTAATTGGTATAGGACGCCGGAGAGTACGATTCCCATCAACCGGCCGGTGGCATTGGCGGCGTAGTAAAAACCGACGTCTTCGGCTGCCTTCTCCGATCCGGCATAGGCCAGGATCAGATAGGAGTGCAGCGAAGAGTTGACCGCGAAGGGCAAGCCGAACAGCGCTAGCCCGACAACGAGAATGAGATCGGGACGCCAAAGCCCCGGCATTTGCATGACCAGCACCAACACGACCGGCACCGCCACCAAGAAACCTGCCCATAGCCGCGCCGCAGGTATTTCTCGGCTGAGGCCGTCGTCGCTGCGGCTTACCAGTGTCGGCGCAATGGCCTGGATGCCGCCATAGGCAATGGTCCAAGCGGCGAGAAAGCCGCCGACCTCCAGAAAACGCCAACCATTGGCATAAAGGAAGACGGGCAAGCCCACGACGAACCACACATCACGCGCGCCGAACATGAAGATGCGCGCCGCCGCCAGAAGGTTGATGCCGCGCGATTTGCCGAACAGTTCCTTCATGGTCTTGGATGACTTGGCCTTGCCAAGTTCGCGCGGCAGCAGCACGAGGCCCGCGGCGAAAATCACGGCGAGAAGTGCGGCCATCATCCAAAGGGAGACACGGAAGCCGACGACCTGGAGAAGAAGCCCGCCGACGAAGAAACCGATGCCCTTCATGGCGTTCTTCGAGCCGGTGAACCACGCCACCCAACGGAACAACTGCCCGCTACCCTCGCCCGACGTCGCCTTGATCGCCGATTTGGAGGCGGTCTTGGTGACGTCCTTGGCGACGCCGGCAATGCCTTGGGCGATCACGACCCAAGTGACCGAAACGACCGTGCTCCAGCCGGGATCGAGCATCGAGAGCATGATAAGTCCGGCGATCTGCAATGACTGACCGACCGCAAGCATGCGCGGAATGCCGAAGCGCGAGGCAAGCCAGCCACCGCCGAGATTGGCGGCGATGCCGGCGGTCTCATAGAGCAGAAAGAGAAAGGCCAAGGTGAACGGCGTATAGCCGAGCTGGAAAAAGTGGAACAGCACCAGCATGCGCAAGGCGCCATCGACGAGCGTAAAGCCCCAATAGGATGCTGTGACGATGAGATAGTTTCGCGCTGTACCCATCACACACCTGCCTTAAGCACGATATTGGCGAGGTCTACCATGCGGCAAGCGTACCCAACCTCATTGTCGTACCAGGCGTAGACCTTCAGCAGCGTGTCGTCGGTCACCATCGTGCTCAGCGCATCCACGATCGAGCTACGGGTGTCGTTGTTGTAGTCAGCCGACACCAGCGGCCGATGTTCCATGCCAAGAATGCCGGCCAAAGGTCCGGCCGCTGCGGAATCAAACAGAGTGTTGACCTCCGTCACGGTCGTTGCCCGCTTCAATTCAAACACGCAGTCGGTGAGACTTGCATTCAACACCGGCACACGAACTGCATGGCCGTTTAGCTTGCCCTTTAGCTCTGGATAAATCAGCGCAATTGCGGTGGCGCTGCCAGTCGAGGTCGGCTGCAACGACAGCATCGCTGAGCGGGCGCGTCGCAAATCTTTGTGCGGCGCATCTACCACGACATTGGTGTTGGTGGGATTATGGATGGTCGTGATTTGGCCGTGGCGGATACCTATGGCCTCGTGAATCACTTTAACGACTGGCGCGAGGCAGTTGGTCGTGCAGGATGCGGCGGTTAACAACCGGTGGCGTTCGGGATCATAAAGGTGATCGTTGACGCCCACGACAATGTTCAAGGCCCGTTCGTCTTTAACCGGCGCGGCAACGATCACACGCTTTACACCACGATCGAAATACGCCTGAAGCTGGTCTGGCTTGAGAAACTTGCCCGTGCATTCGAGTACGACGTCGCAACCCAGGTCGCCCCACGCGACATCCCCCGGCGCAGCTGCCGCGCTAAAGCCCATTCGGTGGCCGTCGATTGTGATCGCAGCCTCGCCGTCGACTTCAAACGCGCCATGCCAGCGGCCATGGATGCTATCGAACTCAAGAAGGTGCGCCGTTGCAGGCGCCCCACCCTTGAGTTCGTTCACATGAACTATGTTTAGGCGGTTACTCGCACGCGGATCGCCGGCTGCCCGGTGCATTCCACCGAATGCCGCACGAAGCGCGAGCCGACCAATGCGGCCCATGCCATTGATGCCAATACCCATATAAAGCTATCCTTAAGGTGCGGTGCGCGCCGTATCGCCGATCTCGTCCAGCCGCGCATTCAACGCCATTTTGTCGAGCGATGCGAAAGGCAGGTTGGTAAAAATCTCGATACGCCGCCGGATCATTCCATAAAGTTCATTGAGCAACGTGATGCGCTCTTTGTCCGAGCCGGTGAAACTCATCGGATCGGGAAGCGGCCAAGCCACGTTGACAAATTTTTCGCCAAAGTCTGGACAAACTTGACCCTGCGGCGTGTCGCAAAGTGCGATGACGAAATCCATTCGCGGTGCGTTAGGTCCAGTAAACTCATTCCATGATTTGCAGCGCAGGTTCGTTACGTCATGGCCAAGTTTGCTCAGGCGATCGATAACTTCGGGCAACGGTTTCTTTGAGGGATCGGAACCGGCTGAGTAAGCGTTGAACCGGTCTTTGCCGAGTTTTTGCAGCAAGGCCTCAGCCATGATCGAGCGGGCCGAATTGTGTGTGCAGATAAACAGAACGTTGAACGCGGGCGACATGGTGGTTTCCTTCATGTCTGGGACTTCCTCGGGAAGCAGCCGCGCGAGGTCGCCACACAATTCCGGCCGGCCGTTGCAACAGTCGGTGGCCAGAAACCGGATCAGTCCACGAAAGCCCTTTACGTCGGCTCGGTAGTTCATCGCCCGCCCCTCACGTTCGACGGTTACGAGACCGGCGCGTTGAAGGATGGTGAGATGCGTGGACATGGTATTGTGCGGTACCTCACACTGCCGCGCGATTTCGCCGGCCGGCACGCTTTCTGGATGCACCAGAAGTAGATGCCGGAAGGCTGCCAGCCGGGTCGGCTGTGCGAGGGAACCAAGTCCGTCGATTACGTTTTGTACGTCGATTGTTCCAGACATACGGACATAATAACTGATTTGGTTTCCAAGGAAAAGGGGCCCCGCCTTCGGGCGGGGCCAGTTACATGGGGCTTTTTGTCGCGGGCTAACCCTTCACGCCCGAGAATTGAGCCTTCCAATAGGTCTCAATCTGGCGAACCAATGCGTCGGGAAGCGGCACATAATTGAGAGACTCGGCCTGCTTCTGACCGTTCTCCATTGCCCACTTGAAGAAATCGATCGCGAGGTTCGCGCGCTCGGGGTTCTTGGGCTGCTTGTACATCAGCATGAAAACGGTCGCGGTGACGGGGTATGCCTTCTCCCCGGGAGCGTCGGTCATGATGAGGTAAAAGTCCTTCGCACTTCCCCAATCTGCACTCGCAGCGGCAGCCTGAAAGCTTTCGGTGTCAGGCTTGATGAACTTGCCGGCTTTGTTCTCGACCAGACCATAGGCCATCTTGTTTTGCAGCACGTAGGCGTACTCGACGTAACCGATCGAGCCCTTGGTCTGATTCACGAACGCCGCGACACCTTCGTTGCCCTTGCCGCCGACACCGACCGGCCATTCCACGGCTGTGCCTTCGCCGACCTTGCTCTTCCAATCGGGACTGACCTTGGAGAGGTAGTTGGCCCAGTTGAACGTAGTGCCCGATCCATCCGAACGATGAACTACGACAACCGCTGTGCCGGGTAGATTGAGGCCGGGATTTAGTTTTGCGAGGGCAGGATCATTCCAGGTTTTGATCTTGCCGAGAAAGATATCGGCCAATACCGGGCCCGAAAATTTGATGTCGCCGGCCTTGATACCGTCGATATTGACGACCGGAACGACGCCGCCGATCACGAACGGAAATTGTCCAAGCCCAAGTTTTTCGAGTTCTTCGGGCTTCATCGGCATGTCGCTGGCACCGAAGTCTACTGTCGCACCTTTGATCTGTGCGATTCCGCCACCCGAACCGATCGATTGATAATTGACCTTAGTACCGTTCTTGGTCTGGTAGTCAGCGGCCCACTTCGCGAGTATCGGATACACAAAGGTCGAACCCGCGCCCGTGGTCTCCCCGGCATGTGCCGAGCCTATAAAAGCGAGCGCCGCCAGCGCCCCAATAAATCGCCTCATCCACCCCTCCTGTCGATATGTCTACGCGAGTCGACATATAGAGGTTGGAGCGTGACAGACTGATGACAATGCATTGCTGACTGGGGATAGATTAGAACCCTCCAGCCGGGGGCCGTTCACGCTCGCTTAGCGGCCCCTTAGTTTCCAGAGCACGCCGACCGGCGCCACATAATGAGCGCCAGAGCCAAATTCACGCGCTTACGGGTTCATCGCGCGGTTGGGTGGCAGTACTCGCGCCGCCGCAACAGGATGCCTTGACGGCTGATGCAGGCGCCTTCACCGCGGTTGAACAACCGCATCCAGACTTGCCGTCGGCCTTAGCGACGGCGTCATCGTTGCAACACGCACCGGATTGCGCGGGTGCGGGACCGCCGTAGCACCCAGCCTCACTACCGCCAGGAGTTGCACTACGGCTGCATACGCCGGTCTCCGGCAACAGCAATTCGACACGCTCCGCCGCAGCGTGATCACCGGCCAGTTCGGCCATGATCGAGCGCACCTGTTCGTAACCGGTGAGCATGAGAAAAGTCGGCGCTCGGCCATATGACTTCATGCCGGCTAGATAGAATCCGGGCTCGGGCTGCCCCAGTTCGCGCGCGCCATGCGGTCGCACAGTGCCGCAACTGTGCTCGTTCGGATCAATCAGCGGCGCCAGCGCCGGCGGGCATTCAAGCGCCGGATCGAGCGCGATCCGAAGCTCGCTGAGAAACGATAAATCCGGGCGGAAGCCAGTCGCCACGATCAATTCGTCAACGACCGCGTGACGGCCGCAGCAAGACGAACCTGCACCAATACGTATACGGCTGTCTTGCAAATCGATGTGCGACACAGAAAATCTGGACTCAACTTTAAGCGAGCCTGCTGCAACGAGACGCGCAAGCTCCGAGCCAAGTTCGCCGCGGGCTGCAAGTTTATCGTTAGCGCCCCCGCCAAATGCCTTCTCCGGATTATCGCCGCGTACCAGCCAGATCACCTGCGTGCCAGCGGCCTGCTCCTTAAGAGCCGCGAGTTCGATCAGGCTTCCCGCCGCGGAGTGACCGCTACCAAGAACTGCGACCGTCTTACTCGCGTAACGTGCCCGATCTTTGCCCAGCACATCGGGCATTCCGTATGCTATACGCTCGTACGCCTCGCGCTCGCCCACCGCCGCAAGGCCACTGGCGCCAGCCGCGTTCGGCGTAAACCAAGTGCCAGACGCGTCGATGATCGCATCAGCGCGCAGCTTCTTCGGTCCCGCCCCGTTTTGATAATGAATTTCAAACTGCGCGCGATCTCGGCCCTTGGTCTTGACCTTGTCAAAGCCTACGCGGCTGATCGCCGTGACGCGGCTTGAGGTCTGAATGTGATCCTTAAGAGCGGTGCGTGTCGCGAGCGGCGTCAGATAGCGTTCAACGAGTTCGCCGCCAGTCGGGTAATGCTGAGGGTCCGGCAAGTTCCAGCCGGTCGCAGCCAGCAGCCGTCCGGCCGCGCTGTCGATGTTATATTCCCAAGGCGAGAATAGTCGGACGTGGCTCCATTGCCGCATCGCGTGACCAACCTCAGGCCCGACCTCAAGAATCACGGGCGTCAAACCGCGCTCCAGTGCGTGCGCCCCAGCGGCCAGACCGACCGGACCAGCGCCGATGATCGCTACGGTTTTCATTGGTTCAGTCATTTATCTATCCTCCTGGAATCATCGAAATATTTGGCAAAACACTCAGGCGGCGTGGCCCTTTTTCTGGCCAGGAGCGCAAACCGCATCGACGCAGCATTCGGCCACAAGAAAACCGACCAAGCCTCGCATCAGGTCGCAATTCGCACGGCAGATAAGCGTCGTGCCCTGCCGCTCCTGTGCGATGAGATCGGCGGTCACCAGCCATTTGACGTGGTGCGACAACGTCGATGCCGCGATATTGAGCTTTGATTGGAGCTTACCGACAGGCATGCCCGCCTCCCCTGCACGCACTAGGGAGCGATAGATCAGCAGGCGGGTTGGGTTACCAAGCGCCTCAAGGCGAGCGGCGGCGTCATCGATTTTCATGAGCCAAGATATTCATGCCTGACCAGAAATGTCAACCGTACTTCTAGCATCATAGAAATATGATTTGTACGACTGCGGCAGGTCCGGACCAATGAGCGCAACAGCCTCCCCAATCCGTTCTTTTTGCTCCGAGTTTGGAGTTCAGAATCATTATGCCTTGGAACGGGACATCACTTTCGGCACCACCGCGCAACAATTCTGACCCAGGTAGCCGATAAGGCCGCTCATTGCTTCATTACGGGCCGCATAGATCATCGACCGCCCGTCTCGGCGAACGCTGACTAAGCCAGCATTGCGCAGGCGATCAAAGTGAAAGGTGAGATTGTTGGGTGTAAGCCTGAGCGCCTCAGCAACTTCACCCGCCGCCATGCCTTCAGGGCCCGCCCGGACCAGCAGGCGGAAAACATCCAGACGATGTTCCTGGGCAAGGGCGGCTAGGGCCGCGACAACGTTTGATTTTTCCATAATTCAACAGGTATAAAAATATATCGTCCGCTTCAAGAAGCATTTCGACGATTATTGAAGTGATTATTGAAGTGACGTGAGGCACTGCCGCTTCGCAATAGCGTGGCCAAATACCTGTCTACGGCGTTCGCAGAAGGCCTAAATTGAAGACGAGCCGGCTACCATCAGCAGACCGAGCACTAACGCATCTTAGACTTTCCTCTTGATCACGCCTTCGAGCTTTGTGGCGGCCGCCACGGTGTTCGAGATTGTTCCGTACTTGCGGACATTATGGTGCAAAAGGTCGAGGCGACGATCGTCCTCGTCCGTATCGACAATGAGCTCGTAATCGACGGATACCATCTTGGGCGGACTGTCCTGGCGGACGCCGTAAAGATGAATTTCCACACCACGAAGATCGAATTGGAGCATCGGCGTCACCCGTTCGATTCCCTTAATCATGCAAGCGGCAATGGCCGCGAGGAACAGCTCAGCCGGATTGAAGGCGTCCGGCCGGCCGTTGATGTCCGTGTCGAGAATGACCTCGGCTTCTTTGGTGGTAGCTACGCTGCCGTGCCCATCAACTCGACGGGCGCTGACACGATATTCCAGCAGCGGTGCCATTTCAGGCCGCCAGCCAACGCGCGAGATCGTCGGGCTTCGGAAGACCACCCGCATGCACCACCTTGCCGTCAATGACGATGCCCGGCGTGGAGGCAATGCCGTAGCCGGCGATGGCCGCGTAGTCGGTCACCTTTTCGATAGTGACTGGAACGCCGAGCTTGTTGGCTTCGGTCTGAACCATCTCGGCCGTCGTGACGCAACGTTTACAGCCAGGACCGAGGACTTTGACGTCTTTCATGGATCTTCTCCGTAGGTCACGAGAATAGGGCGTTGAACAGGAAGCCGACCGCCAGGATGCCGGTCCCAACGACGCCAACGAAAACCGCGATGAGCTTTACGCTGAGAACCTTGCGCAGGATGATCATCTCGGGCAGTGAAAGCGCAATCACTGCCATCATGAAGGCGAGCACGGTTCCGAGCGCTGCGCCTTTGGCAAGGAGCGCCTCAACCACCGGAATGATGCCAGCAGCGTTCGAATACATCGGAATGCCGATCAGAACCGCTGCAGGCACCGACCACCAGGTGTCCCGTCCCATAATCGTGGCCAGCAAGTCCGAAGGCACATAGCCGTGAATGAAGGCACCAGCGGCGATGCCGGCGATGATCCAGGGCCAGACATTGCCGACGATCTCTTTCACTGCATCAATACCCGCTTTGATGCGATCGACGACAGTGAGGTCTTCCGGTGGCAGATCGACAGCACCTGAACGGATGTTACGAACCCATTCCTCCAGCCAGTGTTCGAGATGCAGCCGCCCGATGATCCAGCCCGAGACGATGGCGACGGCAAGGCCGAAGACGAGATAAGTGAGAGCCACTTTCCAGCCGACCAGTCCGAATAGAAGCCCCAGCGCCACCTCGTTCACCATCGGCGCCGAGATCAAAAATGAAAAGGTTACGCCGAGAGGCACGCCTGCACTGACAAAGCCGATAAACAGCGGCACGGCGGAGCAAGAGCAAAATGGGGTCACGATGCCAAGTGATGCCGCCAGGACGTTGCCAACGCCTTCGCGCTTTCCGGCGAGCAGCGCCCGAGTCTTTTCCGGAGAGAAAAAGCTGCGTACGACACCCATGCCGAACACGACCAAGGTAAGCAACATCAGCACTTTCGGCGTGTCGTAGGCAAAGAAGCTGATCGCCTCGCCGAAATGGCTTTTAGGATCGACGTTCGTCGATGCGACCACCCACTCCGAAAATGGAACGAGTTGGCTGTAGACAACGCCCCAGGCGATAAGGGCAGCAACCGTTCCTCCGATCCACTTTGCGGTCGAAGGGCCGGTGCTTGGTGCATGTTCGGTGATGGAACTGAGGCTCATGCGGCATGCCTTTCCTGATTTGCAGGCATCGCCAGCGCGGCATCGACAAGAGCGACGACCGCTTGAGGAAGATTGGGTGCGCGGCGATAGCGAACCCATTGAGCATCGCGGCGGTCCACCAGAAGACCGGCAGCTTTGAGAGCCGCCATGTGGCGGGACATGCGAGACTGGCTGGCGCCAAGCTCCCGCATCAATTCGCAAACACAATGCTCGCGCCCATCCCACACCATTCTGAGGGCTTCGAGCCGGGTCGGCTCAGCAAGGGCGGAAAGAATCGTGATTGAATTCATGTAGTTACCTATTTAAACTGCTTATGCGCATACCAGCATATAAGCAATCTTCTATCAGTTATGCAAGGCCTTCAAAAGATCATTTGCAGCAGCCGGTATTCTCGCCTTTTGCCCGCGCTTCCTGAATTGGCGGGCAAGGAACGTCCCCATAGGAGCAAAACACACAGCAATCACCTTGCCTGGGCTTGAGGCGTATCCCGCAGCCCTTGCACACATAGAAAAACACGCACGCGTCGTTCGGCATGGTCTCTGATGCGCGATGCCCGCAAGCAGGGCACGTAATTGTCGAGACGAGTTGCATCAGGCCTCCCACGAACTCAAGAAAGCTCCGCTAACGGCGCCGACCAAATCGTGTTTCCCACTCAACTCCAATCTTTCATGCCGCCAACTTTGGCTTCGTCATCAAATAGGTCAGCGCAACCTTGAGCAGATCGGCGACGACGAGGAAAACAATAGCGAGAAGCAGCACGGCTCCAATCAGAGACAGAGGGATCGGAGCCATCAGCCATCCGAACGTCGCCATCAGCGTAACGACGGTGACCACAACGAGCGTGGCCATGTTGAGCGATTGTCCCGGAAATGGTCTCGTCCAGAAGAAACCGCGTGCCCGCGTCAAATAGAGGACCGCTTGCGAACTGGCGAATACCAGCCAGACGAAGACGAGCGTTTGAGTCTCGTCGCTGCCTAGCCGCAAGACATTCATTGCGGCCCAGAAGACCGCGGCACTCATCAAGAGAAGAAGTGTCGCGAGCCCCAAGGCCGTTAACATCAATGGTCGGACATCCCAGCGGTCTGGCCCGGGCGAAGGCGTCGCCTGATCCATGGATACCGTCATCGTTGCGATGTCGGCAAAGAGCATCAACAAGATCATGAGCAGCGGATTGAGCGCGAAGGCACCGAACACAAGCACACCCAGCGACAGAAATAGTGGGATGCTGATCTTTCGCGTGTTCATCGTCAGCACAAAGGTCTTCATTCGCTGATAAATGCGGCGACTTCCATCGATCGCCATGATCACCTCGCCTAGACCGGGGCGAGTCAGAACGAGGCTTGCGGCTGCCTTAGCAACATCGGTTGCGCTTTCCACGGCGATACCAACGTCCGCCTGTTTCAGTGCAGGCGCATCGTTCACGCCATCGCCAGTCATACCGACAACGTATCCAGCTTTCTGAAGCGCCTGGACCAGGAAGAACTTGTCTTGCGGGAAGACCCTGGCAAAAATGGAAAACCGCATCGCCATCTCGGTATCGAGATTTTCGTGGATGGTCCCGGCCGGCGCGACCTCCCCCGCAATCCCGACCTTGGCGGCAACGGCTCGTGCTGTCGCCTCGCCGTCTCCGGTGACAAGCAACACACGCACGCCTCGATTCCGCAATTCCGTTATCAGTGCCGCCGAATCGGATCGAGTGGGGTCGCCCAACGCTATGAGGCCCGCGACATGAAGATCGGAAGGGCTTCCCGTCGCCACCGCCAGAACGCGTGACCCGTCGGCTGAGAGTCGAGCCACCTCGGGTGAGAGATCCGACCAGGGCATGTGGGCAAGCTCGGCGATGGTCGCGGGTTCGCCTTTTACGATACGGACTATCTCATTGTTCTCACGGATCGATATTTCCGACCGTTTGGTGCTTGGGTCAAACGGCGTGAAATCTAGGCGCTGCGGGAGAATGGCAAGCAGGCCTCGTTCGCGCGCAGCTTGGAGGATTGCAAGATCGATCGGATCCTGTGTTGCCTCATCGGACGCGAGCGCCGCAAAACGAAGCAAAGCATCCGATGTCGCTCCAGCCCATGGAGCAAGCTGCTGGACGGTAAGGTGGTTTTCGGTGAGCGTGCCGGTTTTGTCGAGACACAGTACATCCATCGATGCCGCATCCTCGATCGCCGAAAGGCGCGTGACCAGGATTCCTTTTTCGGCCAGCCCACGCGACCCGAGCGCGGCAGTCACAATAAACATTGTCGGCAAGATATGCGGAATGGAAACCACCAGCAGCATAAGCACGAACGGAAGCACCTCGTAGAAGGGGATCCCCGCGAGCGCGGCTGCAGCGAACACCAAGACGGCGAACAAGACATCCAGCGCTGCAATGTATTTGGCAATCGCTACGATGAGGCGTTCGAGACGGGGCGGAGCCGCGGCAATTTGAACGAGTTCGCTAGCCTTGCCAGAATAGCTTCGCGTGCCAGTCGCCGTCACCTCACCGGTGGCTTCACCGCGGCGCACCAGCGAACCGGAAAATGCTGCGGTCCCCGGCTGACGATCAACGGGAAGTGATTCGCCGGTGAGCGCCGATTCGTCCAGCAGCACATGGCCATCGACCAGCCGAATATCGGCGGGAACGATATCGCCGACGCGCAGGCGCACGCAATCGCCGGGCACAATCTCGGCAGCGGACAACACTTGCCAACGGCCGTCACGCTGAACGCGAGCATTGACAGTCAGGCGCTGGCGCAACAACGCGAGCGCCGACGTAGCGCGACGTTCCTGTGCAAAGCCAGTCAGCGCATTGAAAACGAGCAGCGCGCCAATCACGGCCGCCTCAACCCACCGGCCCAAGATCAAGTCGAGGATGATGGCGAACTCAAGCATCCAGGGTATCAGCCCCCAGAACTTGCGCAGCAACATGTTTATCGTGCTCGTGCGGGCTTCTGCGACCGCATTCGGCCCGTATTGTTGCAGCCTGGCAGCCGCCTCCTGACTCGTCAGCCCGTTAGGCACCAAAGCGATCTCATTGGCGGTCGGTGGGCCTTCAATACCGGAGATCGGCGCAGCCTCGGTCGTCAGCATAATCATCTCCCGCTTTCGACGCCCCGATTGCGTATTATTGCTTTAGGCCCAGAATGCTACCGGCAAAGGAATTCTGGTTGGTTGATGCACGTCAATTCATCCCGAATCACGCGTTGGTAGAGAAGCGCCACTAAATGGCAGCACCGCTGCTGGCCCTTTGTGAGCCAATTCCACGGTATTGCTTGGCTGCTCGAAGACGACGGCTCAATTTTTCTCCGTGGCACGATCCTGTGCAGGGTCTAATATGATCGGGCGCCATGTGTGAACTCCTGGGACTATCGAGCAACGCACCCGCGACGGTGAATTTTTCGCTGTCGAAGCTCGCGGAACATGGCGCCGTCGCCGGCACATATGCCGACGGTTGGGGCGTAGGCTATTATGAAGGACTAGACGTCCGCTTGTTCAAGGAAGCGACTGCGGCGGCGGACAGCGACTGGGTTCGGTTTATCGCCAATCACGATCTGCGAAGCTTGCTGGTGATCGCACACACCCGAAGGGCGACACGCGGAACTAGGTCTTATCCGAACGCCCAGCCATTCATTCGAGAGATGGCGGGACGCGTTCATCTTTTTGCGCACAACGGCGACTTCCCTCGAATTTTCGAATCGAATTCCTTTCAACCTGAGCGGTTTAACCCGATTGGAGAAACCGACTCCGAGCGTGCCTTCTGCGTTCTTCTCGACCGGTTGTCGTTGATTTGGAAGGATCGCAAGGCAACTCCAACGCTCCGCGAACGATTTTTAATCGTGTCATCGCTTGCGCGCGAACTCAGAGATCTGGGGCCGGCAAATTTCCTGTATTCAGATGGCGATCTGCTCTTCGCTCACGGGCATCGGCGCAAACATGCCGATACAGGCCGGGTGGAAGCCCCAGGGCTCGTGTTGCTCCACAAACATTGTCAAAACGGCCAGCAAGACATCGTGGCGAAAGGGCTTTCCATTCAAGGAGACGGCCAGCTTGTTACGCTATTCGCGAGCGTCCCTTTGACAGACGAGCGGTGGGAACCTCTTGCAGAAGGAGAGTTGGTCGCCGTTGCTCGCGGACAGCTCGTTGCGCGCCAATTGGCTAACGAAAGTACTGTATTCTACGAGCACCCCATCGATCAGTCAGCAATGAGCAGAACTGACGTCGCCGGAAGTTAAATTGTAAACTTCGGGTAAACCCAGGCAGAGATAACATGGACAATCGTGCAGAGCACCCCCGTGACGCCAATCCGACGCACGACGAGCGCCCGCAAGGTGACATCACGATCGAACCGACTTTCGTTTTGCTGTTCTCGGTCCAGCTCGCCGGCGCCTTCGGTGGATTTCGTGCCCCAATCTCAGGCGTCACACCGCACACATCGGAACACCTTAAGGCATATGATGAGAGGCTCTCGGGCCTGGAGCGGCATGTCTTTGGCGATAGCTTCGTCGCGACCGGCCGAACCAAACGGTGGCCGCTTGGCGGCGAAGATAAATAGCCTTTGCCGCCAGCATTTCTAGTTACGGCCTTAGTGCCGGTACTGCGGGTCATTCATGGCGGCGCGCATGCCACGCCCCATCATGCCGCCGCCGTTCTTCAGCATGGCCTCGCGCGCGGCGACCATTCCGCGATCGGCAAGATCGGTTACTTCCGCGGCGTGATCTCGAGACAACGCACAGCCTCGTTGCTTGCCGATTTGCTCGTCGATCAGGATCCTTTGATCTGCCGCAAAGCGCGTCCTTCACACTAAGGCTTGTAGTTACAACTCAAACTTTTGGAGTTGTGACATCAAAGGCGAAAGAGAAGGCAGCGGCGCTGGTTTCCTGCGGGTGCCGGCGAAGCTCGGCATCCTTCCGTATCGTGTTGCGTTCGGGGAACCGTTAGGTTGAACAAATTCATGGCGCATTCGGGCGGAGCGGTGAGCATACATCACTTGATTATGCCCGCGGCTTTAGCCGCGATACCATTAAATCTGAATGCGCAATGGCAGCCGTGGTTGCGCATAGCTGCACTTCTGGTGAGCACCAGCTTAGGCGCAGCCATAGCCCAGGCGCAGGATGCGTCTTGGCAGACCAATCCCTCATCCAACATTTGGGACACGGCTGCCAATTGGACCCCAGCTACGGTGCCGTCTGCTACGGCTATCTTCGGGGCATCGACTGTCACGGCTCTGTCTTTTTCAGATAAAGCCACCGTGTCTATCAACTCCATCCAAATCACCACGCCGGCCCCGACCTACTCCTTCAACATACAATCCGCGGCGGCACTATCAATTAACGGCGTTGGCATCACTAACAACTCAACGAATACACCCACTTTTTCATTGTCGAATGACGGTCGACTATTTTTCTATAACTCAAGCACCGCAGCAAACTCGAACATTACTGCTGCAGTAAATTCGGGCGTTGGTTTCTTCAATCAGAGCACGGCTGGCTCTGCCAAGATCACACTGAGTGGAGGCGACTTATTCTTTAACAACGCAAGCACCGCCGGGAATGCTCAGATTACCAACAATTTCGCAACACATGTGTTTTTCGGAAATCTCAATACGCACGACACTGCCTCTGCGGGTTCGGCGACAATAACGAATATGCCCACGGGGGTGACGCAGTTTGCAGGAGATAGTTCGGCGGGAAACGCTACAATCTTCAATAACGGCATTCGAGATACGGCTCAGGCCTCTGCCGCGTTCACACAGTTTTTTAATTCGAGCTCCGCCAAAGACGCCCACATTACCAACAGCTCCGGTGGCATTACGAATTTTTTTGACAGTGCCACGGCTGGCAACGCCATCATAACCAACAACGGTATAACGCAGTTTCTTGGCTCATCCACGGCGGGGACCGCTACCATAATTACCAACGATGGCGGAACGACTAGTTTCCACGCCACCAGCTCAGGCGGTCAAGCGGCATTGATCACCAATGCCGGAGGCGAAGTTGATATTTCGAATCTTCAAAGCCCCGGAACAGCCTTTGCATCGATCGAGGGCGCAGGCACGTACTCGCTGGGTTCGAAGTCGCTCACTGTCGGAGGAAACAATCTTAATACAACGGTCAGCGGGGTAATCGCAGACGGCGGCGGCTCGGGTGAAAGTGGAGGTTCACTAATCAAAGTTGGGACCGGCACGCTGACGCTGTCGGGCACCAACACCTACACCGGCGGCACCACCATCAACGCCGGCACGCTCACTGTGAACGGCTCGATCGCCTCGTCAAGTCTGACCACCGTCAACAACGGCGCTACGCTAATAGGCACCGGAACTGTTGGGAACACGACCGTTACCGGCGGCACCTTTGCGCCGGGCTCCGGCACACCCAACTCGTCGATGACGGTGACCGGCACGCTCGGTTTCAATGCCACGGCAACGTATATGGTCAACGTCAATCCGACCACGTCATCCTCCGCGACCGTATCGGGCGCGGCTACACTCGGCGGCGCGACTGTGTTCGCCAGCTACGCAACGGGCACCTACATCGCCAAGCAATACACCATTCTGACCGCCGGCAGCATCAGCGGGACGTTCGGCACACTCACTACCGCCACGACTCTGCCGGCCAACTTTAGTAAGGCGCTAAGCTACGACGCGACGCACGCTTATCTTAATCTCTCGTTGAACTTTACGCCTTCGTCGGCCCCGATTTTCGGGGTTGGTCTCACCACCAATCAGCAGAACGTCGCCAACGCACTGACGAACTATTTCAATACCACTGGTGGCATTTCGACCGTGTATGGCACGTTGAACGGAAACGGCCTGTCGCAAGCCTCCGGTCAGCCGGGCGCGTCAGTTGTACAGCCAAGCATTGATGCCATCGGACAATTCGTCAATGCAGTGTTCGACAATGGATTCGGCGGCAACGGCGCTGGACAGGGTGGCCCCATCAGCTACGCCGATGCGGACGCTTATGCGCCAAAGCGGCAAGCTTCACGCGAGACCAAGGATGCTTATGCCGCTGTGACGCCGCGTGACAAATTAAAGTTATTCGAGCCACGCTGGGGCGTTTGGGCCGCAGTCTATGGCGGCAACAATCGCGTCAGCGGCGATGCCGTCGTGGGGACCAGCACGACGATGTCGCGCACATTTGGTACGGCGGTTGGCGCCAATTATCGCTTTACGCAGGATACGCTCGCAGGCTTCGCCATAGGCGGGGCGGGCAATAGCTTTAGCCTTGATGGCGGCTTGGGCAGCGGCAAGGCCGACATGTTCAATGTGGCAATCCATGCCAAGCACAACATCGGAGCGGCCTATGTCGCGGGCGCGCTTACTTATAGCTGGCAGAGCACTACCACCGACCGCACCGTAACCATCGCCGGTATCGACGCATTGCACGCATCATTCAAAGCGCAGGCCTTGAATGCGCGGCTTGAAAGTGGGTGGCGCTATGCGACCTCTAGTGGCGGCGCAACGCCTTACGCCGCGCTGCAATCGACTGCATTCTACCTGCCGAATTATAGCGAGACAGCTAGCCTGGGCTCCAACCAGTTCGCGCTGAACTATGCATCAACAACCACCACCACAACGCGCACAGAACTCGGCGTCAAATTCGACAAGGATATGCCCGTGCAGAGTGGCGTGTTGACACTCAAGGTCAAAACCGCCTGGACGCATGACGCCGGTTTGGATCGCGGGGCGACTGCAACGTTCCAAACCTTGCCCGGCGCGACCTTCACTGTGTATGGCGCCCAGCCATCGTCCAACGCTGTGCTCGCCTCGCTCGGCGGGGAAATTAAATGGCAAAACGCCTGGTCGATCGACGCCAATGCCGGCGGAGAGTTCTCTCGCACAACGCGCGGTTACACCGGCAAGGGGACAGTTCGCTACGCTTGGTAGCTGCCAAAGGTCTGAAAGTAGTCTGCATATGGACCCAAACCGACATTGTGCGGCACAGGCAGCGGAATACCAATTCAAAATGAAAATCGTCCAAATTTGCCGCTAAGCACGAAACTCCAAAGCGTTCAGATAATTAAATTGGCTGGGACCCCGTGCCACGATGCGTGTGCCGAGCCCGCAAGCAGCATCAAGACGACTGAAGTCGTGTCCAACGCGTCGCCTCGCAATATGCGCTTATCGGGGCTACTCTAAGGAAACGATGGACCGCGCTCTATCGGCCACTCGTAAACGTCATGCGCACCGCGTCGCGAACGAACCGGAGACAAACGTTCGGAATGAAGGGCGGATTGGCGTTCGGAATGACGGTAAAGAACAAAACGCATCCGGCGACTAAACCGTTGCACTAGCGAGATTAAGTAGTGGCTGGGGCGCCAGGATTCGAACCTGGGGATGGCGGAATCAAAATCCACTGCCTTACCACTTGGCTACGCCCCAACGCGGCGGACCATAGCGGCGGGCCACCCCCCAATCAACGTCCGATGCCAGCCTTTATACATAGAGTAGCGCGGGCCGCGTTGACCCGCCCCCGGCCCCCGCTAGATTAACCCTATGACCTACCGCGCGCCGGTTGCCGACATCGCTTTTGCGCTCAAACACGCCGCCGGCCTCAAGGCCGCGCTGGCGGAAGGGCTCTACGGCGACCTCGACGAGGCGACGGTCGATTCGGTGCTGGAGGAAGCCGGCCGCTTCGCCGGCGACATCATCGCGCCGCTCAACCGCATTGGCGACACGTTCGGCACGCCGTTCAAGAACGGCGCCGTCACCACCCCGCCCGGCTGGAAGGCGGCCTATACCGCCTGGGCCGCCGCCGGCTGGAACGGGCTCGCCTCGCCGGCTGACTGGGGCGGCCAGGAACTGCCCCATGCGCTGAACGCGGCCTGCGTCGAAATGTGGAACTCCGCCTCGATGGCCTTCGGCATCGGCCCGGTGCTGACCATGGCGGCGATCGATGCACTCGCCGCCTACGGCAGCGACGATCTCAAGCAGGCCTATCTCGCCAAACTCGTGAGCGGCGAATGGATGGGCACCATGCAGCTCACCGAGCCGCAGGCCGGCTCCGATGTCGGCGCGCTGCGCACCAAAGCGGAACGCGCCGGCGAAGGCAGCTATCGCCTCACCGGCTCGAAGATCTTCATTACTTATGGCGAACACGACCTCACCGACAACATCATCCACTTCGTACTGGCGCGGCTGCCCGACGCGCCGGCCGGCACCAAAGGCATTTCGCTGTTTCTGGTACCGAAGTTTTTGCTGAACACGGACGGCTCGCTTGGCGACCGCAACGACGTTCGCGCACATTCGGTCGAGCACAAGATGGGCATCCATGCCTCGCCGACCTGCACCATGGTCTACGGCGACAACGGCGGCGCCATCGGCTTCCTCATCGGCGAGGAGCACAAGGGCATGGCGGCGATGTTCACCATGATGAACCGCGCGCGCCTTGCCGTCGCCTTGCAAGGCGTGGCGATTGCCGAACGCGCGACGCAAAAGGCCATGAGTTATGCACGCGACCGCAAGCAGAGCGGACACACCATCATCGATTATCCCGACGTGAAGCGCATGCTGCTGACCATGCGTTCGCTGACCGGCGCGGCGCGCGCCATCTGCTACGCCACCGGCGTCGCGCTCGACCGCTCGCATCGCGCCAAGACCGATGCGGCGCGCAAGATGGCGCATGAGCGCGCCTCGCTGCTGACGCCGATCGCCAAGGCCTTCTCCACCGACATCGGCATCGAGGTCGCCTCGCTCGGCGTGCAGGTGCACGGCGGCATGGGCTTCATCGAGGAAACCGGCGCCGCCCAGCATTATCGCGACGCCCGCATCGCGGCGATTTACGAAGGTACCAACGGCATCCAGGCCATCGATCTGGTGACGCGCAAGGTACCGCTCAACGGCGGCAAGACGGTCGCGCTCTATCTCGACGAGTTGCGGCAAACGGTAGCGGCGGTCAAAGCCAGCAACGCGCCAAGCTTCGGCGAGACCGCCGCGCGGCTCACTGAGGCCATCGACAGCTTGGACCGCGCGACGCAGTGGCTGCTAGCGCAGAAATCATCGGAAGCCGCGCTGGCGGGCGCCACGCCTTTTCTGCGGCTGTTCGGCAACGCCGCCGGTGGCTGTATGCTGGCGGAGCAAGCATTGGCGAGTCTGCGCGAAGGCAATGGCGCGGCGCGCACCGCGCTGGCGCGGTTCTTTGCCGAAAACATCGCGGTGCAGGCGTCCGGCCTCGAGCGCAGCGTCACCGAAGGTGCCGACAGCATCAACAGCGCGCAAGCGGCGCTCGACGCATGATCCCGAAAAGTGGGAACCGCTTTTCGGAAAAGATCATGCGTAAGGAAAAAGCCGATGTCTGATCTCGTCCTGACGAGCGACGACGGCCCGGTCCGCACCATCCGGATGAACCGGCCGGAGAAAAAGAACGCGCTGACCATGGCGATGTACGACGCCATGGCGGCAGGTATCGAAACGGCGCCCGCAGCCAATGTGCGCTGCCTGCTGATCGGCGGCGCGCCGACCGTGTTCTGCGCCGGCAACGATATCGGCGACTTCCTGCAGGCGGCGATGAGCGGCGGCGCGCTCGGTGCCCCGATCCTGCGCTTTCTCTATGCATTGGCGCGCTGCGACATCCCGCTGGTCGCAGCCGTCCAGGGCAACGCGGTCGGCGTCGGCACCACCATGCTGATGCATTGCGATCACGTCGTCGCCAGCACCGAAGCACGGTTCTCTACGCCCTTCGTCAGCCTCGGCCTGGTGCCGGAAGCAGCCTCCAGCCTGATCGCGCCGCGGCTGATGGGGCACGCACGCGCCTTCTCCTTGCTGGTAATGGGCAAGCCCTTGCCTGCCGACGAGGCCAAGGCCGCCGGGCTGATCAACACCGTGGTTGCCGCGGATGCGGTCGAAGCCGAAGCGATGAAAGCCGCTCAGGCCATAGCCGCGCTGCCGCCGCAAGCGGTGTTGGCGTCGCGCCGCCTGATGCGTGGCAACTCCGACGAGATCGTCGCACGCATCGACGCCGAAGCCGTTGAGTTCAAGGCGCGGCTGCAATCGGCCGAGGCGCAGGCCGCCTTCACGGCCTTCATGACGCGCAAGCGCTGAGCGACGGGATCGCGCCGGGCGTCCGATCGCACTAAAGCTTCAGCAGCTTCCTGGCATTGCCGCCGAAGATCAACGCGCGGTCTTGTTCGGCAACCGGCGCCGCATCCAGCCATTGGCGGCCGGGACCATTCGGCATGAACGGCCAGTCGACCGAAAACATGATGCGCTCGACGCCCATTTCCGCAATCGCGCAGGTCAGCGCCGGATCGGAAAACGAGCCGCTGGTCGTCAGCCAGAAATGTTCGCGGTAATAGTCGACGAAGGCGCGCGGCATTTTCATGCGTTCGGCCACCAGATAATTCGTCCGCCACATCAGATAAGGCATGGTCTCGCCGAGATGGCCGACGATGATCTTGAGCGACGGATACTCGTCGAACAGCCCGCTGACCACGAGGCGGACGGTGTGGGTCAAGGTCTCGAGCGTAAAGCCGAGCGGCGCCACGGCAAGCGCCGGATATTCCTTGAACCAGGCGTCCTGCACCGCCTGCAGCGGCGGCGTCGGGTGAATATAGACCGGCACGTCGAGCACCGCGGCCCGCTCGAAGATCGGACGAAACTGCTTGTCGTCCATGAAGCGGCCGTGGGTCAGCCCCATGATCATGGCGCCTTTGAAACCGAGTTTGTCGACCGCGCGTTCCAGCTCGTCGGCGGCGGCCTTCGGATCGGGCGTCGGCAGCGTGGCGAAGGCGGCAAAGCGCGTCGGATGCGCGCGCACCGCCTCGTGCAGCACATCGTTGGATTCGCGCGCCAGCCTGACCGCCGTTTCGGCGTCGAGATTTTGCGTCGCCGGATTATTCTCGGAGATCACCTGTAGATCGATGCCGGCTTCGTCCATCTCGGCGATGCGCAACGCGCCGAGATCGTCGAGCTTGCATTGAACCGGGCTATCCTTCTCGCCGCGCAGCGCGCGAAGTTTCGGCGATGTGAAATGTTCTTCAAGCGTGATGATCTGGGGCTGTGACATGCCCCGGACGTTACAGAGGCTTCAGTCCCGCCTCAATGCGCTTGCGCTCGCCTTCCAGGAACGGCGGCAACACCAGGCTCTCGCCGAGTGGTTGCCGCGCTGTTCCGGCGCTGCGGGAAAGTCGAAAAGCGTGATGTCGCTGCCGGGCGCCGCCACGCCGGCGGCATAAAAGTGATAGGCTTAAACGTTTCGGACCGCGGAGGGCGGTTGTGGTATCGATTAAAGCCTATCTAGGGACAAACGCAAAAAACTTCGAGGGCACACCGATGTCACTAAAGGGCAAGACCCTCTTCATCACCGGCGGCTCGCGCGGCATCGGGCTGGCGATTGCGCTGAAAGCCGCCGCCGACGGCGCCAATATCGCGATCGCCGCCAAGACCGTCGATCCGCATCCCAAGCTTGAAGGTACCATCCACACCGCCGCCGCCGAGATCGAAAAGGCCGGCGGTCACGCTTTGGCGCTTGCCGTGGACGTGCGCGAGGAAGCCGCCGTGAAGGCGGCACTCGACCAGACGGCGGCGCATTTCGGCGGGCTCGACATCGTCGTCAACAATGCCAGCGCGATCCAACTGACGCCGGTGGCGCAGACCGACATGCGGCGCTTCGACCTGATGCATCAGATCAATTCGCGCGGCACCTTCATGGTGTCGAAATACGCGCTGCCGCATCTCGCCAAATCCGAGAACCCGCATATCCTGATGCTGTCGCCGCCGCTCGACATGAAAGAGAAGTGGTTTGCGCCGGCAACCGGCTATGCCATGGCGAAATTCGGCATGAGCCTGGTCGTGCTGGGGCTCGCCGGCGAACAGCGCGGCAAAATCGCCGTCAACGCGCTGTGGCCGCGCACGACGATTGCCACCGCCGCGATCAAGAACCTGCTCGGCGGCGACGCGCTGATGAACATGTCGCGCAAGCCGGAGATTCTGGCGGAGGCGGCCTATCGCATCTTCCACAAGCCGAAGAGCTTTACCGGCAATTTCCTGATCGACGACACGTTCCTGTCGGGCGAAGGCGTCTCCGATTTCGACCAGTACCGCGTCAATCCGAGCCAGCCGCTTCAGGTCGATTTCTTCGTGCCCGACGACAGCCTGCCGCCGGCGGGGGTGAGTTTGAAGGCGATGAAATAATCGCTGTCGTCCCGGCCGACGACAGCAGATAGATTTGCGCCTTACCAATAAGCCGCGTTAGAACTCGCCAATGTCCACTCTCCTTATCTCCCACCCCGCCTGCCTCGATCATCTGACCCCACCCGGCCATCCGGAACGGCCGGATCGCCTGCGTGCGGTGGAAGAGGAATTGACGAAGCCGAAGTTCCAGATGCTGGCGCGCGAGCAGGCGCCGATGGCGGAAGCCGATGTCATCGCGCTGGTTCATCCGATGGACTACATCCAAGCCATCCGCGAAGCCGCGCCGTCGGAAGGCGAAGGCATGATCCAGATCGATGCCGACACCTCGATGTCGCCCGGCAGCCTGGAGGCGGCGCTGCGCGCGGTCGGCGGCGGCGTGCTGGCGGTTGATGAGGTCATGAACCAGAAGGCGTCGAACGCCTTCGTCGCGGTGCGTCCGCCCGGCCATCACGCCGAGACCGCGCGGCCGATGGGCTTTTGCTTTTTCAACAGCGTGGCTATTGCGGCGCGCTACGCCCAGAATAAATACGGCATCGAGCGCGCGGCGATTGTCGATTTCGACGTGCATCACGGCAACGGCTCGCAGGAAATCTTCTGGGCCGACAAGAGCGTGATGTATTGCTCGACCCACGAAATGCCGCTGTTTCCCGGCACCGGCGCACTGGGCGAGCGCGGCGAGCACGACACCATCGTCAACGCGCCGCTACGCGCCGGCGACGGCGGCGACGCGTTCCGCGAGGCTTTCGAGGTTGCCATCCTGCCGCGCTTACGCGAGTTCAAGCCGGAGCTTCTGATTATCTCGGCCGGCTTCGACGCCCACACCCGCGACCCGCTCGCCAACCTCAATCTGGTGGAAGCGGACTACACCTGGGTGACCAAGATGCTGATGGACATCGCCGACGACAGCGCCCAAGGCCGCATCGTCTCGATGCTGGAAGGCGGCTACGACCTGCAAGGCCTCGCGCGTTCCGCCGCGGCCCATGTCACCGCATTGATGCGGGGTTAGCTCATTTTCTTGGTCGTGCGGACCGCAGATAAGTTTACGCATTCTGCGCAAGCTTGATTGCGCCCCGCAAAACCGGTTCTTACTTTTGCTGCCCGCGATACAGCCACCGTGCTGATGCACTCGGACAACCGATGTATCGATCATCGGCACCGCCGCATCATGCATTGCGGCCAGTGCATCCATGATCTGGTCCCAGACGCCAGCCATTGCCTCCTCTTTTTGGTCGCTGACGGCGAGAAGCGAACATTCCAAAAAAGGGCAAATGTCCGCTAATGACCCAAAGCGGATATTGGCGTTGCACCGCCGCACTAAACAAACGCCTGTTTTTGTTGATGAAGTGAGCCCTGCCAATTAGTGGCAGAAATGCCACATCGGCGGCCATTAGCTACACTATTGTACTTGGCAGAATTGTTATTGCCCTGGCTAATATTATAGCGTCTTCACAATGGAGTCCGGCCTCAACGGGTTTGGGGGACGGCGCATCCCCGAAATGCCCGTTGGATTCACCAGTTCGTTGGGCCGAGTTGGGACCAGTTTAGTGCATCGTATTTTGTGCGCTCGCAAAGCGCGCGAAGTCGTTCGCAATATCGTTTGGGGGCTCCTTGTCGATCCGCTATCGCGCTTTATCGTTTGCCACCGCAAGCCTGATTGGCGGCATGCTTTCGACGCTTATCGGCGGCGGCCAAGCCCTCGCTACGAGCGCGGGTTGTCTAGCCCTTAATGGAGACGTCCAAAGCATTTTCGGTGGCGTGAGCACTTTAAATAGTGGCTCCAATCTAATCCCGGGTGAAATAATCACTGTCACAAACAAATTTGGTAACCGCCCAAAAGAAATAAGAAACGGCGACGGGTCCGTAGACGTAGGTGATAATCCACCTGCGAGTTCACTTTCTTACGTTGTTACAACCGGCTTATCGAACTATATCTTCACTGCTGGGTTTTCAGGCCACGGCGGGGCCGATACGGCAACCGTCTCGTGCATCTCCGGCCCTGTTGTGCCCACGGTGACATCGATCAGCCCGAGCAGCGGCCCGACTACAGGCAATACTAGCGTGACCATAACCGGCACCGACCTGACCGGTGCGACGGCGGTGAAGTTCGGCAGCAAGGACGCGGCCTCATTCTCAGTTAGCAGTGCAACCAAGATCACGGCGACTTCGCCCGCCGGGAGTCTCGGCACCGTGGACATTACTGTCACCACGCCGGGTGGCACCAGCGCCACCAGTTCAGCCGATCAGTTCAGCTATGCGGTCCCGGCGGACAGCCTGAAAGTGCGCGCCCTGCAGAATGCGATCACGCCCATGGTGGCGCAGACCTCGGGTCAGGTCATCACCAGCGCCATCGATGGCGCGATTAATGATGCGTTCTCACCCAGCAATGCGCCATTCACCGGCGGGCCGAATGGCATCACCTTCAACTTTGCCGCCGATCCGCAACACAACGATCCCGCCAGTGCGGAATTGCAGCGTGCCAAAGCCTTTGCGGCCGGAACGCTGAACAATAATCCAAACGATCCCGGATTGCGTGTCAACAGTTTCGCTGGCGAGCCGCAACCGAGCCGCCGCGTCGATGACGCCTTCACGGCGCTCGGATATGCCGGCAACGCAACCAAGGCGCCGCCACGACAGACGACGCCCGAACGCGAGTGGCGCTTGTGGCTCGACGTGCGCGGCACCGGCTGGACGACGAGTAACAACTCCAACGCTGATATCAAGGGCAACCAGCTCAATCTTACGATGGGACTGAGTCGTAAGCTGACGCCGGATATGGTCGTAGGCGTGGTCGCCGGCCATGAGAACTTCAAATACGACGTAACGTCACTGACCGGAACCTTTAAAGGCAACGGTGAAACGGTCGGCGGCTATTTCGCCCGCCGGTTCGGCGCACTGCGCTTCGACGCGGCGCTGGCTTGGTCGTACATGTCCTATAGCGCGAGTGCAGGCACGGCGAACGGGTCATTCACTGGCAGCCGCTGGCTCGCCTCCACCGGGCTTACCGGATACCAAAAGTTCGGTGCGTTCTCGCTCGAACCGTCGGCTAAAGTCTTCGTGCTGTGGGAGAGGGAGAATACGTGGACTGACAACCTCGGCACGCTACAGGATACCCGCACCTTCTCAGCTGGTCGCGCCAGCGGTGGCACCAAGATCGCTCGGCCATTCGATCTCCCGGATGGATCGAAGATTGCGCCGTTTATTGGGGTCTATGGCGATTACCGCTTCCTGTCGGACAATGCGGTGGCCACCGGACAGCCCGTCGTTGCGATCTCGCAAGGCTGGTCGGCGCGCGTCACGACGGGTGCGTCCTATATGAACGACCGGGGCATGATGCTCTCACTCGGCGGCGAATATGGCGGCATCGGCGCGAACTACAAAATATGGTCGGGCAATGTTCGAGGCATGATCCCGTTCTAAGCTTGTTGGCGCTTCTCGGAAGATACAAAGCCCCGGCCTTAGCGCCGGGGTTTTTGTTGGCGTGGATGCTACGGACAATGTCCGCTGATGGGCCCTTAGCGACACTTCTGGAATGTTCGCGCAGCGGTCGCTATTGGGGGAGGAGCGGACATTCAGCGAGCCGCTCTCAACAAGCTGGATTTATGACTACGCGCCCTGGCTTATATTTCCGGTCGCGCGGACTGCCGATAAGTTGACGCAATCTGCGCAAGCTTGATTGCGTCCCGCAAAACCGGTTTCCACCTTTGCTGGCCGCGCTCCTATTTCGCCGTCAGCCCGCCATCGATCGGGAAATCGGCGCCGGTGACGAACGACGCGTCGTCGGACAGAAGATAAACGCACAGCTTGGCGACTTCGTCCGGCTGGCCGAGACGGCCGATCGGAATGTCGTTGATCAGCCGCTGCTGCACGGCTAGCGGATTCTTCGTGTTCTCCGCGATGCCATCGACCATCGCGCCCTCGATAAAAGCCGGGCACACGGCGTTGCAGCGGACCGGCGGCCTATAGCGGGCGCCGTTGAGCGCGACCGATTTGGTCAGCAGCGAGACGCCGCCTTTCGACGCATTGTAGGCGGTCAGGTTCGAACTGCCGACCAAGGCCAGCACCGACGACAGGTTGACGATGGCGCCGCCCTTCTTGCGCAGCAGCGGAAACGCGTATTTGCAGCCGAGAAAAGTGCCGTCGAGATTGACCGAGAGCACGCGCTTCCAGGTCGCGAAGTCGGTCTTCTCGATGCTGCCGACCGCAGCGATGCCGGCGGCATTCACCAGCCCATCGAGCCGGCCGTGGTCGCGCTCGATGTCGGCGGTTACGCGCTGCCACTCGGCTTCAGACGTAACGTCCAGCGGCGAGTCGGCGCCCTTGCCGGCGGCGAGATCGGTCGCAATCGCAATGCCGCCGGCGTGACGCACCGCGGCCACCACGGCGCTGCCGATGGCGCCGCCGGCGCCAGTGACCAATATTATTTTTTCCTTGAGTTCAGCCAAAGTCTTAGCCCCTGTCATTTGCAATATTGCTTATTGTCGAGCATTCATCGTCGGATGTCACCCGTACCCGCAGCCATGCAGTCCGTTTGTTTAATTACCGGCGCCTCGGCCGGCATCGGCGCGGCGCTTGCCCGCGTCTTTGCCCAAAACGGCCACACTTTGGTGCTGACCGCACGGCGCGAGGCACAGCTTTTGGCATTAGCCGACGAGATCGCCAGCAGAGGTTATACGCGCCCGCACGTGATCGCCGCCGATCTGGGACAGCCTGACGGCCCATCCCGGCTCGCCGAGGCGCTCGGCGCCGCCGGCCTGGAGCCTTCGGTCCTGGTCAACAATGCCGGCTTCGGCATGCTTGGCGAGGCGCCCGATATCGACCGCGACGCCCAATTGGCCATCGTCAATCTCAACATCCGGGCGTTGACCGACCTGTCGCTGCGCTGGCTCGAACCGATCAGGCGGCATCGCGGCGGCATCCTCAATGTCGCGTCGATCGCCAGCTTTATCCCCGGTCCCGGCATGGCCGTCTATCATGCCAGCAAGGCCTTTGTGCTGTCCTTCAGCGAGGCGATGCACGAGGAGCTTAAAGCGGACGGCGTGAAAGTATGCGCGCTGTGCCCCGGACCGGTCGACACCGAATTCAACGACCGCGCCGGCGTGCCGCACGGCTATTTCCCGGCCTTCTTGAACCGGTCGGCCGAACGGGTGGCGCGTGACGGCTACCAGGGCTTCATGGCGGGCCACCGCGTCGTGGTACCGGGCAAGCCCAATCGAATATTCACGCTGCTGCCGCGGCTTTTGCCGCGCGGTTTAATGCTGGCCATGGTCGATTGGCGGCGGAAACACCTGACCGCCGGTTGACGATTCCGCCTAACTCCGCCATCCCATGGCGGTCTAGGACCCCCTCACGCCCGGGAAGCCGCGATGGCCGATACCCCCAACACCGACGTGAAAAAAATGCCCTTCGAGCGGGCGATCGAGGAATTGGAATCGATCGTCAAACGGCTCGAGGAAGGCAAAGTGCCGCTCGAGGAGTCGGTGGCGATCTACGAGCGCGGCGAAGCGCTCAAGACGCGCTGCGAGGAACTGCTGCGGCAGGCGGAAGCCCGCGTCGAAAAGATTACCCTCGACGCCTCCGGCAAGCCGACCGGCAGCGAGCCGCTCGATGTGGATTAACCGCGCGTGAAGATCAAAACGCGCCTCGTGATCGAAGTGCCGGGCTACGACCCGCGGGACCCTGCAGAGCATCGCCGCGACTTCGAGCGGGAATTCCGCAGCACCTGCGCGCTCTATGGCCTGACCGGCAATGTCGGCGAGGCCAAACCGCACCCGAAGCGCCCCGCCGCCAAATGGAACGTCATGACCGAAGGGCATGATTGGGGCGTGCAAACCGATTACCGCCTCCTCCGCTGGGACGACATTGTCCGCGAGGATCTGACGCGCCCGGCGTGGTGGAAGATCGTGCAGATGTACCGCACCATCGGCGTCGCCATCGTCAACGGCGCATTCCGCCGCATCATGCGCGCAGACTGGCGCTTTGCCGCTCTCGCTTTTTCGCCGCTGCTGCTGATCACCGCTTGGATCTTACTGGCCTGCTTCTTCGGCCTCTTGTGCATGAACCTGGTCGCGGGCATGCACGCGCCGGAAATTGTCGCGCGGATTGTCGGCGCCGTTACCGGGCTCGGCGGCTTTGCCTCGATCCTCTGGCTCACCGAGCCGGTCACCGGCCTGCTGCGGCGCTCCGACCAGGCCGCCACTACGGACCAGATCGCCAATCGCAAGCGCAAGGACATCGAGCAGCGTCTGGACGCGCTCACCGGCGCCGCGGCCGACGCCGTGCAAAAGAGCAATGCCGACGAAATCATGATCATCGGTCATGACCTCGGCGCGGTGCTCGCCATCGACATCGTCGGCCGCGCGCTCGCCCGCGATCCCGCCTTCGGGGGCGACGAACGGCGTGTCGTGCTGCTGACGCTTGGCGCCAACTTGCCGGTGGTCGGCTTCGATCCCGAGGCCAAATGGTTCCGCAGCCGCTTGCGCCAGCTTGCGATCGCGCCGGCGATCGACTGGATCGACGTTCAGTCGCCGGACGACGTCATGAATGTCTGCCCGTTCGATCCGGTGGCCGATCCGATCCTGGCGCTGGAAGCGGCCGAGCGGCGCAACCCGACGGTAGTCTCCGTGCGCTTCCGGGACCTGTGGCAGCATGGCAGCTCTGCGCTCCGGCGCTGGCGCTTTGCTTGGGCCCACGCCCAGTTCCTGCGCGCCAACGAGCGCCCGGGCGCGGCCTATGACTATTATCTGATCTGCTGCGGCCCGCTGGACGCCATGACCCGGCTGACCAAGGCTACCGGCGCGCAATAACGGCCAAAACCGGGCGGGTACACCCCAACGGCAGGGCAGAATTGCCCGCCCCGGCACAACTGGTGTAAGCCTTCCGCTACGCTTTTGTTCAGAGTCGGCGCCCGCGCCGTGGAGTTGCTTTTGTCGGAACTTTCCAAGACACCCCTGCTCGACCGCATTCACCTCCCGAGCGACATGAAAAACCTGTCGGCCGAGCAGTTGGCGCAGCTCGCCGACGAGTTGCGGACCGAGACTATTGACGCGGTCGCCAAGACCGGCGGGCACTTGGGCGCCGGTCTTGGTGTCGTCGAACTGACGGTGGCGCTGCACGCCGTGTTCGACACCCCCACCGACAAGCTGATCTGGGACGTCGGGCATCAGGCCTATCCGCACAAGATTTTGACCGGCCGGCGCGACCGCATCCGCACCTTGCGGCAGGCCGGTGGGCTGTCCGGCTTCACCAAGCGCGCCGAGAGCGAATACGATCCGTTCGGCGCCGCGCACTCGTCGACCTCAATTTCGGCCGCGCTCGGCATGGCGGTGGCGCGCGATCTCGCGGGCAAGAAAAACAATGTCATCGCCGTGATCGGCGACGGCGCGATGTCGGCCGGCATGGCCTATGAGGCGATGAACAATGCCGGCGCGCGCAACGAGCGCCTGATTGTTATCTTGAACGATAATGATATGTCGATCGCGCCGCCGGTCGGCGCCATGTCCGCCTATCTGGCGCGGCTCGGCTCGGGTCACACTTATCTCAAGCTGCGCGACGTCGGCAAACAGCTCACCAAGCATCTGCCCAAGAGCTGGGACCGCGCCATCACGCGTGCGGTCGAGCATGCCCGCGGCTATGTCATGGGCGGGACGCTGTTTGAGGAACTTGGCTTCTATTATTGCGGACCGATCGACGGACATAACCTCGATCACCTGCTGCCGATCCTGCGCAATGTGCGCGATGCCGAAATCGGCCCGATCCTGGTGCACGTCGTCACCCAGAAGGGCAAAGGCTACGGCCCCGCGGAAATCTCCGCCGACAAATATCACGGCGTCGTCAAATTCGACGTCGCCACCGGCACGCAGGCGAAATCCAAGGGCGGCGCGCCGCAATACACCAGAGTGTTCGCCCAGAGCCTGATCAAGGAAGCGCGCAAGGACGACAAGATCGTCGCTATCACCGCGGCGATGCCGTCCGGCACCGGGCTCGACCTGTTCGAGCAGGAATTCCCCACCCGCTGCTTCGATGTCGGCATTGCCGAGCAGCATGCGGTGACTTTCGCCGCGGGCCTGGCGACGCAAGGCTTCAAGCCGTTCGTCGCGATCTACTCGACCTTCCTGCAGCGCGCCTATGACCAGATCGTGCATGACGTCGCAATTCAAAAATTGCCCGTGCGCTTCGCGATCGATCGCGCAGGATTAGTCGGCGCCGACGGCCCGACCCATGCAGGCTCGTTCGACGTGGCCTATCTCGGCTGCCTGCCCGGTTTTGTGGTGATGGCGGCGGCCGACGAGGCCGAACTAGCGAATATGGTGGCGACGCAAGTGGCGATCGACGACCGGCCGTCCGCGCTGCGCTACCCGCGCGGCGAAGGCCTCGGTGTGCCGATGCCGGCCGAAGGCAAGGCGCTGGAGATCGGCAAGGGCCGCATCGTACGCGAAGGCCACAAGGTGGCGCTGCTGTCGTTCGGCGCGCGGCTTGGCGAGTGTTTGAAAGCCGCCGACGAATTGGCCGCGCTCGGCCTGTCCACCACCGTCGCCGACGCGCGCTTTGCCAAGCCGCTGGATACCGAGCTGTTGCTGCGGCTGGTGCGCGAGCACGAAGTACTGGTGACGATCGAAGAAGGCTCGATCGGCGGCTTCGGCTCCTTTGTGCTGCAGACGCTGGCGGAAAGCGGCGCGCTCGATGCCGGCTGCAAAGTGCGCTGCATGGTGCTGCCGGACGTGTTCCAGGATCAGGATTCCCCGGCCGCGATGTATGCCAAAGCCGGTCTCGACGCCAAAGGCATCATCGCCAAAGTGTTCGAAGCGCTGGGCAAGGACGCCGCGGACGAGACGGTGAAGCTGGCGTAACGCCGTGGTGTGATTACCCGTGCAGGCGGGCGATCCAGCACTCACGTATTTTACGATATTCTCTGACGCTGCGATTGCTGGATGCCCCGCTCTCGCCGGGCATGGTAACGGAGTTTGAATGCCCACCCGCCGACGCGCCGATCGACTGCTGGTCGAACGCGGCTTGTTTGAAAGCCGCGCCAAGGCACAGGCCGCCATCGAAGCCGGGCTGGTGCGCGCCAACGATGCGACGGTGCGCAAGGCCTCGGAAGTCATCGCAACCGACGCGACTTTGCAGGCGAGCGCGCCGCACCCTTACGTGTCGCGCGCCGGCGTCAAGCTTGCCGCCGCGCTCGACCGTTTCGGCTTCGATCCGCGCGGCCGGATTTGCCTCGATGTCGGCGCCTCGACCGGCGGCTTCACGCAGGCGCTGCTGGAACGCGGCGCCAAACGCATCACCGCCGTCGATGTCGGACATGGGCAACTGCACCAGAGCCTGCGCTCCCGCCCTGAGGTCGTCTCGCTGGAGGGAACCGATATCCGCACGCTCACCCCTGCCCTCATCGGCGAGCCGCCCGATCTGGTCGTGGTTGACGTCAGCTTCATCTCGCTCAAGCTGGTGCTGCCTGCCGCCCTTGCGCTAGCAAAAACGCCGGCGCAATTGATCGCGCTGATCAAGCCGCAGTTCGAGGCCGGCCGCGCCGCGTTGAAACGCGGCATCGTGCGCGACACAGCCGTGCACGCCGTGGTCTGCGCGGATATCTCCACTTTTATCACGGCGCTCGGATGGCGCGTTCTCGGCATTGCGCCGTCGCCCATCACGGGCGGCGACGGCAATGCCGAATTTCTGCTAGGCGCTACCCATGACTGAGCAACTCACGATTCAACGCATCGGCCATCGCGGCGACGGCATCGCCGACACCAATATCGGGCCGGTCTATGTGCCCTACGCGCTGCCGGGCGAAATCGTGACCGTCGAACGCATCGACGGCCATCCCGACCGGCGGCATCTGATCCATATCGACAAACCAAGCCACGAACGCGAGACGCCGATCTGCAAGCATTTCGGCATTTGCGGCGGCTGCGCCACGCAGCATTGGTCGCTGGCCGAATATCACATCTGGAAGCGCGAACTGGTGGTCGAGGCGCTGGCGCACGCCAACCTGGTCGCGCCGGTCGCGACCCTGATCGACGCCCACGGCCAAGGCCGCCGCCGCGCGGTGCTGCATGCCCGCCGCGGCGGGGGCAGCCTGCTCGAGGTCGGTTTTGCCGCGCCGCGCGCGCACCGCATCGTCGCCATCGACCGCTGCCCGGTGCTCAGCAATGGGCTCGACGGCGCCATTGAAGCTGCCTGGGCCGTCGCCGAGATTCTCAAGCCCACGGACAAGCCGCTCGACATCCATGTCACCGCCACTGACTCCGGCATCGACATGGATGTGCGCGGTTCGGGTCCGCTGACGTCGCAGCGCACCGGCGTGCTGGCCAAGCTCGTCGAGAAGCACAAGCTTGCGCGACTGACGCGGCACGGCGAACTGGTCGCGCAAGGCTCGCAGCCGACCTTGAGGGTCGGCAAGGCCCACGTGCCATTGCCGCCGGGTGCGTTTCTGCAAGCCACCGCCGAAGGCGAAGCGGCCTTGGCGCGCCTGGTCATCGACCATGTCGGCGCGGCCAAGCGCGTCGCCGATCTGTTTTCCGGCATCGGCACATTTGCACTGCGGCTGGCCGAGCGGGCGCGGGTCAGCGCCGTCGACAACGAAGCACCCGCCATCAAGGCGCTGGAGCGCGCGGCGTCGACCACGTCAGGCCTGAAGCAGGTCGAGGCGCAAACGCGCGACCTGTTCCGCCGCCCGTTGATGGCGACCGAACTTAAAGGCTTCGACGCCGTCGTGTTTGATCCGCCGCGTCAGGGCGCGGAAGCGCAGGTGCGCGAACTGGCCAAGAGCAAGGTGCCGACCGTCGTCGCGGTATCGTGCGAAGCCGCGACCTTCGCCCGCGATGCCCGCATTCTGGTCGATGGCGGTTACAAGCTCGCCGGCGTCACGCCGGTCGATCAGTTCCGCTATTCGTTTCACGTCGAATTGGTGGCGAAGTTCGAACGCTAATATTTGCGCATGATCTTGTCCGAAAACTGGTTCCCACTTTTCGGGATCATGCGTTACTGAAAATCCAGCCCGCGGCCGCCCCAGCGGTCCTGCCACATCTTCTCGCCGATGGTGCAGGAGACGCGCGGCGCCTCGGCCGACGCCGGGATGACGCGCCGTTCCGGCTGCCGGCCGGCGATTTCCAGCACCAGCTTGGTGCGCGTCGCCTCGATGAACTTTTCGCGCTCGCGGATCGGGATCACGAAAGCGCCGGGGCCACCGATCACGCAATCCTCATAATAGATGTCGAGATTCTCGATATCGATGCTGGCGATATTGGGCCGCTTGAGCATGATCGGCAGGCCGTTGATGGTGATGCCGGAGGCGAGCACATCGTCGCGCGTCGGTACCACCAGCGGGCCGTTGTTATTGGCGCCGTCGCCGGACACGTCGATGACGCGGCGCAAGCCGCGATAGCCGCTATTGTCGAACAGCGGCTTGGCAAACCGCAGCGCACCGGAAATCGAGGTGCGCGAGGCGCGCCGGTAAGGCGCGCGGGCGATCTCGGCAGCGACCGCATCGGCGGCTTCCGGGCCGTCGATCAGCCGCCACGGCATCACGATCTTCTGATCGGTCTGCCCAGCCCATTCGAAATAGGTGACGGCAATTTTTGCGTTGGCGCCCTCGCGCAGCGCGCGAAGGAATTCGCGCGAGGTCAGCGCCATGATGTAGCCCTCGCGCTGCAGCGCCTGCTCTTCCGGGTCCATCGAGTAGGACACGTCGACCGCTATCACCAGTTCGACATCGACCGGGATGGCGCTCGTGCTTTTGTCGGCCAGGCGAAATGGCGTCGGCGCGGCGACCGCCAAAGCCGCAGCGCCGAGCGCGCCTGAGAGAATCATGCCAAGGGCAAAACGCCTCATACCGATATGCTGGCACGCAACAGGGCGAAAAAGAAGCCCTAGCCGTCCAGCGTTTCGGTCGCCGCGATTTCGATGCCGAAGCCGCCGAGCCCGACATAGGTGCGCTTGCTCGACGACAGCAGCCGGATCGAGGAAATGCCGAGATCCTTGAGGATTTGGGCGCCCAGGCCGATCTCGCGCCATTGCTTGGTGCGCGCAGCTTCCGTGCCGGTATCGCTGTCCTGATGGACGAGCACCGGCACGCCGGCGGTGCCGTCGCGCAAATAAACGATGACGCCGCGGCCGGCCGACTTGAAGTGCGCCAGCGCGGCACGGATGGTTTTGGCGCCGCCGAACACGTCGCCGATCACGTCGGCGCGATGCAGCCGCGCCGGCACGTTCTTGCCGTCACCGAGGTCGCCAAAGACGAAGGCCATGTGATGCACGCGATCGAACGGCGTGACATAGGCGTAGCCCTTGAGCATACCGATGTCGGACGCCAATTGGAATTCGGACACCCGTTCGACCAGCTTGTCGCGGCTCTGGCGATAAGCGATCAGATCGGCAATCGACACCTGCGCGAGCTTGTGTTTTTCGGCGAAGGCCGCGACGTCCGGTCCGCGCATCACGGTGCCGTCGTCTTTCATCAGCTCCGACAGCACGCCGACCGGCGGCAGGCCGGCGAGACGGCAGAGATCGACGCAAGCCTCGGTATGACCCGAGCGCATCAGCACGCCGCCTTCGCGCGCCACCAGCGGAAACACATGGCCGGGGCGTACGAAATCGGACGCGCCGCTGTTGTCATTGGCCAGCGCGCGCACGGTGTTGGTGCGCTCTTCCGCCGAGATGCCGGTGGACAGGCCGTGCTTGACGTCTACGGTGACGGTGAAGGCGGTGCCGAGCGGCGCATCGTTCTCCGCCACCATCGGATCGAGGTGCAGCTTGCGTGCGAGTTCGCCGCCGAGCGGCGCGCAGACTATCCCTGAAGTATTGCGGATGATGAACGCCATCTTCTCGGGCGTGCACAGCGAGGCGGCGACGAACAGATCGCCCTCGTTCTCGCGGTCGTCGTCGTCCATGACGACCACGATTTCGCCTTTGGCAAAGGCCTTGATGGCCACTTCGACGCTTGAATGACTATTGGGCACTGCTTGTCCTCGGACGCGGCATCATGTGCCGGGCGTAAACGGCCACGCCGTTCCCTCGCCGACTTGGCCGCGATGCATGAGATAATGATCGGCCAGCACGCATGCCACCATGGCTTCACCAATGGGCACGGCGCGGATGCCGACGCAAGGATCGTGACGGCCCTTGGTCGATATTTCGGTGTCGTTGCCGTAGCGATCGACGGTCTTGCGCGGATTGAGGATCGACGAGGTCGGCTTCACCGCGAAACGCGCGACGATCGGCTGCCCGGTTGAAATGCCGCCGAGAATGCCGCCGGCATGGTTGGACAGGAACACCGGCTTGCTCTCATTTCCCATGCGCATCTCATCGGCATTGTCTTCGCCGCTCATCGCCGCGGTGGCAAAGCCGTCGCCGATCTCGACGCCCTTGACCGCGTTGATGCCCATCAGAGCACCGGCGAGATCGGCATCGAGCTTCTTGTAGACCGGCGCGCCGAGGCCTGTCGGCACGCCTTCGGCCACGACCTCGATCACCGCGCCGATCGACGAGCCGGATTTGCGCACACCATCTAAGTATTCCTCGAAGAATTTGGCCTGCTTGGCGTCCGGGCAGAAGAACGGGTTGTTGTCGACCTCGTTCCAGTCCCAACGCTTAGGGTCGATCTTGTGCGGTCCCATCTGCACTAGCGCCGCGCGCACGCTCAAGCCCGGCACGACCTTGCGCGCCACCGCGCCGGCGGCGACGCGCGCCGCGGTCTCGCGCGCCGAGGCGCGTCCGCCGCCGCGATAATCGTGGATGCCGTATTTGACGTCGTAGACGTAGCCGGCGTGGCCGGGGCGGTACTTGGCCTTGATCTCGGAATAGTCCTTCGAGCGCTGATCGACATTCTCGATCTGCAGCATCAGGGGGGTGCCGGTGGTGACCTGGATGCCATCGTCGCCGGTGAACACGCCGGACAGGATCTTCACCGCATCCGGCTCCTGGCGCTGCGTGGTGAAGCGCGACTGGCCGGGGCGGCGCTTGTCGAGATGCAGCTGGATGTCAGCTTCGGTCAGCGGAATGCGCGGCGGACAGCCGTCTACCACGCAGCCGATCGCCGCCCCGTGGCTTTCGCCGAAGCTGGTGAACCGGAAAAGATGGCCAAAGGTGTTGAACGACATGGGGGGTTGGTACCCCGCAGCCTTGCGGGGGTCAAATTTGTCTATTTGCGCATGATCTTGTCCGAAAACCGGTACCCACTTTTCGGGATCATGCGCTCAGGCATACCGGGTCATCCGGTCGCCCTGAAACACGTAAACGACGCCCTGGGTAATATCGACCAGAGGCGCGGCGGCCGGCTTGGCGATACCGAGATGGGCCATCAGCCCACGGCAGGTGCCGCCATGGGCGGTCGCCACCGTGTCGCGCGTCAGGCTTGCGTACCATTCGGCCATACGGGCCGAGACCATCTTATAGCTCTCGCCGCCGGGCGGCACGAAATGCCACTTGTCGTGTTCGCGCTGCGAGATGTGCACGGGGTCGTGGCTATGCAGTTGCGCGATGGTGAAGCCTTCCCAGTCGCCGAATGAAAGCTCGGCGAGGCGTTCGTCGAGCCGGTAGCCTTGCCGTTCGAGACCGAGCGCGGCGCGGGCCAATTCCATGGTCTCCGTGGCGCGGCCGAGCGGGCTCGAGACATAGTCGAGCGCCACCGGGTCGCGGCCATCGCGCGCGAACAGGTCGCGCAGGATATCGCCGCAATGGGTCGCCTGCCCCCGCCCCCGCGCGTTCAACGGAATATCGCGGCGGCCTTGCAGGCGGCTGCCGACATTCCAGTCAGTTTCGCCGTGACGGAGATAATAGACGGTCGGCTTGGCGGTCATTTTGGTTTGCGCATGATCTTGTCCGAAAACCGGTACCCACTTTTCGGGATCATGCGCGCGCCATTCCTATTTCACCGTGAAGTCCGGCGCGTCCGGGTGCTTGATACCGACGATGTGATACCCGGCGTCGACATGCTGGATTTCGCCGGTCACGCCGCTCGACAGGTCGGACAGGAAGAATACGCCGGCCTTGCCGACATCCTCCAGCGTCACGTTGCGGCGCAACGGGGTATTGTATTCGTTCCATTTCAGAATGTAACGGAAGTCGCCGATGCCGGAGGCCGCCAGCGTCTTGATCGGTCCGGCGGAGATGGCGTTGACGCGGATATTCTTGACGCCGAGATCGGCGGCCATATAGCGCACCGAGGATTCCAGCGCCGCCTTGGCCAGACCCATGACGTTGTAATGCGGCATCCACTTCTCGGCGCCGTAATAAGTCAGCGTCAGCAGCGAGCCGCCATTGGTCATCAGCTTCTCGGCGCGCTGCGCGATCGCCGTGAACGAATAGCAACTCACCAGCATGGTCTTGGTGAAATTGTCTTCGGTGGTGTCGACATAGCGGCCGTCGAGCTGGTCTTTGTCGGAGAAGGCGATGGCGTGCACCAGGAAATCGAGCGAACCCCACGCCGATTTCACGGCGGCAAACACCGCGTCCAGGGAGGCCGGGTCGGTGACGTCACAATGGCCGACCACCAGGCCGTCGACCTCCTCGGCCAGCGGCTCGACGCGCTTCTTGAGCGCATCGCCTTGATAGGTGAAGGCCAGGTCGGCGCCGTGGTCGCGGCAGGCCCGCGCAATGCCCCAGGCGATCGAACGGTTGTTCGCCACGCCCATGATCAGCCCGCGCTTGCCGCGCATCATTCCCGAGACTTCCGCCATCGAATTTCCTGCTCTGCCGGAACGCGCCGGCTGCTTTCGTATGGCATAGGGTCCTAAAGCCATCAAGCAAACCGCCCGGCCGGGCCTGCCACCTCGGCGAATTCAATTCGATTCCGGGAATATGTTCGCGAATGAGGGGTTTTTTCTCTCAGACGCGAGGCTGCGGATACCCTAGATTGAGGGTTTCCGGGCCTTAACGGTTCGATCGAGGGGCGGCTTGGCCACGTTTCAACAGAACGTCGAGGCGACAATTCCGGCGCTGCGCCGCTATGCCCGCGCGCTGACCCGGGATTCCGACATCGCCGACGATCTGGTGCAGGACACTTTGGTACGGGCCTTGCGTTCGGAACACTTATTTCACGGCGGGGAAGTGCGCAGTTGGCTCTACACGATCCTGACCAATCTCAATCGCAACCGGCTGCGCTCGCTGTCGCGCCGGCCGCATATGTCGTCGCTCGAGGACAACGACGCGCCGGATCTCGCCGGCCCCGAAGCCGGCGGCCGCGATATCGAACGCGCGCTGGCCACGCTGGTCGAGGATCAGCGCCAGGCCTTGCTGCTCGTGGTGCTGGAGGGCCTCAGCTACCGCGAAGTCGCGGAAGTGCAAGGCGTGCCGATCGGAACCGTGATGTCGCGTCTGGCGCGTGCGCGCGTGCAAATCAAAACTTATCTCGACGGCGGGCGCCCGGCGCTGCGCCGCGTGAAATGACGGAGAAGGAAGTGCCATGGTCGATCGCAATTCACCTGTGACCGAGGAAGAGCTTCACGCTTACGTCGACGGCGAATTGCCGGCCGACCGCCTCGAAGCCGTCACCGCCTGGCTGGCGGCAAATGCCGATCAGGCCGCACTGGTCGCCGCATGGCGCGCGCAGGCCGACAGCATTCGCGCGCGTTACGGCGCGGTCGCCGGCGAACCGGTGCCGGAACGGCTGCAGCTTGACCAGGCGCTGAAACGCGACCGCGCCAGCGGGCGCTCGTGGGCGGCGCTCGCCTCCGCCGCCGCGCTGATCGCCTTCGTGATCGGCGGCGGCGCCGGCTGGTTTGCGCGTGGCGCCGCAGCCGCCGGGCCGAACGATTTCGATACCTTCACCGCCGAGGCACTCGACGCTTACCGGCTCTACGTGGTCGAAGTCCGCCACCCGGTCGAAGTGCCGGGCAGCGAACGCGCGCATCTGACGCAATGGCTGTCGAAGCGGCTCGGCGCCGAACTGCGCGTGCCCGATCTGCAGTCGATCAATTTGAAGCTGGTCGGCGGCAGGCTGCTGCCGGGACCGACGGGCGCTGCTGCGGCATTCTATATGTATGAAGGTCCGTCGGGCGAACGCTTCACCATCTACTGCGCCAAGGCGGAAGCGCCGCAGACCGCGCTTCGCTTCAAGGACGGCGACAGTTCGGCGGCGTTTTATTGGGTCGACGACAAGGTCGCCTATGTGGTGAGCGGCCCGTCCAACCGCGACCAGCTCGAGAACGTCACCAAGTCGGTCTACGAGCAGATCGACAAGAGCGGAGCGAAGAAGTCTTAGGACTCCAAATCCTTGCGCGGATCGTAAGGCGCGGAGTCGCGCAGCTTTTTCATCAGGCCTTTAAGCTCGTCGTCGGCTATTTCCGGCAGCACGATGCGCGCGGTGGCGAGCAGATCGCCGGTCGCCGTCTTGGATTTGAGGCCTTTGCCCTTCAGCCGGAACGTGCGGCCTGAATCGGTGCCGGGGGGGATCGCCAGTTCGACCGCACCATCGAGCGTCGGCACGCGGACTTTGCCGCCGAGCACCGCCTCGTAAATCGTGATCGGCAGATCGAGCCGCAGATCGGCGCCGTCGGGGGTGAACACCGGATGCGGCGCGATGGTGATGGTGATGATCGCGTCACCTGCGCGACCAGCCATGCCCGGATAGCCCTGACCCTTGAGCCGGATGCTCTGGCCACTCGTAATCCCTGCCGGGATCTTGACGTCGATGTCCTTGCCGGTCGGCAGATGCACGCGGGTCTTGGTGCCTTTTGCCGCATCCTCCAGCGAGATGGTGAGGCTCGCCTGCAAGTCTTGGCCTGAGCTGGCGCCGAATTCTTCCTGTTCGAATTGCGGCCGCGCGCGCCCGCCACCGCCGAACATGCCGCGCAGAATATCCTCGAAGCCGCCACCGGCAGGTCCGCCGCCGGCCCGGCGCTGAAAACCGTCCTGGCCGAAGCTGAAGGTTTCAAAACCGGCGCCGCCCGGATGGACACCGCCGGCGCCGCCGCGCGACTGCGCGCCTTCAAAGCCCTGAAAGCGCGGCTTGCCCTCGGCGTCGATCTCGCCGCGGTCGAACGCCTTGCGCTTGTCGCTGTCGCCAGCGATTTCATAGGCGGCGTTGAGCTCGGAAAAGCGCGAGGCCGCCTTGGGGTCGTGCTTGTTGGCGTCAGGATGAAGCTTCTTGGCAAGCTTGCGATAGGCGCTCTTGATCTCGGCCTCGTTCGCACCCTTGGAAACCCCCAAAATTTCGTAGGGGTCGCGCATCCGTCAAAACTCCCGTGAAAATCCTGCCAGCGGCCGCCGGCGACTCGTTCGATAATGTGGGGTTCCAGCGGGCTGGATGCAATGTTTCCGGCCGAGGTTGCGGTCTTACGATCGCTTCCAGGGCTTCAACGTGCGGACTTCCCAGGCGCCCTTCTGCTGCTTGCAGGCGGCGCCCTGCAGCCAGGCTTGCGAGCTGCCGTTGACATAGCTCGCCAGGAAATCGCGGCAGGTTTGACCGGCCTGGCTATAGGCCGATGTGATCGGTGTCACCGTGCCGCGCGCGCCGGAGCGCGGATTTTCCCACGGCTCGCTGGCGCCGTTGCCAGACCGGCTGAGCACCTGGGTGACCGCGGCCTTGGTGAATACCAGATCGGATTCCGGCGGCAGATCGCTGACTGGCTTGGCGCCGAGCGGTTTGGCGCCGGCCGGCGGCGCGATCGAACCGGTCAGGTCGGATTTGTCGGCGGAGGCATAGATCGAATCGAGCTGGCCGACGCTGCAGCCGGCACAGCCGAACGCGAGCGCCACAGCCGCAACGGCGGCCAAGCCGCGCCATAGGCTTGCCGCCCCACTTCCACTATAAAGGCCCGGATAAATCCGACGGGTCTTACAGACGACCACGCGAGCACCCCAAAATGTCCGATACGGCGTCAATAGAACAGCCAAATTGGTTAACGACTGGTGATTTCACCGCCGCCGATGAGCCTTTTCGGCTATTTGCCGCATGGCTGAAGGACGCTGCCGCCTCGGAGCCGCGCGATCCGACCGCCATGACGCTGGCGACCGTCGACGCCGACGGCATGCCCAACGCCCGCATGGTGCTGCTCAAGGGCGCCGACGAGCAGGGTTTCGTGTTCTACACCAACAAAGACAGCCAAAAGGGCCAGGAACTGAACGCCCAGGCCAAGGCCGCGCTGGTGTTCCATTGGAAATCCCTGAACCGCCAGGTCCGGCTGCGCGGCACCATCGAGCACGTCACCGACGCCGAGGCCGACGCCTATTTCGCCACGCGGCCGAAGCAGGCCCAGATCGGCGCCTGGGCGAGCAAACAGTCGCAGCCACTGGAAAGCCGCCTCGCCTTCGAAAAAGCCGTGGCGTTTTACGCCGCTAAATACGCGCTCGGCACCGTGCCGCGGCCGCCGCAATGGTCGGGCTATCGCCTGGTGCCGACGACTTTCGAGTTCTGGCACGACCGGCCGTTCCGGCTGCATGACCGCATCGTCTTCAAACGCGACACGGCCAGCACGCCGTGGAGCAAGACACGGCTTTATCCGTAAATTCCAAGGATCGCTTTTCGCATGCCGAATTCGCAATCGAACCAGCCGCCCCGCACGCTTCTGCTCACGGGAGCCAGCCGCGGCATCGGGCACGCGACCGTCAAGCGCTTCTCGGCGGCCGGCTGGCGCGTCATCACCTGCTCGCGCCATCCGTTCCCGGAAAATTGCCCGTGGGGCGCGGGGCCGGAAGATCACATCCAGGTCGACCTTTCCGATGAAGGCAGCACCATCGAAGCCATCGCCGAGATCAAGCGCCGGCTCAACAGCGGCGAACTGCACGCGCTGGTGAACAACGCGGCGATCTCGCCCAAAGGCGACGGCGGCAAACGGCTCGGCTCGCTCGATACCGCGACCGAAGTCTGGCGCCAGGTGTTCCGGGTGAATTTCTTCGCGCCGATCATGCTGGCGCGCGGCCTGGTCGACGAACTCAAGGCCGCCAAGGGCGCGGTGGTGAACGTCACTTCCATCGCCGGCTCGCGCGTGCATCCGTTCGCAGGTGCTGCCTATGCGACGTCGAAAGCCGCGCTGGCGTCGCTGACGCGGGAAATGGCGAGCGACTTCGGCCGGCTCGGCATCCGCGTCAACGCCATAGCGCCGGGCGAGATCGACACCGCGATTCTGTCGCCCGGCACCGAGAAGATCGTCGAGCAGATTCCGTTGCAGCGCCTCGGCACGCCCGACGAAGTCGCCAAGATCATCTACGTGCTGTGCACCGAAACTAGTTCCTATGTGAACGGCGCCGAGATTCACATCAACGGCGGCCAGCATGTGTGAGTGCTGCTCAGCGCTCGCCTTCCCAATTTAATTTTCAAACAACATTAGCCAACGCTGCGCCGCCCGTATTCCAACAGGGCGCACTTGTGCGCCCCGTATTGTTGAGCGGCGCCGGGTACGCCGTAGTCCCCTTTCCGTTTCCCCCTCGTAAAAAACGAGGGGATGGAGCACCGAGCGGCGCACCAGTCTTCCGTCTAGCCGCATCCTTTTTTGAAGGATGCGGGCGCCTCTCGGCGCTCCATCGCGGCGTCTTACGGCGTCCGGTCCGCGCTTTCGGCCAGTCTCCCGAAGGACACGCCGTCAGCGAGCTCCTCGCGGGGCACCCTAGTGTGCCCGGGCGGGGTCTGGCGCCGCCCGAGCGCGAAGGCTGCGTTTGCCTCCGCCCGCGGGCGCCGCGCCCGGCTCCATCTTCATGACGCCTCGCGAAGACGCCCTCAATGAGCCAAGCGGAATAGAATATAGTCCATAATAAGGATTTAAGTCAAGAGACCTGCAGCGGAAAATAAACCAATAGTGCCCTGACCTGCGCCGGCGGCGGATTGCGCATTTCTGAGCAACGCGCCCGACGCTCAGGCACGGCTGCGCAAATCTTGATCTTGGTCCGGCGCGTTCAGTCATTAAAATTCGAAAATGCTGCGACGCCACCAAGCGATGGTCAAAAGTCCGCGTCTGTGTATATTCAACCTATGGGAGAAATCCTATGGGCGCGCCGAATTTCGAACAAGTCGCCTTCACTGCCTTGGTTTTGATCGTGTTTGCGGTCAATTTCTTGCCAACTTTGCAATCGGCTTTCCGGCTGAATCGGCCGATGCCCATGACCGACGGTCTGACTTTATTGTTCTTGATAGTCGGCGGCGTCTTAGTTTGCGCGCAAGGCTTATTCGAGTTCAGGCTTGACAACTTCGTGCCGGCCACCGCGGCGAAGGTCATCTACGCGATCATCGGTTTGTCGACCGCTTGGCAGGCGTCACGTCAGCGCTAGCCGGCACCGTCCTCGCGGGCACGGCATCGCCCGGCTACAGCCACTTCTTCCACTTGAAGACCAGCAGCGGCACCACGGCGACCACCACCATCAGGAACAACGCCCAAGGATAGCCGAATTCCCATTCGAGCTCGATCATGCCGCCCTTGAAATTCATGCCGTAGATCGAGGCCACCAGAGTCGGCGGCATGAACACCACCGCCATGATCGAGAAGATCTTGATGATGGCGTTCTGCTGGATGTTGACGACGCCGAGCATGGCGTCGAGCAGGAAGGTGACCTTGTTGGACAGGTAGCTGGCGTGATCGGTGAGCGACACCACGTCGCGCTGCATCGACTGCAATTGCGCGCGCATGTCCTTGGTCCACTTCATGACCTCGGCCTCGTGCGCCAGGAACGACAGCAGGCGGCCGACCGAGACCTGGCTCTCGCGCACCTTCGAGGTGAGATCGCCCTTGCGGCCGAGCGCCTTGAGCACGTCGTTATAGGACGGCGGCGCGGCCTCATCGTCCGGCTCGAAGATCGAATGCGACACCTGGTCGACCTCGGCGCCGATGCGCTCGAGAATGTCGGCGGAGCGGTCGATCACGGCGTCGAGCAGATCCATCAGCACGGTTTCGCCCGACACTTTGGGCGAGCAGGCGCGCGCCAACTTGTGCTCGACGATGGCGAAAGGCCGCGGTTCGTCGTAGCGCACGGTGCACAACCGATGGCTCGACAAAATGAAGGTGACCGGCGTGGTCTTCGGCGTCGGCGAGTCCGACGCGCACATCAGCGTCGCGGTCATGTAGCGCCCGCCATTCTCGATATAAAGCCTACTGGAGACTTCGATCTCCTGCATTTCCTCGCGGGTCGGAACCGCGATGCCGAGGAACTGTTCGGTGATCTTGTCTTCCTGGACCGTCGGCGAGACCAGATCGATCCAGACCGCCGCGTGCGGCGGCGCCTCACCGGGTTCGACCGCGGTTCGCTCAAGCGATGTGCCGTTGGGAGTGTAGGCGGAGAGCATGGGCTGACGCTGCGTGTCTTGAGGTCCCTGCTCCCAATGACCTTATCGGGCGGCCTCGCGCAAGCCATAAATGCCGCGCGCCGCGGCTGAACACAGCCGCGCGCGTCGTCATCTCGAACATGAGTGTCGGGAGCGCCGGTCCGCGGATACCGCGGCCGGCAGGATCAAACGCCCGATCGCTTAGTCGCGATCGTAGGGAATCCGGTATTCGGAAACGGTCTTGCGGTCGCCTGTGCAGCGCACGGCGGCGGCCACCGCCGAAATGCCGATCTTGCCGTAGCGGTTGTCGAGCTGGTTCTGCTGGGGCTGGGAGTCTTGCTGCTTGGTCTCGTGCTGCTCCGAAGCCTTGGTCGCTTGCCTTGTCACGTTACTTCTCCGATCCGTCTTTTGGGGTTTCGAGTGAGGTTTCCTTGGGATGTCCTCGACCGTGAATCTGGCCGCCAACTGGGGCCAAATTGCGCGGGCATTGGTGTCCTATCGTGGCAATTCGAGAAAGCCGACAGCCTTTAAGTTAATTCCCCGCATTTACAGCCTTTCATGGTGAACCATCTCTTAACGCCTTGGCGGTAAACTGAATTTTGGTGCGGTTGCAGGACCTTTCGGGGACCGGAAACCGCCTAAAGTCGGTGCGGCATTCCTGCAACAGGTTCACAGGAAGCGCGCCGTGGATGGGCCGAAAACGTAGCTATTGCTGGAGCGTTCCGGTTAATTGCGCTCTCAATATTCTGCATAGCAGGGCGCCGATTCGAGCGACCGGGATAGAGGATTAGAAATGGCGATCAAGGGTTTGTGGGCGGTGTTGGTGGGCGCCGGGCTGGTTTTGGGCGGCTGCATGCAGTCCACCATGGAGCCGGCTTCGGAAGCGAATTTGACGCCGCGCGACAAGAAGTTGCTGGCGGCGGCGCCGTATGAAAAGGCCGACATCGCCGAGCCCTACAAGCGCCATATCGTCGAATATCACCGCAAGGAAATGCCCGGCACGATCGTGGTCGATTCCGACGCGCGCTATCTCTATTACGTCATGGATGGCGGCAAGGCGATCCGCTACGGCGTCACCGTCGGCGACGAAGCGCTCTCCTGGTCCGGCGTCGCCAAAGTCGGCCGCCTCACGGAGTGGCCGACCTGGACACCGACAGCCGAGATCAAGAAACGCATGGACGTGCCCGACTTCGTCGGTTCCGGCCCGCAGAACCCGATGGGCGCGCGCGCGCTTTATCTGTTCGACGGCAACAAGGACACGATGTATCGCATTCACGGCACCAACCAGCCGGAATATATCGGTCAGGCGATCTCTTCGGGCTGCATCCGCATGACCAACGAAGACGTCATCGACCTTTACAAGCGGGTCAAGACCGGCACCGTCGTGGTCGTGCTGGCGCCGCACCAGGGCGACTCGCCGTTCAGCCCGCGCATGGCCTCGAGCGCCAGCCTCGCTCGCTAAACGGCCACACGATTTGATTTGAAAACGGCGCCTTCGGGCGCCGTTTTTGTTTGTGCGCTCAGGCGCCGAGCGTGACGCGCACGATTTCCGGCGTGACGCCAAAGCGCAGCGGCACCTTGCTGGTGCCGAGCCCCCCCGACACGATCATGTGGCGGTCCTGCTCGACGATGTGGCCATAGGCGAAGCGCGCGCCATATTCCGACGGCGTCCAGATCGGCGGCACGTAGGGCAACACGATCTGGCCGCCGTGGGTGTGCCCGGCCAGCGTCAGGGCGACGCGCGGCGGCACCTTCGTGAAGATGTCGGGCTCGTGCACCAGCAGGATCACCGGATCGTCGGTCTTCACCTTGGCGAGCGTGCCCGGCAAGTCGTCCTCACCCTTGAATTGATAGCGGCCAATGATATGCGCGAGCTGGTCGTCGACGCCCGCCAGCCAGAATTTGGCGCCGCGGTCGCCGAGCAGAACGGCGTCGTTCGCCATCAGCGGAATGTGGACATGGCGCAGCGCTGCGCGCACGCCCTCGACGTCGTGCCACCAGTCGTGATTGCCGAGGATGGCGTAGACGCCGAACCGCGCCTTGAGCCGCGCCAGTTCGGCCGCCCAGGCGGCGTGCGGCACGTGCTCGGTGATGAAACGATGGGTGGCGAAATAATCGCCGAGGATCACGACCAGGTCGGAGTTGAGCGAGATCGCGGTATCGACCACGTCGCGCACGCGCGCGATGCCCATGTTGGGGCCGCCGGCGTGGATGTCAGCGATGACGGTGATGGTGAGGCGCTGGCGCGCCGGCCAGTTGCGCGGCACCGGAGCATAATCCGTGACGACCAGCCCGTTGGCGGCGTCGACCGCGGCATAGGCGGCGGTGCCGGACCCGATCAGGCCGGCGGCGCCGGTCAGCGCCAAGCCACGCGTCAGCAGGCCGCGGCGGGTGACCTGTCGCGGCGGCTGGCTCAGCACCCGTGGGTTGACGATGGTCATGGGGCGCTAGCTAGCCCGGAAACTATGAACGGAAGGTGGACGCGACATTGCAGTTTCACAGCTTCCGCCGGGCCGCGCCGATGCCGCCCGTTAGCGGCAGCGCCATGGGCGTCGGCTTTCCGGCCATCTCCGCGGCGGCGGCTTCTTCCTCGGCTTTCGGCAAGGGCGGCGGCGGCGGCTCGCGCACGTCCCATTGGCAGATGCGAAAGCCGTTGCGGCGGTCGGCCAGATCGAGATGGATGTGCTCTTCGTGATAGCCGTCCGAGCCCGGCCCCAGCACCGTCGAGAAGCGGCTGCAGACACTGTCGCGCAGGTTCACCCGTAGATCCTTCGACGCGTGCATGTCGGTCAACTGCATGACCTTGCCGTCGGCGAAGGTGAACGAGCGCACATCGACCGCATTGCCCTTGCCGTGCTCGCTCATCTGCGCGCCGATGATGCGGTTGCGGCCGCGGCAATTGTAGTCGTCGTAAGTATCGAGCTGACGCAACACCGCGCCGGTCTTGGCGACGCGCGGCGCCGCCTCGTCGCGCACCCAGGTCGCCACCTGCTCCGCCATGGCGCAACGCAGCACCGGCGCCGGCTTGACCGCGACCTGCGTATTGCCGGGCATCAGCACCGCGCTCAGCTCGACCATGTCGCCGCCGCCGCAGGAACCCGGCCCGATCAGGCGCGGCATGGCTGAAATGACGGCGAGCTTCTCCAGCCGCTGGCGGCAGGCCGACGGCTCGCTGGTGACGGCGTCGGAGTTAAAATCCGGACCGGCCGCCTCGCGGAACGACAGCGGCTCGGCCCAGACCGGCCGCATCGGCGGGCGCGGGCGCGGCAAGGGCACGGGATTGGGGATGACTTCGTCGGCAATTGCACCGCCGCACACGCCCAGCAACACCAGAATCGCGATCCCCAGCCTCATTCCACACTCATGTCAGTCTGCTTGCCCGTCTTCTTGCCAGTCTTTTGCCGTCGGTTGACGGCGATGTCGGGCCAAATTGCGGTTTATACGGGGCCGCCAGTGAAGCCAAATCCCGCCTCGCCTCGTATCTCCTCACGAAACCATTGCGCCGCCCAATGCGGCCGCTAACCTTAACCCCGGCCAGCGAGGGGCTGGCCCAAAAGACCAAGAACGCGACCGGCGCAGGATCCCCGCGAGGGGCATCATGCGCCCCGAGAAGAGAGGGAACGCCATGCTGGGCCTGATGCAGGACTGGCCGATGCTGCTTCACCGCATCATCGACCACGCCGCCAAATTTCACGGCGGCCGCAAAGTCATCACGCGATCGATCGAGGGGCCGATCGTCGAGACCGATTACCGCACGATCCGCGCCCGCGCGCTGAAGGTGTCGCAGCGGCTCGACAAAGACGGCATCAAGCTCGGCGACCGCGTCGCCACGCTGGCCTGGAACACCTGGCGGCATCTGGAGTGCTGGTACGGCATCACCGGCATCGGCGCGATCTATCACACCGTGAACCCGCGGCTGTTCCCCGAGCAGATCGTCTGGATCGTCAATCATGCGCAAGACCGCATGATGTTCGTCGACCTGACCTTCGTGCCGCTGTTGGAAAAGATCGCCGACCAGTTGCCGAGCATCGAGCGCTACATCGTGCTCACCGACGCCGCGCATATGCCGGCGACGACGTTGAAGAACGCGGTGGCCTACGAAGACTGGATTGCGCAAGTCGACGGCGATTTCGCCTGGGCGGAGTTCGACGAGAACACCGCCGCCGGCATGTGCTACACCTCCGGTACCACCGGGCACCCGAAGGGCGTGCTGTATTCGCACCGCTCCAACGTGCTGCATTCGATGATCGCGGCGACGCCCGATGCCATGGCGGCATCGTCGCGCGACGTTATCCTGCCGGTCGTTCCGATGTTCCACGCCAATTGCTGGGGGCTGGCGCTCACCGCGCCGATGGTCGGCGCCACGCTGGTGATGCCCGGCGCCAAGATGGACGGCGCCTCGATCTACGAATTGCTCGACACCTACAAAGTCTCCTTCACCGCCGCTGTGCCGACGGTCTGGCTGATGCTGCTGCAGGACCTGGAGAAGACCGGCGGCAAGCTGCCGCACCTAAAGCGCGTCACCATCGGCGGCTCGGCCTGCCCGCGCGCCATGACGCAGAAATTCGAGGAAATCTACGGCGTCGAAGTGGTGCACGCCTGGGGCATGACCGAGATGAGCCCGCTCGGCTCGCTGTGCACCATGAAGCCGGAAGTCGCCGGCCTCACCGGCGAGGCGCGGCTTGACCTCAAGACCAAGCAGGGCCATGCGCCGTTCGGCGTGGAAATGAAAATCACCGACGACGCCGGCCGCGACGTGCCGTGGGACGGCAAGGCCTTCGGCCGGCTGAAGGTGCGCGGACCGGCGGTGGCAAAGGCCTATTACAAGGTCGACAGCGACCCGGTGTTCGAGACGGACGGCTGGTTCGACACCGGCGACGTCGCCACCATGGATCAGCACGGCTACATGCAGATCACCGACCGCGCCAAGGACGTGATCAAGTCCGGCGGCGAATGGATTTCCACCATCGATCTGGAGAACCTGGCGGTCGGCCACCCCAAGGTGGCGGAAGCCGCCGCCATCGGCGTCGCGCATCCGAAATGGGACGAGCGGCCGCTGTTGGTGATCGTCTTAAAGAAAGGCGAGACCGCGACGCGCGAGGACATCCTCGGCTTCATGCAGGACAAGGTGGCGAAGTGGTGGATGCCGGACGACGTGGTGTTCGTCGAGGAAATTCCGCACACCGCGACGGGCAAGATTCAGAAGATCACGTTGCGGCAGCGGTTCAAGGATTATCGGCTACCGGGGGTGCAGGCGGCGGAGTGAGGGATATTGTGCGGGGCATGATGCGCTATTTCATCGCGGCTTTGTTGATAGCCGGAGCAGCGGCAGGCGGTTATTTCAGTCGCGAATTAACCGCTTCAAAAAGCTTCGACACCAAGATCGCTTTTCCAGATTTAAGCTATTCTCCTTCCACGTTTGACCTTGGCTGTTCAGTAATAACAGAAGGATCCGCCTTTGAAGATCGCCTCGATGGACCCAGTGCAAATGCACACGCCGGGATAGGAACCGAAAAATTAGCACTCAAGCTATCTAGCGATGCGAAGACGTTGTCTATTTTGTATGCATACGACGTTGGCAACGGCGCAACCGAACCAATTCCACTCACGGTTCATTCCAAAACGACAAGTTACATCGTCGCCGCCGGCCAACAGCTTCTTGGTAAAACAGCCGTAATTCTAGATGTTAAGACTTGGAAAGCGGTTGTTTCGTATACGGGGCAAGGAATGCTCGGAATAAAGGGATCATCGTATTTAATACAATGCAGGTGAGCCTTGCGCCTATCATCACATATTTTCCTGCATCGCCGTATCCTGAGGTGCGCGCCGAAGGCGCGCCTCGAAGGATGAGCGGGCAATATGCGTGAGACTTGGGCCGTCGCCCTTCGAGGCTCGCTGCGCTCGCACCTCAGGGTGACGGAGTAGAAATTCCACGTGACTCTTTTTTCTCCGTCATGGCCGGGCTTGTCCCGGGCATGACGGCACCGGGGCGTCCCTCTTCGCTTTTTCGAGAACTGCTTTAGACTAACCGAAATATAGTAAGGAAATTTCACATGATGGTTGTCGTATTTCGCGCCCGTCGCACGCCCGAGGGGCTCGGCGACGAATATCAATACTGGTTCAAGCGTATGAGCGAGATCGCGACGAAAATGCCCGGCTATATTTCGCACAAAGGCTACGTCGCCGAGGACGGCGAGCGGCTGTCGCTGTTCGAATGGGAATCGGCCGAGACGCTGCGCGCCTGGGCCCATCATCCCGAGCACGTTCCGACCAAGAAGCTGGGGCGCGAGAAATTCTACTCGGCCTATCACCTGCAGGTTTGCGAAGTGGTGCGGGAATCGAAATTCACCGCCAATCCGTCGTCCTGAGCTGCGCCCCTCGAAGGATGAAAGGCCACGGGGCCGCCGCCCTTCGAGGCGCGCCGCCGTAGCCGCCTGCAAAACCGTGGGCTACAGTGGCCGCCGACACCGGCGCCACGTTCGGCATCCCAGAACACGAACGGCCGCCGTCCTGGGGAGGAACCAATGTCCAAGAGAGCCAGCGCGTTTCGCGCCGCGACGGCACTTGCCGCCTGCATTCTCGTCACCGCCGCCGATGTTTCCAACAAAGATTTACGCGCCGAAGATTATCCCGGCTCCCGGCAGGTCATGATGATGATGCCCTATGCCGCCGGCGGACCCGGCGACGTCATCACGCGCATCACCGCGGCCGCCATGAGCAAGGTGCTGGGCGGCACGATCCTCGTCGAGAATGTCGCCGGCGCCGGCGGCACCATCGGCACCGCCAAGGTGGCGGCGTCGGAGCCCGACGGGCATTCGCTGCTGGTCATGCATTTCGGCCACGCCGCCAACACCGCGCTCTATCCGAACCTGCGCTACGACGCGGTCAAGGACTTCGAGCCGATCGGCATCGTCGCCGAGTCGCCGATGGCCTTCGTGGCGCGCAAGGATTTTCCCGCCAACAACCTCAAAGAGTTCGTCGCCTACGTGAAGGCGCACAAGGACAAACTGAGCTACGGCTTCGCCGGCATCGGCTCGGCCTCGCATCTGTGCGGCCTGCTGCTGTTCGACGCGCTCGGCACCACGGTGACCAGCATTCCGTACAAGGGCACGGGACCGGCGCTGAGCGACCTGATCGGCGGGCAATTCGATTTCATGTGCGACCAGACCTTGAATGTCGGGCAATCGGTCAAGGCGGGCAGCCTCAAGGCCTATGCCGTGACCACCAAGGAGCGGCTCGCGGCGTTCCCGGATTTGCCGACGGCGTCGGAGGCGGGCCTCCCCGGCTTCGAGATCACGGTCTGGTTCGCGTTGTATGCGCCCAAGGGCACGCCGAAGCCGATCATCGATAAATTGTCAAAGGCCTTGCAGCAGGCGATCAACGACCCCGACGTGAAATCGCGCTTCGCCGGCTCCGGCGCGCAGACCGTGGCGCAGGACCGCGCCACGCCGGCGGCCCTGCGCGCATTTCTGAAATCGGAAATCGACAAGTGGGTGCCGATCATCAAGAAGGCGGGCGTGACCGCGCAGTAAAGCGCGGGCCCCGCGCTACTTGATCATGTCGATCATGGTCTTGAGCGTCGACTTGAAGCCCCACTCCGGCGCGCACACCGTCTTGTGGCTGTTCTTGGCTTCCTCTTCGACCGCGTCGACGATCTGCTTGACTTCCTTGACGGACAAATCGGCTTTGCCGCGGAAGTAATACTGCACGCGATCGAGGTCGAGGCTGTCCTTGCTGCTGATCTCGATCTTGCATTCGTCGGCGACCGCCTCGATCATGTGCGCGGCGATCAGCAGGTTCTTGGCGGCTTCTTTCGCCTTGTCGGCGGCCGGCGGCGCGCTTTTCACCGCAGCCGTTGCCGGGCGGGCCGGCACAGCTTTCAGCGTCACGCCGCTGCCCTCGGCTTCCTTTTCGGCGCCTTTCGACATGGCGACGGCCATATTGAAATATTCGGCCTGGCCCGCGGCGCAGGGCGAGTCCTTGCGCATGCCGAAGCTGTCGATCAGGCCTTTGAGCGCGGCGTCGAGGTCGGCGTCGCTGAGCTTGGCTTTCGGCTGCAGGGCGTTGATGTTGCCGACGATGACCTCGGTGGCCGCCTTGTCGAGCTCGAATTTGCACAATTGGCCGATGGCCATGATCGCCAGATAGCCGCCGATGCCGCCCTGGGCCTTTTCCGCGGCGCTTTGCGCCATGGCGGGCGAGGCCGTGAGCAAGAGTGCACCAATCAACACCGGCGCGAGCGACCTCGTCATCATGACTTAAAATATCCTGTCGTGGGGTGGCCGGCATGGCGGGACGGAGAAAAGCGGGCTTTGGTAGTCAAAGTTCCTCCCGCTGTCGAGACTTGGACCTTGCAAAAGCTTGGACCTTGCAAAAAATGCAATTGGGACCGAAAGCTGCTTTAGGTTAGACCTTCCCGCTCGCCTCACCGCGGCTTATCAAGGAGATCGGAATGCGAGCTTTTCCCCGTGCCAAGGCTCTTGCAGCATTGGCACTGATTGCCGGACTGAGCGCCGGCATCCTGTCACCCACCATCGCAACAGCCCAAACCGCCGGAAAGAAAATGACCACAGCATCAGGACTGCAAATCACCGACACCGTCGTCGGCACCGGCGCCACGCCCAAGACCGGGCAGACTTGCGTCATGCACTACACCGGCTGGCTCTACACCAACGGCATCAAGGGCAAGAAATTCGACTCGTCGGTCGACCGCGGCGAGCCGTTCGAATTTCCGATCGGCACGGGCCGGGTGATCCGCGGCTGGGATGAAGGCGTGGCGTCGATGAAGGTCGGCGGCAAGCGCACGCTGATCATTCCGCCCGCGCTCGGCTATGGCGCCAGCGGCGCCGGCGGCGTCATCCCGCCGAACGCCGTGCTGATGTTCGATGTCGAATTGCTGGACGTGAAATAGGCTCTGCCGCTATCCGCTCATTCCCGCTTTCGCGGGGATGAGCGGAGCCGCTGCCCTACTTGAAATCCATCCGCATGGTGAGCTGGTCGACCAGCCCGCGGATCATGACGTTGAAGGCGACCACGATGCGGTCCTCGTCTTCGTTCGCGGTGCCATGCTCGACCGCGTGCGGCAGGTAGCTCGGCCACATCAGCATGCGGCCCTTCTCGGCCGGGAAGACGAACGCGTCGGAATTGATCTCGTTCTTGGCGGTGAAAGTCGGCTCGATCATGCGCGACAACTGCCGCGGCGACGCGAACATCGTCGGCCCGCAGTTCACCGGCGTCTTGATATAGATGATGCCGCTCAACAGGCAGTTCGGATGAATATGCATGTGATGGCGGTGATTGGGGTGGGTGATGTTGCCCCACATATTGGTGATGTAGTGCGAGTCGCGTTTGATCTTGAAGGCGTCGAGCACTTGGCTGGATTCCGCCAGCACCAGATCGACGAGTTCCTTCATGTCCGGATGATCTTGGATGTTGTCGGGGGTCATGTAGGCCGCAGCCTTCGCCGGCGACTTCATACCGGCCCCAAGCTTTTGCATGTCGCGCAAGCTCTTCTCGATCCGGTTGCAGGCGCTGATGTCGACCAGCTTTCCCGTGAACAGCGGGCTCGGGAACAGCATGAACATTTCTTTGGAGGCCAGTTCCATTTTCGTTCCTGCACGCCGATCGCTGGCCTGGATGTTTAGATTCATTGAGCGTTTCCCGTTTACGCGGCGCAACGTGGATCAAGCGGTGAGATCGACCAACCGCCTGAAATGGGCATAAACTAGTTGTGATTTTTAGCCCTCCCCAATTATGGGTATGTCACCTCAAAGACGACGGGTAACCGAAGTGAGACGCTTTTTCGGCCGGTTTTCACGCGCCTCGATGGCGCTGGTCTGCGCGGGGTTTTCCGCTTTCGTGCTGGCGTTGTGTCTGCTCGGCGGCGCCCATTTCAAACGCGGCGCCGAACAGGAGCTCTACCGCGAGACCGAGAATACCGCGCAAATCCTGATGACGACCTTCGACGACGTCGCGGCCAATGTCGACGCTATCCTCACGCGGCTAGCCGCGCAAATCCCGGAACAGGACGTCTCCGCCGCGCGAGAGCCGGAATTGCATCGGCTACTGACACGTTATGCGCTGAACACGTCGATGATCGGGCCGGCTATCATCGACCGAAACGGCATCCTGATCGCCAGCGCCCGCACCGATTCCGTCCCCAAGATTTCGATGAAGGACCGCAATACGTTTCTAATTCATGCCGAGAACCCGGACGAATCCAAACTCTACATCAGCGCGCCGATGCAGGGGCTCTTGACCAACGAATGGTCGATCCAGTTTTCGCGGCCGCTACGCGATGAAACCGGCACGTTCTACGGCGTGGTATTGGCGTCATACCGGCTTTCGCATTTCATCGAGCTTTATGAAAAACTCAAACTCAGCGACCACGGCATGGCGGGTCTGACCGGTAAAGACGGTATCGTGCGAATCCGCTCGCTGAGCGGCGAGATCGGTTACGGCGCGGCGGTGCCGAAAATCCCGCTGGTCTACGAGCGCGTTCTCGCGGGCGAAAAGAAAGGCACCTTCTATGGCCGCAGCAACCTCGACGAGGTCACGCGCATCGGCACTTTCATGGTATCGCCAACGACCCCGTTCTACGCCAGCGTCGGCTACGACCTCGACTATCTTCGCGCGCGCTATATCGGATTCTTCTATGTCCTCGGGCTGTGCTGGTTTGTGCTGACGGCGGCGATGATCGCGGCGGTGGCCTTCGTGCACAGGCTCGAACAGGCCGGCCAGCAGAACCAGCTCGCGGTGATCAATGCCGCGATCGACGAGCGGCAAAAGCTGTCGGCCGATATGCATGACAGCATCGGCGCGAGCCTCGCAACTTTGCTTGCGCAGTTCACCATCACGAACGTCAATGTCACCGACGTCAAACGCCGGATCGGCGAAATCCTGATGGAGCTTCGCTTCCTGGTCGACAGCGCCGAACCGGTGGACGGCGATCTCAACCTGGTGCTGGGCAATGTCCGGCATCGTATGGGCAGCGGCATCGAACTGAGCGGCATCGAGCTGCTGTGGCATGTCAGCGAGCTGCCAAAGATCGCGGGATTGACGGCGCGCGACGCACTGTCGATCAAGCTGATCCTGATGGAAGCGCTCAGCAACGTGCTGCATCATTCGAAAGCGACGACTGTCACGGTAACGGCGGATTACGGCGAGCCAGAATCGCAGGTCGTCATTACCGTCAGGGACGACGGCTGCGGCTTCAATGCGGCTGATGCAACCTCCGAGGGGCGCGGTCTGTCGAACATGCGCAAACGCGTCCGCACGATTTCGATCGGCGGCACGCTTTCGATCGACTCGTCGCCGGGACAGGGTACGGCGGTGCGCATCGAACTGACGGTGCCGAATGGCGCCGCGGCGCCCTAGTAGATGAGGCTGCGGCGGCGCGCCTCATAGACCGCTTCGGTCTTCGAATGGACCTCGAGCTTGCGGTAAATGCTTTTAAGGTGGCTGTGCACGGTCGCCGCGGCGATGCCGCAGATCTTTGAGGTCTCCGTGTAGGAGAAGCCCTTGGCGATCATCTCCAGGATATCCTGCTCGCGCCGCGTTAATGTGGTATCGCCAGTGGCGTCCGGTTTGGCGGCGGTCGCGTTCGATTGCAGCTTGTTCAACAGCTTGCGCGCGACCATCGGCGACAGCGGCGATCCGCCGCTCTGCAAAAAGCGGATGTCGCGCCGCAGTTCCTCGAGCACAGTGCCCTTCAGCAGATAGCCGTCGGCGCCGGCTTCCAAAGCCGAGGTCACCGTCGCCTCGTCGCCAAAGGTTGTGACGACCAGCACGTTGCATTCGGAATCCAGCGCCTTCAGCTTGCGGATCACGTCGATGCCGGAAATATCCGGAAGCCCCAGATCGACCAGCACTATGTCGGGCGCCAGATGGGGAATGGCGGCGACCGCGGCCTTGCCTTCGGAGAATTCCGCGACCACCAGGTAGTCCGGATCGGCTTGCAACGTCGAGACCAACAGCTTGCGCGAAGCCAGGTCGTCTTCAACGATCGCAATGCGGACGGGCTTCTTGGACTTGGCGCTGGGCACGAAATCCTCGGGGTGTTGCGGCAGGCCAAGCTATCACGCTTGCGTTCGCGGCCGCCAGCAATCGGCCGATGCACCGGGCAAAGGAGCCCGGCATGGCGCACTCCCCATATTTGGGCAGTTCAATGCCATCGCGAGGTTCGTCGCGATGGCTGCCGCGCTGTGGTTTTCGCTATTCCGCGGCTTGCAGGCCGCCTTGCGCGGTGCCGTTGAGGCGGTCCTGCGCCGCGACCAGACGCTGCATCACCTTGAGATCGCGATCGCTCAGTTGCAGGCAGGCAGCGGCCCAGATCTGCACGACGCGGTCGAGTTCGGCGAGCGGCACCGGATTGACGACATGGCCCGCTTGGAACACGGCGCGGTTGCCGTTATGGCGGCGCTTGTTGCGCACCATGTAGTCGCGCGCCGCTTCGATGCCCTGCCCCGGCTCGACCACCATGTGGATCAGACCGGCTTCCTTCATCTCGTCGGCGCTGTAGGTTTGGCCGCTGAGCATCATTTCCTCGGCGAAGGCCGCGCCGCAGCGCCGCGACACCAGACTGTAGGCGCCCATGCCCGGGAACAGGCCGAACATGACTTCCGGGAAGCCGAACTTGGCCTGCTTCTCGGCAATGATGATGTTGAACGACAGCAGCGACTCGAAGCCGCCGCCGAGCGCGTCGCCTTGCGCCAGCCCGATGGTGATCATCGGCAGGCCGAGCGTTGCCATGTTGCGGTCGAGGATGCGCACGCAGGACTCGCCGTAGGCGATCAGCGCGGCGCGGTCACGCTCGCGGATTCTGTCGGCGAACAGATTGAGGTCGCCGCCGAGATTGAACACGCCGGGGGTGCGCGAGCCGAGCAGCAGATATTTCAGCTCGCTGGCGCGGTCCGCGAAGGACGCGACGATGCCGCGTTGCCAGGCATGGAAGTCTTCCAGCAAGTCGGGATTGTAGCTCGCCCGCCCGCGCGGCCGCATGAAGGTCCACAGCGCGCCGAGTTCCTGCTCGAAATTGACTTCGAGCTGCTCCAGCTCGAATAACCGGCGCGCGTCTGTAATTTTCTTGAGATCGATGACCTTGGGCTCGGCCGCTTTGCGGTCGAGCACTTTGAGATCAACAAGCGGCCGCTGCGTAATCATCGGCGCCAGTGGCACCGCGAAGGCCCCGCGCTTCACGGGGAAAGAAACGTCTGCATACGCATACATCGACATTTCTGTACTCACATTAACTATTATTTTACCTTAACAGAGTGTTGACGATTTTTCAACGAAAGAGGTGCGCTGACACCCATGCGCCAAACGCGTGCGGCACGGCGCGACGTACGGAATCTCCTTATGGCATCGGATAAAATGCGCATCGTGCGTGAATTAACCACGACAACGAAATGCTGCCGGCACGCGCTATGTGAGAACAGGAGTTCCGAGATAACGGATCGTGATGATGACTAACGCTTATGGTTATCGCCCCCTGAACGCAGTCCCGCGAATTTTAGCAAAAGTGTCACGCGACGTTCGGGACTAATTAATCAAGCCCCGCGATAGGCCGATCCGTTTGCGACCTGTTGAACTTCCTCCAATACCTTCGTCAGCATCAGGGGACCGGGGCACCGATGCTGATCAAGAAGCTATTGCAGACTCGCAAAGCTGACGCTGGGCTTCCAACGGAAATCCGCGCCGCACTGATTGAGTCTTTGTTCGCGCCGATCGCGTCGCTGGTCGTGGGCGCCGTCGCCTGCTCGATCATCGGCGTGGCGGTCGCGCTGCGCGTCGGCGACTCCTGGATCATGGCCGTTTCGATCGCCATCCTGGCAACCGGCATGCTGCGCGTCGCGTCCGCGCTGCTCTACAAGAAGAGCAAGCAGAGCCAGAGGCTCACGGCCACCAAGCTGTGGGAACACGTCTACGAATATGGCGCCTGGGCGTTCGCCGCTCTTCTCGGGCTGCTGTGCTGGATGACGCTCAACCCCGCCGTGGATGCTTCGTTGCAGATGGCCGTCACGACCTCCACGGCCGGTTACGCGGCGGCAATTTCGGGCCGCAACGCGGGGCGGCCCCTGATCGCGTTCGGCCAATTGACTTTCAGCACGCTGCCAATGGTCGTGGCGCTGCTCATATATCCCGAGTGGGTGCACAACGCGCTCGGCGTCGTGGTGCTGCTGTTCATGTATGGCATAACCGATATCACGCTCAGCACCCGTAACATCATCGTTCAAGCACTGACCATGACGCGCAAGGAGGCGACGCTGGCGGCGCGCTTCGAGGAACAGGCCAACCGCTTCGACGTCGCGCTCAACAACATGTCGCACGGTCTGTGCATGCTCGATCCGCAGGACCGTCTGCAGGTCTGGAACGAACGCTTCCTCGAACTGCTGCATCTGCAGCACGCGCCGGTGCGCGTCGGCATGCGGATCGCGCAGCTGGTGCGCCACAGCATCCGCGCCGGTAACCACAAATCAAAAAGCGCGAAGCAGGTGATCAACGACCTGCTCGCCGGGCTGCGGTCGCAAACGCTCGACCAGTTCCTGACCTCGCCCGACGGCGACCGTACCATCGCGGTGTCGCGCCGCATGATGCCGGGCGGCGGCTCGGTCGTCATTCTCGAGGACGTCACCGACCGCAAACGCGCGCAAGAGCGCATCGCGCATCTCGCCAGGTTCGACGAACTCACCGGGCTTGCCAACCGCACCCAGTTCCGCGAGCGAATCACCGCCATGCTCGGTGACGGGAAAAGTCGCGAAAACAATGTCACGATCCATTTGATCGACCTCGATCGGTTCAAGGCAATCAACGACACGCTCGGCCACCCGATCGGCGACAAGCTGCTCAAGCAAGTCGCGGCCCGCCTCACCGCCGTGATCGGCCCGGCCGACATGATCACCCGCTTCGGCGGCGACGAGTTCGTCGTGCTGCAGATCGGCACCGAGCGCCAACAGGACGCCAAGACGCTGGCGCAACGGCTGGCGCGCGCGCTCAACGAGCCGTTCGAGATCGAGGGCCATCGCATCGACATCGGCGCCTCGATCGGCATCGCCATGTCGCCGCACGACAGCGTCGATCCCGACGACCTGTTGAAGAAAGCCGACATGGCGCTGTATGCCGCCAAGAACGGCGGCGGCGGCAACCACCGCTTCTTTGCCATCGAGATGGAAGATTCGGCGCAAGATCGCCGCAACATCGAGATCGACCTGCGCGAAGCGCTCGCGCTCGATCAGTTGCACCTTAAATATCAGCCGCTGATCGACCTGCACACCGGCAAGATCACGACCTGCGAGGCGCTGATGCGCTGGACGCATCCGCTGCGCGGCGACGTGCCGCCCTCAGTGTTCATCCCAATCGCCGAAGAGACCGGCTTGATCGTCGCGCTCGGCGAATGGGCGCTGAACCGCGCCTGCACCGAGGCCAATAACTGGCCATACGGCGTCAAGGTCGCCGTCAACCTGTCGCCGATTCAGTTCAGGGAGCGGGGCCTGGCTCTCCAGGTGGTCGCGGCGCTGGCGAAGTCCGGGCTGCAGCCGGCGCGACTTGAACTCGAAGTCACCGAGCGTCTGCTGCTCGAGGACAACGACAACACGCTGGCGACCATGCAGCAGCTCAACACGCTGGGCGTCAAATTGTCGCTCGACGATTTCGGCACCGGCTACTCGTCGCTCAATTACCTGCGCAAGTTCCCGTTCCACAAGATCAAGATCGACCAGTCGTTCCTCACGGATCTTGGCGACGGCCGCGACGCCTGCGCGATCATCGGCGCCATTGCCACGCTCGGCGCCAACCTCGGCAAGACCGTGGTTGCCGAAGGCATCGAGACCGAAGAGCAGCGCAACCTGGTGCTGACGCAAGGCTGCCACGAAGGCCAGGGCTATCTGTTCGGCCGACCGATGACCGCGGCCGATGTGCACGCCCGGCTCGAAGCCCAAGGGCCGCCAGTGCAGAAGGTCGCGTAACACCGCCGGCGATTGCCTCCCCGGCCCCTTCCCTTTATCCCTCGTGCCATGACCGACGCAGGGGCGACGCAGATCGGCGGCGTGAGATTTCTGGGTAACCGCCGGGCCTACTGGCGGCTGCTGGTGCGCGGCGCGTTGCTCTTGATGGTGACACTCGGCATCTACCGGTTCTGGCTGGCCACCGACGTGCGCCGCTATTTGTGGGCCAACACCGAAATCGCCGGCGAGACGCTGGAATATACCGGCACGCCGCTGGAGCTGCTGCTCGGCTTCCTGGTCGCGGTCGCCATTCTGGTGCCGGTCTATGCCGGGTTTTTCCTGGCCGCGCTTGATCTAGGCAGCATCGGCCAGATGTCCGGCCTGATCGCGTTTCTGGCGCTCGGCGTGCTCGGGCAATACGCAGTCTATCGCGCGCGGCGCTACCGGTTGACGCGCACGATCTATCGCGGCCTGCGCTTTCACCAGGACGGTTCGGCCTGGCTCTATGCGTTGCGCGCCAGCCTGTGGTGGCTCGCCACCTTCCTGACGCTCGGCCTGGCCTATCCGTTCCAGATCGCCAGCCTGGAACGCTTCAAGATGCGCCACACTTACTACGGCGACCTCGCCGGCCGTTTCGACGGCGCCGGCTGGCGGCTGTTCCTGCGCGGCCTGCCGATGTGGATCGCCGTCGTCGCACCGCTGGCCTTCGCCGCTGGCGCCTTCATCGAGGTGGTGGACTGGCAGGCGCTGGCCGACGCAGCCGCCGCCGGCGGCGACGACGTCATGAGCAAGATCGAAGGCAGCAATCCGGCCATCGGCGGCGTCGTGGTGTTCGCCATGCTGATGGGCAGCACCGCTTTGTTCCTTGCCGCCGTGCTTTATCCGGCGTTCCAGGCGCTGATGCTGCGCTGGTGGTCGTCGGGCTTGCGGTTCGGCGACATCGAGATGCGCTCGACGCTGCGCACGCGCCAAGTTTACGGCGCCTATATGCGCTTCCTCGGCTATTCGATTTTGTTCTGCATCATTGCTGCGATTTTCGCCGTCGTGGCGCTGGTCGCCATGGGGCTCCTGACCGGCGGCGACAAGACTGGCGTCGGCGGCGAAATCGCCGCGACCGCCATTCTGCTCGGCGGCTATGTGATCGTCGCGCTCGGCTTCTCGACGGTGTATCGCGCAACGGCGCTGCTATCGCTCTGGCAGTTGGGCATGGAATCGCTGCAATTATCCGGCCTGTCGGCGCTCGACCAGGTTAAAGCGTCCGGACGCGCTAGCTCGGCGGTGGGCGAGGGCCTGGCCGACGCGCTCAATGTGGGCGGGTACTAAAAATGACTTCGGGCGCCGGAATCTATTTCGACGGCATGACCAGCGCGCGCCACGACGTGGCTGTGGTGCTGTCGCCGGACGCGCTGCAGATCGCCGGCGGCGACGGACGGTGGCTCGCCGCATGGACTTACGACGAACTTGAGGAAATGGCCGCGCCCGCCAATGTGCTGCGGCTCGGCCGGCGCGGCAACGCGGTGCTGGAACGGCTGGAAATCTTCGACGCGGAATTCGCCGCCGCCGTCGTTGCGCGCGCCGTCAATATCGACCGCACCGGAACCAGACAACGGCGACAGCGTGGCAGCGTCATCGGCTGGAGCGTGGCGGCGACGGCGTCGCTGCTGCTGGTGGCCTGGTTCGGCGTGCCGGCGCTGGCCGCGCGCATCGCGCCGCTGCTGCCGGTGGCGGTGGACCGCAAGCTGGGCGACGCGGTCGACATCCAGATGCGCGGCATGCTCGATCCCCGCAACAGCGGCACGGCGTTCGAATGCGGCAGCGCCGACAGCGAGAAAGCCGGGCGTACCGCGCTGGACAAGATCGTGCGGCGGCTGGAAGCCTCGGCGGCGTTGCCGGAAACGCTGCGGACTTTCGTGGTGCGCCGGACCGAGGCCAACGCCATGGCGCTGCCGGGCGGGCAGGTCTACGTATTCCGCGGCCTGATCGACAAAGCCGACACTGCCGACGAGGTGGCCGGCGTGATCGCGCACGAAATCGGCCACGTGGCGCACCGCGACGGCACCAAGGCGGTGCTGCAGGCCGGCGGCCTGTCGTTTCTGTTCGGCATGCTGCTCGGCGATTTCGTCGGCGGCGGCGCGGTGGTGATCGCGGCCAAGACCGTGCTGCAATCGTCCTATAGCCGCGAGGCGGAGGCGGCCGCCGACGCCTATGGCGCGGCGCTGATGAACAGAGCCGGCGGCAATGTGCATGCGCTCGCCACCATGCTCGGCAAGATCGGCGGCGCCACCGAGCCGGGCATGACAATCCTGCTCGATCACCCCGAGACCAAGGCCCGCGTCGCCGCGATCAACAGCGTCGCTGGGGCAAAGTCGACAACGCCCTTTCTCGATGCCAAAGAATGGGCGGCGTTGAAGCGAATCTGCGCAGGATAGCAGGATAGAAGAGCATGGCGCGGCGACCGACATTTGGCGATGAACCGACCTCGCGGCTGGCGGCGTGGTCGCGCCGTTTCGCGCTGTTCGCGCTGGCGGTGGCGGTGCTGTCGGTCATCGTGCTGCGGTCGGGGCTCTTGGAGATCGTGCCGGCGCTGGCGACCTTCGGCGCCGCCTTGGTCTTTGCCGGATTGGCCATTCTGTTCGCCTTGGCGGCCTTTATCGTGATCTGGCGGCAGGGTCTGGCGGGCCTGGGCTACGCCATCCTCGGGCTGTTTCTCGGCCTGGCGCTGCTCGCCTACCCCGGTTATCTCGGCTATCGCGCCACCGTATTGCCGGCGATCACCGACATCACCACCGATCCTTCCAATCCGCCGCGCTACGACGTGCTGGTGCGGCTGCGCCCGCGCGGCCGCAGCGATTATCCCGGCCAGGCCACCGCGGCCCTGCAGCGGCAGGCCTATGCCGACATCGTGCCGCTGCAACTCGGCGTGCCGGCCAAGATCGCCTATGACGCCGCGCTGGCCGTCGCCACCAAGCGCAAATGGCTGCTGGTCGACACCAAAGCACCCGGACCCGGCCGCCCCGGCGGCACGATCGAAGCCGTGGCGCGCACGCCGATCATGGGCTTTCGCGACGACGTCGTGATCCGCATCAGCCCGCAAGGCGGCGACGGCGCGCGCGTCGACGTTCGCTCGGCGTCGCGCTACGGCTCGCACGATTTCGGCGCCAATGCCTCGCGGGTGCGCGCCTTGCTCGAGGATATCGACGATGCCGCGGGCAACGTGAAAGAGCCCAAGCCCGAGCCGGACGACAAGAAGGCAAAGAAGCCGGCAGAAAAGAAGCAGCCGGAGAAGAAGCGGTAGCTCTGTCTCCGCTCATTCCCGCGCAAGCGGGAATCCAGAGTCCCAGCCAAACTTTAGCTTTTTTGAAGAACTGGGTCCCCGCTTTCGCGGGGACGAACGGAGATTAACCGTTCGCCAAGCGGTAGACGCTATCGATGGCCAGTTCGCCGTCGGTGGCGACGACGCCGCGCGTCACCAGATCTTCCAGATGCGCCAAGACCGACATGCCGGCGGCGCCAACGAGGCGCGGATCGATGCCGATGTAGCTGGCGCGCACGATGGTCGGGATGTCGGTCTCGCCTTTGCCGAGCCGGTGCAGAATGGAGTCCTCGCGCGCGCGGCGGTGCAGGATCAGATAATTCACGAACCGCGTCGCCTCTTTCACCGCCGGGCCGTGGCCGGGAAAATAGATCTGCTCCGGGCGCTTGGCGAGCTTATTGAGCGAGGCCATGTAGTCGCTCATCGCGCCGTCGGGCGGCGCCACGATGGTGGTGGCCCAGCCCATGACATGATCGCCGGCGAATAACGTGTCGGTACCCTTGAGCGCATAGACCATGTGGTTGGCGCAGTGGCCGGGCGTGGTAATCGCTTCGACGCGCCAGCCGTCGCCTTCGACCACCTCGCCGTCCTTGAGCATCACGTCGGGCCGGAAATCGAGATCGCCGCTGGAATCGAGCCGCTTCTGCTCGCCGATGCGCAACGGCCGCGCCGCGCGGTGCGGGCCTTCGGCATAGACGGTCGCGCCGGTGGCGGCCTTGATCGCCGGCACCGCCGGCGAGTGATCGCGATGAGTGTGGGTGACGAAAATGTGGGTCACGGTCTCGTTGCGCACGGCGTCGAGCAGCGCGGCGATGTGCTTGTCGTCGGCCGGACCGGGATCGACGATCGCCACTTTGCCGCGGCCGATGATGTAGCTCATCGTACCCTTGAAGGTGAACGGCCCCGGATTGTCGGCCATGACGCGGCGCACGCCGGGCATGACCTCGTCCACAACGTCGGGCGCGAGGTCGAGGCTTTTGTCGAAAGGGATATCGTCGGCCATGTTGCGTTGGTTCCTGGCGCGTACTTAGGTCACGCGCGCCGAACTTGCAACAAACCCTACTCGTTCATCACGCCAGTCTCTTTGATGATGGCGTTATACTTGCCGCTCTCGCGCTGGACGAAACCGTGGAACTGGGCGACCGACATTGGGTCGACATCGGTGCCACCTTCGGTGAGCTTCTTGCGGGTCTCGGGATCGTTGAGCACCTTGTTGATCTCGGTGTTGAGCTTGGCGACGATGGCCGGCGGCGTGCCGCGCGGTGCGAACACGCCGGCCCACAGTGTGAAATCGAAATCCTTCATGCCGGTGGTCTCGGCAATGGTCGGCACGTCCGGCGCGATGCCGGAGCGTTTCGCAGACGACACGCCGAACACTTTCACCAGGCCCGACTTCACCAGCGGCAGCGCCGCCGGCATGCCGGGGAAATACATGTCGACATGGGCGCCGATCAGGTCGTTCAGCGCTGGACCAGCGCCCTTGTAGGGCACGTGGGTGAGATTGCCTTTGGTCTTGGCCTTGAGCATTTCGCCGGCGAAATGGCCCGGCGTGCCCTTGCCGGCCGAGGCGAAGGTCAGCTTGTCCTTGCGCAACGACGTCAAGAACTCCGCCATGTTGTTGGCCGGCGTCTTGGCCGGCACCACCAGCGCCAGCGGCACCACCGCGAGCAGCGCCACTGGCATCAGGTCCTTGTCCGGGTCGTAATTGAGGTCCTTGACCCAATGCTGGTTGATCGAGACTTCCGCGGTCTGGCCGACCAGCAGCGTCAGGCCGTCCGGCGTCGCGGTCGAGACGCTGCGCGCGCCGATGGCGCCGCTGGCGCCGGCGCGGTTCTCGACGATGACCGATTGCCCGAGCGCGATCGACAGCGGCTGGGCGACGATGCGGGCCACCACGTCGCCGGTGCCGCCGGGCGCGTAGGCCACGATCATGTGGATGGGCCCACTGGGGTAAGTTTGCGCCAGCGCCGGGAGCGCCGCGAGGCAGATTGCGGCAGCCAAAAGCATCCGCGGCATCGTTCGCACCATGATCGTTCTCCGGTTGGTCGAATTTTATGAGCTAGAGAATCTCCGGCTCGGGGATCGGCCCGAGCGGCGCCAGGACGTCGAAATCGCAGCCGGCGCAAGCCCCGCCGATGGGCTCCGAAAACAATGCGCCGTAGCCGGCGCGGATATTCCGGCGCCGGACTATAGCATTATAGAGTGCGATTGCGTCAGGCGACGGCCTCGGCCTTAGGGCTTAGCTGACCGAGCATTCGCCGCGTATCGGCCGCCGATTGCGGCCGGCTGAAGAGAAAACCCTGGAATTCGGTACAGCCCTCCGCCGTCAGGCTGGCGAGTTGCTCCTTCGTCTCCACGCCCTCGGCGGTGGTCGTTATGCCAAGGCTGCTGCTCAATCCAACCACGGCGCGAACGATCGCAACACTGTCTTCTTTCGTCGGCAGATCGCGGATGAACGACTGGTCGATTTTGATCTTGTCGAATGGGAAACTGCGCAGATAGCCAAGCGACGAATAGCCGGTGCCAAAGTCATCCATCGCGATCTTGAGCCCGAGATTGCGGAGTTGATGAAGCGTCGCGAACGCTCCTTCATTATCCTGCATCAGCACCATTTCAGTGATCTCCAGCTCCAACCGATCCGGCGATAGCCCGGATGTGGCAAGCGCGTTGATGACCGTTGGCACCAGGTTGCGGCTTTTGAACTGGGCCGGCGAAACGTTCACGGCAATTGTCACTTGCTTTGGCCAGCGCGCCGCTTCGGTGCAAGCCTGCCGCAGGATCCATTCGCCCAACGGCACGATGAGGCCGGTTTCTTCCGCAACCGGGATGAAGTCGAGTGGCGCAACCATCCCCCGTTCGGGATGATGCCAGCGCACGAGCGCCTCACAGCTGGTGACCTGCCCGGATTTAACGTCGATAATCGGCTGATAGTAAAGCTCGAACTCGCTATTCACGATCGCTTTGCGAAGATCCAGCTCGAGAAGGCGGCGCGCTTGCATGCGGGCGTCCATTTCGAGTTCGAAAAAGCGATAAACATTCCCGCCGTCGGCCTTGGCGCGGTAAAGCGCCAGATCCGCGTTCTTCATGAGGGAATCCGGCTTGTCGATATTGCTCGACGCGATCGCGATACCAACACTGGCGCCGACGATCACTTGCTGCTTGTCCAGTTCGTAGGGAGCGCCAACGATCTCGATCAGACGCGCCGCGAGCGCACTGACATCCTGCGATTGTTCCGATGGAACCTGCACGATGGCGAACTCGTCGCCGCCAAGCCTAGCCACGATGTCCTCGCCACGCACGCAGCTCCGCATGCGGTCGGCCACCTCCTTGAGCAAGAGGTCGCCGACGGGGTGTCCGAGCGTATCGTTGACGCTCTTGAAATGGTCGAGGTCGAGACTGAGAACCGCGATGGATTCGGAGCGCCGCAGGCGACTTAAGACCGCTTCCATCCGCTCATAGAACGTCACGCGGTTGGGCAGGTCTGTAAGCGCGTCGTAGTGCGCCAGGTGCCTGATTCTTTCCTCGTTGGAAAGCCGTTCGCTGATGTCCTCGAAGGTGCCAACCACACCCCCGCCCGGCATCGGCCGATATGTAATAGAGATGCTGCGGCCATCGCTCAGTTGTTCTACGAACGATCCATTCCGCCCTTCCCTAACAATACGCGTCTGCATAGCAAGCGTGCCCGCGGCGTCAATATCCGTCAGGTTGCTTGTTCTAAACGCGAGCGCCATCAAATCTCTCGACGTCATACCTGTCAGGACCTCTTCCGGCGGCAAGCGGTAGATCTCCGCAAAGCGTCGATTGGAAATGACAAGCTTATGGTCGGCATCGAACATGCCTATGCCTTGCGACATGTTCGTCAGCGCAGCGTCGAAACGCTCGTTCTGCGTCAACAGGCTGCGTTGGGTCTCGTTTAGCTCGCCGAGCGTTTGGTCGAGCACCCGCAGCGGCAGGATGCGTAAGCCGAAATACATGAAAAGCCCAAGCAATGTGCTCAGCACGGCGGCGAATCCAGTCTCGGCCGCCAATTTCCGCAGGCTGGTCTCGGCGACCAGCGAACCGACGGCCGCTCCGGCAACAACAATCGGAACGCGCCGCGCCATGATCGGGCCAGCCATTGGCAGACCATGATCGAGCACGAGACGGCCGGCCTGGTCGTAGATCCTCTGTTGAATGGGCTGTTCGAAAGCCTCGGGCAATTGGATCAACTCGTCGAGCCGCAGCCGCTGATACTGCCACATCTCACTATGAGAATAGATGTACTGCGCGACCCGCGCGGCATTCAATCGAGACTTGAATGTCAATGTCTCCGATATATTGACGTAGCCTACGGCGAAATATCCGCATGGCAGCACAACGGCCGTTATGATCGAGACTGCAAGCCCGATCACACTCACCAGTCTTCGAAGCGGGACCGTCTGCATCATTCACCACCCGGTAGAACCGCCGCATCGCGCAGCGCTTTCACGCCCTGCGGCGAGCGCAGGAAATCCACAAAGCGTTGCGTTTCGGGCGAGCTATTGGTCCGCGCGATGAAATACAGATTTTTCGCAAACGGATAGACGCCGCGTTCGAAATTCGCCAGCGTGGGCTCGATGCCATCGAGCGAAACCGTGACCAGCATGCTCTTTTCAGTCTTGAGCTGGGTCAGCGTGGTTCCGATCAAGGCGCCCGGCGTGCGCTCGGCCAAGGCGACGTTATCCTGATCGGTCGCCGCAATCGGAATCTCGGCGTGCCGTCGCGCGGTTTCGATCGCTTGATCCATGCCGGCGAATAGCTTTCCGAGCAGTGCGTTGTCAGTTTCGCTGCGGGGCCGAAGAATGACGCGGATTGGCGTGCCGTCGGCCCAAGTCGGCTTTTCGGCGGCGAAGATCTTAGGAAGATCGCCGGCCTTCAACCCCTTGGGCTCGCGATGCGACGTCGCCAGCACGAAGACGGTTCGCAGAATGGAGACTTGACGCAAGTCTTCAGCGGATTCATCCGCTTTGAGCGGCCGGGCGGAAACCGCAATGTCGAGCTTACCGTCGGCCAAGGCGCGAATGGCGCCCGTGCTGCCGAGGCTGTGAACCACATCGACTTTGACTTCCGACGCGGCCGTGAATTGCGCGCCAACCTGGCTGAGCATCTCGGTCGCCGTGCCGGTGCCGCCGAGTCTAAGCGGCTCGGCGAACGCGCCGTTTATCGCCAACAGCGGGCAAGAAAATAATACCGCTAATGTTAGCTTCAAGTTTGAAGCACGCATGGGATACCTCCCGGCAATCGAACCAGGATTATAATACGCATGAATATTGTGAAATATTATTTAGACGGGCCGAAGTATCTTTTCACAACCGCGCACTTCGCTAGAAATGGTGAATGAAACACCACCGCATTGTGGCAGCGTTAATGAATCTCCGGCTCGGGGACCGGCCCGAGCGGCGCCAGGAAGTCGAAATCGCACCCGGTATCGGCCTGACCGATGTGTTCCGAATAGAGCGCGCCGTAGCCGCGCGGATATTTCTTCGCCGGCTGCTTCCAAGCGGCGCGGCGGCGCGTCAATTCCTCGTCGCTGACATGCAAATGGATGCGGCGCGCCTCGACGTCGATCTCGATCTCGTCACCGGTCTGCACGAAAGCGAGCGGGCCGCCGACAAAGCTTTCCGGCGCGACGTGCAGGATGCAGGCGCCGTAGCTGGTGCCGCTCATGCGGCCGTCGGAAATCCGCACCATGTCGCGCACGCCCTGCGCCAGCAGCCGCTTCGGGATCGGCAGCATGCCCCACTCCGGCATGCCGGGACCGCCTTTCGGGCCGGCGTTCTTGAGCACCAGGATATGGTCAGGCGTGACATCGAGATCGTCGCGTTCGATCTCGACCATCATGTGGTTGTAGTCCTCGAAGGCGATGGCCTTGCCGCGATGTTTGAGGAAGCGCTTGTCGGCCGCCGCCGGCTTGATGACGCAGCCGTCCGGCGCCAAATTGCCGCGTAGCACGGCGGTGGCGCCTTCGGCATAGACCGGATCGTCGAGCGAATGGATCACGTCGGGAATGTGCACCTTGGCGCCTTCGATGTTCTCGCCGATGCTCTTGCCGGTGACAGTGATGCAGGACAAATCCAGTCTGTCCTTCATCTGCATCATCAGTCCGCGCAGGCCGCCGGCGTAGAAGAAGTCTTCCATCAGATATTTTCCCGACGGCCGCACATTGGCGAGCACCGGAACTTCGCGCGACAACTGGTCGAAGCGCTCCATGTCCATCGGGATGCCGGCGCGCCGCGCCATGGCCACCACGTGGATGATGGCGTTGGTCGAACCGCCCATCGCCATGTGCACCTTGATAGCGTTGTCGAAGGCGGCGGCGGTGAGAATCTTCTTCGGCGTCAAATCCTCCCACACCATGTCGACGATGCGGCGGCCGGCCTGGCCGCACATGCGCGGGTGATTGGAATCCGCTGCCGGGATCGACGACGCGCCGGGCAGCGACAGGCCGAGCGCCTCGGCGATCGCCATCATGGTGGCCGCGGTGCCCATCACCATGCAGGTGCCAAACGAGCGGGCGATGCCGCCTTCGATCTCGTTCCATTCCTGCTCGGTGATGTTGCCGGCGCGCTTCTCGGTCCAGTATTTCCACACGTCGGAGCCGGAGCCGAGCTGCTGCCCGTTCCAATTGCCGCGCAGCATCGGGCCCGCCGGAATATAGATCGCCGGAATGCCCATGCTGATCGCGCCCATGATCAGGCCGGGCGTGGTCTTGTCGCAGCCGCCCATCAGCACGGCGCCGTCGAGCGGATGGCTGCGCAGCAGTTCCTCGGTCTCCATCGCCAGCATGTTGCGGTAGAGCATGGTGGTCGGCTTGACGAAGGTTTCCGACAACGACATCGCCGGCAGTTCGATCGGGAAGCCACCGGCCTGCAGCACGCCGCGTTTGACGTTCTCCGCGCGTGCCCGCAGATGCACGTGGCACGGATTGATCTCGCTCCAGGTATTGATGATGCCGATGACGGGTTTGCCGTCCCAGTCTTCGCCGTCATAGCCGATCTGGCGCAGCCGCGAGCGATGGCCGAACGAGCGCATGTCGTTGACGCCGAGCCAGCGATGGCTGCGCAGATCTTCGGGACGTTTCTTCACCGGCATTGCAAAGCCTCACGCTGTCTTTAATTGGGATCGTGTCAGCGCGGGCCGCGCGTCTACTCGACCGAAAGGTTGGCGGCGTGCACCACCTTTTCCCATTTGGCGGTTTCTGCGGCGAGGAACTTGGCGTAATCGGCCGGTGTGCCCGGGTCCGCAACGCCGCCGAGATCCTTGAGCTTGGCCAGCAGACTGGCATCCTTGAGCGCCAGATTGATCTCCTTGTTCAAGAGATCGACGATCTCTTTCGGTGTGCCATGCGGCACGCCGAAGCCGAAGAACGCGACCGCTTCAAAGCCCGGAATGGTCTCGGCGACGGTCGGCACGTCCGGCAGTTCGGGCGAGCGTTTCGTGGTGGACACCGCCAGCGCCCGCAATTTACCGGCGCGGATATGGGCGATGGACGACGGCAAGTTGTCGAAGGTGACCTGCACCTGGCCGCCGAGCAGATCGGTCAGCATCGGCGCCGAGCCTTTGTAAGGGATATGCGTGATCTTCAGGCCGGTCATCATCTTGAACAATTCGCCGGTCAGATGAATCGAGGTGCCGTTGCCGGAGGACGCAATGTTGATCTTGTCGGGATTGGCTTTCACATAAGCGATGAATTCGGCGACGGTGTGGACCGGAACCGATGGACTGACCTCCATCACGTTCGGCACCTGAATGACATTGGCCACCGGATCGATGTCGCGCAGGAACACGAAATTGAGCTTCTTGTAGAGCGAAGCGTTGACGGTGTTGGCCGGATTGATGAGCAGCATCGTGTAGCCGTCGGGCGCAGCCTTGACGACCGCTTCGGTGCCAATGTTGTTGCCGGCGCCGGGCCGGTTCTCGACGATGAAGGTCTGCTTCAGCCGTTCGCTCAGCCAGTTGCCGATCAGCCGCGCGACGATGTCGGTCGAACCGCCCGCCGGATAGCCGACGATGATGTGCACCGGCCTGTTCGGATAATCGAGCGCCAGCGCGCCGTTCGTGGCGGCCGACGCCATGAAAAGCATGCCGCCGACGAGCGCGACAGCCGCGCGCGATGCCAAAACGGAAATCCGGTGCCTAAGCCGTCGCATGACAATCCTCCCCAGTTGCCGGTCGTTAGCCGCCGGCTTTGTTTTCCAGCGGCAAAGCTACGCGGCGCAACCGCCCTCGCACAAGGGGCCTTTGGGAGGGTTCTAGGGGACCGTCGCCCCGCTGGCCGGGCTGTTACTTCCCACAAACGTCCCGGACGCAGCTGCGCAGCCAGCGATGTGCCGGGTCGGCATCCAGCCGCGGGTGCCAGAGCAATGAAACCGTGACCTCCGGCATGGCGACCGGAAGCGGAAAACTATGCATTCCGGCGCGCAGGTTTCCGGTGTGCCGTTCGGGAACGCTGGCGATCAGGTCGGAGGCGCGCGCGAGAGCCAGCGCGGTCGAAAAACCATCGACGATCGTGACGATTTCCCGTTGCAGCCCGAACGGCTCCAAGGCTTCATCGATTGGTCCCTTGTCGAGACCGTGCCGCGAGACGTAGACGTGCCTGCCGCCCGCATAGCGGGAGGGCGTGATCTTGCCCCGGCTGAGCGGGTGTCCCTTTCGCACGACGCCAATGAAACGGTCGCGGAACAAAGCCTGCGCCCGCACCTCCGGACCCGTCGTCTTCACCACAACGCCGGTTTCCAGATCGACGGTTCCGTCGCGAAGCGGCGCGCTGTCTTTGTCTGGCTTCTGCACGAAGCGCAGCCGCACGCCGGGAGCTTCCTTAGCCACGCGAACCATGAGGTCCGGTCCAAAGTTCTCCACGAAACCATCGCCGGTCCGCAGCGTGAATGTTCGGACCAGATGTTTGAGGTCGAGCGTCTCGGCGGGGCGCAGCACCGTTTTTCCGTCCTGCACGAGCTGACCGACCCGCTCACGGAGTTCGAGCGCACGGGGTGTGGGAACAAGACCGCGTCCGGCCCTGACCAGCAGCGGATCGCCCGTCGTCGCACGCAATCGCGCCAGCGCCCGGCTCATTGCCGACGGGCTCAGCCGCAACCGCTTCGCGGCGCGGACCACGCTGCCTTCCGCGAGCAGGACATCGAGGGTGACAAGCAGGTTGAGATCGGGTGTCGACATGCGTCGACCGTAGCACGGCTTAATCGTGATGTGGCGTTAAACGCACTAATACAGTGCAAATGATGCGCATTCCGCCATGTCAGGCGAAGGGCTACGTTTCTGACAGCCCCGCTTCAGGGGTGGTTAGAAGGCGCAGTTCATGTTGAAGCCAATCATTGTAGGACGAGACGAGGCAGTCACTGGAAGTGCGGAACCTTCGGTTCGCTGTGCGCTCGCCAGTCTTTCGCTCTCCATGTTGCTGTCCTCGCTCGGCACCAGCATCGCCAATGTCGGCTTGCCGACGTTTGCCCAGGCGTTCAACGCCTCGTTCCAGGAAGTGCAGTGGATCGTGCTGGCTTATCTCCTCGCCATCACCACTTTGATCGTCAGCGTCGGACGGCTCGGCGACATCACCGACCGCCGGCGGCTGTTACTCGCCGGAATCTTCCTGTTCACGGTGGCTTCAGTCTTGTGCGGCGTCGCGCCCACGCTCTGGCTGCTGATTGCCGCCCGCGCGGCGCAGGGCCTCGGCGCGGCCATCATGATGAGTCTCGCTATGGCCTTTGTCGGTGAGACGGTGCCGAAGGCAAAGACCGGCAGCGCCATGGGGCTGTTAGGGGCGATGTCCGCGATTGGCACCGCTCTCGGTCCATCGCTCGGCGGCGTTCTGATCGCCGGACCCGGTTGGCGGGCCATCTTCCTCGTCAACGTGCCGCTGGGTGTCCTGACGTTTGTTCTCGCGTATCGCGCCCTGCCCGTCGATTGCCAAAAGGCGAAGACTGGACCCAAGACTGAACCGAAAACGGAGCGGGCCGGCTTCGACACCATGGGCACGCTGCTGCTGGCGCTGACGCTCGCGGCTTATGCCCTTGCCATGACGATGGGGCGCGGCAGTTTCGGTCCGCTCAACATGGCGCTGCTGTTGGCTGCTGTCTTCGGCGCAGGCCTCTTCGTGCGCACCGAGGCGAGAGTGGCATCGCCTTTGATCCGATTGGCGATGTTCCGCGACCCAAGCTTAAGTGCGAGTCTCGCCACGAGTGCGCTCGTCTCGACGGTGATGATGGCGACGCTGGTGGTCGGGCCGTTCTATCTCTCGCGTGCGCTCGGGCTCGACACGGCTTTGGTCGGGATAGTCTTGTCGGTCGGTCCGATTGTCGTCGCGCTGACCGGCGTGCCCGCCGGCCGCATCGCCGACCGTTTTGGCGCGCAGCGCATGACCGTCGTCGGGCTCATCGGCATAGCGGCCGGTTCCTTCATGCTAGCCATGCTGCCGGCGACACTCGGCGTCCCCGGCTACATCGCCCCCATCGTCGTCATCACCGTCGGCTATGCGCTGTTCCAGACGGCCAACAACACCGCCGTCATGACGGATATCCGCCCGGACCAGCGCGGCGTCATTTCCGGCATGCTCAACCTATCGCGCAATCTCGGGCTCATCACCGGTGCGTCGGTCATGGGCGCCGTGTTCGCGCTCGCAACGGCTGCGACCGACATCACAACGGCGGACCCTAACGCCGTTGTCACCGGCATGCGGGTCACGTTCACGGTCGCAGGCGTTCTGATCGTCGTCGCGCTCGCCATCGCGGTTGGCAGCCGTGCTCAAGCGCCACCGAAATAAAGCTTCAGCGCCGTTTCGCCGAAAATCTTGGCGCGCGCCGACGCATCCGGCACGCATTCATTGAGCCAATCGATGGTGGCTTGATACGGGAACTGGTTCTCGTGACCGACGAAGGGACAATCGCTGGCCCACACCAGGCGATCGGGTCCGGCGACGCGCAACAGTTCGCGCGCAGTGTCCATCGATGCGGGGCCGAGCCGGTAGCCGCCGGACACCTTCACCCAGGTGCGGCCCTTGTCGATCGAACGCAGCAGCGCCTTGAAGCCGTCGCTGTTGATGCCGGTCTGCGGATTGGGCCGGCCGAGGTGATCGACCACGATCTTGACGCCCGCGGCTTCCAGCGTCGGCAGGATTTTGGGCAGGTCGTCGCCATTCACATGGGGGTGGACGTGCCAGTCGAGGTCGGCCAGCCGGCGGAACAGCGCGCGATAGTCGAAGGTCGTGATGTCGGGCAGCTGTGGCAGCCCGATGAACGGCAGCCGGATGCCGATGAAGCCTTCGCGGCTCATGGCCTCAAGCGCAAAGCGATCGACGGTCGGCTTGACGATGGCCGTGGCACGCAGCCGTTTCGGATGGGCGCGCAACGCCGCAAGCATGTAGTCGTTGTAGTCGCCCCACGGGCTTGCCGCCGCGATGACCGCGCGCGCGACGCCGTTCGCATCGAGGGTCGCGATCAGCTGTTCGTGGGTGAAGCTGTATGTCGGGGCGTGGCGCGGGTTGTCGATCAGCGGCATGTCGGTGGTGAAGACATGCACGTGCGCGTCGATCTTGAGATTGTCCGGCATGACGGTCAGTGCGCCTCCAGGCCGGCTTTTTTGACCACGGCGGCCCACATGTCGATGTCGGCCTTGAGCCGCGTGTCGAGTTCTTCAGGCGTGCTCGCCACAGGCTCGCCGCCGAGATCGAACATGCGCTGCTTGAAATCCGGGCTTTCGATGACGGCGCGGACGTGACCGTTGAGGAGCGCGATCACCTCTTTCGGCGTACCGGCCGGCGCGACCAGCGCATTCCAGCCGACGACGACGGCATCGATGCCGCCCTCCTTGAGCGTCGGCACCTTCGGCTGCATCGGCGAGCGCTTGTCGCCGCTCGCCGCGATCGCCCGGATCGTACCGAGGTCGATCGGCGATTTCAGCGCGGCGTAGGAATCGATCGCGAGCTGCGTGTCGCCGCGCAGCAGCGACGTCAAGACTTCGGGCGTGGTGCGATGGGGCACAATCGTCATCGCAACGCCGGTCGTGGCCCGGAACAGTTCGGCGGTGACGTTCTGCGTGCTGCCCGGACTGATCGTGGCGATATTGAATTTGGCCGGATCGGTGCGCGCCAAGGCGAGCGCATCCTTGACCGTATGCATCGGGGAATCGGCCCGCACCAGCAGGAGCAGATCGAACAGCGCCAGCGTCGACACCGGCGCGAAGGCCGTGCCCGGATCGAACGGCATGCTCTTGAGCAGCGCCTTGCTGAGCGCGATGCCGCTCGACATCACAAACAAAGTGTAGCCGTCCGGCTGCGCGGAGGTCACGACGTTGCCCGCGATGATGCCGCCGGCGCTCGGCCGGTTCTCGATCACCACCTGCTGGCCCAGTCGCTCGGATAGCTTCTGGCCGACGAGCCGCATGGTGATGTCGGCAAAGCCGCCAGGGCCGAAGGGAATGACCACCCGGACGGGCTTGGAGGGGTAAGGCGTTTGCGCGGATGCCGGCCCTATCGCGGCAAGGCCCAAGAGCATCGCTGCGAACAGCTTCGAAATCGGGTGCAAGTCCAGGCGCAAGAATAGGGACAAGAGACGTCCTCCCTGACGTTCCCGGCATGCCGCTGGGACGAGCGGCTGCTCTTTTGGGTCAAACGATCATGGAGGTGGCGGCAGCGCGGAGGCAATCGGAAATCGCGCCCAACTGGCCCACTTTTGCAGGAAAACGGGGCAAATTGTCGGGAAAATTGGTCGGAGTGGCAGGATTTGAACCTGCGACCCCCTCGTCCCGAACGAGGTGCGCTACCAGACTGCGCTACACTCCGACTGTCGGCGGACTTATAACCCCCGCATCCGTAAAACCGCAAGCGAGCATGATCCCGAAAAGTGGGAACCGGTTTTCGGGTAGGATCATGCTCAATAAGTGAGACAAAATGAACGCCGAACCGGGAACGCGGGTCCAAAGGGCCGAAAAGCAGTCGATCGAGGCTGCCGCCGTGGCCTTGCGCCAGGGTGGGCTGGTCGCCTTCCCGACCGAGACCGTCTATGGGCTCGGCGCCGACGCCGGCAATGGCGAGGCGATTGCGAGGCTCTACGCCGCCAAGGGCCGCCCGGCCTTCAATCCGCTGATCGCACACGTTTCCGACGTCGTAGCGGCAAGGCGCATCGCAATTTTCGACCATGATGCCGAAAGGCTGGCCGCGGCGTTCTGGCCCGGGCCGCTGACGCTGGTGCTGCCGAAACGGCCGGACTGTGGTGTCGCCGATCTGGCGCTGGCGGGGCTCGATACGGTCGCGGTACGGGTTCCCGACCATCCGGTGGCATTGACGCTGCTCAAGGCCTTCGGCGGCCCGGTGGTCGCGCCGTCGGCCAACCGCTCCGGCCACGTGTCGCCGACCAGCGCCGCGCACGTGCTGGCCGACCTGCGCGGTCTCATCGATCTGGTGATCGACGGCGGCCTCTGCGAGGTCGGCGTCGAATCCACCATCGTGTCCTGTCTTGGGGAGCCGACTTTGCTGCGCCCCGGCGGTCTGGCGCGCGAGGCGATCGAGCGCGTGCTCGGCCATCCGCTCGCCGCTGTCGTTGCTGCCGAGGAAACCCCACTTGCACCCGGCATGCTGGCGTCGCATTACGCGCCGAAGGCGCAACTACGACTGGACGCTGACGCGCCGCGCGACGGCGAAGCGCTGTTGGCCTTCGGACCAGCGCCGGAGTTTGCCGGCACCACCTTCAATCTGTCGCCGCGCGGCGATCTGATCGAAGCCGCCGCCAATCTTTTTTCGCATTTGCGTGCACTCGATACCTCGGGTGCCAAGACCATCGCCGTCATGAGCGTGCCGCATGAGGGCTTAGGCGAAGCGATCAACGACCGGCTGGCGCGCGCCGCCGCGCCGCGGCAAAGATAAGAAAAGGAAACGCCATGAATCTTATGTCCAAGCCCGTGTTGATCCCGCCGCCGGCGCCCGAACTGCTGGCGCGCTTCATCGACATCGTCGGCCAGAAATATGCGGTGATCGACCCCGTCGCGCAGGAGCCCTATCTAATCGAGATGCGCGATCTGTTCCACGGCATCACGCCGGTGGTGCTGCGGCCGGGCTCGGTCGCGGAAGTCGCGGCCATTCTCAAGCTCGCCAACGAAACCAAGACCGCGATCGTGCCGCAGGGCGGCAATACCGGTCTGGTCGGCGGTCAGATTCCGCACTGTGGCGAAATCATTCTGTCGCTGACGCGGCTCGACAAGATCCGCGAGATCGATCCGGTGTCGAACACCATGACCGTCGAGGCCGGCGTCACGCTGCAGCGCGCCCGCGAGGCCGCGGCCGATGCCGACCGGCTCTATCCGCAACTGCTGCCGTCGGAAGGCACCTGCACCATCGGCGGCAATCTCTCGACCAATGCCGGCGGCATCGCCGCGCTGGTGCACGGCATCTCGCGCCAGCACGCGATGGGGCTCGAAGTGGTGCTGGCCGACGGCCGCATCTTGAACAATCTCAACAAGCTCAAGAAGGACAATACCGGCTACGACCTCAAGAACCTGTTCATCGGCGCCGAAGGCACGCTCGGCATTATCACCGCAGCGGTGCTGAAGCTGGTGCCACGGCCGCGCTCGATTGAGACGGCCTATGCCGGCGTGCCGTCGCCGCAGGCCGCGGTCGATCTGCTCGGCATCGCCACCAACCGGCTATCCGGCGGCGTCACCTCGTTCGAGATGATGGTGCGCGCCGGCATCGAGGCGGTGATCACGCACGACTCGGTGAGCCGCGATCCGCTGGCCAAGCCCTATCCCTGGTACGTGCTGATCGAAGTGTCGTCGCAGCAACGCAGCGGTCTGCGCGAGGCGCTCGAGGAAATCCTCGCGGAAGGCCACGAGAAAGGCCTGGTGCTCGACGCTACCTTTGCCGAAAGCCTGGAACAGGCCAAGGCGTTCTGGCGCATTCGCGAACTGTTCGGCGAAGTGCAGCGCTACATCGGCGCGTCGATCAAGCACGATATCTCCGTGCCGATCGCACGCATTCCGGAGTTCATTGAAGAGGCGGATGCCGCCGTCATGAAATTTATTCCGGGCAGCCGCACCCTGCCCTTCGGTCATGTCGGCGACGGCAACATCCACTACAACGTGATGCAGCCCGAGGGCATGGCCAAGCAGGATTTCCTCAACCGCTGGGACGAGGTCAACGCCGTGGTGTTCGGCGTGGTGAAGAAATATGGCGGCTCGATCTCGGCCGAGCACGGCGTCGGCGTCATGAAGCGCGACATTCTGGCGGATTATAAAGATCCGGTGGCAATCGACCTGATGCACGGCATCAAGCGGATGCTCGATCCGAACGGCATTCTCAATCCGGGCAAGGTGCTGTAAAGTATTGCTTTTCGCGCCCTGGTTGCAGCCGAAGCAGCGCTAGCATATCCTCGGCTGAAAGTTAGAGTTGAGGGTACTCGTATGCAGGACGCCATTATTGCTGGCATCTTATGCGTCTTGGGACTGTGCGCGATCGGCGTCGCGGCAATCTTCGCCTTTGGACAAAAAGCTTATATCGACCGCAGCACAGGAGCCGTGACCGAAATCGAAGTGCCTATTTTTGGCAAGCTCAAAACCAACACGCCGGCAATTGCGCTTTGCTTCGTTGGTGCGATCTTCGGTTACTTTGCCTACGATCTCATGCGGGGCCGTAGTGCGCAGCTCGCGCATTTTGACGGCGAGATCAGCGTTGATCAGACCAGCAATACCGGTGTTGACGTGGTGATGGTTGGAATCACATCTGGCTCCTGGATCCAGCCGACGACGACCAATGGCGCGACGGCAAGTGTGCCAGTCAAGATTTCGGTGCCAAACTCTTGGCCGTCCTACACCGCCTTCGCCTTCGCCATTGGCAGCGCAAAAACACGCCCGGCGATCATTGGAGCGAGCCTTGATAATCCAACATTCAAACTGAGCATCAAGCCATGGCAAGGATCGCACGATTTCTTACCAAGTTGGTTCTGTTGATGGCACTTGCCATCGTGGCGCAGGTGAAGGTCGGCACGGCGCAAACGACCGACGGCGCAGCATCGGCAAAGGGCAAGGTGATTGGGCCGTCCGACCAGCCTCAGGCGGGCGTGCCGGTTACGATCGAAGGCCCTCCAGGGCAAACTACTGCAATCACTGACAAAAATGGAACTTGGTCCGTCTACAATCTTCCGGCTGGCCAATACAAAGTAAAATCCGTTATCGATAAGAGCGCTCCGGTGACCTTCTCAGTTAAAGAGTCTTCGTTCTGGGACAAGGTAACTGGTGGCAGGGATACCGCCGTGAAAAGTCCGGACATCAAGGTCGAAGTTGCAAGATGACTCCGGGTACTTAGCGGCTGCGCTTGTCAAAACAACGCGCCCTGCCCGCTGTCTTTCTTCACTTTCTCGCGCTTGATGCCCCGCGCGGGCTCGGTCGCCGCCGGCTCGGGCTCAGCAGCCGCAACGAATGGCTCCACGAGTTTGGCGTTGTCGTTGGCGACGCGGTTGACGTCGGTCGTAACCGGATAAGCCTCCAGCAGATCGTCGGACGCAGGGCGGATCAGGGCCGCTGCAGCCGTGGTGTCTTCGGTGGCGTTGTCGAGCCAGAGGTCGAACTGCTCCGGCGCAACGATCACCGGCATGCGGTCATGGATCGCGGCCAGCGTCCGGTTCGCCGCCGTGGTGACGATGGCGGCGGTTTCCAACTCCTCGCCGTTCGGCCCGGTCCAGGTCTCCCACAGGCCGGCGAAAGCCAGCGGCGCGCCGGATTTCGCGTGGATATAATAGGGCTGCTTGCGGACGCCGCCCGCCTTCCACTCGTAAAAGCCGTCGGCGGGGATCAGGCAGCGCCTTCGTTTCATCGCCGCCCGGAAGGCCGGTTTCTCGGCCAGGGTTTCGCCGCGCGCATTGATCAAGAGCGAGAACGCCTTCGGGTCTTTCACCCAGGACGGCAGCAGGCCCCAGCGCACCAGCGCGAACTGCCGCTTGCCGTTCACCAGCCTGACAATGGCGATTGGCTGGGTTGGCGCCACGTTGTAGCGCGGCGGAAAATTCGGCTGCTCGGCATAGCCGAACAGAGCCCGGAGCACTTCCGGCGTGGCGGTGACAGCGTAGCGGCCGCACATAATTCGAGCATCCATTTCGTCGGCGCTTAAGTACGCCTTAACCCGATATATTCACACTGCCGCCCGGTGGAATTCGGCCAGAGGCCCATGAGATATCAGCAGCGCGCCGAAATAGTGCAAGCGGCGCAAGCCGCGCCGCGGCTTGCCGGCGCCAATATCAATCCGGTGACCGGCCTCGCCACCGACTACCTCAACCATTTCAACGAAGCCATCATGCTGCTTGAAATGCTGTCGGATTGCCCCGAGTGCCGTGACGAATTTCTGGCCTGGCGGCCGATGAACTATCGCGAACATTTCATGGCCTCGCGCTTCAAGGGCCGCGACATGGCGATCGCCGCCTATGACGCCGCCAATCCGGCGTTGCGCGATTGCCTTAACACGCTGGCCGACACGATGATCGCCGTGTTACAGGCGACCGGTGCGGCGATGAAGACCGACATGCCGCCGCCTGGCTCAGACCGCTGGTTGCGCGCGCCGGCGCGCTGATCAACGGCGAAAACGACGAGGGCATGATGCATGACGCCGAAACGCGACAGACCCTGGTCGACGGATTGATGAAAACAAAACTTTGAACGACGTCCGCACATATCCAACCCGCCCGTTCCTCGCCGTCAGCGCCGCGATTTTTCGCGACGGCAAGGTGCTGGTGGTGCGCCGCGCCAGAAAGCCGGCGCTCAATCTCTACACTATGCCCGGCGGCGTCGTTGAAGCTGGCGAGACGCTGACTGAGGCCGTCGCGCGCGAAGTGCGGGAAGAGACTTCTTTGCGGATCGAGGTGCTGGCGCTGGCCGGCCATCGCGAGGCGGTGATGCGCGACGCGCAAGGCCGCGTCGAGCGGCACTTCGTCATCATGTGTTTTGCCGCGCGCTGGATTTCGGGCGAGCCGGTGCTCAACGAGGAGCTCGACGACGCGCGCTGGCTCGACCCGCCGGAGATCGCAACTCTACGCACTACCGACGGGCTGGCCGAGATCGTCGCCGCCGCCGCGCTGTTGGTCAAAGCCTGACCGGCGAAGCTTCTCTCAGGTTGCCTTGCGGATGCCGCCGAGCCGGCGCATATGATCCGCGGCGAAAACCGGACTTGACCGTGAAACACCTTCTCACCATCGGCGCGATCCTGCTGTGCCTGACGCTGCCCGTGCGCGCAGCGGAAGGCGACGCGGCGCCGTTCGATACCGATCTGCAACGGCTCGCCGAAATCCTCGGCTCGTTGCAATATTTGCGAGGGGTCTGCGGCGCCAATGAAGGCCAGAAATGGCGCAATGAGATGCAGAGCCTGATCGACGCCGAGGCCCCCAATGGCGAACGCCGCAAGGCCATCGTGGCCAGCTTCAATCGTGGTTACCGGGGTTTTCAACAGACTTATCGCACCTGCACCCCGGCGGCCAATATCGCGATCCGGCGTTATCTTGATGAAGGCGCCAAAATAGCCCGTGAAATAACGGCGCGTTACGCCAACTAGTATCCCCGTTATTAACCTTTCCTTTACGTGCCGGCTTGGTGCGCCCGCCCCGCATGCTAACGTCCGTTTCGGGACTTAAGGACTGGTGTCCATTAAGCGGGCGCCCGGGGACGAAGGTGACAATGACGACAGCGGGGCGATCCACAGAAGTGCGCGAGCCGGTACCGGATCACGAGCAGAAGCGCGTGGCCCTAGGCTACCTGCACGAAGCATGGGCCGAAGCCCGCCTCGACGGCATCGACGGCGACTGCCTGGCGCAGGCCTGCCTGTTCGCTGCGCTGGCCGAATTCGTCACCACCTATGGCGAAGAAGCCGCCGCCACTTTCACCGAAGGCCTGGCGCCGCGTATCCGCAACGGCGAATTTTCCATCGAGCAGCAGCGCCAATAAGCGCGCCGTCTATAAGTAGACCTGCGCCGCGTTCAATCCGTAATAACGCTCAAGCGTTGCATCGACATCGGCCGGAAAAAACGGCTTCTTGAGAAATGCCAGCGCGCCCGCGGCATGCGCACGACCGGCAATGGCGCCGTCGAGCGTCGACGTCATCATCACCACCGCTACCGCCGGATTGAAACGCTTGATTTCCGACAAGGTCTCGAAGCCGTCGAGGCCGGGCATGTTGTAGTCGAGAAAAACAATACCGAATTTGCGGACGCGCAGCAGTTCGAGCGCGGCATTGCCTTCGGCGGCTTCGTGGATGTCAAAGGCGAAATGACTGGCCTGCAAAATTTTGCGCACAATGCTGCGCATGGTGCCGGAATCGTCGACGATCAGAACGCGGGTCGGGATCTTGGCGCGGATGCAGAGTTGAACCTGTTTGTGCGCTTCATCCTGGCTGGCCGGTTTCGCCAAAATGCCGTCGACACCCTCCGGCCGCATCGAGTGTTTTGGACCGATGATGAAGATCAACGGCGCCGATGCGGCCGCGCGCGCGGCTTTGATCAGAATTGTCTTCTGCGCATCGGATAGGTCCGCGTCCAGCAGGCAGATATCCACGCGCGCCCTGGCGAGCAGCGTGGCGGCCGGCGCAACTTCAAGAATTTCCAGTTCGATCTGGATCGACGCTTTTGCCACGGCCTGATGCCACAGAATATGATCCGGCAAGACGGCCGCGATCACCAATATGCGAAGCGAAGCGGAGTCGCCGGCCATGCGCGTTACTCGACCCCTGAGCCCGGCAAAGCCCGGCCGAAACAGGGGTGTTCGGGTACCGTTGATAGCGGGTCGTGGCAGCTTTGCAATTCCACAGAGCTGAGTTGCATGAAAAGCTTGGGGACAACTTGCGAATGGAACTGCGGGTCACCGGCCCGCCAGGCTTTCGAGGAAGCGCACGGGCTCGCCCTGCCCCGCCGCAACCAGGTTGCCGTCCCACATCGCCTTGTGGCCCCGCACCACCGTGCCGACCGGCCAGCCGGTAACGCTGAGACCGTCATAGGTCGTCCAGCCGGCGCGGGAGGCGATCCAGCCATTGGTAATCGTCTCGCGCCGCTTGAGGTCGACCACGGTGAGGTCGGCGTCGTAGCCCACGGCGATACGTCCCTTGGCGGCGATGCCGAACACGCGCGCCGGGCCGGCGCTGGAGAGATCGACAAAGCGTTGCAAGGTCAGACGGCCGGCGTTGACGTGATCGAGCATGATCGGAACATAAGTCTGCACCCCGGTGATGCCGGAGTGGCTCTTTGGATAAGGCTGCGATTTCTCCGCGACGGTGTGCGGCGAGTGATCGGAACCCAGCGTATCGACCACGCCCTGGGCGATGCCGCGCCACAGGCCCTCGCGATGCGCGGCGTCGCGGATCGGCGGATTGATCTGGGCGTAGACGCCGTGTTTGTCGTAGCAGTCGGGCGCCGCCATGGTCAGATGATGCGGCGTGCATTCGGCCGAGGCGACGTCCTTGTGGCCGGCGAGGAACTCCATCTCGTCGCGGCTGGTGACGTGGAGCACGTGGACGCGTTTGCCCGTCTCGTGCGCCAGCGCGATCAGCCGCTGCGTGCACATCAGGGCGGCGGTCGCGTCGCGCCAGATCGGATGCGAGCGCGGATCGCCATCGATGCGCTCGGCCATGCGTTCGCGCAGCCGGTATTCGTCCTCGGAATGGAACGCGGCGCGGCGGCGGATCGCCTTGAGCACGGCGCGCACGCCGTCGTCGTCCTCGATCAGCAGCGAGCCGGTCGATGAGCCCATGAACACTTTGACGCCGGCGACACCCGGCAGCATTTCCAACTCGCCGAGGTCCTTGGTGTTCTCGCGCGTGGCGCCGACATAGAACGCGAAGTCGCAATGCATGCGGCGATGGCCGCGCTTGACCTTGTCAGCGACGGCAGCAGCATCGATAGTCGGGGGATCGGTGTTCGGCATCTCGAACACCGCGGTGACGCCGCCGAGCACCGCCCCGCGCGAACCGCTTTCCAGGTCTTCCTTGTGGGTGAGGCCCGGCTCGCGCATATGCGTATGGCTGTCGATCACGCCGGGCAGCAGATGCAGGCCCTTGCAGTCGACCACTTCGCCCGCCGAAGCGCGCGACAGGTCGCCGATGGCGGCAAAGCGGCCGTCGCGGATGCCGATATCGCGCAGGCCCTCGCCATCGTGGTTGACCACGGTGCCGCCCTTGAGGATCAGGTCGTAGGTCTCGGCCATGTTAAACCGGCTCTAAAATGGGCCTTGAGGCTATCCCGACAGCGCTTACGTTTCGCCGCGACTTCTGGCAAGAGACTAGACCCTAGGATGCAGAGAATTCACATGCAGGCAGCGCTGCTTCCCGAACGAGGTGTGGTCAAGGTCGCGGGCGACGACTCCCGCCACTTTCTCAACGGGCTGGCGACCAACGATATCGGCAAGGTCGGCCCAAGCGCGCCGCGCTTTGCCGCGCTGCTGACGCCGCAGGGCAAGATCATTGTGGATTTCATCGCCACCGAAGCCCCGGCCGAGGACGGCGGCGGCTTCTTCCTCGACTGCCCGCGCGCGCTGGCCGCCGCGCTGGTGGAAAAGCTCAAGTTCTACAAATTGCGCGCCAAGGTGACGATCGAGGACCTGTCGGACGTGCTCGGCGTGATGGCGGTCTGGGGCGGCACGAGCGATGCCCCGGCGAACAGCGATTACGGCCTGGGTTTCATCGATCCGCGGCTGGCGGCGCTCGGCCAGCGCATCATCCTGCCGCCGCAACAGGCTGGTGAAGCTGCCGCCGATCTCGGCGCTGCTCTCGTCGCGGCGGAAGCCTACGACGCGCACCGCATCGCGCTCGGCGTGCCGCGCGGCGGCAACGATTTCAGCTATGGCGACACCTTCCCGCACGAAGCCGACATGGATCAGCTCGCTGGCGTCGATTTCGACAAGGGCTGCTACATCGGCCAGGAGGTCGTGTCGCGGGTCGAGCATCGCAACGGCGCGCGCAACCGCGTGGTGCCGATCGAATTCGATGTCGCGCCGCTGGCCGGCTTGCCGGTGACGGCGGGCGACAAGCCGGTCGGCACGATGGGCTCGGCGCATGACGGCCGCGGCCTGGCGCTGCTGCGGCTCGACCGCGTCGCCGATGCGCTTGCGAACGCCACCCCACTCATGGCCGGCAATGTCGTCATCCGTCCGGTCAAACCGGATTGGGCGACATTCCCGTGGCCCGGCGACACCAAGGCCGCATCATGAGCGGTCCGCTGCTGCACGCCGACGGCATCAAGCGTTGCACCTGGGCGACGACGGATCCGCTCTACGTCGCCTATCACGACGCGGAATGGGGCGTGCCCGAATGGGACGACCGCGCGCTCTATGAGAAGCTGATGCTCGATGGTTTTCAGGCCGGGCTGTCGTGGATTACGATCCTGCGCAAGCGCGACAATTTCCGCGCCGCCTTCGACGATTTCGACCCGGAAAAGATCGCGCGTTACACGCCGAAGAAGGTCGAGCGCCTGATGCAGGACGCTGGCATCGTGCGCAACCGCGCCAAGATCGAAGGTGCGGTCAATTCGGCGCGCGCTTTCCTCAAGATCATGGACAACGGCCCGGGATTTTCGGCGATGTTGTGGACGCATCTCGACGGCAAGCCGCACGATCACAAATTCCGCAGCAGCAAACAGATTCCGACCGACTCCGGGATTTCGCGCGCGATGTCCAAGGAACTGCTCGGCCACGGCTTCAAATTCGTCGGCCCGACCATTGTCTATGCCTTCATGCAGGCGGTCGGCATGGTCAACGATCATCTGGTGACGTGCCATCGGCATGATGCTTGCGCCAAGCTTGCGGGGAAAAAGCTTGCCGGCACAAAGCTCGCCGGCAAAAAGCCCGCCAAACGCACATGAGCAAAGCGCCCGCCGCGAGCAAAGCAAAGCGCGCCTGGCAGCGCATGCTGTCGGGCCGCAGGCTCGATCTGCTCGACCCCTCGCCGCTCGATGTCGAATTGGAAGACATCGCGCATGGCCTGGCGCGCGTCGCGCGCTGGAATGGGCAGACCAAGGGCGCGCATATTTTTTCAGTGGCACAGCATTCGCTGCTGGTCGAGGCGGTGGCGCGCGCCAAGACCCCGCGGCTCGACCGCAACGCCCGCTTGGCGCTGCTGCTGCACGACGCGCCGGAATACGTCATTGGCGACATGATCTCGCCCTTCAAGGCGGTGATCGGCGACAGCTACAAGGCGGTGGAAAACCGGCTGCTCGCCGCCATCCATCTGCGCTTCGGCCTGCCGGCGAAAATACCCGAGACGATGCACGCCATGATCAAGGCGGCCGACCGCGCCGCGGCCTATCTGGAGGCGACGCGGCTGGCCGGTTTCGCCGACGACGAGGCGCGCAAATTCTTCGGCCCGCCGCCGAAATTCTCCGCCGCTATCGAGCGCGATTACCTGACGCCCTGGCCGGCCGGCACCGCCGAGCAGAAATACCGCGAGCGGTTTGAGAAATTGCTACGAAGCTGACTTTCAATCGCCTTGAAGCCGTCTTAGAAAGCCTTCATGATTCACGTTTGCTCGCTCGCACGCCTTTACGCCACGGTCGATGAGACCAAGGCCCGCCATATCGTCACGCTGCTGCGGCTCACCGACCGGGTGACGCGGCCGAGCCATATCGCCGCCGAAAACCACCTCATTCTCGCGGTCGACGACATCTCAGCGCCTGCCGACGGCTGTACGGTTCCGGCGCAGGGACACGTCGAGCGACTGATCGAATTTGTCGGCCAGTGGGATCGGACGGCGCCGATGGTGGTGCATTGTTTCGCCGGCATCAGCCGCTCTACCGCCGCAGCTTTCACCGCCGCCTGCGCGCTCAACCCCGACCGTTCCGAACTGGAGATCGCGCAGGCGATCCGCGACGCCTCGCGCACCGCGCAGCCGAATGCGGCCATTGTTTCAATCGCCGACAAACTGCTCAAGCGCGACGGCCGCATGGTGCGCGCCGTCGAGGCCATCGGCCCGGCGCAATTCGCCGAAGAAGGCATCCCGTTCCGCCTCAATATCGCGTGAGTGCGAACGCCAAACGAAAAGAGGCCGCCTGATTGAGGCGACCTCTGTTAATCTCACTTGCGGCTAGCCTTAGTGACGCCGAGCCTTCAACGTCTTCGCCGTACCGTCCCAATTCTTCACGCCCTGGAATTTGAGAACGAGGTCATAGGCGCACAGCGCCGCCGCCACACCGATAATGCCGCCGGCGACCCAGACGCCCGCACCGACCGACGTGCCGCCAACCACCACTGGGTCTGCAGGCAATGCCTTCGATTGACTGACTGATCCTGCCAAAAACGCCGCCGCCGACAGAGCAATCACGAATTTCCGAACGTTCATTGATCCCCCAATTTGTCCCCAAAAAAACGCTGACAACCACTCCAAGTCTTCATGCGTCACGATCCCACGGACACGGGATCGACGATAATTTCTATATCGGGGCGTCGGCGCGCGGCTATTCCAACGAGGCCCTTTTTCCACAGACGGAACATTTCGGTGCGCGGGTGTGCCAATTAAGCCACGTCAGCGATATTCGGCCGGGCATTCCACGGTAGACTGGCCGCAATCAACGGAGTGGCGTTGTGAATGACATGACATACGGCGTGGTGACGCCTGAAATCCTGAAATCATATGACGGCCTCGGCTTCCTCAAAGCCATCATCGACGGCACGCTGCCACAGCCGCCGATTGCCGAACTGGTCGGCTTCCATCTGACCGAGGCCGCGGACGGCATGGCGGCGTTCGAAGGCCTGCCGGAGTTCCGGCACTACAATCCGATCGGCACCGTGCATGGCGGCTTCGCCGCGACGATGCTCGACAGCGCGCTGGCTTGCGCAATCTTCACCACCATGAAAAAGGGCGACACTTGGACCACGCTTGAACTCAAGATCAATTACGTGCGCGCGATGGACAAGAATACCGGCCCGGTGCGCGCCGAAGGCCGCGTCATCCATCACGGCCGCACCGTAGCGACGTCGGAAGGCGATTTGAAGGATCGCGCCGGCAAGCTCTATGCTCACGCCAGCACGACCTGCATGATTTTTCCCGCAGGCGCGTGATCGCTTTTCGATCAGAACCAGGCGCGAACGCCGACCGTGATGTAAGTCGAGCCGCTCATCGCGCCGCTGACGAGGCCGTAGGCGCCGGAGCGATGGTGCAGACGAACGACTAGTTGCCGTTCCCTGTGGTCCGGCAAGGCGAAGGTCAGCTCTGGCGAGAAATAATGTTGGATATGGGTGCCGGCCGGCGGGTTGAGTTCCGAGCGCGCCTTTTCAAAATCCGATATGCCGGTGGCGTAATTCAGCCCGGTCGATAGACCGAGCGTCGTATAAATAAGATTATTCCACGGGAACGCGGTCCAGCGCACATAGAACGCACCCCAGAATTCGCCTTCAGTCTCATCGCCGAAACGCCTGGCCGTTCCCAGTTCACCTTCGATGTCGATGATGTTGAAAACGGTGGCGATGCGGCGCTCCACGGCGCCGCCGACAATGCCGCCGCCGCTGTACTGCCACGCCGTCGGTCCGATCGGCTTGAAAAAGATATCCTGCACGTTGGTCGCGACCGGTGAACCGGCAAAGGCATAGATCGCACAGTCGCCATTGCACGGCTGCAACGGATTGCGCCAGCGCATGTCGAAATCGGATGCTTGGGCGGAAACGGTCAGAGAAACAACGCATACAAACGCAAACGCTATCAGGCGTTGCAGTCGTCGCATGCCAAAGTCCGCTCCACTCCTTTGAGGGAGCCGCGAGGGGACGTGAATCGCGTTAACAAACGGGAAATGCCGCGAAGTTCCGTGGCGAGCGCGGAACTCTAGTTGTTGGTGGCGGTGATCGACGGCCGCAGCCGCAGCGGCTCCGGCGAATGCGTATTCTGCGTGCTGCGGATCACGGCGCTGCGGCCGTTGTGGCGGGTGAACTCACACGACGCGAAACCAAGGCCCGACACCGAACCGCGGAAAGTGTTGTTGTCGACGCGCTCCACATTGAAGCAGGGCTGCATCGGCAGGCCGCGCAGCGAGGCGCAAACCGCGTCGCCCTTCACCTGCAAGGTGCCGGGCGGCAGCACGGCATGGCGCACCTGGCCGGCGCCCTGGAACTGAATAGAGCCCATCACCGAGCCGTCGGACAGCACGCGGCCCTGGCCACGGGTGCCTTCGAAGCAAGTGTAATTGAACAGCTTGCCGGTGACGAAACGGCGGGCTTCTTCCGCACTCATTTCGCCGGCGACCGCCGGTACGGCGGCCAACAGGCCGACCGTCAACGCAACCCAACGCAACATTTACTCAACTCCGACTGACGCCACTATTTAAGCGAAACCGCGGCCCGTTTTTCAAGCCTGACCGCATTATGCCTAACGTTCGTCGCCAAATCCTGAACGTCTTTACCGGATTTTGACCACGATGCGGCCCCGCACCTGGCCCGCCAGGATCGCGGCGGCGGCCTCGGCAACCCCGGAAAGGCCGATTTCGCGCGTCATCGCGGCGAGTTTGGGGCGGTCCAGCCCGGTTTCCAGCCTTTTCCACGCCTCGCGGCGTTTCTCGATCGGGCACATCACCGAGTCGATGCCGTAAAGACACACCCCGCGCAAAATGAACGGCGCGACCGAGGTCGGCAGATCCATGCCCCCCGCCAGCCCACAGGCGGCCACCGCGCCGCCATAGCGGGTCATGGACAGCAGATTGGCCAGCACGGTCGAGCCGACTGCATCGATGCCGCCGGCCCAGCGCTCCTTGGCCAGCATCTTGACCGGACCGGACAGCTCCTTGCGCTCGACGATTTCGGTGGCGCCGAGGCTCTTGAGATAATCGGCCTCCTCTGGCCGCCCGGTGACCGCGCTGACGGCAAAGCCGCGCTGGGCCAGGATCGCGATCGCCACCGAACCGACGCCGCCAGCGGCGCCGGTGACGGCAATGGGACCATGCTCCGGCGTCAGGCCGTGGCGCTCGAGCGCCATCACCGCCAGCATGGCGGTGTAACCGGCGGTGCCGATCGCCATCGCCTCGCACGCGCTCATGGTCGCAGGCAAAGCCACCAGCCAGTCGCCTTTGACACGGGATTTTTCAGCGTAAGCGCCGAGATGGGTTTCGCCGGTGCCCCAGCCGTTGAGGATCACCTTGTCGCCCGGCTTCCAGGCGGGATTGGTGGAGGTCTCGACCGTGCCGGCGAAATCGATGCCGGCGATCATCGGAAACCGGCGCACCACCGGCGCTTTGCCGGTGATGGCGAGCCCGTCTTTGTAATTGACCGTGGAATACTCGACCGCGACGGTAACGTCGCCGTCCATCAGATTGGCTTCGTCGAAATCGGTCAGCGACGCCTTGGTGCCGGACTCGGCCTTCTCGACCACGATCGCTTTGAATGTGCTCACTTCGCGCCCCGCTGCCCTATGACCTTTTGGGCATTCTTGGCGCGCCACGCAACGCGACGCAAGCGCATGATCCCGAAAAGTGTGAAGCGGTTTTCGGGCGAGATCATGCGCAAACGAAAAAGTCAGGCCAGCACCGGTTCCGCGGCGCGCACAACCGGCTTCTCGACGATCGGCAGATTGACGATCGCCGACAGCACGCCGAAGAACACCGACAGCCACCACACCGGGTCGTACGAGCCCCAGCGTTCGAACACGAGGCCGCCGAGCAGCACGCCGAGGAAGCCGCCGACCTGATGGCTGAAGAAGGCAAAGCCGAACAGCATGGTCAGCCAGCGGGTGCCGAACATCACCGCCACCAGTCCCGAAGTCGGCGGCACCGTCGACAGCCACAGCAGCCCGGTGACCGCACCGAAGATCAAGGTCGCCGCGGTCGACGGCGGCGTCAGGATGAACACCGCGATCGACAGCGCGCGGAGCGAATAGATGATCGACAGGATGTAACGCTTCGGCATCCGGTTGCCGAGATAGCCGGACGTCAGCGAGCCGACGATGTTGAACAGGCCGATGACGGCAAGCGTCCAGCCGCCGACCTGGGCCGAGATGCCGCGGTCGATCAGATAAGACGGCAGATGCACGGTGACGAAGGCAAGCTGGAAGCCGCAGGTGAAGAAGCCGATCACCAGCAACACATAGGAGCGATGGCCGAAGGCTTCGGTCAAAGCCTGCTTCACCGATTGCGTCGGAGCGCTCACGCTACCTGCCGGGCGGCGCGGCGTCGCCAGCGCCATCGACAACGGCAGGATCAGCAACAACACGCCGCTAAAGATCAAAAGCGCGGTCTGCCAGCCGTAAGCGTCCATCAAGGCGACGCTGAGCGGCGAGAACATAAATTGTCCGAACGAGCCAGCGCCGGTGCCGACGCCGAAGGCGATCGAGCGCCACTCCTGCGGCAGCAGTTTGCCAAAACCGCCGATAACGATGGTGAACGAACTCGCGGAAAGCCCGAAGCCGACCAGCACGCCGGCGGTCAGATCGAGAGTCCCCGGCGTCGTCGAATAACCCATCAGGCCGATGCCGGCCGCGTACAAAATCGCGCCGAAGACCAGCACGCGATTGGTGCCGTATTTGTCGGCAATAGCGCCGGCGAAAGGCTGTCCGACGCCCCACAGCAGATTCTGGATCGCCAGCGCCATCGCGAAGACGTCGCGGCCCCAATGGTTGGTCAGCGACATCGGGTTGAGGAAAAAGCCGAGCGAGGAGCGCGGCCCGAAGCTGATCAGCGCGATCAGACAGCCGCACACCATGATGACCAGCGGCGTCCGCCATGTGGCAATGACCGACTTGTCCGCTGCTGCTGGCATCGACATCGTGAAGGCTCCGGATGGTGGCTGAGCCGCCTGCGCCCAACGAGGCGGCGCAACGGAACGGGGAACATAAGGCGTTCGCCGGCCATGCCAAAACGAATATTCGTGATCCAAAGCATTCAGGCGGCGCATGGCCGGGCGAATACGCGCCGTTACAGCCGCTTGGCTTCCGCTTCGGTGGCTTTGGCGTTACCCCAGCTCGGCGCTTCGGCGCCGTCGCCCCAGCGGCGCGGGCGATAGAAGATAAGCCCGCCCAGCCGGTCCATCCGCTTCATCTCGCCGATCCAGTTCGGACGCGCCCACGAGTCGTGATAGTGCGTCGACTTCGCCACGTCCGGCATCCACAGCTTGCCGTCCAAAACATCGCGCGCGATGCGCTGCGCCCGCGACCAGGCATACGGCTCGGTGATCGGCCCTTCGTGGCCGTCGCAGGCGAACGTGAACTGACAGGCCAGATGGCGGTGGGCGTTTTGGTAAACCACGCCGCACACGTCCTTCGGATAGAACGGCGAGAACACCCGGTTCATGACGACTTGGGCCACGGCAATTTGCGCCCGCACCGGCTCGTCGCGCGATTCGAAATAGACCGCGTTGGCGAGACACTTCTCGGCCTTGGCGCGGGGCTTGCCGGACAACGCCAACCGCTCGGCCGGCGATTTCGGGCGCTGATCGTCGCCGGTTACCTGGCCCTTGCTGGCGATCGATTCGCCGCCGATATTTTCGTTAGGCTGCGGCGCTTCGAGCGCGGGCTGCTTGATATCGTAATCGCCGGACGTCGCGCCGATCACCGGCGCATCGCCGCGCGCCCAGGGCGCGATCGATTCCGGAGTCGCGGCCATCGGGTTGGCCCCGAAAAATACGCTACCCGATTCGTTGTCGTTGCCGGGGGGCAGCGCGATGGCGGCGACACTGGCGGACGGCAGATCGACATTGGGCGGATCGATGTCGGCACCTGCGGCGCCATGATCGGAAATTTCCGGAAACTCGTATTCGGAATAAGGTTCGAAGCGGGCGACGTCTTTATCGCTTTTCGCCTTGCCCGCGGCTTCAGGCGCCGGTTCGATAGCGGCGACCGACGGCAAAGGCGGCAACGGATCGCGCGCCCGCGATAGCTTGGAGTCCCCCTTGGTCCTGCGGTTGACCTTGGGGAATTGCAGCGGCGCGGCCGGATCGCCGAGCGGCTGTGAGCCGATCGAGCCGGTGATGTCGGCCGGATCGAAATTGGCGAGGGCGTAAAGCGGCGGCGGCGGGATCGCGGTGCCGACCGGACGCGGCAGACTGAACATCGCGGCGTGAATGGTGCCGAACGGCGACGCGATCAAACGGGCGCGGACGCGCTCGGCAACCGCCGGCTGGCCCGCCAGCAGCGCGCCTAGATCCTGAAAGCCGATGGCGCTGGGCAACAACGCGAAAGCGAGCGCACCGAAACCGATCCGCACAAACCTCCGACGCCGACGCTTATGTGGAACAGCCGTTCGCACGCTTACACTACACCGCAACAAAACAATGCCCACGCCTGCCGCCGAAGTGGCGACAACGCGACATTGTTTTTTATGGTCTGATTAACCTTGCGAAGCTGTTAACCGCGCGGCGGCGGCAGCGCCGGTAGTCCCGATTTCGTTAACGCTTCGTCAATCCTTGCCCGCAGTCGCGGCCATTGCCGCGAATTGATGCAGCGTGGGACCGCGTCCGCTTGCCGGCCGGCGCGGCGGCAACTGTTAGGAAACTACTATTAACTATATCGCAATCGCGACCGGCGATCATGACGGTCAACCATTACCGACGAGGCGGGATGCTTTCAACTTTGTTGCCATCGACCGCCGCAGGCCAAATGGTTCTGCTGGCAGCCGCCTGCTTGGCTGCGCTGGCGTTTGCCGGCTTCCTGTACAATCGACAAATCGCGCGATTTAGCCGGCTGTCGAGCGCGGTCGACAACATGTCGCAGGGTCTCAACGTTTTCGACTCGCAAGGCCGCATCACCTTGCTCAATCGCCGCTATATCGAGATGTACAAGCTCTCGCCCGAGATCGTGAAGCCGGGCTGCACGCTGCAGCAACTGATTCAGCATCGCAAAGACACCGGCCTGTTCAAAGGCGACGTCGAGCCCTATTGCCGCAAGATCATGGAAGACGCGACGCAGAACAAGCCCTTGTTGCACTACGTCCAGGCCAGCGACGGACGCATCGTGCTGGCCAAGAACCAGCCGATGCCGGGCGGCGGTTGGGTGTCGACCCACGAAGACGTCACCGAGCAGCGCAGCGCCGAGCAGGAACGCGCCGCGATCCGCGGCCAGGAAGAGCGGCGCGCGGCCATCGACACCGCGATCACCACGTTCCGGCCGCAGGTCGAACAGCTCTTGTCCAGCGTCAGCGCCAGCGCGACCGCCATGCGCTCGACCGCCGGCGCTTTGTTCGGCTCGTCGGAGCAGACCTCGCAACGCGCCGAGAGCGCGGTGCATGCATTCCACGAAGCGTCCGCCAACGTCGAGACCGCCGCGGTCGCGGCCAACGAACTGTCGCATTCGATCGCCGAGATCAGCCGCCAACTCACCCACACCAGCAACGTCGTCGAGCTTGCGACCGGCGAAGCCCGCGCCACCGACAACGAGATCGCCGGCCTCGCGCAAGGCGCGCAAAAGATCGGCGATGTCGTCAAGCTGATCCGCGACATCGCCGGGCAGACCAATCTGCTGGCGCTCAATGCCACCATCGAAGCGGCGCGCGCCGGCGAGGCCGGCCGCGGCTTCGCGGTAGTGGCGTCGGAAGTCAAATCGCTGGCGGTGCAGACTGCCAAGGCGACGGAAGACATCGCCAGCCATATTCTGGGCGTGCAGGACTCGACCGCCGGCGCGGTCGACGCGATCCGCCAGATCGCCGCGCGCATGCAGGAAATCAATCAATATACGTCGGCGGTCGCGGCCGCGGTCGAACAGCAGAATGCGGCGACCGGCGAAATCTCGCACAATGTCGCCAGCGCCGCGCAGGGCACCGGTCACGTCGTCGAGGTGCTGGGCGAAGTGTCGGGCGCCGCGACCGAAACCCGCGCCTCGGCGGAAGTCGTGCGCGATGCGTCGGAGACGGTGGAAGCCGCCGTCGCCAATCTACGGCTCGAGGTCGAGGACTTCCTGACCAAAGTCGCGGTGTAGCGCGCGATCTGACGCCAGCCGCGTCAGAACACCTTAGTCTGAATTCCCGCCGCCATCGGAATAAAGAACATCAGCGCCAGCGCGATGGCGAAGCCGATGATGCGCGTCTGCATGGTCACCGGCGGCCCGGCGGCGCTGCCGCGGCGGGCGAAGACGACTCCCTCGAACAGCGCGAAAGCGATCAGCACCCAGAAATACGGCGCCAAGCCGATATCGCGGCTTTGCGGCACCAGCACGATGACGCCGCCGACGGCGAGGCCGACGATCAGCGCGAAGATCAGAAAGATGCGGCCGATGTCCATGAAGCCCCCCGGCGAGTTGTCAGACTATCATCACGCCTGGCTGGCGGCGGTTTTCCCAAGCGCGGCCTGTGCCGCCGCCAATCGCGCAATCGGCACGCGGAACGGCGAGCACGACACGTAATCGAGCTTGGCCTCGTGGCAGAACGCGACCGAGGCCGGATCGCCGCCATGCTCGCCGCAGATGCCGACCTTGAGCTTGGGGCGAACCTTGCGGCCGCGCTCGACACCGATGCGCACCATTTCGCCGACGCCCTGCTGATCGATCGATACGAACGGATCGGCGTCGAGAATCCCGCGCGCCGTGTAGATGCCGAGGAAGCTCGCCGCGTCGTCGCGGGAGATGCCGAAGGTGGTCTGCGTCAGATCGTTGGTGCCGAACGAGAAGAATTCAGCGCTCTGCGCGATCTCACCGGCCATCAGGCAGGCGCGTGGCAGTTCGATCATGGTGCCGACGTCGTAATCGAGCTTGGCGCCGGTCTCCTTGGACACCGCTTCCGCCATCGCGTCGATGCGCGCCTTGACCAACTCGAACTCGGCCTTGGTGGCGATCAGCGGCACCATCACTTCCGGCTTCACTGGTTTGCCGGTGTGCTTGGCGGCTTCCACCGCGGCTTCGAAAATGGCGCGGGCCTGCATCTCGGCGATTTCCGGGTAGGCGATGGCGATGCGGCAGCCGCGGAAGCCGAGCATCGGGTTGAACTCGTGTAACTCGCGCGCCCGGTCGGCGAGCTTCTTGGGGTCGGCGCCCATGGCGGCGGCGACTTCGGCGATTTCCTCATCGCCATGCGGCAGGAATTCATGCAGCGGCGGATCGAGCAGACGGATGGTGACCGGGCGGCCTTCCATGATCTCGAACAGCTCGACGAAATCGGCGCGCTGCATCGGCAGCAGTTTGGCGAGCGCAACGCGGCGCGACTTCTCGTCGTCCGACAGGATCATCTCGCGCACCGCCTGGATGCGCTCCTCGTCGAAGAACATGTGTTCGGTGCGGCACAGGCCGATGCCTTCGGCGCCGAACCGCACCGCGGCTTTGGCGTCGGCCGGCGTGTCGGCATTGGCGCGCACGCCGAGCTTGCGCACCTTGTCGGCCCAGCCGATCAGCGTGGAAAACTCGCCGGACAATTGCGGCTCGATCATCTCGACCTTGCCGGCCAGCACCTGGCCGGTGGATCCGTCAACGGTGATGAAGTCGCCTTTTTTGAACGATTGGCCGCCGGCGGTCATGGTGCCGGCGTTGTAATCGACGCGCAGGGTGCCTGCGCCGGAGACGCAAGGCTTGCCCATGCCGCGCGCCACCACCGCCGCATGCGACGTCATGCCGCCGCGGGTGGTGAGGATGCCTTCGGCAGCATGCATGCCGTGAATGTCTTCGGGCGAGGTTTCGACGCGCACCAGGATGACCTTGCGGCCGTCGGACTTCAGCTTTTCGGCCTCGTCGGACGAAAACACGATCTCGCCGGAGGCCGCGCCGGGCGACGCCGGCAGACCGGTCGCTACGACGCGGCGATGCGCGCGCGGGTCGATGGTCGGATGCAGCAACTGGTCGAGCGTCAGCGGTTCGATGCGCAGGATGGCTTCGTTCTTGGAGATCAGGCCTTCATTAGCCAGTTCAACGGCGATGCGCAGCGCGGCCTTGGCGGTGCGCTTGCCGTTGCGGGTCTGCAGCATCCACAGCTTGCCTTGCTCCACCGTGAATTCGAGATCCTGCATGTCGCGGTAGTGACGCTCGAGCACATTGTAGATGCGGGTGAGCTCGGCATAGGCCTTGGGCAGCGTCGCTTCCATCGACGGCTTGTCGGAGCCGGCCTCGGCCCGCGCCTTCTCGCTGATTTCCTGCGGCGTGCGGATGCCGGCAACCACGTCCTCGCCTTGGGCGTTGATGAGGAATTCGCCGTACAGTTTTCGCTCGCCGGTCGAGGGATTGCGCGTGAAGGCCACGCCGGTCGCCGAGGTCTCGCCCAAATTGCCGAACACCATGGCCTGCACGTTGACCGCGGTGCCCCAGCCCTCCGGAACGTTGTTAAGGCGGCGATAGGTGATGGCGCGCGCGTTCATCCAGGAGCCGAACACCGCGCCGATGGCGCCCCAAAGCTGCTGCTCCGGATCCTGCGGAAAATCCTGGCCGAGTTCGTCCTTGACGCGCTTCTTGTACAGCACGACCAGCGCGGCCCAGTCGTCGGCGGTCAAATCCGTGTCGAGCGAGTAGCCCTGCCGTTCTTTGTGGATGTCGAGCAATTCCTCGAAATGCTCGTGGCCGACGCCGAGCACGACATCGGAATACATCGTGATGAAGCGCCGGTAGCTGTCATAGGCGAAGCGGCGGTCGCCGGATTTTTTCGCCAGCGCCTCGACGGTCTCGTCGTTGAGGCCGAGATTGAGCACGGTGTCCATCATGCCCGGCATCGAGGCGCGGGCGCCGGAACGAATGGAGACCAGCAGCGGGTTGGTCTTGTCGCCGAAAATCTTGCCAGTGATACGGCCGACTTCCGTCAGCGCCTTGCTGACCTGGGCGGCCAACTCCTTCGGGAATTGCTGCTTGTTGGCGTAATAGTAGGTGCAGACTTCGGTGGTGATGGTGAAGCCCGGCGGCACCGGCAGGCCGAGACTGGCCATTTCGGCAAGCCCTGCGCCCTTACCACCCAAGAGATTGCGCATATTGGGCTTGCCGTCGGCCTTGCCGCCGCCGAAGGCGTAGACCCATTTGCCTTTGGCAGGCGCCTGCGCCGCGCGGGCTTTCGGCTTGACCGCAGATTTGGCCGCCGGTTTGGCTTTGACGGCCTTGCTTAAAGCCGGCTTTTTTGCGGGCTTCTTGGATTTTGCGCTGGCGCGCGAGGTCTTGCGTTTAGCCATGTCGATTCAAGCCTTGGCTCAAAGCACTGCTGCTGGGTTGCAGCCTGTTAAAAGCACTGCCGCCCCCGCCGAAGCAAGCCCGACCTGTGGGTTAGCGGATAATGCCCAAACCGATAATGCCAACGATTATCAAGTATGCGGCGACGATGAAGTTGAGCAGGCGCGGCACCAGCAGAATGGCAATGCCGGCGATGAGCGCGACGATGGGGGCGAGATGGGTGACGCCGATGACCATGGGGGGTGTCCTTTGGGGTTGATGCGGTGGTGAACGTTGCGGCAGCCTGCAAGGTTCCATACGCCAGCGGCGGCCGTTAGCCAACGCCAGCGCCAGCGTCATCCCAATCGGCGGCCCTCACGATGAGGCCTAAACGGACGGACCGCACCAGCCGGGCAAATAGTGAGCCTCCTGGCTCTTGGCTAACTTGATCGCCTGCTTCAAAGCAGCGGGAAAATCGCGCTCGACGGATTTGCGTCCGATGCGGCGGCGAAAAAAATCCGCCCAGAGGAATTCGCTGAACGGCGTCGTGTCCTTGGCGAAACCGCCGGTCTGCCGAAGTTCGCCGGCAAGGCTGCGGTACGGATCGTCCTTGAGATCGGTCACGGATTTCGGAATCTTCGAAAAATCGCGGCGGCGGCCTTTGTCGTCGTAAGGGTGCACCCAGCTGCGATGGTCGATGAAGGTCCAGAACTCGTCCTGCGAAAGCTGGCTGAGATCGGCCACCACCGTCGTCAAAACCTGCGCGAGGCCCTCCTCATGAAGCGCCAGGCTCAAATGATGATGGTCGATCACGTAGTGGCGTTTGCCGGGGCCGAGGATGACCGGAATCATGTGATTGCCGAGAAATTTCCCAATCTTCTTGTCGCCGCGGGCGCGCAATTCCTTCCGCTTTTGCTTCACCTCACGCATGCCGACCGTTATCTGCGTCGGACGCAGATCGGCGATCAATACGGGCTTGAGGATCGGCTCGCGGACCACTGGCATCGCACTCTCCTGAGTCTATGCAGGCGGGATATCGTCGGGGGGTAGAAAGCGGCTGCGGACGGCTTTTTCAAAGTCGCCGCCCCAAATCAGGATGATGAAGGCGAGGATCAGCCCCGGCACCACGATCCGCCAATCCGCCACCGCGCAGGCGATGCCGATACAGGCCGTCAGCCAGGTGGCGGCCGCGGTCGTCAATCCATGAATGCGCGTGCCCGAGGCCGAGCGGATGATGACGCCGGCGCCGAGAAAGCCGATGCCGGTCAGAATGCCTTGCATGGCGCGGCTGGCATCGCCCGGTCCGCCGACATGGGCCGCAGCCATGACGCCCAAGGCCGAGCCAAGCGAAACCAGGCCAAGCGTGCGAACGCCGGTCCGTTTGGCATGCAGGTCGCGGTTCAAGCCAATGGCCGCACCGGCGAGCGTCGCCGCAGTCAACCGAAGGACGATCTCAAGCATATCCATGGCGGCAGTCTAGCTCGACATGCGGCGGCGAGATAGCGATGCCGCGGCGGTAACGGCCGGGCGCGCTAGCCTTCGATCTTGGAGAAATCCGCCACCGCGCGGGTGGCTTCGCGGATTTCGTTCAAGAGCTTGAGGCGGTTTTCGCGCAAGGTCTTGTCGTCGGCGTTCACTGTGACTTTGTCGAAGAAGGCATCGACGAAGGGGCGGAGCTTGGCCATCGCGGTCATGGCGGCGGCGAAGTCTTCCTTGGCGACGGCCGCGGAGGCTTCCTGCTTGGCGGTGGCGACCGCCTCGGCCAGTGATTTTTCTTCCGGCTCAGCCAGCAGCTTGGCGTCAGGCATACCGGCGTAGCTCTTGCCGTCTTTCTTTTCCTCGATGCGCAGAATGTTGGACGCGCGCTTGACGCCGGCCAGCAGATTCTTGCCGTCGTCGGTGTCAAGGAATTTGCCGAGCGCCTCGACGCGGCGGACGATCATCAAGAGATCGTCCTGGCCTTCCAATGCGAACACAGCATCGACGAGGTCATGCCGGGCGCCCTGCTCGCGCAATTGGACTTTCAGGCGGTCGGCGAAGAAGAAGAGAAGTTCAGGAATTAGAACTTCCTTCTTGTTCCAAGCAGCAGTTCCAGAACCGCGATGAGCGTGCTCCTGCCAACTAAATTCAAGCAACTCAGATAAGGCCAAGCTCAGTTCGTTCGTCAGCAAGAGGCGGATGACACCCAACGCTGCGCGCCGAAGAGCAAATGGGTCCTTGGATCCTGTCGGCTTTTCGTTTTCAAACCAGAAGCCGACCAGCGTGTCGATCTTGTCGGCCAGCGCGACCGCGATGGAGACTGGATCGGCAGGCACCAGATCGTCCGGGCCTTTCGGCTTGTAGTGGTCCTCGCTCGCATGCGCGACGGCTTCGTCCTCGCCCTGCGCCTCGGCGTAGTATTTCCCCATCAAGCCTTGCAGTTCGGGGAATTCGCCGACCACCTCGGTCAAAAGGTCTGCCTTTGCCAATTTGGCAGCTCTTTCGACCTTGTCGCGATCAGCGTTCACATAAAGTGCAGCTTTTTTTGCAAGACTTATTACTCGCGCGATCCTTGCGGCCTGCGTGCCCAGCTTCTCGTGAAACACAATTTGCGAAAACTTCGGCAGCCGGTCTTCCAGCCGCGTCTTCAAATCGGTTTCGTAGAAGAACTTGGCGTCGGAGAGCCGCGCGCGGATGACGCGCTCGTTGCCGGCGACGATGGCTTTGCCGCCGTCGCTGGCCTCGATGTTGGCGACCAGGATGAACTTGTTGACGAGCTTCGCCGTCTGCGGATCGCGCAGCACGAAGCATTTCTGATTGGTGCGGATGGTGGCGCGGATCACCTCGCCCGGGATCGCCAGGAACGACGTGTCGAACTCGCCCATCAGCGTCACCGGCCACTCGACCAGACCGGCGACCTCGGCAAGCAGGCCTTCGTCCTCGACCAGTTCGTAGCCTTGCGCGAAGGCTAAATTCTTGGCGTCGGCGCGGATCATGTCCATGCGCCGCGCCGGATCGAGCACGACCTTGGCGGCTTCGAGCTTCGTGACGTAGTCGTCGAAACGGCGCACCTTGATCGCGCCCGGCGCCATGAAACGATGGCCGCGTGTTTCGTCACCGGCTTTGATCCCGGCAATGTCGAGCGCAATGACGACCGGCTCTTCCGTCTCCGGACCGAAAGTCGCGACGATGGAATGCAGCGGACGCACCCATGACAGCGAACCCGGCGTTGCCGAAGCCGCGCCCCAACGCATCGACTTCGGCCAGGGAAAGGTTGCGATCGTGGCGTGCAGAATATCTTTGATAACGTCGACGGCCTCACGGCCCGGCCTGTCGGTGACGGCGACATAGAAGTCGCCCTTCTTGTCGGCCTGCACCTTGGCCTGATCGATCGAAGTCAATCCGGCGGCGCGGAGAAATCCGGCAATGGCCTGCTCGGGGGCGCCGACCTTGGGGCCTTTCTTCTCTTCCTTCACATCCGGTTGCTGTGCCGGAATGCCGTGCACCGAGAGCGCCAGACGGCGCGGCGTCGCGAAAGCCTTGGCGCCTTCATAGACGAGACCGGCCGCGACCAGACCGTCGGTGACTAGCTTCTTCAAATCGTCGGCCGCCCGCGCCTGCATGCGCGCGGGGATTTCCTCGGAGAAAAGTTCGAGCAGAAGATCGGGCATTGGTCTCTCTTCACCCTCCCCTGGTGGGGGTGGGTCGGCGCGCAACGCGCGCCGGGGTGGGGTGAAG
>CAIRGJ010000020.1 GCA_903878085.1 uncultured Hyphomicrobiales bacterium | reverse complement strand
GCTACAAACCGCCGGCCCCAGAGGCTCTACAATGGCCGGCTTCGCAACCCGGACCAGCTTCGCCGGCCACCCCAGCCGTAGCGCCACGACTGGTCATGCACTAACATTCAACCCGGACCACCTAATGGGGGCTGGCCAATCTTAGCGGTAGGCGGGCTATGATCGAACTGCCAGCACATAAACTTGCAATTACCAGCCGAGACATGAGGGCCATGGGGGTAATTTCGCCGTTGTCCACATATGTTCATCCTCTCGCATTTCTCCTAAGAATTTGAGATTGGTCGATTTGGGCTAATGGGACGCGCGCTTTCGCAAGTAGCCGGTCGATATGTTGGCAAAGTCGAACCTGAGATCGATAAGGCAACGATTGAACGGGCGGTAAGGATGTCCAAGCGTCCAAGTTGCAATGGAGGCAAGAATGAAAGAACGAACGCCAAATATCGTCCACTCAGGATTGTCTGGACTCGTTTCGAGAGATGACGTGACGGTCGAAGTGTTCATCTATCGTCTCGAAAGCGAACCTAAATGGTCGCTGGAAGTAGTGAACAGTGCCGGTACGTCCATCGTTTGGGACGACCTTTTCGCTAGCGACGAGGATGCTTTTGCAGAGTTTGAACGGACAGTCGCCGAGGAAGGGATGCGAACTTTCTTGGATAATGGGAATGTCATTCAGTTCAGGCATTGAGCGCAGCAGGGCCAAGACCATCACTTGCGGTTGTTCGCTATTGCTCCGATATGCGGAAATCCGCCCATTGTTCATCAGTCAGTGGGAGATGCCAAAATGCGCCCATTTCCCAAACCGACATCATCTCCCCATCTTTCGGCTTCGAGAACGTAGTAAGCCTCACAGGTCGCCCCGTTCGCTGCGGGTCTTCCGGGAAAACTATAAGATCATCCTTATGCCCATGACTTGCGGGCATCCTGAGCGGCCCGTCAGAACCCTCGGCATGCCAGAAGGTGAGCGCGAATGCTTCGCCGTTGGGAAGCGCGTTGTAGGCGAGAAGGGTATGCCGCAATTCAACTGGTTCTGATTTGAGATTTTCTGCCAACGCTTTTGCACTGTCCCGCGTGAACATCAGATCGACCACAGTCGATCCACCTGTGGGAGCGCTAGGAACCCAAGAGACTTCCTTGGCCGTTGTCGCCTCCAGCGCGGTGGATAGTAGATGGGTCGAGAACCCAATTCGCAGAACTCTCACAGTGCGATTGAGCCCGGGCGGCGGAGTGTCGTCCCGACGCCACCTATGCATAACGCGGTTTTCGAGACCCTGCGGTTTTCCGTGCTCACTGGTGAACGCTCGAAGGCATAAGTTTGGCGTATGGAAGCTGAACTTTTCAATGCCGCCGATGCCACCGTGCACCGCGTAGACTTCCGACTTCCTGGAGAAAAAGTGCCAAACGCTTGACCGTGGGCCGTTAGCGGAGCCGACCGCCATCCGAAAATCATAGCGCTTCTTCACCGAGGTGGGGTCGGTGTTCATGTTGCAGCTTGCTTAGTTAAGTATTTTCGCGCCACTGCGCGTCATGATGGAACAGACGCGCCGGACGACTTCTTTGATCGTTCCGCTGCCCTCAAGATACGGGCCCGGTTCACGGGGCCACATTGACCACTCTTGGACCGAAGCGCCAGGAGTGAAGCCAAAAACTAGCTCCCAGTCCTGCCGCTTGAATGCTTCTAGGTCATTCTTAACGCCAGCATCGGTCTTTCCATCTGAGAGGCGCATGATGGAAATCGAGCACTGTGGCTCACTAGCGAATTGAGCGAGGAGCTTGCTGTGAAATCCCCGCACCTCAGAGGCTGGCCCCGACGCCTTGCAGGTCGCATTTATATCCATAGCGCGTTTGCACAATTCATCTTCGCCGCATTGAAAATTTCGGACCAAATACTCATTCGCTTTGAGTTGGTCCTTCGCCCAATTACAAGAATACTCGGCGCTTTTTACATCTCTGGGTTCATTGAGCATTAGAACTGGCTCGGCGACGACCGCAAGTTGTAAGTTGACGAGAATGGAAGCCGCCAATCCCGCGATGGCTAGAGCGCTTTTCATGATTTCACCCTCCGTCCTCAGGGAGAATGTTTCAACCTTGAGCGGAGTGCAAGGATACCGCTCGGATTAAGGTAGCCCGAATAACTGGCAGTGGGACACATAGGTGGTATCATTGGGGCCAGCAGGTGGTGGCTTTCACCGGGATTTATATGAACTTTTGGGCTTGGCCGCTCGATCCCCTAGGGAGCGCCAGGCATTTCAGCCAGCGACACGGTCTAGCGCCGCGCCTTCCCCGCCGACGCCTTCGCGCCGTTGAGGAACAGCGACACCGCGCGCGCACGGTTTTTTCGATCGCTTTCGCTGACGACCCGCGCGGCGAGGTCAGCAACGCGAGTTGGTGTTCGCCGATCAGCATGTCGAGAAACAGCGACGCGAGTTGGCGGCCCATTTCCGGTCTCCACTCCCGCCTTGTCTTTTCGGTGCCGTTGGGCATTGTTCAGAAAAGATGCATATGAGTGCAGGTAAACCGCATGCAGCTTTTTACGACCTCGGAAGCCGCCAGCTATCTCCGCCTCAAGGAGCGCAAGATCTATGAAATGGTGGCCGAAGGAACCGTGCCCTGCACCAAGGTCACCGGCCGCTGGTTGTTTCCCAAGGCCGAACTCGACCATTGGCTTGCCTCCAGCATCTCCCGGCCGCAGGGGCTGACGCGGCCGGAGCCGTCGCCGATCGTCGCCGGCAGCCACGACCCGCTGCTGGAATGGGCCTTGCGCGAAAGCGGCTCGGGGCTGGCGACCCTGGCCGTCGGCAGTGAAGCCGGTCTTGCCCGCTTCACCGCCGGCGAGACCATTGCCGCCGCCATTCATCTGCATGCTCTGGACGATCCCGCGGCCGACGCCAATGTCGCGGCGATGGCGGGCCGCAGCGATGTGCAGGACGCCGTGATGATCGCGTTCTGCCGCCGCGAGCAGGGCTTGCTGGTCGCGCCGGACAATCCGCTCAAGCTTGGCTCGATCGAAGACGTGATCGCCAAACGCGCGCGCATCGCCATGCGGCCGCAGGGCGCCGGCGCGCAATTGCTGCTGCTGGCCTTGCTGCATCGGGCGAAGGCGCCGCTCGACAAACTCGCCAGCGTCACGCCGGTTTGTCCCACGGGGCCGGACATCGCGCAGGCGATCCGCGCCGGACGCGCCGACACCGGCATTGCGACCCGTGCAGTCGCCGCCGCAGCCGGGCTCGATTTCGTCTCCATTGCCTGGGAGCCGTTCGACCTCGTGATGCACCAGCGCGATTATTTCCGTCCGGCGTTGCAGACGCTGTTCAAATTCCTGCATGCGAGCGAACTCGCCGCGCGCGCCAAGGAAATGGGCGGCTACGATGTCAGCGACGCCGGCAGCGTGCGGTTTGCCGTTTAGCCGGCGGCATGCAAGGAAGCCACAAAGGAAGCGCGATGACCGAAGCAGTAAACGATCTTTGGCCAACCGAATTGCGCCTGCATAAGGATCGCAAGACTCTCACCGTCACCTTCGATGGCGGTGGCAGCTTCGATCTGCCCGCCGAATATCTGCGGGTGAAAAGCCCGAGCGCCGAAGTGCAGGGCCATTCGCCGGATCAGCGCAAAACCGTGCCCGGCAAGAAAAACGTCGGCATCATGGAAGTGCTGCCGATCGGCAATTACGCCGTGCGGCTGGTGTTCGACGACATGCACTCGACCGGAATCTTCGGCTGGAATTATCTGCTCGAGCTCGGCCGCAACCACGCCGCATACTGGAAAGAGTATCTCGACGAACTTGCGGCCAAGAATCTCAGCCGCGAGCCGCCGACCAGCCACTAGCTGTCGGCGGCTGCGGCGCTACTTCGCGACCGCGATCTCCAGCGGGAATTTGTCGACGATCTCGTAGCCTTTATCGTTCACGATGAAGGTGTGGCCGAGGAAAATCCCGAACATGCCGTCGGCGGTGATCGGGTTGGGCTCGGCCATGATGACCATGCCGGGCTTGAGCACCATGTCGCCCTCGACGCCGCTAACGTGCTCGGCGGCGACGTGCGGATTGTCGGAGACCAGATCGATGCCGTGGCATTGGGTCGGGCGCGATTGCACGCCGTTGTCGCGGAAGAATTTGCTCGCCGTGCGCATGTCTTCGGTATTCTTGCCGGGCGCGATCTCGGCGACGATCTTGTGATAGCCGGGCAGGGTAATGTCTTCCCAGAAGCGGCGTACCATGTCGGTCGGCTCGCCGAGGCAAATGGGTGAGCCGATCTGCGCGGTATAGCCGCGGTAGCCGGCGGCCAGCTCCATATTTATGATGTCGCCTTTCTGCAGCACGCGGCTCGACGGCCGCGGGTTACCGAAGATCTGCGCCGGGTTCGCCATCGGCGTCGAGCCGATGATGAGGAAGTCGATGTCGCCGCCGCCTTCGAGGATGGCGGCGCCAGCTGCGGCCCGCAGTTCGTATTCTTTCACGCCCGGTTTGGCGCGCGCGACCATCGCTTCCATCGCGTTCTGGCACAGTTTGCCCGCCTTGCGCACGCAGTCGAGTTCCTCGGCGCTGTGGATCACCACGAGGTCGTGGAGGAATCCCTTGGTGAACACCAGTTCGGCGCCCGGCAGTTCCTGGCGCAGCGTGTTGTACTGGTTGACCGGCATGTAATCGGAATGGCGCGGATCGATTTCCATCAGCCCGACGCGGCCTTTTTCGAGCTTCAGCTCCTTGAGCCGCTCGACCATCACCTGCGCGTATTGACCGTTGCGGCTGTGGCGCACGTCCTTGATCGCGGGCGCGACATGCTGGCGGATCGCCTCGGCATGGGTACCGCCCATCGAGTAGATCATGGTCGGCTCGCCATCGAGCGGCACCAGCACATAGGACGCCAGCGCGTGCCATTCGACATGGCCGGTCAGCCACAGCGTGCCGGCGCCGAAGCTCCAGTGGCTCGGGCCGCCCGCCGCGATCACCGCGTCGAGCTTATGCTCCTTCATCTTGGCGCGCAGCGCGGCGTAGCGGCGCTTGTATTCGCCTTCGGAGAACTGCTCCCACACGCAGTCGCGGTAATACGGCGTGTCGCGCATGTTGGCGAAGGGGATAGACTGATCGAGTTTGTTGCGAACCTTGTCCCAGGTCTGCGGACCCATCGGCGTACGCGGCGTTTGAACGTTCATGGAGACACCTTTGTATAAGAGGACGGCGACGCTATGCCGAATTGCTATTCTTTGCAGTTGCCGATGGTGACGCGGCCGCCGGCTTTTTCGACGGCTTCGCTCGCCAGCTTCATGTCGGCGACCTGCTCGACGGTCGGTTTCTTGGCCGGCTCGATGAAGCCGTTGCTGACATCGTTATCGATGGTCCACTGTGTGCGCTCGGGGGTCAGGCCTTCGTTTACCGACCAGACGCAGCGTTTGATCAACTCGTTGCGGGCGTACTCGACCGCCTCTTTTGTCTTGCCGGTCGCCGCCATCATGATCGGCACCACCTTGGCCTCGTCGCGGTAGATCACGCGGTTGGCTTCGATCATCGCGGCGATCGCATCGATCATCAGCGGGCGCTCGCGCGCGATCCATTCGGCCGAGCCGCCATAGGCATTGAACATGTAGTTCGGCAGCATTTCGGCCAGTTGGACCAGCACATGAATGCCGGGGTTCTTCTTTTGGCCCTCATAAATGTCTTCCGGATGCAGCGCGACGGCGTCGATCTGACCGGCGACCAGGCCCATCATGCGCGCCGCGGTGGCCGCGGACAGGAAGTTGGCATCGTCCGGTGTCAGCCCGCCGGACTTCAACACCTCGCGGCCCATGATCCAGTTGAAGCTGCCAACGCCGCCGCCGGCGGCGCTCAACCGTTTGCCTTTGAGGTCGGCGGCGGTCTTGATGTCAGGGGCCACCACGTAGGCCTGCGGCATGCGCGGCGCCAGGCCCCAAATCTGCTTCACCTTCACGCCGTTGCCGACCGCGATATCGCTCACCGCCACCAGTGCGGTGCCCTGCGAGGCCGCGGCCTTCGATGCCGGCGAGCCGCCGCCGTCGAATTGAATGATGGTGGCGTCGACGCAGTGCTTGGCGAAAAGGCCGAGCTCCTTGGCGACGTAAGGCGCGGTGTGCACCACGTTCGGCGGCGACACCGAGACGCCGATATTGATCTTGCGCATGGTGGCGCAGGCCGGCGCTGTCTGCGCGGCCGCGACGCCCGCATCGAGCAACAGGCCTGCAAGCATCAAAGCGCCAAGGCCGCAGGCGCGGCGCGTGTTGTTCTGCATGGTGAAATCCTCCGGTATTTCGCGTGTGTGTTGTTGCGCCGGCCTCTGCGGGCCGGTCGAAGTCTAGTCCTGGTTGCCCGCCTTGGTCCACGGCGCGACGCGCAGTTCGACCACGCGCAGCAGCGCGGTGAGAGTGACGCCAAGCAGTCCGAGCACCACGATCGGCACGAACATCTTATCCACCTGGTAGGTGCTGGCGGTGCGCACGATCAGATACCCGATGCCGGAGATCGCGGTGTAGAGATCGGCCAGCACCATGCCGATCAGGCCGCGGCCGAGCGCCAGGCGCAGGCCGGTGACGATGAACGGCAGAGAGCCAGGCAGCACGATGTTCTTCCACAATTGCCATTCCGAACAGCGGAACGAGCGGCCGACTTCGAGCAGCTTGGAATCGACGTTCTTCACGCCCTGATAGGTGTTGATCACCATCGGGAAGAACGCGAACATGAACAGGATGATCACCTTGGCCGACGTCTCGAAACCGGCCCACAAGACGATCAGCGGCACCAGCGCGACGCTCGGGATCGAGTAGAGGAACGTGATGTAGACACCGAGCGCGACGTCGAGCACCCAGAATCGCGCCAGCAGCAAGCCGACCAGGACGCCGATCACGGCCGCGAGCGTCAAACCGATCGCCAGCACCACCAGGCTCGGCGCCAGATAGTTCCACAGCTCGCCGCTCCAGATCATCTGCACGCCGGCGACCGCGATCTTGCTCGGTGTCGTGAACAGGCTCTGGTCGACGCGCGCGCCGAGGACCTCCCACAGGCCGAGAACGCAGATCAGCGACACGATACGGATGGCGATATTCAACAGGAACTGGCGGCGGCGCCGCGCCAGCGCGGCATTATGCACGCGTGTGCGGTCGGCGCCGGCTTGATCCGGCGTGACGGCGAGGTTGTCGGCTTGCACGGTCATGCGGTCTCCGTCGCGCGGGCCTTTACAGGACGCGCGGTGTGAAGCTGATGCCAGATATGGGCGCGCAGCTCGGCAAAGCGCGGGTCGGCGCGCACCTCCTCGACTTCGCGCGGCCGTTCGAACGGCACGTCGATCATTTCTCGGATGCGGCCCGGCCGCGCGCTCATCACCGCGACCCGGTCGCCGAGCAAAATCGCCTCGTCGATCGAGTGGGTGATGAACACCATGGTCTTGCGTTCGTCGGGGCGTTGCATCAGGTGCAGCAATTCTTCCTGCAAAATCTCGCGGGTCTGGGCGTCGAGCGCGGCGAACGGTTCGTCCATCAGCAGGATCGACGGGTTGATGGCAAGCGCGCGCACCAAGCCGACGCGCTGCTGCATGCCGCCGGACAGTTGATAGGGATAATGCTTCTCGAAACCGGTCAGGCCGACCAGTTCGAGATAATGCGTCACGCGCTCCTTGATGCGCGCGGCCGGCGCGCCGGCCATCGCCAGGCCGAAGGCGGCGTTGTCATAAACGGTCTTCCACGGCAGCAGGCCGAAATGCTGGAACACCATCGCCACGCCTTCGGGCGCCCCTGTGACCGGTTGACCGGCAACCAGCAATTTGCCGCCGTTGATATCGGTGAGGCCGGCAATACAGCGCAGCAGGGTGGTCTTGCCGCAGCCGCTCGGGCCAACAATGCAGAGGATTTCCTGGTGGCGGACCGTCAGCGACAACTGATGGAAGGCGACCACGGTGCCGTCGAGAAACAGTTTGCTGGCGTTATCCGCAACGATGGCGTGCTGGGTCTCAGTTGTCGAAGGCATGGTGTGCATTACTCCTGGGCGGCGCCTCAGTCCGCGCCCCGATGCCTGTCAGGCGGCGCAGACTTCTACCCACGGGACCGGGAGTCAAGCACACGTTTTAGTCTCATTGCGTTGCGTGAACGGCGGGGCTGAAGGCCAAAAACGAAAAGCCCGCCAATGGCGGGCTTTTGAAATGGTGGGCGGTATAGGGATCGAACCTATGACCCCACCCGTGTGAAGATTGCGCTCCGATTACAACACGCATTTTTGCTTGGGAAAACGTGTGATGTTGTAAGGACTTGCGGCTCACGAATTTATAACAGGCAACGCAATCATTGAATAAACCGGG
>CAIRGJ010000019.1 GCA_903878085.1 uncultured Hyphomicrobiales bacterium | reverse complement strand
TCGAGAAACATTCTCTGCTGGTGCTTGTAGTAGCTCGGGTCGCAGGTTGCGATTTCTCGCGCCCAGTCGAGCGACAGGCCCATCGACTGCAGCTGCTTCTTCATCGACGCGATGTTTTCGTAGGTCCAGGTCTTGGGATGCACCTTGCGGTCGATGGCCGCGTTTTCCGCCGGCATGCCGAAGGCGTCCCAGCCCATCGGGTGCAGCACCGCGTTGCCCATCGCGCGTTTGAAGCGCGCCACCACGTCGCCCATGGTGTAGTTGCGCACATGGCCCATATGGATGCGCCCCGACGGGTAGGGGAACATCTCCAGCACGTAGTATTTCGGCCGCGGGTCGTCGTTCTTGGTGGCGTAGATGCCGCGGTCGTCCCACAGCTTCTGCCAGCGGGCCTCGGCCTCGCGGGCGTTATAGCGCTCGTTTTTGCTCGAATCGGGGGGCATTTTCGGCTCTTTTTAGGGTGGCCGGAGGTGACATGAAAGGGGTGAGGGGGTCAACGGGGCGAGGCGCTCAGGGAGATCGCCGGCGACGACGTCGCCCGGCATCGGCCACGGCCGTTTATGGGAGGATCGGCGGGCTCAGCCGACCCGGGACAGCTTCACCGGCGCCGCGCCGATCACGCGGTTGCGGCCTTGCCGCTTGGCTTGGTAAAGCGCGCCGTCGGCGCATTCGGTGAGCTCTTGCGGGCCGTCCAGTTCGGTCGCCAGCGCGGAGGTCACGCCGACGCTGATCGACACAAACCCCCACGGTGCGCCGGCGTGAGCCATCAACAGGCTTTCGACGCCGCGACACAGCCGCTCGGCGACTTCCATCGCGTTATCGAGGGTCGCTCCCGGCAGCAGCACCGCGAATTCCTCGCCGCCATAACGGGCGGCGAAATCCGACCGGCGGGCACGCGCGGCCAGACGCCGGAACGAGGGCGGCAGCTCCATCGCGAGCGCCGGCATGGCAGGCTCGTCCGTCGATCGGGTAGTTGACATCAGAACGCCACTCACCTTGCGCAGGCAAGCATCGCCTTGCACGTGGCCGTAGAGGTCGTTGAACGGTTTGAAATGATCGACGTCGATCATCAAGACCGCGATCGGCTGTTGCAGTTTAACAGCGAGCTTCCACTCGGCGGCCAACCGCTCGTTGAACGCGCGGCGATTCGCGAGTCCGGTAAGGCCATCAATTTGAGCGAGTTCGCGCAGTTGACTGTTGCTGTCGCGCAGGTCTTGCTCGCGCGCACGCAGTTGTCCGGCCATGTCGTCGAGCGCCAGCGCGAGCGGAATGAACTCCGTCGCCCAGGGCCGCTCCGCGGTAGGAGTCTCGGCATCGCCGCGGCCGATACGGCTGGCGGTTTGCGCCAAAGTGCGGATCGGGCGCACAAGAAAATGCTCGCCGCCGAACCAGATCCCCAGCAGCACGACGGCGGCGACAGCCGCGAGTTCGATGAAGGCTTTCCACATCTCGCGATCGACGCGGGCCAACACTTCCTTCTCGTCGAAGCCGACCGCGATGCGGGCCTGCGTGCCGGGCAACTGGACGTAGCCGAAAATCCGGCGAACCCTGTCAAGTCCGGCCTCGGTGACCAAGCCCTCGGATTGCGACAGCATGCCACGTATCAAAGGATGGTCGTCGAATCGCCGGCCGGCAAGTTCCTGGCGGTTTGGATATTGCGCCAGCAGGGTTCCATTACCATCGATCATCAGCATGCGACCGGATGACGGAACAAAAGTCTTCGCGACATGCTCGAACCAGCTGAGGTCGAGCACGCCCAGCACGACCGCGGCGGTGGCGTTATTCGGCCCGCGCTGGGCGAGGGCCAGCGTGATGCGCGGGCCCTTGGCGCGCGTGCCGACGTAATAATCGCTGAGCACGGAATCGTCGTTGTCGATCGATTTGAAAAAATGCGGACGGTCGGAAATGTCCAGACCGATAGAACCCAGCGTACTCGAGCAGATGATTCGTCCCTGCAGGTTGGCAACCGAAAGCGTCATGATCCATGGCACCGGCTTGGCAATCGTTGTCAGGAACCGATTGCATTCGTCATTGGAGGCGTCGAAAGTCGAGCGTGCGGTGGCGATGACCTGAAGAATGGCGTGGGCCGACGCGATGACTTTATTTTGCTCGGCCGCGCCCTGTCGCGCCACGTCGAGCGCCTGCTTGTAAGCGGCTTGGATTCGTTCGCTACGGTCGAATTCCTCGTTGTGAATGCGCTCCAGCAGCAGCGGCAAAACGGCAATAACCGCTAATATCATCAGACGCACGCGGACGCTGAGCATGCGTCGCGGCTGAACGATTTCCGAAACCGACCGCTGCAAGCGAGCGTCCGACATGTTAGCTTAATCCCCCCGTACCCTTTTACACACGCGCAGGTTTAAGATGCGTTGCGAGATACCGTTAAACGTTAGCGACCCGGCCGCAGCAGGATTGCGTTAACCATGACAACGTTGCTTTCGCCGAAATCCACGACATCCGGTCTCGACGCCGTCCGCATCGAAATCGCACGCGCCTGCCGCGATGCCGGCCGCGATCCATCGGAAGTCGAACTGGTGGCGGTGTCGAAGACGTTTCCGGTCGAAGCCATCGAGCTGGTGATCGCCGCCGGCCAGCGCGTGTTCGGTGAAAACCGCGTCCAGGAGGCCAAAAGCAAATGGCCGCCGCTGCTGGCGAAGCATCCGGGCCTCACGCTGCATCTGATCGGGCCGTTGCAATCCAACAAGGCCAAGGAAGCCGTGGCGCTGTTCGACGCCATCCATGCGGTCGACCGGCCGAGCCTGTGCGAGGCCTTGGCAAAGGAAATCGCCAAGCAAGGCCGCGCGCCAACGTTGTTTGTCGAAATCAATACCGGCGCCGAACCGCAAAAAGCCGGCGTGCTGCCGCAGGACGCCGATGGCTTTCTGACCGCGTGCCGCGCGACCTATGGGCTCAACGTGGCGGGGCTGATGTGCATTCCGCCGGCGGATGAGGCGCCTGGACCACATTTTGCGCTCACCGCCAAGATCGCCAAGCGCAACGGGCTGAAGCTGTTGTCGATGGGCATGAGCGCGGATTTTGCCGTCGCCATTTCATTGGGCGCGACGCATATCCGCGTCGGCAGCGCGATCTTCGGAGGACGGCATTGACCGAAACCGAATTCGACCGCTGGCAGCAGCGTTTCGCCGCGCCGGGCTATTTGTTCGGCACCGCGCCGAATACATTTCTCAAATCGAAGGCGCCTCTCTTGCGCAAGGGTCAGACCGCGCTCGCGATTGCCGACGGTGAAGGCCGCAATGGCGTGTTCCTGGCCGAGCAGGGACTTGACGTGTTGTCGGTGGATTTTTCGCCGCTGGCGCAAGAAAAAGTGCGGAAGCTCGCGAATGAGCGCGGTGTCACGCTGCGCATCGAACAGGCCGACATCGTCAACTGGCATTGGCCGGAGGCGGCGTACGACGTGGTGGCGGCGATTTTCATCCAGTTCGCTGCGCCAAAGGATCGCGACACGATTTTCGCCGGTATCAAACGCGCTTTGAAGCCGGGCGGCTTGCTGTTGATGCAGGGCTATGCGCCAAAGCAGCTCGACTACAAAACCGGCGGGCCGTCGCGCCTGGAAAATCTCTACACGCGTCCGCTGCTGGAAAAGGCATTTGGCGATTTTGCCGCGCTCGATATCGCCGAGCATGACAGTGTCATCCAGGAAGGCGCCGGCCACGGCGGCCTATCGGCGCTGATCGATCTGGTGGCGACGAAGTGACTATCGGAATCTCGACGGAAAGCCGGGCGGGCTCGCCGGCGGCGTGTTGCCGAACGACGAGGCATCGAGCGGCTTTTTCAGCAGGCTCGAGCGCAGCGCTTCACCGCGCGGCGACGGCGGGGGCGTTGCCGGAATCGACGGGGCCTGGGGCGGTGCGTAGGCATGCGCCGTTGGCGCCGGCTGCAGCGCCGGGGCGTCGGCGAAGTCGTTAAAATCGTCGTCGCCGGAGCGGTGACCCATGGTGGCGCTGCGCCAGCGTTCGATCACCGTGGACAGCAGATCGCGGTTCATATTGGTGCCGGCATCCGAGCGGGTGTTGCCGGACGCCTCGCTGCTCGGCCGCTTCGCCTCGCTCAGTTCCTCGAAGCGCATGCGCGTCGGCAAGGCGACGCCGGAGCCGAATGTGAATACCTCGCGGACACCGAGCGAAGGAATGAAGGACAGCAGATTGGCCGCCGCGTCCGATACCGCGGAGCGGATCAGCGTCTGATCGCGATCGTTCGACAACCGCATCACAAACAAAGTCGAACATTGTGAAATGATGGTGGGGTCGATCTCGGCGGGGCGCTGCGTCACCAGGCCGAGGAACACGCCGTATTTACGGCCTTCCTTGGCGATGCGCGACAGCGCGCGCTTGGTTGGTCCGAAGCCGATGGTCTTGTCGGCCGGCGCATAGCGATGCGCCTCTTCGCAGACGAACAGCAGCGGCGCGACGCCGTCGCTCCACAGCCCGAAGTCGAACGCCATGCGGCACAGCACCGACACCACCGAGTCCACCACCTCGGCCGGGAAACCGGCGAGCTGCATGATGGTCATCGGCTTGCCGTCCGGCGGCAGCCGGAACAGCGAGCCCAGAATCTCCGCCATGGTGTCGCCGCCGATATTGGCGTTCTCGAACATGAAGGCGTAGCGCGGGTGATTGCGGAAGGTCTGAATACGCCCGATCAGCTTGTGATAGATGGTCGCGCGCGAGCGGTTTTCCAACTTGCCCATGCGATCGTCGAGCAGGTTGATCAGGTCTTCGATGCGATAAGGCACCGGCGTGTCGGCGGTGAAGCCGGCATCGCGCGGATCGCGCTTCTTGGCGAGCGCGCTACGATCGGCGCCATTGCGGTATTGCAGGTAGGCGGCTTTCGCCAGTGGAATGACTTCGGACAGAATCTCGACTTCCTCGTCGACACCGGGACGGCCGCCGAAGAAGGCGTCGACGGTCTCTTCGAAATTGAACAGCCAGAACGGCAGCCGCAGATTGCGCGGATTGAGCACGTTGGCCTTATCGCCAAAGCAGCGGCTGTATTCGTTATGCGGATCGACCAGGAAGACGCGCAAATTCGGCCGCGTTTCGAGAATTTTGTTCAGGATGATGGCGACGCCGCTCGACTTGCCGACGCCCGTGGCGCCGAGAATGGCGAAATGGCGGCTGACCAGATTATCGATGTCGATGTGGACGTGGATATTCGGATTCTGCTGAAGATTGCCGATGTGCGCACGGTCGGCGTCGGCGCTGCCGTACACCAGCCGCAACTCGGCTTCGGTGAGTATGAAGGCGGCGTCGCCGATGTTCGGATATTCCGTGACACCGCGCTGGAAAGTCGATGTCCCGGCGGCGTTGCCGCGAAGCTCGCCGATCAAATCGAGTCGCGCAATCTTGCGGAATGTCGGGTTGCCGGCTGCGACAGCGAAGTACTGCTCGCCGATTTCGGTGACCAGCCCGATGATGACGGCTTTGCCGCTCGTCAGGCCCATGAATTTTCCAACCGTCGGCGTTTCGCCGCCTGCGGGGCGGGGCGTGAGCTCAACGGTCGACTGCGAACCGTTAACGGCTGTAACGCGGCCGATCGACTCCGGTCTGGCTAATGTAGCGCGCGGGTCGCGCGAAATTGTCGTATCCATGATCGCCCCCGGGGCAACAGCGTCTTGAGCGGACTGCTCGCAGCGGGTGAAAATACCACGCGGCAATGCTGGCATTGTTAATGCGCCAGTTATTCTGTCGTTTCGGCGCGTCTATGCTTAAAAATCGGTACAAAATCCGGACAATTGCGCGTCATCGGCCAGCCGGTAACGATCAATCAACCACGATTCGGGTGCGCGGGCCGAGGCGCGCCAGCAAGAGGCGCAACGCCGCGATGTCGAGCGCAACACAGCCGGCGGTCGGCGCAAAGCCGGGCCGCGCTACATGAATAAAGACCGCACTGCCGCGCCCCGCGATACGCGGCCGGGTGTTGTGGTCGAGCTCGACGATGAAGTCGTACAGATTGTCGCTGCGCGCGAGACGGTCGGCGTTGGACGCGGGCGGCACTTTGATGCGCCGGTTGTAATGCCGGTCTGAAGGGTCTTCGCACCAGCCGTCATCCGGCCTGATGCGCATGACCGGCAGCAGCGTCGCCGGGCGCGGGTGCCGCCCGTCACGCCACCACAGCCGCTTGAGCCGGAAGGTGCCGCGCGGCGTCGCGCCGTCACCTTCGCGTTTGTTGGCCTTGATGCCGCCGCGGCCGAGCGCCACCGGCAGCGCCAGCGGGCCGGCGCGCAGCACGCCGCGCGAGCGTTGCGCCGGCTTTGCCCGAACATGAATGACTCGAAGTGCCATGCCTGACGATAACAGAGTGCGCGTTACGGGACGACTTTTTCCGCAACGGCAAAGCCGGCTTCGGCTTGGGTGCCGGCTTCGCGCAAACGATCCTTGAACCCCTCGATGTTCTGGAACTGGCTGCCGTCTTTCCGGCGGCTCATGCGCATATGGTAGATGCTTTTGTAGTAGTCGCAGCTTTTGCACACGGCGCGGAATTCGCCGCGCTGCTGCTCCTCGATCAAGGCCATGTAAGCCGGATTGTCGGGCGACAGAATTTTGTGCAGTGGCGCGTCGTGGAGATCGCCAATCCGCAGGCTGGCGTCGACATCGCGGCAGGCGCAGCCGTTGACGATGCCGGTCGCCATGATCTGGTAGGTCGTGAACAAATGCGCGCATGCGCCGCGCTTGTACATGGCGTCGGCGCTGGTCACCGCAATATCGAGGCCGGCGACGTCGGCTTGCGTCACGTAGCCACCCCAGTTGTTGTAGACATGGGCGCGGCGCGGGCGAACGCCGCGTTCGCGAAAACGCTCCAGCAATTCCATCACCTCGCTCACGGGCTTGCGCGGCGCATCGTTGGTGGTGCGAATGCCGATGTCGAGATTGAATTGCTTGCGATCCAGCAATTCGAGCAGCGTCTTCAAATTAGCGACCAGCCGATTATAGACGGTCTCCGTCGCCTTGGTGATGGCAATGAAGCTCGCCAGATCGTGACCGTAAATGCTGACGGTCAGGTTCTTCAGCTTCTTGAGCGACAGCAGACGCTCGACCTTGCTGCGGTTCGGGATGGTGAAATTGGTGAAGAAGCGGTAGGCCTCGACGCCGGCATGATCTTCGAGCAACTGAAATTTGTTGAAGATGTGCCGGTCCATGAACACGTCGCCGGTGCACGGCGTGAGTTCGAATTGGGTGAAGCCCATGCCGAAGGCCTGCTCGACGCAGTTCTGAAAAAACGCGTCTGTCATCGACACCTTGGGGCTCTGCTTCTTGACGTAAGCGCAGAAGACGCATTCCAGATTGCACAGGCTGGAGGTCTCGATATTGAGAATCGTCGTCTCCACCGGCACGAGCTCACGCCCGAGCATGCGGTTGATGTCGATCTCGACTCTGGAGAGGGCGTTTTTCGCCGACTTGGCGAGAACGGAAGGGTTCATTACGCGGCTACTTTCACAATCGGACGCCTTAAGTTTCGCACGCTAATGCAGATACCATCAAACGGCCAATTGTGGCGCCAATCGGGGCTAAGCGGATGCAATGGTTAGCTTTTCCGCTTGCGCTTTTGGCCCCGAATGCTCTACTTCGAGCACATATTGGCGCTTAGGCGCATTTGCGCGCCTTCAGGGGGCTTTTGAACGATGCCCAACACCCGGACCATCCTGATTGTGGATGACGATAACGAACTGCGCGAGGCGCTGGTCGAACAGCTTGCCTTGCATGATGAATTTGAAGCGACCGCAGTGGATAGCGGCACCAAGGCAGTGCAAGCGGCCAAAAGCGGCCAGATCGATCTCGTCATCATGGATGTCGGCCTGCCCGACGTCGATGGCCGCGAGGCGGTCCGCATCCTGCGCAAGAACGGTTTCAAGTCGCCGATCATCATGCTGACCGGTCACGACACCGACAGCGACACGATCCTCGGGCTCGAATCCGGCGCCAACGATTACGTTACCAAACCGTTCCGCTTCGCCGTGCTGCTGGCGCGCATCCGCGCGCAGCTTCGCCAGCACGAGGCGAGCGAGGACGCGGTGTTCACCATCGGGCCTTATTCGTTCCGGCCGAGCTCAAAGCTCCTGCTCAACCCCAAAGGCAGCAAGGTGCGGCTGACCGAAAAGGAAACCGCGATCCTGCGCTATCTCTACCGCGCCGGGCAAAAGCCGGTGTCGCGCGAGACGCTTCTCCAGGAAGTGTGGGGTTACAATTCGGGCGTTACCACGCACACGCTTGAAACGCATATCTATCGGCTGCGGCAAAAAGTCGAGAAGGATGCGGCGGTGCCGTCAATCCTGGTGACGGAAGCCGGCGGCTATAAGCTGGTGCCGTGAGCACCGCAGCCCGTAACCACGGTTTGTCATGACCCTCGAAGACGACATCGCGTTCTTCGAACGGGTGCCGACGCTGGCGGTGCTCGGCAAGCACGCGCTGCGCATTTTGGCGATCGGCGCCGAAACCCGCAATCTGCCGAGCGGCGCGGTGCTGTTCTACGCCGGCGAACTCGCCGATGGCGGTTACATCGTGCAGGAGGGCTCGCTGCTGCTTGAGCCCGGCACCTTGCAGGAAGGCAAAGAGGTGACGGTCGGGCCCGGCACGCTGGTCGGCGAACTGGCGCTGCTCACCGACATGGTGTGCCCGGCCGCCGCGATCGCCAAAGAGCATACGGTGGTGATCCGCATCACCCGCAATCTGTTCAAGAAGATGCTGGAAGGATATCCCGACGCCGCGGTGAAATTGCGCGACATCATGGCCGAGCGCGTCGAGGACTGGACGCAAGAGCTCGCAGCCGTGAAGCGTGTCATGGATAAGAAGAGCTAGATTTCGATCGTCGCCGTCACCGGCACGTGATCGGATGGCCGTTCGGCGCCGCGGTAGTCTTTGGCGATCTTGATCTTCGACACGCGGTCCGCCAGCGCATCCGACGCCCAGACGTGATCGAGCCGCCGGCCGCGGTCGGCGATTTTCCAGTTGTCCATCGCGCGATAGCTCCACCATGTGTAGAGCTTTTCCGGCTCCGGCGTGAGCACGCGCATGGTGTCGATCCAATTGCCGACGGTTCGGACGGCGTTGAGCTTTTCGCATTCGATCGGCGTATGCGACACCACCTTGAGCATCTGCTTGTGGCTCCAGACATCGTGTTCGAGCGGCGCGACGTTGAGGTCGCCGACCAGGATCGCGCGTTGCGATTTTTGCGGCCGCACGCTTGCGTGCTCGCGCATCTCGTCGAGGAAATCCAGCTTGTGACGGAATTTGACGTTGACCTCGGGGTCCGGCTCGTCGCCGCCGGCCGGTACGTAGAAATTATGCAGCGTCAACGGATCGCGCTGGCCCGCGCGCTCACCCAGCACCACCGAGATGTGGCGGCAGTCGGTCTTGCCGCAGAATGAGTGCACGTCGAAGCGTTCGAACGGCACGCGCGAGAGTATGGCGACGCCGTGATAGCCCTTCTGCCCATTGAGCGCCGAATACTCGTAGCCGAGCCGCGTGAAGCGCTTGAGCGGGAAAGCGTCGTCGGGGCATTTGGTTTCCTGCAGGCAGAGCACGTCGGGACGCGCGCTCTTCAGGAACTTGGCGACCAGATCGATGCGCAACCGGACGGAATTGATATTCCAGGTGGTGATTTTGAGGGGCATGAAAAATTATCTAGCACGTCATTTCGGGCCGCGCAGCGCGCCTGGGGAGAACTTAAGGCCGATGCGCGGCTCGAAATATTATCGCGTCAGTACACCTGCAACGGCAGCGCGCCGCCGGGCCCGATCAACAAGCCCCAAGTCTGGTCCGGGCCGACTTCCAACTCGTCGTTGAACGTCGGCTTGCCCGGCATCTTGATCGAAAACTTATGTTTGCCGGGCGGCAGATCGAGCATCGCCCCGTCGGGGCCCTTGGTGCCGGAGCCGGCGGCGGCCTTGACGGTCTGCTTGTTGATCGTAAGCACCGCATCCGCGTCGTTCGGATTGGTGACCAGCAGTTTGGCCTGCCCCGGTTTCGGCAGCACGCCGCCTTTGGCCGCGGCAGCCGCGTCCTTGGTGTCGAGGTTCACGATGGTCTCGTTGTTCTTGCGGCTGAGCTTGAGCGTCGCCGGACCTTCGGCGGAGGAAAACGCGATTGTGGCGTTATCCGCAGCGACCACGGTGCCTTTGGATTCTTCCTTCCAGTTCAGCTTGCCGAGCTCGCGGCGATAGAACTCCAGCACGATCTTGAGGTCGAGCGGTACGTTCGCCGTGAGCGCGCGGCGGAAGGGCGACTTGTCGCCGACCGCCAGAGTGTGGCGCTTGGGTACCGGCAGGCCGCCGCTCTCCTCGGCGATGAGGTCGTCTTCCGTCGCCGGTTGCGAGGGCGTGTCGGCGGCAGCGGTCTTGTCCGCCGCGTCCGATTTTGCCGGCTTCGCGCCCGCGACTTTGAGCGCGGCGCCATCGGCGCTGACGTTTGTCTTAGGGCCCATCTTCATGATGGTGAATGAAACCGGCTTGCGGTCCTTGGTGAAGTTGAGCACGACCATGTTGGCATTGTTGATGACGGAGGACTGCGTCCCCCAACCCTGCTGTTTCATGGTCGCACGATAAAAGTCAGCGACGGCCTTGACGCTGGACGAACTGCTGAACTCGAGCTTGCCGTCGTCACCGCTGAATTCGACATCTTCGGCGTTGTCCGGCACCGGAACCGGCGCGTCATTGCCGGCGAGCGGACGCAGTGTTTCCGCGGGCTCGTTGGCGGCCTGCGCCATTTTCTGCGATTTGCTGCCGGCCATCGCGTCGGCGGTGGCATCGCGCACCATCTGCTGCGCCTGTCTCATCATGGCGTCTATGGAGTCGTCTTTGGCGGCCGGTGCTGATGAGACGACCGGTTCAGGCTTGGGCACGGCCTTCGGAATCTGCTGCACGATGGTGGCGATGGTCAGGTCGTATTTACGGCTGAGTTTCAGCACGGCCGACCCTTCCGGCGGGGAGAAATTGAGTACGACCTCGTCGGGCGTGATGACCGCACCCTGCGTTTCTTCTTTCCAATTTCGCGCACTCAGCTCGCGGCGATAGAACGCCAGCACAGCGCCAACATCGGCAATCACATGAGCATGCATCTCACGTGGCCGGCCGTCGGTGCCGCCCGAGGTCTTGGCCGGTTTCGGCCGTGGCAGCCCGAACACTTCCGTGTCGGCTTGCAGATCTTGCGGCAGTGCGAAAGGCGCGACCTTGATTTCGACATTTGTTTTGTCGCCGGCGCGCAACATGGTCAGCATGATCGGCCGCTTGTTGCCGCGATCGTAATAGGCAGCGTTGGCGTCGAGTTTCGCGTTCGGCCATTTCGCGGTGGCATCGGCAGCCGACAAAGGCGACCAGCCCGCCGCAGCCAGTTGCTTGCTGTAGAAATCGCGCGTGGCTGCGACGTCCGCCGCGGTGGTCAAGTTGAGATAAGGCCGGTTCGCATCGAACACGAGATCGGCCGCGTCGTCGGGAGCGGCCAGTGCAAATTGCAGCCGCGCCGGCGAATAATAGACGGTCGTGACTTCGCTGGTCCGTTCGTTTTTCCCGGGCTGAATTGTGAATGATACCGAGAGCGCCTGCGCGCCTTTCTTGAAATACATGAGAGTCGAGTGCCGTTCCTCCATCGGTTCGACGTAGGGCTTCCAGCCGTTGGCGCCCAACAATTTGACGAGCGCGCCGGTGGTGTCGGCGAGCGTGCCGGGCACGGCATAAACCGCCTTGTCTTTTGACGAGCGGCTAGCGTCTTCCTTGGCGCCTTCGAGGCGCGGCAATTTGCCGACGTCGGCGAGAAGAACGCCGTGATTGTCGCCGTTGACATAGACCGTGTGCAGGTCGGCCAAAATGCCAATCGGCCATGACTTAATCTCGACCTTGTTCTTACCGTCATCCGTCTTCAGCACGGTCAGCACCAAGGCGACCGAGGGCTCCTTGTCCGTGATGTAGTGCGCATAGGCGCCGCGCTCGTGCACGGTACCGGAGGGGCCGCCGGCCGGCTGCTTGCCGTTGGTCTTTTCCGACCACATCGACCAGCCGCGCGCGTCCATTTCCTTGCGATAGAAATCCAGCGTCTTGTCGATCGGCTCCGCGGTGACAAGTGTCAGCAGCGCCCGCTCCGGCGAGTATTCGATATTGCTGGCGTCCTTGGCGAAAGGCAGATCGGTTTTGAGCGGCAGCGCCGAATACTGCACGCTGGTGGCGTTGTTCTGCGCCGGCGCGATGCTGATGAACACATTCAGCGCTTGCGTGCCCTTCTTCAGCGACATGATCCGCGTTTGCGGATCCGCGCTGTAGGCGGTGTTCGGTGCGATATATTTCTGCCAGCCGCCGGCGGCGAGCGATTTGTCGAGGGCGTCGGCGGTTTGCGCCACCGAATCGGGCGATGTGAAGATGGTCGTCGCGGGGCTGGCGAACACTTCCTTCGCCCCTGAAACGCGCGGTAGACGGCTGGCGTCGAAGGCGCCGTTATCGGCGGCTGGCGCCGATGATTCATTGCAGCCGCCCGCGAGCATCGCAATGCAGGTGAATGCAAGGATGAGGCGGCGCGAATTGCCGCGCCGTATCGAACCAGATCGTTTATCGCCGCCCATGATAAAATTCTCCGTTGGGTTGATCATATCTGAAAATCACAGCCTGCAGCGGCCGGGCCCCATGAGGAGCCCGGCGCTGCGCAAACCTTTAGTCGCGCCGGCCAGCCGAACGGTTCAAAGAATAATGGAGAGGTGGTCCCGTAAACTCAGCCGATGGGGCCTTCTAGGCTCAATCGGCCCGTGCTGACCGGGGACCGGGGCGCTTTAATTGCGGTATTGGGTGTAATCGATCTTGAACATATTGGGGTCGGGCCGCCGGGTGTTGTCCAGATTATAAACCGCGACGGTGGTGTCGTAGCCCTGCGGATCGGTGACCGTCCACTGCTTGAGCTGCATATCCTTGGCGCCGAACATGATCATCAAGCGGCTGGTGCCGACGATGCCGTTCCTTTCCTCGACCACGACCGTGGTGAAAACGTCGTCGGCATAGACCGCGGTCAGCGACGAATCCTTCATCAGATCGACCTTGTCGGCGAGCAGGAAGCGCAACGGCGTCTGCGACAGTGGATAGACATCCTGCGTCGCCAGCCTGCGGTCGCGCACCACGACCGACTGGCCGTCGGCGACGAGCTCGATCGGGCTCGGGTCGTCATATTCGAAACGCACTTTGCCGGGCTTGGAAATGTAGAATTGGCCTTGGGTCTTGCGTCCGTCCGGACCGACCTGCACGAACTTGCCGGACAGCACCTGCATGCCGGACAGGTAATTATTGACCCGGTCGATGATGGCGCGCTGCTCGGGATTGAGTCCGCTGGACGCGGACTTGCCGAGCAATGCCGAGAACGGATTGGAGGCCGGATTCGGCGCCTGTGCCTGCGCCTCGAGCGCCTGACGAGGAGCAGCCGCCGCGCCGGGGCGCGGCACGATCGAACCGGTGGTGTTGGCCGAAGGGCGCGGCGCCGGCAAAGGCACGCTCTGGGCCAGCGCCGGAGCGGCGGTCAGGCTGGCGAACAAGGCCGCAAGCGCCAGGCTGCCGGTTCGCATGTGATGTGCCGCCATACCATTCTCCGACTGAGCGCTCTGCTGCCCGTTCATAAGGGCCGGCTGTGGCTATTTTTCGACCCCGGAGCTGAATCCGGCTTAGTTGCGAAAGCTGCGATTCTCAATAGCGATTAGTAGCGATCATCCGCCGGATTTTCAGGGATCAGGATTTCCCGCTTACCCGCATGGTTGGGCTGGCCAATGATGCCCTCCTGTTCCATGCGCTCCATCAGCGATGCGGCGCGATTGTAGCCGATCTGCAGCCGGCGCTGGATGTAGGAGGTGGAGGCCTTGCGGTCGCGCTTCACCACGGCGACAGCCTGGCTGTAGAGGTCGCCGCCCTCGGCGGCCCCCATGCCGGTGGCGTCGAACACCGCGCCGTCCTCGCCCTCGTCCAAATCGCCGGCGGTGACTTCCTCGAGATAATCCGGCGCGCCCTGCGACTTGAGATGCCGGACGATCTTCTCGACTTCGTCGTCCGAGACGAAGGGACCGTGCACGCGGCTGATGCGGCCGCCGCCGGCCATATAGAGCATGTCGCCCTGGCCGAGCAGTTGCTCGGCGCCTTGCTCGCCCAGAATCGTGCGGCTGTCGATCTTGGAGGTGACCTGGAACGAGATGCGGGTCGGGAAGTTCGCCTTGATGGTGCCGGTGATGACGTCGACCGACGGACGCTGGGTCGCCAGGATGACGTGGATGCCGGCGGCACGCGCCATCTGCGCCAGACGCTGGATGGCGCCTTCGATGTCCTTGCCGGCGACCATCATCAGGTCGGCCATTTCGTCGACGATCACGACGATGAAGGGCAAGGCTTCGAGCTCAAGCTCTTCCTTCTCGTAGATCGCCTGGCCGGATTCCTTATCGTAGCCGGTGTGCACCGTGCGGGTGAGTTGCTCGCCCTTGGCTTTCGCTTCGGCGACGCGGGCGTTGTAGCCGTCGATGTTGCGCACGCCGAGCTTGGACATTTTCTTGTAGCGGCCTTCCATCTCACGCACCGCCCATTTGAGCGCGACCACCGCCTTCTTCGGATCGGTGACGACCGGCGTGAGCAGATGCGGGATGCCGTCATAGACGGAAAGTTCGAGCATCTTCGGATCGACCATGATCAGCCGGCACTGATCGGGCGTCAGCCGATAGATCAGCGACAGGATCATGGTGTTGATGGCGACCGATTTGCCCGAGCCGGTGGTGCCGGCGATCAACAGATGCGGCATGCGCGCAAGATCGACGATCACCGGCTCGCCGCCGATGGTCTTGCCGAGGCAGAGCGGCAGCTTGGCGGCGTTTTCGTTGTAATCCTTGGTCGACAGCAATTCGCGGAAGTAGACCTTCTCGCGCGTGGGATTGGGCAGCTCGATGCCGATGGCATTGCGGCCTGACACTACCGCGACGCGGGCCGATATCGCGCTCATCGACCGGGCGATATCGTCCGATAGACCGATGACGCGCGACGACTTGATGCCGGGTGCGGGCTCGAGCTCGTACAGCGTCACCACCGGGCCCGGGTGGGCTTTGATGATCTCGCCGCGGACGCCGAAATCGCTCAGCACGCTTTCCAGTGCCACGGCGTTGGCGTCGAGGACGTCTTTCGACATCGTGGTGCGCTCGGAAACCTTCTGCGCGGTCAACAGATTGAGCGACGGCAGCATGAAGCCGCCACCGCCGCGTCGTGCCGGCGCCTTGGCGGCCGCGCGGCGGCGGGGCGCGGGCTGCGCCTCTTCCTCGTCGTCTTCTTCGACGTCGTCGGGAGCGGTCGGCGGTGCTGCGACGCGTGCGTGGCCGTCAAAACGCGGTTCGTTGCGGGCGCCGGCAGCCGGTCTTGCCGGGCGTGTGGCCGTGCGGGCCGGCGCGCGGCGGAACAGCCGGCCGATCCGCGACTTCCAGCTCAGCAGCGCGTGCTCGATCATGCCGAGCCAGGCGGACGCATGGTCGCGCTCATTGTCCTCGACGGCTTCGTCTTCATCGTCGTCGTGCGCGGCCGCCTGTTCAGACCGGCGCCAGTGCCAGCCGGCGGCGATGGCAAGCGTGACGACGGTGGCGACGCCGAAAATGACGGCCAGAATGAGAAACGTGAAACCGTTCAAGGGCACGCCGAAAATCGTCGGCAAGTTCACCAGTACATCGCCGAACACGCCGCCAAGTCCGGTCGGCAGCGGCCAGGAACCGAACCGCGGCAGCGTCGAGGCAAAGCCGGCGGCAAGAATCGTCGCGGCGATCCATACCAGCCCGCGCCATTTCGCGCCGAACGGTTTGTGCGACAGCAGCCGCCAGCCAAGCATCGCTTCCGGCAGCAGCAACAACATGGCGGCGAGGCCGAGCAGTTGCATTGCCAGATCCGAAAAGATCGCGCCGGGGAAACCGAGCAGATTGTGGATCGGGGTTTGTGTGGCGTGGCTAAGCGACGGGTCCTGCACGGACCAGGTCGAAAGCGCGATGGCGCCGAGCAGCGCCAGGGTGATCAGCGCCAGGCCCGCGATTTCGCTCAAGCGTCTGCGCATGATGTCGCGGAAATGCTCCGAGACAAAGGCGACGACATCGAGACTGCGATCCGAAGCCGGCATTAACGCACCATCATTTGAGCACGGCGACGAGGCGATGCAGCGCCTCCGCCGTTGTCGCACTATCCTGAACCATAGCGACGCGGATGTAGTCCGCGCCGGGATTGCTGCCATCGGCTTGCTCGCGCGCGAGATAGCGTCCCGGCACGACGCGCACGCCGGCCTCTTGCCATAGCCGTTTGGTCACGATTTCGCTGCCGCCATATTGCGCGACGTCGAGCCAGAGAAAAAATCCGCCGGCCGGACGCTTGTAGCCATAACGGTCGCCGACGATCTGGTCGGCGAGATCGAACTTGGCGGAATAGAGCCTGCGGTTTTCCTCGACATGCGTTTCATCATTATAGGCCGCGACGCCGACCTGCTGCGCCGGTCCCGGCACTTGCGGCGCCGCGACGTTGCGCAATTCGAGGAACGGCCCGAGGAAACGCCTGTCGCCGGCCACGAAGCCGACGCGCAGGCCCGGCAGGTTCGAGCGCTTCGACAGCGAGTGGAACACGACGACGTTGGCGAAGTCGGGTCCGGAAGTTTCCAGCATGCCGGCCGGCGGATGCTCGCTGTAGATCTCGCAATAGCATTCATCGGCGAACACCAGGAATCCGTAGCGGCGCGCGAGGCCCGCGAGCCTCTCGAGATAGGCGTGGTCGGCGACCGCGCCTTGCGGGTTCGAGGGCGACGCGATGTAGAACGCGACGGTGCGCTTGAGCAGCGCGTCGTCGAGCGCGTCGAGGTCGGGCAAAAAGGCGCTCTCGCGCGTCGCCGGCATGTAGACCGGCTCGCAGCCGGCGGCGAGCGCGCCGGCGCTGTAAGCGGCATAGAACGGATTGGGGATCAGCACCGCGGGCAAAGTCCCGTCCTTGCCGGCGCGCGGCTCGACCCAGCGGGTCGCGGCGATGGCGGCGAGAAACAGGCCCTCGCGCGTGCCATTGAGCACCAGCACTTCATGCTCGGGATCGACCGGCCGCGGCAGTCTGTAGCGGCGGCCGAGCCATTGGGCGACGGCCTGGCGGAACGGCTCGATGCCCTTGTTGGCTGGGTAGCGGCCGAATTCATTCAGATGCGCGGCGATGGTCGGGCCGACGAAAGGCGGAATCGGATGCTGCGGCTCGCCGACCGACAGATTGATGGCGGGCTTGCCCGGCTCGATGCCGGCGATGAGCTCGGTCAGCCGCACGAACGGCGACCGGCTATCGACCGCCGGCGGAGGAGACGAGGAAGCTTCGCGCTGGGCGGTCATCATGGGCATGCGGATACTAAATATGCGCCGGGCAGGCGAGAGCGCCCGCAATACAAGGGTCCGCCACAATAGGGATGTCGAGGTTAAGACCCGATTAACCATCGACGCCTGGGGGCGCTTTATCCCCTCTTGAGCGGCGGTTGCGCCATGCCGGGGGCCAGAAAAGGAGGCCCCAAAATAAGTGAGGCCCCCGGCTCTTGCGAACCGAGGGCCTCGAACGGAAGGGACAGTGCCGGGTTTCCGCCCCTACCGCTAGCTTGCCTTCTTACTGAACGGTTTCACCGTGCAGCGAGAAGTCCAGACCTTCGCGTTCCACTTCGTCGGAAACGCGCAGGCCGATGATGGCGTCGATGATCTTGAGGATGATCAGCGAGACGATGGCGTCGTACACGATGATGATCACGATGCCTTCGACTTGGTTGATCATCTGTGCCGCGTTGCCTTCGATCAGGCCGGCGGTGCCGCCGTATTCGCTGATGGCGAACACGCCGGTGAGCAGCGCGCCGACGATACCGCCGACACCATGCACGCCGAAGCAATCGAGAGCGTCGTCAGCACCGAGCATGCGCTTGAGGCCAGTGGTGCCCCAGTAGCAGACGATGCCGGCAGCGGCGCCGATGCACATTGAACCGACCGGGCCGACAAAGCCCGAAGCCGGCGTGATGGCAACGAGACCGGCGACGGCGCCCGAGCAGATGCCGATGACGGTCGGCTTGCCGCGGGCCATCCATTCAACGAGCATCCAGACGAAGGCCGCAACCGCGGTCGCGATCTGAGTGACGGTCATCGCCATACCGGCTTGCAGACCGGCGGTGACAGCCGAGCCGGCGTTGAAGCCGAACCAGCCAACCCACAGGAGCGAGGCGCCGATCATGGTGAGAACCATGTTGTGGCCGGGGCCGGTGTCCTTACGCTTGCCGAGGCAGTACGCGCAGACCAGACCGGCGATGCCGGCGTTGATATGCACGACGGTGCCGCCGGCGAAGTCGAGAACCTTGATCAAGGCATCGGAGTTGCCGTTGGACAGGAAGCCGTCCGGTCCCCACACCCAGTGCGCGACCGGTGCGTAGACCGCGATCGCCCAGATGCCAATGAACCACAGCATCGCCGAGAACTTCATGCGCTCCGCAAAGGCACCGGCAATCAGGGCCGGGGTGATGATCGCGAAGGTCATCTGGAAGCACATGTAGACGGTCTCAGGGATCGTCGGCGCGAGCCCGTTTGGCGTTCCCGCCCCGGTGCCGATATCGCTGAGAATGCCTTGTAGGAAGGCCCTGCTGAACCCGCCGATATAGGGCGAGCCGGCAGTGAAGGCCATGCTGTACGTGCAGACCGAGAACAGGATCGTGACCAAAGCGGTGATCGCGAAGCTGGTCATCACGGTGTCGCCGACGTTCTTCTTGCGAACCATGCCGCCGTAGAACAGGCCGAGGCCTGGAACGGTCATCATGAGAACGAGGGCCATCGAGGTGAGCATCCAGGCGGTGTCACCGGAATTCGGCGAACACTTTTCCAGGACTGCCTTTTTGGGATCCGGGTCGGCGGCGCAAGCCGGCGTCGGAGCCGGCGGGGCCGGTGTGGCAGCAGCCGCGGGCGCCGGGGCAGCAGCTGCGGGAGCAGCGGCAGTCGGAGCGGCCGGGGCCTGAGCGTACGAAGCGTCGAACGACGCCACGCTCAGAAAGAGACCGAGCAGAATTCCCAAGGCGAGTGCCAAGAGTCCCGCACGGGGAGATTTCTTTAACGTCATGGTCTAACTCCTATCCGTATTGTTTTTGTGCGGGTTACTAAAGCGCCGCGGCGTCGGTCTCGCCGGTGCGGATGCGCACGGCGTGATCCAAACCGAAGACGAAGATTTTGCCGTCGCCGATCTGTCCGGTTTTCGCAGCGGCGGTAATGGCGCCAACGACCTTGTCGACCTGGGTGGACGCCACTGCGACCTCCACTTTGATCTTCGGGAGGAAGCTCACCGCATATTCAGCCCCACGGTAGATTTCCGTGTGACCCTTCTGACGCCCGTAACCCTTAACTTCGGTAACGGTCAGTCCTTGCACGCCGATGGAGGTCAGAGCGTCGCGGACCTCGTCGAGCTTGAAAGGTTTAATGATGGCCATGACGATTTTCATGGATTCGATCCCCGCTTGAGAGCCCGTTTTACGTTACGCAGTGCGGGCGGTTTCACTGAGCCGGGCCCCCGAAGCTTGCTTCGCAGGCATGACCGCGGAGATAGAATCAAACGCCGTGCCAGTTGGCCGCAGCAGGGCTATCCGTTTGATTCGATAGATGGAATCTGGCGGGCGGGGTCCCGACCCAAATACCGCCAATGGCATAAGCCCAAAGTCGCGGCAGGACTTAAGCGGCCTGCATAAAATTTAATCAGATGCGCGAAAATGATTCATTCCGCGCCAGCGAGCCGCCGGCGCGGAAAGGTTCCGTTAAGGTTTTCACCCAATCCGGGGCTATTGCAGCGCTTCGCCGTGCTGGCTGACGTCGAGACCCATGATCTCGTCCTCGTGGCGCACCCGCAGCGGAACCATGGCGCCGATCACCTTGAGGATGACGTACGTTCCCACCGCCGACCACAACAGGACGACGGCGATACCGTAAAGCTGGGTTAACACCAGCCCGGGATTCCCTTCGAGCAGGCCGGAGATACCGCCCGGCAGTTCCGGGGTCGCCGACAATGCGCCGACCGCCAGGACTCCGGCGAGGAATGTTCCGGTCAGGCCGCCGACGCCATGGACGCCGAAGACGTCGAGCGAGTCGTCGTAGCCCAATTTGGTCTTGAGCCAGGTGCAGGCCCAGAAGCAAATGCTGCCGGCGATGATGCCGATCAGCACGCCTTGCATCGGCATGACGAAGCCAGAGGCCGGCGTGATGGTGCCGAGCCCAGCGACCGCGCCGGAGATCATGCCCAGCACCGACGGTTTGCCGCGCATCCACCACTCCAGCGCCATCCAGGTGAAGGCACCGGCGCTGGCGGCGAGATGGGTGGAGACGATTGCCATGGCGGCGCGTGAATTGGCGCCGAGCGCGGAGCCGCCGTTGAAGCCGAACCAGCCGACCCACAACAGGCCGGTGCCGATCACCGCCAACGTCAGATCGTGCGGCGACAGATTCTCGCTGCCGTAGCCGCGCCGTTTGCCGACCACGGTCGCCGCCACCAGACCGGCGACACCGGCGTTGACATGCACCACCAGGCCGCCGGCGAAATCGATCACGCCGGACGTGCCGAGGAAGCCGCCGCCCCACACCCAGTGCGCGATCGGCACATAGACCAGCAGCAGCCAGAACACGCAGAACAGCAGGAAGGCGGAAAAGCGCATGCGATCCGCCACCGAGCCCGCGACCAGCGCCACGGTGATGACCGCGAAGGTCATCTGGTAGATCATGAACAGGCTTTCGGGGATGGTTTTGGCCAGCGGCGAAATCGCGTCGAGCGTGATGCCGTTGAGGAAAATCCGGTCGAGCCCGCCAAGATAGAGGCCATCGCCGGTGAAGGCGAGGCTGTAGCCGATCGCCGCCCATAGGATGGAAACCAGGAATGTCGCGGCCATGCATTGCGCCATGGTGGCGAGCACGTTCTTCTTGCGCACCATGCCGGCATAAAACAAAGCCAGGCCGGGAATGGTCATCATCAGCACCAGGCCGGTGGCGCCCAGCATCCAGGCGGTGTCGGCGGCGTCGATCTTGGCGGCAATAGCCGGCGCAACGGTTTGAGCTTGTGCAAAAGCAGACGTTGCAAGCAACGGCATAGCTGCGCATGCAGCCACGGCAAGGCGGAGTGCCCGTGTCATTTCAATTCCCCCGGTAATTTTTTTAAAGCGCGTCGACGTCGGTTTCGCCGGTGCGGATGCGCACGGCGCGTTCGATCGGCGTGACAAGAATCTTGCCGTCGCCGATCTGGCCGGTCTTGGCCGAGGTCAAAATCGCGTCTACCACCTGATCGATCTGCTCGCTGGCGACGGCGACTTCGATGCGCAGCTTCGGCAGGAAATTCACCGCGTATTCAGCGCCGCGATAAATCTCCATGTGGCCCTTCTGACGCCCGAAGCCTTTGACTTCGGTCACGGTCATGCCGTGAACCCCGACGCCGGTCAGGGCGTCGCGAACTTCTTCAAGTTTGAACGGTTTGATAACGGCGATTACCAACTTCATGGCGGTTCCTTCCTGGCAGTATGTCTCGTGGGCGCCTGCTATTGGAGACTTCCCGGCAAGGAAGGTACGAGCGCCACGACCTAGCGTATCGGCAGATTGGCCGAAGATTAAGCTGATTTATCGCAGCGCCGGCGCGGTCGGCAATGCGGCAGATAGTTTTCCCATGATTTATCAGGGTCTTGCGCCGGTCGAGGCAAGGCCGAGGTCCTTGACGACGCGCGGCAGAATGGCGCGCGCGTCGGTCGCGGTCATTCCGGGCGCGAGGCGGGGATCGTATAGCGCGGTGAGCAAAGCGCGGTCGTAGACCGACAGATAGCCGACCATGCGGCTCTGGTTGAGCGTGGTCCACTGATTGCGCTGATCGTGGTTGGACAGGCCGAGGGCATGCAGCATCTCGTGATAGGCGCAGTCGAAGAAGACGCCGTCGCCCTTGTCGACGATGATGAACGAGACCGAACGCAGGATCTCGCCTTCGGCGCTCGACTTCACACTGGTCATGCATTGCGGATTGGTGCGGGCGACAAACGTCTTGGTGACCTGGTCGCCGAACGCCGCGCGCAACGCCGCCTTGAAATTCCTTTCGTCGATCAGCTGGATTTCAATGTCGGCTGGTGTCGCGCCGGTGGCGAGACTGAGATGCAAGCCGGGCACCTTGCCGGCATAGTCCTCGACGATGCCGGCCATCGCCGCGCTGCGATCGACGCTGCCGCTGGCCACCACGCGCGCGACAATGGGGTGATCGAAGCGGCGGATGCCGCGGGGCTTAGCGCCAATGCGCAGGTCGGAGCCGAACGCCAGCGCCATGAAGCCGCGTTGCAACTCGGCGGCGGAGAAGCGGGTGTATTGCGGCGGAGCGCCGGCAAAGGCGCCGGGCGGTGGCTGCTGCTTGTCCGACGCGGCAAATGCCGCTGTCATCAACGCGGTATAGATGAAGGCTGCGATGATGGATCGTGTCATGGCCATCGTTATGGCGTGCGGCGCAACCGCACGAGACCTTCCTGCGCCACCGATGCGACCAGCGTGCCGTCGCGCGTATAGATAAGCCCGCGGGCAAAGCCGCGCGAGCCTTGCAGATTGGGCGAGTCCTGCGCGTAGAGCAGCCACTCGTCGGCGCGGAACGGCCGGTGCAGCCAGAGCGCGTGATCGAGGCTCGCCGCCATGAAATCCTTCTCGAACAGCGTGCGGCCATGCGGCACCAGCGCGGTGTCGAGCAAGCCCATGTCGGAGGTATAGGCCAAGACGCAGCGATGAATGGCGGGATCGTCGGGCAATTTTCCGGTGGTCTTCATCCAGACGTGGAATTTGCCATCGGGGATTTTCTTGCCGAGATAGCGGCCGAACTCGACCGGCCGCAGCTCGATCGGCCGCTCGCGCTCGTAATAGCGCCGCACCGGATCGGGCATCGTCGGCAGCACTTTCTCGCGTATCTCGGCTTCGCTCGGCAGTTCCTCCGGACCGGGCACGTCCGGCATCGGCGCCTGATGATGCAGACCTTCCTCGTCGGTGTGGAACGACACCAGCATGGAGAAAATCGGGTGGCCGTGCTGGCGCGCGGTGACACGCCGCGTGGTGAAGCTCTTGCCGTCGCGCATGCGATCGACGTCGTAGATGATGGGCACCTTGGGATCGCCCGGCAGCAGGAAGTAGGCATGCATCGAATGCGGCGGCCGGGTCGCCTCGACCGTGCGCACCGCGGCGACCAGCGCCTGCCCGATCACCTGGCCGCCGAACACGCGTTGCCAGCCGCTCTGCGGCGAGCCGCCGCGGAACAAATTGAGGTCCAGTTCTTCGAGATCGAGGATTGTGAGGAGGTCTTCGACGGCAGTAGACATGGGTCGCGCCCGCTGAGGGTCAAATCTTGCCCTCAACCTGCTATGCTGGAGCGGGATTTACAAGGAAGTCGCAAGGTAGCGACGAGGAATCTGAATGGCGAAGCGGCTGAAGCAGCACCAGAAATTCGATTTGCTCATCGGCGGGGCCGGCTTTGCCGGGCTGGCGCTGGCCATCGCGCTGCGCCAGGGCCTGGGCGAGGCATTTTCGGTGATGGTGGTCGATCCGGCGCTGGCAACCCCGCAATCCAAGGACCCGCGCGCATCGGCGATCGCGGCCGCGGCGCGCCGGCTATTTGAGGCGATCGGCGTCTGGGACGCCGTCGCTGACAAGGCGCAGCCGATCCTCGACATGGTGGTGAGCGACTCAAAGCTCGACGACGTGGTGCGGCCGACGTTCCTGACGTTCGGCGGCGAGGTGGAACATAGCCGCCGTGCTCATGACGGCGGCGTCGACATCATTGAATCCGAGCCGTTCGCGCATATGGTCGAGAACCGGCATCTGATCGATGCTCTGGTGGCGAAGGCGAAAGAACTCGGCATCGACTTGCGCGCCGGCACGGTCAGCGGGTTCGAACACGCTGCGAACGCCATCGATGTCACGCTGAATGACGGCGAGAAGATTTCCGCGCGTCTTCTGGTCGGCGCCGACGGCGCCCGCTCGGTGATCCGCGAGACCGCCGGCATACCCAACCGCGGCTGGAGCTACGATCAGTCGGCCATTGTCACGACCGTCGGTCATGAACGCGAGCACCATGGCCGCGCCGAGGAGCACTTCCTGCCCAGCGGTCCGTTCGCGATTTTGCCGCTCACCGGCAAGCGCGTGTCGATCGTGTGGACCGAAACCGCGCGCGAGGCCGAGCGCATCGTGGCGCTGCCAGACGCCGAGTTTCACGCCGAGCTGGAGAAACGCTTCGGCCTGCATCTCGGCGATCTCGAGGTGATCGGTCCTCGCCGCGCCTTTCCGCTCGGGCTGTTCACGGCGCGCGAGTTTGTTGGCGAACGTCTGGCGCTGGTCGGCGACGCCGCGCACGTCATCCACCCGATTGCCGGGCAGGGCCTGAACATGGGCCTGCGCGACATCGCGGCACTGGCCGAGGCGATCTCGGACGCCGCGCGGCTCGGGCTCGATATCGGCGCATCGAATGTGCTGGAGCGTTACCAGCGCTGGCGGCGCTTCGACACCATGACCATGGGCGTCGCCACCGACGTGTTGAACCGGCTGTTCTCGAACAGCAACGATGTGCTGCGGCTGGCGCGCGACGTCGGCCTCGGACTGGTCGAGCGCGTGCCGGCGTTGAAGAAAGTGTTCATTCGCGAGGCAGCGGGATTCACCGGCGATGTGCCGAAGCTGCTGCGCGGCGAGGGGCTTTAACGGTCAGAGCCCCCGCTTTCGCGGGGATAAACGGAAGAAAGCCTAGTCGAGCAAGCGCCGCACGATCGCGTCGATATGCACGCGGGCGCAGTCCAGCGCCGGAAAACCCGCGGTGCTCTCCGTCATGACCGTCGTGAGATCGGTGCCGGCGAGCAGTACGACTTCTGCGCCATCGCGCTTGACGAATGTCTGCGCCAGATCGCGCAGTTCGTCGGTCTGCGCCGCGGTGCCGCGGCCCGCCACGATGTCCATATAAATGGCGTGGACGCGGTCGATCTCGCCGGCCGCGGGCATGACGACTTCGACATCGCCCAAGCCGCCAAACATCCGCGTCTCGATGGTGGTGCGCGTGCCGAGCAGCGCGACGCGCTTGAGACCGTGCGCGCGGATCGCCTTGGCGACCTCGACCAGCATGTCGATCAGCGGCAGCGACGATAGCGCGACAAGCTGCGGCGCGCAGATGTGCGGCGTGGCCGCGACAATGGCGGTCAGTTCCGCGCCGCCCGCCGCCATGTTGGCGGCCAGTCCGGCGAGGTAGCGCGCCAGACCGTCGAAGTCCTTGGCGTTCACGAAAGCATAGACCCGGGCGATGTCGGCCTGGGCGATCAGCAGACGCAGCACGCGGCCTTGCTTCTCATGGGCCGCGACCAGCTCGCGATAGTAATGCATCGTCGCGAGCGGCCCGAGGCCGCCGATCAGACCGAGGCATCGTCCTTCTTTGCTCATGATCGTGTCAGCTCAGCGGAATGCTGCCGATGTGATCGTGGAACGCCTTGCGCTTCGAGATCAGGCCGAACCAGCGGTCGAGATGCGGCGTCGCCGGGCGGTTGGGCACCAGTTGCATGTAGCGGTAGGCCATCACGCCGACCGGGATGTCGCCGTAAGAAAATGAATCGCCGGCGAGATACTGGGTCTTCGCCAATTGCGCATCCATGATCTGCATGCAGGCGGTGGTTTTCTCCTGCGAGGTCTTGATCGCGGCGTGATCGCGCTTGTCCTCGGGCGTGCGGATCAGGCCCCAGAAGCAGGCAAAAATCGCCGGACCGACCACCGACAATTGCCAGTCCATCCACTGGCTGGCGAGGCCGCGTGCTTTCAGGTCTTTGGGCTGGATCACGCCGCTGGTGTCATGCTTGCTGGCGAGGTAGCGCACGATCGAGTTGGATTCCCACAACAGGAAGCCGTCTTCTTCCTCCAGCGTCGGCACCAGGCCGTTCGGGTTCATCGCGAGGTAGGGCGCTTCCTTGTTCTTGCCGAAGGCGCCGCCGACGTCGATGCGGGTGTGCTCCAGCCCCAGCTCGCCCACCGCCCACATCGCCTTCTGCACATTGGACGAGGTGTTGCGGCCCCAGATTTTGATCATGAGTCGTTTCCTGATTTTGTTATGATGTTGATTGCCGAAGCCGAGTTGTCAGTCGAGCCGCCGCGCCTCTTCCTCAAGCATGATCGGAATGCCGTCACGGATCGGGAAAGCGAGCTTCGCCTTGCGCGAGATCAGTTCCTGCTTGGCGGCATCGTATTCCAGCGGCCCCTTGGTCAGCGGGCACACCAGAATCTCCAGCAGCTTCGGATCGACGCTGCCTTCGGGGCGTTCGGTTGGCGGCACAGTGGACATGGATCAGCTCCCCGGCGAGTTCGGGAAGCTTATAGCACGGCACGGGAGTTATTGTAGCTGCGGCTCGCCTTCGATGTTTTTCTTGGCGAGTTCGATTTCGGTAATCGCAACCAGAAGTTCGGCGCGGGTTTTCAGGTCCGGCGCTTCCAGCAGCGCCTGCTTTTCCGGCGGTCCGTAGGGCGCCATCATCGACAGCGCATTGACCAATGCCTCGTTCGGCGCCTTGTCGATGTCGTCCCAGTCGGCCTTCAAATCGTTCGCCGTCATGAAATCGTTGAGCGCGCGCAGCAATGCTTTGCGGTCCACCCGGTCCTCGCCCTTGCGCGCGATGAAGTCGTCGGCAAACGGCGCATAGGTGACCTTGGCCTGCCGATACTCGGTGTTGGCCGTCAATTCCTCCTCGACGCGGAAACGGGCGACGCCGGTGAGTTCGAGCAGATAACGGCCGTCGCCGCTCTCGGCGAGCTGGGTAATACGGCCGACGCAGCCGATGGTGTAGAGCGGGGGATGGTCCAACGGCCCGGTGCGCGAAGGATCGGGCTGGATCATGCCGATCAGGCGGTGGCCGTCACGGAACGCGTCGTCGATCATGGCGAGGTAGCGCGGCTCGAAAATATTGAGCGGCATTTGCCCGCGCGGCAGCAGCAGGGCGCCCGGCAGCGGGAACAGCGGGATCGTGCCCGGCAGTTCGATCGGTCCGCGATAGTCGGCGTTCATCGGCATTGCGGTTACTCCGCGCGCCAGTGCCGCAGCCGGCGCGAATGTATTTTAGCTGCGCACGATCTTATCCGAAAACCGGTTCCCACTTTTCGGGATCGTGCGCTTACGAAAACAAAATCGACGACAGCCGCTTGCGGCCGTCCAAGGTGGCTTCGTCGGTCGGACCCCAGGCCTCGAAAAACTGCACCAGCTGCTTGCGGGCGCCGTCATCGTTCCATTTGCGGTCGCGCTTGATGATCGCGAGCAGATGATCGGCCGCCTCGGCGCGCTTGCCGTGGGCATTGAGCCCGGTGGCGAGATCGAAACGCGCCTGATGATCCAGCGGATCGGCGGCGACTTTACGCTCAAGTTCGTCGACGGGCCCGACCTTCTTGGCCTGTTCGGCGACTTCGAGCGCGGCGCGCGCAGCGGCGACCGGCGCTTCGTTGCGCTTGGCTTCCGGCACCAGGTCGAGCGTCTGTCTGGCCTGGTCGAGCGCGTCCGTCTCGACATAACAGCGCGCGAGGCCTGCCAGCGCCGCGACGTTGCCGCCGTCTTGCGTGACCAGCTCGCCGTAAAGATTAGCGGCGGCAACCGCGTCGCCGGCGGCGAGCGCTTCGTCGGCCTCTTTCAGCAGATCCCGTTCTTCGGGCGCGACTTTGCCTTTAGTCAGCCGTGCCAGGAATTCGACCACTTGCGATTCCGGCAGTGCGCCCATGAAACCGTCGACCGGCTGCCCGTTGGAAAAGGCGATCACGGCCGGGATCGACTGGATGCCCATCTGTCCGGGAATCTCCGGATGCTTGTCGATGTCCATCTTGACGAGTTTGACCTTGCCTTTGGCCGCCTTCACCACCTTTTCCAGGATCGGCGTCAGCTGCTTGCAGGGTCCGCACCACGGCGCCCAGAAGTCCACCAGCACCGGCTGGTGCTTGGATTCCTCGATTACATCTTTGACGAAACCCTGCGTGGTCGTGTCCTTGACCGCACTATCGGCTGCCGCCATTCCCCCGCCGATTCCCAGCATTGCTATGTATTCCCGGTTCCTGATGTCCGATTAGATGGGTCATCCCACCGGCGAATGCAACTTTAGCCGGGTTCCGGAGATAGCCCGGAAACCCACTCGATCCGCGGCTGATGGCCGGTGGATTCGAGGAATTTGACCAGATCGTCGCGCCCGATCGAGGTGGTCATGGTGTTGATCAGCGGGTGGTAATTGAGCGTTTCGTGCTCCATCATCTCCGCATCAAGGACAACCGTCACGCGGCCTTGCGTGTCGTTGATGGCGCCAAATGGCGTCACCGATCCGGGCGTCACACCCCACACCTCGAGCAGCAAATCGGCCGAGCCGAAGGAAAAACGGCCGCTGGCACCGAGCACGCGGTGCAGGCCTTTCAGGTCGATTTCGGCATCTTCCAGCGCCACCACCAGATAAAGCGCGTTTTTCTTGTCGCGCAGGAACAGGTTCTTGGTATGGGCGCCCGGAACTTCACCGCGCAGGCTGGCGGCCTGCTCGACCGTGAACACCGGCGGGTGTTTGACGGTGGCGTGCGCGATGCCGAGGGCATCGAGTGCGGCGAATAGCTGATCGAGCGTGGTGGGCATGCAACATTCGGGTCCGGGCCGGTGTTAATATCAATAGCTTAGCCGCGTCTGACTTTCTCGGTCATGCGCCGGGACATGAGGTCAAAAATGCTGCGGTTTTTGCTGGTTATGGGCCTTTTCATAGCCGCCATCGGGGCTGCTTCGCGCCCGGCCGCGGCCAATGAGCTCGAAGGGCCCTGGTGCGCCCAGGCCTCGCTCGGCCACGGCGGCCAAATCAGGGACTGCCATTTCAAGACATTCGACGAATGCTGGCCGACCGTGATTTCCGGAAACCGGAGCTTTTGCAATCAAAACCCGCGCTGGGAGGGCTGGAATGCCCCGTGAAGCCGGTTCGGCGCCACGCCAAGCGCCATGCGCACCGGAGTTAACGTCATGAGCAACGGGACTTGACGGCGGTAGTTGCAATTGCCCCACGGTATTGGCTATAGGAACGGCTTGGCGGCCGATATCGCTGATCGGTCAAATATCTAACGGATGCGGGTGTAGCTCAGGGGTAGAGCACGACCTTGCCAAGGTCGGGGTCGAGGGTTCGAATCCCTTCGCCCGCTCCAATACTTAGCCTAATTTTTCAAAACAAGTTTTGGGCTTGGGGAGTCGCTAAGGTGTCAGCAACCCTGCCGGGCCGCCACGAGCGGCCCTGAGGAGTCATGAAGGCAAAAGGCGTTGGCGCGCCTTACAACTAGCTGGTTGGGGGCCTTCCTGGCGGATTATCGAGAAGTCCCTGCGTCTCTTGTTGTGCAGTTTTCTCACGTGCATACGAGACGCCAATCCGTCTATTCCAAACGAGGAAATCGAAAAACATTGCGCTGATGACAAGCGCGGCCCCAATTGCACAAAGTCCTACGTTCGGAGAATTGGGAGCGAGCGCGCCAGTGTAAAGAAACCACGTACCGAAACCTATCGCGATTCCGAACGACCCGATCTTCGATGCAATTTCAGTAAACTTCTTCACCTCTTCCATCATTGTTTCCAACGTAACTTCCCTCCCTCGGTGGCCCTCGCCTTGGATTCCCAAGAAAAGTAAAATAGATTGTATTTTGCAAATTAACAACCAATACAGCGGCTCCATCTGCGGATTTCAAATGGCGGAAGAAGGCAATCCGATCTCTCCACCCGAGTGGGTCTCAAAAACGCTCGCCACGATTGATGCCATTAGCGGATACACATATGCCGCGTTGGCAGTGGCCGGCGGCGTAATTATTTTTTTGCCATCACCGATCTTCGGCGTTGATCTAGGTCCGCTACGAAAAGTGTGGGGCGCGTGGATTGGCGCAGGCACCATTGCGTTTGCTGTGCTGATGATAGCGAAGATGGCTCGCACGTTTCACACATGGGTCGTATCCGCGTTGATCGTGCGCAATGCTAGACGTGCGCAGGGAATGAGGGAGGCAGATGTGTTGGCTCATCTGGCAACCTTGTCGAACGAAGAGAGGAAACTCTTAGCCAGATGTTTAGCGGATAACCGTCGCAGTGTTATGGGAAATCACCTCAACGCCTCACTGGTGCAGCTTGCATCAAAAGGCTTGTTTGAAATACCGACGCAAATTTCAACACCGATGCAGATGACTTACGTAATCCCGGACTTCGTCTGGGTCGCACTGCAGGAACGAAAAGCCGATTTTCCGCCATAAGAGTCGATTGATCGGCGTGAATGGTCGATGCATTTTTGGCGCGCAGCTAGAGCGGAATGACGATGCGGTAAGCCGTTAGTTTTCTCAAAATCAGATCAATACCCCGCCGCCAACGCCCCGCGCGTGCGGGTGTCGGCGGCGCCAACGTAGCCATTTGGCGTGACCGCGATGGAATTGGCCGAAGTAGCCGGGCGCGCCGGCACGATCTTGTGGCCGCGGGCGGCCAACGCATCGAGCCAGTCGGGGTCGAAGCCGGGCTCAATCGACACCTGATCCGGCTGCCATTGATGGTGCAGGCGCGGCGCGCTGACCGCGTCGGCAATCGGCATGTGGAAGTCGATGACATTGGTGACGACCTGCAGCACCGCGGTGATGATGCGGCTGCCGCCGGGCGAGCCGGTGATCAAAAACGGCTTGCCGTCTTTCAGCACGATGGTCGGCGCCATCGACGACAGCGGACGCTTGTTCGGTCCCGGCAAATTGGCGGTGTAGCCGACCAGCCCGAACGCATTCGAGGCGCCCGGCTTGGCGGTAAAGTCGTCGAGTTCGTTGTTGAGCAGCACGCCGGTGCCGTCGGCGATCAGGCCGAGGCCGTAGGAAAAATTCAGCGTCGTGGTGTTCGACACCGCGTTGCCGTCGCGATCGATGACGGAGAAGTGCGTCGTGTTCTTGCCTTCGCCGTCGGCGGGCTTGCCGGGCCGAATCTCCGATGCCGGCGTCGCCTTGTCGCCGATGGCCGCGCGCAACGACGCGGCATATGTTTTCGAAGTCAGTTCCGCAATCGGCATCTTCACTGCATCGGGATCACCCATGTAAGTGGCGCGGTCGGCGTAAGCACGCTTCATCGCCTCGATCATCAGGTGCGATGACGTTGAGCCGCGTTCGAGTTTGCCGAAGCCTTCGAGAATGTTGAGCATCTCGATTAAATGCACGCCGCCGGAGGAGGGCGGCGGCATCGAGACAATGTCATAGCCACGGTAGCTGCCGCGCACGACCGGACGCTCCAGCGCTTGATAATTCTTCAGGTCGTCTTTGGTCATGATGCCGCCGGCCTTGACGACGGCATCGGCAATGCGGGAGGCGGTGGCACCTTCGTAAAATCCGCGGGGGCCGTTTTGGGCGATGGCGCGCAGCGTATCGGCGAGATCGAACTGGATCAGCCGGTCGCCTTCCTGCAACGGCCGGCCGCCATCTTTCAGCAGAATGCCGGACGACGAGCGCCAGCGCGCCAGCCGGTCGCGCGCGCGCGGCAGCGAGTCGGCGACGTCGTCGTCGACGGCGAATCCTTTGCTGGCGAGGTCGATGGCCGGCGCGATCAAATCGGCCAGCGACAGCTTGCCGGAGCCGTATTTGCGATGCGCTAGAGCTAAGCCCGCAACAGTGCCGGGCACGCCGATAGCGAGGGCTGAATCGCGCGACTTTGCCGGGTCGGGTTCGCCTTTGGCGTCGAGAAACATGACCGGCGTCGCGGCCGCCGGCGCGGTCTCGCGATAGTCGATGGCGATGTCGCGGTTATCCAAATTCTGATTTTTGGCGAGATGGATCACCATGAAGCCGCCGCCGCCGATATTGCCGGCGCGCGGATACGTCACGGCGAGGGCGAAGCCGACGGCGACCGCGGCATCGACCGCGTTGCCGCCGCGATCGAGCATCTCCACGCCAATGCGCGCGGCGCGGCTCTCTTGCGCGACCACCATGCCATGCTGGGCGAGGATGCCGCGCGCCGGCGGGATCGCGGACCGCACCGACTCGAGTTGCGGCGCGGTTTGCGCAAACGCGAGCGTGCCGACGAACAGGGCGAGGGTGAAGGACAAGATCGGCGTGAAGCGATTCATCACGAACGAAGAACTCTCCGCTGTCGTCCCGGCCGAGCTTTAGCGAGAGCCGGGACCCATAGCCACAATACTATCGATAGGCCGCGGTGTATGGGTCCCCGCTTTCGCGGGGACGACAGCGTTATCTCGCCTGCTTGTGATAGACCGGGTTCGGCCGCATGTCGGTGGCGCTGGCGACGCGGTTCGACATGTTGAAGAAGCCGACGATCGCGGAAATGTCCCAGATGTCGCGGTCGCTGAAAGCGGCGCGGCGGAGTCTTTCGCGATCGCCCTCTTCCACGCTCCACGGCGACGCGGTGAGCTTGACCGCGAAGTCGAGCATGGCGCGCTGGCGCTTGTTCAGCCGCGCGACGCGATAGTTCATCACCAGATGCTCGCCCAGCATCGGATTGCCGGAATATTGCCGCACCGCGGCGCCGTGCGCCGTCAAACAGTAGTAGCAGCGGTTCTGCGACGACACCGCAACCGCGATCATTTCGCGCTCGAGCTTGGAGAGCCCGCTCTCGCCCAGCATCAGGTCGTTGTAGAGCGCGGCGAAGGTTTCCAGCTTGGTGTTGTCGAAGGCGTAGGCCAGCAGCACGTTCGGCACGAAGCCGAGCTTGTCCTGGCATTTCTTGAAATAGGCGGTCATGGCCGGCGACAGCTTGCCCGGCGCCAGGTTGAGCGCGATCACCGGGACGTCATCGGCAACCGCCGGGCCGGGCTTGAGCGCCACAGTTTTGGCTGACGCAGCCTTGGCCGACGTAGTTTTGGCACTGGCGGCCTTCATCATCGCGGCTCTGGCTAGCGATGGCTTTGCCGGTGCGGTTTTGACCGATTTATCGGCTTTCGCCATTTCTTGTGCCCCTTGGCCCCGTGATGTCTTAACCCCGGCCAAAGACTACATGGTTGCGGCGTGACGCGATAGAACGGCACCGCCAGACTTTGGCCTTTAATGTCAGTATCTTAGTGGGCGGGGCCGCCAAACTTTGCCGCCGGCGTCACCGCGGCGTCACCAAATGGTGTGTTGCTCTCGACGGGTGCGGTCGGATTGTGAACACTTCCATCCGCCTCGACTGATTCCCTCCCGCGCGTGATCCCGAAAACGACGCACCGGCTATCGGGCAAGATCATGCGCCAAACTTGATGCGCGAGGTTCCATGCTCGAGCGTACCGCCCGTGACGACGATTCAGCCGCCCACGCCGTCATGGAAAATGCCGGCGTCGCGCTTGCCGCCCGGCGCAGCGACATACCGAAAGATTTTGCCGGGCAGATTTTCGGCCGCGCCGTGCCCGAGGATGTTGTGCGCTACGGCGCCGACGATCTCGCGATGCTGGCCGAGCGGGCCTACGATCTCCTGAGCGACCGCGAGCCGGGCGCACCTAAAGTGCGCTGCGAGACGGTGCCGTTGAGCGGCTCCGGTGAACGCAAAGCGGTGACGGTAATCGAGATCGTCAACGACGATATGCCGTTCCTGGTCGACTCGGTGATGGGCGAAATCAGCGAGCGCCGCCTCGACGTGCGGCTGGTGTCGCATCCGGTGTTGGGCGTGCAGCGCACGGGTGCCAGACTGACGGCGGTCGGCACGCCCGAAGCGGTCGGGGGCGCGCGCGAAAGCTTCATCACCGTTCATCTCGAACCGATCGAGGACGAAGCGGCGCGCGTCGAATTGGTTCGCGCCATCGACAACGTGCTCGGCGAAGTGCGGCTTGCGGTGCAGGACTGGCGGCCGATGCTGGACCGCGTCAATGCGGTGGTCGCCGAGCTCAAGGGCAATCCGCCGCCGCTGCCGGTCGACGAGATCGCCGAGGCGATCCAATTCCTGCAATGGCTGCTGGCCAATAATTTCACCTTCCTCGGTCTGCGCGACTACAAAATCGATGGCCAGTCGCTGGAGCCGGATTTCGATTCGTCGCTCGGGATCATGCAATCGCGCGAGCTGCGCGTGCTCAAGCGCGGCAGCGATCCGCTCGAAATTACGCCGGAAATCATGGCGTTTCTGCAGGAGCCGCGGCTGCTCATCGTCGCCAAGGCCAATATCCATGCGCGCGTGCATCGTCGCGTCTATCTCGACTATGTCGGCGTCAAGCGCTTCGATGCCGCCGGCAACCTGGTCGGCGAATTCCGCATCGTCGGACTTTTCACGTCGACGGCTTACACCCGCACCGCGCACAGCATCCCCTATCTGCGCCGCAAGATAGCCAACGTCGAAGCGGGTTCCGGCTTCGACCCGAACAGTCACTCCGGCAAAGCGCTCGCCAACGTGCTGGAGCAATATCCGCGCGACGAACTGTTCCAGCTCGGTGAAGAGACGCTGGCCCGATTCGCGGTCACCATCCTTCAGCTCGACGAACGCCCGCGCGTGCGCGTGCTGGCGCGTCACGACCGCTTCGACCGCTTCGTGTCGGTGATGGTGTTCGTGCCGCGCGAACGCTACGACAGCGATATCCGCGGCAAGATCGGCGAATATCTGAGCGGTGCCTTTATCGGCCGGGTCTCGGCGTACTATCCGTTTTTCCAAGAAGGCCCGCTGGTGCGCGTGCACTTCATCATCGGGCGATCCGGCGGCGCGACGCCGGAGATCGATCGCGCCACGCTGGAGACCGAAGTCGCCACCATCGTGCGCAGTTGGGCCGATGGCTTGCTCGCCGCGCTATTGCTGGTCAATGCGCCGGCCAAGGCCCAGGAATTGTTCGGCCGCTATCGTGGCGCGTTTTCCGAAGGCTTCCACGAGGCCTATGTACCGACGGTCGCGGCCGGCGACATCCGCGTCATCGAAGGCCTCAGCGAAGGCCGTCCGCTCAACGTCGATTTCCACCATCGGCTCGAGGAAGAGCAGCGCGCGGTCGGGCTGAAGGTCTGGAGCTTTGCCCGCCCCTTGCCGCTCTCCGAACGCGTTCCGGTGCTGGAAAACATGGGTTTTCGGGTGGTCGACGAGCGCACTTATCAAATTCAGCCTGACGGCGAAGGCGGCCACGACGTCTGGTTCCACGACATGCTGCTGGAGCGCAACAACGGCGGCGAAATCGATCTCAGCGGCGCCAAAGCGCGGCTCGAAGCTGCGTTCCTGATGGTGATGCGCGGCGGCGCCGAGAATGACGGCTACAACGCGCTGACGCTTGCCGGCGGCCTGGCCTGGCGCGACGTTGCGCTGATCCGCACGCTGTCGCGGTTCCTCCGCCAGATCCGCGTGCCCTATTCGCAGGATTATATGTGGGCGACGCTGGTCAAGCATGCGGGCGTTGCCGGCAACATCGTCGACTTGTTTCACGCCCGGTTCGATCCGCGTCCCGACGCTGCGCAAGAACGCGATGCCAAGCAGAAGGACATCGCCGCGCGTATCGAAGATGCGTTGCAGGCCGTCGAGAGCCTGGATGAGGACCGCATCCTGCGGCGTTTCGTCAACGCCGTGCAGGCGGCGATCCGCACCAATTTCTATCAGACCGACAAAGACGGCCACGTCAAAGCGCTGATCGCGATCAAGTTCGAGAGCGGCAAGCTCATGGACATGCCGTTGCCGCGGCCGCTGTACGAAATCTTTGTCTATTCGCCGCGGGTCGAAGGCGTGCACATGCGCTTCGGCAAAGTGGCGCGCGGCGGCATCCGCTGGTCCGACCGGCCGCAGGATTTCCGCACCGAAATTCTAGGCCTGGTGAAGGCGCAACAGGTCAAGAACGCGGTGATCGTGCCGGTCGGCGCCAAAGGCGGCTTCGTACCGAAACTGATGCCGAAGGGCGCGACGCGCGAGGTCATCCAGGCCGAAGGCATTGTGACCTACAAACTGTTCATGTCGACGCTGCTCGACATCACCGACAATTACTCCGCCGACGGCAAGATCATTCCGCCGGCCGATGTGATCCGGCACGAGGGCGACGATCCCTATCTGGTGGTGGCGGCCGACAAGGGCACCGCGACGTTCTCGGACATCGCGAACGCAATTTCGATCGAGCACGATTACTGGCTCGGCGACGCCTTCGCCTCCGGCGGTTCGGCCGGTTACGACCACAAGGTCATGGGCATCACCGCGCGCGGCGCCTGGGAATCGGTCAAGCGCCATTTCCGCGAGATGGATATCAATATCCATGCGACGCCGTTCACCTGCGTCGGTGTTGGCGACATGTCGGGCGACGTGTTCGGCAACGGCGTGTTGCGCGAGGATACCACCAGGCTCTTGGCGGCCTTCGATCACCGCGACATTTTCATCGACCCCGATCCGGACGGCAAAGCCGCCTTTGCCGAGCGCAAGCGCCTGTTCGCGCTGCCGCGTTCGAGCTGGCAGGACTACAATAAGGAACTGATTTCCAAGGGCGGCGGCGTCTACCCGCGCGCGTCGAAGGAAATCCGGCTCTCGCCGGAAGCGCAAGAACTCTTTGGCGTGCCAGAAGCAATTACGCCGCAGCAACTGATGAAGGCGATCCTCACCACGCAGGTCGATCTGCTGTTCTTCGGCGGCATCGGCACCTACATCCGCGCCTCGAGCGAGAGCGACGAGGCGGCCGGCGACCGCGCCAACGACGCCATCCGCATCACCGGCGCCGACGTGCGCGCCAAGGTGATCGGCGAGGGCGCTAACTTAGGGATGACCCAGCGCGGCCGCATCGAGGCGGCGCTCAAGGGCATCCGGCTCAATACCGACGCCATCGACAACTCCGCCGGCGTCAACACCTCCGACGTCGAGGTCAATATCAAGATCGCGCTCAGTGTGCCGGTGCGCGCCGGCGAGCTGACCTATGAGGCGCGTAACGCGCTGTTGGCGGAGATGACCGAGGAAGTCGGCCGGCTGGTGCTGCGCAACAACTATCAACAGACGCTGGCGCTCTCGCTGGCGCAGCGGCGTGGCCTTGAGGACCTCGGCTTCCAGCAGCGCTTGATGCAGACGCTGGAACAGCGCGGCCTGCTCGACCGTGCGGTGGAGTTCCTGCCGGACGAAATCTCGCTCGCCGACCGGCGCAAACGTAACCTGCCGCTGACGCGGCCCGAACTCGCGGTGCTGCTGGCTTACGCCAAACTGACTCTCTACAGCGAACTGCTCGACTCGACGGTGCCGGACGATCCCTATCTCGCGCGCGAGCTGCACCGTTATTTCCCCAGGGAAATGACCGAACGTTACGAGGACGCGCTGCACGCGCACCGGCTGCGGCGCGAGATCATCGCCACGCAACTCACCAACTCGATGATCAACCGCGGCGGCGCCACGCTGATTGCGCGCATCGCCGACCAGACCGGCGCGCTGCCGCCGGCGATTGCCGCGGCTTTCGCGGCGGTGCGGCAGAGCTACGAGATGATTGCGCTCAACACCGAGATCGATGGGCTCGACAACAAAGTGTCGGGCAAGACCCAGCTCGATCTCTACGCCGCCGTGCAGGACCTGTTGCTCGACCGGCTGGTGTGGTTCCTGCGCAATGTCGATCTCAAGCAGGGCCTTGAGACCGTCGTCGCGCATTATCGCGACGGCATCGCCGGCGTGGCGGCGGCGCTCGACGGCGCGCTGTCGAAGCCGGCCAAGGCGGCGCGCGATGCGCGTGTAGCGGAGTTGAGCAAAGCCGGCGTGCCGGACGCACTGGCGCTGCGCATCGCCAGCCTCGGCCCGCTCAAGGCCGCGACCGACATCGTGCTGGTGGCGGACCGCGCCAAGAAGCCGGTCGCGGAAGTGACCGCGACTTATTTCGCGACCGAGGCCTTCTTCCAGCTCGACCGTGTCATCGGTGCGGTGCCGGGCATCGTGGTGTCGGATTATTTCGACCGGCTGGCGCTCGACCGCGCGCTCGATTCGATCGGCGATGCCGAACGGCGTCTCACGGCGGCCATGGTCGGCAACGGTGTGGCCGGCGCCGGCGCGGTGGAGGCATGGGTCAGGCCGCGCCAAGCCGAGGTCGAACGCATTCGCTCGGCGATTCACGAAATCGCCGGTTCCGGGCTGACGCTGTCGAAGCTGTCGGTGGCGGCGAGTTTGCTCGGGGATTTGGCGCGGGAGTGACGTTTCTTACCCTCCCCTGGAGGGGGAGGGTCGCCGCGAGCTTTTGCGAGCGGCGGGGTGGGGTGAAGTCTTAAAAGAAAAGCTCACCCCACCCCGTCTCGCATGACGCTTTGCGCCATGCTTCGCCGACCCTCCCCCTCCAGGGGAGGGTAAAGCGAGCTAATGCCTAAAATGCCTGGTCCCGGTGAACACCATGGCGACACCGTGCTCGTCGGCGGCCTTGATCACTTCGTCATCGCGCATCGAGCCGCCGGGCTGGATCACCGCAGTGGCGCCGGCTTCGATCGCGACCAATAGCCCGTCGGCGAAGGGGAAAAAGGCGTCGGAAGCCACCACCGAGCCTTTGGTCATCGGCGCGGCGAGCTTCATCTCTTTCGCCGCATCTTCGGCTTTGCGCGCGGCGATGCGCGCGGAATCGACCCGGCTCATTTGGCCCGCGCCGATGCCGACCGTGGCAAGCTGCTTGGCGTAGACGATGGTGTTCGACTTGACGTGTTTGGCGACGCGGAAGGCGAAACGCAGATCGGCCAGTTCTGTTTCAGTTGGCGCGCGCTTGGTGACGACCTTGAGCGGCATCACGTCGACCACGGCATTGTCGCGCGACTGCACAAGCAGGCCGCCGGCCACCGACTTCACCGTCAGTCCGGATGCGCGCGGATCGGGTAGGCCGCCGGCCAGCAGCAGCCGTAGATTCTTCTTCGCCGCGACGATTTTGATCGCCTCGTCGGTTGCGTCCGGCGCGATGATCACTTCGGTGAATATCTCGGTGATGGCGCGCGCCGCATCGGCGTCGAGCGTGCCGTTGAGCGCGACAATGCCGCCGAAGGCCGAGGTCGAGTCGCAGGCCAGCGCCTTCTTGTAGGCTTCGAGAAAATTGCCGCCTTCCGCCACGCCGCAGGGATTGGCGTGTTTGACGATGACACAGGCCGGCGTGCGGCGCGGATCGAATTCGGCGACGCATTCATAGGCCGCGTCGGTGTCGTTTATGTTGTTGTAGGACAGTTCTTTGCCCTGGAGCTGGCGCGCCGAGGCGACGCCGAAACGATCGCCCGGCGCCTTGTAGAACGCCGCGCTCTGGTGCGGGTTCTCGCCATAGCGCAACGCCTGGATCAGCTTGCCGCCGAAGGCGCGATAATCCGGCGCGTCGTCCTTCAGCGTTTCGGCGAACCAGTTGGATATCGCCGCGTCGTAGGCCGCCGTGCGGGCGTAAGCCTTCGCCGCCAGCTTCTTGCGCAGCTCGAGCGAGGTCATGCCGGCGTGTTCGGCGAGTTCGTCGAGCACTTTCTGATAATCGTCGGGCTCGACCACGACCGTGACGTCGCCGTGGTTCTTGGCGGCGGCGCGGATCATCGCCGGTCCGCCGATGTCGATGTTCTCGATGCAGTCGTCGTAGGCGGCGCCCTTGGCGACGGTTTCCTCGAAGGGGTAGAGATTCACCACCAAGAGATCGATCGGCTTGATGCCGTGCGCCTGCATCGATGCGGCGTGTTCTTTATTGGCGCGGATCGCCAGCAGGCCGCCATGCACTTTGGGGTGCAGCGTCTTGACGCGGCCGTCCATCATTTCGGGAAAGCCGGTCAACTCGGCGACGTCGATCACCTTAAGTCCGGCATCCTTGAGCGTCTTGGCGGTGCCGCCCGTCGAGACCAATTCGACGCCGAAATCGGCCAGCGCCCGGGCGAAATCCACCAGGCCGGTCTTGTCGGATACCGATAACAAAGCGCGGGTGATGCGGCGCGGGTGGCTGGTCATGACGCCCTTAATGTCGCTCGCGGGCCTCCCCCGCAAGAGGGAAGGTGAAGCAAGTCACAGCGGCAATTCCGGCTCGTCGGCGCGGACGACCTTTGTGCCCGGAGCCGCCGGCCGGGTGTGGCCGAAACTCCACTTAACTTTGGCATGTTCGCGGGCATGACCGTAAATCACGATCTGCACGGCCCGGCGCGGTCCGTCCGGACCGGCCAGAAACACGCTTTCCTCGATCTCGACCGACTCGGCCATTGTGGCGAAGGTCCACACCTCGCGGTCCGGCAGCAGCAGGATGACGCCGCGGCTGTCCGACAGGCGGCTGGCCTTGATCGCCGGATGCAGGTGAAACCGGATGGCGTATTCGTCGCCGAGGCCGGGCGGGAAGCCGCGCGTATCGGACGGCGTGAAGCTGTCTTCGCCGTCGAGAAGCTCGCCATCGGCGGTGATCTGGATCGTGCGGTGATGGATAATGCCGAAATCGCCGGCGTAGCCATCGTGCGAGGTGCGCAGCAGCGCGCCGTTTGCCGTGTCCTCGCGTTCGACGCGAACCTGGTGCGGGCCGGCGACGATCGGCGTGCCGAACAACAGCCGGCGGAACGAGTTCGATTCCAGAAAGTGGCAGGACGACGTGTCGTTGAAGGTGACGGTCGAATGCGCGGCGGTCGCGCGCGCCACCTGCCGCCAGGTTTCGCGGTTCACCGCTGGCAGGCCGCAATTGATCACCAGCCGGTGCTGCTTCCACGACAATTCGAATGATAGACACCCGGCATGCGCTTCCTGGCTCACGGCAATCGGCGGCGGCCGGCCGGTGTCCATCAGCAGCGCGGTGTTGCCGGCATCGATGCGCTGGTAGCCGGAATGCGGCGCATTCGACACCGGCGTGCCGCGCGCGTCGTCATAAGCCAGCACGGTGGCGAGCAGGTCGACCGCCGTCGGTCCCATGCCGTTGAATTGCGCGAAGTTGCCGTCGGCATGGCGGAAGAAGCGCAGCATCGGCATCATGCGGTCGATGGCGTTGTTGAGCGCGGCCGGCGGCTGCAGATCGCGCGCCGAGAACAATTGGCGCAGCGGCAGAAGGTCCGCCAGTAGCTCGATCAACGCGCCGGGGTTGCGGCTGATATGCCCGCCATCGGGCAAGATTTGCGCGCGCAGTTCCTCGATCAGACGGCGGGCATTGGCGCGCAAGGTGCCGGACTGGCCTTGCAGGCACAGTGTCGCGAAGGTGAGGGCAATCAGCGCCTGCAGCCGCGGCAGGCCGTCGCGCGACTCGTTGAGCGTGCGGCGCAGGTAGCGCACCTGCCGCGACAGGCTGCGGAGGAAGCGGCGATAAAATTTGGCGTCGGAATCCTGCAGCACGAACGGCGCCTGGCTGAGCCAGCAGATGATCCGGCGCGACAGGATATCGGGGCGCCAGCCGAGCGGGTGCCAGCCGCCTTGCAGCGTGATCCATTCGTCGATCAGCGAGCGCGCGTTGGCGCGGGTGATAGCGCTGTCGGCGGCGCGCAAATGGCGCAACCAGGCGAAGCTCAAGAGAATCACCGCCCATTCGTCCGACGGCGGCGTCATCTCGAAGGGCGAGCGGCGGTCGCAGATCACGACCTTGCCGGCGAAGGCGAAGCGGCCGGCGTAGATCTCGCTGGCGCGGGTGGCGTCGGCGGTGCGGAGATCTTGAGGGGCAATAACCAGCCGGTCGGTTTTGGTCGAGCCGAAGCGCCAGCGCAGCAGCGGATGGGTGTTGAAGCCCCCGGCGAGGCTGCGGAATGCGCGGCGCCCGATGAGCACGGAGAGCCTTAATCGCTCCGCGACCGAAACACCCCTCATGAAGCTGCCCGTCCCCTGCAACGCGGCCCGACTCTCGCGCGCGTGTCACACGATAGCGAAGGGTCGGGGCAGGGCCAATATGCTTGGCCGGACCGTGATTTAACCCCACAAATGCTAGGCAATTCGCGTGAGCCTGGCGGCAAAGAAGCCGTCAAGGCCGCCCCATTGCGGTTCGGGATCGGGCAGGTATTGCGGCAGCGTGCGTAAATCGCCGTCCGCGGTGACGAATTCGGCCCGATTGAAGACCTCCGGCGCCGTCACCGGCTTGCGGGCAACGCTTGCGTTGCGCGCCAGCAGGGCATTGATCTGGTCGACGCCTTCCTCCGGCTCCAGCGAGCAGACGCAATAGACCAGCGTGGCGCCGGGCTTGAGCAAGGTCACCGCATGGTCGAGCAGCCGCTGCTGCAACGACGTGAGCTGCACCAGATCGGCTTCGGCCTTGAGCCAGGGCACGTCGGGATGACGGCGGATCGTGCCGGTCGATGAGCAGGGCGCATCGAGCAGAATGGCGTCGAACGGCCCGCCATTAGACGATTCAGGTTGCCACTCCAGCGCATCGGCGGCGATGGTGTCGGCTTGCAGCGACAGCCGGGTGAGATTTTCGGTGAGGCGCGCGAGCCGCGCCGGCGAGCGATCGACGGCCGTGACGCGTGCGCCGGCATTGGCGAGTTGCGCGGTCTTGCCGCCCGGCGCCGCGCAGAGATCGAGCACGTTGAGGCCGCGCACATCGCCGAGCAAATGCGCCGGGATCGACGCGGCGGCGTCCTGCACCCACCAGGCGCCTTCGGTGAATCCCGGTAGCAGCGAGATCGCGCCATGCGCCAGGGTGCGTACCGTACCGGTCGCGGTGACGCGGCCATGCAGATGCTCGGCCCATATTTCCGGGTCTTGTTTGACGGAAACGTCGAGCGCCGGCTCGTGGCCATTGGCGTCGGCGATCGCGCGGGCGGTAACTGTGCCGTAGGTCTTGGTCCAGCGTTTGAGCAGCCAATCCGGCGTATCGCGCGAAACCGGGTCGGCCAGGATGGCCGCGCGATTCTGCGTCACGCGGCGCAGCACGGCATTGACGAGTCCGGCGTAGCGCCCCGCGCGCCGGTCGGCTTGCGCCAGACGCACCGACAGGTCGACCGCGGCATGGTCGGGAACGTCGAGCCAAAGGATTTGCGCGGCGCCGACCAGCAGGATGGATTCGGTGCGCGGCGCCTCGGCGGGAAATCCCTTCTCGAGAAGTCCGCCGAGCAGATGCCGCAGGGTGCCAAGCCGGCGCAGCACCGTGGCCACCAGCCGGCGCATCAGGGCGCGGTCGCGGTCGGCGAGGGTGGCGAGGCCGGGGTGGGCGGCGCGGCCGGAAAGCTGCTCATCGAGCGCGATCCGGCGCCGCAGCACGCCGTCGAGAATATCGACGGCAATTCTACGGGCAGCGAGGCCGGGGACTTCCGGCTGGGGAGAGGTTCGCGGTCGCGCCATGCGGCAATCATTGCCACAAATTGTGTCGGCGTCGCGAGCCCGAATGAAAAAACATCGGCGGCGCACCGCTTCAGCCCGGTGGGGCGCTCGTTTCGCGCCGTGGTTGCATTTTCCTGCGACCGCAGATTGTGCTTGCCGGACTCGCGGTTGTGCCGATATTTGGGGACATGTTCCTAACGCTGAGACATTTCGCACGGCCGCAGCGCGGCGGGGTGCTGATGCTGGCGGCGGCCTGTTTCGCCGCCGGGCTGACCGCCGGGGCGTTGATCCTGCCGGTCGGCGCCGGCCGCGGGCTTGAGGCGCCGCCGCAGCCGATCCGGCGCGATGTGGCGCCGGCAATGTTGCGCAGCGGGCACGCCGCCGACGTGGTGCGGGTGCTGGACGGCGACACCTTCGAGGCGCGGGTGCGCATCTGGCCCGGCATGGAGGTGACGACCCGCGTCCGGCTGCGCGGTATCGATGCCCCGGAGATGCAAGCCCGCTGCGACGACGAGCGTTTGAAGGCGATTGCCGCACGCGACGCGCTGAGCAAAATATTGGCCGAAGGCACCGTCGGCATTTCGCGCATTGGCCAGGACAAATATGGCGGGCGCGTCGATGCCGACGTGTCGACCGCCAGAACGCCCGACGTGTCGGCGGTGATGCTGGAGCGCGGGCTGGCGCGCCGCTATTCGGGCGGCCGCCGCGAGAGCTGGTGCGGGTGAATTATTGAATTACGTACACGTCGGCGCCCATCGGCACGCGGCGGTACAGATCCAGGATGTCTTCGTTGTGCATGCGGATGCAGCCATGCGAAACGTAGCCGCCGATCGAGGACGGGTCGTTAGTGCCATGGATGGCGTAATTGCCGTGGTCCAGACCGAGCACCGCGGCGCCCATCGGATTTTGCGGCGAGCCACCCGGGATGAGCGGACCGCCGCCGAACTCGGGCGGCATGCTCCAGGCCGGGCGTAATTTCTTGAGCGCGACGAACGCGCGGCCATGCCACGCCATGCCGGCTTTGCCGACGCCGACCGGATAGCGGATCGCATGGCCTCGCCCGAGCACGTAATAAAGTTCGCGGGAACGAGTCGAAATCACGATGCTGCCGGCCGCATAATTGTAGCCGGCGAGCGGCACGATATCGCGCGCCTGCGCCCCGCGCGTCGCGACCAAAGCCAGCGCGGTTGCGACAAGCCTCAACAGATGGCGGCGAAGGATCATCGCTCGACGATCACCGGTGCGCCGACCTGGACCAGGCGATAAAGTTCGACGATGTCGCGGTTGTACATGCGGATGCAGCCGTAGGAAACGAAGCGCCCAATCGACTCCGGACGGTTGGTGCCGTGAATGGCGTATTCGCCGCCGCGCAAGGTGAGCGCGGCCGCGCCCATCGGATTGTTCGCCGCGCCGCCTTTGATGACCTCGGGCAGCTTGGGATTGTCGCGGCGGATTTCGTCCGGCGCCTGCCACGCCGGTTTCACATATTTGCCTTCGACGCGCGCGGTGCCGGTCCAGGTCTTGCCGGTTTTGCCGACGCCCACCGGAAAGCGCAGTGCCCGCTCCTCGTCGATGACGAAATACAGACTGCGTTCGCTGGTCTTCACCACGACGGTGCCGGGTGCGAAACCGGAAAACGCGACGACGGCGCGCTCGGGCGTCGCGGCGTGCGCCATCGCCGCAGCCACCAAGGCCCAAACCAGCACAAATGCGATAAAGATCGCAAATCGTCGCAGCAGCACTATCGCCATTACACCCGCCCGTACACGTTAGCGGGACGATCATAGAGCGGGATGCCCGGTCCTCGGCTGAAAGCTCGAAATACCGTAAATATTAACCAGGTTCGCTAGCCTTCTCACGGGCCTTCGGTAGCGATCTGCAAGGCCCGCCGTGCTTCGGTCAGCTTCTGGTTCTGCATATTGACGGCCGTCAGAAGCTGATTGATCTCAGCATTGGTCTTTTTGTCGGCGGTCTGGACGCTGGCGCCATTGATCTTGACCGTGGCGCTGTGGGCATTGAGATAGTCGGCAAGTTCCAGCGACTTTTTCATGCCCTCGATCGCGACCGGGATGGTTGCCAGGAATGCTTCCACCGGCGCGGTGACGTCGCGTTTGTAGGCCGCGTCGTAGACCGGCTTGAGATCGTCCGGTTGCTTGAGCGCCGCACGCTTGGCTTCGGTGTCGGCGAGCAGCTTGCGTGCATCGTCGCCGGCATGAGCCATCGCGTCGGACATCGCTTTCACGTCCGAGCGGCGCGCGGCCAGCTCCTGCATGTTACGCGGCGCGTTCGTCTGAGCGATCTTGTACGGGCCGGTGAGCACCTTGTTCATTTCGAGATTGAAGTTTCCGATGACCATGTAGTGGTCATAGTAGGCCCCGATCGAAGACTTCTCGTCATCGGTCAGCGACGGCACGTGCACGCCGCGTTTGTCGAGAATGCGGGTTTGCAGGAATCCGACGAAGGCTTTGCGCTGCTCGGGCTCGTTGTCGCCGCAAGCGCCAAGCTCCACGGTGGCAAGCAAAACCAGTGCGGCAACTATAGCAACACGGCGATTGATCGCTGTCATAAAGCCCCCACGGTACCGGCCGTCCGGGAATTTTAAGCTTTCCCGCCGGCCTTAAACAACCCTGAGGCCTGCGGCAGAGGCGGAGCCGCGGGTTGCATCGGCTAAAAATACCTGTCCGTCGGCACGCAAATGCCCTATAAATATAACGATTGAGAGCAAAAGGTACCGAGTTCGATGCTGGCACCGGCCTCTTCGCGTTCACGCAAATTTCAGCTCGTGCTGATCAAGCCGTCGCATTACGACGACGACGGTTACGTCATCCAATGGGCTCGCTCCGGCATTCCCTCGAACTCACTGGCCGCGGTCTACGCGCTGGCGCGGGACGCCGCGCAACGCCAGGTGCTCGGACCGGACGTCACCATCGACATCACGGCGATGGATGAAACCAATGTCCGCATCCGCATCGACGACATCATTGCAACGTTCAAAGAGCACGACGGCTTCGGCATGGTGGGCTTGGTCGGCGCGCAGTCGAACCAGTTTCCGCGCACGCTCGATATCGCGCGGCTGCTGCGGCAAGCCGGGCTGCCGGTGGTGATCGGCGGCTTTCACGTCTCCGGCTGTCTCGCGATGTTGCCGGGCATGCAGGCCGATCTTCAGGCCGCCCTCGACATGGGCTGCTCGCTCTTCGCCGGCGAGGCCGAAGAAGGCCGCCTCGACAAGGTGCTGCAGGATGCCGCGCACGGCACGCTGGCGCCGGTCTACAATTACATGAACGAGCTGCCGGCGCTGGAATCGACGCCGACGCCTTATTTGCCGCCGGAAGTGCTCCGCCGCACGCTCGACCACTACGCCTCGTTCGACGCCGGACGCGGCTGTCCCTACCAATGCTCGTTCTGCACCATCATCAACGTGCAGGGCCGCAAGTCACGCCGCCGGTCGCCGGACGACATCGAGCATCTGATCAAGGAGCACTACAAGCAGGGCTTCCGCTGGTTCTTCGTCACCGACGACAACTTCGCGCGCAACAAAGACTGGGAAGAAATTTTCGACCGCATCATCCTGCTACGCGAGCGCGACGGCATTGCCGTCAAGATGGTGATCCAGGTCGATACGTTGTGCCACAAGATTCCGAACTTCATCGACAAGGCGGCGCGCGCCGGCGTGCGCAAGGTGTTCCTCGGCCTGGAGAACATCAATCCGGCCAATCTGCTGGCGGCCAAGAAGCGGCAGAACAAGATCACCGAATACCGCAGGATGATCCTGGCCTGGAAGCAGGCGAAGGTGATCACGTATGCTGGCTACATTCTCGGCTTCCCGGCGGACACCGCGGCGTCGATCCGCGAAGACATCGAGATCATCAAGAAGGAGTTGCCGCTCGATATTCTGGAATTCTTCTGCCTGACGCCGCTGCCCGGTTCGGAAGACCACAAGGTGCTCACGCAAAAGGGCATCGCGATGGACCCCGACATGAACAAATACGATCTCGAGCATGTCGTGACCGGCCACGCCAGGATGTCGAAGCAGGAATGGGAAGGCATCTACGCCGAGGCGTGGAAGATTTATTATACGCCGGAGCACATCGAGACGATTTTGCGCCGCGCCGCCGTGTTCGATCTCGGCATCTCGCATCTCACCGGCCTGTTGTGGATTTTCTCCAAGGCGAGCGAACTGGAGAAAGTGCATCCGCTGCAAAGCGGACTGTTCCGCCGCAAATATCGCACCGACCGCCGCTCCGGCATGCCGCTCGAACCGGTCTGGCAGTTCTATCCCAAGCTCGTGGCGGAGATCGTCGTCAAGCATGCCCGTGCGCTGTGGCATTACTATCAGATCGACCGCATCCGCCGCGCCATCCGCAAGGATCCGCAGCGGATGAGCTATACCGATGCGGCGCTGGCGCCGGTGATGGACGACGAAACCGAGACGATGGAATTGTTCACGCACAACGAAGGCGCGCGCAACGAAGTGGTGCGGTCGAAGAAGATCGCCGAACTGACCGGCCATCCCGGCAAGTCGCTGGCGGAAGTCTAACGACTTCCGCTCGTCCCCGCGAAAGCGGGGACCCAGGGCGGCAATCTCCGGTGCTTTAATCCGTGGCTCTGGATTCCCGCTTGCGCGGCAATGAGCGGATTACATCACGCCCCCGCCTTCGTCACCTTCTTGTTCTGCCTATTGTTCACCAGATCGTCGACCACGGCCGGGTCGGCCAGCGTCGAGGTGTCGCCGAGGCTGCCGTATTCGTCCTCGGCGATCTTGCGTAAGATTCGGCGCATGATCTTGCCGGAGCGGGTCTTCGGCAGGCCGGGCGAGAACTGGATCAGATCGGGCGAGGCAATCGGACCGATCTCCTTGCGCACCCAGTTGACCAATTCCTTGCGCAGCTCTTCGGTCGGCTGCTCGCCGGTCATCAGCGTGACATAGGCGTAGATGCCCTGGCCCTTGATGTCGTGCGGATAGCCGACCACGGCGGCTTCCGAGACTTTCGGATGCGCCACCAGCGCGCTTTCGACTTCGGCAGTGCCGAGGCGGTG
>CAIRGJ010000018.1 GCA_903878085.1 uncultured Hyphomicrobiales bacterium | reverse complement strand
CCATCAAAGCGCGCGCTGGGGTCCGTTCTGCCAGCCCCCCGCGATTTCCATAGGATCAATGGGTTGCGGCGATAATTGGGCCACTTGCAATATCGGCCCCGACGTCCCCCCGGAATTGAGTAGCAGTGGCGTTTAGAGTCCGATCATGAAGCAGGAGATCGGACGTGAAGAAGCGATTCAGCGAAGAGCAGATCATCGGGTTTCTGAAGGAAGTCGATGCCGGGGTTGCGGTGAAGGATCTTTGCCGGCGACACGGGTTTTCGGAGGCGAGCTACTACCTGTGGCGCAGCAAGTTCGGCGGCATGGACGTCACCGACGCCAAGCGGCTGAAGGCGCTGGAGGTGGAAAACAGCCGGCTGAAGCGGCTGTTGGCGGATGCCCTGCTGGAGAACGAGGCGACGAAGGAAGCCTTGAGAAAAAAGTGGTGAGCGCACCAGCGAAGCGAACGCTGGTGCGCATGCTTCAGGACCACGGCCTGAGCGAGCGGCGCGCACTGCGGGTAGCCGGCATGAGCGCCTCGGCGCTGCGCTATGCGCCAAGGCCGGACGCCAATACCGGTCTGCGCGAGCAGATCATCGAACTGGCACAGCGGCACCGTCGCTACGGCGCAGAGATGATCTACCTGAAGCTCCGGCAGGCCGGGCAGCGGGTCAATCACAAGCGCGTGGAGCGGCTCTACGCATTGGAGAAGCTACAGGTCCGACGTCGGCGCCGGAAGAAGATCCCGCCCGGCGATCGGCAGCCGCTGATCCGTCCGGGCGCTGCCAACGAGGTCTGGTCGATGGACTTCGTGTTCGACCGGATTGCCTCAGGCCGTGCGGTCAAATGCCTGGCCATCGTCGACGACGCCACGCACGAGGCAGTGGCAGTGATCCCGGAGCATGCGATTGGCGGCGACCATCTGGTGCGGCTTCTCGACGAAGTCTGCGCGCGGCGTGGCAAGCCTGCGGTGATCCGGACCGACAACGGCAAGGAATTCACGGGCCGAGCCATGCTGACCTGGGCGCATCGCCACGGCATCGCGCTGCGCCTGATCGAGCCCCGCAAGCCCAACCAGAACGCCTACATCGAATCGTTCAATGGACGGCTGCGCGACGAATGCCTGAACGAGCACTGGTTCACCAGCATCCACCATGCCCGAGCCGTGATCCGCGCCTGGGCTCGTGAATACAACGAGGAGCGACCGAAGAAAGCACTCGGCGGGCTCACGCCCGCCGCCTATGCCCGGCACCTTGCCGCCAAGGCGATAACATCCACACACGGGCTCTAAAACAAACCGCTACTCAAGCAGGGGGGACGTCGACGGCATTATCGCCAGCAATGGCTGCGCCGGGCGGAGCGGTCGCACACGACGGTCAGTTGCCGCACTTGCGGACTCGGCCTCTGCTGTGGGAGTCAATGAAACAAGAACGCGAATGGCGGATTACGCCTTCGCTAATCCGCCCTACGCGGGCTCCATCCAGATGGACTCGAGCCCGGCGAGGCATGCGGAAGGGCAGCAAAATAATTCAACCTGGCCCCTTTAATTCCGCCTCGCCGACGCCGGGGTTGTCATCGATGATCAGAACGGTTCGCATGGCGGCATTATCGTCAGCAACGGCTGCGCCGGGCGGAGCGGTCACACACGACGGTCAGTTGCCGCACT
>CAIRGJ010000017.1 GCA_903878085.1 uncultured Hyphomicrobiales bacterium | reverse complement strand
GCCGGCCTTGAAGTGCTGCGCATCATCAACGAGCCGACCGCGGCCGCACTCGCATACGGTCTCGACAAAGAGAAGCAGGGCGTCATCGCGGTCTACGACCTCGGCGGCGGCACCTTCGATATTTCCGTGCTGGAAATCGGCGACGGCGTGTTCGAGGTGAAGTCCACGAACGGCGACACGTTCCTCGGCGGCGAAGATTTCGACATGCGCCTGGTCAACTATCTCGCCGACGAATTCCAGAAAGAGCAGGGCATCGACCTGCGCAAGGACAAGCTGGCGCTGCAGCGGCTCAAGGAGTCGGCTGAGAAGGCCAAGATCGAGCTGTCGTCCACCACGCAGACCGAAGTCAATCTGCCGTTCATCACGGCCGATGCGGCCGGTCCCAAGCATCTTGCCATGAAGCTCACCCGCGCCAAGTTCGAGGCGCTGGTCGACGATCTCATTCAGAGGACCGTCGAGCCGTGCCGCAAGGCGCTCAAGGATGCCGGCCTTACCGCAGCCGAAATCAACGAAGTGGTTCTGGTCGGCGGCATGACGCGCATGCCGAAGGTCCAGGAAGTCGTGAAGCAGTTCTTCGGCAAGGAGCCGCACAAGGGCGTCAACCCGGATGAGGTCGTCGCCATCGGCGCCGCTATTCAGGCCGGCGTCTTGCAAGGCGACGTCAAGGACGTGCTGCTGCTCGACGTGACCCCGCTCTCGCTCGGCATCGAAACGCTGGGCGGCGTGTTCACCCGCATCATCGATCGCAACACCACGATCCCGACCAAGAAGAGCCAGGTGTTCTCGACCGCCGAGGACAGCCAGAGCGCGGTCACCATTCGCGTCTTCCAGGGTGAACGCGAGATGGCGGCCGACAACAAGATTCTCGGCCAGTTCGATTTGGTCGGTATCCCGCCGGCGCCGCGCGGCGTGCCGCAGGTCGAAGTCACCTTCGACATCGACGCCAACGGCATCGTCAACGTGTCCGCCAAGGACAAGGCGACCAACAAAGAGCAGCAGATTCGCATCCAGGCATCGGGCGGTTTGTCCGAGGCCGACATCGAGAAGATGGTCAAGGACGCGGAGTCGCACGCCGAAGAGGACAAGGTGCGCAAGGCTGCGGTCGAGGCCAAGAACCACGCCGAGGCGCTGGTGCATTCCACCGAAAAGGCGCTCACCGAGCATGGCTCCAAGATCGGCGATGTCGAGCGCAGCGCAATTGAGAACGCCATGGCGGATCTCAAGGAAGCGCTGAAGGGCGACGACGCCACGGCGATTGCCGCCAAGACCAATACGCTGGCGCAGGCTTCGATGAAGCTCGGCGAAGCGATGTACAAGAATACCGAAGGCGGCGCGCAAGGCGCTGGCGATCACGAGAGCGCCACCGGCGCCGACGGCAAGAAAGAGGACGTGGTCGACGCGGAGTTCACCGAAGTCGATGACGACAAGGGCGGCAAGAAGTCCGCTTAACCGTCAGAGCGTCGAATGACTTACGCTTCTCCAATCATCACGCCCCCGGGGATATCCCGGGGGCATATTTTTTTCTCTGTCGTTCCGGGGCGCGCGTCTCGGCATGACGGCAAGGTGTCGTAATGTCCAAGCGCGACTACTACGAAATCCTGGGCGTTGAGCGCACCGTCACCGACGCCGAGCTCAAGGCGGCCTATCGCAAGCTTGCGATGCAGCACCACCCGGATCGCAATCCGGGCGACGACAATAGCGAGCACAAATTCAAGGAACTGTCCGAGGCCTACGACGTGCTTAAAGACGGCGACAAGCGCGCCGCCTATGACCGCTTCGGCCACGCTGCCTTCGAGCAAGGCGGTGGCGGCGGCCACGGCTTCGGCTCGGATTTCGCGCACACCTTCTCGGATATTTTCGAAGATCTGTTTGGCATGGGCGGCGGCGGCCGGCGCGGCGGTGGCCAAGGCCGCGAGCGCGGCTCGGATCTCCGCTACAACATGGAGATCACCCTCGAGGAAGCCTACGAGGGCAAGACCGCGCAAATCCGTATTCCGACCTCGGTCGCCTGCGAAGTCTGCTCGGGCACCGGCGCCAAGGCCGGCACCAAGCCGAAGCCCTGCGCGAGCTGCGGCGGCGCCGGCAAGATCAGGCACGCTCAAGGCTTTTTCACGCTGGAGCGGACCTGCCCGACCTGTCAGGGCCGTGGTCAGGTGATCGACGACCCCTGCGCCGCTTGCGCCGGGGCCGGCCGCGTCACGCGCGAGCGTATGCTCTCGGTCAATATCCCGGCCGGTGTCGAGGACGGCACCCGCATCCGGCTGGCCGGCGAAGGCGAGGCCGGCCTGCGCGGCGGTCCGCCGGGCGACCTCTATATTTTCCTGTCGCTGGCGCCGCATGAATTTTTCCAGCGCGATGGCGCCGATCTGCACTGCCGGGTGCCGATTTCAATGGCCACGGCGGCGTTGGGCGGCGAATTCGAGGTGCCGTCGATCGACGGCGGCAAGGCGCGGGTCAAAGTTCCCGGCGGCACCCAGACCGGCCGGCGTTTCCGGCTGACCTCCAAGGGCATGCCGGTGCTGCGCTCGAAACAAATGGGCGATATGTACGTTCAAGTCGCGGTGGAAACGCCGCAAAACCTCACCAAAAAGCAGCGCGAGCTGCTGGCCGAGTTCGAAAAACTGTCGTCGGAACAAACGCAGCCTGAATCCGCCGGTTTCTTCAGCCGGGTCAAAGAGTTTTTCGATGGGTTGGGAGGACGGGCGAGCCAGTCCGACTAGCGCCTTGACCCTTCGTCCGTCGCCCTATACCGATTGAGCCAGCGGCGTTCCGCCGCATTGCACGCGTGACCCCATCAATGCCGTCGCATTCAGCTGTCCGCGTTGAAAAGAAAAGTCTGCGTCTCCCCGATGAGATGCGGTTCATTCGCACATGGTTTGAGAATCCGGTGTCGACCGGCGCGGTGATGCCGTCGAGCAAGGCGCTCGCGCGCACCATGGCGAGCTATGTCGATCCGCAGTCGACCGGCCCGGTCATCGAACTCGGACCCGGCACCGGCCCGGTGACGGAGGCGCTGGTCCAGCGCGGCATCGATCCCAAGCGTCTGATCCTCGTCGAGTTCGATCCCGACTTCTGCCGCCTGCTGCGTACGCGCTATCCGGCGGCGACGGTGGTGCAGGGCGATGCCTATCGCTTGCGCCGGCTGCTCGCCGATACCGTGCGCGAACCGGCTGCTGCGATGGTGTCGGGCCTGCCGCTGGTCACCAAGCCGCTGCGCACACGCCTGCGGCTGATCTCCGACGCTATGGGGCTGCTGGCGCCGGGCGCGCCCTTCATCCAGTTCACCTATGCGCCGGTGGCGCCGATCCCGAAGGGATTGTCCGGAATCAAGGCTGAATCGTCCGAGACGATCTGGCTGAACCTGCCGCCCGCGCGCGTCTGGGTCTATCGCGGGAAGTAAGCGGCGCGTTGTGATAGTGGTGGCCGCAGTTCACGGAGCCGCCGATGCCTGCCCCCAAAATTCTGGTCCTGCCGGGCTCGACCCGAAGCGGCTCGCATAACGTCAGACTGGCGGCGCTGGCGGCGAAAGAGTTGACGCTGATCGATGCCGACGTCACGCGAATTTCGCTCGCCGATTATCCGCTGCCGATCTATGACGGCGACCTCGAAGCCAAATCCGATCCGCCGGCCAACGCGGTCAAGCTCAAGCAGATGATCATGGCGCATCAGGGCGTCTTCATCGCCAGCCCGGAATACAGCGCGTCGGTGACGCCGTTGTTGAAGAACGCCATCGACTGGGTGTCGCGCGTGCGCGAACGCGGCGATCCGACCTATGCCGCGTTCAAGGGCCGCGTCTTCGCGATTGCATCGGCCTCGCCCGGTGCGACCGGCGGCCTGCGCTCGCTGATGGCGCTGCGGCAGATTCTCGAACTTGGCTGCGGCGCGCTGGTGATCCCGGAGCAAGTCGCCGTGCAGCAAGCCGAGACCGCCTTCGACGACATGGACAATATTATCGACAGCCGCACCGCCAATCTGCTTCGTACGCAGCTCGCGCGCTTGGTCGATATGGCGCGGCTGATAGGCTAGCAAAAAATATTAGGAGAATGCTTCGTGACTTTGGATGCGCGTGAACGCCTGATCGTCGCACTCGACCTGCCGACGGTCGCGGCTGCCGAGGCCATGGTGTCGCGGCTGGGCGACTCGGTGTGGTTTTACAAGATCGGTTATCAGCTCGGCTTTGCCGGCGGACTGCCGTTCGCGGCCGGGCTGATTGCGGCCGGCAAGCAGGTGTTCCTCGATCTCAAATTGCACGACATCGGAAATACCGTGACCAAAGGCGTCGAGAGCGTTGCGCAAATGGGCGCGACTTTCCTGACGGTACATGCCTATCCGCAGACCATGAAGGCGGCGGTGGAGGGCAAGCGCGGCTCCAGACTGCGCATTCTGGCGGTGACGGTGCTCACCTCCTATGACGACGCCGATCTCGCCGCCGCCGGCTACGATATGAGCGTCAGCGAACTGGCGGCCGCGCGCGCAAGTCAGGCGCGCGACACCGGCATCGACGGGCTGGTGTGTTCGCCGGAGGAAGTTGCCAATCTGCGCAGCATCGTCGGCCCCGGCATGACATTGGTAACGCCGGGCATCCGGCCGGCCGGCAGCGCCACCGGCGACCAGAAGCGCATCATGACGCCGGCCAAGGCCATCGCCGCCGGCGCCGACTATCTGGTGGTCGGGCGGCCGATCGCGGAGGCCGCCGATCCGAAGGCAGCGGCGGACGCGATCGTCGACGAGATTGCATCGCGTCGTTAAAATAGGGGACGAGAATAATGGCCAAGGGTTATTGGGTCGCGAACATCGATGTGACCGACATGGATGGCTACAAGGCCTATGTCGCGGCGAACGCCGAGCCGTTCCGCAAATTCGGTGCAAAATTTCTGATCCGCGGCGGCCAATCCGAGGCGGTCGAAGGCAAGCTGCGTTCGCGCGTGGTGGTGATAGAATTTCCGAGCTACGAGGCGGCGCTGACCTGCTATCGCTCACCGGAATACCAGGCCGCCAAGGCGCTGCGCATGGGCAAGGGAATTGGCGAAATTGCCGTGCTCGAAGGCTATGACGGCCCGCAGCCGTAAACGCTGGGCTAGGTGACGGCGCCGGCTCCGCCCGCTATACCTCACCGCACGTTCTTAGGAGTTTAAGCCATGGCCAAGATGCGGCTCGTGGTCGCCGGTGCCGGCGGGCGGATGGGCCGCACGCTGGTCAAGGCGATCGCCGACAGCAAGGATTTGACGCTCGCGGGTGCGCTGGAAGACGCGCGCTCGCCGCTGATCGGCTGGGACGCCGGCACGCTGGCGGGGCTGGGCGAAAACAACATCAAGCTGACCGGCGACGCCGCCGCGTTGATGGAGCAGGCCGACGGCATCATCGACTTCACCATTCCGGTGGCGACGACGTCGTTTGCGGCGCTGGCCGCCAAGGCCGGCAAGGTCCACATCATCGGCACCACCGGGCTTAACCCGGACGACGAGGCCGCAATCGAGGACGCCGCCAAGACCGCGACGATCGTCAAGTCCGGCAATATGAGCCTCGGCGTCAATCTGCTGGCGGCGCTGACCAAGCGCGTTGCCAAGACACTCGATGCGTCGTTCGATATCGAAATCCTCGAGATGCATCACAATCAGAAGGTCGATGCGCCGTCCGGCACCGCGCTGCTGCTCGGCCGCGCGGCGGCGGCAGGCCGCGGCATCGATTTCAACAAGTGTTCGGTGGCGACGCGCGAAGGCCACACCGGCGCGCGTCGGCCCGGCGATATCGGCTTTGCCACCTTGCGCGGCGGCAGCGTGGTCGGCGAGCACAGCGTGATTTTCGCGGGCCCCGCCGAGCGCATCGAACTGGTGCACAAGGCCGAGGACCGCATGATCTTCGCGCGCGGCGCGCTGCACGCGGCGCTGTGGGCGCGCCACCAGAAGCCGGGGTTGTATTCGATGATGGACGTGCTGGGGCTTGCCGATTTTTAACCTGGGGGCAACGTGACACCGGAACAAGTCGCGAGGTTGAAGGCTAGATCCTACGCGCTGCTCGGCGCCGGCATCGCCGTGCTGGTCATCGCTTATCAATACGCCACCACGCTGCCGAAAGAAGGCGTGATCGAGGCCTGGGTGCCGTTGATGTTTGTCGGCATCGCTTTGGTGTTATTCATCATCGCCGGCCTTATCTGGCGCAAAGCCGGCAGACTGAAGGTTGAACCCGTCAAAGCCGATCTGAGCGGCCCGCAAGGCAAGGCCGTCATCGGCTTGACGCTGATCGGCTTCATCGCAATGGTGGGCTCATATTTCGTCGAGCGTCTGGTGCCAAACGATGAAATCCTGGGGTTGCTGTTGTCCACCGGGTTGCTGGTGATAATGGCAATTTGCTTCATCTTTGCGGCGCGGATCGCGCGCAAAATACAGCGAAACGCGTCAACGACAGGAGTCGCCAAAGAATGAACGACCGTCTTCTCGTGCTCGTGCGCCACGGCCAGAGCGAATGGAATCTCAAGAACCTGTTCACCGGCTGGCGCGACGTCGATCTCACGGAAAAAGGCGTCGCCGAGGCGCGCGAGGCCGGCCGCAAGCTGAAGGGCCAGGGGCTTAAATTCGACGTTGCCTATACCTCGGCGCTCAAGCGCGCGCAGCGCACGCTCGACCTGATGCTTGAGGAAATGGGCCAGCAAATTCCGATCATCAAGGACCAGGCGCTCAACGAGCGCGACTACGGCGATCTGTCCGGCCTGAACAAAGACGATGCCCGCAAGAAATGGGGCGAAGAGCAGGTACACATCTGGCGCCGCTCCTATGACATCGCGCCGCCGGGCGGCGAGAGCCTCAAGGACACGCTGGCGCGCACACTGCCCTATTACGTCACGGAGATTTTGCCGCGCGTGCTGCGCGGCGAGCGCGTTCTGGTCGTCGCGCACGGCAACTCGCTGCGCGCGCTGGTGATGGTGCTGGAAAAGCTGTCGCCCGAGCAAATCCTGCAGCGCGAGATCGGCACGGGCGTGCCGATTATCTACCGGCTTGACGCCGATTCGACGGTGAAGTCGAAGATCGATCTGGCGGCGTAGGCCGCCTCGTTCCCCGGACGCGGCGCAGCGCGAAGCGGTGCGACGCTGATCCGGGGCCGTACCGATTTCCGAATTTGTAACGGTCCCGGTTCTGCAGCGCACCGTCAAGTGACGCTGCGCTGCGCCCGGGACACGGCGGCGTAGCGTTAACCCGCCGCCACGCCGGCTTCCCAACCGAGCATCGCGCGCTTACGCGTGATGCCCCAGTGATAGCCGGTGAGATCGCCGTTCTTGCCGATCACCCGGTGACACGGCACCACGAAGCAGATCGGGTTCTTGCCGATGGCGGCGCCGACGGCACGCGCGGCCTTCGGCGCGCCGGCGCGTGCCGCGAGATCGGAATAGGTCGTCAGCCGCCCCATCGGGATGGTGAGCAGCTTCTCCCAGACGCGGACTTCGAAATCGGTGCCGATCAGCACCACGCGCAAGGGCTGCTCCGGGCGCCACAGCGCCTGGTCGAAAATGCGGCGCGCGGTCGCGGCGGTGGCGGCGAAGTCCTCGACGTATTTCGCCTTCGGCCAGCGCCGGCGCATGTCGGTGAGCGCCGCGCGCTCCTTGCCGGCATCGGCCAGCGCGAGGCCTGCGAGGCCGCGCGGCGTGATCATCACCAGCGCCATGCCGAACGGGCAGGGGTGGAAACCGTAGGTGACGGTCAATCCTTCGCCACCGGCTTTCCATTCGCCGGGCGACATCGCCTCGTGGGTGACGAACAGATCGTGCAAGCGCCCTGGGCCGGACAGGCCGACCTCGTAGGAGGTTTCCAGCACGCTGGCCGAGGCGCGCAGCAGGTCGCGGGCGTGGCTCAGCGTCAGCGCTTGCAGGAAGGCTTTCGGCGTCAGGCCGCACCAGCGGCGGAACAGATGGTGCAGATCGGTAGCGGAGACGCCGGCCGCTTCGGCGACGGTCTCTACCTCGGGCTGGGCGCGCCAATGGCCGCGGATATGGGCGATGGCGCGGCGTACGATGTCATAATCGGCTGCCGCCGTTGAGAGCGGCGCAACGCCGGGGAAGCGATCTGTCAAAGACTGTTTGGCAGGGGTCATTGTCATCCCGGCTATCTAAGGCGGCGCCGGGCGGCAAGCCACCCGATTTCTGGCTATTCCAACACCGTCCGCGTCACGCCACGCTTGGCCTCGTTCAGCGCCGCTCCGAGTTCCTGCGCGAAGCTCGCCTTCTCGCCGGGGCTCAAGAAATTCGCGATCACCAGATGCTTGCCGCGCGACACCAGCAGCAGGCGCTCGATGCCGAATTCCTCGTGGCTGACTTTGTCGAGCCTGACCCAGAGCGGATTGAGCACCCATTCGCGTTGCTGCCCGCGATGGCTGACCTTGCGCACGGTCAGCGCAGACGGCGTGACTTTGACTTCCTCATAGGCGTCGGCGTGGCGGTAGTTCAGCCGGAACGCCCAGTACAGCAGCGCTACATCGAGGCCGAAAAACCCGAACACCGGCCAGGCGCCATCGATCAGAAACAGCATGCCGGCGATGAAACTGATGCCGCCGAACGCAGCCATCAGCAGCACAAAGCCGGTGCGGCCAAGCGAGCGGTGCGGCGTGATCACCGCGGAAAAGATCGTGGGTTCGAGTTCGTCAACATTGTCGGACGACATAGGGCTCATTATACCGAAATGATGGCGAAAAAAATGGTCCGCAAGCCTGTTATCAAAAAGCCTTCGGTCAAAAAGCCGTTAGCGAAAGCCCGCCAAGGTAAGGCGGCGACAGTGAAACCCGCGCCGAAACGCGCCAAGGCCGACGTGAAAGCGGCTTCCGGCGCGCTGCCGCAGATGACGCTGGCGCAGATTGAAGAAGCGTTCCGCCGCTTCCGCGCGGCCAATCCCGAGCCGAAGACCGAACTCAAATACGTCAATCCGTTCACGCTGCTGGTGGCGGTGGTGCTCTCGGCGCAGGCCACCGACGCCGGCGTCAACAAGGCGACGCCGGCGCTGTTTGCGCTCGCCGACACGCCGGAGAAAATGGCGGCGCTCGGCGAGGACCGCGTCCGCGACCTGATCAAGACCATCGGTCTGTTCCGCAACAAGGCCAAGAACGTCGTGGCGTTGTCGCACATCCTGGTCGCCCAACACGGCGGGCAGGTGCCGCGCTCGCGCGAGGCGCTCGAGGCATTGCCCGGTGTCGGCCGCAAGACCGCCAATGTCGTGTTGAATTGCGCGTTCGGCGAGGAGACCTTCGCGGTCGACACCCATATTTTCCGCATCGGCAATCGCACCGGCATGGCGACCGGCAAGAACCCGCTCGAGGTCGAGCAAAAGCTGGAAAAGGTTGTGCCCGGCCCATACCGCCGCAACGCCCACCACTGGCTGATCCTGCACGGCCGCTACACCTGCGTGGCTCGCAAACCGCTGTGCGAGCGGTGTATCATCGCGGACCTATGCCAATGGCCGGGTAAAACGGTCTTATAAAAAGCGTTCGGGGAGTGCGGCGCATGGAAGGCTCGGGCCAGGGTCGCGATTACAGCGATCCCAAAATTTATTTCGGTCAAGCTGGGCTTCCGGTGAAGGCCGCCGCGGCCTGGGAGAAGGCCGGTTTTCGCGCCACCGGCAATTTTAAGCGCGACGTTGCGGCGGGGACGAAGTTCTGGCGCGAGGGCACGGCGCTGCTTGCCAAGCTGCCGACGAAGAAAGCGCGCAACCACGAGCAGCAACTGGCGGCCGATCTCATTCATCTGCACTGCCGCGAAGCGCGCGAGAATTTTCTCAGCCGTCACGCCGAGACCGTCTATCGCAAGCTGACGAAAAATCTCAACGAGTTCACGCGCGTCGACGACATCACCTACTTCGCGGCGAAGCTGGTGCCGGGCCTGACGCCGACGCGCAAGCAGGTCGATGCCGAAAGCGAATTGCTGCAGTCGGAAAAAGACGGCATCGAAGTCGACCAGGGCATTTTTCTGTCGCACGTCCTGGCCAATGCCGAGACCGGCATGCACCTGTGTCACGCCATGCTGCGGCCGAAAATGGAATCGATCGAGCGCATGCGCGAATTCGCGCTCAATGGTGTCATCGATTTCGGTCCGGCCCGCGTCGAACGGCAGGACAAGGCCGCGGTGGTGACCGTCTGCAATCCGCGCTTTCTCAACGCGGAGGACGAGGACACGCTGGACGATACCGAAACCGCCGCCGACATCGCCATTTTCGATGCGATGAGCGAGATCTGCATCCTGCGCGGCGGCGTGGTCGATCATCCGAAATATAAAGACCGCAAGATATTTTCCGCCGGCATCAACCTGACCCATCTCTATCGCGGCAAGATTCCGTTTCTTTGGTACATCCGGCGCGACATGGGCATCGTCAACAAGATGCTGCGCGGTCTGGCCTTCGGCCCGCGCGGCCCCGACGAGATGCAGGGCGGCACGCTTGAGAAGCCCTGGGTCGCGGGCGTCGATGTCTTCGCCATCGGCGGCGGCTGCCAGTATCTACTAGCGATGGACTACGTCGTCGCCGGTAGCGACGCCTATCTGACGCTGCCGGCACGCAAGGAAGGCATCATCCCCGGCGCCGCGAACTTGCGGCTGCCGCGCTTTGTCGGCGCCCGCATCGCGCGCCAGGCCATCCTGATGGGCCGCCGCATCGACTGCGATTCAGCCGAAGGCCGCATGATCTGCGACGAGGTGGTGCCGCCCGGCGAGATGGACACGACGCTGGCGCGCGTGGTCGAGGACTTCACCGGCTCCGGCGTGGTCAGTGCCGCCAGCAACCGCCGCGCCTTCCGCGTCGGCGAAGAGCCGCTCGACCTGTTCCGCCGCTACATGGCGGTCTATTGCCGCGAGCAGGCCTATTGCCACTTCAGCCCGGCGCTGATCGCCAATCTGGAAAAACACTGGAACGCGGCGCAACGAAAAATCTGAGCGCGGCTAGATGGCGCTGCCTGACATCCGCTTATGGATATGCACCATGAAGGCCATGGCAAACACCGGCGTGGCAAAATTCAAAATCGGGATCGACACAAACAGCGCGATCACCAGGCCGGTGAGAAAGATATAGACGGCATTGGCCTTGCGCATCGCCTTGGCCTCGTCGGGCGGGCGAAACCGCATCGCGGCCAGTTCGAAATATTCGCGGCTGAGCAGATAGGCGTTGGCGAAGAACAAGATCAGAAAGCCGAGGCCGGCGAACAGCACGAACGGCAGGGCGCAGAGATAGACGACAAGCGCCAGCAGGCCGAACTTCACGCCTTCGATCAAAGCGCGGCCCAGCGGCAGCGCACGGCCGGCGGGTTCGGCCGGATAATGCGTGCGTTCCACCACCTCGGCGACCTCGTCGACAAAGAAGCTGCCGACAAAGGCGGTCACCGCCGGCATCAGAAACAGCGCGCCGGTGACGATGCCGAGCCCGGCCATGATCGACAGCACCCAGGCCAGCGCCGCCCAGGCACCGTGCGGCGCGACGCCCGCGGTCTGCTCGGCCCAATTCGCGCCGTTCTCGGCCATCGCCGCCAGCACGCGCTGCAGGCCGATGCCGATGATGACGATCAGCAGCAGCGCCAGTCCCACGGACTTGAGCAGCACGCGGCGTAGCGGCGGGGCGAACATCTGCGCAAGCGCTTTGACGGCGGCGTCGATCATGCCGACACAGTTAGGTGCGCGCGCGGAAAGGGCAAGGGCGTTAAGCACGCTCTGCTGTCGTCCCGGCCGAGCCTTTGCGAGGGCCGGGACCCATAGCCATAGAACTGTCGAGAGGCCGCGGCCTATGGGTCCCCGCTTTCGCGGGGACGACAGAAATCAAATCGCCTGCGACATAGTCTTTTCGCCGACACATGCCGGGTCGGCCGGCGCCAGCGACACGATGGGGTCGGCATCGACCGCCGGTACGTCGGCCCAAGCCATGGCCTTGTAGTTGAAGCCGCGCACGATGGTCGGCTTCACCACCGCGAAATAGGGCGAGATGTCGAAGTCGCGCGGCGCGTACAATGACGAATGCCGGATTTCGAGAATGTCCTGGCGCTCCGCCTCGCTCTCGATGCGGGTAACTTTCGGCAGAATCGGATAACGCACGTTCTCGAAGGCCTGCGCGATCAGCGCCGAGCAGATGATACGGGTCGGATGGCCGGAGCCGAGCGCCATCATGCGGCGGCGCCAGCGCCGCGGAATCGGCAGCGGAATGAGATAGCGCATCAGGTCGATGATGTTCTTGAGATCGTAGTCGAAGCCGATGCGTTCGGCGGCGTAAGCGCAGACGCGGGCGCGGTCGTCCTCGTTCAGTCCGATCGGCCGGCAGATGCGCGAATGCACGCGGCCGTATTTCGACAGCGGCACCGCCACCACGCCTTGCCCGATATTGGCCTCGACCAGTTCCAGCGGTTCGCCTTCGGCACTGACGCGGTCGCCGATCGGCCCGACATAAAGCGCGGCATGCGACCAGGTCGACTGCGTGAGATATTTGATGACGCCGGAAATGTGGTTGTTGCCTTCAACCAGCAGTACGTCGCCGGGCCGAAGCGTCGCGCGCAACGCCTCGGCGTCGCCCGGCGCGATTTCCTCATAGCCCTGTTCGGGCTTTTCCAGATAGCGGGCGATTATTCGCCCGACCCCGTCGGCCATCCAACTCATATGTCCGGTCCCCGGCGTCACTTCTTGACGCCTACGTTTGACGAAACGTCCCCTGCCGCGCGATTAATTTGCTGTCATCCGCGCGTCTTGTTGCTGCCAATTTAATGAAGACTCGTTGCAAATTGGTTCATTGGCTAAACGGCTTAGTTACAGATCGTTAGCCATGAAATTTGCTGTGGCACTTGCGTTCGGGCACTGTGCGGCTCCTGGCTGGAAAGAATTCGGATACCATGTCGAGCCTTAGTCGCCGCTCATTGCTTAACTCGCTTCTTGCCGCCAGCGCCGCGTTTGCGACGTCGCCCGCGCTCGGCGCCGTCGGCGGCTCGGGCGAAGTGGACGTGGTGATTATCGGCGCCGGCGCCGCCGGCATTGCCGCCGCGCGCCGCATCGCCGCCGCCAACCGGCGCGTCATGCTGATCGAGGCGGCCGGCCGGATCGGCGGCCGCTGCACCACCGACACCAAGATCTTCGGCATGCCTTACGATCTCGGCGCGCACTGGATTCACAATCCCGATAGCAACCCGCTGGCGAAGCTCGCGGCCGGGCTCGACATCTACCCGGCGCCGCGCACCCAGACGCTGCGCGTCGGCGCCCGCAGCGCGCGCGACAGCGAATTGGAGACTTATCTCGCCGCGGTATTGCGCGCGCATCGCGCCATGGCCGATCTCGGCAAGGCGAAAGCGGATTTTCCGGCGTCGCGCCTGCTGCCGAAGGATTTGTTCGACTGGCAGGGCGCCATCGAATTCATGATGGGGCCGCTGGCCACCGGCAAGGACCTCAGCGACATTTCCGCCTTCGACATGGCGCGCGCGATCGACCGCGACAGCGCTGCCTTCTGCCGCCAGGGCTACGGCGCGCTGCTGGCGAAGCTGGCGGCCAATCTGCCGGTGCAGCTCGATGCGCCGGTCGATGCGATCTACTGGGACAAGAAACTGGCGATCGATACCCCGAAGGGCAATATCCTGGCGCGCGCCGCGATTATCACGGTGTCGACCAATGTGCTGACCTCAGACAAGATCGAATTCATCCCGCCATTGCCCAAGCGCCAACTCGATGCCGCTGGAAAGCTGGCGCTCGGCAGCTACGATCACATCGCGCTGGACATGCCGGGCAATCCGCTCGGCCTGCAAAAGGACGACATGGTGTTCGAGCAGTCCTCCGGACCGCGCACGGCGGCGCTGCTGGCCAATGTGTCGGGCACGTCGTTGCATCTAATCGAGGTCGCGGGCGGCTTCGGCCGCGAGCTGTCGGCCAAAGGCGAGCCGGCGATGGTGGATTTTGCGGGTGAATGGCTGTCATCGGCGTTCGGCTCAAACGCCAAGCGTGCCATCAAGCGCAGCCACGCCACGCGCTGGAACGAGAATCCGTTCGCGCTCGGCGCCATGTCGGTGGCAGGGCCCGGCAATGCCGACGCGCGTAAGGTGTTGCTGGAGCCGCTTGGCGGCAAGATATGGTTTGCCGGCGAGGCCCTGCACGATACGCAATGGGGTACGGTAGCGGGCGCGTGGGAATCCGGCACGCGCGCCGCCGAAGCCGTGCTGCGCAAATTCGGCGCGCTCAACGAGTCGGGCGACGACAAGCCGGCCAAGCGCAAGCGGCGGCGCGGCGGAGACGATTGATGGCGGCGCGCCCGAAAGCCCTGATCGCCTGGTCGAGCGGCAAGGACTCAGCCTGGGCCCTGCACGAGGCGCGCCGCGAAGGCGGTTACGACATCGTCGGCGCGCTGACCACGCTGACCGACAGCTTCAAGCGCGTCAGCATGCATGGTGTGCGCGAGGAATTGCTGCGCGCGCAGCTCGATGCGGCGGGATTGCGCGGCATCGAGGTGCGCATTCCGTTTCCCTGCAGCAACGACGTCTATGAAGCGAAGATGGCGGCGGCGATGCAGGACGCTATCGCATCCGGCGTGACACATGTCATTTTCGGCGATCTGTTCCTGGCCGATCTGCGCGCCTGGCGCGAGGCCAAGCTCGCCGAGATCGGCGTCACCGCGGTGTTTCCGCTGTGGCTGCGGCCGACCGCGGCGCTGGCGCGCGAGATGATCGATGCCGGCGTCGAGGCGCATCTGGCCGTGGTCGATCTGAAGAAATTATCGGCGGGTTTTGCCGGGCGGCGTTTCGACGGCGCGCTGCTCGACGCGCTGCCGGCCGAAACCGATCCGTGCGGCGAGAACGGCGAGTTTCATTCGTTTGTGTCGGCGGGGCCGATGCTGTCGCGCAGGATTCCGGTCAGTGTCGGCGAGACGGTCGAACGCGAGGGTTTTGCGTTCGCGGATTTGGTGCCGGCGTAACTCTCTTCTGTCGTCCCGGGCGACCAAGCGCGGCGAGGGAGACCCGGGACCCATACTCCGTGATCCATCGATAGTCCGCGGTGTATGGGTCCCCGCCTTCGCGGGGACGACAGCGAGGCATCAACCCCGCAACACGCCGCCGGTCTTTTTGCCGACCTCAGCCACGAGGCGCTGACCCAGCGCGTCGATCTCGGCGTCGGTCATGGTTTTTTCGCGCGGCTGGATCGTCACCGCGACGGCGATCGACTTCTTGCCCGGCTCGATGCCGGTGCCTTCATAGACGTCGAACACGGTGACGCCCGCGATCAACTTCTTGTCGACGCTCTGCGCCGCGCGCACGATGTTGGCGGCCTTGATCTTCGCATCCACGACAAAGGCGAAATCGCGCTCGACCGGCTGGAACGCCGACAGTTCGAGCACCGCCTTGGCGCGGGTCGGCTTGGCCTTCGGCGCCGGGATGTTTTCCAGGATCACTTCGAACGCCACCAGCGGCCCTTCGGCCTTCAGCGCCGCCAGCGCGCGCGGGTGCAGTTCGCCGAAAGACCCAAGAATATTCTGCGGGCCGATCTGGATAGTGCCGCTACGGCCGGGATGAAACCAGGCCGGTCCGCCGGGGACCACTTGCAGTGCTTGCATTGGCGCGCCCGCGGCGGCCAGCACGGCGAAGGCGTCGGCCTTGGCGTCGAACGCATCGACCGGCGCGGCCGCGGCCGACCAATGGCGGCCAATGCCCGTGCCCTTGGCGAGCGCGCGGCGCAGGCCGCTGGCGGCGGTGAACTGATCCTGCGGCTGGTCGCCTTTGAAAATCTGCCCGACCTCGAACAGCGCCACATCGGCATAGCCGCGGTCGGCATTGCGTTGGACAGACATCATGAGACCGGGAAGGAGACTCGGCCGCATGTCGGACAATTCGGCCGCGATCGGGTTGGCCAGCGCCAACTCGGGCTTGCCGCCGCCGAACAATTCGGCCTCGCGCTTCGACACGAACGACCAGGTGACCGCTTCGGTCAGCCCGCGCGCCGCGAGCGCGCGTTTGGCCTTTCGGGTGCGGGTCTGGATCGGGGTCAGCACTGGTTTGCGGGCGTCGGCGCCGCGCGGGAACGGTGTCGACGGCACAGAATCGACGCCAGCGATGCGCACCAGTTCTTCGACGATGTCGGCGCGGCCATGCACGTCCGGCCGCCATGACGGCGCCGCGACCTTGATGCGCTCGCCCTGGCCGGCGGCGAAGAAGCCGAGCTTCTCCAGCGTGCGGCGCACCTGCGGCAGCGTCATTTTAAGCCCGGCGAGCCGCGTCACTTCGCTCAAGGGGAAGTCGATAATTGTTTCCTTCGGCGTCGGGTCGCCGGCCACCACAATTTCGGACGGCTCGCCGCCGCACAGGTCGAGCACCATCTGTGTCGCCAGTTCGAGACCCGGCAGCATGAAGGCCGGATCGACGCCGCGCTCGAATCGATAGCGCGCGTCGGAATTGATGCCGAACTTGCGGCCGGTCTGCGCGATGTTCAGCTCGTCCCACAGCGCCGATTCGATCAATACGTTGGTCGTCGTCTCGGAGCAGCCGGTCTCCTCGCCGCCCATGATGCCGGCGAGCGACTCGACGCCCTTTTCGTCGGCGATCACGCAGGTGGCGGCGTCGAGCTCGTAGGTCTTGCCGTCAAGCGCCAGCAGCTTTTCGCCATTGTGCGCGCGGCGCACCGTGAGATGGCCGTGCACCTTGTCGGCGTCGAACACGTGCAGCGGGCGGCCGCGGTCGAAGGTGATGAAGTTGGTGATGTCGACCAGCGCATTGATGGGGCGGAGGCCAATCGCGGTGAGTTTCTTCTGCAGCCAATCCGGCGAGGGGCCGTTCTTGACGCCACGCACCAGGCGCAGGCCGAAGGCCGGGCACAGCGGGTGCGTCGCGCCGAAATCGAGCGTCACCTTGACCGGGCAGGGGAACGTGCCCTTCACCGGCTTCGGCGCATTGTCTTTGTAATCGCCAATCAGCGTGGCGCCGAGATCGCGAGCGATGCCGCTGACGCCGGTGCAGTCCGCCCGGTTCGGGGTGAGGTTGATTTCGATCACCGGGTCGCTGAGGCCGAGGACTTCGGCGAACGGCTTGCCGACCGGCGCATCGGCGGGCATCTCGATGATGCCGTCGCTGTCGTCGGAGAATCCGATCTCGGCGCCGGAAATCATCATGCCGAAGCTTTCGACGTCACGGATCTTGCCGACCGCGAGCGTGATGTTCTTGGCCGGAATGTAAGTGCCCGGCAGACCGAGCACAGCCTTCATGCCGGCGCGGGCGTTCGGCGCGCCGCAGACGATCTGCAGCGGCGGGCCTTGCCCGGTATCGACCATGCAGACGCGCAGCCGGTCGGCGTTGGGGTGCTGCACGGCGGAGATCACCGACACCACCTTGAACGCCTCGAACTGCTTGGCCTTGTCCTCGACGCGCTCGACCTCGAGCCCAATCATGGTCAGCTTGTCGACGATCTCATCGAGCGTAGCGACCGTCTCAAGATGCTCTTTGAGCCAGGGCAAAGTGAATTTCACGAACTCAATCCCCCCGCCAGCGTTGGGAAATCAAGCGGCCGGAAGCCGTAGTGGTTGAGCCAGCGCACGTCGGCCTCGAAGAAGGCGCGCAGGTCCGGCATGCCGTATTTGAGCATGGCGATGCGGTCGATGCCCATGCCCCAGGCGAAGCCCTGATACTCATCCGGGTCGAACCCGCAATTGCGCAGCACGTTTGGATGCACCATGCCGCAGCCGAGAATCTCGAGCCAATCGTTGCCTTCGCCGAAGCGGATCTCGCCTTTGTCGCGACGGCACTGGATGTCGACTTCCATCGACGGCTCGGTGAACGGGAAGAACGACGGCCGGAAGCGCATCTTGACGGAATCGACTTCGAAGAACGCCTTGCAGAATTCTTCCAGGATCCATTTCAGGTGGCCGAGATGCGACGTCTTGTCGATCACCAGGCCCTCGACCTGATGAAACATCGGCGTATGCGTTTGGTCTGAGTCAGAGCGATAAGTGCGTCCCGGAATGATGACGCGGATCGGCGGCTTCTGCGTCAGCATGGTGCGCACCTGCACCGGCGAGGTGTGGGTGCGCAGCAACAGCCGCGAGCCGTCGGGCTTCGGCGGGAAATAGAACGTGTCGTGCATTTCCCGCGCTGGATGGCCTTCCGGGAAATTCAGCTTGGTGAAGTTGTAATCGTCGGTCTCGATGTCGGGACCTTCCGCCACCGCGAAACCCATGTCGGCAAAGATCGCCGTGAGCTCGTCGATCACCTGGCTGATCGGATGCAGACGGCCGGTCTCGGCCGGCGGGTCGCGCAGCGGCAGCGTGACGTCGACGGTCTCTGAGGCAAGACGCGCATCGAGTGCGGCGGCGCCGAGCGCGTCCTTGGCGGCGGCGATCGCCGCGGTGACGCGTTCCTTCAAGCCGTTGATCGCGGGGCCTTGAACCTTGCGCTCGTCCGGCGTCATCGAGCCGAGCGTCTTGAGCAGCGCCGATACCGAACCGCTTTTGCCGAGCGCGGCGACGCGCACGGCTTCCAGCGCCGCTTCGTCCTTGGCGGACGTGACGGCTGCGAGCAATTGCGACTCGAGTTGCGCGATATCGGACATGGAGGTTTCCCAGCGACCCGCGTTCTAGCGTGTCATGGCCGGGCATAGCCCGTCGAAAGACGGGCGTAAACGCCCTTATGTCCCGGCCATCCCGATCAGGAAGGCAGTGCGCCCCTAAGCGGGATGCGCGGGTCAAGCCCGCGCATGACAGCGAAGAGGACGCCGCTCGCTTACGCCTTGGCGGCTTCGGCCGCAGCCGGCAGCGCGGCCTTGGCCTTTTCCACGATCAGCTGAAACGCAGCCGGTTCATGGATGGCGAGATCCGACAGCACCTTGCGATCGATGGTGAGGCCCGACTTGGCCAGCCCGTCGATGAACTTGGAGTAGTTCAGACCGAACGGCCGCACCGCGGCGTTCAGGCGCTGGATCCACAAAGCGCGGAAGGTGCGCTTGCGCCGCTTGCGGTCGCGGAAGGCGTACTGGTTGGCCTTCTCGACCGCCTGCTTGGCGACGCGGATCGTGTTCTTGCGGCGGCCGTAAAAGCCCTTGGCGGCCTTGTAGACTTTCTTGTGCTTGGCGTGGGCGGTGACGCCACGTTTGACGCGGGACATGGGCAGGCTCCTTGAAGTCGTGCGGTTGGATTAACGGAAACAACGCCGCGTGAGCGGCCTAAGCGAATACGGGTCAGCCGTTGGGCAGCCAGTATTTCTTGATGTTGTCGCCGTCGGTCTTGAACAGCACGTTGGTGCCGCGCTTGTTGCGGATCTGCTTGGTGGTCCGCTTGATCATGCCGTGGCGTTTGCCGGCTTGGGCGTATTTCACCTTGCCGGATGCGGTGATCTTGAAGCGCTTTTTAGCGCCCGACTTGGTCTTCAACTTGGGCATTTTGCTCTCCTCATCGGCGCAAGTTCGGGCGTAAGCCCGTTTGGCCTGGATGTGCTCGCAAGCAGCGCCGTGAAGCGTTACTTGGAGCGGTGCTCGGAATTGAGCTGTTTTCACAGCCACGGCAGCCCTGACTGGCCGGGCGGTGAAGGGCGGCGTTATGGCAGAGGTGGGCTCAGCTTGCAACCAAGGCTTCGGCCGCTGCGTCAACCGCCAGTTGGGCGCCAATCGCTGAATTCCCGTCAAACTGGCGTCTTTTTTGCAGGATAGATGAGCTGCGACAGGAGTTTGACCGATGCGACGTCTCATCAATGCCGCAGCTTTTACGGCCTTTCTGCTGGTGCTGACCGGCCCGGGCGTGTGGGCCTTAGCCGCCACCCTTGACGGCAACTGGAGCGTGCTGATCATCACCGAAAAGGGCGATTGCGACCGCGCCTATCGCTATCCGCTGGCCGTGGCCGCTGGTCAGGTTCGCTATACCGGCGAGGCCGGGGCCAACGTGTCCGGGACCGTCACCTCGGCTGGGGCCGTCAAAGTTAGCATTCGCATGGGCGACAAGGGCGCCAGCGGCAGTGGCCGTCTGTCCGGCGGTTCCGGGGCCGGCACCTGGCAGGGCGTGGGCAATGGCGCCCGTTGCTCCGGGCGCTGGGAAGCCGAGAAGCGGTAGACGTTCCCTCGTAACGCAAAGCGCCGCCCGCGAGACGCGAGCGGCGCTGTTTTGGTGTTGGACGTGGCGCTAGCGCGGCGCCAGCAGCATGACCATCTGCCGGCCTTCGAACCGCGGCTCGGATTCGATCTTGGCGATCGGCGCGGTGTCTTCTTTGACCCGGTTGAGCAGCTTGTAGCCCAACTCCTGGTGCGCCATTTCGCGGCCGCGGAAGCGCAAGGTGATCTTGACCTTGTCGCCTTCCTCGAAGAAGCGCTGCATCGAGCGCATTTTCACGTCGTAATCGTGATCGTCGATCATCGGCCGGAGCTTGATCTCCTTGATCTCGACGACTTTCTGTTTCTTGCGAGCTTCGGCCGCTTTCTTCTGCGCCTGGAATTTGTACTTGCCGAAATCCAGGATTTTGCAGACCGGCGGGTTCGTGTTGGGAGAAATCTCCACCAAGTCGAGCCCTGCCGCTTCCGCCATACCAATGGCGGTTTGATAATCGACGATACCCTTATTGTCGCCGGTACTATCGATCAGCTGAACCTCTTTGGCGCGGATCTCCTCGTTGATGCGCGGGCCGTCCTTTTGGGCGGGCAGCGCGGACTTCATCGGACGACGAATGGCTTTTATCTCCTCATGCTGTTGCGACGGCCCTCAAGAGCGCCAGGCGCCTCGGGGGTGGAATAGAGATTGGTAGAAACGGCGAATAAGTCAACGGCGTTCCGCGCTTCTTGTCGACCAAAGGCTCGGAATTCGCGTTCAAAGCGTTCAAATTGCACTAATTTTGTCCGGCGGCGGTGCCAGGGCAGGGGTGCCGGTCCGCCCGGCGATTTCGCCATAAAGCCGCAGCGTCTGCGCCGCCACCCCGGCACCGTCGAAATGCCCGAGCACCCAGTCGCGTCCGCGCCGCCCCATGGCATTGCGGGCCGGTTCGGCCAGGAAAAACAGCCGCAGCAAGGCCGCCGCCAAAGCGGCATCGTCGCCGGAGGCAAAACGAAAGCCAGTAATGCGGCTTTCCGGCACGCCGGGCGCCGTCAACACCACGTCGGGACCGGCGGCCATGTCCGACACGATCACCGGGCGCGCCATGGCCTGGGCTTCCAGGATGGCGCGTTGCACACCCTCCGGCTGCACCGCGCCCGAGACCACGACGCCGGCCGCGGCATAGGCCGCCGGCATGTCGCTCACCGGCGCGGCCATGCGGATCACGTCCATGGTGCCGGTCGCCAGCACCAGATCCCACAGCTCGCCGGTGTAATGGGTGCGGCCGCGGTCTTCGCCGACAAAGACGCACAAAAAATCCTTCAGCCCCATCTCCTTGAGCCGGCGCGCCGCATTCACCACGACGTGGTGACCCTTGCGGCGCAGGATGCGGCCGGTGATCAGGATCACTTTGGTTTCCGGCTTGACGCCCCAGAGGCTGCGCACCGCGTCGATGCGCGCGTGCGTGACCTTGGCGGGATCGAAGCGGTCGATGTCGATGCTGCAGGGCACGACCGCGATCTTCTGCCACGGCGTGCCGTAGCGATCGTTGATCAGTTGCGCGATCTGGTCGCTGACCGCGATGACGTGGGCGCCGCGCGCCATCACACTGTTGTAGAAATGCTTGAAGATGTTCTGTTCTTGAAAGCCCTTGTACCAGCTGGTGACGAACGGAATATCGCACAGCCGCGCGGCGATCAAAGCGCTCCAGGCGCCAGCGCGGCCGAAGGCGTGGATGGCGTCGCAGTTTTTCTCGCGCGCTAGCCGGTTTAAGACCAAGGCGTTACGCAGGATCGCGATCGGGTTATTGACGCCGACGTCGAGCGCGACGAATTCAGCACCGGCTGCGGCGACATCGGCGACCAGTCGTCCGGCGCGCGACACGACGATGGCGCGGTGTCCGGCGTGGCAGAGAATACGCACCAGCTCGAGCGCGCCAGCGTCGGCGGCGCCGCCATCGAGCGTTGGAACGACAATAAGTGCGGTGATGGGATCGAGCGCCAATGGTGCGGCGGCCTTGGACGAGACGTGCGTCTCGAAAGCTTCCGGCGCGGTTGAACCAGGCATTACGTCACGACCTCGAAACGCCCCCGCTACGCATCGCGCGCCAGCAACGAGGTATAAACGCCCCGGATCGCCTCGGCAACGCTTTGCGGCGAGAACGCGAATTCGGCGAATTGCCGCGCCCGTGCGCCCAAAGCCTCGTAGGCCGTGCCATCCAGCGCCAGCGCTGCGGTGATGGCGCGCGCCAGTTCGCTGACATTGCCCGGCCGCACCAGCCATCCGGTCCGCAATTCATCGCGCATGCGCGGCGGGCACAGCAGATTTTCCGGGAATACGCCGACGGTGGTGGCGATCACCGGCCGGCCGATCGCCTGCGCTTGCGCGACCTCGCGGCCGGACGACGGCTGCAACGCCGGCACGACCACGACATCGGCGGCGGCCAGCGCCGCCGGCATATCCGCGCTCGGCCCGGTGAAGCGGCAGAGTGTGTCGATACCGTGGGTCTGGGCGCGATGGCGCAGCGACCGCGCGTAACGCGTTTGGCCGCGGTCGTCGCCGGCAAATACGAAGGCGGTGTTGCGGTCGCCGCCGCCGACCAGCAGCCGCGCCGCTTCGATCATGTTCATCTGGCCGTTACGCGGCGCGATGCGGCCGGCAACCAGCACGACGCGCATATGCGGCAGCACGCCCCAGACGCGGCGCATCGCGGCGATGCGGTCGGCGCTGACCGCGGCGGGATTGAACATGGCGGTATCGACGCTGCGCGGGATCACCGTGATGCGTTCCGGCGGGATCTTGTAGCGCTCGACCATCGCGCGCGACACGTAGCTCGACGGCGCGATGACGCGGTCGCCGCGCGCCAGCGAGCCGCGAAACGCAGTGCCGGGCCAGCTATCCGCCGCCACCCGATCGGGAAACGACGTCACCAGAAACACCGGCATGCGGCGGGTGGCGGACAGTGCGCTCCACGCCGCGCCCGCGCTTTGCGCGTGCACGATATCGATTCGCTCGCCGGCGATCAGGCTCGCCAGCCGCTGCGCATTGCTCCTGATCCGGAACGGATTGAAAGTGTCGTTCGGCATCGGTAGCCATTCGCCGCCGAAGGCGCGCAAGTCGCCGACCAGCGGCCCGCCGTCGCCGGCGATGATGGCGCGGGCGCCGGATTGCAGCAGCGTCAGCGCGATATCGACCGCGGCGTGGCCGGCGGCGTCGTCGCTCAGCGCCGGCACGATCTGCAGGATCGTGGCGCCGGCCAGCGAGCGCGGCGTGCTGCGCAGATTTTCCTTCACGGGGCCCATAGCCGCACTCTATCTTCGCGCATCATCATCGGAATTACCAAACGCTCATGAGCGAAGCCCGCCTGACATCCCTGACGATAGAATCGCCGCCACCGCCGCGGACCATCGCCGTGCGCGTGCGCGAGAGCAAGAGCAACGATAGTGGACCCGGTCTATTTTGGCTGGGCGGCTTCAAGTCCGACATGAAGGGCACCAAGGCCGCGGCGCTCGATGCCTGGGCGAAGCGCCAAGGCCGGGCCTGCGTGCGGTTCGACTATTCCGGCCACGGCGAGTCGGGCGGCGACTTCGCCGACGGCAGCATCGGCCGCTGGCTCGAGGAAAGCGTCGCGGTCTACCGGCAATTCACACAAGGCCCGCAGGTCGTCATCGGCTCATCGATGGGCGGCTGGCTGGCGCTGCTAATGGCGCGCGAACTGCGCAAGACCGAGGGCGCCGCCAAAGAAGCCGCAAAGATCGCCGGCATGGTGTTGATCGCGCCGGCGGTGGATTTCACCGAAGAGCTAATGTGGAAGGCATTCTCCCCTGCCGTCAAACGTGAGATCGAGGACAAAGGCTCCTGGATGCGGCCGTCGCAATATTCGGAAGAAGCCTATCCGATCACCAAGAAGCTGATCGAGGACGGCCGCAACCATCTGCTGATGGGCGGGCTGATCGAGACCGGCTGCCCGGTGCACATTTTGCAAGGCGTGCTCGACCCCGACGTGCCGTGCAAGCACGTGCAGGCGCTAATGTCGCATTTTGCCAGCGACGACGTGGTGCTGACGCTGATCAAGGATGGCGACCATCGCCTGTCGCGGCCGGAGGACATCGCGCTGCTGCTGAGGGCGGTGGCGGCGTTTTAGCCAAGCGCCGCGTTCCATTCATCCACGACCGACGCATCATCGTCATGGCGCGCCAACGCGGCAAATTTTTCACGCGGCACCAACCTCCCCAGCGCCCACACCGCGGCGCCGCGCACCAGCGGCGAGGCGTCGTCGAGCAATCGTTCCGCCTCGACCGCCAACGACACTTCGCCGGAATTGCCGATGGCATAGAGCACATTGCGCACGAAGCGGTCGCGGCCGGTGCGCTTGATCGAGGTCTTGGAAAACAGTGCGCGGAATTGCGCATCGTCGAGCCGCGCCAGATCGGCGAGCTTGGGCGCGCGCAACACGTCGCGCGCCGCCAGCTTGGCCTCGCGGCCCTGTTCGGCGAACTTGTTCCACGGACACACGCTCAGGCAATCGTCGCAGCCATAGATGCGGTTCCCCATCAGCGGCCTTAAGTCCTGCGGGATCGGGCCTTTATGCTCGATCGTGAGGTACGAAATGCAGCGCCGCGCATCGAGCCGGTACGGCTCGGGAAATGCCGCGGTTGGACAAACATCCAGGCAAGCGCGGCAGCTGCCGCAGCTGTCGGGCTCGCGCGCATCCGGCGCCAGATCGAGCGTGGTGAAGATCGAGCCGAGGAACAGCCACGAGCCGAAACCGCGCGATACCAAATTGGTGTGTTTGCCCTGCCAGCCTAAGCCGGCGCTGGCCGCCAGCGGCTTCTCCATCACCGCCGCGGTATCAACGAAGACTTTGACGTCGCCGCCGGCATTGTGCACCAGCCAGCGCGCCACTTCCTTGAGCCGCGCCTTGATCAGCTCGTGATAGTCATCGCCCTTGGCGTAGACCGAAATCGCCGCGTGATCGCGCTTCGCGAGAATCGCCAGCGGATCCTCGTCGGGCCCGTAGTTCATGCCGAGCATCACGACCGAGCGCACTTCCGGCCACAGCGCGTCGGGCGAACCGCGCCGCGCGGCGGTGCTCGCCATCCACAGCATGTCGCCATGCGCGCCATCGGCAATGAAGCGGTCGAGCCGCGCTTTGGCCTCGGGGACCGCGTCGGGTTTGGTAATGCCGACGGCATCGAAGCCGCGCGATCGCGCCTGCTCAATCAATGCGGCTTTGATGGCGGCGGGTTCGTTCAGAAGTCGAGGTCGGCGTAATTCTTGGCCGGCGGAATTCCCGCCAGCGTCTCCGCCAGCAGCGGACGGAACGACGGCCGCGACTTGACCCGCGCGTACCAGTTCTTGGCTGCTTCGTCGTCGTTCCACGGCACATCGCCCAGATAATCGGCCACCGAGATGTGGGCCGCCGCCGCCAGATCGGCCCACGTCAGCCGGTCGCCGGCCAGCCAGTCGCGGGTCTGCACCAGCCAGCCAATATAGGCCAGATGATAGCGGATATTGGTGCGCGCGGCGCGCATCGCCTCGGTGTCGGGCGGCCCGCCGCCTTGCTCCAGCGTCATGTGGCGCTTGAACACGCGCTCAAGCACCAGCGGACCGCTGACCTCGGCGTGGAACTTATCGTTGAACCAGCTCGCCAGCCGCCGCACCTCGACGCGCTGACCGACCGATGCCGGCAGCAGCGGGTCCTTGCCGGCGTCGATGCCGCGCGTCTCCTCGATGAACTCGGCGATGATAGCGGCTCCCGGCACGGCAGGTTGCCCTTCGGCGACCAGCACCGGGATTTCGCCGGTCGGGTTCAGCAGCAGGAATTCCTCGCGCCGCTCCCAGAACCGTTCCTCCACCAGCCGCGGCTCGATGCCGTATTCGCCCAGCAACAGGCGCACGTAGCGCGAATGCGGACAGAGTGGATGTTGAAACAGCGTCAGCATGAAAGCCCGGGATAAGTCGAAAGACTTAAGAATCGACGACAGCACTATAGAAAACCGGCGATAACGCGCAAATTTCCAGCCGGCAAACGCTTGTTAGCCTTTTTATTTGCCTCCCCGGCGCCATTGCGTCAAAAGCCCAAATAAATTGTAAATGCCCGGGTGATTCCCCCGAGCTTCGAACCCGCGCATTTCCCCGGAGCAGCAGCCCATGAATTTCGACGCCATCAAGGCAGCCATCGTCAGCCTGGTATCGGCCCATCTGGACCTCTTCAAGGCGGCGATACTGGGCATTGTCGAAGGCCTCACCGAATTTCTGCCGGTGTCGTCGACCGGGCATCTGCTGCTGATGGAGCACTTTCTCGGCTGGGGCGATGACTCGTTCGGGAAATCTTTCGCGATCCTGATTCAGCTCGGCGCCATCCTGGCGCTGCTGACGATCTATTTCGGCCGTATCTGGGCGCTGGCGACCAGCATGTTCACGCAATGGGCGGCAGCACGTTTCGTGATTGGGGTGCTGCTGGCGTTTATGCCGGCGGCCGTGCTCGGCGCCCTGTTCGGCAGCTTCGTCAAATCTCAACTGTTTGACGTGCGCATCGTCTGCATCATGTTCATCGTCGGCGGCTTTGTCCTGCTCTGGGTCGACCGGATGAATCTGAAGCCGCGCTATTTCGAATCGACCGCATTCTCGCTGCCGATGTATTTCGCCATCGGCGTCTGCCAATGCCTCGCCATGGTCCCCGGCGTGTCGCGCTCTGGCGCGACCATCGTTGGCGCCATGCTGTTCGGTGCCGACCGCCGCTCGGCGGCGGAGTTCTCGTTCTGGCTGGCGATGCCGACCATGGTGGGCGCCTTCGCCTATGAGGCGTTCAAGAGCCGGCACGAGCTCGCCGACGCCAACATCACCGCGATCGCGGTCGGCTTCGTATTCTCGTTCATCTTCGGTTGGATCGTGGTGAAGACGTTCCTGCGCTATGTGCAGCGGCATAGTTTTGCGACATTCGCCTGGTGGCGAATCCTGCTCGGCAGCGCCGGCATCTACGCGATCTATTTTTGGTAGCGCCGCGCGGCGTTTGACGCCGTCTCCGGCGATATGCCAGATTTTGCGCCGGTATCAGAGCTTGAGCGGGTAGCCATGAGCGCCGCCGACGTTCCTCAGCCGCCCCACGCGCAAGCGCATTCGCGGCCCCGCCGTGCGCTGCAACTGTTCTGGCGGTTGGCAACCGACCGCGCTTTTCGCAATTACAAGTGGGTCAGTTATTTTCCGCCGAAGGGCGCGTTCCAACTTCACAAGACGACCCAGCCGGATCGTTATCCGGATATATTCGAGTTTCTGCGGGCCCAGCTCGGCGCCGAAAGCGAGATCAGAATTTTATCGTTCGGCTGCTCGAGCGGCGAGGAAGTGTTTTCGCTGCGACAGTATTTCCCGCGCGCCACCATCAAAGGCATCGACATCAATCCGCGCAATATCGCTCAGTGCAAGAAGCAACTGCGGCGCAAGCCGGATGCCGCGATCTCGTTTGTGACCGCAAACTCGACGGCGCAGGAAGCGGCCGCTAGCTACGATCTCATCTGCTGCATGGCGGTGCTTCGTTGCGGTGGTTTGGAGCGACCGGACGTAACGCGCTGCGATCATCGGATTCGGCTTGCCGATTTTTCGGCCGTCGTCGATGACTTTTGCCGATGTTTGAAACCCGGCGGCTTGCTGGCTATCCGTCACAGCAATTTTCGCGTGTCCGATGCGCCGACCGGTCACTGCTTCCAGACAATCTTGCGCATCGCTTATATGCACAAGGTGAACATTTTCGATCCGGGTAATCGGCCGCTGCCCGACGTCGACTATCCCGATACGGTGTTCCGTAAAGTCGCGGCCTGAACGATCTCAGGCGGCGCGGCTGCGGAACTGTCCGGTGCGGCGGAAGCGCCATAGATAAGACGGCGCGATCGCCTCGATCGAATCCGGCGCGATGCCGATGCCCTGCAGCGTACGGCCGTCGGCCTTCGCAGCTTCCGACACGACATTGTCGATGCGCAGCATCTCGACCTGATCGCCGGTCAATGTGAACGGCGGCGGCGCGAATTGCAGCACCATCGCCTCCAGCTTGGCGACAAAGAACGGCACCGGCACCAGCAGCCGCTTGCGCTCGATGGTCGCGAGCACGAACTGCATCAGCTCCTTGAAGGTCCGCACTTCCGGTCCGCCGAGTTCGTAGATCGTGCCGCCGCGCAATTTACCGTCGACCGCGTCGGCGATCGCGGTGGCGACATCGCCGACGAATACCGGCTGAAACCGGGTCTCGCCGCCACCGATCAGCGGCAGGAACGGCGACATCCGCGCGATCACGGCGAAGCGGTTGAAGAAGTCGTCTTCCGGCCCGAACATGATCGACGGCCGCATGATGACGGTCTGCGGCTGCGCCGCCAGCGCCAGCCGTTCGGCCGTGGCCTTGGAGCGGGCGTAATGGGCCGGGGAATTCTTGTCGGCGCCGATGGCCGAGACCTGGACCAGTCGCGCGCCGTGGGCGCTGGCCGCCAGCGCGATCTGCTCGGCGCCATAGGCATGAACCCGGTCGAATCGCTGCTTGCCGCCTTCGGCCAGGATGCCGACCAGATTGATCAGGATTGATGCGTCGCGCGCTGCGGCATCGACCGATGGCGCATGGCGCAGATTGGCCTGCACGGCGTGAATCTGGCCGACGCGGCCGAGCGGCTGCAGGAAATTGGCCAGTTCGGGCCTCCGCACGGCGACTCGGATGCGGTAATCGCGCTTGGCCAGCGCCCGCACGACATGGCGGCCGAGGAAGCCGGAGCCGCCATAAACGGTGATCAGGGTGTCGGAATTGCTTTTGGCGGTCATTTTGCTCTCGCTTTGCGCATAGGCTGGGCAAAAAAGCTCGGCGCACCGGGAAATACAGGATTGGCCGCGGGCTGTATAGGGGAGCCCAAACCCTTCAATTGACAAGCCGAAAACGGCTCCGTACCTAGTCCCGACTGGCCCAGGTGGCGGAATTGGTAGACGCACTAGTTTCAGGTACTAGCGCCGCGAGGCGTGAAGGTTCGAGTCCTTTCCTGGGCACCAACTGTTTTGGCGCATGATCCCGACCGGTTTTCGGAAGAGATCATGTGCTCCCAAATCGAGTAACGAATGACCATCCGCCTGCATCGCAGCGATCTGCCGAGCCTCGCCGCCTACAAAGGCGCGGTGGCGATCGATACCGAAACCATGGGTCTCGACCCGCGACGCGACCGGCTTTGCGTGGTGCAGCTCTCGCCCGGCGACGGTTCGGCCGACGTGGTGCAGATCGCGCCCGGCCAGAAAAAAGCGCCGAACATCGAAAAGCTCTTGGCCGACCCGGCCATCGTCAAGATTTTCCACTATGCGCGTTTCGATATCGCGGTGATGGCCAACGCCTTCGGCGTAATGGCCGGGCCGATCTATTGCACCAAGGTCGCGTCGCGCCTCGCCCGCACTTACACGGACAAGCACGGCCTCAAGGACCTGACGCGCGAGGTGCTTGGCGTCGATCTGTCGAAGCAGCAGCAGTCGTCCGACTGGGGCGCCGAAACGCTGACCGACCCGCAGGTGACTTATGCGGCAAGCGACGTGCTGCACCTGCATGCTCTGCGTGAGAAGCTCGACGCGATGCTGGCGCGCGAAGGCCGCACCGAATTGGCGGCAGCCTGTTTCGGCTTTCTGCCGCACCGGGCGCGGCTCGATCTCGCCGGCTGGGCCGAGCAGGACATTTTCTCGCACGCGTCCTAACTAAGTCTTTGGATTCCGTCGGTTATTGGTAAACTCTTGCGAGTCGGGCGCGGCCGGTTTTGCCGCGTATGAGCCATATTCGCGTGCCACAGCTAGTGGCGGGGGCGTAGCGAACTCTCCGAAATCCAGATCGAACGAATGGACCGCGTGATCACAGCCCAGACCGATCCGCAGACTGCGCGCTCTTATTGGACCATGAGCCGCGGCGACAGCGAACGCGCGTTTCGTGCCGCGCGCCGTCACAGCCGGGCGGTGCGCATCATGCGCGTCGCCATTCCGATGGCGGTGCTGCTGTTGGTGGGCGGCTTTTCGCTCCTCACTTATCTCAATCCGTTGCGTTCGCTCGCCAAGCTGCCGGTCAATATCAACGACATGGTGGTGTCCGGCACCAAGATCACCATGGAGAAGCCGCGCATGTCGGGCTTCACCAAGGACGCTCGCGCTTACGAGTTCAATGCCGACGCTGCGGCGCAGGATCTGACCAAGCCGGACATCGTCGAGCTGCGCAATATCCGCGCCAAGATGCAGATGCAGGATCAGTCGATGATAGATTTGTCGGCCGACACCGGCGTCTATGATACCAAGCGGGAGACGCTCAAGCTCAACAGCAACATCGTGCTGATATCGTCCAACGGCAATAAAGGTCGTTTGAGCGAAGCGATGATCGATATCCGCAAAGGCAACGTCGTGTCCGATCATCCCGTCGAGCTGGAGTTCTTGCAGGGCGTGCTCAACGGCAACAAGCTGGAGATTGTCGATTCAGGCGATCTGGTGCGCTTTTATGGCGGGGTGGATATGGTGCTGATGCTCAGCGCCACGACCTTGCCGAAACCTGCAGCCGGTAAGCGATGAGCAGTATCCGTCGCGTGAGCATCCGGCTGCTGATCGCCGCAGCCTTGACCGTGTTCGGTGCGGGCGCGCAGGCGCAGCCGCAGCCGGCGTCGAAGGGCCCGCCGAACGCGCTGCAAGGTTTTTCGCAGAATCGCGACCAGCCGGTGCATATCGAATCCGAGACCTTGGTGGTGCGCGATAAAGAGAAGATCGCGACGTTCAGCGGCGATGTGAAAGTGGTGCAGGGCGACACCACGATGCGTTCCAAATCGCTGGTGGTGTTCTACGAGCAGGACAGCGAAGCGGAGGCCAAGGACGCCGGCAAGACCAAGACCATGCAGGCGGCGACGCCAGGCCCCGGCGGCCAGCAGAAGATCAAGCGGCTGGAAGCGCATGGCAGCGTGGTCGTGCTGCAGAAAGACCAAACCGCCACTGGCGAACTTGGCATTTTCGACATGAAGGCCAACACCGTCACGCTCTCCGGCGGCGTGATGATGACTCAAGGCCAGAACGTGCTGCGCGGCGACAAACTGATCGTCGATCTGACCACCGGCGTGTCGCGGGTGGAATCCGGCAAGAATGGCCAAGGCCGGGTGCAGGGCCTGTTCCTGCCCGGTAGCGCCGGGGCTCCCGAGATCAAAAGCGGCGGCGTGGGTCTTCCGGGGGCGGCGCCCGCGCCGGCACCAGCATCGCGGCCTGGGCCGCCGGCGCGACCATTTTGACCGCCAACGCCACATCGGCTCCGAGTTATCCCGCGGCTTTGGCGGGTGCGCGGTTTGCCGGCCGGGAATCAGCTAGTGTCGCCGCTGGAGTGATCGCGTCATGCGCCGCAAGGTAGCCCGGTGAATATCCTCTCGATATTTCGGCGCAAGCAGCAGTCTCGCGCCCGCCGCGCTTTGACGCCGGCCGAAGTGCGTCAGCAGCAGATCGCGGCGGCCAACGCGCAGTCGGTGCAGACGCTGCAGGCGCAGCGGCAGGCCACCACAGCGGCGCAGCCGCAGGGCGCGGGCAAGCCGCGCGGGCCCGCTGACGGCCGCCAGGCCGCGCGCCACTATCTTGCCGCCCACGGCGTCGAGAAGACCTTCGGCGGCCGCAAGGTCGTCAAAGGCGTCACGCTCTATGTGCGGCGCGGCGAAGCCGTGGGACTGCTGGGACCGAACGGCGCCGGCAAGACCACCGTGTTCTACATGATCACCGGTCTGATCAACGCCGACCGCGGCCGTATCGAGCTCGACGGCTACGACGTCACCGGGCTGCCGATGTATCAGCGCGCTCGCCTCGGCATCGGCTATCTGCCGCAGGAAGCCTCGATCTTTCGCGGGCTGAACGTCGAAGAAAACATCCGCTCGGTGCTGGAAGTGGTCGAGCCCGACCGCCGCCGCCGCGAAGCCGATCTCAACGCGCTGCTGGAAGAGTTCAATATCGCGCGCTTACGCAAGACGCCGACCATCGCGCTGTCCGGCGGCGAGCGGCGCCGCGTCGAGATCGCCCGCGCGCTGGCGACGCGGCCGAGCTACATGCTGCTCGACGAACCGTTCGCCGGCATCGACCCGATCGCGGTCGGCGACATCCAGGCGCTGGTGCGGCATCTGACCAACCGCGGCATCGGCGTCCTGATCACCGATCACAACGTCCGCGAGACGCTGGGCCTGACCGACCGCGCCTACATCATCTATTCCGGCGAAGTGCTGATGGAGGGCCGTGCTGAGGATATCGTGAATAACCCGGACGTGCGGCGGCTGTATCTGGGCGAAGAATTCCGCCTATAATGCGTGCAGCGGCCTGAGTCCCGGAAAAACAGCTCAATATATGTGCAATGCTGCGCTGCGGAATCGTATATCGCCAGCGAGCGGAAGCTGTTATAGTCAAAAACAAGCAAGAATCAGACCAGTTTCCGCCGGGAAACCTCTATGGCGCTATCTCAAAGACTAGAGTTCCGTCAGAGCCAAGCGCTGGTGATGACGCCGCAGCTGATGCAGGCCATCAAGCTGCTGCAGCTCTCCAGCCTCGATCTGGCCGCCTACGTCGAAGGCGAACTCGAACGTAACCCCCTGCTGGAACGCGCCGAGGCCGAGGATAATTCAGCGCCGGGCGCGGAGCCCGAAGCCCCCGCCATCGAGCGCAACGAGGACCTGTCGCCGACCGCCGACTGGATGGGCGAGGATCTCGAAACCAACCGTGCCTCGATGGAGCAAAGTCTCGGCACCGAACTCGAGAACGTATTTCCCGACGACGGCGGCGCCAAAACTGCGCCGACCGAAACCCCGCCACCGAGCTATTCGGAGTGGTCGGGCGTCGGCACCGGCGGCTCCGAGGATAGCAGCTACAATCTGGAATCCTTCGTCACCGCTGAGATCACGCTTGCCGATCATCTCGCCGAGCAGATGGCGCTGGCGATTTCCGATCCGGCGCAACGCATGATTGGCCGCTATCTGGTCGATATGGTTGACGAGACCGGTTACCTGACCGGCGATCTCGACGCCGTCGCCGAGAAACTCGGTGCGTCACGAAGCGACGTCGAGACCGTGCTCGCGGTTCTGCAGACGTTCGATCCGCCCGGCGTCTGCGCGCGCTCGCTCACCGAATGTCTTGCGCTGCAGCTCAAGGACCGCAACCGCTACGACCCGGCGATGCAGGCGCTGGTCGAACACCTCGAGCTCTTGGCCAAGCGCGATCTTGCGGCGTTGCGCCGGCTGTGCGGCGTCGGCGACGAAGATCTCACCGACATGATAGCCGAGATCCGCAATCTCAATCCGAAACCGGGCCTGGCCTTCGGCTCGACGCTGGTGCAACCGATCGTTCCCGACGTCTATGTTCGCGCGGCGTCCGATGGCAGCTGGCAGGTCGAACTCAATTCCGACACGTTGCCGAAAGTCCTGATCAGCCAGCGCTATCATGCGCAAGTATCGAAAACCACGCGCAACGAAAAAGACAAAATCTATCTCGCCGATTGTCTGCAGACCGCGACCTGGCTGGTGCGCGCGCTCGATCAGCGCGCCAAGACGATTCTCAAGGTGTCGAGCGAGATCGTACGCCAGCAGGACGGCTTCTTCATCAAAGGCGTGCAGCATCTGCGCCCGCTCAATCTCAAGACCGTTGCCGACGCCATCGGCATGCACGAGTCGACGGTGTCGCGCGTCACCGCCAATAAATACATGGCGACCAGCCGCGGCATCTTTGAGCTGAAATATTTCTTCACGTCGTCGATTGCGGCGTCCGATGGTGGCGAAGCGCATTCGGCGGAAGCGGTGCGCCATCGTATTCGTCACTTGATCGATGCCGAGACCGCCGTTGACGTACTGTCGGACGACACCATCGTCGACCGCTTGCGCGAGGCCGGCATCGATATCGCGCGCCGCACGGTTGCCAAGTACCGCGAGGCGATGCGGATTCCGTCCTCAGTGCAGAGAAGGCGTGAGAAACAGGCCGCCAATGCCTAGGATTTTCTAGGCGAAACGTGCCAAGCTTACCGGATCGAAACGAGGACTTATCTGAACTGGGATTTTTAGCTCACCGCTTAAAATAGCGCGGCGATTCCGCGCCCGGCAATGGAGGCGTAACTAATGCCTTTGCGTGTATCGGGAAAGAACATCAATATCGGCTCGGCCCTGTCACAACGGATCACGGACCGCGTCGCAGAAGCCACATCCAAATATTTTGACGGCGGCTATTCCGGCCACGCCACCGTCGGCAGAGACGGTTTCGGCTATCGCACCGAATGTCTTTTGCATCTGGACTCCGGCACCTTGCTGGAGGCCGAAGGCATGGCGGCCGATGCTTACGACAGCGCGGCGCAGGCGTCGGAGCGCATCGAGAAGCAGCTTCGCCGCTACAAGCGCCGCCGCAAGGATCAGCAAGGCCGCCGCGGCGGCTGACCGTCCATTATCGCGACGAAATTGCCGGATGGCCTCGCGCCGTCTCCGAATGCGCTCGATTCGACGTGTCGCAGGCGGTTTTGCCGCAGCATGCCTGTTTTCGGACCGTGCCAATTCCTAGTTGCGCTGTGCTACGCGGCTACCGCGACCATTGACCTTGCCGCCCGCCGCTCTATAAGGGCCGCGACCCTCACAACCCATTACAAGTCCACGCTGCCATTTACGATCATTGGACAGATCCATGACGCTCACCGATCTCGTCGCGCCGACGGCAATTATTCCGGCGCTCAAGGTCAACGGCAAGAAGCAAGCGATCCAGGAGCTCGCCGCGCGCGCGGCCGAACTCACGGGTCAGAGCGAACGTGCGATTCTGGAAATCTTGCTGCAGCGTGAGAAGCTCGGCTCCACCGCGGTTGGCAACGGCATCGCAATTCCGCACGGCAAGCTCCCGAAACTCGGCCGGCTGTTCGGCTTGTTCGCGCGTCTGGAGCGGCCGATCGATTTCGAAGCGCTCGACAGCCAGCCGGTCGATTTAATTTTTCTGCTGCTGGCGCCGGAAGCGGCAGGCGCCGATCATCTCAAGGCGCTGGCGCGCGTTGCCCGCCTGCTGCGCGATCCAGAGATCGCGCGCAAACTGCGCGAATCGGGCGATGCCGATGCGCTCTATGCGGTGCTGGCGACACAGGCCACGAGCAGCGCCGCCTAGGTGTCGTCCCCGCGAAGGCGGGGACCCATACGCCGTGACCTGCCCATAAGTAAACAGCGCAGCCGGCACCGGCTGCGCTTTTTCTTTTCTTTCGCGTGCGGTGGTTAGGGGACCCCGCCTTCGCGGGGACGACCGCAAATTAGTGCACGCTCATCGCCTCGAGCTCCTGGCTCCAGGCATTGGCAAGTGCTGCTTCGCGCGTGTCGGTCAGCATGATCGGCGTGCCATCGGCGGCATGCAGGGCAAACAGCTTGATGCCCGGCTCGATCTTCGGCGCCTGCGGAAACAGGGCGGCGACGTCCTCGGAATTGATCGTCTTGACGTAAGCCAGACGGCCGTCGCCGAGATGCGCCAATGCCTCCTGCGTGATCGCGGGAGCGATCGTGTTCGGTTCAATCGTCTTGTCGATATTCATGGCCCTCGACTCCTTTTCTAGACAACGCTCGACGCGGTCGAGTCCTGGTTCACAAGTCCGTCATTCCAACTCGTTGATGGCGATCGTCTTCACGATCCGTTCGGCTTGCGGCCGCGCCAGATCGATCGACAACAATCCATTTTTCAAGTCGGCGCCCAGCACCTCCATGCCGTCCGCCAGCACGAAGGTGCGCTGGAATTGGCGCGCGGCGATGCCGCGGTGGAGGTATTGCCGGCTCTTGTCGTCCTGCTGCCGTCCGCGGATGACCAGCTGACTTTCCTCGATGCTGACATCGAGTTGGTCGCGGGTGAATCCGGCGACGGCCAGGGTGATGCGGAGCCGTTCGGGATTTTGCCCGTCATGCGCCAGCCGCTCGATGTTGTAAGGCGGATAGCCGTCGGCGCCTTTGGCAACGCGGTCGAGCACGCGCTCGATTTCGTCGAAGCCCAGCAGGAACGGACTGGATAGTGACGGTACTCGTGACATGGTCTCAAAGCCCTCGCTTGAAGCGACTTTGACGGGGCCCCTCATGGGCACCCCAACCGGGCGGCAACTCCCGTCCGGTCCCCGCTAATATGGGTGGGGCCGGTTAAAGGTTCAAGAACACAGGGAAACTCAGCCTTTGGGAGCAAAAACAGCCCCCCGCGGCGGCGGGTTGGGTTAACGGTGGACGCCACCTTCAACCCCGGAAAACCCCGGTTTTGCTTGGTCAAATTAAGCACGCTCGTTTGCTTTGTTTGGTAAAAAGAGTCTTAAGAAACGACTCAATTGCAATCGACCCCGATATGGTCGCCGCAGCCTGAAAACAGACTTTTTTCACGCAGGCGCATCGGGAGACCCACCTTGATCTCACGTGCCATCGATTTTGATCCGTTCGGCGAGACGATCGAAGAAAAGATCTTCCGCAACGCCAAGCGGCTCTGCGTCATCTTCGCAATCGGCGCGGTCACGCTCAGCGCGTTGGATATTGCCGGTGTCCGTACCGTCGAAAATGCCGCCGCCGTGATCCGCGACAGCAACCTGCGGGTCGCCGATATTCCCGATCGACTCCGCGCCGGCATCGAGCTCATTTCGTTTACGTCGGACGAGCCGTCCGCCGTCGCCGCCATTCCGCGCGACGGTTTCATGGCCGCGCGGCCCATGGGCAATGCGCCGGTGCAGGCTTCGATCCCCGCCAAGACGCAACGCCCGGCCAAAGCCGATACTTCCCGGGTTGATCAGCTTGCTGCCGCCGGCAGCCAGGATGCGGTCGAATTCGCGATGGCGACGCAGCCGTCGTTCAGCCGCTCCGACCTGGGCAGCAACGCCGGTCAGCCGACCGCGCCGTTCCGGCTCGCCAGTGTCGACATGAACGCGATGCCGTCTGACATCGCGCCGCCGTCGCTGTCGGAGCCGATGTCGAACGAGCTGCGGCTCGCCATGGTGCCGATGCCGCGCCCGGCGCCGGGCGTGCCGCCGCCGTCGCCGGCGCAGCGCCTGCATCTGGAAGGCAAGGAATACGCGAAGGCGCAGCGTTGTCTCGCCAATGCTGTCTATTTTGAATCCCGCAGCGAACCGGTGCGCGGCCAGATGGCGGTGGCGCAGGTCGTCGTCAACCGCGCCTTCTCAGGCTTCTATCCGAACGACATCTGCGGCGTGGTCTATCAGAACGCCGGCCGGCATCTCGCCTGCCAGTTTACCTTCGCCTGCGACGGCAAGAGCAAGCTGATCACCGAGCGCGGCCATTGGGCGCGCGCCAACCGCATCGCCAAGGAAACGCTCGACGGCCAGATCTATGTGCCGGAAGTGGCGAAGTCGACGCACTACCACGCCATCTATGTGCACCCGAACTGGGTCGGCGAGATGAAGAAGATGGTGCGTTACGGCCTGCACAATTTCTACCGGCCCTATGCCTGGGGCAACGGCGCCGACGAGCCGGCCTGGGGCAGCGGCGCGGTCGCGGATAACAAGAAGAAGTAATTAGATTCGTCATGGCCGAGGCAAGGCCGGGCGTGACGCCGAGGAAGCTATCCCAGCTTCAACTTAAACAGCTTGATCGCATTGTCGCGCCCGACTTTGGCGCGATCGGCTTCGCTGATCTCGGCCTTGTCGAACCACTGCGCGGCCTCGCCGACATCCTCGAACGGCCAATCGACAGAGAACATCACGCGCTCGGGCCCCATCTCGGTCATGGCGTTGACCAGCGACGGCGTGTGAAAATTGCCCGACGTCGTGAGGTGGAAATGCGTGCGGAAATAATCCGCAACGCCCTTCTTGGCGGCGTATTTATGCGGCGCCTTCATCCAGCCATTGCGGTTATCGATCCGCCATAGCTGCACCGGAATGCCTTCGCCGAGGTGCCCGAGCACGATCTTGAGCTTGGGATGTTCATCGAACAACCCGCTGCCGATCAGCCTGAACGCATGCACCGCGGTCTCCGCCGAGAACGCCCAGTTTGGCCCAAGCAGCCACGGGTGGCCGTCATATTGCTTGGTCCAGCTCGGCAGCGGATTGCGCGGGTGCAGATAGAACGGCACGTCGAGCGCCTCGACCGCGCGCCAGAACGGCCGGTATTGCGGCAGGTCGTAATAGGTCACGTTGTCCGGCGTACCGATCTGCGAAAAGCCGTTGACCAGCGCGCCGACCATGCCGAGTTCCTTGACGCAGCGCGTCAGTTCGGCGATGGCCGCGTCCGGGTCCTGCATCGGCAGCGCGGCGAAGGCGGCAAAGCGCGCCGGGCGCTTGCGCACCTCGGCGGCCAGCGTGTCGTTGGCCTGCTTGGCCACCGCGATCGCGGTTTTGACGTCGTGGATCGCCTGCACCGCCGGCGCGTTGAGCGACAGGATCATCATCTCGACGCCGTGCTTGTCCATCTCGCGCAGCCGCGTGTCCTGGACGTCGATCAGACGGTGGCCGAGGTCCTTCCAGACATGGGCGCCGAACACCTGCGAATCGCTGAGTGTCGGCTCGATGGCAACGTGTTCCTCGAGCGCGATCTTGCCTTGCATTTTTTGTTTCCCCCAGTTTTGCCGGCATCATGCAACGGCGCCAATGCGGCTGTCAGTATGCGGGCCATAAAAAAAGCCGCCCAGTGAGGGCGGCTTTTTTAGGAAGTTGGTGGAGCCAAGCGGGATCGAACCGCTGACCTCCTGCATGCCATGCAGGCGCTCTCCCAGCTGAGCTATGGCCCCAATCTCTGAATTCCAAGTCCCGCATTCTGGACACGCGGGTCGAAAAGCACGTCGCCGGATATTATCGGACGGCGAGGCTCATGTCTCTTCTTCCTTTTCGATGCCTTCGCCGATGATGTCGGTGACGTCCGGATCGCCTTCGTCCTGCTCTTCGATGAAGGCGGCATCGTCGAGGCTCTCATCGGCTTCGACTTCGTCCTCGCCGACCACGGGCGTGCCGTCGGCGTTCTTCTTGCCCTGCTGTTCGGCCTCGGCGTCCTCCAGCGAAACGAATTCGGCGTCCGCCGTCTCCGGCACGATGGTCTCGACCTCCGCCGCTGGCGCCGGACGCGCCGCTTCCGGCGGGCGCGAGCGCGACTGCACCGGCACAATGATCGGTACGACTTTGCCGGTATAGGGCGATATCACCGGCGTCTTGCCGAGGTCGTAGAACTTACGACCCGTTTCGGGGCAGACGCGTTTGGTGCCGAGCTCAGTTTTAGCCACGGTCAAGGTTCCTCGAAAGGTCTATAAAGCGATGCTTTGCTGTAAGCGGTGCTTCACTTGGCTAGTTGCAGCGCACCTGTCAAGCGCTTCGGACAGCCAAAAGTCCCGCAAAGGCCGCGGATGACGGTCCCCAAGGCTGCGTGGTAGGACGGCCCGACTTCATTAAGGATAGGTCCAACGTGAATTCCGCCGTTCTGACGCCTCTGACCGCCCGCCGGGGCTCTCCGCTCAAGGGCCGCATCCGCGTCCCAGGCGACAAATCGATCTCGCACCGGGCGCTGATTCTGGCCGCCATGACGGTCGGCGAGACCGCCATCAGCGGCCTGCTGGAGGGCGAGGACGTACTCCATACCGCGGACGCCATGCGCGCGCTCGGCGCCCGGGTGGAACGGACCGGCGAGGGCCTCTGGCGTGTCCACGGCGTCGGCGTTGGCGGCTTTGCCCAGCCGTCGGGCTCGCTCGATTTCGGCAATTCCGGCACCGGCTGCCGGCTGGCGCTCGGCGCGGTAGCTGGCTGCGGCATTACCGCGACCTTCGACGGCGACGCCAGTTTGCGCACACGGCCGATGCGCCGCGTGCTCGACCCGCTGGAAAAGATGGGCGCGCGCGTCATCTCGGCCGGCGAAGGCGATCGGCTGCCGCTGACGCTGCAAGGCGCAGCCGACCCGATGCCGATCACCTACGAATCGCCGGTGCCGTCGGCGCAGCTCAAGTCGGCGGTGCTGCTGGCGGGCCTGGCGGCGCCCGGTGAGACCACCGTGATCGAGGCGGAAGCCACCCGCGACCACACCGAGCGCCTGCTGAAACATTTCGGCGCCAAGATCACCAGCAAGCCGCATGGCGAGCATGGCCGCCGCATCGTGCTGCAGGGCCAGCCCGAGCTTGAGCCGTCAAACGTCGTGGTGCCGGCCGACCCGTCATCGGCGGCGTTTCCGCTGGTCGCCGCACTGATCGTGCCCGGCTCCGAGCTGATCCTCGACGCGGTGATGACCAACGCGCTGCGCACCGGGCTGTTCGCGACGCTGAAGGAGATGGGCGCCAATATCGAAACGCTGGCGACCCGCGACGACGGCGGCGAGGAAGTCGCCGATCTGCGCGTCACTGCCTCGCAGCTCAAGGGCGTCGTGGTGCCGCCGGAGCGCGCGCCGTCGATGATCGACGAATATCTGATCCTCGCGGTCGCGGCGTCGTTCGCCGAAGGCGTGACGCGCATGCGCGGCCTGAAGGAATTGCGCGTCAAGGAGAGCGACCGGCTCGAGGCCACCGCCGACATGCTGCGCGTCAATGGCGTCATCGTCGAGATCGAGGGCGACGACCTGATCGTGCATGGCAAATCGAATGTCGCCGGCGGCGGCGAAGTCAAAACCCACATGGATCACCGCATCGCCATGTCGGCGTTGATGATGGGGCTGGCCAGCGACAATCCGGTGCGCATCGACGACTCGGCCTTCATCGCCACCAGCTTCCCGGATTTCACCGGCCTGATGCGCAGCTTGGGCGCCGACTTCTCATGATCATCGCCATCGATGGACCCGCGGCCTCGGGCAAGGGCACGCTCGGCAAGCGGCTGGCGGCGCATTACGGCCTGCGCCATCTCGACACCGGCCTGTTGTACCGCGCGGTCGCCAAAAGCCTGCTCGATGCCGGCAAACGGCCCGACGACGTTGCTGCTGCGGTTGCCGCCGCCAAGGCGCTTGGCTCGCGGTTCGATGAAGCCGCGCTCAAGACCCCGGCGGTGGGCGAAGCGGCCTCGCTGGTGTCCGCGATTCCTGAATTAAGGGCGGCTTTGGTGGCGTTTCAGCGCGATTTTGCAGCCATTCCGCCCGGCGCGGTGATCGACGGCCGCGATATTGGCACCGTGATTTGCCCCGATGCCGATGTGAAGCTGTTCGTCACCGCGACGCCGCAGGTCCGCGCCGGCCGCCGCGCCGCCGAGTATCGTGCGCAGGGCAAGACCATCGACGAGGCCACGGTGCTCACCGACATCTTCAAACGCGACGAACGCGACACCAGCCGTGCCGCTTCGCCGCTGAAGCAGGCCGCCGACGCGCATCTGCTCGATACGACGCATTTGGGAATCGATGCAGCTCTCGCCGCCGCCATCGCGGTCGTCGAGCGCAGCAAGCAGCGCTAGCGCCGCCCCCACGACGCCAGCGCCCAGATGCGTTCGTGGAAATAATAGAACAAAATCTTGGTGACGATTTCGGTGACGGCGATCGAGCCGGCAATCGCGGTATTGCCGGTGATGATCCAACTGATGACGAAAGTATCGAGGCTGCCGGTCGCGCGCCAGCTGATGGCTTTGGCGATGGAGCGGCCATGCGTTTCGTTCTTTCCGAACAGGCGCGCGATGCGCGTCGCAACCGAGCGCACGACGCTGTCGCGCTTGTCGGGCGTGAGCGCCGGTGCGCTGGCATTCTCCACCAGACCCATCGCCACCGTGTCGTGGGTTTCGGCGTCGATCAGAATGAAGCTGCCGGTCTCGCGGTTCGCGCCGTAGCGGTCGGCGGCGAGCGGCCGGTCGAGTTCGAGACGGCATAGGCCGAACTCGTTGCTCATGAGCCGGTCGACCGGCGTCACCGCCGCGTCCTGACCGAGATCGATCAGATGCATTGGTCCGCTGATATTCGCCGCCGCCGAAGCGGTGCCGAGCTTGATATGGAAGCGGCTGCCGGGCGCCAATGTGCCCTGGCCCATCCAGAAGATGCGGGCGTCGATGCGATCTGAGACTTCCGCAGGCCGCGCAACGTCGGCGATCAGGTCGCCGCGCGAGACATCGACATCGTCGGCAAGTGTCAACGTCACCGATTGCCCGGTGCCGGCGCGGGCGAGTTCGCCATCGGCGGTGACGATGCTGGCGATGCGAGTGCGCTGGCCCGAAGGCTGCACGATCACCTCCATGCCGGGGCGCACTTCACCGCCGGCGATGAGCCCGCAATAGCCGCGGAAATCCGGCGTCGGACGGCTCACCCATTGCACCGCCATGCGGAACGCCTGGTTGGCCGCGCGCGGCGTGACGTCGACCGTCTCGAGTTTCTCCAACAGCGTTGGGCCGCGATACCAGGCCATATGCGGCGAGCGCTTGACGACGTTGTCGCCGCCGCGCGCCGAGACCGGAATGAAAGTGATCGATACGCCGCCGAGTCTGTCGGAGAACTTCCGGAATTCCGTTTCGATGGCCTCGAAGGTTGCCCGCGAATAGGCGACCAGGTCCATCTTGTTCACGGCGACGACGAGATGATGCACGCCGAGCGTCGCGGCGATCAGCGCGTGACGCCGGGTCTGCTGCGTCAATCCCGACTGCGCGTTGACGAGAATGAGCGCGAGGTCGGCGGTGGAGGCGCCGGTCGCCATGTTGCGGGTGTACTGCTCGTGGCCGGGCGCGTCGGCGACGATGAACTTACGTTTCTCGGTGGCGAAGAAACGATAGGCGAGGTCGATGGTGATCTTCTGCTCACGCTCGGCGGCAAGCCCATCGAACAGCAGGGAAAAATCGAGGTCCTCCACTGCGCCGGTCAATTGCCCGGTATCCTTGCGCAGCGCTTCGATCTGATCGTCGAGCACTAAGTCTGCATCGAACAGCAGGCGCCCGAGCAGGCTCGATTTGCCGTGATCGACCGAACCGCAGGCAATGAAGCGCAGCAGGCTTTTGCTTTCGTGATTGTAAAGCACCGCATCGCGCGCGAACGCGGCAGGATCGGCCAGGATATTCATCAGAAATAGCCTTCCTGCTTCTTGCGTTCCATCGAGGCCGAACCGTCCTGGTCGATGACGCGGTCGCGCCGTTCGGAATAGCGGCTGTCGAGGGTTTCGCGGAGGATGTTCTCGGTCGAGATCGCGGTGCTTTCGATCGCGCCGGTGAGCGGATAGCAGCCGAGCGTGCGGAAGCGCACGTTGCGGAGCTGCGGCACTTCACCCGGCTCGAGCGGCAGGCGGTCGTCGTCGACCATGACCAAAGTCTCGCCGCGCTTCACCACCGGCCGCGGCTTGGCGAAATAAAGCGGCACCACCGGAATGTTTTCGCGGTGGATATAGAGCCAGACGTCGAACTCGGTCCAGTTCGACAGCGGGAAGACGCGGATGCTCTCGCCCTTGCGCTTATGCGTGTTGAACAGCCGCCACGGTTCCGGCCGCTGCCGCTTCGGGTCCCAGCGATGATGCGCATTGCGGAACGAGAAGATTCGCTCCTTGGCGCGCGATTTGTCCTCGTCGCGGCGCGCGCCGCCGATGGCCGCATCGAAGCCGTGCAGGTCGAGAGCTTGGCGCAGGCCCTGCGTCTTCATCACGTCGGTATGCAGTTCGGAGCCGTGCGAAACCGGGCCAATGCCGCGCGCCACGCCATCCTGATTGACGTGCACCAAGAGATCGACGCCGAGTTCGCGCGCGCGGCGGTCGCGGAAGTCGATCATCTCGCGGAATTTCCAGGTGGTGTCGACGTGCAGCAGCGGGAACGGCGGCTTGCCCGGATAAAAGGCTTTCATCGCCAGATGCAACAGCACCGAAGAATCCTTGCCGATGGAATACAGCATCACGGTCTTGTCGCACTCGGCGACGGTCTCGCGCATGATGTGGATGCTCTCGGCCTCGAGCTGATCGAGATAGCTGTGCGTGCCGCTGGCTTTGGTGATGGTCGCGTCGTTCACGAGTGTACCGCCTCTCGCACATGCAGCCCGCATTCGGTTTTGCCTTCGGCTTCCCACCACCAGCGGCCGGCGCGCTCCGGTTCGCCGGGCGCAACCGCGCGGGTGCACGGCGCGCAGCCGATCGAGAGAAAGCCGCTGGCGTGCAAAGTATTGACCGGCACGCCATGCTCGCGCGTGAAGTCGGCGGCGCGGTCGCGCGTCCAGTCGAACAGCGGATTGATTTTGATGAGGCTGCGCGCGGCGTCGAATTCGGCAAAGGCCACGTCGGCGCGGTGCTCGGATTGATCGGCGCGCAGGCCGGTGATCCAGCCTTGCGCGCCAGCAAGCGCGCGGTTGAGCGGCTCGACCTTGCGGACGTGGCAGCAGGCGCGGCGCACCTCGACCGAGGCGCGGAAGCCGTCGCTGCCCTGCCGCTCGATCAGCGCTTCAAGCCGATGCCGCTCGGGGGACGATGGCGCGGATGCGCCGTCCGTAGCGCCGCTCGGTTTGCGCCCAGACGTCGTGGGTTTGCGGAAACAGGCGGCCGGTGTCGAGCGTCACGATATCGATGTCGAGCGCCTGCCTGAGGATGGCGTGGCCGATGGTCTGGTCCTCGAGCCCGAAGCTGGTCGTGAACACGATGGGACCGCCGACCGCGGCGCGAGCGGCCGCGACGCGCTGGAACAGGTCGAGCGCGGGCGCGGCCGCCGAAAGGCGAGCGGCCAGCAAATTTGGGTCGTCCGGTTCGAGGGGAACCGCAGGGGCAAGCGCAATGGACATGACAAAAACTCCAGCGCCGTAATAAAATTATTCCAATGTTTTAAGCAATAACCCTTTGAAAAATAACATATTATTCCCCTTTTGGCGCGATCCGAGGGAAGAACCTTTCGCGTTCCACCGCCGCGGCAGCATGCCGCGGCGGCGGCCGGACACCTCCAGAGGCACGCGGCGCTGCGGCGCGTACGGTTTCGCCGGCACACGCGCCTTGCCGCTGCGGGCGCATTTCGCTATAGACGCGGCAATTCGGGCTGCCATCGACATCGTCGAGGTCACCCGAGCGGGCCGAGGACGCGCCTAACGCGCCTCGATGTTGGAGGACAAAGCCCCGCTCGAGCCTCGCCGTAAGGCGTCCCGATCCAAGTCCAATCGTTCCGACCGTACGGTATTAGCGCCGGCCAGCTTGATTCCCGAATGCGGGATTCCGGTTGGTCGCCGAAGGCTTTGCCAAGCCTCCGGCCCGCGCGTTCGGGACATCATTCAAACCACCGGCGCCGGCTTACAGGAGACTACATGGCCACTGCTACTGCATCCCCCTCGCGTGAAGACTTCGCTGCGATGCTCGACGAGTCCTTCCATACCGGCAATCTGCAGGAAGGCTCCGTCATCAAGGGCATCGTCGTCGGCATTGAAAAAGATCTCGCCGTCATCGACGTCGGTCTGAAGACCGAAGGCCGCGTGGCGCTGCGCGAATTCGCCGGCCCGGGCCGTACCAGCCCGATCAAGATCGGCGACGAAGTCGAGGTCTACCTTGAGCGCGTGGAAAACGCGCTCGGTGAAGCGGTGCTGTCACGTGACAAGGCGCGGCGCGAGGAAAGCTGGGGCAAGCTCGAGAAGGGCTTCACCAACAACGAAAAGGTCACCGGCGTTATCTTCAATCAGGTCAAGGGTGGCTTCACCGTCGATCTCGACGGCGCCGTGGCCTTCCTGCCGCGCAGCCAGGTCGACATCCGCCCGATCCGCGACGTCACGCCGCTGATGAACGTGCCGCAGCAGTTCCAGATCCTGAAAATGGATCGCCGCCGCGGCAACATCGTCGTCTCCCGCCGCACCGTGCTGGAAGAGACCCGCGCCGAGCAGCGTCAGGAGCTGGTGCAGAATCTCGAAGAGGGCCAGGTCATCGACGGCGTGGTCAAGAACATCACCGACTACGGCGCCTTCGTCGACCTCGGCGGCATCGACGGCCTGCTGCATGTCACCGACATCGCCTGGCGTCGCGTCAATCACCCGACCGAAGTGCTCAACATCGGCCAGTCGGTGAAGGTCAAGATCATCAAGATCAACCACGAAACCCACCGCATCTCGCTCGGCATGAAGCAGTTGCTGGACGATCCGTGGCAGGGCATCGAGGCCAAGTATCCAGTCGGCGCCAAGTTCACGGGCCGCGTCACCAACATCACCGACTACGGCGCCTTCGTCGAACTGGAGCCGGGCATCGAAGGCCTGATCCACGTTTCCGAAATGTCGTGGACCAAGAAGAACGTGCACCCCGGCAAGATTGTTTCGACCTCGCAGGAAGTCGAAGTGCAGGTGCTCGAAGTCGATCCGGTCAAGCGCCGCATCTCGCTCGGCCTCAAGCAGACCCTGCAGAACCCGTGGGAGGGCTTCCTCGAGAGGCACCCGATCGGCTCGACGGTCGAGGGCGAGGTCAAGAACAAGACCGAGTTCGGCCTGTTCATCGG
>CAIRGJ010000016.1 GCA_903878085.1 uncultured Hyphomicrobiales bacterium | reverse complement strand
GCATCCCAAGACCTGGACCTACGAAAACATCGCGTCGATGAAGAAGCAGCTGCAGTCGATGGGCCTGTCGCTCGACTGGGCGCGAGAAATCGCAACCTGCGACCCGAGCTACTACAAGCACCAGCAGAGAATGTTTCTCGACTTCCTCAAAGCAGGACTGGTCGAGCGCAAGCAATCGAAGGTGAACTGGGACCCGGTCGACAACACCGTGCTCGCCAACGAGCAGGTGATCGACGGCCGCGGCTGGCGCTCCGGCGCCTTGGTCGAACAGCGCGAACTGATCCAGTGGTTCTTCAAGATCAGCGACTATTCGGAAGACCTGCTCAACGCGCTCGACACGCTCGACCGCTGGCCGGAAAAAGTCCGGCTGATGCAGAAGAACTGGATCGGCAAGTCCGAAGGCTTGCTGGTGCGCTTCATGCTCGACACTTTCAGCGCGCCGAATAAAGAAACCGAGCTGGAGATTTTCACGACGCGGCCGGACACTTTGTTCGGCGCGAAATTCCTGGCGCTGGCGCCGGATCATCCGCTGGCCGCCGCGGCGGCGGCGAAGAATCCGAACTTGGCCTCCTTCATCGAGCAATGCCGGCAGATGGGCACCTCGCAGGCGGCGATCGACACCGCCGAGAAGATGGGCTTCGACACCGGCATCAAGGCGGTGCATCCGTTCGACGCCAACTGGACGCTGCCTGTCTATGTCGCCAATTTTATTCTGATGGAATACGGCACCGGCGCGATCTTCGGCTGCCCGGCGCACGACCAGCGTGACCTCGATTTCGTCAATAAATACGGCCTCGGCAACACGCCGGTGGTGTGCCCGCCGAACCAGGACCCGGCGGCCTTCGTCATCACCGACACCGCCTATGACGGCGACGGCCGCATGATCAATTCGCGCTTCCTCGACGGCATGACCATCGACGAGGCCAAGAACGAAGTCGCCAAGCGGCTGGAACGCGACACGCGCGGCAATCGTCCGCTGGCGCAGCGCCAGGTCAATTACCGCCTGCGCGACTGGGGCATTTCGCGGCAGCGCTACTGGGGCTGCCCGATCCCGATCATCCATTGCGACAAGTGCGGCGTGGTGCCGGTGCCGCAAGCCGACCTGCCGGTCACGCTTCCCGAAGACGTCACCTTCGACAAACCGGGCAATCCGCTCGACCGCCATCCGACCTGGAAGCACGTCAAGTGTCCGCAGTGCGCCGGCGATGCGCGGCGCGAGACCGACACCATGGACACCTTCGTGGATTCGTCCTGGTACTTCGCGCGCTTCACCGATCCGTGGATCGCGGACGCGCCGACGAATTTGAAATCCGTCAACGAGTGGCTGCCGGTCGATCAATATATCGGCGGCATCGAGCACGCGATTCTGCATCTGCTGTATTCGCGCTTCTTCACCCGTGCCATGCACAAGACCGGGCACACCGGCATGGACGAGCCGTTCGCCGGCCTGTTCACGCAGGGCATGGTGGTGCACGAGACCTACAACAATAAAAAGGGCTGGTTCACGCCTGCTGAAATTGAATACGTGACGTATCGTGGAAAAGTGCGTGCGAGAAATATCAAAACAAAACAGCTTGTAGCTGTCGGCTCCATTGAGAAAATGTCGAAGTCGAAGAAGAACACCATCGACCCCGACGACATCATCGCCGCCTACGGCGCCGACACCGCCCGGTGGTTCATGCTGTCGGACAGTCCGCCCGAGCGCGACGTGATCTGGACCGAGGAAGGTGTGCAGGGCGCCTGGCGTTTTGTGCAGCGGCTGTGGCGCATGGTTGGCGAAATCGCCGGGGTCACCGGGCCGCAGACTCGCCCCACGCAATTCGGCCCGGAATCGACAAAAGTCCGCAAGGCCGCCCACCGGGCGCTGAGCAACGTCTCCGACGACATCGGCCGGCTGCGCTTCAACCGCTGCGTCGCCCATATCTACGAGTTCGCCAACGCCCTGTCGGACGCCATCGGCGAGGTCGAGACCGCGCCGGCCCCGGATATGGCCTGGGCCCTGCGCGAGGCCGGCGACATCCTGGTGCGGCTGTTCCACCCGATGATGCCGCATCTGGCCGAGGAATGCTGGGCGGCTCTGGGCCATGACACCCTGGTCGCCACCGAGGCCTGGCCAGAAATTGAGCCGGATTTGCTGGTCGAAAACACCATCACCCTGCCGGTCCAGATCAACGGCAAAAAGCGGGCGGACATCACGGTGGCCCGGGACGCCGGAAAAGACGAGATTGAGGCTGCCGTTTTGGCTCTCGATGCGGTAATAAAGGCGCTGGATGGCAAAAGCCCGAAAAAGGTCATTGTCGTCCCGCAAAGGATTGTGAATGTCGTTGCCTGAATCCCCGCGCCTCTTTCGGCTGCTGCTGGCGCTTGCGCTGGCCGGCCTCACGGCCGGCTGCTTCCAGCCGCTCTATGGCGACCAGGTCACGGTCGGCGGCGCCGGCATTCGCGACAAAATGAGCGCCGTCGAGGTTGCGCCGGTGACCACAGCGGCCGGCGTTAGGCTGCCCCGCGTCGCCGGCGAAGTGCGCAACGAACTGATCTTCCATCTCACCGGCGGTGGCGAAGCCAATACCGCCAGCTACCGCCTGTTCGTCAACATCGGCGCAACCAATCTGCAGGTGATCGCCGATCCCAATACCGCGCGCACCGACGTGCAGAATTACGGCATCGACGCGGGCTATCGCCTGGTCGAGGTCGGTACCGGCAAGCAGGTCATCAGCGGCAGCAGCTTCGCGCGTGTGTCCTACGACACGCCCGGACAGCAACAGCGTTTCGCCGGCAGCCGCGGCTTGCGCGATGCCGAGAACCGCGCCGCCAAGGTGATCGCGGAAAACATCCGAAGCCGCCTGGCGTCGTATTTCACGGCGGGGACGTGAGGCTACCGCGCGCGCGGTGTAGCTTATGACTGCCATCAAAGCCTTCGACATCGACAAGTTCATCGCCAGGCCCGATCCGGCGATGCCGGTCGTACTGGTCTACGGCCCCGATGCCGGGCTGGTGCGCGAGCGTGTCGATGCGCTGGTGAAAGCATCGGTCGACGATCCGGCCGATCCTTTTTCGTTTGTGCGCATCGAGGGCGAAGACCTCACCGCCAATCCGTCGCGGCTGGTGGAGGAAGCGCACACCGTGCCGCTGTTCGGCGGCCGCCGCGCCGTGCTGGTCAAAGCCGGCTCACGCAACATCGCGGGCGCGGTCGAAACCGTGATCAACGCCCCGTCGAAGGAATGCCGCATCATCATCGAGGCCGGCGACCTGCGCAAAACCGCGCCGCTGCGCGCGCTGTGCGAAAAGGCCAAGACCGCCGCGGCGTTGCCTTGCTACGTCGATAACGCGCGCGATCTGGAGCGGCTGATCGACGAAGAAATGCGCGCTGCGAAATTGACGATTGCACCCGACGCCCGCGCCGCGCTGCTGACGCTGCTGGGCGGCGACCGCCTCGCCTCGCGCAACGAAATCCGCAAGCTCGCGCTCTATGCCGCGGGCCAGGCGCGCGTCGAGCTGGCCGATGTGATCGCCGTGGTCGCCGATGCCTCGGCGCTGGGGTTCGACGGTGTCGTCGATGCCGCCTTTGCCGGCCGGACGCCGGACGTCGAGACCGAATTCGGCAAGGCGCGCGCGGGCGGTTCGTCGCCGGCTGCGATCGTCTCCGCGGCGATCCGCCAGGTCGCAAATCTGCACAAGATGAAACTGGCGGTCGAAGCCGGAGATTCCGTCGAATTCGCCATGAAACGCGGCGCGCCGCCGGTGCATTTCACCCGCGAAAAGCTGGTCGGCGAGGCGTTGCGGTATTGGGGTCCGGCTCGCCTGCTGCGGACCATGGAGCAACTCGCCGAGGCCTCGCTGGACATGCGCCGCAATGCGCCGCTGGCCGAAGCCATCGCGCACCGTACTTTGCTGGTGATTTCTCAGAGCGCGCGGCGCCGGGATCATTGAGCGCGGCAGTATCGCTCAAATTTTAATGAACGGCGTTAAGACATATCAACCTATAGTCATTAAAAATAGCTAATGGACCCCTCGGTCGAATTAGCTGCACCCCAGCATCCCGCGTCCCGTTTGCGGTCGCGGCACAATGCGCATCAGACGCTGGAAGCGCGCACTAAATTCTGGCGCATTGTCATCGTCATAACGCTCTTCGCTGTCCTCGTTAGCGGCGGCCTGTTGACTGGCGCTGCCGGCGTGTTTGCGATGATACAAAGCCATTTCAAGACAGAGGACCTCACAGCCAAGTACAAGACCGCGAGGATCTCGCGGCCGATGCTCGACGGCGTGTTCTGTCATCGCTTGGTGCTCGACAATAAAACTGGCAAGTCGATCGAAGACAAGATCGAACGTTGCGATGCCGAAAGCGTGGCGCCGAGACGCGGGCAAACGCAGTTCGTCTGGGGCAAGTAGCCGCCGCCCCGTTTACGGCACAAGAAGCGCCGCTGTCTTACAAGTTCAATTGGTAGCTGTGCGGCACCCAGCGATAGCCTGAGGCGGTCTTGTCGATATAGCCGATGCCGGGGAACGGCATGTGGAAGCTGGCGAAGAACAGCTTTTCGGTCGCCAGCATGTCGAGTATGCGCTTGCGGCTGGCGACAGCCTTGTCCTTCTCGTCATCCATCTCGAAGTACCAGTCCGGACGCTGCACAGCCATGACGTATTGCGTCAAGGTATCGGCCGTCACCATGAAGCGCTTGCCGTCGCTTTCGATGTGGAATGCCATCAGTCCCGGCGAATGCCCGGCGGCATCGACGGCGTGAATACCGGCCACCACCTCGTCGCCCGGCTTGATGAACGTCGAACGCTCGGCCAGCGGCTCGCAGATCGTCATGAAGAGCTTCTGGTTGAACTTGCGCGCCTCGCGCACATTCTCGTTCTTCTTCCAGAAATCGAACTCGGCGGCGCCGAACACGTAGCGCGCGTTCGCAAACACCGGCTTGCCGCCTTCGACCAGGCCGCCGATGTGATCGGGATGGCCGTGGGTCAGGACGACGACGTCGATGTCTTCGGGCTTATAACCGGCCTGCCCCAGCCGGCTGACCAGGTTGCCGGCCGGCATGCGGGCCTTGAGCTGCTCGTATTCGCGGGGCAAGGCGCCATTGCCGGTGTCGAACAGCACCAGCTGCTTGCCGGTATTGACGATCGTCGGGATGTTGTGGTGCTCGAGACGGCTGGTGTCGATGTTATTGGCTCGGGCCAGCCCGTGCACTTCGTCGGCCGTGGCGTTGCCGCCGTACATTGGATGCAGCCCCTCGCGGACCGCCTTGCTGTCCAGGATGGTCGCGGCTTCAAAGCCGCCGAGCTTGAAGCGATAAATGGTCGGCTGTAGTTCGCCTTGTAGAGATGCGGGCACCAGATTCCTCCCCAGGAGCGTTAAATGGCCGAGTTCGGGTCGGATTTATAGCAATACCTTCGAAAAAACCAGCATTGCGTGCGTTTGCGGCCCGGCGGGCTGGCATGGTTTCGCGAACATTAAGAGGACTACAACTACTCGGCACTATAAAAATCGACGCCTTGTCTTTGATCAGCGGATTTTGTTCAGGTCCCCGGAACCGCCACATGACGCCAAGCACGCTCGTCCAGGGTATTGAATTCCGGTACGCGCTTTACGACCTCGACCCGCCCGCTCGCAGCGCAATCAAACGGATTTGGCCGACGATCGCACCGCATCTCGATAAGGCGGTCGACGCCATTCTCGACGCCACGGCGCGCGTGCCCCATATCAACGCGGTGACTACGCAGCACCGCGCTTTGATCAAGAAGCTCGAGATCCTGCATCTGGAGGCGCTGTTGAGCGGAGAGCTCGACGAGCGGTATTTCGATTCGTGCCGGCATACCGTCGAGCAGGAAGCGGCGCTGGGATTCGATGCGCGCTTGCGCAGCACCGCCGGAAACTTCGTGTTTCGCGCCGCGGTCGACGCGTTGACGCGCAAGCACCGGTTCTCACCCCGCAAGCTTGCCGAAAGCGTTAAGCTCGTTTCGAAGGTCATCGCCTTCGATGTCGCCAATGCCATGACGCTGCACCGCGAAGCTGCGGAAAAGGCGGCGCTCAAACGCCGCCACGAGATCGACGAAGCGATTGGCGAATTCGCCGGCGCCATCGGCGAAGTGCTGAAAGCGATCACGGAGGCATCGACCTCGTTGACCGCCACCTGCTCAAGCATGCGCGAACTCGCCGACGATACCCTCAATCGCATGGCGGTGGCGTCAGCGGCAGCCGCGGAAACCACCGTACGCGTACGCGCCACCGGCGAAGCCACCGACGAACTATCCGCATCGATCCAACATATCGGGCGCGAGACCACCCGTGGCCTCCAATTGGCGAATACGGCTGTTGACGACACCCAGCGCACCCAGCGAGCTATCCTCACGTTGAACGATACCGCCAAGCATATCGGCTCGATCGTCAGCATCATCTCCACGATCGCGTCGCAAACCAATCTTCTGGCGCTCAATGCCACGATCGAAGCGGCGCGCGCCGGCGACGCCGGCAAGGGATTTGCCGTGGTGGCGGCCGAAGTGAAGGCGCTCGCCAATCAAACTTCGCGCGCCACCGAGGAAATCGGCCAGCAGGTGACGGCTATCCAGGACGCCACCCGGAAATCGGTCGACGAAATCTCCTCGATCGCACGGCTGATCGAGCAATTAACCGGTGCGGCGACCAGCGTCGCGGCTGCTGTCGAGCAGCAGAGCTGCACAACCGTTGAAATCGCCGGCAGCATCCAGACCGCGACCGAGCGCACCGCCAGCGCGTCCGCCGAGATTCTATCGGTCGAACAGGCCGCCGGCCGCAGCGTGACCGCCTTCGCCGAAATCGCGGATCTCACGGCGCGGGTATCGGCGCGCGCCGACGACCTCGAGTCTAAAGTCGCGGCGTTTTTCACCCGCGTGCGCGCCGCCTAATATTTCGCTATCGCGCTTCGCGCCGCTGGTGCGAGGGCGGTTCCTTGGCTTATGCTGCCCCCGCGACAACAAGGGGGAAATGCCGATGGCTAAAAAGGCCCGGAAAAAAGCTGGCAAGAAGCTGAGCAAAAAATCCGCTGTCAAGACGAAGAGCAAGGCGAAGAAAAAGTCGCCGTCTAAAAAGCGCGTGCTTTCGAAAAAGGCCAAACCCGCGCCAAAGAAGAAAGCGACGAAGGGCCTGGGAGCCAAAGTTGCCGGCGCCTACCGCACCGTCGTCGACACCATCAAGGGCACCGACCAGCTTCGCAATAAAATGGAACAGCCGGGCACGTCGGAATCGGAATAAGAATCTTCTCCCAGTGGGCGATGTTGAGAACCGTCTCGCTGTGTCGGCTGCCTGACAATGGAACGCGGCCGCGCCGAACTTTGATTACGGCGGCCCTTGGCTGTACACTTTCGGCCAGGGGTAAGGCGTGATGCCGATTTCAGAGTTCGCAAAAAACTTGCGGACAATGGCGTCCCGTGGCTTGCGGCCCGGGTCGCCGGCAGCGCTTTCGGTAGCAATCCTTTGCGTGGCGGCGGCCGCGCTGTTGCGGCTGGCGATCGATCTGATCGCGCCAAATAGCGCGGCCTTCGCCACGTTTTATCCGGCCGTGCTGGTGGCGACCTTAATGGGCGGAGTATCGGCGGGCGTCGCGGCCATTCTCCTCAGCGTCGCGGTGGGGTGGTGGGCTTTCATCGAGCCCCAGTTTCAGTGGTTTCCGCTTCCGCCCCCAGATATTGCGCGGCTCAGTCTGTTCGTAGCTTCAGCGGGTTTAATCGTCTGGATCGCCGAACGTTATCGCCAGGTCGTGCGACGGCTCGATCAGGAAGAGCATTACCGCCAGGTCGTGGTCGATGAACTCGGCCACCGCGTCAAGAACAAGCTCGCAACCATCTACGCCATTCTGCGGCACGAGTTGCGCGGCCACGACGCAATCTGGCACAGCGTCTCGGGCCGGCTGCGGGCGCTGTCCGCGGCCGACGATTTCCTGGTCAAGGCCGACGGCAAGGGCGTCGATCTGCGGCGAATCCTGGAAATGGAAATGGAGCCCTACGACTCCTCAAGGATTTCACTGCAAGGTGAGCCGGTGCTGCTATCCGCCAAGCTGCCGACCGTCCTGGCCTTGGTGTTTCACGAGCTTGCGACCAATGCCGCCAAGTACGGCGCGCTGTCAGAACCGGGAGGCCGCCTGACGATTTCCTGGCAAATCGTCGGCGATGAGATTGCGGTCGAGTGGGTGGAGACCGGCGGGCCGGAGGTGAATGTGCCGACGCGCCGCGGCTTCGGCAGCAATCTGATCGAACGCAGCCTCGGCGGTTTCGGCGGCTCCGCAAAACTCGAGTTCGCGAGCGGCGGCCTGATTTGCCGGATGACGCTGCCAAAACAAAACGCGCCGGACATGCCGGCGCGTTCCGAGACTAATGTCGCGTAATGCTCAGCGGCGCTTGCGCAGCCAGCCGTCGAGGCTGAACAGTCCGGCGCCGGACGAGAATAAAAACGCGAAGCCGCCGAGAATGCCCATGTTCTTCCAGAAGCTGGATTCCTGGATGCGCCGCTGGGCTGCATCGGCAAACTCCCAGTAGCGGTGCGAGCTGAAGGTGGCGACCAGCATGAAGCCCACCATCAGCACCACGACATAACGGGTGGCGAAGCCGAAGATCAGCGCCAACCCGCCGAAGAATTCCACCGGCACGGAAATGTAGGCCATGAAGGCCGGGATGCCGCGCGGCGGAAATCCTGCCGCCACCGCGCCGATGTCGAACAATTTGCCATAGCCGCTGCGGACAAAAATGATGCCCAGCAGAATGCGTCCGATCAGCAACACCAAATCGGACGTGCTGGTGGCGAGGCCGTCGGCACAGCTGAGGGCAGGGTGCGAACTGTTATTGCGTAACGTCATGGTGTGTCCCGGTCTTTGTTGCGGCGCGCCCCGCCGCCATGAATCATACCAACATGGCCGTATGATCTATATTCCCGGCCCTGGCAAAAAACACCTGCGGCATTCTGTTCCGGCGCGCGGCGGCGAAAGACTTCTTAAAGCCAGCCAGTACGAACTCATTAACCTCGAAGTGTGCGCCCTGCCCGCTCCTTAGGGCTTATTAAGCGGCGTTTTGTATGATCGTGTCGGTTGCAGCGTCTGCCTATGCAGCCGCGCGGCAAGGGGAGAGCGGTATCCATGCGTAAAGCCTTGCCAGTCGGCATGTTCGGCGACAACGACCAGTCCCGCCTGACAACGCTGCGCAACTGGGTGCTCGACCACCAGGTGACCGAGATCGAGATGAGCGAGCGCCAGTTCTGGAAGTTCGCCGAATTTCAGCCCGTGGCCGAAAAGCCGTGGATGACCTTTATGGGGCGTCCGCTACGAGTTCCCGCCATGCCCGAGGCCGCACAAAAGAGCCTCGGTATTTTCGACAATGCGGGGACATTAGCGATTTAGGTGCTAGCATCGCCGGCAATGGCGGCGGAACTCTACGGCTCGACACGGGTTGTCGATGGACGTCATAAGGAGAATACCTTGCTCACCATGATGATGAATGCCTGGTTTGAAGCGGCGCGGTTCGGCGCCGACAGTCACAACGTCATCGCGTTGCGCATGATGAAGCTGGCGTCCGGCGGTCCGCAGGCGGACACCGAAGCGCGGCGCATGGTGTCGGAAAAAATCGCCGCCTTCGCCGAGTCGCAGAGCCTGATGATGACCGCTTTGCTCAAGGGCAGCAGCCTCGATGCCGCGGCCACCCTGGCCTACGCGCCCTACCGCCGCACCGTGCGCGCCAATCGTCGCAGGCTTGGTGCATGAGGCTTGGCGCTGAAGACTTGGCGCCGAAGGATTGGCGCTTAACGCGTTTCGATAAAAATCACTTCTTATGGCCGGCGTGAGCGATCGCGTCGCCGATCCGCGTCTGAACTTTATCGTCGAAGAACGGATCGTCGAGATCGTGCGCGCGAAGGGCGGCCGGGTCGTGCACGATCACCGGCGGGACTTGCGGCGCCGAGGACTCGTTGGGGGCAATCAATTGTGCCCATAAATTCCACAACGCCTGCGTAAAGCCCATGACTGGTCCATCCCCGATCTGAAAACGGATGACCCAAATCAACGAGGCGGGAACGTTTAAGTTCCCCGCTCAGTGCGACGGTGTGGCCGGCCCGGGCTTGTTACCGGTGCCGCCGCAGCGCTGGCATTTCACTTTCTTGTCGCCCAGCTTGACCAGGCCTTTGCCTTCGCAGTTCTTGCACTTTTCTTTTTTCTTCGGCGGCTTCATGGGGTCCCTCGCAATCCAGACTTAAGGGGTACGCCCGGTCGCTAGAGAAAGCCATCGGGCGTGTTACTTTACCGCCATAACGAGGGGGAGCAATCATGCGGCTTGGCCTGGCGATGGCGGCCTTCGGTTTGGCGGTCGGCTTGTGCGCCCCCGCCCAGGCGCAAAGCGGCCTGCCCTGCGACGCCTTCGTCAAGAATCAGGACGGCTCCTGGCAGGCGACCCGCAATGTCGCCGTCCCCGGCCCTGGGCGGGTTTTCAACATCATTCAGGGCGCGCTGTTTCGTCCCGGCGCGTCGTTCATGGGGATGGAGCTGGCGGCCGATCTCGAGCGCGAGTGCCCGGCGGCGGTGCAAGCCGCGGCCGCCGTGGCGACCCAGGTCGAACTGCCGAAATACGCCGCACCCAACGGCAATATCGACACCGACAAACTGACCTGCGGCCAGTTCGCCGACCTGCCGCCGGACGACGCCGACTTCCTCGGCACCTGGACCGTCGGCTGGCAGAACGGCGCCGCCAAGAACCGCGCGATGAATGTGACCAAGGTCAGGGAGACGATCCGCAGCGTCGCGGCCTATTGCAAGACCAACAAAGACATGCGCTTCGTCCAGGCCGTCGACACCATCATGAAGGCGAAGCGTTAGCGCGATGCTGCTGGTCAAAACCTATCTCGATAAAAGCAAGATCCACGGCATGGGCGTGTTCGCCGGCGAGCCGATCCGCAAGGGCCAAAAGATCTGGCGCTTCGTCGAAGGCTACGACCGCTGCTGGACGCCAAAGCAATTCGCCAGGCTGCCGAAGCAAGCGCGCGATTATCTCAAGGACTATGCCTACCGCGCCGACGGCGAAATTCTATTCACCGTCGACAACGACCACTACATCAATCATTCGGAACAGGCGAACACGTTCTGGAAAGCCGGCTACTCCATCGCCCGCGTCGACATACCCAAGGGCGTCGAGATCACCAACGACTACCGGGAATTCGATCCGGGCCTGTGCGCGGGATTTTTGAAGAAAAAGTAGCGGGCCGGACGCAAATCCAACCTCCGCTCATTCCCGCGAAGGCGGGAATCCAGCTCTTGCTTGACTTCATGCTTTAAGTGCTGGGTCCCCGCCTTCGCGGGGACGACGACATTTTACTGAATCACCGTCACCGTGGTGCCGGTCGGCACGCGGTTAAAGAGATCGACAATGTCGTGGTTGAACAGCCGGATGCAGCCGCTCGACACCGCGCTCCCGATGCTCTCCGGCTCGGTGGTGCCGTGCAGGCGGAAATAAGTGTCGGTACCGCCGCGGTACAGATACAGCGCACGCGCCCCGAGCGGATTGTCGATGCCGCCGGCCATGCCGCCGGCAAAAGGCCGGTAGCGCGGAATGTGCTCGATCATGTTCGGCGTCGGCGTCCAGCGCGGCCATTTTTCCTTGCGCCCGATGGTCGCCGAGCCGCGGAAATTCAACGCCTCGGCGCGGCCGACGCCGACCGCGTAGCGCAGCGCCCGGCCGCCATCCGCCACCAGATAGAGACGTCGCTCCGGAATCTTGACCACGATGCTGCCGGGCTTTTCCTTGCCGGACCAGGCGACCGGCGTGCGCAACAGGTCGCGGTCGATCACGGTCAAATCCAGCGCCGGCACCAGGACGCCGTTATCGTCGAACGAGCCGTAATTGCCGCCGGAGAACAATCCAAAGCCTTCGGTCGATCCGCCGCAACCGGCGAGCAGCAAGGGCAGGCCGGCGAGCAAGGCGCGACGGCTGAAATCGGCGGTAACCTTCATGGGGGGCGGTCCTGGTGGGCTGTTCGACTTTATCGCCCAGCCTGGGCCGGTCGCGCAACAGCCGCGTGAAACAATGCCGCGTTATTGATCGTGCCGAGTTCACGACGGGGGGCTGGGCCGCGGCCCCTCTCCGCCTCATCCTGAGGAAGCCCGCCGAAGCTTTAGCGCAGGCGGGCGTCTCGAAGGATCGAGGCGGCTACATGGTTCGAGACGCGCTGCTGCGCAGCGTTTCCCGAATGGCTTCTTAAGCAGACAGGAATGTCTCTAGAGCCTTTTCGCATGACTTTTGATACTCGTTAAATTCCATTCGATCGCTAATATACTTGCCTAGTTTCGTCGAATCGTTGCCTCCAGGCGGTGGCGGAAATTTTATCGCGAGCTTTCCTGAAAGCAAAAGCCTGTACAGACACGCGGCGTAATCGATTAATTGTCGTCGATCTGTCCCGACAACCAAGTCTTCGCTACCGACTTCATTACCATGCATAAAGTCGTTACGTAGACCGTAGATAGCTTCGTAAACCTTGCAGGCAAGGTTACGCGGCGTGCCCTTTTTTCCAACCGGATACGTCTTTGTCGCCAAAGACTGGCTTAGCCACGGGACCTGATTGAGTGCGTCAAAGACTGTGTAGATGTTCGCCTCGCCAGTCCCGCCCGGATGCACGAGTATCTCGAACGCGCTTACCCAAATGGCGAGCGAACGACCGAACTCGTAAAATGTTGCACTCGTAATTGCGGGCATGCGCGCTGCTTCATTCGCCATATTGAGAGATCGGAATAGCGCTCGTTTATGCCACTCGTCATTTCCCTCCGAGAAACGCTGAATCCACTCACTAATAAGCGCTCTAATTAGGGGGCCATCGATGTCGGATGCCATAACGGTAGCGGGCGGCTGCTCCGGGGAGTTTTGTCCTCCGAATTCGCCAAGTAAGTGTGTTCCGATCATTGCAGGCGTGAAACAGACCAGTTCTTCAAACCGATTATCGAGCATCCATGGGTAGAAAGAAAAAACATTCGAGAAGACGAGCGCTTGCGGGCGGCTATAGATAAGCCGTTGTGATCGCGCGTACGGGACAACAGCGAGCGCAACGAGGTCACGAAATCCGGATACTGAGCTGGCCGCAAAATATGAACTTGGCGCGTTGTCCCGCAGCAGCAGTGTAGCTGGCCATATTTCTTCGTCGCTAAACTGACTACGAAATCTTGATAGAAAGTCTTGAAATGCAGATTGTTTGGCAAAGAGAGCTTGGACGCGCGGGTCCATAGGCCCAGCGATTGCTGCATGTTCGCTCTCGACCGCTCCCCTCATATCCAAATTGGGCAGGACGAGAATCGGCTTCCAGCCGGGCACCTTCGCATCTCCTATCCAAATATTTTAAAATACGTCAGAGATAGTTAAACGGGTTTTTCTTCAGTCCTGCGCCCTGGATGCCCCGCCTTCGCGGGGCATGACAAACTCACCTCCCCAACTTCCTAATCACCTCGTCCAGCTGATCGAGGTCCTTGTACTTGATCATCAGCGTGCCGCTGCCGCCGCGGTGATCGACGGTGACTTCAAGCCCGAGCGCATCCGACAGCCGCTTCTCCAGCGCGCGGGTATCGGCATCCTTGGCGCCGCTGGTGTAGCCCTTGGCTTCGTTGCGCACGTCGCGCACCTGCGTCGCGCCGTCCTTGCGCATCTCCTGCTCGATCTGCCGCACGCTCAAGCCGCGCTTGATGATGTCGTGCGCGATCTCCAGCGCGTTGGGCTGGCCGATCAATTGCCGCGCGTGGCCGGCCGACAGCTCGCCGGATTGCACCAGCGCCTTCACCGGGTCCGACAGTTTCAGCAGCCGCAACAGGTTGGCGACATGCGAGCGGCTCTTGCCGACGATCTGCGCGACGTCGTCCTGGCTGTGCTGGAAATCCTGCATCAGCGCCAGATAGCCGGCCGCCTCTTCAATCGGATTCAAATCGGCGCGCTGCACGTTCTCGATGATGGCGAATTCCAGCGCCTGCGCGTCGGTGGCTTCCACCACCGCGATCGGCACGTCGTGCAGACCGGCGCGCTGCGCCGAACGCCATCGCCGCTCGCCGGCGATGATCTCGAATTTGTCGTCGCTGCCTTTAAGCGCACGCACCACGATCGGCTGGATGATGCCGCGCTCTTTGATTGACGCGGTGAGCTCGGCGAGTTCGGTTTCGGTGAAGGCGCGACGCGGGTTGCGCGGATTGGGACTAAGATTTTCGATCGGCGCCTTGCGCGGCTTGCGCGCGACGTCCGCCGCCGGAGATTCTTCCGCGACCTCGCCCATCAGCGAGGCCAGGCCGCGTCCCAATCGCGAGTGATCCGCCATCGCCGCCGCTCCTGAAGTTCTGCTCACGCGTACTGCCTCTTAAAGAAAAGTGTTTCGCCGATTTTGTTTTTGTTCGCGGCTTTGTGTTTATCGCTGAGGTTGCCTACCCCGCCTTCAATTCCCGCTCGCGCTGAATGATCTCGGTCGCCAGCCGCAAGTAGGCTTCGCTGCCGACGCATTTCAAATCGTAGACCAGCACCGGCTTGCCGTAAGACGGCGCTTCCGAGATGCGCACGTTGCGCGGGATCACCGTGTCGTAAACCTTGCGGCCCATGAACTGGCGCACGTCGGCGACCACCTGGTTCGCGAGATTGTTGCGGGAGTCGTACATCGTCAGCACAATGCCGTGGATCGACAGGTTCGGATTGAGCGTGGTCTTGACCTGCTCGACCGTCTTCAACAGTTGCGACAGGCCTTCGAGCGCGAAGAACTCGCACTGCAGCGGCACCAAAATCGAATCGGCGGCGGCCATCGCGTTGACGGTGATCAAATTGAGCGACGGCGGGCAGTCGACCAGCACATAGGTGAAATGGAATTCCGGTTCGCCGACGTTGATGTTGTTCAGCGCGGTGCGCAGCCGGAAGGCGCGGTCCTTGCTCTGGCCGATCTCGAGCTCGAGGCCCGACAAATCCATGGTCGACGGCGCCAGGAAAAGCTGCGGCACCGAAGTCTGCACGATGGCGTCGCGCATCGGCGCCGAACCGGACAACACGTCATAGGTCGAAGTGCGGCGCGCCTTGCGCTCGATGCCGAGCCCGGTCGAGGCGTTGCCCTGCGGGTCAAGGTCGACGATCAGAACGTGCTCGCCGATGGCGGCCAAGGCGGTGCCGAGGTTGATCGCCGTAGTGGTCTTGCCGACGCCGCCCTTCTGGTTGGCGATGGCGAGGACCCGCGGGCGGCCGAGCTCGGCCTTCGCCGCCGGTTTCGGCTCGTTGGTGGCGAACGGGACGACCTTCGGGTCGGTGGTGTCGGTCATTGGCTTAGTCCAATCGGTTGGCCGGTAATCCGTCCCGTGAGGGCCGGAATAAGGGGTATTCCCGCGCCGGTCAGCGCCCCTTGCGGGGGGTAAGACCGGTCACTTTGACGATAGCGCCGTCGGGGCTGGTCTTGCTCGGGACCTTGGTGGCTTCAATTATCCAATATCTAGCGGCTTCGGTCAATTCAGCATCTATATCTTGACCCTTCGGGAACAGTCCCACTGCTCCCCGCTCGATAAGAGGAAAGGCCAGTTCGAACAGGACTTTCAATGGGGAGACCGCCCTTGCGGTCACGACATCCACGCTATCCCCATGGCTTGCGGGAAATATCTCGGCCCGCATGTGGTGAACGGTCGCGGGAATGCCGAGTTCGGCGACCGCCTGACTGAGGAAAGCCGCCTTCTTCCCCACGCTCTCGACCAGATGGACCATCGCGCCGGGTTTATCGGCAAGGGCGCAGGCAATCGGAATGCTGGGAAAGCCGGCGCCCGCGCCGAAGTCGACCCAGACCTTGGCGTCCGGCGCGAGATCGAGAAGCTGCAGCGAATCGGCGACGTGCCGGGTCCAGATCGCCGGAATGGTCGACGGCCCGATGAGGTTCTGACGCTCGGTCCCGAGCAACAGGGCTTCTACGAACCTTTCCAACCGCTCCAATGTTTCACGTGAAACAGGCGTGAGCGCGAGTGCGCGCGCTTTGTCGGCGACGAGCGCGCCCTGCCCGTTGTCGCTCACGCGACGGACTTGCGGCGGCCGCGCTTCACATGCGCGACCAACAACGTCAGCGCCGCCGGCGTCATGCCGTCGATCTTGCTGGCGTGACCGATGGTGCGCGGGCGATGCGTCATGAGTTTCTGTTTCGCTTCGTTCGACAGGCCCGGCAGCGCCGCGTAATCGAAATCATCCGGCAGCGTGAAGCTTTCGTCGCGGCGATACGATGCAATGTCGGCGTTCTGCCGCGACAGATAGACGTCGTACTTCGCATCGATCTCGATCTGCTCGGCGATCTTCGGCGCGAGTTCGCCGAAGCGCGGCCAAATCTTCGCCAGCTCCATGATCGTGATGTTCGGATACGACAGCAATTCGAAGGCCGAGCGGCGATGGCCATCTTTATTCAACGACAGACCGTGAGGCTCGCCCTCTTTCGGCGTCAGCGTCACGGAGTCGGCGAATTCACGCGCGGCTTTCAGCGCCGATGATTTCTCACCGAACGCGCGCGTGCGTTCGCTGCCAACGCAGCCAATCGCGATGCCGCGATCAGTTAGGCGCTGATCGGCATTGTCGGCGCGCAGTTTCAATCGATATTCGGCGCGCGATGTGAACATACGGTACGGCTCGGCAACGCCGCGCGTCACCAGGTCGTCGATCATCACGCCGATGTAGGCTTCGGCGCGATCGAACACGATGTCATCGCCGCCGCCAGCTTTTGCTGCCGCGTTGAGACCGGCAAGAAGTCCCTGCGCCGCAGCCTCTTCGTAGCCGGTAGTGCCGTTGATCTGGCCGGCGAGGTAAAGCCCGCGCAGACGTTTGGTCTCCAACGTCGGATGCAGCTCGCGTGGATCGACGTAGTCGTATTCGATCGCATAGCCCGGCCGCACGAACGTCGCGTTCTCAAGTCCGGGAATAGTCGCGACCAACGCGTGCTGCACCTCTTCCGGCAGCGATGTCGAAATGCCGTTCGGATAGACCGTGGAATCGTCGAGGCCTTCCGGCTCCAGAAAAATCTGGTGACCATCGCGTTCGCCGAATTTTACGATCTTGTCTTCGATCGATGGACAATAGCGCGGCCCGCGGCTAGCGATCTGTCCGGAATACATCGGCGAGCGATGCACGTTAGCGCGGATGATCTCATGCGTCGCCGCAACGGTGCGCGTGATGCCGCATTCGATCTGCGGCGTCGTGATGCTGGTCGTCAGCATCGAGAACGGCTCCGGCACATCGTCGCCAGGCTGCATCTCGAGCTTCTGCCAATCGATGGTACGGCCATCGAGCCGCGGTGGCGTGCCGGTTTTCAGACGGCCGAGCGTGAAGCCGTATTTTTCCAGCGTCGTTGACAGGCCCAAGGCCGGCGCTTCGCCGACGCGGCCCGCGGGAATTTGTTTTTCGCCGATATGAATGAGGCCGCGCAGGAAGGTGCCGGTGGTCAGCACCACTGCAGCCGTCGCGATCTCGCGGCCATCTTTGAATGTCACGCCGACAACGCGGCCGTCCTTGATCGCAAGGTCGTCAGCCTCGGCTTCGATCACCGCGAGGTTCGGAATGGCCCTGATCGCGGCCTGCATGGCCTGCGCATAAAGCTTGCGGTCGGCCTGAGCACGCGGCCCGCGCACGGCGGGGCCCTTGCGGCGGTTCAGAACGCGAAACTGGATGCCACCCTGGTCGGCGACCCGGCCCATCAGCCCGTCCAGCGCATCGATTTCCCGGACCAGATGGCCCTTGCCGAGCCCGCCGATGGCCGGATTGCACGACATGGCGCCGACGGTGGCGAATTGATGCGTCACCAGCGCCGTTTGCGCGCCCATACGGGCCGCCGCAGCCGCGGCTTCGCAGCCGGCGTGTCCACCGCCAATCACCACCACATCGAACTGTGTGCGCATGGGCGGGGTTGTACTCGGCCGAGGGGTCAAAATCCACGGCTTTCCGCCGAATGTTTCACGTGAAACACGCCACCCCTAAGAGGATACCGTCGATTCTGGCCGCGTACGCGCGACAGTTGGACCGGAATACCCTCTCGCTGCCGACTTTCCGCAGCGTAACGCGCTGGCTATTTGCCGATGCAGAAATCGCGGAAGATCACGTCCAGGATATCCTCGACGTCGACCCGGCCGGTCAGGCGGCCGAGCGCCCGGGCGGCTACTCGCAGCTCTTCTGCCAAAAGATCTTCGGCCAGCAGATCCTCGTGGCCCGCCGCCTCATCGCCCAACGCCCGGCGCAGGGCGGCCAGGGTCTCCTCAAGCATGTGGCGGTGGCGGGCGCGGGTCACCAGCGCCGATTCGGCCCCAGCCAGGAAAGTCCCGGCATAATGCGCCAATTGCGCCAGTAACAAATCGAACCCTACCCCCGATGTCGCCGAAAGATTGAACACTGCATCACTCTTAATGATATCCGATTCACTTTTATCTATTAACTTCGAGTTAACCATATTCGTTAACGGGTTGTTGGTTTGAGGCTTCGCCTCACTTTTATTGCTTAACCCCGAATTAACCATACCTTTTAAGGGCTTATTAAATCGTAATATAGGTTCACTTATATCACCATCTTGCTCTTTTAATTCACTTCTAATGCTATCTATTTGAACTAAATCGATTTTATTGCGGACGAGCCAAATCGGCGGCAGCGGCGGCGCAACCGAGGGCCTTCCTGAGCCAGGCGCGGGCGGGACTGGTGCGCGGTCGGAGAAAGGCCAGGCCATCGGAGTTGCGGCGTCATAGGCTGCCTCGTCGTCATCCAACGGGGCCGCGGCGGCCGGCCGGTCGTTCGCAGGTTCAGCCGCAATCGGAAGCTCGATTTCCTCAGCTCCGCTCACCCCGACCTGGGCCGGCTCATCCCGGAACCGATAACCCCGGTCGGCGAATATCGATTCCGGGATTACGGCGGCGGCTTCCGCCGGGCTGTTTCCTGGCGGGAGCGGTTGCGCGGCGGGGCCGTCCATTGGCCGAGTACTCTTGTCTGCGCGAGCATCAGCGGCGTCCTCCGGACTGACGCCCGAGTCGGCCAATGGCCCACCCGCGCTGGCATCGACCACCCACAGCACCAAGTCGGCGCTCGCCGCCCGTTCGCGGGCGCGGCGCACGCCTTCAAGCTCGACCGGGTCGGAGGTGTCGCGAATGCCGGCGGTGTCGAGCAGGGTCACCGGCATCCCGGCCAGCTCGAGATGCACCTCGATCACGTCGCGGGTGGTTCCGGCGTAAGGCGAGACGATCGCCGCCTCGCGTCTGGCCAGCAGATTGAGCAGCGTCGACTTGCCGGCATTCGGGGGACCTGCAATCGCGACCACCAGTCCTTCGCGCAACCTTTCGCCGCGACCGCCGTCCGCCAGCGCCGCCGCGATCTCGTCGGCCATCTCGCGGGCGATCGCCAGCGCGGGCGCCACCAGGTTCTCGGGCACGTCGCCTTCGTCGGAAAAATCGATGCGGGCCTCGACCAGCGCCAGCGCTTGAATCAGCCGCTGCCGCCAGGGTTCGGCGCGGCCGCCAAGCAGGCCCTTCATCTGGCGGAAGGCCTGGCGGCGCTGACCTTGGGTCTCGGCGCTGACCAGATCGGCGAGGCCCTCGACGGCGGTGAGATCAAGCTTGCCGTTCTCGAAGGCGCGCCGGGTGAACTCGCCGGCCTCGGCCGGGCGCAGGCCCTCGATGCGACCGAGCGCGTCGAGCACGCCGGCGACCACGGCGCGGCCGCCATGCAGCTGCAGCTCAGCGGTATCTTCGCCGGTCTCGCTGTTGGGCGCGGGAAACCACAGCGCCAACGCCTCGTCGATGATCAAGTTGTCGGCGTCCCGGATGCGGGCGAGCGCGGCTTTGCGCGGCTCGGGAATTTTGACGCCAAGCGCCTTGAGTGCATCGCCAGCGCGTGAGCCGCTGATGCGGATGACGGCGATGGCCGCCGGCGGGCGGCCGGAGGAGAGGGCGAAAATGGTGGGGCGGGAGGAGTCCGGCATCACGGCGCAAGTGAGCGCCGAGGGCAGGGCGGGTCAAGGACCTAAAGCGACCGGCCCTAGCGGGCAAAGTGGTCATCGCAACAGCTGTGAAGGCAGCGAACTCAAAAGCCCGCGATCAAGATGTCGACCTTTCCTGCGGCTATATCCCCCAAGGGCAATTTCACAACTATTCGTTGTATTTTATGTCAAGCCCTATATAATAATTCGAGTCGAACATTGGCACGGCCAAAAGCCGCCCAAAATTGGGGCCGCTTACTAAAGTCTCCATGTGGCGATGATGGAGCCATCGGTTGGCACAAAAAGGCTCTGCAAAAAATCGCTTACATTCGGCTGCGCGCGCGAACGCGCCCGGTCCAAGAGTCGCCTCGCGGCTGCAGACACAAGATGGAGAAGCCGTGACAGGCGTGCTTCCGGGTGAGCACCATTGCGCAGGTATGGCTCGCTCCACCATCGAGCACGTCTTTCAGCTTCTCAACGCGAAGTGCATTGCCGAAGGCGGCGTATTGTCTTCTCATCATCTAAAGCGAGCCAAAATCGACATTTTTAGCGGCCTAACGAGCGACTTCAATTTTATTGAAACAGCTCATAAGCATTGCATGAGTGTGAGCAATGCCATCGGACCGCATATCTTTTCCCGAAACGAAATTCTCGCCACCGCACTCTATGCGGCGTTCGCTGAGCCAGCCAGCCAGGTCTTCAATGTCGAATTGAGGTGCCTCGGTCCTCGATGGCTACAAGGCTTCTTTGCGAAATTCGCCGAATATGTGAAATCAAATATTTGCCCAACAGCGAGCGAGCAGCTCATATCAGCTTATGCCGCAATTGCAGTGAAGTACGGAACAGCAATGACAATTACAGATTTTGTTTCTGACCATTCTGTCCGCAACGTATTGCAATATTGCCTAAAGCCACTCGTCGACGCTGGTGCTGCCGAGCAAGCGCCAGCAATTCTAGCCGAAGGCGTACAATTTGAAATTTATAACAAGACAACCACGATAACTGCCGACCAAATACGCGGTTTTCTGGCGCTGCTTCGGCCTCTGCTTATACTTTAAGCCAGAAGCAAACGACTGGCAGAAGAGATCTTATCTTTGATCTCTATCGATTACGGATGCAGCCCGGAATGGTGCCGTTGTTCCGACCGGCTGGCGCCCTTGTGCGGTAACGGCACCTCGATGCCAGATTCCGCATACTCGTGTAACTTAATCCGCAGACAGCGAAGCGACACGCTGAGAAGTTTTGCCGCGAGGGTTCTGTTGCCGTCACACTGAGCCAGCATATCGAGAATATAATCGCGCTCTACTGTAGCCAGTGTCGGACCAAATCGAATGTATTTCATGGCGTTTCCTCATTTTCGAATCAAAATGGGAAGAATTATAACGCGCCACAAATGGTTAACAGTTGCTTACCGACAACATGTTGAGAGTAAAGTGGAGCCGGTGTGGTCTCGAACCATGTCCGGCATTGCGACGGACGGAAGGACCGGGGGAAGGTCAAGGCGGCGGGCGCGGGAATAGTTTTCGCCTATTCGCGATCACAAGCAGCAAATATAATCAGACATAACATGACGCTTCGACGATCTGACGCCCCAGCAGCTTTAGTCCTCCGATAAGGATTTCCAATGGCTCGCCCACGCATCGGCTTAGCGCTCGGAAGCGGATCGGCCCGCGGCTGGTCCCACATTGGCGTCATCGAAGCGCTGCAATCGGCGGATATCGAACCTGACATCGTCTGCGGCTCATCCTTTGGAGCAATCGTCGGCGCGGCCTATGTCACCAATCAACTTCCGGCCTTAAAAAGCTTTGCCGAGGGCCTGACCCGGATCGAGATCGTGGGGCTCCTCGATGTCAGCCTGTCCGGAGGCGGTCTGATCAATGGCAAACAAATCACCGAGCTTCTGCGCAAGCTGAATATCGACAAGCCAATCGAACAATGCGCCAAGCCATTCGCGGCGGTCGCCACCGACCTTGAATCCGGACGGGAGGTCTGGCTGCGCGACGGCCCGATCGGCGAGGCCGTGCGCGCGTCGATCGCGTTGCCCGGCATTTTGAGTCCGACCCGCAACGGGGATCGCTGGCTGGTGGACGGCGGCTTGGTCAATCCAGTGCCAGTCTCAGCTTGCCGTGCGCTCGGCGCCGACATCGTGATCGCAGTCAATCTCAACGGCGATATCATGGGGCGGCGTTTCAAAGCAGAAACGACCAAGCCCATTATCGGCCGCACGACGCCAATGCCGCCGGAATTCCTGCGCCGCTTGATCAGCCAAATCCCCGCCGGGTTCAGAGAACAGGCATCCGTGATCGCGCCTAAGCTGCTGCAGTCGACGCCAAGTAGCCCGGGCTATTTCGATGTTCTCGCCAACTCGATCAACATTATGCAGGATCAGATTACGCGATCGCGCCTGGCCGGCGAACCGCCACACATCATGCTGGTTCCAAGATTGGGCGACATCGGTCTGATGGAATTTCATCGCGCGGCCGAGGCTATCGCGGAAGGTTATGCCTGCGTCGAACAGGCGATGCCGGCGCTCCGCAAATACATCAACGTCTAGCAACGCTCCTCAGGATGAGGCGGAGTTAGAAGCGCCGCACCATTCTCTCCACTGTCATTGCCGGGCTTGACCCGGCAAACCATGAACGGCTTCCGCGTCGGCAGACCTACGTAAGTGCATTGCTGCCGACCCATCTCATGGATGCCCGGGACATAGGCGTCGCGAAGCGACGCCGTCCTTCGGACGGCTATGCCCGGACATGACCCCGCGTGTGGGACGCGATACGTATTTTCCCTTAGCCCCCATACGGGAGCGGTGCAGCGCGAAACGAGCCCAAAATAGCAATCAATATTGCCATTTCACCTTCGTCATTTTGAGGAACTACCCCGGTAAGGAAATCTCAACTCAACTGGGTTTCCCTATTAGGCGCGAGGGATCCATCCGATGACCAGTCCTGTGTCACGTGCCGTAGTCGAGCAATTTTACCGCGCCTACGTTTCGCGCGATCCGGAGCGGATCGGAGCAACGCTCGACGACGACGTCGAGTGGCACGTCGCCGGACCGGTCGAGGTGATGCACGTCTGCGGCTTTTGGCGCGGCAAAGCGGCCGTCACCCACCGGTTCACGCACATCGTGCCGAAGATCATTGAATTAAAACGCCTGGATATTGAATCCCTGCTGGTCGACGGCGACAGCAGCGCCATGTTCGGCCGGATCGCCTGCCTCCAACTTGCGAGCGGCCGCTCGATCTGCCACCGCACCGCGCATATCGTGCGCTATCGCGACGATAAGGTCATCTTTTTCCGCGTCATCAATGACACCCTGGATGCGGCCGAACAGTACGTCGGCCATCACATCAATCTGACCGACGAGACCATTGCAAGCTGCGACGATCTGGTCGCGGTCTAGAATTCACCCCCAACCAGTAACGCGTCGTCGATATCGGGCAAATTGACTACGATGTTCTCCGGGGTGCGGCAGGCTATGGGCCTGCTCCTGTGGTCACGTGCGATGCAGCAAAGCATCAAGCCAAGCGCGAACTTTGGCAAGTCGACCTGCTAGACTGCCGGCAACGAAATAACCGGGAGGAAACAATGAAAGCCAAATCGCTCGTGACCATCGCCTTGACGTCGTTCACGCTCGCCGGCGCGGCCCTCGCCGCCGAACCTTACGGAACCTGGACTCGTCCTTCGACCGGCACACAAGTGAGTTTCTACAATTGCGGCGGCAAGCTCTGCGGCAAGATTGTTTCGGTCAAGGACGAAGCCCGCAAGAAAGAAGTCGGCACCGTCATCATGAAGGGCGCCGCCAAGTCCGGCGACAATGTCTGGAAAGGCGATCTGTTGGACGCCGAATCCGGCAAGATTTATTCCGGCGTCGTTACGTTGGAGAGCGCCAACGCACTAAACCTCAAGGGCTGCGTTGCCGCCGTGTTCTGCCGCGGCGAGACCTGGGTGAAGAATTAAGCGCGACCCGCGCACCCGTCAAATGTTGTCATCACCGGGCTTGTCCCGGTGATCTCGTTTAGGGACGCACGGTACCCATCTAAGCGGGATGGCCGGGACAAGCCCGGCCATGACAGGCTAATAATTCCCAATGACGCACAACACGACCCATACCAATCGCCTTGCCTCCGCGACCTCGCCTTATCTGCTGCAGCACCAGCACAATCCGGTGGACTGGTGGCAATGGGGGCCGGAGGCCTTGGCCGAGGCCAAGCGCTCGAACCGCCCGATCATGTTGTCGGTCGGCTATGCGGCGTGCCATTGGTGCCACGTCATGGCGCACGAGAGCTTCGAGGACGACGCCACCGCGCAGGTGATGAACGAGCTGTTCGTCAACATCAAAGTCGACCGCGAGGAACGCCCCGACATCGACCAGATCTACATGAACGCGCTGCATCTATTGGGCGAACAGGGCGGCTGGCCGATGACGATGTTTCTGACGCCTTCGGCCGAACCGGTGTGGGGCGGCACCTATTTTCCAAACGTGTCCAAATTCGGCCGCCCGGCGTTCAAGGATATTCTGCGCGAAGTGTCGCGCATGTTCCGCGAGGAACCGGCCAAGATCGAGCAGAACCGCGCAGCGCTGCTGGCGCGGCTGGCCGACAAGGCGCGGCCGGCCGGCAAGGTCACCATCGGGCTGAAGGAGCTCGACGCCGCGGCCAAGCAGGTCGGCAACATGTTCGACGGCGTGCATGGCGGCTTGCGCGGCGCGCCGAAATTCCCGCAGCCGTTCATCCTCGAAATGCTGTGGCGCGCGGGCTTGCGCACCGGCGATGAGAAGTTTTTCAAGACGGTCGAGCATTCTCTGGAGCGCATGTGCGAGGGCGGCATCTACGATCATCTTGGCGGCGGCTTTTCGCGCTATTCCGTGGACGAGCGCTGGCTGGTGCCGCATTTCGAGAAGATGCTGTACGACAACGCGCTGCTGCTGGAATTGCTGGCGCTGGCCTGGCAGCGGAGTCAAAATGACCTTTTCAAAACCCGCGCGCGCGAAACGGTCGAATGGCTCGCGCGCGAGATGACCACGCCGGAAGGTGCTTTCGCCGCGTCGCTCGATGCCGACTCGGAAGGCGAGGAGGGCAAGTTCTATGTCTGGTCCAAGAACGAGATCGTCGAGCTGATCGGGCCCGAGGCCGGCGGCTTTTTCGCGTGGCATTACGACGTCAGCGACGACGGCAATTTCGAAAGTCACAATATTCTCAACCGCCTGCAATCGGCGCCGCGCAGCGCGGCCAACGAGGAACGGCTCACCGCGTTGCGCGCGATCCTGCTGGACGCGCGCGCCTCTCGCGTGCGGCCCGGTCTCGACGACAAGGTGCTGGCCGACTGGAACGGCCTGATGATCGCGAGCCTGGTCAATGCCGGCGTGGCGTTCGACGAGCCGTCATGGCTCGCGATGGCGAAACGCGCGTTCGATTTCATCGCGGCCAACATGACGCGGGACGACAGGCTCGGGCACTCCTGGCGCGGCGGGCAGTTGTTGTTTCCCGGTCTCGCCTCCGACTTCGCCGCCATGATCCGCGCCGCCTTGGCGCTGCATGAAGCGACCGGCGATCATGCTTTGCTCGAGCAGGCGTTGATCTGGCAGCGTGCGCTCGACGCCCATTACACCGATCCCGACACCGGCGGCTATTACTGGAGCGCCGACGACGCCGGCGATCTGCTGCTGCGGCCGCATGCCACCGCCGACGACGCCACGCCCAATCCCAATGCGGTGGCGGCGCAAAACCTGGTGCGCCTCGCGGTGCTGTCGGGCGCCGACAAATGGCGCGACCGTGCCGACCGCTTGATTGAGAGCATCCTGTCCGCGGCGGCGCAAAATCTATTCAGCCATGTCGCGCTGTTGAATGCGCTCGACCTGCGGCTGCGCGGCGCCGAGATCGTCGTGACCGGCGCAAACAGCGAGGCGCTGGTCGCGGCCGCGCTGAAGCTGCCGTTCATCGAACGCATCGTGTTGCGCGCGCCGACCGCCAACGCGCTGCCGGTGACCCATCCGGCACGCGACAAGGTTGCCGCGGCGCCGAGCGGGGCGGCTTTCGTCTGCGTCGGCGAGCGCTGTTCGCTGCCAGTGACGGATGCCGGGCAGATTGCCGAAGCGGTGCAAACGATGCGGTAGGTTCAGACCGCCTTCTTCAACGCCGGCACCGGCGCATTCTTCGCCAGCCACGGGCTCCACGGCTCGGGCGCGATCACGGTCTTGCTGGTCCAGACCGGCCAAATCACGTTCTTCTCGTCCATGCGGCCGATGATCGACGGCTTGTGCAGATGCTGGTTCTCGGCATCGACCACGATGTCGAAGCCCGATGGCGCGCGGATGCTGCGGCCGGCGAGCGCGGCACGCACCGCCTGCACGTCGGTGGTGCCCGCAGCCTGCACGCTCTGGGTCCAGAGCTGGAAGCCGAGCCAACTCGCCTCCATCGGATCGTTGGTCGTGGCCCGCGCGTCGCCGGTGAACTGCCGCCATTCGTCGATGAAGGCGTGGTTTTCCGGCGTGTCGAGCGTGTGCAGATAGGTCCAGGCCACCATGTGGCCGATCAGATTGCGCTCGGACAGCGCCGGCATCTCGGCTTCACCAAGCGATAAGCTCATCACCGGCAGGCCGTCGGCGTCGAGGCCCTGGCGCGCGCGCTCGCGGAAGAAATGCACGTTGGCGTCGCCCGAGAGCGTCGCGATGATGCAGCCGTCGCGGCCCGCGAATTTGCGGATCTCGTGGACCTTCTCATTCCAGTTCTTTTCGCCGAACGGCGTGTACATCTCGGCCACCGCGCCGTCGCCGATGCCCTGGCTCTTGAGATAATTGCGGATGATGGCGTTGGTGGTGCGCGGATAAACGTAGTCGGTGCCGACCAGGAAGAACCGCCGCCGCCCCAACGCCAGCAGATGATCGACCGCCGGCAGCGCCTGCTGGCGCGGCGTGGCGCCGGTGTAGATCACGTTCGGCGACTGCTCCTCGCCTTCATACTGGCTCGGATAGAACAGCAGGCCTTTGTGCTCCGCCAGCACCGGCAGCACCTGCTTGCGCGAGGCCGAGGTCCAGCAGCCGAAGATGGCCGCGACCTTGTGCTCGCGCAGCAGGCTGCGGGCCTGGTCGGCGTAGGCCGCGGTGTCGGAACGCGGGTCCATGATGACCGCTTCGACCGGACGGCCGAGCAGGCCGCCTTGCCGGTTCAGCTTCTCGATCATCAACACGAGCAGTTGCTGCAGCGGCCGCTCGCTCGCTGTGAGCGTGCCCGACAGCGAATGCAGGATGCCGACTTTGATCGAGCCGTGATCCAGATCGGCGAAATAGCGGCTGACCGAACTCGCCAGCGAATCCGCCCGCCCGATCAGATCCTCGGCAGTCGCCAGCACCGCGTCGCCCGCGGTGGCGACATCGATAACGACGGCGCGGATGCCGGGCAGCGCCTCGCTCACTTTGGCGGCGACCTTCATCGCCTCGTTGCCGATGCGGTCGAGCTGCAGCACCTGCTGCTCGATGATGACATTGATGTTCTCGTTGACGCTGCCCATGTCGGCGACGCTGCGGTCGACCGCCAGAATCGCCTCCGCGGTGTCGTTCACCGCCTGCTGGATGCCGTGGATCTGCGCGCCGACGTCCTCGGTCGCCTTGGCGGTGCGGCGCGACAATTCCTTCACCTCGGCGGCAACGACGGCGAAGCCGCGGCCGGACTCGCCGGCGCGCGCCGCTTCGATGGTGGCGTTGAGCGCCAGGAGCGACGTCTGCCCAGCGATGGCATGGATCAGCTTGATCACTTCTTCGATGCGCTGCGCGGCACCGGCCAGCGTCTTCATGGTGGCGTCGGCGCGGGACAGCTCCGCGGTGGTGCGCTTGGTGGCGGCGCGAGCGTCGTCGACCTGCTGCGCCGAGCTCATTACCAGCGTTTCGACGTCGCGCGCCGCAGCGGCGACGCCGGCGACATCGGCGGCGGCCTGCGCCGCGGCCTCGGAGGCGGCGGTGACCTGGTTCGCCATGTGCCGGTTGCTTTGCACCAGTTCGGCCGCGGTGCCGCGAATGCGTTCGCCGGCGGAGGTGAAGGCGTGGACCACTTCCTCGACGGCGTGGCGGAAGTTGCCGGTAAAGAACAAGCGCCCGGCGTGATGCAGCCGCGCTTCGGTCTCGCGGCGGAGCTGATCGACGGTTAGCGTGTCGGCTTCGATCAGCGCGGCGCGCACGGTTTCCGCGGTGCCGGCAAAGCCCTGGATGGCGCCGTCGCCGAGCAATGTCGGCAACGTCGTGTAGCGGTCGCCGCGGGCGATGCGGTCGAACGATGAGATGATGCGGGCGAGCCGCCGTTCGGCGAATATGCCGATGGCGATGGCGCCGAGCATGGCGATCACCAGGGCGGCGAGTAGTCCGGCGTGCAAAGCCGCTATCGTGGCAAGGCTGACAACGAAGGTCGGCGCCGCAATCCACATTGCTGGACGCGGGATCGGCCGTCGGCTTGGCGGGGGCATTTCAATTCCACTCGTGGCGAGATTCCAACGGTAAAATCGCGCCAATATGGTTTCAAAATTCTTTCGTTTCGCCCGCAACCGTCGCATCAATTAGCGGCAAACGCGCACAAAGTTTGTGCGGTGAAAATTCAGGCCGCTCACACCCCGAAAATCTTGGCGTAGCGCGCCTTGATCTCGTCGCTCTGCGCCAGCACCAGCTTCGGATCGGCCTGCAGCAGCTTGAAGCTCGACAGCGGCGCACGCCCCGGCTTTTCCTTCGCCAGCGCGTGAAATGAGCGATGCGCGAATTTGTCGATGAAGATCTGCTGCGCCTCGACGCTGAACAGGAAACTCTGAAACAGCCGCGCCGCGTTCGGGTTCGGCGCGTTGCTGAAGATTCCGGACGGCACCGGAATCACCGGCGAGCCTTCCGCCGGATGCACAACCTCGACCGGCTGCTTCTGCTCCTTGGCAACCTCGATGCTGTAATCGTTGCCGTCGGCCATGATGGCGCGTTCGCCAATGACGATTTTCTTCGGCGGATCGGCGGCCGATTGCAGCTGCATGACTTTCTGCTGCGCCATTTTTTCCAGATAGGACCAGCCGAACTCGCGCACCCACAAATAAGTGTTGGTCAGGATCGCGCCGCTGTAGCCGGGGTGGCCTTTGCAAATCTTGCCTTGCCATTTCGGATCGAGCAGATCGGCGTAACCTTTCGGCGCGTCCTGCGGCTTCACCAAGTTCGTGTTGTAGCCGATGACCTCCAGCCAAGCGCACAGCGTGGCGTGCTTGCCGTCCGGATCGCGCTGCGCGCGCGGAAAATGCTTCGCCATGTCCTCGGTGACAAAGGGCTCGACCCAGTTCCTGTTGTCCCAGTCGATAAAGTGCGACGGATCGGTGCTGCACACCACGTCGACGGCATAGATGCGGCTCGCCTGTTCCTGGGCAATGCGCTGGAACACGCGCTCGGCGCCGGAGCGCTCAACGCGAACGGCGATGCCGGGATATTTCGCCTCGAAGGCGCGGGCCAGCGCCTCCGAAGTGTTGAGTTCGAGCGCGGTGTAGAACGACGCCTTGGCTTCCTTGCGCGCGGCTGCGATCAAGGCCGGCGTTATCGCGACCGGCGGCGGGGCTGCGGCTTTGAGCGGTTGGGCGAAGATGGTGGTTGCGCCCAAAGCCACCCCGGCCTTGAGCATATCGCGGCGCGATAGCGGCTTGAGCTTCATGGTGTCCCTCCCCGGTGCCGCCCTCCACTGACGGGAGGGTCGGCCGGGGAAGTCTATACCTGGCGCGTCATCGCGGGCAGGGGGGCTCGCCACCGACGAAAAAGGCCGGGCACATAGGCGAGCGAAGCGACGCCGTCCTTTGGACGGCTATGGCCCGGCCTTTCCCTTGCTGACGCACAGCGCCTGTAGCGGCAAACGCGCGCAAAGTTTGGGCGAAGCGGAATCACCACGCGGATGGCGGCCGTCGATTCACCGTCCCTTGATGCGCCGCCAATCAAGCGCAGCAATTTCCTCTTTGATCCAACGCCGGAAGTTTTCGGCGACTTGGTTCGCCTTGCGGCCTTTCGGCCACACCAAATGGAACGCGCGACCGGACGGCAACGCGAGCCGGAAGGGAACGACCAGCCTGCCGGTACGCAGATCGTCGTAAGCGAGGAGATCGAATGCGAGCAAGATACCTGCACCTTCGCCTGCAGCGTCGAGCGCGTGATCGGCACTGTTGAAACGCAGGCCCCGCCGCAAATCCACGGAGCCCACTCCAGCGGCTTCGAACCATTCACGCCAGCCGAACGCCGCCATGTGCGGGTTTAGCGATTCGTCGTGAATCAACGGCAACCGGGCAAGGTCCTGCGCGCTCTTAACAGGCCCATGTTTTTTCAGCAGACGCGGACTGCAGACGGCAATGAGCGAAATCTCCACGATCTTTTCGGATTCCAGGGCCCGATCCGGGGCGGGCTCAAGCGTCATATAGCGAATGGCCATATCGATGCCGTCGGTCGTGAAATTGGCTCTGTTTACCGACGCGGAAATACGCACGTCGACATCGGGAAATTCGTTGCTGAATCGATAGAGCCGAGGCACCAGCCACTTTGACGTCAGCCCCGGCGACGTGCTCAGCACCAGCACTTTCGAATTGCCCACCGCGTTCAGGCTTGCAACGGCTTCGCGAATTTGGCCGAAGCCGGACTGCAGACCGGGATAGAGCTGCTTGCCGGCCGTTGTCAGAGCAATCGCCCGCACCCGCCGCTCGAACAACTTTACATCGAGCAGTTCTTCGAGACCGCGAATCTGATGGCTGAGCGCGCCCGGGGTGACGTGCAGTTCGCGCGCCGCCAGCGTGAAGCTGAGGTGACGCGCAGCCGCCTCGAAGGCGCGCAGGGCCGACAGCGGGGGCATGGCTTTATGCATGAGATTTTCTCAACTATCGGCTGAGAGCTTATCCTTTGTCAACGGCACTCCTGGAATCGATCCTGTCGTCGATAGAAGAGGTCTGCTCATCAGCAGCCCTCATAACTGGAGACCGGCCATGACCCTTGCAGCCCGTCAGCTCGACATCTTCGGTAAGGTCGCGCGTTCCCGTCCAACCGCTGCCATCGCGGTGACCCCGCATCGCGGTCTGCTGCGCAGGATTTTCGACAACATGATGTTTTCGCGCCAACGCCAGGTGCAATGCGATATCGACCGCCTCGTCGCATGGCGTGACGGCAGCTTCACCGACAGCTTCGAACGCGAGATTGCCGAGCGTAGCTATTCCAACCACAGCTTCCGCCCCTGAGTTGAACTGGCGGACGCAAAAAAATCGCCCGCATCGTGCGGGCGATTCTCGTTTCGGATCGGCCGAACGCCTACGTATTCATGCTCTCGAAGAATTCCGCGTTGTTCTTGGTGTTGCGGAGCTTGTCGAGCAGGAAGTCGATGGCGTCCATGGTGCCCATCGGATTGAGGATGCGGCGCAGCACGTACATCTTCTTGAGCACGGCCGGATCGGTGAGCAGCTCTTCCTTGCGGGTGCCGGAGCGGGTGATGTCGATGGCCGGGAAGGTGCGCTTGTCGGCCACCTTGCGGTCGAGAATGAGCTCCGAATTGCCGGTGCCCTTGAACTCTGCGAAAATCACTTCGTCCAGGCGGCTGCCGGGATCGATCAACGCGGTGGCGATGATGGTGAGCGAGCCGCCTTCTTCGATGTTGCGCGCGGCGCCGAAGAAGCGCTTCGGACGCTGCAGCGCATTGGCATCGACGCCGCCGGTGAGCACCTTGCCGGATGACGGCACCACGGTGTTGTAAGCGCGGCCGAGCCGGGTGATCGAGTCCAG